>NZ_JBNOOE010000040.1:0-3662 GCF_050585265.1 Clostridium nigeriense | reverse complement strand
ACAGGAAAGTTAAGCTCTACAGCGCCGATGGTACTGCACGGGAGACTGTGTGGGAGAGTAGGACGTTGCCAGGTAATATGCGTTATTAGCTCAGTTGGTAGAGCACCTGACTCTTAATCAGGGTGTCCCGGGTTCGATCCCCTGATGACGCACCAAAATCCTAAACATTTGTTTAGGATTTTTTTATTTTTAATATATTTATTGTAAAAACATGATACACTAAAATAGATAAGAATAATTTTTGGGAGGGTTAATATGTTTTCAAAAACAAGAAAAGTGGCAATAGTAGGAACTGGACTAGTTGGATCAAGCACAGCCTTTAGCTTAATAACTCAAGGTGTATGTGATGAAGTTCTTATGATAGATATTAATAAAGAAAAGGCTCTTGGAGAAGTAATGGATTTAAAACATTGCATAGAGTATTTAAATAGAAATACTAAAATTAGGGTAGGAGCCTATGAAGAATGTTCAGATGTTGATATAGTAGTTATAACAGCTGGAGCACCACCTAAGCCTGGGCAAACAAGACTAGATACTTTAGAGTTATCTGCTAAAATAGTTGAATCTATAGTTAATCCAATAATGTCTAGTGGTTTCAAAGGACATTTTATAATTGTGTCTAATCCTGTGGATATAATAGCTTATCATGTGCATAAATTATCAGGTTTACCTAAAAGTAATGTCATAGGATCTGGAACTTCAGTAGATTCAGCTAGGTTAAAGAATTTTATTGGAGATTTATTTAATGTAGATCCTAGAAGTGTTCAAGCCTACTCTATGGGGGAACATGGAGATTCTCAAATGGTTCCATGGTCTCATGTGTATATAGGAGGGAAGCCATTTAATAAAGTAATTGAAGATAACAAGGATAGAGCAGGTGAAGTTGATTTAGATAAGTTGGTTCTAGATACAGCTAGAGCTGGCTGGGAAGTTTATAATAGAAAAGGAACAACATATTATGCTATAGCAGCTGCAACAGCAGGAATAATAAAAGCGATTGTTAATGATGAAAATAAGATAATTCCAGTATCTACATTATTAAATGGAGAATATGGTGAATATAATGTTTTTAGTGGAGTACCAGCAGTTCTTAATAGTCAAGGTGTTAAGGAAGTTGTGGAAATAGATATGACAGAAGAAGAGCTTAGAAAATTTAAAGCTTCAAATGAAATATTAAGAGAATATATATATAAACTAAATAAGTAGTAAATAAAGCTATTAAGAATAAACAAAAAAATATTCTTGATAGCTTTATTTAATGATAATTTTTTATATAAATTTAATTAATTTATATAAAAAATATAAAAATATAAAATTATTTAAAAAAATATGTTGACATTATTCTAAGAAGTCTATATAATAAGTTCTTGTTGAGGGAAAAATATCTGGTGATGATGGCGTAGAGGAAACACTCCTTTCCATTCCGAACAGGAAAGTTAAGCTCTACAGCGCCAATGGTACTGCACGGGAGACTGTGTGGAAGAGTAGGACGTCGCCAGGTCATAAGGTTTACTAGCTCAATCGGTAGAGCACTTGACTTTTAATCAAGGTGTACCGGGTTCGATTCCCGGGTAAGCCACCAGAAATCACTTCTTTATGAAGTGATTTTTTTTATAAAAACTTGCCTAGCATTACATAAAAAAAGAAGGATTAAATCCTTCTTATTTTTTTAATATATCCTTTTTCATAAATTTAAAAAATTTCTTTATTGAATTCCAATCATCTTTTAAAGTAGTGTTTTCATCTTCTTTAAAATAACCATTTATGTAAATTAACATAATAAAGAATAATATTCCTAAATTAATATAAATATCCTTGATATCAGCAATAAATAAATTACTAATACCAATAAAGTCTAAGCTACCACCATAAAAAACTTTATCTATTAATGAGCATAAAGCTCCAGATGTAATAAATAAAAATGACATATCTGACCAGAAATCTTTATTTCCTTTAGAAAGATAATATCTATAGACTTCTATAAATAAAATAACTGCAATAATATTCAGAAGAATTAGTGATGAAAACCCAACCCCTAATCCAAATCTTGCATTAAGCCATGAACCATCCGTATTGATTATAGGATCAAAAGATAAAAAGCCTTTTATTATTTCAATATAATCATTGAAGAAAAACATATTAATGATTATTTTACAGCCTTGATCAATTAGCATAAGAACTATAAATATAAAAATAGTAGATTTGTTGGAAAATCCTTTTTTATATTTATTAGAAATAAGATGTATTATCCATCCTGTAAAAGCGAATATAGTAGTAAGTAATAAATTCATAAATAATGTATAAAAATCATCTACTCTTCCTGTGATTATTTCAAAGAAAAAATATAATAACCACATTATGGGAAGTAATCCTATAGTTAACCACTTTTCTTTATTAAATTTATTAGACATTTTTTCCTCCTAGAGAATAATAAGATATTAAGATTTTAACATATATATTTATAAATTTCACATAAGGCTAACAAATTATTTTAATTATTGTTATAATTAATACAAAATAACGAATATTAAAAATATTTGTATAAATAATAAGTTGATGAGAGGAACTATAGGAGGTAATCAAATTGTTAAAAATTTTTGCGGTATCAGATTCTATTGGAGAAACAGCAGAGCAGGTATCATTAGCAGCGGCTAGTCAGTTTAAAGGGGAGGTTGAGGTTAAGAGGGTACCATATGTTAAGGAGCTGGATGATGTAGAAGACTTAATGAAGAAGGTAAATGAGTGTGAAAGATGTATTATAGTATCTACGATAATTACAGTAAAAGTAAGAGAGTATTTAACTCAAAAATGTTTAGAAAAGAACATATCTGTGATTAATGTCCTTGGTCCAATTGTGAATGTAGCATCATCTATATTAAATAGAATGCCGGATAATAATCCTGGTGCTATGAGAAATATAGATGAAGTATATTATAAGAGGATAGAAGCTATGGAATTTGCAATGCAATATGATGACAGTAAGGATTATAGAGGATTAAAAAATGCAGATATAGTGTTAGTAGGTCTATCAAGAACATCTAAAACACCATTATGTATGTACTTAGCAAATAAGGGGTTAAAGGCTATAAATATTCCCCTAATGCCTGAAGTTGAAATACCAAAAGAACTTTTTGAGATAGATAGAAAAAAAGTATTTGGATTGATAATAGATCCACTTCATTTAATAGAAATAAGAAAAAGAAGATTAGATAAATTTCATAGAATTCCTACAGGAATAGAATATGCTGGGGATGCTAGAATTTTGGAAGAATTTGAATTTGCAGATAAGATAATGAGAAAAATTGGGTGTAAAACTATTGATGTAACGCAAAGAGCCATAGAGGATACGGCATTGATAATATTAAAGGCTTTAGGATATGGCAAATAGTGGTAAGGTAAGAGGTAAAATGAAAATTTAAGGTTAACATATAATTTTATTAAAAAAATTATCAAAAAATGTTGACAAAGATATTTTAAAATGATAATATTTAGTCATCGCTTGAGAGCGGAAATATGTTTTAAAAATAAAATTTTAAAATGTGTTGACAGCTGGAAAATAAGGTGATAAGATAAGGAAGTCGCTTAAGGGCGATGAAGAAAAATGGTCTTTGAAAATTGAACAGAATATAAGTTAAGTATAAAATAAACCAGCAATTCTTTTA
>NZ_JBNOOE010000039.1:0-4733 GCF_050585265.1 Clostridium nigeriense | reverse complement strand
AAAGGACTTAATATGTGGGTTCAAATGTCAGATGATGATTATATAGATATAGAAAAATGGAATGAATGTGCTACAGATTTAACTCTCGAAGATATGAGGGGGAAAGAATGTGGGGTAGGTCTTGATTTATCGAGTGGTGGAGATTTAACTTCTTTAGCTTTAGAATTTGAATTAGGTAATGATGAATATTTTATAGAAAGTCATAGTTTTATACCTATAAATAGATTGCAAGAGCATATAAAAACAGATAAAGCACCTTATGATATGTGGCTAAGACAAGAGCTACTTACTGCAACTGAAACTTTAGGAGGAGTAAAGACAGATTATAAATATATAATTAAACATTTAAAGGAACTTCAAGAACTATATGATTTGAAATATAGATTTATAGCTTATGATCCTCATAATGCAGATGCATTTTTAAATGATTTAGAGTGTTTCGGTTGTGACTGTATAGAGATAGTACAAAGTGCAAGAAATTTAAATAGTGCAACTGTAGATTTTAAATTGTCTGTAGATGGAGGAACTATTAAATATAATAGAAAAAATTCTCTATTAACTTGGAGTATTGCAAATGCTAAATTAATTCATAATTCTTTTGGTGAATGTAAGATAGATAAAAATTATAGAACTAAGAGGATAGATCCAGTTGATGCAATAATTGATGTTCATAAGGTTATGATAGAAAATAAATCAACTATAGATTTAAATAGAACTACAGAAAATTACTTAAAGATGATGGGATGGATGTAAAGGGGGTGAAATATTGAATGTATTTAGTAGAATTGCAAAAGGAATAAAAAATGCTATTGTTCCAGAAAAAACAGTAGATATGCAAAGTAAAGAATTATTAGAGTGGCTTGGAATAAGTTCAACTTCTAAGCAATTGGTAAGTGAAGTAACATATTTCACTTGTTTAAAGATGTTATCAGAAACATTAGGGAAAATGCCTTTGAAGTTTCGTCAAGATACAGATAAGGGAGTACAAAGGGTTAAATCTAATAAAGTTCACATGCTTTTAAGGACAAGGCCTAATGCATTAATGACACCTTCTATATTTTGGGCGACAGTAGAGCAAAATAGAAATCATTATGGAAATGCTTATGTATGGATAAGAAGAAAATATAAAAGAGATAAGTTTGGTGGAAGTTATGAAATCCAAGATTTATGGGTAATGCCTTCTAATGATGTTCAGGTTGTAATAGATGACCAAGGTTTTTTTGGTGCAAAAGGTCGGTTATGGTACAGATATACTGATAAGTATTCATCAGAACAATATGTATTTAATAGTGATGATGTAATGCACTTTAAAACATCTTATAGTTTCGATGGTATTTTAGGAATTCCAGTAAAGGAAATTTTAAAAAGTACAATAGAGAGTGGACTTGAAAGTCAAACATTTATGAATAATTTATATAAAAGTGGGCTTACAGCAAAAGCAGCACTTGAGTATACAGGAGAACTTGATAAGAAAGCAGAGGAAAAACTTGTAGAAGGATTTGAAAGATTTGCAAATGGTTCTAAAAATGCAGGTAAAATAATTCCAGTCCCTTTAGGAATGAAATTAGTACCACTAGATATTAAATTGACAGATAGCCAATTCTTTGAATTGAAAAAATTTAATGCTCTTCAAATTGCAGGAGCTTTTGGAATAAAACCTAATCAACTTAATAATTATGAAAAGAGTTCTTATTCTAACTCTGAAATGCAACAACTTAGTTTTTATGTAGATACAGTATTATTTATATTAAAGCAATACGAAGAAGAGCTTAATTATAAGCTATTAAGCAAAGAAGAAATAGAACAAGGATATCATTTTAAATTTAATGAAAAGGTATTGCTAAGAACAGATAGCAAAACACAAATGGAGATACTTGCTCAAGGGGTTAATAATGGATTAATTCGCCCTAATGAGGGAAGAGATGAACTAGGATATCCAGCTGATGAAGGTGGAGATAAATTATTTATGAATGGTAACTATATTCCTATAACTGATGTAGGTAAACAATATAATAAAAAGAAAAATAATAGCAAGAAAGGGGGTGAATAATAATGATAAAAACATTAGAATTTAAGTCTAAAGGAAAAGATGGAAAACTTAATAAAGTTGGAAATATGGAATTTAGAAATGAATCAACTAATCAAGAACTTTACTTTTATGGAGATATTGTTAGTGATAGTTGGGGAAAATGGTGTGATGAAGATAAATGTCCACAAGATGTTTTAGAAATTTTAAATTCTATTGATGAAAATAGAGATCTAAATATCTATATAAATAGTGGTGGTGGTTCTGTTTATGCAGGTCTTGCTATTTATAACCAGCTTAAAAGAAAGAAGTGTAATAAAGTTGTTAGAGTAGATGGATTAGCTGCAAGCATTGCATCTGTAATAATGTTAGCTGGAGATAAGGTTATAATACCTAAAACAGCTCAAACAATGATACATGAACCTTGGATTGGAATATGGGGTGGATTTAATGCAACAGAATTTAGAAAAATGGCCGATGATTTAGATGTTTGTTCTGAAACTATTCTTAATGTTTATTCTGAAAACTTAAGAGAAGGAGCAAATATAGAGGATATCAGAACAATGATGCATGAAGAAACATGGCTAACAGGAGATAAAGCAGCTCAATACTTTAATATTGAAGTTGAAGATTCAGTTATAGCTGTTGCATGTGCTTCAAATTATTTTGAAGAATATAAAAATATTCCTAATAATTTGAGGAACAAAGATAACAAAGGTGAAAAAGAGTTAGAAAAAAAGGATGCTTTAGAAGCTGAAAAAGAAAGTATATTAGAAGATTTATATTTGTTTGGAATGTAAGTCTTTTTTTAATGTTTAAATAAGAAAGGTGGATATTAAATGAATAAAGAATTAAGAGAGTTATTAGATAAAATTAATGCTAAAAAGGAAGAGGTTAAAAACTTAGCAAATGAAAATAAAATTGAGGAAGCAAAGGCTGCAAAGAAAGAGTTAATAGATCTTCAAGCTAAATTTGATGTTTTATATGATTTAGAAGCTGAAACCGAAGATGAAATAAAAGATAAAATTGAAAAAGGAGAAGAAAAAGAAGTAACCAATAATAAAAAGGATTCAACTAAGGAATTTGCAAATGCTGCAAGAAATGGATTTAGAGTAAATAATAAAATGTCAGAAGGAACACCAGCAGATGGAGGGTATACTGTTCCTGAAGATATTTTAACAAGAATTAATACTTATAAAGAATCTAAAAAGTCTTTAAAGGATTTAGTTGATGTAGAAAAAGTTACTACATATAAAGGGCAAAGAACTTTTAAGAAAAGATCGCAACAAACAGGATTTGTTAAAGTTGGAGAAAGTGGCAAAATAGGGGGAAAGGGAACACCACAGTTTGAAAGAATTACTTATGAAATTGAAAAATATGCAGGATATTTCCCTGTTACAAATGAACTATTAAGTGATTCTGATGCTAATATAACCAATGCTTTAATAGAATGGATTGGTGATGAATCAAGAGTTACAGCTAATAAATTAATATTAGAGCAAATAGCAACTTTAGATGAAGTAAAATTAGAAGGAATTGATGATATAAAGAAAGCTCTAAATGTTACTTTAGGTCAAGCATTTAAGCCAACAAGTAAGATAATTACAAATGATGATGGATTACAATATTTAGATACATTAAAAGATGCAGATGGTAAATATTTATTACAACCTAATCCAGTTAATCCTATGGAAATGAGACTTTGTGCAGGTGCTACTGCTATTCCAATAGTAGTAATACCTAATGATGATATGGCTACTAAAACAAATAAAGTACCATTTATTATAGGAGACTTAAAAGAAGGTATTAAGTTTTGGGATAGACAGTTAATGAATATTAAGACTTCTGATGTAGCTGTAATTGGAGATTTAAACGCTTATGAAGAAGATTTAACTTTATTTAGAGCTATTGAGAGAGAAGATGTAACAGTAAAGGATAGTAAAGCAATAGTTAATGGATATATTGAAGTAACACCCTAATAGTCCCCTAGAAGAATCTAGGGTTGGAAATGCAAAAGTAGGCGAAGCAAAAGTAGGAGGTAGTAAATAATTATGACATATGAAAAACAAACATGGCAAGATGGTGAAGTAATTACAAAAGAGAAATTAAATCACATTGAGGAAGGAATTTCTAATATGGAATTAACTCCTGGACCAAAGGGGGATACTGGTGCAACAGGTGCTAAAGGCGATAAAGGAGATCCAGGAGTACAAGGGCCAAAAGGTGACAAAGGAGATCCAGGGCAAAAGGGAGCAGATGCTGTGATTAACAAATTAAATAAAATGGATGCTTTGGATGGTGGAGTAGAAGTTGCAGCAGTAGTAACAGCATTTAATAATTTAATTGCAGATTTA
The DNA here is from genome assembly GCF_050585265.1 of Clostridium nigeriense. Classification (GTDB taxonomy): domain Bacteria; phylum Bacillota; class Clostridia; order Clostridiales; family Clostridiaceae; genus Clostridium; species Clostridium nigeriense_B. The sequence goes on along the minus strand of NZ_JBNOOE010000039.1, from coordinate 353 downwards.
AAAGCAAAAGGCTTAATGAATAGTCAATAGAGAGTGGGAGTAAAATCTCATTCTCTTTTTATGAGGTGAATTATGGATTTAGAAGAATTAAAATTATTTCTTAGAATTGATGGAGAAGAGGAAGATACATTAATTGAAGGATTACAGCTTGGAGCGGAGGAGTATTTGAAAAATGCTGGAATAACCAAGGATTATAGTAAGGAGTTGTATAAACTTGCTATAAGAATATTAGTATCACATTGGTATGAGAATAGGTCAGTTGAAACAGTAGGAAAGAATGTAAGTAAAATTGCTTTTGGATTGGATACTATAATAACTCAATTAAAATATACTCAAGGTGATGTTATATGAAT
>NZ_JBNOOE010000038.1:0-5309 GCF_050585265.1 Clostridium nigeriense | reverse complement strand
AGCGGATTTTTTATACAGATAGCGATAGCTTCATGTTTTTATTAGGCTGCCATAATGTTAACTAAGTGACATTGGTCAAAAGACTCTTCTTTTTAATTTCCGGCTTTATTAATATGTTGGCTTGAAAATCCTTCTCTTTTTATAGACTTATGCTTGGAATTAGGGTTATGATTATGACCTTCTTCTGTTATTGGAGTTTGATAATTACACTTTTCCATTCTAGATCTTTTATTATCTGGTTGACTATCTTTAGGCATTGTTAAACCTCCTTAACTATTATTATATTATAGTTTTTCACTTAAATTAAAATTTAAACTGGAAATAAAAAGGCTAATGTATTTAGATACAATAGCCTTTTTATTTAAATGCCTAGAACGTCTTCCATATTATAAACTCTTGGAAATATAATAGTGCTCATATATTCTGCTGCCTTTAAAGCTCCTACAGCAAATACTTCTCTAGATAGAGCGGTATGAGATAGCTCTATAATTTCACCAGCTCCTGCAAATATAATATCATGCTCTCCAACTATAGAACCTCCTCGAACAGCATGGATTCCTATTTCATTTTTTTCTCTTTTAGAATCCCCATTTCTTCCATAAATATATTTAGTTTCAGTTGGAATTGCTTCTTTAATAGTGTCCGCTAATAAGATAGCAGTTCCACTTGGAGAATCAACTTTTTGATTATGATGTTTTTCTATAATTTCAATATCATAGTTTTCATATAGCGCAGGAACAACTTTTTTTAATAATGAATTTAATAGATTAATTCCTAAAGACATATTTGCAGATTTGAATATAGGAATTATTCTACTTTTTTCATTAATTAAAATTAAATCATCCTCACTATAGCCTGTAGAACATAAAATTATAGGTTTATTATTTTTTATTGATAATTCTAATAAATACTTAAGAGCATCAGGTCTTGAAAAATCAATTAACACATCATAATCTATATTAACATCTTTTGTATTTTTAAAAATTTTAAAATTACATTTATCATTAGGAAATCTATCTATACCGGCTACTATTTCGATGTTAGGGAAATTTTTTGAAGAATTTATTATCATTTGTCCCATTTTCCCACAGCAGCCATTTAATAAAACTTTTATCATTCTTAACTCCTTAAATTAAATTGTATTTTCTTAATGCTCCAATTAGCAAATTAAGGTTATTATCATCCATTTCACATAATGGTAGTCTAAGATTACCAACTTCCTTACCCATTATATTTAGAGCAGTTTTAACTGGAACAGGATTTGTTTCAATAAATAATTTATTAATTATATCTATTGTATCTAGTTGTAAATTAAGAGCTTTTTTGATATCACTATCTAAATAAGCTTGAGTCATATCATGAACTTCTTTTGGCATTACATTTGCCAATACAGAAATTACTCCGATACCACCTAAAGACATAATTGGAATTATTTGATCATCATTACCTGAATAAAAATCTAATTTATCCCTACATAGGGCTTTCATTTCAGCAACTTGACTAATATTCCCACTTGCTTCCTTTATTGCAACAATATTATTAAGTTTAGTTAACTCTAACAATTGTTTTGGAGCTATATTAACTCCAGTTCTACTTGGAACATTATATAAAATTATTGGTGTATTTACGGCATTATTAATTGATTCGAAATGTTTAAATAAGCCTTTGTTTGTAGTTTTATTATAATAAGGTGTTATAACTAGTAGACCATCAACACCAACAGATTCTGCATATTGACTCATTTCTACTGAAGATTCAGTATTGTTTGTCCCAGTACCTGCTATAACGGGAATTCTTTTGTTGATAGTATCTACAGTAAATTTAATTATCTTTTCTTTTTCTTCTTTAGTCATAGTACTTGCTTCACCAGTAGTACCGCAAATTACAATAGCATCAGTTTTTTCTTCTATATGCCATTCGAGTAATTCTCTTAGTTTTTCATAATCAACTTTATTATTTTTATTAAAAGGCGTAACGATTGCAACAGCAGACCCCTTAAAAATTGACATTATTTATCACTCCCTATTAATAGTTCGGCTATTTGAACTGCATTTAATGCAGCTCCCTTTCGAATATTATCAGCGACTACCCATAGGTTAAGCCCATTATCTATGCTAAAATCTCTTCTAATACGCCCAACAAACACATTATCCTTACCAGTTGATAATAAAGCAGTAGGATATTTAAGTTCAGCTACATTATCATATAATGTTATTCCTTTTGTATTGTTAAATAAATTGAAAACATCATTTAATTCAAATGATTTTTCTAGTTCTACATTAATACTTTCACTATGGCTATTTAATACAGGTACTCTAACGGTAGTTGCTGTAATTCTTAAGTCAGAATTATGAAGAATCTTCTTAGTTTCTTCAATCATTTTAACTTCTTCCTTTGTATAACCATTTTCTAAAAATACATCTATGTGAGGTAAGCAATTTCCAGCTATGGGATAAGGGAATTTCTTTGGTGGATTACCTTTGATACCCTCTTCAAGATCAGAGATGCCTTGAATACCCGCTCCTGAAACAGCCTGATAAGTAGAATATATTATTCTTTTAATTCCATAGTTATCTAATAAGACTTTTAATGGAAGCATAGCTTGAATTGTTGAGCAATTTGGATTAGCTATAATTCCATTATGCCATTTAACATCTTCGGGATTAACTTCAGGAACTACTAAAGGAACATTTTCATCCATTCTAAAAGCACTAGAATTATCTATCACTATAGCTCCATAAGATGAAAATATAGGAGAAAATTTTAAACTTACATCTCCACCAGCTGAAAATAAAGCGAAATCAATTTTCTTATCCTTAATATTTTCTTCAGCAGTTTCTTCAACTAAATATTCATATTCTTTAAATTTTAGTTTGGAACCAGCTGACTTTTTTGATGCAAAAAGATATAGATTTTCAATTGGGAAATCCCTTTCTTCTAGAATTTCTAAAAATTTTCTACCTACATTACCAGTAGCCCCAACTATAGCAACATTGTACATAAATTTTTCCCCCTTTTTATAATAGTAAAAATATAAAAAATATACTTACTATTAACTATAGTTAAATTATTCAAAAAATACAATACTTTATTACAATATATAAATATTCATTATATATAGTGATAAATAAATTTAGTAGTATATTCAGTTTTATTTTGGAGAAAATATAAATATTAAATTTACAGGGGGTATATAAATGAGTAAAACACCTTTAAAAAAAATAATTAAATCAAAAATTAAGTCAAATAAAGAGTTAAGCGATGCTGAAATCCTAAGGGAAAAAATAAAGTATGAAATTGCAGAAGAGTTAGGGTTAAGGGATAAGGTTGATTCTTATGGATGGGGAGGATTAACAGCAGAAGAAACAGGGCGTATAGGAGGAATAATGACTAAAAGAAAAAGAATACTTAAAATACCCACAAATGACGAAATATTAGGAAGAAAATAATAGTTTTTCTAATGCTTTTACTAAGTAGCATTGACTAAAAGAAAATTTACATTTAATATAGTTTTAGAAAACTATATTAGTGGGGGGGATTACTTTGGCATATGGAGATTTTGCTGAGATTTATGATGAATTAATATATGAAGATATTAATTATGATTCTATGTGTTCTAGGGTAATTGAAATATGTAATAAAGAAAATATATGTTTTAATAATTATTTAGACTTAGCATGTGGTACAGGCAATGTTACTTTAAGACTTGCAAAAAGCTTTAAGGAATCTTTTGCTGTTGACCTATCAGAAGATATGTTAAGAGAAGCTTTTGAAAAGCTAAAAAAAGAAAAAGTTAGATGTAAAATAATTTGCCAAGATATGAGTGAACTAAGTTTAAATAGAAAATTTGATCTGATTACTTCTGTATTAGATTCATCTAATTATATTATTGAAGAAGAAAAGTTTATGAATTATTTAAAATCTGTTAAAGAGCATTTAAATGATGAGGGTTTATTTATTTTTGATATTAATTCATATTATAAGCTTTCTAATATATTAGGCAATAATATATATACATATAGCGAAGAAGAAGTGTTTTATACTTGGGAAAATACTTTTGAAGATGAGCTTCTAAGTATGTACTTAACCTTCTTTGTTAAAAGAGGAGACTTATATGAAAGATTTGAAGAAGAACATTTAGAAAAAGCTTATACAGAAGATTTTATAGAAGAGGCTTTAGAAGAAGTCGGTCTAAGGATAATTGGTAAATTTGATGGCTATACAGATAAGAAGGTCAGTATAAATACAGAAAGAATTGTATATGTAGTTAAAAAGGAATTATTTAAGTAATGGAGGAATTATAATGGATAAAATAATAAGAGCAACAGCAAAAGATGGAATGATAAGAATTATTGCTGGAGAAACAACTAATTTAGTTAATACAGGTACAAGTGTACATGAATGTACACCAGTAGCAGCTGCTGCTTTAGGAAGAATGCTTACTGCTGGTGCTTTAATGGGTGTAACATTAAAATCAGAAAAAGAAGTTGTAACATTAAAGATTAATGGTGGTGGAGAAGCAAAGGGAGTTACTGTAACAGCATATGAAGGTGGGATAGTAAAAGGATATATTGGAAACCCATATGGAGAGCTTCCTTTAAATGCTAAAGGGAAATTAGATGTTGGTGGTTATATTGGTGTAAATGGTGAATTTACAGTTATTAAAGATTTAGGGATGAAAGATCCATATGTTGGTCAAGTTCCAATATATACTGGAGAAGTAGCAGAAGATTTAGCTTATTATTTCACTGTTTCAGAACAAACTCCTTCAGCAGTAGCTTTAGGTGTTTTAGTTGATAAGGACTACTCAATTAAAACTGCTGGTGGATTTATAATTCAAATGATGCCAGATGCAGATGAACTATTATCTGATTTACTTACTTATAGATTAGAAGAAATCCCTTCTATAACAGCAATGTTATTAGAACATGGAAGCATTGAAAAAGTATTAGAATATATATTTGATGGTATGGATTTAAATATATTAGAAGAAGCAACACCAGATTTTAAGTGTAACTGTTCAAGAGAAAAAGTTGAATCAGTTTTAATTTCAATTGGAGAAAAAGATCTTGAAGAAATATATAATGATAAAAAAGAAGAAGAAGTAAAATGTAACTTCTGTAATGCTTCATATAAATTTTCTCATGAAGAAATAGGAGAAATTTTAAATAAAGCTAGAGCTAAATAATGTTGCATAATAAAAATAAGATTTTTAAAAGAGCTGCCTAAAAGGCCAATGTCATTAAGTTAAGAAATTGGTTTTAAAAAAATCTACTAAGAGCAAGATATAAATTAATATCTTGCTCTTT
>NZ_JBNOOE010000037.1:0-7784 GCF_050585265.1 Clostridium nigeriense | reverse complement strand
CTCCTGTTAAATACAGAAATCAGCTTTTAGCTTCTTAACTCTCTTTTTTAAAATGTCCTTGACATAGGTACCACTTTAATTCTCACCCTTTATTTTTTTATATTTTATAATTATTTTTTCTTTGATTCTTTCTTAGTTTCTTTAGTTTTTGGACCTTCATAAGCTCTAACATACATTTCTTTTAATTCACTCATTAATGGATATCTTGGATTAGCACCAGTACATTGATCATCAAATGCTTGCTCAACCATTTCATCTAAAGTTTCATAGAACTTAGTTTCTGATACCCCAGCTTCTTTAATAGTTTTTGGCATATTAACTTGAGCTTGTAGTTTTTCAACTGCTTTTATTAATAATTCAACTTTTTCTTCTTCAGTACTTCCACCTAAACCAAGATGATCAGCAATTCTAGCATATCTCCATGCTGCATTTGGATACTTATATTGAGCAAAAGCAGCTTGCTTAGTTGGCGCATCAGTTGCATTAAATCTTATTACTTCATTCATTAATAATGAGTTAGCCATACCATGTGGTAAGTGATGGAATGCACCTAACTTATGAGCCATTGAGTGTGTAATTCCTAAGAAAGCATTTGAGAATGCCATACCAGCCATACATGATGCATGAGCCATCTTTTCTCTAGCTTTAACATTAGTTGTTCCTTCATTATATGCATCTGGTAAATATTTAAATACTAATCTAATTGCTTCTAATGCTAATCCATTTGTATATTCTGAAGCCATTATTGAAACATATGCTTCTATTGAGTGAACTAATACGTCAATTCCTGCACAAGCAGTTAATCCTTTTGGTGAAGTCATCATAAGTTCAGCATCAACTATAGCCATATCTGGAGTTAATTCATAATCTGCAAGTGGATATTTAACCCCTGAAGTTTCATCAGTAATAACAGCAAATGGTGTTACTTCTGAACCTGTTCCTGCTGATGTAGCTATTGAAACCATCATAGCTTTTTCACCCATTGTTGGGAATTTGTATATTCTCTTTCTAATATCCATAAATGTCATAGCCAAGTCATGGAAGTTAACTTCTGGATGTTCGTACATAACCCACATAATTTTAGCAGCATCCATTGCTGAACCACCACCTAAAGCTATGATAACATCTGGATTAAAGTCTAGCATTTCTTTTGCTCCAGCTCTTGCACATCTAAGTGTTGGATCTGGTTCTACATCTGAGAATATTTTAAATTGTATTCCATTTCTTTCTAATACTTCTGTAACTTTGTTAGTATATCCCATATCAAATAATACTTTATCAGTTACTATAAATGCTTTCTTTTTCCCCATATCTTTTAACTCTTCAAGAGCAACTGGTAAACAACCATATTTGAAGTAAACTTTTTCTGGAACTCTAAACCAAAGCATATTTTCTCTCCTTTCAGCTATGCTCTTAATATTAATCAAATGCTTTGGACCAACATTTTCTGAAACTGAATTTCCTCCCCATGATCCACATCCAAGAGTTAATGATGGTGCTAATTTAAAGTTAAATATATCACCTATAGCTCCTTGTGATGCTGGCATATTAATTAACGTTCTAGCTGTTTTCATCTTTTCGCCAAATTGTAATATTCTATCTCTTGACTTTAGTTGATCTGTATAAAGTATTGAAGTATGACCCATACCGCCTAATTCTATTAATCTACCTGCTTTTTGTAAAGCTTCTTCATAAGACTTAACCTTATACATAGCTAGAATTGGTGATAACTTTTCATGTGAAAATGGTTCTTCTAATTCTACTGATTCTACTTCCCCAATTAAAACCTTAGTTGAAGTTTCAACCTTAACTCCTGCCATTTCAGCAATTTTATAAGCTGACTGACCAACTATATTAGCATTTAAACCGCCTTTTTCATTTAAAATTACGTTTCTAACCTTATCTACTTCTTCACCCTTTAATATATAAGCTCCTCTATTGCTTAATTCCTTCTTAACTTCATCATAAACTTGTTCTAATACTACTAATGATTGTTCTGATGCACAGATAACTCCATTATCGAAAGTCTTAGAAAGAAGTATTGAGTTTACTGCCATTTTTATATGAGCTGTTTCATCTATAATTGCTGGTGTATTACCTGCTCCAACTCCTAATGCTGGTCTTCCTGATGAATATGCAGCCTTAACCATTGCTGGACCACCTGTTGCTAATATTATATCTGATTCCCTCATTACATTTTGAGATAATTCTACTGATGGTTCATCTATCCATCCAATAATGCCTTCTGGAGCACCAGCTTTAACTGCAGCTTCTAAAACTATTTTTGCAGCTTCAATTGTAGCTTTCTTAGCTCTTGGATGAGGAGATATTATAATTGCATTTCTAGTTTTTAAAGCTATTAAAGTTTTGAAAATTGCTGTTGATGTTGGATTTGTTGTTGGAACTATTGCAGCTATAACCCCGATTGGTTCAGCTACTTTAGTGATTCCAAAAGTTTTGTCTTCTTCTAAAACACCACAAGTTTTCATATCTTTATATTGATTATATATATATTCAGCTGCAAAGTGGTTTTTAATAACCTTATCTTCAACTATTCCCATTCCAGTTTCAGCAACTGCCATTTTAGCTAACTTAATTCTATTGTCATTTGCTGCTATCGCTGCTTGTCTAAAAATCTTATCAACTTGTTCTTGAGTATAAGTTGCGAATACTTTTTGCGCCTCTCTTAATTCTTTAATTCTTTGAGTTAATTCTTGTGCATTTGTTACAGCCATTTTAAATCCTCCTGATTTATAAGATTTATATTTTTATAAATTATTTTCTTGACTTGTTAAAATTTGTTTAACTTGATTACAATATCATTTTATTTCATTGTTTATTTTTTGTCAATGTTTTTTGTTAAAAATTTATCATTTATTTTTATTTTTTTATTTATTAATTTTTCTATCCATTTTTATACTTATAAAAGAATTGTTTTAGTAATTATTTTTTAATTAAATTTATATTTAGTTTTTTAATTCGACTTATTAATCATTTATTTTCATTTTCCTTTATATTTTCTTGTTAATTCTATAATATAAATAAAATTGAATCTTTTTATAATATACATAAGAAACTATTGTTTGTAATCATTATTGTTATATATATAACAAAGTCTAGATTTAATATTTTTTATAATAACTTATTATTACTTTTCCTTATAAACTTTTAAATTATTCAGTAAAAAATTAAAAGGCAAATATTTATGATAAATTTCATTCATAAATATCTACCTTATATAGCTCAAACTTCTATTACTTAAAGCATCTTTATTAGTACATTTACTATTTTTATAGCTTTTTTAAAATTATGTATAACTATGAAAACTTCAATATTACCTTTTTTATATACTTATTAAAAATATATTAAAAATTATTTAGGTATTGCTCTATGTCCTATACCTATTACAACCTCATCTAAATGTAAAAGTCCAACACTTAAGAATATACAAACACTTAAATGTTCTCCTCTTTTTGCTATTCCTACCTTTCCTCCAACATTTTGTCCACTTGCTCTATTCCAGACTTGCATTAAGGCATCTCTAGTTGCTCCTATAACTCCACCTTCATGTAAATGTTCTTCTCTAATTAGTCCATTTCTTTTAGCTGCAACTAATGATCTTTCTAATATTTGAGAAGTCGAATCATTAATATTTCCACCTATATTTACAGCTGTCACTAAAATTCCATTTTTCTTAAGCTCAACCTTTAGTTCCTCTTCTTCCTCTCTAGATGAAATAGCCATTTTTGTTGCATATTTAGCAACTTCTAAACTTGTATTTTCCATAATATCCTCCCGTACTCCAAAAATATAATTTATTTTATAGACTCACATTTTTCTTTAAAGTAATTATTTAATTTTCCTAATGATCCAATTAAAACTTTCTTTTCTTCTTCTGAAAGAGAATCTGTCATACTCCTAACCATCTCACTATGAAACCTTTCATGTAATCTATGTGCAACCTTTCCCTTTTTGGTTAACTCAACCAAAACCACTCTTCTATCTTCTTCTATCCTACTTCTTTCTACATACTCTTTTTTTATTAATCTATTTATAGATGTAGTTAAAGTTCCAACAGTTATTCCTAAATCTTGTGCAACTTCACTCATCATTCTTTTATCTTTTCTTCCTATCGCTTCAATTGTATGCATTTCCCTTACTGATAAGTCTGAAAAGTATCCATTTTTTAATGTTTTCTCTTCAATTTGAAGTATTTCATTAAATATTTTTACTAAAAGTTCATTAACAACACTTACATCTTTTTGCATAATGAATTATCCCATCCTTTTTCTAGTGTTCATTACTTAAATAATAATCTAAACTCCATTAAAATTCAATTAATTATAATGTTTTTATATTAAATATTTTGATACTCAAATTATTTAATCATCATTTTTAAAATCAAGATATAAAATATCAATATTTTGCATTAGCTCTTTTAAAACTTTATCTAAATTTACATATCTAGGCTTTAAAACTATATATTTTGCATATGTCTCTTTTAAATTATTTTCTTTTATAAAATACTCAATTCTTTTTATTTTAATTTTCTTTTTTTCTAAAAAATATTCAATTTCATTTTTTATATTTCCTTGATTATAATACTTTATTTCGAATTCTTTAATTATATTTTTAGATATAAATTTATCTTCTATTCTTTTTAAAAATACTAATGTAATGAATATAATTATAGTAGCAAATATACTTATAAAATATTCTCCCATTCCTATTGATAACCCTAAACATGCTACTATCCATAATGTGGCTGCTGTAGTTAACCCCTTTATATTTCCTTTAGTATGAATTATGGCTCCTGCCCCAATAAAACCAACACCTGTTATTACTTGAGCACCGAGTCTTCCATAATCAACCTTAATAACTTCTGCTAGTTTTTCATTCATCTCTATCATAGCAATAGCTTTATTACCTATATCTATTTGAAGCAATGATACTATAGTTGCTCCTAAGCATACTAAAATATGTGTCCTAAATCCAGCAGCTCTATTTTGCACTTCTCTCTCATATCCAATTAATCCTCCTATTATTAAAGCTAAAATTAATCTTATTATTATTTCTTTTATAGTGAGATCCATATATCCTCCTTAATAATTTTATTTCATAATATTATTAGAAATAAAATAACTTTCTTATAAATAAAAAAGTAGAATGATTATAACTACTAACTTTCTATTTTTTAATAGGTATAGCAATTATATTCATCCTACCCTTTATTATTAAATTATAATCTATTTTTTTAAATCATTGCAATAGATAAAGTGGTTATTAATATTCCCATAATTATAGTTAGATAATAAAAATTATATATATCTTCTTTAGAATATACTCTTATTTTCTCTATTCTTCCTTTTGGATACATTACTTCTATTTCATCGCCTTTTTCCAACTTATGATTATTATCAAAAAATGAAATAGCCACCTTAACTTTCTTATTCTCCTCTTCAACTTCTATTATAGGATTAAATCTTGTATTACATATTGTATTGCATTCTCCATCTGGCGTTAAATAACTATATGCATCAAATCCAATAACTCTAGCTTTCTTAATTATAAATTCTTTATTTAGCATTATACTTCTAACTAAAGTAACTGTAGAAATAAAACTTAAGGTAATACCAATAATCGAAAACAAAACTCCCATTTTAATCCCCTCATATCAAATTTTTCTTCTCTCAGTAATATAATATGCCTTTAAGTTTTAAAAGATATATAATCCCGTATTTTTCATACTTTTATAATAATATCCTTAATTATCTGCTATTGTTTTTCATAAATTTTGTCTATCATAATAATTTGATAGTTTTTTAAGGAAATTTATGATTTTTTATAAATTTAATTTTTATTTTTATTAGACATCAATTTCGTTTACTAATTTATAACAATGGTCTATTATTTAATTATAGATATTACTAGGAGGTCTTTTTAATGAATTATACGAAAGTTAAATTTGAAATTTTTATTCCATTAGACCATGTAGATAAATTAAGAGAGGCTATAAATAATACTGGAGCTTTGACTATTGGTAAATATGATAATTGTATTTCAATAACAGAAGTTACAGGCTATTTTAGACCACTAAAGGGTTCAAAGCCATACTTAGGTGAAGAAAATAATTTATCTATTGAAAAAGAAGGAAAAATGGAATTTAGATGTCATAAGGATTTAGCTTTAGAAGTTATTAATGTAATAAAAGCAGTTCATCCTTATGAAGAGCCAGTTTATAACATAATTCCTGTGATTAATTAACAAGTAATTATTCATCAATATTACTTAACTCAAATTTCAACTTATTACAATCATAAAATAGCTTTTACTTAAATAATAAAGCACCAATTTTAAAATATTCGAATATTTTATTATAAATAGTAATATTCGAGGTATATAGAATGAAAGTTGTTGTAATAGGCGGTGGCTTTGCAGGATGCCAGGCTGCAATTCAAGCAAGAAAAATGGATGCAGAAGTCCATATTATAGAAAGAACCGATATGCTTCTTGGTGTTGGAAATGTAGGTGGCATAATGAGGAATAACGGAAGATTTACTGCTTCTGAAGAGCTATCTTATCTCGGTGCAAATGAAATAATAGATATTATGGATAATTTAGCTCTTCATAAAAATATTGATTTTACGGGGCACAAACATGCAAGTCTAACTGATATAGGAAAGGCTGAGCCAGAAATAAGAAGGTTTATTTTATCTTTAGGCATTAATATTCACTTCAAAAGTAGAGGTGTGAATGTAGTTGTAGAGAATAATTCAATTTCTAAAATTAAACTTTCCGATGGAACTTTTATAGATGGAGATGTTTTTATTGAAACTACTGGTTCAACGGGTCCTATGACTAACTGTAATAAATACGGTAATGGATGCTCCATGTGTGTATTAAGATGCCCTACTTTTGGTGGCAGAGAAAGCTTAAGCTTAAAAGCTGGAATAAAAGATATTATGGGTGAGAGAGCCAACGGAACTCCTGGTGCTATGAGTGGCTCTTGCGAACTTCCAAGAGAATCTTTATCCCCTGAATTATTAGAGGCACTTACTACTAAAGGTGTAGCAACATTGCCCATTCCTAGCGAGGATATTAATTTAGATAAACTAAGTCAAAAGGTTTGCCAACAATACGCTTTAAAGGAATTTGCAGAAAATGTTATCTTATTAGATACTGGACATATAAAGCTTATGACTTCGTATTATCCTCTTGAAAACCTAAGGAAAATTCCAGGACTGGAAAATGCAAGATATATAGATCCTTTATCTGGTGGAACATCTAACTCTATTAGATATTTAGCCTCAAGCCCTAGAGATAATACAATGAAGATTAGAGGTTTAAATAATATGTTTTGTGCTGGTGAAAAATCTGGTTTCTTCGTAGGCCATACCGAGGCAATGGCAACAGGGGCTTTATCAGGTTTCAATGCAATAAAATATCTTTTAGGCGAACCATTACTTGAATTACCAAGAGAACTTGCAATAGGAGATATAATAGCATTTGCAAATGAAACATTAGATATTGTGAAGGGAAAGAGCCTAAGACATACCTTTTCAGGTGGAGAATACTTTGAAAGGATGAAGAAACTAAATCTATACACAACAGATAAAGAAAAAATAAAAGATAGAGTTAAATCTCTATCCTTACTAAATATATTTAATAATTAATAAAATAGATGTTACACAAATTGTGTAACATCTATTTTTCAGACTGCTGACAAAGTGTCAGCAGTCTTTAATTTTATACAAATATGTAATATAATTTAAAATATATTAATT
>NZ_JBNOOE010000036.1:0-9198 GCF_050585265.1 Clostridium nigeriense | reverse complement strand
AAACTCTCAATAAAAAGTTTAATCTTTTGCTCAAATTACCTTGAGTCTTAATTTTAAGACTTAAAAGAATTGCTGGTCTATTTTATACTTAACTTATATTCTGTTCAATTTTCAAAGACCATTTTTCTTCGTCGCCCTCAAGCGACTTTCTTATCTTACTACTTTAAGATTTGTTTGTCAACATTTTTTATTTGACTTTTAAAATCTTTTTTCTTAGCAAGTTGTTTCTCTTGGGAACGAAACTTATCTTACCACTTATACCTATACTCATTTTCAATAAATCAATATTCCATCCTAAATTATATATAATTTTCTAAGTTATTCTTTATATTTATACATTTTTCTGCTATTGATACACCTGGTTCATTTGTTATTAACTTTTTATACTTATCTCATAAAACTTTGTAAAAGTGAGATAGAAAATCTTTAATATCTCTGCTTTAATACGAAAGATTATTTTCTACCTCTTCTAAACTTCTAATTTACTAATTCCCTATATTAACCTTCTTCTTTGTATTGTAACTGGATAATTATCAGTTCCTTTTACAACTTTATTTTCAGTAACTAATGTTCCCTTATCAGCTATAACATTATTCATTATCACATTAGTTCCTATAATACTATTTTGCATTATAATACAATTTTCTAATTTAGCTCCTTTTTCTACTATTACACGCCTACCAATAATGCAATTTTTAATTTCTCCTTCTATATATGATCCATTAGCTATTATAGAATTGGAAACTAAACTTTTTTCTGTATATTGAGTTGGTGGTTCATCCTGTGATTTTGTATAAATCGGCTTCTTGTTATAAAATAATTCCTTATTAATGTTTTGATTTAATATATCAATATTAGTATCAAAATAAGATTTTATAGAATTTATACATGATAGATACCCAGTAAACTCAAATGCTCCTACTTTTATACTTCTTAAATTAGAGTCTATATACCCCTTTATTTTTCTATGAATTCCAGTTCTTATACATTCATGAACCATATTAGTGAATAATTCTGTTTTCATAATATACATTTCCATATTTATTTTTGCATTCTTCTCTCTACCAATATTTTCTCCAATGCTTATTACTCTATTATCCTCATTTATATTAAGTATCCCACATTCTAAAAAACTCTTATCAGCCCTATCAACATTCTTATATACTATAGTGACATCATTTCTTGACTTAGTATGATATCTAAATACTTCATTATAATCTATATTGCAAATCATATAAGAAGGACTTATTAAAACATATTCCTTTCGGCTCTGTTCAATAAACTCTATGTTATCCGCAAAATTATGAATATCATCTATATTAGGATTATAATCTCCAAAATTAAATACCCTAAGTCCATCCTTTTTTCTATGGAGATCCCAAGGCCTTCCATTAGTCAAATGATTTATTAATGATCTTGACTTATTTGCCGTAAAAATTCCTATTCCCTCTATTCCTGAATTAGCCATGTTAGATAAAACAAAATCTATAACTCTATACCTTGCAGAAAGTGGTACCGATGCAAGTGTTCTATATCTAACTAACTCTCCAATTCTATCTTGCTTCTCATCTAAATTTATAATTCCTAAACAGTTTTTCACACCCTTCCCCTCCTAAATATTAACTATTTTATTGTTCTCTGTTATTTCTTTATAATTGAGATTCGGCTCATTAATAACATATTGGTATGCACCAACTACATCAATTTTTTTCATATCTCCAATATTACAACCATGACTAATTATTGCATTATTACCTACAATAGCCTTTTCTATTTTAACGTTATCTCCTATTTGTACATTAGGCATTATTACAGAATCTCTTATTATTGTATTCTTACCAACATATACCCCTTGAGATAATACGGAATTTTCAACTTTACCATGTATTATGCATCCTTCAACAATTAATGAATTTATTATTCTAGCCTCTACTCCTATATAGTGAGCAGGCCTTACCTGATTTTGAGAATAAATCTTCCATTCATTATCATATAAATTTAAATCATTATCTCTTTTTAGCAAATCCATATTAGCTTCCCATAGACTTTCTATTGTCCCTACATCCTTCCAATAACCTTCAAAAGGATATGCTATTAACCTTCTACCACTATTCAACATGTTAGGTATAATGTTTTTCCCAAAGTCATTACTTGAATTAGTATCTCGTTCATCTTCTCTCAAATATCTCTTTAAGATTGACCAATTAAATATATAAATTCCCATTGATGCATTAGTACTCTTAGGCACTTTAGGTTTTTCATCAAACTCATAAATAGAATTATCTTCTCTAGTATTCATAATTCCAAATCTACTAGCTTCTTCTAATGGCACATCTATAACTGCTATAGTTGCATCTGCATGATTTTCTTTATGGAAATCTAGCATCTTATAATAATCCATCTTATAAATATGATCTCCTGACAAAATTAGTACATACTCAGGATCATATCTATCTACAAATTTAATGTTTTGATATATTGCATTGGCAGTTCCTTTGTACCAGTCACCTCCCTTTTCCTCTTGATAAGGTGGTAAAATTGATACCCCCCCATCTCGTCTATCTAAATCCCATGGATCGCCAATACCTATATGTGCATTCAAATCCAAAGGTTTATATTGAGTCAAAACTCCTACAGTATAAATTCCTGAATTCGAACAATTACTTAAAGGAAAATCTATAATTCTATATTTTCCTCCAAAAGGTACAGCTGGCTTTGCTATATTTTTAGTTAATATACCTAACCTCGATCCTTGTCCACCAGCTAAAATCATTGCTACGACTTCCTTTTTCCTCATTCTTATCCCCTTTCACATACCACTACTATTATTTTTAAAAATCAACTATTATGGTGTATTACCTATCAACTCCCCGTATATCCTCATATATTCTTTTGCTGATTTTGTCCAACTATTATCTGACTCCATTGCCCTATTAACAATTTTATTCCATCTATCCTTATCTTTAAAAATACTTAATGCATATTTAATAACAATTAAAAGCTCCTCATATGAGTAATTTCTAAATCCAAATCCATTTCCACTTTCATCATATTCATTATAAGGATTTACAGTATCCTTTAACCCACCTGTTTCTCTTACTATAGGGATACTTCCATATCTAAGAGCAATAAGTTGCCCCAATCCACAAGGTTCAAATAAAGATGGCATTAAAAACATGTCAGATGCAGCATAAATCTTATGAGCTAACTCATTACTAAATCTTATATTAGCATTAAGTTTATTTGGATATCTAAAAGCAAAACTCTTAAAACTGTCTTCATACATTTGATCTCCTGTCCCAAGTATAACTATTTGAACATCTTCTTTTAGTAAATCTTCAAGAATTTTGATAATTAAATCACAACCCTTTTGATGAGTTAATCTAGAGACTAAACCTATCATTGGTATATCTTTATTTACAGGCAAATTAAGCTCTTTTTGTAATTCCTCTTTATTAAGTATCTTATTTGCTATTGTCGTATAATCATATTTAAATTTTATATATCTATCATCTTCTGGATTATATTCCTTATAATCTATCCCATTCACTATTCCCTCTAGATAATCTCCTCTATATCTTAATAGTCCATCTAGTTGTTCT
Source organism: Clostridium nigeriense (assembly GCF_050585265.1). GTDB lineage: Bacteria > Bacillota > Clostridia > Clostridiales > Clostridiaceae > Clostridium > Clostridium nigeriense_B. Next base: position 5,596 of record NZ_JBNOOE010000036.1, on the reverse strand, counting down.
CCATATTCAGGTGTTTTAATCTCTTCAGCATACGTCTTACTAACAGTTATTACTTTATCCGAATAATTAATTCCACCCTTTAAAAAACTCACAGCACCATTATGCTCTAAACTTCCATTAAAGAAAGACTCATAATCATATCCAAAAAGTTCTGGTAATACTTCTGGAGAAAAAATTCCCTTAAAAAACAAGTTATGAATTGAAAGTAAAGTTTTTATATTTTTAAATTTGTCATCATTAATATATTCTAATTTATGAAGTACAGGTACCATTGATGTTTGCCAATCATTACAATGCAATATATCCGGTGTCCAATCTATATATTTTAAAAACTCTAATACAGCTCTACTAAAAAAGGCAAATTTTTCCCCATCATCATAGTATCCATATAGTTCCCCTCTCTTAAAATAGTATTCATTATCTAATAGATAAAATATAATTCCTTCATATTCATATTCCAAAATTCCACAATATTGATTTCTCCAGCCTACATTCACATTAAAATCACCTATATATTTAAGATTATTTTTTATTTCTTCCTTAATATCCCTATAGTTAGGAATTACCACTCTTACATCTGCACCCAATTCTTTCAATGCTACTGGCAATGCACCTATAACATCTCCTAATCCTCCTGTTTTTATAAATGGATGTGATTCAGATGCTACAAATAAAATTTTCAACCCTATTCCCCCTTATTTTCTTTATCATTTATTTTTGATATTTTAAATATTGATGTTGCCATAGGTGGTACCTTTATGGATATAGAATAAGGCTTTTTGTGATATTTAATTTCTTCTGAAACTACTAATTCTTTATTTACTAGATTAGATCCACCGAATAAACTAGAATCAGTATTAAATATTTCTTGATAATTAGCATCATAAGGAACACCTACTTTGAAATCATAGTAAACTACAGGAGTAAAGTTACATATAAATATCAATGTATCCTCTATATTGCTACTTCTACGCATAAAAATAAATATACTCTGATTTGAATTATCTGCATCTATCCATTCAAAACCAGAGGTATCATAATCTAATTCCCATAGTGCTTTATTTTCTTTATAGAATTTATTTATTTCCTTAGAGAAAATCTGCATCTTTTTATGCATCTCAAAATTTTCTATTAGTTTCCACTCTAATTCTTCATATTCTCTCCATTCTATAAACTGAGCAAATTCACAACCCATAAAGGTTAACTTTTTTCCTGGATGACCCATCATATATGATAAATATAATCTTAACCCTGCGAATTTATTCCAATAATCTCCCCACATTTTATCTACTAAAGATTTTTTTCCATGAACTACTTCATCATGAGATATAGGCAAAATAAAATTTTCTGAGTAATTATACATCATGGAAAATGTCATTTTATTATGATAATGTTTCCTATATATAGGGTCCATTTCAATATATTTTAAAGTATCATTCATCCATCCCATATTCCATTTAAAATTAAATCCTAATCCCCCATCCTCTATCCTTTTACAAACATTAGGCCACGCAGTTGACTCCTCTGCTATCATAAGAATATTATTAAATTTATCAAATACATATGTATTTAATTCCTTCAAAAAATCGACCCCTTCTAAACAGCTATCCCCTCCAAACTTATTAGGTCTCCACTCTCCTTCCCTTCTTCCATAATTTAAATAAATCATATTTGATACTGCATCAACTCTTAATCCATCTATATGAAATTCTTTTAACCAAAAAAATGCATTAGAAATCAAAAAACTCTTTACTTCCGGCCTTCCCAAATCAAAATTAGAAGTTCCCCAGCCCTTATTTTCTGCTTTCCATCCCTCCTCATACTCATAAGTTGGACTTCCATCAAACATATATAAGCCATGTTCATCCTTACAAAAATGTCCTGGTACCCAATCTAAAATAACACCTATATTATTTTTATGAAGAATATTGATAAGCTCTTTTAATTCTTTTGGATTACCGTATCTACTAGTAACCGAATAATAGCCTGTCCCTTGATATCCCCAAGAAGCATCTAAGGGATGTTCAGTAAGAGGCATAAACTCCACATGGGTATATCCCATTTCCACTAAATACTTAGGCAACTCATCACACAGCTCTTTATATGTCATATATTCTCCATTTTTTCTTTTCCATGATCCTAAGTGTATTTCATAAATATTAATAGGCTCTTTTAATATATCTATTTTCTCCCTCCTATTTAACCACTTCTTATCAGACCATCTGAATTTATATTCCTCCCTAACTATTGAAGCCGTATTCGGTCTTAGTTCTGAATTAACACTATAAGGATCCGATTTATACTTTCCCTTTTTAGAATCCCTATTTACTATATAAAACTTATATCTCGTTCCTTCCTTTATTCCATGTATAAATATGCTCCATAAACCTTTATCATTAATCTTCTCCATCTTGTATTCTTCCAAAGGCTTAAAATCACAAAAATCTCCTACAACATATATCTCTCCTGCCTTTGGTGCCCAGGTTGTGAATCTTACTCCTCTTCGCCTATTTTCACTTATACAATGAGCTCCCATAAAGCTATAACTTTGAAAATTTTTCCCCTTATGGAATAGCTCAATATCTCTATTAATAAATTGCTCTTGCTTATATTTATTTTTTTCTGTTTGCGACATATTGATCACTCCCTTAAACTTAACATAATCTATTGAGAATATTATATCACCAAATTACATATATTTCTATTTTTTCAATAATGCAGTAAATATCAGTAATTGTTATTTTATTTTATTTATTTACAAATTAATCCATAGAAATTTGTCTTAAAATTAGAATCTATAGATTAAAAATGTATAAAATATTGTTTTTTATCTATAAATTCTTATAAAAATTATAATTAAGATTTAATTAAGCAGATATTAAGATTTATCTGTACTTATAATTAAGATTTTAATTTTAAAATTAATAATGAAAAATACAATTGGAGGTACAAAATTGAAAGTTTTAGAAGTAAATAATCTAAAAAAATCTCTAGGCAAAAGAGAGATAATTAAAGACATATCCTTTTCGATAGAAGAAGGAGAAATATTTGGTTTCTTAGGCCCAAACGGCGCTGGAAAAACTACTACAATAAGAATTTTAGTTGGGCTTATTCACCCAAATAGCGGTAGTATTAAAATTTGCGGACATGATTTAAAAAATGATACAGAAAAAGCATTAAAAGAAGTTGGAGCAGTTGTAGAAAACCCAGAATTATACAAATATTTATCAGGTAGAGAAAATTTGATGCAAATCGCTAGAATTAGAAATATAGCTAAAGAAGATGTTGAAGATACTATCCGATTAGTTGGTCTAGAAGATAGAATAGATGATAAAGTAAGAAAATATTCTTTAGGTATGAAACAACGTTTAGGTCTTGCAGCTTCTCTTTTATCTAAGCCTAAACTATTAATTTTGGACGAACCTACTAATGGGCTAGATCCATCAGGAATATTGGACTTTAGAGAGGTAGTTAAAAAAGCTGCTAAGGAAAAAGGAATGGCAGTGTTCATATCTTCTCATATATTATCAGAAGTACAACACCTATGTGATAGAGTTGCCTTTATCAATCATGGAACTATTAAATCAGTCGAAAATGTAGTAAATGATTCTATGAAAACTGATACTGATATTATTTGTTTAAATCTTACTAAAGAAATAGATCTAAACTTACTTAAAAGTATTGAATATATAAAATCAGTACGAAAATCTGAAGATGGAATTGAAATTATTTTATTATCTAATACAACTCCAAAACTAATTAAATATCTTGTTACTAATAACTTTGAAATAGAAGAAATCTATAAAATCAGAAAAGGACTAGAACAAAGATATATGGAATTAGTAGAAGGAGGTATAAGATAACTATGATTACACTTATTAAAAATGAACTTATAAAAATTTTCAAAAGACCTAAGACTTGGATAGTTTTTGTTTTATTCCTTGCTTTCATTGGTATAACAGCTTATGGTACATGGAGTGCAGATAAAAACATGAGAGAGTGGATTTCTCCCGAATATCAAATTAAACAAGCTGAAGAACAATTAGTATATATAAGAAATGATATTAAGAGAGCAGAAGCTGATGGTGATGAAAATTGGATAAGTGGATCAAAAGAAATAGAGCAAAACTTATTAAAGCAAATAGATGATAATAAAAAAATTATTGAAAATGGAATTGAAGAAGATGCTTGGAAAAAGCAATTAGATGATAAAATTAAAAACTTAGAAATTATAATTAAAGAATACGAAGATACAGGCATTAATGAATGGAACAAAGTTTATTACGCTCAAGATAAGCAAACTTTAGAAGACTATAAATATCTAAAATCTAATAATATAGCTCCTATAGAAAATTGGGAGTATACCGAATACAGTTTCTATAATAACTTAAGCCAATTCTTCGGTCTAGGATTATTAATTGCAGGTATAGCCGTATTCATGAGTGATATTGTATCTGGAGAATGTACCCCGGCTACTCTAAAATTCTTACTTATACAACCAGTTAAAAGAGGTAAAATATTACTTTCTAAATTTATAGCTGCCGTTATAACAGTCCTTTCATTAATATTAATTCCCCAACTTGCAGGAATGACAATAGTTAATGTAACAAGTAATACAGAAGCTTCTAATTATCCAATTAGAATAGAGCAACAATATGAGAAAAAGTTCAATCAAAACTCACAACAAATAATGATGGAGCAAGTTCCTGATACGTCTACTATGGTAACTAATAAAGAATTTGCATTAAAAAGTATAGGATATCAAGCCTTATTTATATTAACAGCTTGCTCAGTAGTATTTATGATTTCAACTTTATTTAAAAGTAGTATGATCTCTATGGCTGTTTCAGTAATACTAACTATATTCTTAACAATAGGAGGTCAAGCTATCACTACAATAAGTTCATATAGTCACTTATTATTTACAACATATGCTGATTCAGTTAGTTTATTAAACTCAAACTTAGCTTTAGGTTATCAAAATCCTAATTTAACAACTTCCACTGCAATAGCATGTATGTTAATAACTACTATAGTATCTTATATAATAGCACATTTTAATTTTAATAAAAAAGATATCTTAATTTAAAATATTATTATCCACATATAAATAAAGTTATCAACAAAAATATCAAAAAATGATACTAGTTGTTGATAACTTTTATTTTTATTAATATTAATTATTTTTAATAAGATTGATAATTAATATCTATTAATATATAATATTATTAAAGCTATCTATTTTGAAAGGAGTATGAGAAATGAATTCACAAGAAAATAATAATAAGAAGCCCCAAGAAATAATGGCTCCTAAAAAGGTAAAATATCAATGTTTACACACAAGCGAAGCTAGAGAATGTACTTGTATCAGAAGTAAGGGTCTTGTTTTAAATAAATAATAAGACTTTTTATTTAAAAATGAGTTATTCTGTAATATATTAGTTACAGAATAACTCATTATTTTTATAATTTTATAAAAAATAAAAAAGACTTAAGATTTATCTTAAGTCTTTAAACTAACCTGGCAACGTCCTACTCTCCCACACAGTCTCCCGTGCAGTACCATCGGCGCTGTAGAGCTTAACTTTCCTGTTCG
>NZ_JBNOOE010000035.1:0-9488 GCF_050585265.1 Clostridium nigeriense | reverse complement strand
TTAATCTTAAATTTTATCCACAACTAATAATAGAAAAACCCTCTGTTTTTAAACAGGGGGTTTTTCAACAAACTGAAGAGCAAGATATTAATTTATATCTTGCTCTTAGTAGATTTTTTTAAAACCAATTTCTTAACTTAATGACATTGATCTTTTGATAGCTCCATTTTTTAATTATTATATCTATCACTATTTTTTATTTCTTAATTATCAGACTTTACTTTCTTTTTCTTGTAAACAAAAATACTTCCAACTATAACAGCTATTACACCTATCAATACAACGTACCCTGAATTCGTACCTCCAGTATTAGGAAGATCACTTCCATTTATAGTTCCATTATTATCATTATTAATCACATTATTACTTCCATCATCACTTCCATTACTTTCATTATTACTACCATTATTACCACCATTATCATTATTATTTTCTTCATCACTCTTTATTACTAATTCTTTTATAGTTGCTTCAAGATTAGCTAAAGCTTCATCTATTTCCTTTTGTTCTGCTTCTTCATTAGAAGATATATTTTTAGCATTTTCTAAAGCTTCCATCATTTTTTCCCAAGTATTATTAGTATAACTTTCTTCTTTTAATGCTTCAGCTTCTTCTATTTTTTTATTTAAATCACTCTTATCTCCTTTAAGAACTAATTTGCTTATGCCAAGGTTTATACTAGATTGTAATTCATCTACTACTGATTGTTCTATATTTTGATCAACTATTATCTCTTCTGCTTTATCTATTAAATTTATTAATGTTTCGGAACTTTCCTTAGTATAAATATTTAAATCTATTTGCTTTACCTTGTCTAATATATCTATAAGTTTTTCTTTATTAGCTTTTATAGATACCTTGGAAACTGCTTCTATAAGAACCTTAGTTATTCTATCAACCTCTTCTTGTTTAGCATCATCTTTATCCATTATTAATTGTGCTTCATTAACTAAAGCTTCTAACCCCTCAATAGTAATAGGTTTATAGTTTTCAACATTATTAAGCACTTTGTTTGCAGCATCTAAAACAGCTTCTAACGATGTCTTATTTGCTTTAAATACTAAATTTATAATAGATGCACCAAGATTATCATAAGCATTTTTTATATCATCTTCTATAGCATCTCCATTTTCAGCAACCAACTTTGAGTTATTTAATGATACTATAAAGATTTCCCATGATGATTTTGTGTATTTATCTTCATATTGTATCAAAGCTTCAGCTGTATCTATAAGTTTTAATAATGCTGAATTATCAGCTCTATCAACTAAGTTAATAATAGCTTCAAGTAGTTCTTTAACCATACTATTAACTTCCTCTTGATTAGCATCTGAATTATTCACAATATTTTCTGCCTTTTTAATTGCTTCATTTAATTTTTCTAATGATGAAGGAGTAAAATTTTCCTCAGATTCTGCTTTATTTTTTGCAATTTTAATAGTTTCTTTTAATGCTTCTTTATCAACAGCATATTCTAATTTAGCTGATACTAGCACTAATTCATTAAAAGCTTCATCTACTTCACTTTGTTTTGCATACTTATTTTCAATTACAGATTTCGCCTTTTCAAGAGCTTCAGTAAAGTTATTCCAACTTTCTTCAGTGTAATTATCATTTTTCTTATCTTTTAAACTATTATATAAATTAGTTAATAGTGACTTATTAGCCTCATTTTCATCCATTCCTGGAACAACTAAATCTTTCATGTCTAACCACATAACAACAGAACTATCTTCTGGGGTAACTGCATATTTATTTTCATCATTTATAAATGCATCTCTTTGAGCAATTACTTCTGCTTCTGATAATGCCTTAGAGTAAACCCTTGCACTTCCAAACTCATAATCACTAGTTCTATTTGTTTCTGGACAATATCCTAACCATAATGATTGGTTATTTTGATAAACTCCACCATTTGCTGTAACAGCAGCTGTTCCTAGTAATTTTCCATCAACATATAATGATAATAAATTTCCATCATAACTTCCTACTATTTGATGCCAATTTCCTATCCAATTTTCAGGAATATCTACTACTGCTTCCTTTGTATACCATTTATTATCTATACCTTTAATAAAAATATCAAAGGATATTTTGCTTGAACTTACATATCTAGTTCTTAATCCAAAGCTACTATCCCCTTTACCCATTATCATGTTATAATCCTTACTGATACTAATTGGATTTATCCAAACTTCTGTAGTAAACTGTTGCTTTCCTTTAAATACTTGATTAAATATATCCCCTCCATCAGTAGCTTTATTATTAGTAATTTCTAACTTTCCAGTCATTTTATTGCCTGTAATACTATCTGTATATAATTTAGCACTGTTCATAATAAGTGGATTTATTTTATTTACACTCTTGTCCTCTATATATGCAGTATCTGAGCCCTTAATTTTTTCTATATCTTCTAAAGCTTTTATTAGCTTATTATAAAGATCCTCACCAACTTTTTCTTTTTGCTCATCTGTTAAACTATCATATTTAAATTTAATTGCCATTACTTCATCATATTGACTGTATGAATATACAACTAATTTCTTAATTGCTTCTATTACATCAACTTCATTAAATCCTTCAATATTTCTCCAAGGTTTACTTAATTCCATAGGTGATTCATCAGTTGTATATGGTATTATTGTATACTCATAATTATATACTTTATCATTATTCACTCTATATTCAGGTAATGTATCAGGTCCACAACTTTTATTTCCATTACCTTGAGATTTATAATCTACTGATAGAATCGTTTCTTTTCTAGGAGAACCCAATTCATAAGGATGTGTTGCATTTGTTAAATCATCTGCTGTAAAATGTAATGCACTTGCTTCTAGTAAATCTTTACTTGCAACTAATACTGCATTACTACTATTATCATTTTCTACACTAATCCATTTAACTCCTGTTAGATTTCCAGTATCTTGAGTCTTTAAGAATGGATAGAAGAAATCTGAAACTGTATTTTCATATAAGCCAACAGTTGCAAATGTATTTCTATCTTGATAGGATTCTACAGGGCCATCACCATACCATGTTACATTCTCATAGTTTTCTGGTAAGACCATTGTAGACCCAATCTTTAAATATCTTCCCATGCTTGTATTAGTAGCGTCTACAGTTAGATTAACAGTTATTTCTCCTGTTCCATTTATAGTATATATAATTTTTTCTGTAGAACCCTTTGCATTGTTTAAAACTAAGTCGCTAGTAATTATTGTTCGCCCATCTTCTCCCTTTTCTACACTAATATCATTTGCAGTAATATTTTTATTAGCACTTCTCCAATTTGAATCATAATTTCCGTTATCATTACTTATAGGTGCCCTCCAAAAATTAGGAGTAGGTCCTTCTTCAATTAAAACTTCTCCATTATAAATATAATTACTCATTAATCCAGTTGTCTTATCTATTTTAAAAGAAAAGTTTTCGCCAGATACTAAAATTTCAGTTTCATCATTATTAATATTAATATTTTCACCAGAAATAGCTGAAGCTACATTTTGAATATTAGAAGGTACTTTGAACTGCTCATATGATATTTCATGACCAGCATCAGCCCATAAAGTATCATTTTTTAGTCTTACTGATATATTCAAATAATATTCTGATCCTGCCTTAATTTCTGATGGCATGTTATAAGGTATCTCAATTGTTTTTGTTGCTTTAGGTTCAACATCTATATTCGAAAGTGTACCATCATCAACTACAACTCCATCTTCAATCAATTGCCATACAAGGTCATATTCATTTAAGTTATTAAAATTATTTTCATTATAAACATTAATCTTTTTGGTAGCTATTTCATTTTCACTTGCACTAAACCAAAAACTTTGATATTGATATTTCACTTCATAAAGTTCTGGTTGAATAGTTCTATCAGCAGATATTAATCCATTATTAGAAAAATCCCCATCATTAGGAGAATCTCCCCAGTCTCCACCATATCCATAGAATTTGCCATCAGCCTCTTCATTATAGAAAGTTTGTTTAGCCTCTGATGATGCATAGTAATCCCAAATTCCCTCTGACTTTTCTTCTATATTATCTGAATAATCTATCCATAATAATACTTTTGAAGAATCAGATTTTATTGCTGGTTCAACATTATATTGAGATTTTATCTCTTCTGCTGTTAATGCTTCACTATATATACGAGCCATAGAAATCTCTCCATCAAAACTTCTACTACGTACAGTATCATAACCAACTGATATAGGATCATTAGTTGAGTCTATTGATACATCTTGTATTTGAGATGCTACCTCTACCCCATCAATATATATCTTTAATGTAGTTCCATCATATGTCCCCACAACTTGATGCCAATTTCCAACCCAATTCTCTGGGAATTCAGCAGTACACACCTTCCAACTTCCATTACTAACAACAAAAAACTCTAATCCATTCCCTGAACTTTGTGTTTTTAAAGCAACTTGATTATCTCCTTTTGAAAGCAAAACACTATTCATGCTTTCAGATGCAGGTTTTACTATTGCTTCAAATGTAAATGAAGCATTATCTCCTGATAGTTCACTATTATATAAATTAGAATCAGTAGGATTCATTATAGTATATCCATCATATGCTTTTCCTGTAATTGATGCTTCATCAGCTTCTGATACAGTACCATCTCCATAAACTGTTCCTGTGACATTATTGCTGCTTTTATCCATTATTTTATATTGTTGTGGCAAGGTAGCTAAACGTGATTGGTCTACCCAATCCCATACAAAAGCTCCTATCATATTCTCAGAACTTCTTATAGCATCCCAATATTCCTTTAAATTTCCAACTGCATTTCCCATAGCATGTGAATATTCACAAAGAACATATGGCATGTTAGATTTATTACTTGAACTAGAAGCCTTAGACCATGTAGTATCTACTGATGGATACATATTACTATCTGTATCTACTCCGCCATTCCAACCTAATCCTTCACTATGAACAGGTCTTGTATTATCACGATCTTTAAAATACCATACCATTTCTGGATACAAATTATTAGCTCCATTTTTGCTGTATGACATTTCATTTCCAATTGACCACATAACTATTGATGTTTGATTTTTTAAAGTTTGAAATGATGTGTTAGTTCTATCCATAGTAAGTGGCTTTAAATACTTTCCTATAGCATCTTGATTATTCATAAGGCTATGACTTTCAGCATTAGTCTCACCCATCATATATAATCCATATTTGTCACATAAATAATATAAGTATTCATCATTTCCATAATGTGATGTACGAATTGCATTAATATTGTATTGCTTCATTAATTCTACATCTTTTTCTAAAACATCCCTAGGTACATACTTACCATATACAGGATCAGTATCATGCCTATTTGTTCCCTTCATTAATAACGGTTGCCCATTAATTGTTATAGTTTGGTAACTATTAGTAGTTTGGTTATAATTAGTTCTGTTATCAACGGTACTACTTGTGAATGTAATCTCTCTAAACCCTATTTGTTGAGATATACTTTCTAAATGATTTCCTTCATCATCATTTAATGTCATTACTAAAGTATAAAGATTTGGAGTTTCAGCAGACCATAGCTTTGGTGCCTCAACAATTTTCTCTCCTTTTATTTCTATACTGTTATTTGACTTAATATTTTCTACTGGTATAACCATTTCATTATTATCGAAAATATTTGTTCCGCTTTCATCAAATAATTTTACATCAACTGTATAATTTGATATGTCTTTCAAAGAAAAATTATTAACCTTTAATGATATGTCTAGATCTGAATTTATAAAACTTTCATCTAAGTCTGTTACTACTGAATAATCAACTATATGAGTATTAGGCGTAGATCTAAGATATACATCTCTAAATATCCCACCGTCATAAATCATATCTTGATCTTCCATCCATGTTCCATCACAAAATTTGTGAACCTTTACAGCTAAAGTGTTATTTTCTCCCTTTGGATTTAAATACTCAGTAATATCAAATTCATGAGGTCTATAACTATCCTCACTATATCCCACTTCTTTACCATTCACATATACGTAATAAGCGGACTCAACTCCTTGAAATGATATATATACCTTTCCATCTTCTTGTATCATATTCTCATCTACAACAAAATTTTTACGATAAAGCCCAACCGGATTATAATTTACAGGTGCTTGAGGTACTTGTACATTCGAATCATATTTGCTTTGCCAAGGCATCTGAACATTGGTATATATTGAAAAATCAAAGCCATAACTTGTCCAACTTGCAGGCAATTGCACATTTTTCCATCCATCATCATTATTAATGATATAATCTTCATTCATAAAGCCATCATCTAAAAACTTCTGTGCTTCTTGTGCATTTTGTACAACTGTTAGATCCCAATTATTATTATTATCTCCCGTTAATAATTGATAATAATTTGATCCTTCTTTTTCATAATTTAAAGCTCCTAGTCTAGCTGATTCAATATCTTGATATGCAACAGTAGAAGTAGTTGCCTCTTCTCTATTTATACCAAAAACATCTACAGCCCTAACAGAATCTCCATTTACATCTATATAATCTATTCCCATATACTCCTTATGAGTAAATTTTTTTTCATCTGGAGTAAGTTTTTGCTCTGCTTGTTCTAATTCCTGCCATTTTTCTCCCTTCCATGCCCATATCTCCTTATTAATTGTTTCACTAACTGCATAAACTGGTAATGATTCACCTACAATTGATGCAATTAAAGTTACTAAAATACTCAGAGATATTATTTTTTTCTTTCCTCTCATATTTTATCACCCCTAATATTTAGTAGCTATTTTAATAAAACTCTTGGTAAACGTTTAACAAGACTTTATTATGTCTTATTCACTAAATTAACTTATTAAAATAACTCTAAAATAATTATAATTCTTCTTGGTAATTTTTTACATATGATTTTATTAAGTGAATCTTCAATTTTCTTAACTAAAAAAATAATTCTATATAATTTTTTAAATAATAAAAAGCATTTGGTTTACCAAATGCTTTTTATTAAAATTACTTAGCTGACTTTGCTGCTTCTAGAATCTTATCATAACTTGGTTGACTTGTTATTTCATCTAAGTATTCAACAAAAGTTACATTATCATTTGAATCAACTACAAATGATGCTCTTGTTAACAATCCAAGTTCCTTTGCATATGTTCCTGTAGCATGTGAAAAGCTTCTATCCTTATAATCTGAAAGTGTTTTAACTTTTTCAATGCCTTCTAATGCACACCATCTACTTTGAGCAAAAGGTAAATCCATTGAAATTGTATAACAAGTTACTCCATCTAATGCATCAATTTTTTCATTAAATGTCTTTACTTCCATATCACAAACAGGTGTATCTATTGATGGTACTGTTAAGAATACTCTAACTCCTTTTGTGTCCTTTTCTGTAAACTCTCCTAAGTCATTAGTTGAAACCTTAAAACTTGGTAGTTTATTACCTACTGATAATGTATTTCCTTCTAAAGTAATTGGTGAACCTTGAAATTTTACCATTTTCATTTTATTCTCCTCCTAAATTGGTTTTCCTTTTATATTTTCCAAAATAATCATATTTTATTTACTCTTATTATATATCTAATAACTATTATTCGTAAATATTATTTATTCTCAAATACAATTGTTTTAACTTAGGATAATATATGTAATGGTTTATACTTCGTATTTCTTAACTAATTCTCTAAATTCATCTTCTTTTGTAGTTAAATAATCATTAAACTCTAAATTGCTACTCTCTACTTTCTTTGCCAGTTCAAGTAAAAATTCAGGTATAATTGATGCTGGAAGGTCTCCACAAGCTACACCAAGCTTAGTATCTCCTATCCCATAAGCTCCTCCAACAAATAAAGTAAAGCATTCATCTACTTTCTCTCCAACTCTCTTTTTCTTTCCTGTAAATCCTATAGAACCTATTTGATGAACTCCACAAGAATTTTGACAACCTGAAAAATGCATTGTAGGTAAAACATCTAATCTATAATTATTTTTCTTAAAATAATCCATAACAGCATTTAAACTTCCTTGACTATTACATAACCCTATTTGACAAATTGGAATTCCTATGCAAGATACACTTTGTTCAAATTTAGTCTTAGCACTCATTTCTTCAGTCAAATCTAGTAATTTTTTAGCTTCAATTCCATTTAAATTTCTAAAATATATTCCTTCAGACATAGCTAATCTAATTTCTACATCTTCAAATTTACTTATTAAATCTAAAATAGATTTTAAATCCTTAGTTAATAATTGTCCTCCAACCGGATGTAAGTAAACACTGTATAATCCCTTTTGCTTTTGTTTAAATAATCTTGGATTTTCTATTTCGATTTCTATTCCTTCTTTATTATAAACTTTAGATTCTGCAGTTATTTCTAAATTTTCTTTTTCCTTAACTTCATTTACATGTTTTCTATAGCACTCTAAAAAGTCTTTTTCTCCCATTCTATCCAATATATATCTTACACGGGCTTTATTTTTATTTTCATAATCCCCTTCAGCCATAAACATTCTAACCATGCCTTCAACATAGTATAAAATATCCTTTGGTTCAATTAAATCTTGATATTTAACAGCCATCTTAGGATTTTGTCCTAGCCCACCACCTAAATAAACTTCAAAATATTCTTTTCCATCTTTATTTATTGCTACAAATCCTAAGTCTTGAACTGTACAATGTGCTGCATCTTCTTTTCCATTAGATACAGACACTTTAAGTTTTCTTGGCAACTTATATGTGTAAATTCTTTCTAAAAAGTAATTACCTATAGCTTTTGCATATGGTGTAACATCAAATTCTTCATTAGGATCTACTCCTGATAATGGGGACATAGCCACATTTCTTGGATAGTTTCCACCTGCACCTCTAGTATATATATCATTATCTAAAGCTTCCTTCATTAAATCACAAATTTCATCTATATTTAATCCATGTAACTGAATAGCTTGACGAGTTGTGAAATGAATCTTATCTAATCCATATTTTTCAGCAAAACCATATACTTTTAACATTTCATCTACTTTAGTTATTCCTGATGGAATTCTAAGTCTTATCATGAATTCCTTGCCACCTCTGTGTGCATATACTCCAAATCCACCTGATGCATGTTTAAATTGCATTAAATTTAATTCTCCATTAATAAACTTATGGCCTAATTCTCTAAAATCCTCAATTTCTCCATATAGAACCTTTTTTAAATTTTCCATTTTTCCACCTCTTCATAATTTTACTGTTACTGTAAATTATAACACTAAAGGAAGCCTTTTTATTATTTAATATTCTTATAATAACAATAAGATTTCCTTATTATTAATCTTGTTTTAATATATATTAGTCTATGCATATTTATATTTTTTTATAAAAAAGTACTTCTATATAATTTACTAAAAAAAAAGAATTAGCTAAGCTAATTCTTTCAGACTGCTGACAAAGTGTCAGCAGTCTTTAATTTTATACAAATATGTAATATAATTTAAAATATATTAATTTA
>NZ_JBNOOE010000034.1:0-10001 GCF_050585265.1 Clostridium nigeriense | reverse complement strand
GTGATGATGGCGTAGAGGAAACACTCCTTTCCATTCCGAACAGGAAAGTTAAGCTCTACAGCGCCAATGGTACTGCATGGGAGACTGTGTGGGAGAGTAGGACGTTGCCAGGTAAATATGGATCTTTAGCTCAGTTGGTTAGAGCAACCGGCTCATAACCGGTCGGCCCGGGGTTCGAGTCCCTGAAGGTCCACCATATTTGGGGGTATAGCTCAGTTGGGAGAGCACTTGCCTTGCACGCAAGGGGTCAAGGGTTCGAATCCCTTTACCTCCACCAAGAAGTTATGGTAACATAGCTTCTTTTTTTACTTTTTAAGAAATTATAAAGATGCTATTTTGTAATTAGCTTTTTATAATTTCCTTCTTTTTTATAAAAATAATTTATAGAGTTTTTGTAGAGAATAATAAAATAAAAGCAATATTAATATAGTATAGTTTTATATATAATAAAAAATTAGTAAATTATTAATAAGAATGGTAATATAATATAGCAAATAGCTAAATATGTCGAAAAATTTAAAAAAAATTCTAAATTTTTAATTAGGAATAAAATATAAAATAATATATAATTAATATATAATTCAGTTGTTTAATATGAAATGTAAAAGTTTTAATGGAAAAGTTTTAAGGTCTTATCCTTAGATGGGGAGTGTTGGTATGGGCAAAAAGGATGAGTTAGAGGAAAAATTAATAAATTTGAAGTTAGAAAAAAGAGAATTAGTATTAGCAGGTAAAAATACAAATAGGATAGACGAACTTATAAAAGAAGTAGAAGATGAAATAAAAAAAATGGATGTTAATATTTAATAGGCCTAAAGTATAAGTTTAGGTCTATTTTACTTTCCTCGCTATATTAGAATAAATTATTCTTAGAATAATTTATTCTAATATAGCATATTAATTGTAAAGGAATAGTATCTTTCTAATTAAAGAGGGGGAGTAAAGATGATAAGAACTTTTGTATGTGAAAAAGACGGTTGTAGTGGGAACAGATTCTATTTAGAAAGTGGAGAAGATAATTTAAATTTAATTTGTGCTCAATGTGAATCTAGGTATAATATAGATGTAAGTAATAATGATTATATAGTATTACCGAATTGTTCTAGCTGCAATAATAATACATTTAAAGTTTATAGAGATTTAGATAAAAACAATGTTTATGTAAAGTGTTCAAATTGTGGAGCAATACCAGAAAAAATTTATGTAGATTCTGATGGTGTTCAGGTATCTTATGAAGCAAAACTACTTAATGATATAAAACAAATAATGAATTTAGTGGAACAAAGAATATACAATTTAGAAGGAAATGTTAAAGATTTAGAAAGAAGTCAAAATATTTTAGAGCAATCACTTGCTTATATAAATAGATATTTAGTTGAAAAAGACTAATATTTTAATAAACATAGGGAGAGGGTTATGAATAAAAACAAAAAGATAATAGCATGGATTATTTTAATAGCATGGATTTCACTAATTTTTATAATGTCTCATCAGCCAGGAGAAATTTCTAGTGGACAAAGTGAGTTAGTAATAAAAATATTTAGTTTAATTGGAATAGAATTAAACGATTATTTTGGAGAGCTTGCTACTTTAGTAGTTAGAAAGACAGCTCATTTTTCTGAGTATATGATATTATTTTTATTAGCTTATAATGTGACTAGATATTATGTTAATAACAATAGGAGAAGGGTTCTTTTAATAGCTTTTGTATTCTTATATGCTTGCTCAGATGAATTGCATCAATACTTTATTCCTGGAAGAGTAATGGCTTTTAAAGATGTGTTAATAGATACATCAGGAGGTGTATTAGGATATATTATTTCTACATTAATAGAAAAGTTTAAAGTTAGAAGATTAAAGACCAGCTAAATACTGGTCTTTATAATATTGAGGATAAAAGTCTGGAAATTCCATCTATAAACTTGCTTAATATAGATCTATCTTCATATTCTTTATAATTAAAACTTCTACAATTTTTAAGTAAGTTTTTAAATATAGTATCAATTTCTCTAGTTATATTTTCGTTATAGATAACAGTATTAATTTCATAGTTCAATTCAAAGCTTCTAATATCCATATTAGCAGTGCCAATTGTGCATATTTTTTCATCAACTGTTAATAATTTTGAGTGTATAAAAGAATCTTTATCATACATATAGATATTGGCTCCAGATTTTTTTAGTTCTGATAAATATGTTTGAGAAGCTCTATTTACTGTAAAATGATCAGCTTTTTCAGGGAAAATTAATGAAATTTTTATTCCACTTAAAGCAGCAATTTTTAATGAATCCATCAGACCTTCTGAAGGAATAAAGTAGGGTGTTATTATATTTATAGATTTTTTAGCACTACTAATCATTTTAATTAAAGCCTGCATAATGCTAGGAAATTCTGAATCAGGGCCACTTCTAATTATCTGCATAGGTATATTTCCATTAAAACTATGGTTTTTAAAGTAGTTTTCTATATTACTCAAGACAGATACTTGTTCATTATTATATTTTTTTATACTAGAGAAGTCATCCAAAAATACTGATTGGAGGCCAAGTACACAGTCACCTTCAATCATTATGTGGCAATCCTTCCAATCACCAAGCTTGCCTAATCCTAAATATTCATCGCCAATATTAATTCCTCCTAAAAAAGCAACTTTACCATCTATAATAACGATTTTTCTATGATTTCTATAATTAATTTGTGTGTTTATAAATCTTAAGAGAGGAGCTAATACATAAGAGTAAAAAACAACATCTACTCCAGCATTTTTTAAATCTTTAATGTATTTATGATTGAGCTTTATAGATCCAACCTTATCTATTATAAATCTTATTTTAACTCCTTCTTTAGCTTTTTGTATTAATATATCCTTTATTTCATTTCCAATTTTATCATTTTTAACTATATAATATTCAAGGTGTATATGATCACTTGCTCCTTGAAGTTTTTCTTTCATTCTTTTAAATTTTTCTACACCACCATCTAGTATAGTAATTTGATTATTAAGAAATAATGGTGAATATGAATTAGAAGCTAACAATGTAATAAGAGATTTATATTCTATTAATATTTTATTTTCTTTAAGTAGTGTGAAAGTGCTCAAATTAATTGCTTTTTCTTTTAAATTTTTATCAAGAGTATTTACTTTCCAGTTTCTTCCTAAGAATACGAATAGCATTAATCCTATAGGAGGTAGAATAATTAGAATTAACATCCAAGACAAAGTTTTTTCAGGTCTTTTTTTACCAAATAAGATAATTATAAAAATAATAAATAAGTTAACTATAAATGAAATAAAAAAAATAATTTTAAATGTAATTATTTAAACAACCTCCTTAAATATATTATGAAGAGAATTAAAGAAAATAATATATTTATAGTTTAATAATAAGTATAACCTATATTATATAATTTTAAGCTATTTATTAAATTCTATAATAGCGTACATTTTTAATTACTATATAGTTGAAATATTAGTCTACCATTAAGAGTAGGAATTTCATTAAATATTTAATGAAATAATAAATTTATTGTACATGATCTTTAGCGATTAAAAAAATTTTAGGTGTCTAAAATTAAGATATTAAGAGGATATTGAGTTTAGGGTACTTATTTATATTACAAATGAATAAAATAATATTAATATCATGTGAATAACAAATTAAATATTTGAAAAAATAGAGTTTGTTTGAATTATTCTATAATTAACATAAAATTTAGACTAGAGCTTACTTAAGATAATTTTTTATAAACACAGAGATTTTAAATTTATATACTGAAGAGTTTTAAAAGCATTAAAATAAATGCATTGATTCAAAAGCTAATCAGATTTTAAATGAAAGGTAGGTGGAATCATAATATTTGTTAAAGTATTATGAGTTAGTATGAAAAATTATACGATAAAAAACTTAAGGAATATTGCTCTAATAGGACATGGTGGATCAGGTAAGACATCTTTAATTGAGGCCTTATTATTTCGTACTGGGAATACAGAGAGGCTAGGTAGAGTTGAAGAAGGAACAACAGTATCAGATTTTGATCCAGAGGAAAAAAAGAGAGGAATATCTTTGTCTACTTCTATAACACCAATAGAATTTAATGATACTAAGATTAATTTAGTAGATATACCAGGATATTTTGATTTTTCAGGCGAACTTATACAGGGGATGAGAGCAGTAGATGTTGCTACAATAGTTATATCTTCAGTATCAGGTGTAAAGGTTGGAACAGAAAAAGCTTGGGATTATTGCAACAAAATTAAGTTACCAAGAACATTTTTTATAAATAAATTAGATAGAGAGAATGCAAACTATGACAAAACGCTAGCTCAGTTAAAAGAAGCATTCGGAATTAGCATAGTGCCTGTTCAATATCCAATTGGTATAGAAAATGACTTTAGAGGCGTAATTAATATAATATCTAAAAGAGCTAGAGTACATGATTCTAAAACTGATGAGATAAAAGAAGTAGATGTACCAGAAGACTTATTAGAAAAGATAGATGAATGTAAGAGAATGATAATGGAAGCTGTTGCTGAGACTGATGAGGAATTATTAGATAAATATTTTAGTGAAGGAGAATTAAGTGATCAAGAAATATATGATGGGCTTATAAAGGGGTGTGCAAATGGGGATATTGCACCAGTTATGTGTGGGAGTGCATTAAAGGTAATAGGAATGAGATGTTTTCTTGAAGACGTAGTAGAGTGTTTTCCATCACCTAAATATTCAATTCCACAAAAGGCTATTAATGTTAAGAATAATGAAGAGGTTTTCATACAACTTGATGAAGATAAACCATTTTCAGCTTTAGTATTTAAAACTATTGCTGACCCTTTCGTAGGAAAGATTTCATTATTTAGGGTTATTACAGGCAAATTATCTAATGAAATATCGGTAGTCAATAGTAATAAAGATAAGATAGAAAAATTATCTAACATATTCTTTATGAGAGGAAAGAGTCAAGTTCTTACTAGAGAAGTAGTAGCAGGAGATATAGCTGCAGTTGCAAAATTACAATATACTGAAACCGGAGATACCTTATGTGATATTAATAATAAGGTGATTTATGATAAGATGAATTTTCCTAAACCAAATATTTCAATGACGGTATTAGCAAAAAACAAGGGAGATGAAGATAAAATATCAGCATCTCTTCAAAAGTTATTAGAAGAGGATCCTACTTTTACGGTAAGAAGAGATACTGAAAATGCAGAGACTATAATTTCAGGAGTTGGAGAAATTCACTTGGAAGTTATTGCGAGTAAATTAAAAAATAAATTTGGAGTAGAGGTTATTTTAAGAATTCCAAAGGTACCATATAGAGAAACAATAAAAGGAGTTGCAGATGTTCAAGGGAAGCACAAAAAGCAATCAGGTGGGCATGGACAATATGGAGATGTAAAAATTAAGTTTGAGCCAAGAAATGATGGAGAAAGTGATTTAGAATTTGTGGATAATGTTGTAGGTGGAGTTGTTCCAAGAAACTTTATACCTGCAGTTGAAAAGGGATTAAGAGAATGTATGGATAAGGGAGTTTTAGCTGGATATCCAGTAGTTGGTTTAAGAGCAACTTTACATGATGGTTCATACCATCCAGTAGACTCATCAGAAATGGCATTTAAATTGGCAACTTCCATTGCTTATAAAAAAGGCTTGGAACAAGCAAAACCAATATTATTAGAACCAATAATGAAAGTTGAAATATTTGTTCCTGATGAATATATGGGAGATATTATAGGCGATATTAATAAAAGGCGTGGTAGAGTATTGGGGATGGAGCAAAATGGGAGGCTACAAAAAGTAAGCGTAGAAGTTCCTTTATCGGAAATGTTTAAATATACTACGGATTTAAGATCTATGACTCAAGCAAGAGGAAGTTTTACAAGTGAATTTGAAAGATATGAAGAGGTTCCAGAATCAGAGACTAAAAAAATAGTTGAAGATATTGGTAAAAAATAACTGAAAAAAAGGCGTATAAATAGTATTTTCCGAGAAAAAATAATATATATTGAATTTTAATTACAGAAGAATAAGCTTAGGAGGAATACTATGCCAGATTATAGGATGGATATAAATGGAGATTTGGGACTTGATGAGTATAGTAATATATTTGATTATATGAGTGTTGTAGATATTAAGGATAATTTTATAATAACATTAGGAAATGATGAGAAGGAAAATATAAATATTATAACTTCTATGCTTAAGGATAGTAAATTTTCTATAGTTAATGAGGGAATTGATGTTAATGGAAAATACTATATAAATGCAAGTAAAAAAGAGTAATAATGGCATTAATTAAATTTAAAGTGGGACCATATAATAGAAATTCACTATTCATATAGGTCTCATTTTAATTAATTATTTGCCTTTTATTAATTTATGGTAAAATATTAAATATAATCTATATTATAGGAGGGAAAATATGAAAGCAGAATTAATATCAATTGGAACAGAATTATTATTAGGAGATATTGTAAATACTAATGCACAGTTTTTAGCTAAAGAACTTGCGAATTTAGGTATAGATGTATATCATCAATGTGTTATTGGAGATAATGAAGAAAGAGTATTAAGGGCATTTAATGAAGCCTTTGAAAGATGTGATATGATTATAACAACAGGAGGATTAGGACCAACTCAGGATGATTTAACTAAGGAGCTTGGGGCTAAATATTTCAATAAAAAAATGATACTTCATGAGCCTTCATTAGAATGGATAAAAAATTACTTAGATATTAAAGATGAAGAAGTATTAGAGGCTAATAAAAATCAGGCATATTTTCCAGAGGATGCAATAATACTACCAAATGAAAAAGGAACTGCACCAGGTGCAATAATATCTGAAAATAATAAGACACTAATTATATTACCTGGGCCACCAAAAGAAATGAAATTAATGTTTACTAATCATGTGGTTAAATATCTTTCAGATATAACAGGAGAAGTTATTAAATCTAAAACTTTAAGGATATTTGGAATTGGCGAAAGTCTAATGGCTAAAAAAGTAAATGATATAATTCAAAATAGCATTAACCCTACTGTCGCACCATACGCTAAAGATTATGAAGTTACTTTAAGAGTTACAGCAAAAGAGAAAAGTGAAGAAAAGTGTGAGGCTTTAATAAATCCAAAATGTGAAGAAATAAAATCTATTCTTGGAGAATATATATATGGAGAAGGAGAAACTTCATTAGATACTGTTGTAGCAGAAATTTTATGTGATAAAAAATTAAGTATATCAACTGCTGAGTCTTGTACTGGGGGAATGATAGCGGAAACATTGATATCTTATCCTGGTATATCAGAGGTGTTTAAAGAGGGAGCCGTTACATATTCTAATGAATCTAAAATGAGAAGACTTGGAGTAAAGAAAGATACTTTAAGAATTTTTGGTGCTGTAAGTGAAGAAACTGCAAAGGAAATGGTAGAAGGTATAGCTAGGGAGGCTAATACGGATATTGCCATATCAACTACAGGTATTGCAGGACCAAGTGGTGGGACTGAGGAAAAACCAGTTGGATTAGTATATATTGGGGTATATATAAAGGGAAATGTGATTGTAGAAAAGTTTAATTTTACAGGTGATAGAGAAGCTATAAGGAGAAAAACTACTATGAATGCATTAAATACATTAAGAAAAGAATTAATAAGGAATTGTTAAAATAAAAATAAATAACCCCCTTATGTTAAAACACTTAGGGGATTATTTTCGTATATAAATAAAATGGGGGAGAGGCGATTAACTGTGGAAATTTTCTCGCTTCATTTATAAGTATGTACATTAAGTAAGATTACTATACATTATTTACAAAAAATAATATTATAGAAAAATAGACTACAATAATAGTCTATAGGATTAAAATATATAAATATTTTGTGGAAAGGATTGAAATATGACAAAAGTTTTTAAAGCAAATATATACTTCTTAATTATACTTCTTATAGAAGTATTTGGCCCTTATGCCTTGAGGCCTATTTACCTTACTATTGGGTTAAGTGATACAAGATTAATCTTATTGTTTAATCATCTAATATTATTTCTAATTCCAGCAATAATATACCTAATAGTAACAAAATCATCCTTTAAAGATACATTAAGACTAAATAAATTACATTGGAAAGATACATTATTGATAATATTGTTAGGATTTATAGTTCAGCCAGTTATGACTTTCTTTTCATTAATAGCTACCTTTTTCTTTAACAATGAGGTTGGTTCTTTTATTTCTGAAATAAATTCTACACCATATTTATTGTTATTAGGATTAGTAGCACTTTTACCATCTATAACAGAAGAAATTACGATAAGAGGAGTAGTCCTTTCTGGATATAATAATCAAAATAAATATGTTGCAGCTTTAGTGACAGGATTGTTTTTTGGAATACTTCATTTAGATCCACAGCAATTTTTATACGCTACAGTTTTAGGATTTATTTTTGCCTTAGTAGTTAGAATTACAAATAGCATATATGCATCAATGATAATACATTTCATTGTTAACGGTACATCTGTAACTTTGGCTAAAATTTCTAAAATAATAACAGATAGCTTACCAATAGCAAAAGAGGCAACAGAATTAACTCTAAGAAATATATCCTTTGGAGAAAAGATGTTACTTTTATTAGTTTATGGATTTATAGCTATAATCTTTTCAATTTTTATATTTCTTATTATATATGCTCTAGAGAAATTAAATGAAAAAAGAAAAATAGAACAAGGAAAAATATTAAAAGAAGAGGAATTTATAAAAGAAAAAGTAATAGATATACCATTCATATTAATTATAATAGCATATATAGTGATTATGGCTATTACAATGTAAAAGAAGTTAGGAGTTGTAAGTTCTCCTAACTTCTTTCAATTTACTTTAGATATAGAGGATGCCCCACTATAAAATATTGAAATATCCATAGAATTAACCCAGCCCCTGCAATTTAGATTACTACTACTTGGAATATTGATATAAAACCAGGTTTCATTATCTATCTCTGCACAATCTAAAATTCCAACCTCGGTACTATAATTTATTTCTTTTAGAATCTCTGAAGATAATAAAGGTGATAAATATAATCTGGAATTTGCCTTTAATGTACCTCCTTTATAACTAGGTATAATAAATTTTACAGATAAATTACTTATGCTTTTTCTGCTATTATCATATTTATTTCTTACTATAGAGTATTTATTTCTAGTAATAAGTAATTGCTTTCTTAATAACTCTATCTTTTTGTTATAATAAAAGTAAGTAAAGATTAAACATGCAATAAGTAAGATAAAAATTATATATTTCATAATACACTCCGAACAATGCTATAGTTTATTATATTTTATAAAAATAATAAAAATAACTTAGATTTTAAAATATATATAATAAATCGTTGACATATTGTTGAAAATTTATTAAAATAAATATCGTCAAGGCTCGATAGCTCAGTCGGTAGAGCAGAGGACTGAAAATCCTCGTGTCCCTGGTTCGATTCCTGGTCGAGCCACCAGGTAAAGCTAACTAATTTTATTAGTTAGCTTTTTTGTTATTCTTTAGGCAATTATAAAGCTATTAACATATGAATAACTCTTTATAAGTTAATGAATTGTTTACTATATTCTTATAGGAAATTAATTATACTTTAAGTTTTAGTTAAGGATTATTTAAGAAGTATGAATTAGAATATAAATATAACAGATTTAATTAATAAAAGGGGTGTATTATAGTTGGAAAAGTTAATTTTATCAGATCAAGATTATGATTATTTAGCAAAGGGGATAGCTTTAGGAGCAGGAATAGGAATACTTCTAGGCATATTTGTAGATGATATAATATTAGCATTTTCAGCATGTACTGTAATTGGGATAATTTCTTCACTTGGATATTCAGTTTATAAAAAGATAAAATATAGAAAGATATGAAGGGCTGTCGCACAAACCAATGTCACTTAGTTAACATTATGGCAGCCTAATAAAAACATGAAGCTATCGCTATCTGTATAAAAAATCCGCTA
>NZ_JBNOOE010000033.1:0-10940 GCF_050585265.1 Clostridium nigeriense | reverse complement strand
AAAAAGAGCAAGATATTAATTTATATCTTGCTCTTAGTAGATTTTTTTAAAACCAATTTCTTAACTTAATGACATTGCATTTTAATGTATCTCTTTTTATTGGAATAAAGTTGTTATTTAGCGAAATTTTCTTCAGCTTGTTTCCAGTTAACAACAGACCACCAATTTTGTACATATACTGGACGCTTATTTTGGTAATTTAGGTAGTAAGCATGTTCCCATACATCTAATCCTAATATTACTTTATATCCTTCTGAAATTGGATTATCTTGGTTAGCTGTGCTCATAACTTTTAATTCTCCATTAGAATCTTTAACTAACCATGCCCAACCTGAACCAAATCTTGTTGCAGCAGCTGCAGCAAATTGTTCTTTGAAAGCATCAATTGAACCGAAAGTTTTTTCGATAGCAGCTAATAAAGCTCCTGAAGGATTTTGGTTATGTTTTTCTGACATGATATTCCAGAAGAAATCATGGTTGTAGGCTCCACCAGCATTGTTTATAACTGCTTGTTTTATATCAGCAGGTACTGAATCTAAGTTTGTTAGAATTTCTTCTAATGATTTTTCATAGAACTCAGGATATTTTGCTAATACATTATTTAAATTATCTACATAAGTTTGATGGTGTCTATCGTGATGTATTTCCATTGTAAGTGCGTCTATATATGGAGCTAAAGCATCAAATGCATATGGTAATGGTTTTAAAGTAAATTTATTCATATCTAATCACCTCATAATAGGATACCCTATATTTTTTAAAATTAATAAATAATTATAAATCTTATTAATAATAATTATCAATTAATATCTTTTATCATATTATAAGCTTTTTAAGTAAATATGTCTATACCTAAATTTAATAAAAATGAAAAAAATTAACTTATAAAATTAAAAAACAAAAGTAGGATAAATTCCTACTTTGTATTTAGCTATTAAAATTAATTTCAACTTGTTTCCAATTAACTACATGCCACCAATTATCTATGTAATCTCCACGTTTATTTTGATATTTTAAGTAATAAGCATGTTCCCATACGTCTATACCCAAAATAGGAGTTAAACCTTGAGAAATTGGTGAATCTTGATTAGGAGTAGAAATTATAGATAAATTCCCCTTATTATCTAGAACAAGCCAAGCCCATCCTGAACCAAATCTACCTAAAGCAGCTTCTTTAAATTTACTTTTAAAGTTTTCTAGAGAGCCAAATTCTTCATTTATTGCCTTTAATAACTCTCCATTTGGAGTTTGATCCTTTTCAGGAGACATAATTGACCAGAAGAAATCATGGTTATAAACTCCACCAGCATTATTTTTTACTGTTTCTCTAACATCTTCAGGAACTGAATTTAAGTCTTTTAAAATTCCTTCAATGCCTTTTTTATATAATTCAGGATATTTTGTAATTACTTTATTTAAGTTATCTAAATAAGCTTTTTCATGTTTATCGTGATGAAGCATCATAGTTTCCTTGTCTATATAAGGTTCTAGAGCATCATAATCATATGGTAATGGCTTAAGTTCAAATTGTGCTTCCCCAAGATTATTACTTTTGGCAGTTAAAGTAGGAGCTAAAGTAATACATAAGACAATAGATAATGTCACTAATAATAGAATTGTATATTTTTTCTTCAAATTAAACACCTCCATTTTTAGTATTTACTATAAAAATGAATTTTATAAATAATTAGTAAAAATGATATAATAATTATAAATTTGATTTTTAAGAATTCTTTAAGAAAATTGATACTAACTTTGTAACTTATTGCTATTACCATTATTAGCATAGGAAGTTACTTTAACTACATTTATATTAAAAAAAGTTTAGGGGGATATATGAGTAAGTACAATATTTTAGTAGTAGATGATGATAAGGAGATTACAGAAGCAATAGAAATTTATTTATTAAATGAAGGCTATAATGTTTTTACTGCCTATGATGGAATTCAAGCATTAAAAATAGCACGTGAAGAGGAAATTCATTTAATAATTATGGATATAATGATGCCTAATCTTGATGGAACTAGAGCAACTATTGAGTTAAGGAAGGAAAAAGAAATTCCAATAATAATGCTTTCGGCTAAAACAGAAGACTCAGATATAATATTAGGTCTTAACCTAGGAGCAGATGATTATTTAACTAAACCTTTTAATCCATTAGAGCTAATTGCTAGAGTAAATTCTCAAATAAGAAGATATACAAGATTTTCTTCATTAAATACTGCTGATAATCAAAATGTAATTATAGTAGGAGGATTGGAATTAAACAAAGCAAGTAAGCTAGTAACTGTAAATGGAATAGAAGCTAAACTAACTCCGTTAGAGTTTAAAATTCTAAGTCTCCTTATGAGTAATTTAGGAAGAGTATTTTCAATAGAAGAAATCTATGAAAGGGTTTGGAATGAAGCCCCTTATAATGTAGATACTGTAACTGTCCATATAAGGAGGATAAGGGAAAAAATAGAGGTAGATCCTAGAAATCCTCAATATGTAAAGGTGGTGTGGGGAGTTGGATACAAAGTCGATAAAAAATAAATTTTTAAGGGATATAGGAATATTTATACTTTCAATACTGGTAATATCTTTTAATATTTCATTAAATAAAACAATAGATAAATACAAAGAATTTAAAAATACATATAAAGATAATTTTTATGATGAAAATTCAGTGAGAAGTAGCTTTGAATTTTTTAATACAGTTTTAAAAGATTATATTAATTTATATAAGGATTTAGACGGAAATAAAAAGGCGGATGTATATAATAAGGAGTTAGAAAACAGTAAGTTAGCTAAAGAAGAAGCTATAAAAGAAGCAGAAGCAAATATAAGAAGTATATTTAATAATTTATCAGAAGAGGAAATCAAAAGTAAGATAGAAGAATCAAGAAAAATAATAATGGAGGAAGATGATTCTGTAGATCAGCATTTTAATTATATATATGAAAACACAAAAAACACTCTCTATGGGAATGTAAATATAGAGTTTTTCTTCAAGGATAGTTCTGGTGCAAAAATTACTAATATAAATGATAGTAATATAGAAAAGCAAATAGAAGAAAATAATTTTATAAATAATGAAGATTATTATTATATGTATTTCCCTAAGTCTAAGGTTAGAGATAATAAGAGTTTCTATTCAGTAGAACTAGCTAATTTATACAATTATTTAGATTATAGTGATGATAATTTAGTTAGATACTATAGAATACCTAAAGAATTAAAAGTAGGGGATGCACTTTATGATTCCTTTGCAGAAAGAGAAGCAAATGTCTCATCTATTAACAAGAAAATAGGTATAACAACTTTTATTGGAAGTATAGTCATAGTATTAGCATTAATAATTTTTAAGAAGAGAAAAAATAAAGATATTAGTTTTGTGGAAAGTGTATACGTAAAAATACCTATAGATATAAGATTTATTATATTTATGATTTCTCTTATCACATTTAATGACTTACTAAAAAATGTTATACCATACTATAGTTATACTGAATACTGTAATTTAGTAATTCTAAAGTCAGCTATATATATTTTACTAGATTATTATTTCTTAAAAGATATAGTGTTAATTTTAAATAATCAAAGGAATATAGGAAATTTATTAATATTAAAGCTATATAAATATATTTTTAGTGTATTAAAAAATAATGAGGCTATAAAGACTAATAAATTTAAATCTATATTTATTATAAGTTTATCAGTAATAGCTGTTTTTTGTCTGTGGTTAGAATCATTTGCATATTGGTCATATGGGCTCATGATATTTTCTAGAGCTTACCTATGTATATATATATTATTGTCATCTATTTTATCTGTAATTATATTTAGGGAGATTAGTATAGTAGAATCTAATACATTAAAAATAGCTAAAGGAAATTACAGGAATAATTTGAAAGATAATAAGATGGTAATATTAAAAAGTATAGAAAATAATCTTATTACTATTGAAGATGGTCTTAAAGAAGCTTTAGATAAGGCTATAACAAGCGAGAAAATGAAAAGTGAATTAATTACTAATGTTTCTCATGATTTAAAAACACCACTTACTTCTATTATTAATTATATTGATCTTTTAAAGGAAGAAGATATTACTGATGAAAAAAGAAAGAAATATCTAGAGGTTCTGGATATGAAATCTAAAAGACTTAAAATACTAATTGAAGATTTATTTGAAGCTTCAAAGGCAGTATCAGGAAATATGAATTTTATGAAAGAAGATTTAAATATAGTTTCTTTATTAAGGCAAGTTATTGGAGAATTAGAAGAAAAAATTTCTCAAGCTAATTTAAATATAATAACTAAGTGGCCAGAAGAAAAGGCAATATTATGTTTAGATGGAAGAAAAACCTTTAGAGTATATGAAAATTTAATAAACAATATAATTAAATATTCTATGAAAAATTCTCGGGTATATATTGATGTAATTAATAATGAAGATGATGTTATAGTTGTTATGAAGAATATTTCTGCTTATCAAATTGATTTTAAAGCAGAGGAAGTTATTGAAAGATTTAAAAGAGGAGATCAGTCAAGAAGTACAGAAGGATCAGGTTTAGGGCTTTCCATAGCTAAAAGTATAGTTGAGTTACAAGGTGGAGATTTTAAAATAGAAATAGATGGAGATTTATTTAAGGTAATTACTAGATTTAATAAAATAAATAAGTAAATTATATGGGTTACGTCATTTTATGAAAATAGGAAAGTATAAATAAATTATTATTTTAATAATTATTTATACTTTCCTTTCTTTAGTTTTCAAATGTATATATTAAACCTTGCGATGACTTATATAATATCCATAGAATAAGCAAAATTTAATATGTTTATTTTTTTATTCTTCATCATCTAGTAAGTTATCTATGTCAGTTACATTCTCATCAGAATTTTCATTAAGAAAACTACTATTTTTATAAGATATATGATTTATAGATTGATAAATTTTTTCAAGTAGGTAATTTTCAATTCTTTTAGCTTTGTAGTATTTATTAAATATTATGAAGCCCCATATTCCGATGATAGCAAAAGAAATCATAAATAGAGCTCCAACACCATAAAAAACTATTTGAAAAATTTGAACTGCTAAATCCATATTAATATTCCTCCAAAATTTAACTACCAATATTATAGCATATATAAAATTTATTTTTTATATAAATTTATTTAATCCCTAGAAAAGTATAAAAATTTTGATTACTTAACTATTTTTATGGATATAATTCTAGAAGATACTAACTATAAGGAGAAGTATGTATGAAGAAATTAATAATAACGCTAGTATCAACTGCATTGGTGGTTAGCTTTCTAATAGGCTTTATAGATGTTTCAAGTCCAAATGTTAAAAATAATGATACTGAGCTTGTATATTCAGTAACTAATATACCGACTGATTTTAAAGCAGTTGGTAGTCTGGATAAAAGATCTCAAGATATAATTACTGCAACTAGTAGAGGATTAGTGGAGTTGGATGAAAATAATGAAATACAGCCATCTTTAGCTGAAAGTGTTGAAGTTAGGGAAGATGGACTGGAATATGATTTTAAAATAAGAAGTGATATATATTGGAGTGATGGAACTAGAATAACTCCAAGGGATATTGCAACATTCTTTAGAGAAATATTAACAGAAGAAAATGAAGAAAATATATCAGCTCTATTAAATATATATGGAGCAACTGTTTTTAGAGGTGGTGAAGGTTCATTTACAGAAGATGTAGGAATAAGTTTTGGTGAAGATAATATAGTTTTCAGATTAAACTCTGCGAACGATAAATTTGTTGAAGAGATGACTACACCCCAATATAGATTAAGAAAAAATGTTTTGTTATGGGAAGATATTAAAAAAAATTATAGTGATTTAATATATTCAGGATATTATAGCATTGAAGATATGAATATGTCAGAAGTAAGCCTAAAGAGAAATGAAAAAACTTCTTCTAGTATAGCTGAAAAAATAAAAATTATTTCAGATCATGGAGAAGAGATAGCTATGGCATCTTTTGAGGTAGGGGGAAGAGATATAGTTATAAACCCACCAAAGAGTCAGTTAAGTAGACTTAATTCTGAAGGGCGATTAATTAGTTTGAAGTCAACTAAAGCTATGTTCTTAGCATTTAATAAGAATGAAGAGGTATTACAAGTAGATGGAAGAAGAGAGGTTTATAGGTTGATAAATAAAGCTTTCGAGAAATACCAATTAGAAAATAGTATGTATATGGAGCTTGCAGAGGGAAGTTATTTTAGAGAAGATAAAGAAGATCTAGCAAAACTTCAAGCTAGAAAAGTAATGAGTACTGAGGAAAAAGAATGGGTTGAACCTGAAGTTTTACATATAGTTGCAGAAGAAGGTAGCGAAAATAAAGAGATTTGTGAATATTTATCAGCTTGGTTTGAAAATAATACTGATATTTATTTAGCTTATGACTTAATTACTGAAGATGAGTTAAATAGTATTGATGGATCAAATTATTATGATATGGCTATTCTTCAAGGGGATTTAACTTTATCTAATGATGGAGCTATTTATAATAACTTATTGAATTTTCTAGATGATAGTAGTAAAGAGAAACTATCATCGGCTAAAACTGATGGGGAAAGACAAGAAATATTTTTAAGTATAGAGGAAGATATATTTAATAATTATAGAGTTCTTCCAGTACTTTTTTATAATGATAATATTGCTATTAATAAGAAAATTAAAAATCTTACTATGGATGGAAATGGGAATATTGATTTTAGCAATATAGAAAAATCATAAAGACTGAGAATTAACTCAGTCTTTATGATTTTATATTTGAATTATTTTCTTTTTGTTCTTTATTATCTCTAGAATTATCATTAGTGTCTGAACTTTTATTACTATCAATTTCAATATTATTAACTTCTATATTATCAGTATCTTCTAGAGAATCATCTTCTATATAATCATCCTCATTAGTTCTATATTCAATGGGTTGATTAAGTATATTTGTTTCTAACATAAAATCATCTTTAAATAAAAATATAATTAATTGATATATAAAGATGTTTTTGTAACTATCAAAAGATGAACTAGAAGAAGAAAAGACATTTTTCTTCTTGGAATAAGAAATATTTCTTCTAAATATTGGTGCTATACCAAGTCCAGAAGGAGATGATGTGTTAGACATCTTAAAGAAACTTTCATCTAACATATCTGATGAGCTAAATGTTAATCCTCTATATCTTTCAGCATCATCTAGAGTAGGGGCTTCAGGCCATGATGTAATTATTCCTGAATTAACTAAATATTTTCTGTATAATGAAGAAATCATATTTTTATATTCTTTTTCCAGACTATCTTCATTAGAATACATAAATAATGCTAGGAAATAGAAGGATATATCAAAACAAGTATATTTCAATTCTTTTTTACTCGATAGTTTTAGAAAAGTTTCTTTATCATCATCATATAAAGCTATTAATTTTTTAGTTATCTCTTTAGCTTTTTCATTAAAGGTAATCATTTGAGTATGTTTAAATGATAACATTAAATTTATTGCAAAAAGTGAAGTAAAATCTAAAGCATCAACATAGTAGTCTTTTTCATCAAATTTATTAATTAGAAAATCTGTTAAGTCAATAAGTAATATTTCAGCATTATTATTTTTACAATTGCTATAGAATATATTTATTGCAAGAAGAATTTTACATATTTCTTCAAAGGAGCAATTATAAATATTTTCTTTAAATTCATTAAGGGTTTCAAGAATTTCAAGAGAAAAGTTATTATAATCTGCTGAAATTTCATCTTCTGGGTATAATATTGAGTATAGGTTGTAAGAGACCATCATAAAAGCTTGGTCAGAAAACTTAAATTTATTATCTTTATCTACAAGATTAAAGCCCTTATAGTTATTTTCTGCCAAGTTCTTTTTTTCAGTGAAAATACCCTCATTATTTCTAAGGTTAACTGAATAAAACTCAAGCTGTTTTCTTGAAAGTTTTTTATATATTTTTGAATAGGAATATAGTTTTTTATCTACATCTTTAAATCTATAATAGTAAGTAGATAAATTAAGTATACTTGCAGTCAAGAGCGCATTAGTTCCTGGTGATATCTCCTTTTTAAAAGATTCTTCATCAAATCCATTGTAATTTTTACTATGAATATAATTAGGAGAAGACTTTCTATATATACATAGTAGTGGAGAAAAATTGGTAGATGTGGTAATATCAATGGAGGATGATAATTTTTTATAATTTTTAACAGAATCAATTAATCCGCATTTTGACTCTAGAACTAAGGTTCTTATGGCCTCTTTTGATAAGTGAAAAAGTTGGCCGTTAATTTCTTTATGAGATAGCTTATTCATTCTAAAATATGGTCCTATATATCGCAAATTCTTCACCTCTTCATTAATCCTCATATTAATAATATGAGTTTAGTATTAAAATAGTGCATAAATTTTTATAATATTAAGACTGGAGGTAATATCATGAGAATAGATGGAAGAAAAAATGATCAAGTGAGGTCAACTAAAATTACTAGGGGATATACAAAATATGCAGAGGGATCTGTCTTAATAGAAGTTGGAGATACAAAGGTTATATGTACAGCTTCAATAGAGGATAAGGTACCACCCTTCTTAAAGGGGCAAGGTGAAGGTTGGATTACTGCTGAGTATAATATGCTACCAAGATCTACAGGAACTAGAAAAGTAAGAGACATAGCTAGACTTAAGATTGATGGTAGAACTATGGAGATTCAGAGATTAATAGGAAGAGCTTTAAGATCTGTAATGGATTTAAAGGCGTTAGGTGAAAAGACTATATGGATAGATTGTGATGTTATCCAAGCAGATGGTGGAACTAGAACTACATCTATAACAGGAGCTTTTGTAGCATTAGTTGATGCAGTAAATAAACTTCATAAAGAGAAGCCTTTTGAGGTATACCCTATAAGAAAGTTTGTAAGTGCAACAAGTGTAGGAATACTTAATGGAGAGAAAATATTAGATTTGTGCTATGAAGAAGATTCTAATGCCAAGGTTGATATGAATATTATTGCTACAGATGAAGGTGAATTCATAGAGATACAAGGAACAGGAGAAGAATCTCCTTTTAATAGAGATGAATTAAATGATTTATTAGATTTAGCACAAAAAGGAATTAAGCAAATGGTTCAAATACAAAAGGATGCTTTAAAAATGGATGCTTTGTGGATAGGTACTGGGGGAAAATAATATATGAAAAAGCTAGTTATTGCAAGTAATAATGAAGGGAAAATAAAAGAAATAAAAAAAGTTTTAGCCAATCTCCCTATTGAAGTCTTATCCTTAAAAGATATGGGATTAGATATAGATGTAGAAGAGGATGGTTTAACATTTGAAGATAATGCTAAAAAGAAGAGTGTGGAAATATATAAAGAATTAATAAAAAAAGGTGAAAATAATTTTATAGTAATGTCAGATGATTCGGGTTTAGAAGTTGATTATTTAAATGGAGAACCAGGAGTTTTTTCAGCAAGATATGCTGGTGAGCATGGAAATGATAAAAAGAACAATGAAAAGCTACTTTTAAATTTATCTGGAGTTAATAATGAAAATAGAAAAGCTAGATTCGTATGTCAACTAGCTCTTATAAGTGATAAAAATGAATATAGGACTTTAAGAGGAACTGTAGAGGGATATATACTTGAAAAAGAAAAAGGGCATGGAGGATTTGGATATGATCCATTATTCTTTTATGAACCGTTAAATAGAAGTTTTGGTGAACTTACTATGGAGGAAAAAAATAAAATATCTCATAGGGGAGTTGCACTACAAAAAGTTAAAGAAATTATAAAAGAGTTATTATAGGAGGAGAAAATGAAAATTGCTGTAATTAGTGATTCACACTATGAAGCTTCTTCTATTAATGAAGTAAAAAAATATCTTAATGATGTGGATATAATTTTACATTGTGGAGATGGAGCTCCAGACACTAAACTTTTAGAAAGATATTTTAATGGAGAAATTTATGCTGTTAGAGGAAATTGTGATATTTCAAGTGAATATCCTTCTGAAAGAATAATTGAAGTATTTGGAAAGAGGATATTTATAACTCATGGGAATATGTATAATGTAAAGAGTGAATACAATACTATATTTTATAGAGGAAAAGAAGTTGGAGCAGATATAGTACTTTTTGGACACTCTCATAAGGCTATTATAAATAAATATGATGGATTAATAATAATGAATCCAGGAAGTATAACTTTTCCTTATGGGGCAGCAAAGAGAACAATGGGATTTATTGAAATATTTCAAGATAAAGAACCTAATTTATATATAAAGGAAATATAGCAACATAGCCAGGCAATCCGCTTTGTTATTGTAGTAATTTTATGTTTTATATAAAAAACTAATATTTATATTAAAATTATTTTAAAAAATATATTGACGGATTGCTATTCCTATTGTAGAATAAACATTGTCGCTGAGAGATATCAAAGATTCGGGGTGTGGCGCAGATGGGAGCGCGCGTGGTTTGGGACCATGAGGTCGCAGGTTCAATCCCTGTCACCCCGACCATTTAAAACCTAATATGCGGGTGTAGCTCAATGGTAGAGCCCTTGCCTTCCAAGCAAGTTACGTGAGTTCGATTCTCATCACCCGCTCCAATAAAAGGTTTTAAAAAAGGTATTGACAAGTAGACAGTGATGATATAAAATAGTTTATGTTCTTTACGAGAATATGCGTGTTTAGCTCAGCTGGATAGAGCAACGCCCTTCTAAGGCGTGGGCCAGGAGTTCGAATCTCTTAACACGCACCATAATCTCGGGGTGTGGCGCAGATGGGAGCGCGCGTGGTTTGGGACCATGAGGTCGCAGGTTCAATCCCTGTCACCCCGACCATTTAAAACTTAATATGCGGGTGTAGCTCAATGGTAGAGCCCTTGCCTTCCAAGCAAGTTACGTGAGTTCGATTCTCATCACCCGCTCCA
>NZ_JBNOOE010000032.1:0-11076 GCF_050585265.1 Clostridium nigeriense | reverse complement strand
TAGCGGATTTTTTATACAGATAGCGATAGCTTCATGTTTTTATTAGGCTGCCATAATGTTAACTAAGTGACATTGGTGTAACAGCTCCTTTTTTTACCAATATACCTTTATATATTTAAAATATAATTTTTTCCATCCAGGAAGTCTTTCATAAACAAAAATACATGACTTTTCATAAGCCATTAGTACTTCTTTTGTTTTTTCTAAGGATACATGTTTATTTCCAAATGCCTCCTGATAAGCATACTTTATAATATGCTCAGCATCCTGAACTTTAATATTTGGAACTGTTTTTGCAATTATATGGGCAAATTCTTGGTCATTACCTCTATAATCTTCTATATATCCACCAAACTTAATCACTTCTACTATTTTTGAAACTAATTTATCTGCATAATATACCTTGTATTTATTTAATATTTTCTTTCTTCTTAATAGTATAGCATAACAAATACTTCCTATAATTATTATAACTATACTGCTTATTTCTATTGTCTTTACAAGTTTATAATAATTTTTATTTCCCTTTTTTAAATATTCTTCTTCATCCATATTTATTTCATTAGTTATGTTTTCTTGATTTTCTTCCTTAACACTTTCAGATAAAACATTTTCTTCTTCTGTACTAGTATTTTCTTCTTCCTCTACTTCTTGATATCCTTCATTATTATTAATTTGATTTATGGAAGGTGTTACTTCTACCTTCTGCCATCCCAAACCTTCTAAATAAATTTCTACCCATGCATGTGCCTGACGATCTGTAAGAACCGCCTTATAAGTTCCACTATCTTGTTCTTTAAATTGAGATGGCTTTGCTATATAGCCTGTAACATATCTTGCTGGTATTCCATACATCCTATACATTAAAGTTGCAGTAGTTGCGAAATGTATACAATAGCCTTTCCCACTTTCAAATAAAAAGTATTCAGGTATTTCCTGATCCAATGGTATTACTCCAGGTGTTAATGTATAAGATGCCATTGACCACATAGTATTTTTTATAAATTCTGTAACATCACTTGGATTATATAATGGATTTTTATTGCAAAGCTCTGCAATACGTGGAAACCTTTCTTTTGATACATTTAAATATCCTCTTCTAGCATAGCTCTCATAATCTTCCTCTATATTTTTATAATCTAAAACAGCAGCAATTTCTTTTTTTTGTAGCGCCTCTAAAAAATCCTGCTCACTATAAATTGAAAATAAATATTCATCACCTTGCCTCCGCTTATATTCTGAAATATATGGAGTATAATATTCTTCACTGTCCGAAATAAGATTTTTTACTATTAACCATTGAGCAGAATTCAAATTTTTTTCTTCATTCTCATCTAAGCTTGGATTTTCTATCATACTCTCTGATAAGTAGATATTATTCACTAAATCAAATTGCCTATCTTTATAATATTGAGTACTATTTTTGTCATCTAATACTATAGCATATATACTTCCAACTCCTGAATAATCTGATTCATCAGCTTCTTCCCATTGATTTTCCATATAATCACTACCTATAAAATTTTTAAGATAAATTACTTCACTAGGTTTTTCTGAAACAGTTACTTCTAATTTATCACTTCCTACAGCATAATTATTCCCTCTGCTTACTTTACCCTGATTTCTAATGCTAAATTTCCATGATGCTGTAATTTTACTAACTTCACTTTCTAATCTAACTGGTATAGAAAAAAGCTTTGACATATGATTATCTGTTATTCTATAAACAAATAATAAAGAAATGCTAAAAAATACTCCAACTAAAAGTATACCTATCCCCGCAGTATTCATCTGAACAGGCATCATTTTTCTTTTCTTTCTCTTGCCAGATATCAGATTTCCCGTAACAGAAATTCCTATATGGAAAAATACAAATAAACAAACTTGAATAATATTAGGTGGATTTCCTATAATTGGTCCAATTAATATAACTGCAATTGAAACTGGATAAAGAAGCCACCCTTTTCCTTTTATAAAAGTAAGCCAATATATAATAAAAGATACTATTATAAAAAATATTAATACTGTCTCAGTAATATCAAAGCTTGAAAGTATATTTATGTTATATAGCACCGCTTCTAATATAATTCTCCACTGATCTACTAAAAAGTTGCCATTAAACAAACCTGCTAATATAAGAATTATTCCTAAAATAAATATTTTTTTGCTCCCATATAAAAGCCAAATAATCAAACATGTAACTAGTGTTAAAAGGTATACTTCCGCCTTTTTGAAAGTCAAATATGGACTAAAAGATATAGTATACAATATCCCCATAACTCCACAAAGATAACTTAAAAACAATACTATATATGATAGTATATTTTTATTATTTCTCTGTATCTTAAAAACACTTGTTTTTAATTCTATTCCCACATTTTCTATTCTTCTCTTTTTTCTTCTAAACTTAAACAGTAAGACATCTCCTTTCTATCTCTTCTACATAATTTTCTTCTGAAAACTGCATAAGCTCTTGCCTATTTAAGAATACTTTTAATTCTAAATTCAAATAAATAATAGTTTCAAAATTATTATCATATAAATAATTATTTTTTAAATATTCTTCATCAGACAAATTTTCATCTATTAATTCTTCTTTCAACATTAACTCTTCCATCATATTTATATAGTCTTCTTCTGTTCTTACTATTCTATCTACAATATTTAATTTATCTGTATCATACCACCTTACACAGTGTGCTATTTTATTTTCTATAAGTCCAAGAGAAATTGCTGAACATAATTCGTAAAAAGCATCCTTTCGTCCTATATCTACTTTTCTTTCATTTCTCATATCTATAAAAAACGAAATCCTATTTTCTATATCTGATGAATACTTTTTAATTAATATATTGTCATTTCTAGCACTTAATTTCCAATGTATATCACGCATAGAATCCCCTTGCTTATAGGTGTTAATCCATGCTATCTCTGGTGGCTGACTAATTAATTCTTCTGAAGTCATTGCTACATCAGGTGGATAGTATATATAATCTCCCTCTTCCAACTTTGTTCTAATTTTACGTCCTGAAGGCAATATTAAAACCTCTAAGTCCCCTTTTCCATTTTTTCTTCTATTAAACAATGATAAATAGTCATATACCTTTATTTCCTTTATTCTCAAATGTAAAATACCACAATATTTAGATTTCATCCTAAATTCCATTTCAACCTTACTTTTTGCAGGCACATAACCCTTTATCTTTTTAATTGCAGTCTTAGATACCTTAATATTAAAGTATTCTATTTTTATACAAAACCGTGTAATTGGGAGCCAAGTCTCATTTGTTACTATTACTCTTCCTTTTATTATATTTTCTTTATTTACTTCTACACTATTCACTTGTATCTGTGCATCTATTTTCTTTACAAAATACTTAGTAATAATAAATAAACTTATAAATAATAAAATCTCTGATAAAACTAATAGATTTAACACTTCTACTCTATACATTCCTGCTAAATAAAAAGTTAGAATAAGGAATAATAAATAACATATTTTCCGCATTGTATCACTTCCTCTTAAATGATGGCATATCTGTATTTCTTAAAATTCCCTCTAAAATCTCCTCTTTATCTATTCCATCTATTCTTGCCTTTGCACTAATCTGAACTCTATGTCTTGCAATTGCAGTAAATTGATTATAGACATCAGAAGGAGATACAAAATCATTTCCATTTAACCATGCAGTAGCTCTTGAAATTTTTACAAGTGCAATAGTTCCCCTTGGGCTTACCCCTACATTAAAATACTCACACTCTCTAGTTGCAGTAATTAATCTTACAATATACTCATATATAGAATCATGTACATAAACCTTTTCTACTTCCTTTTGCATTTTTAATAATAATTCTGCATTAGCAATTGGTGCTAATTTTTCTGTTCTTTTTCCTGCATCTAATTCTTTTGCCATTATAACTTCACTTTTAAAATCAGGATATCCCATTGTTATACAAACTAAAAATCTATCCATTTGTGCTGATGGCAAAGGTTGTGTTCCAGAAGTTCCTAATGGATTCTGAGTTGCAATAACTAAAAAAGGGGAAGGTACCTCTCTAGTATTCCCATCAACTGTAACCTGCATTTCTTCCATAACCTCCAAAAGGGCAGATTGTGTTTTTGGTGAAGTTCTGTTAATTTCATCAGCTAAAAGCAGGTTACAAAATACAGCTCCAGGCTGATATACAAATTTCTCCGTTTCTCTCCTATATATAGAAAATCCAGTTAAGTCTGATGGAAGAACATCTGGAGTGAACTGAACTCTATTCCATTTAAGCCCCATAAGTTTTGAAACTGATAATGCTAGTGTTGTTTTCCCAACACCAGGTATATCCTCCAACAAAATATGTCCATTAGCTAATACAGCAGATACAACTTCAAATATAAATGATTCCTTTCCTAAAATAACTTGATTCAATTCCATTAACATTTTTTCTGCAATTTCTCTATAAATACTCATCGCCTCCTATTTTTATTAGCCTATTATAATATTAGTTATAATATCTATTACTAATATTATTAATCTAATATTTATTTCTTAATCTTATAATATCCTATTTACTTAACTTAATGTCAATATTTTACTGTTAAATTTTATTATTTTTGTAAAAAAGTAATTTTTTCTTAATATAATTGCAGCTCTAATAAAAAGTGCTTCTTTATAATTTCCTAAAGAATAAAAAAAGCAGTAAATATGGTATATTAGTTTCAATCTGGAAAGCTCCAAGTTGCTCTAACATAACATATTTACTGCTAAAATAAAAATTACAATTCCTTTTTGATATGGATTGTAATTTTTTATTTATTACATATAATCTTTTGTATCTATTTTTAGTCCCTTTTTTCTTAATCTTCCTTCTATAAATTCTTTAATTATCGAATAGAAAATTGCAAATAACGGAACACCTATAATCATTCCCACTAATCCTAATACCTTACCAGCTACTAATATAGAGAATAATATCCAAAATGCTGAAATTCCAATAGAATCTCCTAATATCTTAGGTCCAATTACATTTCCATCTAATTGTTGTATAACTAGAATTATTAATAAAAACCATAATGATTGCACTGGTGAAACAAATAGAATTATAATAAAAGAAGGTATTGCACCTATAAATGGTCCAAAAAATGGAATAATATTTGTTATACCAACTATTACAGATACTAATACTGTATATGGCATTTTAAATATTGTTAATATAATAAATGTCAATACTCCTATAATTAATGAATCAATTATTTTACCAATTAAAAATCTACCAAAAGTATGGTTACTTTTATGAAATAATCTAATTAAACCCTCTGCATATTCTTCTGTTAAAAGTCCATATGTTACCTTCTTGCATAAAGCACATAATTTTTCTTTATCTATTAATAAATATACTGATACTATTATTCCTAATATGACATTCCATATACTTGATGCAATTTTAGCAACTAGGCTACCTATTGCTGGAATTAAATTAGTTACAAATCTAATAATATAGTTAACTAAATTATTAAAGTTATCTATTAATGTTTTAGAATATTGATCTTCAATATTTAAATCCTTTATTGCTTTATTTACAAATTCCGTAGTGCTATTTATATATGTAGGTATATCATTTACTAATCCAATTATACTATCTATAACTTGAGGTAATAAAAATTTAACTACCATACCAATTATAAAAAACGCTGTAATATAGGAAAGAACTATGCCCAGTCCTCTCTTAGACTTTAACTTTAATTTTTTTATATATTTTGTTTCAAAAACTTTATTTTCATAAAATACTAATAGGAAGTTAATAATATATGCTATTGAAAATCCTATTATAAATGGTTGAAATATTACAATTATAGAATCTAATTTATCTGTAAATATAGATACCTGTGATATTGCTAAATAGAATAAAATCACTGAAACTGCAACTAAAAAAGAATATATTGATATAGTTGTATATTTATTATTCCAATTAATTTTCATTATGAACCTCTCTTTCTAAAATTATATCACTTAAATTATAATGCACTTTTTTAAATTTTTTTATTTATTTTTTAAATTTAATTAATTATTCACCATTTAGGAATTATCTAACAAATGAAAAGTGTGCTACATAATGTTTATTGGACTATTGCTTTAGCACCAGGTCATAACACATTATATAACACACTCAAAACTAAATTATCAAACCTATAAGAAACTATTCATAG
Source organism: Clostridium nigeriense (assembly GCF_050585265.1). Taxonomy (GTDB): domain Bacteria; phylum Bacillota; class Clostridia; order Clostridiales; family Clostridiaceae; genus Clostridium; species Clostridium nigeriense_B. Next base: position 4,880 of record NZ_JBNOOE010000032.1, on the reverse strand, counting down.
GATTTTCTTATAAATTTAAAGGAATAATAATAGGCTTACTGCCATTACTATCATACCTAAAATTAATCCATAGATTGATAAATGATGTTCTCCATATTCTTTTGCCGCTGGAAGTAACTCATCCAATGATATAAATACCATTATACCTGCTACCATTGCAAATATTATCCCAAATGATAGATCATTAAAGAAATTTCTTAATAGTCCATATCCAACTATAGCTCCAACTGGCTCTGCCATTCCTGATAAAAATGAATACATAAAAGCTTTCTTTTTATCTCCTGTTGCATAATAAATGGGTACTGACACAGATATCCCCTCTGGAATATTATGTATAGCTATTGCAACAGCTATGGGAATAGCTATCTTCATGTCACTTAATGCTGATACAAAGGTTGCTAAACCTTCCGGGAAATTATGGATTGCTATAGCTAAAGCTGTAAATACCCCAGTTCTTAATAATCCTCTTTTATTTTTCTCCTCTTCGCTTTCTTCAGAAGGTATTGACCTAACTTCATGAGGATTCTCACCACTTGGCACAAACTTGTCTATTATTGCTATTAATAGCATTCCTCCAAAAAAGGAAATAACAGTTATCCAACTTCCTACCTTAACTCCTTTTGCTAAAACCAAAGAATCTTTAGCTTTAACAAATATTTCGACCATAGAAACATATATCATAACCCCTGCCGAAAAACCTAAACTAACAGATAGAAACTTTTTATTTGTACTTTTAGCTAGAAAAGCTATTAAGCTTCCAATTCCTGTAGCAAGTCCTGCAAACAGCGTTATTAAAAATGCAATTGTTACATTATTCATTCATTCCCTCCTAACTTACTTTTTAAAATAATTATACACTAATTTCATAATAATTTCCTCTCATTTTAAATTATTATATATGATAAAGGATTACCGAAATAATCAGTAATCCCACTAACATAAAGTACTGTAATAGTAAAGGATTAATTAATTCATGTCAATAATACTAACAGCATCTCCAGTTACCGTTAGTTACCAAATTATTAGAAGTACTTGGACAAGAGCTATTATTTCCTGTTCCAAAGTTATCATTTATAGATCTTATTATATCTCTAACTGCTCTTTCATAACCTCTTCTAAACCCAGCTCTTGCTCCTCTTTCAAATCCAGCTCTACATCCATCTCTAAAACCTTTTTGATATCCAGATCTAAATCCTTTTTCAAATCCACATCTAAATCCTTTTTCATAACTAGCTCTTGCTAATTCTTCTGCTCTACTTAAGCCTCTTTCTAAACCTCTATTAAATCCTTCACGTAACCCTTCATTTCTACCTTGTTGACATCCTCTTTTAAATCCTCTTATAAATCCTTGTTCTAATCCTTCTCTTAGTCCTCGTTCATAACATTCACGAGAATTTACAACTCCACTACAATTATTACTATTAGAACTACAATTATTGCTATTGGAGCTACAATTATTACTGTTAGAACTACAACTTAATGATTGAAAATTTAAATCATCAGTTAATCCTGTTAGATTCACATCATTCTCAAGATTACTTAAAAAGGTATCATCATCACTATTTCCACAACATCCACTATTATTAGTAGTAGTTGTTGTATTATTTAATTCGTTTAGGCTTAAGTTTTCTATGTCAGAAAAATTATTATTAAAAATCTCACTTTCGAAATTAGCATCATTAAAATTTGATACTGAATTCCCTTCATCTGCTTGAAGTCTGCTTAAAATTTCTTCAAAATTTTCAGCATTATATTCATAATTAGTTCCCATACTTTTTATCTCCTTGTAAATTGTTATAATACATAATATATGCAAGTATTTTTCAATTGTTAATAATTAATAGATTTTCTTTTACTCATTTAGTAATGAGTTTACTTCCATAACTAGTCTCTTAACTCTATCAGGTAATCTAGATATAGCCTTTTCTCTTTTTCTTTCATCCTCTATTTGCACTATTCTCATAACTTCTTGTTGAACGCCAGGAATACTATTAAATTCTGAAACTATTCTATTAAACCTTTCAGAGAATCTAGGGTCTTGCATTTTAGCTTGTAATCTCATTATTAAATTATAATTATTCATTAATTACTACTCCTAAAATTATTTTACTTTATATTATTCATATATAAATTTATTTGTGAATATGAAAAAAAAATAAGTAAATCTGTTATAGTAGTTGCCCTGTCTCTAGCTACAAGTCACATTAACATAACATATTTACTTATACAAATTAAAGATTATAATTACTCATTTCTGTAATTATAAATTTTACTTATGCTTCTATTCCTCAATTCATCTTTCTGTGATGTTTTAACTCTTCAAAACTGAAAAAGGGGCTGTCTAACTAGACAGCCCCTTCCTTAAATTTATATTTAGAAGTTTAATGAAGAAACATCTTTATACATTTTAATTTCTTTGTCTGAATCTACTTCACTTAAGCTCTCATTCCAATCCTTATCAAATTTTATCTTATATATTTCTATATGGGATTTATCATTTACTGGTGCCATTGCTACATATTCATTTCCACAAATAAGTTTTTGTTCTAGAATAGCATATTCGACCTTATTTCCATTCTCGTCGTTAAAAGTCATTATTTTCGAACTCATGAATACACACTCCTTTATTATATTATTTTTATTTTGCTTTAATTAAATAAATTTATTCATATAAACTATTTTTTTATAATCACTATAATTCTATTAGATACTCTTGCATTATTTTTATATTATTGCTATACTCATCAGATATTTCAATTATCTCTTTTTTAAAATGATCATGTAAATCTTCATTCTTTATAAGAAAATCTAAAATAGCTTTAAATCCCATTTCAGTTCCTTTTATTGCTTTTGCCAATATTTCTTTATCTGTATCTATTGCCATTTCCTTCATACTATTAAAGATTTCTATTATTTTTCCAAAGGCTCCTTCATTATTAGTAGGCTTTCCACCTAATTCTTCTATTTCCTCAATAATTAGTAGCTTATTTTTTTCTGCTATAGCTAAAGTATTATCAAGAAGCTCAATTACCTTATAATCTTTTGCCTTTTCTAGAAGCTTTCTAATTTCATTTTCTCCCATTATAACTCCTTCTAATTGTGAATTTAATTCTTTTACAGTTTTTTCTTTCATAATAAAAACACTCCTCTTTATTATTTTTCATAATATAGAGGAGTGTTATTCATTATTATTTATAAATTTTATTCATCTGTGTCACAAACTACTTCTTGTTGTATTTTATGATCTACAGCTATATGAATTCTATCTATTCTTTTTTCATCTAATTTTAATAACTTTAAAGTTAAGTTATCTAATTTTACTTCACAATTTTTGGTAGAAGATGGTATTTCTCCAAGCTTTTCTATAAATAATCCAGCTATAGTATCTGCTACTTCTGATTCTAATTCTATACCTAAATAATCACTTATATCTTCTAGTGTCATTAGTCCACTAACTATATAATTATCATCATCTATTTTTTCTATGTCTAAATTATCATCATATTCATCATGGATTTCTCCCATAACTTCTTCTATAATATCTTCCATAGTAACTATACCTGAAAATCCACCATATTCATCTATTAGTATAGCTATATATGCTTTCTTTTCTTTTAATTCTTTAAACAAGTCGTCTATATTTTTAGTTTCAATAAAGAAACATGGTTCCTTCAATAAATCCCTTATTTCAACATTATCTATTCCCTTTTCAACTATACTTGCAAATAAATCCTTCATATGCAATATACCTATAATATTATCTATTTCATTTTCATATACAGGTATTCTTGAAAAGTTCTCATCTAAGATGTCCTTAACACAATCTCTTATATTATCATTAACATCTAATAAAAATGTTTCTGTTCTAGGTGTCATTACCTTTTTAGCACTTGTATCATCAAATTCTATAATTCCATCAATCATTTCTCTTTCTGATTGATTTATAGCACCATTTTCTTCTCCTATTTCTATTAAACTTCTAATCTCTTCTCTTGAAATTTGCTCTTCTATTCCTTCTGTATTAATTCTAAGTAACTTTAAAATAATGTTGGTTGAAAATGATAAAAACCATACAAAAGGCTTGGTCACTTTAGATACAAAGATTATAATCTTTATTGATGACATTGCTAATTTTTCTGAATTTTGAAGTGCTATTCTTTTAGGCACTAATTCTCCTAAAACTAATGTAAAATATGATATAGCAACTGTTGTTAAAACTAATGCAATACTTTCACTATAAGGAATATTAAACCCCTTTAAAAAATTTGCAAAACTATATGAAAGTGATGTTGCTGCTGATGCAGAAGCAAAGAATCCTGCAAATGTTATTCCAACTTGAATTGTTGACAAGAATTTATTTGGATCCTTTAAAACATTCTTTAATAATTTTGCTTTTTTATTTCCTTCCTCAGCTAGAATATTGATTTTAGTTTTGTTTAATGACACTATTGCCATTTCAGCAGATGCAAAAAATGCATTAATAACAACTAAAATTAAAATTAAAATTAAACTACTCCCGGGACTTCCTTCCATTTACTCATTCTCCTTATTTTTATATAATGAAATCATTTTATCATAATTTATAATACTATATCAAATTTATATTTATAACTCTACAGTTTAAATTGTCTTAATTTTTTAAATTATACCATTATAATTCTTAATTATAGGCTAAAACTCTTAATAATAAAGTTTTACTCATATTTATAAATAAAATTTTAAAATAGATATTCTTAAATTTATAGTTTATATAATTCCTAAATAATAAAAAAATCATTTTATTCTTATAAAATGATTTTTTTATACAGACTGCTGACAAAGTGTCAGCAGTCTTTAATTTTATACAAATATGTAATATAATTTAAAATATATTAATTTAT
>NZ_JBNOOE010000031.1:0-13943 GCF_050585265.1 Clostridium nigeriense | reverse complement strand
CTTAAATTTTATCCACAACTAATAATAGAAAAACCCTCTGTTTTTAAACAGGGGGTTTTTCAACAAACTGAAAAGCTAATAAGAGTTTAATTACTCTTATTAGCTTTTTCATTTAAAAGAATTTAGAATTTAGTTCATTAGATATTCCAATGTTATAAATATATGAATTACATACTTCTAAAACGAATTTTTCCTTTTCATTTTCATTAAAACTAAGATTATTTAACATAGAGTGATAGTTCATAACGTAAGATTTTATATCTTTTAAGTCTTTATAAACATAATAGTTTAAAGCTTCATCGCTTATTTTATAATGATCTTTTAATAGAGAGTAGAATATTCTACCTCCAAATAAATCTGCTAAAAATCTTGTATAAGCGTGAGCTATAAGTAATTTTGGATTTTTTTCAGAGATAGAATTTATTCTATCTACATAAGCTAAAGTTGAAGATAAAACTTCTATTTTATTGTTATTAGATAAAGCACTAACATCTTTTTTTATAAGTTCTGATCTATATATTTCAGGAGTAACAAATGGTTTAACAGCTTCAATATTTTTATATTTATTTAGGTTATTTTCTATTGCTTCATACACATAGCATAAATTATAAATATATTCTGTATAACTTTCAACACTTGCATTTTTATTTAGAAGTCTTTGATTAAATCCTGAATTTTCAGCTGCTTTATGTAGCACATTGCTTCTGTTTCTTATTTCAATCATAAAATTATTCATTATAACACCCTTTCGATAATAATTATCATTTAATATTTTATATTTAAAGATTACAACTTTTTACTATAAATATCAAATCTAAAAAGGCTCAAATTTTAGCAAATATCATTAAAAAGAATAGATTTTAATAGTTTTTTTCACTATATTGAACAATGTTCACTATAGTCTATTACTATTTAATAAATATGTATATTAGATGATGAATTTGTGTAAAGACTAATATAATAGAATATTTATGCTTTTTTATAATAATTATAAATATATAGTATAAGTTAGAAAGGAATTTTAAGTGTTTATAGTATTGAAAATAAAAAAGTTTTATATTGCCCTAGTTTTGAGTATATTTATGTTTTTACTAGTTACTTTTATATTTAGAAATAATGTAAGGGAGTTTTTTAAAATTAGTTATAAAGATTACTTTAATATTAAAATAGATAATGAAGAAATTGAAAATATGAAAATTAATCTAAATATTATAGAGATGGATTATAATTGGACTGAAGAATTAACATTAAATAATAAGCCCAATAAAATAATATATCATCATGCGGCAAGAAGTGAATGGAGTCCAGAAGGAATAAATGAATTTCATAAATTAAAAGGCTGGAAGGGGATAGGTTATAATTTTTATATTAGAAAAGATGGTACTATCTACTATGGAAGGCCTGAAAATGCAGAAGGAGCTCATACAAGAGGTGAGAATAACAGTTCTATAGGTATTTGCATAGAAGGGAATTTAGAAGAAGAGAAATTGACTAAAGAGCAAACTAATAGCCTTGTAAATTTATCATTATATATTTCTTTAAAATATGATATTTATAAAATAATTGGGCATAGAGATGTATATGAGACACTTTGTCCAGGCGAAAATTTTCCTATGGATGAAATAAGAGATAAAGTAATTAATTTAATACGGGATAATAAAAAGGAGCTTTTATAGCTCCCTTATATTTATGCAGATTTTTTGTATTCTTCTAAAGCCTTTGATAATTGATCAGGGCAAGAAGTATCTTTATTTCCACAAGTGATTCCTTTTAATTTAGTAATAGCTTCATTTATGTTCATACCAGATACTAATGATGATATCCCTATTAGATTTCCAGGACATCCTCTAACAAAATTCACTTCTTTAATAATATCATTTTCAATGTTAAGGTGTATTTCAGTTGAACAAACCCCTTTAGTTTTATAAACAAACATATATAATACCTCCAAATTTTATTGCAACAATATTATATATTTATATTTATAAAAAATAAAGACTATATGTAGAAAAATGAAAAAAAAGATAAAACTTTGGTACAAATAATACTATTGTACATATACTATAAATGTATCTACAATAGGCTTAATAAAAATGGGGGTGCAGTATGAATTCTTTAATTGTATGTAATACTGGTAGTGATTCTATTAGTAAAATACCTTTAGTAAATTCTTTGAAAGAAAGTATATTATACGAAGAAATATTTCTTACTGAAGGAGAAAAACCTCTAGGACCCAATGGTATTTATATTAAAGATAGTATAGCTTATATAGCGAATAATTATAGCAATTCTATATCTATGTTAAATATGGATACTTTAAAGGAAGAAAGCACAATATATGTGGGGGCTCATCCAAATGATTTAATTGGTTACGATAAATACTTATATATAGTTTGTTCAGAGTCAAATGCTGTAGTACTATATGATTTAAATGAAGAAAAAATAAGTTTAGAAATTAAAACAAATAACTGGCCTTATAATATTGAAATTAGTTATAAATTAAATCTATTATTTATTACAAATTTTCAAAGTCATAATATATCAGTTATTGATATTAAAACTAATAAGATTATTGGTGAGTTAGTTACATTAGAGTACCCAACAAAAGTTAAGGTTTCTAAGGATGGAAATTTTTTATACGTTTGTGAAAGCTATATGGGTGATGAAAATGAAGGGTATATAGAGGTCTTTAATTTAATAACATTAGAATCATTAGGGAAAATCAAGGTTGGTAAGGTACCTATAGATATATATGAAGATAGAGAAATCCTTTATATATGCAATTTAATGGGGTCTAATATTGCTTTAATTAATAAGATGAATTTAAAAAAGATTAGTGAAATAAATATAGGTGGTATGCCAAGGGTATTAGTTAAACATGATAATATAGCCTATATCGGAGATTATCTTAATGGAAGGTTAGTTTGTTTAGATTTAAATAATAATAATATAAAAGCCATAACAATAGGTAAAGAACCTAATGCTATGACCTTTTATTAATTAGCCTCACTAAATAAAGAAATCATTAATTTATTATAGATATCAGAAGGATTTTCCTTCCATCTATTGCATAGGGATAAAGCTTGCTTTTTTGTCGGTACTGAAACTTTTAAAGAAATCAATAAGTTATCATTTTCTAAAGCTTGTAAATCTACAATAAATGAATTATCCTTACCAAGAGTATAATCACTATGAATTGTTAGTTCTTTTTTTATAGAATCTTTTATTGAATGAAGATAGTCACCGATTATCTTCTTTTTTATTGAAGAAATTCGATCAGAAAAGAATGAAAGAGTATTTGAACCTTTTTCTGTTATATGTATTAGATTTTTATCATTTACTTTTTCATACTTTAAAAAATCTGATGAAATTAATTCACTTATATATTGTTGAAGAGTAAAGTAATTTATAAAGTTATTTTCTAAAATAATTTCTGTAAGTTGAGTATTGGTAATAGGTTGTTTTAATGATTCCATTACATAAAGAACTAATAATTTATTTTCTGCTAATTCAGCTGAGTTTTCGTACATATTAAACCTCCATTTTAGAAAGTATAAGTTTATTATAACACAATATTTTAAAATTTCATAACTACATATTCTTGTCATTATTACAAATCGTAATGAATATAAATTAATTATAACAATATGTAGGAGTTTAGCTATGAAAAGAAGATATAGGGTTGGTATAAGTTTATTACTACTAATTTTAACAGTTGCATGTTCTATTATAGCTACTGAAAAAGTAAAATATGGCTTTACGGAAGTATATAACGATAAACCAATTTATAGAGTTAATACAGATGAAAAAAAATTAGCTTTGACCTTTGATATAAATTGGGCAGAAAATGAAGAACTTTTTAACATATTAGAAGTACTTGATAAATATAATGTAAAGGCAACCTTTTTTATAATGGGAGGTTGGGTAAATTATAGTGAAGAAAATAGAGAGAAACTTATAAAAATAAAGGAGGGAGACCATGAAATAGGAAATCATAGCTATATACATCCTATATTCAGTAAAATATCTGAAGAAAGGATTATGGAAGAAATTGATAAAACCAATAAAATAATTGAAGAAACAGTAGGAGAAGAGGTTAAGTTATTTAGATTTCCAAGTGGTGACTATAACAAAAAAGCAACTGAATTTATAGCTAAGCAAGGAATGATTAGCATTCAGTGGGATGTTGATTCTGTTGATTGGAAGCAAACTAGTGCTGAGGAAGAGTATAGTAGAGTTATGAAAAAGGTATCAGCAGGATCTATATTATTATTTCATAATAATGCAAAGTACACTCCAGGAAATTTAGATAAGATAATAAAAGAACTTCAAGAAGAAGGATATAATTTCGTTACAGTAGGAGAAATGATCTATTATGATGATTATTATATTGATGAAAAAGGTGAGCAAATAAAAAAATAATAAAAAATATTGAAAAATGATGATATAATGTATTATAATGGAAATATATCCATTGAAGTTATAAAATAGCAAAAGAATTAAAATTATTACTAAGGGAGAGAGGGGTTAGTGATGGACAACTTGATGTTAAATAACAAGATTTATTTAGAGGGAAAGGTAATATCAGAATTAGAATTTAGCCATGAAATGTATGGGGAAGGGTTTTATACATTTTCAATGGAAGTTATGAGGCTTAGTGACTCAGTAGATATTTTAAACATAACAGTATCTGAGCGACTTATTGCGAACATGGATTTATCTACTGGCAAAGAAATAATAGTGGATGGGCAGTTAAGATCTTATAATAAATTTGTAGACGGTTCAAATAAACTTATATTAACAGTATTTGCTAGAAATATAGAACCTTGCATTGAAAGAAGTAAGAATCCAAATGAAATTTTCCTTGATGGATTTATATGCAAGGAACCTGTTTACAGGACAACTCCATTTGGAAGAGAAATTGCGGATGTGTTATTAGCTGTAAATAGAGCTTATAATAAATCTGATTATATTCCTACAATAGCTTGGGGAAGAAATTCAAGATTTTGCCAAAGTTTAGAAGTAGGGGATAATATACGAGTTTGGGGTAGATTGCAAAGTAGAGAATATCAAAAGAAACTAAATGATACAGATGTGATTAAGAAAATTGCTTATGAAGTATCAGTTTCTAAAATGGAAAGAGTTCAAGGCGAACAATTAGAGCATGGCGATGAAAATAATGAACAAGAAGTAATGTAGAAATAAATAAAGGTGAAAAGTTTAGCTTTTCACCTTTTATTTATGTATTTTATTTTCTTAAATCATCTAATAATTTTGTTTTATCCTTTGTTTTTTCATCCACAGATTTTATAATTTTAGCAGGACTTCCAGCTACAACAACACCTGATGGAACATCTTTAGTAACTACAGAACCAGCAGCTATAACAGCTCCATTTCCGACAGTAACACCTTCTAAGATAACAGCATTTGCTCCAATTAATACATCATTACCTATTTCGCAAGGTGATTTACTAGGTGGTTCTAATACACCAGCGACAACTGCACCAGCACCTAAATGAGATCTTTTACCAATTTTAGCTCTTGCTCCTAAAACAGCATTCATATCTATCATAGTGCCTTCTCCTATTTCACAACCTATATTTATTACGGCACCCATCATAATTACGGCATTTTTTTCAATTTTTACTCTATCTCTTATAATAGCCCCAGGTTCAATTCTTGCATCAATATTTAAAAGACTTAGCATAGGAATAGCAGAATTCCTTCTATCATTTTCAAACCTAAAATGATTTATTAATGATTTATTAGTTTCAATAAATTCAATAACTAAATCAGATTCACCAAAAATAATATAAAAATTATTATTTCCATACCATTCCAAGTTTTTGAAATTAACATTGCTTAAGTTTCCATTAATATAGGCTCTAATAGGTGTAGTTTTTTTCGAATCCTTAATAAATCTAGCAATTTCATAAGGATCAGTTAAGTTATAATTCATAATAAAATCCTCCCCAAATAATAACATAAATAACATAAGTTGAAAAAATTATATCAATATATTAACGGGATAGCAAGAGTAGTATTATAAAAAGCTACAAAAAATATTATAATATTTACAAAGAAGACATTATTAATGTAAAATTTAAAAAAAGGAGTGATAATATTGAAGTTAGAACAAGGATTAGTTCAAGTATATACTGGAGAAGGTAAAGGAAAAACTACTGCAGCTATAGGACAGGGAATAAGAGCTTATGGCAATGGTTTAAAAGTGTATATGATACAATTTTTAAAAAGTGGTAAAACAGGAGAGCTTTCCACAATAGAAGAATTAGGAGAGAATTTTAAAATATTTAGATTTGAAAAGCCTAAGGATTTCACTTGGAATTTAAATAAAGAAGAACTAGAAGAATTAAGACTGGAAATTAGAGATGGGTATAATTTTATTTTGGATGTCATAAAAGAAAATAAATGTGATCTTTTAATAATAGATGAGGTTATGGCTGTTTTATCAAATAAGTTCTTATCTATAGAAGACGTATTATATATAATTGAAAATAAGCCTAAAAATATGGAAATTATATTAACTGGAAGAAATTTGCCAAGTGAAATAATAGAAAAAAGCAACTTAGTTACAGAAATGAAATGTATAAAACATTATTATAATGAAGGAATACCAGCAAGAGAAGGTATTGAATATTAATTTAAAGGGGGCTAACATATGAATAATAATTTAGAAGAAATAGAGATGTCAGGTATAAGAAAGTTCTTTAATAAAGTTAAAAAAGTTAATGGGGCAATATCTTTAACATTAGGACAACCGGATTTTACAACACCTATGGAAATTAAATATGGAATGATTAGAGCTATAGAAGAAGATAAAACTATATATACAGATAATTTTGGAATTATAGAATTAAGAAATGAAATTGCTAAGTATTTAAATATTAAGGGAATTAATTATAGTCATAAAGATATTTGCATTACTGTAGGTGGTAGTGAAGCTTTATTTTCATCATTTACTGCATTGATAAATAAAGGAGATAAAGTTCTTATTCCTACGCCTGCGTATCCTGCCTATGAAAATATAGTTATGATATTAGGAGGGAAGGTTGTTAATTATAATTTAAATAAGGATTTTTCAATAAATTTTGAAGAATTAGAAGAAATAATTAATAACGAAAAAATTAAATATATGGTTTTATCTTATCCTTGCAATCCAACAGGAGCCATTTTAAGTAAATATGAGTATATTAGACTAGTAAAATTAATAAAAGATAAAAATTTGATTGTTATTAGTGATGAGATATATGAATCTTTTTGCTACGATGAATACTATAGTGTTGCTATGAATGATGATATTATAAATAATATAATATATATAGGTGGCTTTTCTAAGATGTTTTCAATAACAGGTATTAGAGTTGGATTTATTGCAGCTAAAGATATATTTTTGAAAGAAATAGGTAAGGTGCATCAATATAATGTTTCCTGTACTAATTCTATAGGACAATATGGGGTTCTCGAAGGATTAAAATATGGATTATATAACGTTGATAAAATGAAAAATGATTTTCTAAAAAGAAAAGAGTATGTTGAAAGTAGGTTAAAAGAAATCGGTATAGATTTTATATCACCAAAGGGAGCGTTTTATATTTTTCCATCAATAAAGAAGTTTAATTTAACATCAGAAGAATTTTGCGAAAGTTTACTCTATAAAGAAAAGGTGGCTTGTGTGCCTGGAAGTGCATTTGGAATTGGTGGAGAAGGATATATTAGAATTTCTTATTGTTATTCAATAGCTGAATTAAAGGATGCGTTAGATAGACTTGAAAACTTTATAAACAGATAAATTTAAAGTGCTTATTATGTTAAATATATATATTAATGTAATAAGCACTTTTTTGAATAAATATTCTTTAGTTATCAAAATTAGTATATAAATATGCTGAGAATTGTATTTCTATAACGAACAAATTATTAGATATGTCTGTATAATATTCAAATTATATAAAAAAATAGTTTTAAAAAATTATTAGATTAATAATAATTAGAAAAATGAAAGTTTAATATTTATACTTGCAAAAATACTGGAATAATAACATATTAAACGTTTTCTTGGATTTAATTTCCCTTTTCTTAAGTATGAAAAAAAATAATATATTATTAACAAATCGACAAAATAATCAGTTGAAAAATAAAAAGTTAATTGACAAATTTAAATAAGATAATATAATTATTAATAACTACAAAAATGAGTGTTCGTAGTATTATGAATGGGGGTTGAAAACGAATGGTAAAGTATATAGGAAAGAGACTTTTAACTAGTATCATTACAATATGGGCTGTAGTAACAATAGTTTTCTTTCTAGTAAGAATGATGCCAGGTGGACCTTTTGATGGAGAAAAAATTACACCTGAAATGAAAGCACAATTAAATGAAAAATATGGATTGGACAAGCCTGTTGGAGAACAATATACAATTTATATGAAAAACCTTCTAAAGGGTGACTTTGGTAAGTCAATGAAGTATAAAGGTAGAGATGTTGCTTCTATAATAGGAAAGAGTTTTCCAAACTCAGCAAAAGTTGGTGTAGCTTCAATAATATTTTCAGTAGCTGTAGGTATAGCTCTTGGAATAATAGCTGCATTAAAAGCAGATAAATGGCCAGATAGGGTATGTATGATTTTGTCAACCTTAGGTATTACAATTCCTAGTTTTGTAATGGGAACATTTTTAATTTTCATTTTCACAACAAATTTGAAATTACTACCATCAACAGGACTAAGTACACCAAATAGATACATAATGCCAGTTTTAGCTTTGTCAGGAAGTTCTATGGCGTTTATAACAAGATTAACAAGAAGTAAACTTATTGATGTATTAAAATCAGATTATATAAGAACTGCTAAAGCAAAAGGCTTAAGTGGAAGAACTATTGTATTTAAACATGCATTAAGAAATTCATTAATTCCAGTAGTTACATATTTAGGACCATTAGTAGCTGGAGTTTTAACAGGATCCTTTGTAGTAGAAAAAATATTTGCAATACCAGGACTTGGAAATGAATTTACAACAACAATAACTAATAGAGATTATACTTCGTTATTAGGTGTTACAGCATTCTATTGTACATTAATAGTTGTATGTAATCTTTTAGTAGATATAATATATGTATTAATAGATCCAAGAATTAAGTTAGAAGGTTAATAGGGGGTAAAGAAATGGAAAATTTAAAAGTTGATTTAAATATAGATAAAGAATTATTTACTCCTTTAAGTGAAGAGGAAAAGAATTTTGAACAAGTTGTTAGACCAAGTGTAGGATTTTGGGCTGATGCTTGGAGAAGACTTAAAACTAATAAGGTTGCTATAGTTTCATTAATAGCAATAGGAATTATATTTATATTAGCATTTTTAGGTCCGATATTAATGGAAAAAATTATGGGATATACATATTATGCAACAGATTTAAATGCTACTAATTTAAGACCAAGTTCAGAGCACTGGTTCGGTACTGATAATTTAGGTAGAGATTTATTCGTAAGAGTTATGTATGGTGCAAGATATTCTCTTATAATTGCAATATCAGCAGCAGCTATTAACCTAGTTATTGGAGTATTATATGGGGGAATTGCAGGATTTTTTGGAGGAAAAGTTGATAATATAATGATGAGAATAGTAGACGTATTATATTCTATTCCTACACAAATTTATGTAATTATTTTAATGGCAGCATTAAAAAAAGAAGGATCAACTGGTCTTGTAACAATTATATTAGCTATGGCTATTTCTTACTGGGTTGGTATGGCAAGAATAGTTAGAGGAGATATATTGCAATTAAAACAACAAGAATTTGTTCTTGCAGCTAAAACTTTAGGAGCTTCAAAAACAAGAATTTTATTTAAACATCTAATACCAAACTGTATGGGATCAATACTAGTAACATTAACATTATTTGTGCCTCAAGCTATATTTACAGAAGCGTTCTTAAGTTTTATTGGATTAGGTATAAATCCACCTCTTGCTTCATTAGGAACTTTAGCAAATGATGCTAGTGGATTATTAAGTACAGATGCTTATCAATTAATATTCCCAGCAGCTGCAATTTGTGTAATTATATTAGCATTTAATTTATTAGGTGATGGATTAACTGAAGCCTTAGATCCTAAGAATAAGAGATAGGAGGATATAATACTATGAGTAAGTTATTAGAAGTTAAAAATTTGAAAACCTCCTTTAAAACACATATAGGTGATGTAAAATCTGTAAGGGGTGTATCCTTACGTTTAGATAAAGGAGAAGCTTTAGGTATAGTTGGAGAATCTGGATGTGGAAAATCAGTAACTATGATGTCTTTAATGAGATTATTAGCAGATAATGCTGTAATAGAAGCTGATACTATACTTTTTGATGGTAAAGATATAACAAACCCAACAGAAAAGGAAATGCAAGAAATAAGAGGAAATGATATGGCTATGATCTTCCAAGATCCTATGACATCATTAAATCCATTATTTACTGTTGGAGATCAATTAACAGAACATTTAATAAAACACAAAAAAGTTTCAAAAAAAGAAGCTAACGAAATGGCAATAAAAATGCTTGATATGGTTGGAATACCAAGCCCTGAGAAGAGATTATCACAATATCCACATGAGTTTTCAGGTGGTATGAGACAAAGGGTTATGATAGCTATGAGTTTAATTTGTGAGCCTAAACTTATAATTGCAGATGAACCTACAACTGCATTAGATGTTACAATTCAAGCTCAAATTTTAGATTTAATGAAGGATTTAAAGGAAAAAGTAAATACTTCTATTATACTTATAACTCACGATTTAGGAGTAGTTGCTGATCTTTGTACTAGAATAAATGTTATGTATGGTGGATTAATTGTAGAAGAAGGATCTGATGAAGATATTTTCTACAATGGTAAGCACCCATATACATGGGGGCTTTTAAATAGTGTTCCAAATCCTAAGAGCGAGCTAAAGGAAAAATTAGTTCCGATTGAAGGACAACCACCAGATTTATTAAAACCACCAGTAGGATGCCCATTTGCTGCTAGATGCAAATATGCTATGAAAGTTTGTATACAAAAACAACCACCTTTATTTGAAATTTCAGAAGGACATAGGGCTGCATGTTGGTTATGTCATGAAAATGCACCAAAGGTAGAATCACCAATTAGGAGGGAAGAATAATGGAAAAGAAAAATGATGTAATATTAGAAGTTAAAAATCTTTGCAAGTACTTCCCAGTAGATAAAGGGCTTTTTGCTAAAAAAAGTTATGTTAAAGCTGTAGACAATGTTTCTTTCTCTATTAAAAGAGGGGAAACATTAGGGTTAGTTGGAGAATCTGGTTGTGGTAAAACAACAACAGGCAGAACAATTTTAAAATTATATGAACCAACTTCAGGACAAATAATATTTAATGGTGAGGATATAACTAATTTTAGTGAAAAGAAAATGGTATCTTTAAGAAGAAATATGCAAATGATATTCCAAGATCCATATGCATCATTAAATCCAAGAATGACAGTTGGAGATATTATAGGAGAAGCTATAGATATTCATGGATTATATAAGGGTGAAGAAAGAGAAAATAGAATAAGATTTCTTTTAGATAAGGTTGGGTTAAATGGAAGTCATATAAATAGATATGCACATGAATTCTCAGGTGGACAAAGGCAAAGAATAGGTATTGCAAGAGCTCTTGCAGTTCAACCAGATTTTATAGTTTGTGATGAGCCTATTTCAGCATTAGATGTTTCTATTCAAGCACAAGTAATTAATATGCTAGAAGAGTTACAAGAAGAAATGGGATTAACTTATCTGTTTATAGCTCATGATTTATCGATGGTAAAACATATATCAACTCATATAGGAGTTATGTATTTAGGAAGAATGGTTGAAAAAGGACCAGCTGATGATGTATATATGAAGCCAAAGCATCCATATACACAAGCATTACTTTCAGCTGTACCAATTCCAGATCCTAAGGAAGCTAAGACAAATAAGAGAATAGTATTAGAAGGTGATATTCCTTCACCTATAGATCCACCAGCTGGATGTAGATTCAAAGGAAGATGTAAGCATGCAATGCCAATTTGTGGAGAAAAAGATCCAGAATTAAAGGAAGTTGAACCAGGACATTTTGTAGCATGTCACTTATTCAATAAATAGTTAACAATTGCATTTATGCGATTATTATAAAATAATTACATTAAGGGGGAAACATAATGAAGAGCAATAAGCTTAGAAAAATTTGTGCTGTAGCACTAACACTTGCTCTTGGAATGTCTGTTTTTGCAGGATGTGGAAGTAGCAGTTCAGGAGATAGTAGAAAATTAATTTACAATTTAGGAGAAGATCCAGAAACTATCGATCCTACATTAAATACCTCTTCAGGAGCAGGAACTATAATAGAAAATGCTTTTGAAGGATTAATGAGACTTGATGAAAATGAAAAGGCTATTCCAGGAGTTGCGGAAAGCTATGAAGTTTCTGACGATAGTTTAGTATATACTTTTCATTTAAGAGAAGATGCTAAATGGTCAGATGGAGAACCTGTAACAGCTAATGACTTTGAATATGCTTGGGTTAGAGCATTAACAAAAGATACAGCAGCTGAATATGCATATCAATTATATTACATAAAAAATGCAGAAAAATTTTATAATGGAGAAGTTTCAAGAGATGAACTTGGAATAGAAGTTGTAGATGATAATACATTAAAAGTAACTTTAGAAGCTCCAACAACTTATTTCTTAGAACTTACAGCATTTACTACATATTTCCCAGTTAGAAAGGATATAGTTGAAGCAGATCCAGAAGGATGGGCATTAGAACCAGAAACTTATGTTTCAAATGGACCTTTCAAATTAGTTCAATGGGATATGAAGGATCAATTAATATTTGAGAAGAATGAAAATTATTGGAATGCATCAGAAGTAAAGCTTCCAGGAGTAGTTTATAAATTAGTTACTGACCAAAATACTGCTTATGCTTCATTAAAGTCAGGTGAATTTGATATGGTAGATACAGTTCCACCTTCAGAAATAGAAAGTGGAGAAAAAGAAGGATTAGTTACTATATATCCAAATCTTGCAACTTATATGTTAATATTTAATGTTGGTAAGCAATCAACTTTACCAGATGACGTTAAAGCAGTTTTAAGTAATGCAAAAGTAAGAAGAGCATTATCAATTGCAATAGATAGAAAAGCACTTGTTGAAAATGTTACTAAAGCAGAACAAGTTCCAGCATATTCATTTGTTCCACAAGGAATAAAAAATGAAGATGGAGAAGACTTTGCAGATAGAGAATACTATGATGCAAATCAAGCAAATATAGAAGAGGCTAAACAATTATTAGCTGAAGCAGGATATCCAAATGGAGAAGGAATTCCAACTTTAGAATTTATGTTTAATACAGAAGGGGATCATAAATTAATTGCACAAGCTATACAACAAGACTGGGCTAAAATAGGTGTTAATGTAGAATTAACTAACCAAGAATGGAAGGTATTCTTAAATACTAGACAAGAAGGTGGTTATGAAATAGCAAGACATGGTTGGTCTGGAGACTATGTTGATCCAATGACATTCTTAGATTTATGGGTAACTGGCGGAGGAAATAACGATGCTGGATATTCTAACTCAGAATATGATGCATTAGTTAATGCTGCAAAGGTTGAAGCTGATTCAGATAAGAGATGGGAAATGATGAAACAAGCAGAAGATATATTAATGGAAGATATGCCTATAATTCCATTATACTACTATACTAAGGTTAAAGGTGCTAAACCTGAAGTTAAAGGTGTTAGAGTATCAACTTTAGGACATGTATTCTTTGATAAGGCTTATATTGAAGAACAATAGTATTAAAAAGAAGAGTCAAAAGACCAATGTCATTAAGTTAAGAAATTGGTTTTAAAAAAATCTACTAAGAGCAAGATATAAATTAATATCTTGCTCTT
>NZ_JBNOOE010000030.1:0-14224 GCF_050585265.1 Clostridium nigeriense | reverse complement strand
AAAGGACTTAATATGTGGGTTCAAATGTCAGATGATGATTATATAGATATAGAAAAATGGAATGAATGTGCTACAGACTTAACTCTTGAAGATATGAGAGGGATGGAATGTGGTATAGGGCTTGATTTATCTAGTGGAGGAGATTTAACATCTACTGCTTTAGAATTTGAGTTAGGGAATAATGAATATTTTATAGAAAGTCATAGTTTCATACCAATAAATAGATTGCAAGAGCATATAAAAACTGATAAAGCACCTTATGATATGTGGTTAAAGCAAGGGTTAATTACTGCTACAGAAACCTTAGGAGGAGTAAAAACAGATTATAAATATATAATTAAATATTTGAAACAACTCCAAGAAGAATATGATTTAAAATATAGATTTATAGCATACGATCCACATAACGCAGATGCATTTTTAAATGATTTAGAAAGCTTTGGGTGTGATTGTATAGAGATTGTACAAAGTGCGAGAAACTTAAATAGTGCTACTGTTGATTTTAAATTATCTGTTGATGGTAGAACGATAAAATATAACAGAAAAAATTCATTACTAACTTGGAGCATAGCCAATGCAAAATTAACTCATAATTCCTTTGGAGAATGTAAAATAGATAAAAACTATAGGGTTAAAAGAATAGATCCAGTTGATGCAATAATAGATGTTCACAAAGTAACTATAGAAAATAAATCATCTATAGATATAAATAAAACAACAGAAAATTACTTAAAGATGATGGGATGGTAAAGGAGGTGATAAATTGAATGTATTTAGTAGAATTGCAAAAGGAATAAAAAATGCTATTGTTCCAGCTAAAACAGTAGATATGCAAAGTCAAGAATTATTAGAATGGCTCGGGATAGGCTCTACCTCTAAGAACTTAGTTAGTGAAGTAACTTATTTCACTTGTATAAAAATGTTATCAGAAACATTAGCCAAGATGCCAATAAAGATATATCAGAATACTAAAGCTGGAATAGAAAAGGTTGAGTCAAATAAAGTTCACGTACTTTTAAGTACCAGACCAAATGCGTTAATGACCCCTTCTACATTTTGGGCTACAGTAGAGCAAAACAGAAACCACTACGGGAATGCTTATGTTTGGATAAGAAGAAAAAATAAAAAGAGGAAATATATTATAAGTAATGAAATCCAAGACTTTTGGGTTATGCCATCTAATGATGTTCAAGTTTTAATAGATGATGATGGGATTTTTGGGGCAAAAGGACGCTTATGGTATAGATACACTGATAAGTATAGTGGGGAACAATATGTATTTAACAGTGATGATGTAATGCACTTTAAAACTTCTTATAGCTTTGATGGAATCTTGGGAGTACCAGTTAGAGAAATATTAAAAGAGACAGTAGAAGGTGGACTAGAAAGTCAGAATTTTATGAATAACTTATACAAAAGTGGGCTTACTGCAAAAGCAGTCCTTGAATATACTGGAGATTTGAATGAAGAGGCAAAAACTAGACTTGTAAAAGGGTTTGAGGAATTTGCAAATGGCTCTAAAAATTCGGGGAAGATTATTCCTGTTCCATTAGGAATGAAGTTAGTCCCATTAGATATTAAATTAACTGATAGTCAGTTTTTTGAATTGAAGAAGTTTAATGCACTTCAAATAGCTGGTGCGTTTGGGATAAAACCCAATCAAATTAATGATTATGAGAAGAGTTCTTATGCTAATTCTGAAATGCAACAACTTAGTTTTTATGTAGATACTGTACTTTTTATATTGAAACAGTATGAAGAAGAAATTAATTATAAGCTTTTAAGTAAAGAAGAAATAGAAGAAGGTATTTTTCTTAAATTCAATGAGAAAGTAATTTTAAGAACTGATTCAAAAACTCAAATTGAAGCTTTATCAAAGGCTGTAAATAATGGAATTTACACACCTAATGAAGCTAGAGAGTATATGGATAAACCAGCTAAGGATAAAGGAGATAGGTTGTATATGAATGGTAATTATATTCCTATAGAATATGTTGGAGAACAATATAAGAAAGGAGGTGAAAGCAATGAGTAATATCATAGAATTTTTTTCGAGGAATAAGGAGGGAAAACTTAATAGGGTTGGACACATGGACTTTAAGAATGAAGCTAATAGTCAAGAATTATACTTCTATGGAGATATAGTTAGTGATAGTTGGGGAAAATGGTCAGATGAAGATACATGTCCACAAGATGTACTCAATATCTTAAATACTATTGATGAAAATAAAGATTTAAATATTTACATTAATAGTGGTGGAGGGTCTGTTTATGCTGGGCTTGCTATTTATAATCAACTTAAGAGAAAGAAGTGCAATAAGATAGTTCATGTTGATGGATTAGCAGCAAGTATTGCTTCTGTAATAATGTTAGCAGGAGATACTGTTATTATTCCTAAAACTGCCCAAACAATGATACATGATCCTTGGATGGGGATATGGGGTGGTTATAATGCCAAAGAGTTTAGAAAAATGGCTGAAGACTTAGATTCATGTGCAGAAACTATTCTTAATGTGTATGCAGAAAACCTAAAAGATGGCGTAAGTATAGATACTATAAAACAGATGATGGCAGAAGAGACTTGGTTAACAGGAGATAAAGCAGCACAATATTTTAATATTGAAGTTGAAGATACAAGCTTAACTGTTGCTTGCGCTTCTAATTACTTTGATGAATATAAAAATATTCCTAGTAACTTAAGATTTAAAAACGATAAGCTAGAGATTGATACTATTGTAAATATTGTTATTGAAAAAATTCATCAAAAAGAAGCTAAGAAGAAAAGTGAATTAGAAAATAAAAAAGAAGAGATATTGAAAGACTTAAATCTATATATGGTTTAAGTCATTTTTATTATTCAAATAAAGAAAGGTGAAGGACAATGAATAAAAAATTAAGAGAATTAGCAAATGAAATTAATGCAAAGAAGTTAGAAGTAGAAAATTTAGCAAAACAAGATAAGCTTGAAGAAGCGGCTGAAGCTAAAAGTGAATTGAAGAGACTTAGGGATAAATATGATATTTTAGAAGATCTAGAGGATGAATTAGAAGAAGGAATAAAAGATAAAATTGAAACTAGAGACATAAAAGAAGTAACCAACAAGAAAAAAGATTCAATTAAGGAATTTGCCAATGCAGCTAGGAAAGGATTTAAAGCGGCAACACAAATGACAGAAGGAACCCCAGGCGAAGGTGGATATACAGTACCAGAAGATATTCAAACAAAGATTAATGAATATAGAGATGCTCAATTCTCATTAAAGGACTTAGTAAGAGTAGAAAAGGTATCTACTTATAAGGGAGCAAGAACATTTAAGAAGCGTGAACAGCAAACAGGATTTCAAAAAGTTGGAGAAAAGGCAAAGATACAAGGTAAAAACACACCTCAATTTGAAAGAATAGAATACACAATAGATAAGTATGCTGGATATTTCCCTGTTACAAATGAATTATTAAGTGATTCAGATGCAAACATAGCAAATACGCTAATAACTTGGATAGGTGATGAGTCAAGAGCAACTGCTAACAAGCTTATATTGACTAAGATAAAAGAAGCAAACGAAATAGATCTAAAGGACTTAGATGGTATAAAGAAGGCTTTAAATGTAACATTAGGGCAAGCATTTAAGGGAACAAGTAAAATAATAACAAATGATAATGGATTACAATACTTAGATACATTAAAAGATTCAGATGGTAAGTACCTATTACAACCAAATCCAGCCAATCCAATGGAGCTAAGACTTTGTGCTGGATCAACTGTTGTTCCAATAGTAGTAATTCCAAATAGTATCTTAGCTAACGGTGACTCAAACAAGGTTCCGTTCATAATTGGAGATTTAAAAGAAGGGATAATGTTCTGGGACAGACAATTAACTACTATTAAGATGTCAACAGAAGCAGCTATTGGAGAGTTAAATGCTTATGAAGAAGATTTAACTTTATTTAGAGCTATAGAAAGAGAAAATGTTACATTTAGAGATAAATCAGCTATAGTAAATGGATATATCACTGTTTTACCCTAGTGAAGCCCTAGACAATGCTAGGGTTGGAACAGCAAAAGTTGGAATAGCAAAGGTAGGAAAGGAGTAGTTAAAAATGGCAGTATACGAAAAGCAAATATGGGTTGATGGAGAAACAATATCAAAAGAAAAATTAGATCATATAGAAGAAGGTATTGCAAGTATAGAACTTACTCCTGGGCCAACAGGGCCCAAAGGAGAAAGAGGAGAAACCGGACCTACAGGAGCAACAGGACCTAAAGGGGATAAGGGGGATCCAGGGCCAGCTGGTCCCAAAGGTGCAGATGCTACAATTAATAAGTTAAATAAAGTAGATGCGTTAGATAGTGGAGCAGAAGTTGCAGCAGTAGTAACAGCATTTAATAATTTAATTGCAGATTTAAAAGCAAAAGGATTTATGAATAGTCAATAGAGAGTGGGAGTAAAATCTCATTCTCTTTTCATGAGGTGAATTATGGAATTAGAAGAATTAAAGTTGTTTCTTAGAATTGATGGGGAAGAGGAAGATACATTAATTAAAGGATTGCAGCTTGGCGCTGAAGAGTATCTAACTAATGCTGGAATTGCTAAAGATTATGAAAAAGAATTGTATAAACTTGCTATAAGAATATTAGTATCTCATTGGTATGAGAACAGGTCAGTTGAAACAGTAGGCAAAAATGTAAGTAAAATTGCTTTTGGATTGGATACTATAATAACTCAATTAAAATATACTCAAGGTGATGTTATATGAATATAGGAAATTTAAGACATAGAATTAAATTTCAAAGACTAGATGAAAGTTACGATAATGAAGGATTTCCTATAAAAAAATATATTACTTTTCAAAAGGCGTGGGCTGATATTAATGATCTTTATGGCAAGGACTACTGGAGCAGTAAACAGTTAATATCTGAAAATATAACAACCTTCTATACTAGATATTATAAAAATATTGACGTTAATTGTTTTATTCTTTTTAACAATCAAAGATATGAGATATTGGAAATTGATAATATTAAATATTTAAATAAAGAGCTTAAAATAAAAGCTAAATCGCAGGTGATTAATGATGGCAATTGAAATTAAAGGCTTTGATGATATTTTTAAAGATTTAGATGATATGAATATTTCTGATAGAAAGAAAAGGAAGGCATTAAAAGAAGGATCTGAAATTGTAATACAAGCTGTAATTGATAATTCTCCAGTCGCAACAGGGAAAATGAAAAAAAGATGGAAAAGTAGAATAAAGAGATTTGATGGAAATTTAGGTTTTGAGATAAGAGGAGATACAGTTCAAGATATAGAAAATGAGTTTGGATCCAGCAAGAATAAAAAACATATAGGATTCTTCAGTAGTGCAGTAGATAAGGTATCTGATAAAGCAGTAAATGTTATAGCTGAGGAGGTGCTTAAGTAGATGGAAGAATTATTAAGAAAAATTCTATTTGATGAAAGAATATCAAATTTAGTTAGTAATAAAATATATCTTTTGAAAGCTCCTGATAATACAATAGCACCTTATATTGAATATGAAGTTTTAAATGAAGAGGGTTCTTTGTTTGCAGAAAATGAAGAAATAGAAACCAATTATAGAATACAAATTGATGTATTTACTAAGGAAAGTTATACATCAATAGTTAAGGCTATAAAAAATGTAATGAAAGAAAATGGATTGATGAAAGAGTTTGGTGGTTCTTTATATGAAGAAGATTCCAAGCTCTTTCATTATATTTTGAGATTTAATTATGAAAGTGAGGAATAGAAATGTCGAAGACAGCAAGAAAAATTGTAACAGGTGTAGAAAAAGCTTATTACTCTATTTTAAAAGAAGATGGAGATACACCTAAATATGATGCAGCTAAATACTTACCAGGGCTTAGAGAAATATCTGTAACAGCCAATGAAGAACAAGCAACTATATATGCAGAAAATAGATTATATGATAGTGAAAATAGCTTAGGTGAAATAGAAGTTACTTTAGACTTTGCATCTATAGATACAACAGATTATGTTGCTTTATTAGGGAAAAAAGTAGCTTCAACAGGAGGAATCATTGAAAGTTCCGATGATCAACCACCATATATTGCATTAATGGTTGAAAAAACATTAAGTGGTGGGGTAAAAGAATATTTAACACTTTTTAAAGGAAAATTAAGTATTCCTGAAGACAAGGCAAAAACAAAGGAAGGTAAAACAGAATTTCAAACAATATCATTAAATGGATTATTTATGCCTTTAGAAAATGGTATATGGAAACACGCAGTAAAAACAACTGATGATAATTTTAATGAGGATACACATAAAATGAATTGGGGTAAAACTGTAATAATACCTAGCGAAAAAGAAATTCAAAAACTTAGTGTAACATCAAATCCAACCAATGGAGCAAGTTCAGTAGTTACATCTAGTGATATAAAATTAACTTTCAACAATCCTATTGTAAGTTATTCAGCTGTTTTATTGAAGAATGATTTCACTACAGTTACATCAAAGATAGCAATAGATGGAACTAATAAAGTTGTTACTATCAAGCCTAATAGTAATTTAACGGCTGCTACAAAGCATGCAGTAATGTTAACACAAGTAAAAGACATTTATGGACAAATATTAGAAGATACAATAATAGATTTTACAACCACTCCCTAATCAAGCCCTAGAAACGTCTAGGGTTGGAAATGCTAGGGTTGGTAGAGCAATAGTAGGTAATGATTAATAAAAGGTAGTCAGTAATGGCTACCTTAATTTTTGGAGGAATTATTAATGTTAGTAAATGAAATTAGGACTTATAAGATAAAAATTAAAGATGAAGAAATAGAGTTAAAACTTGATTTTAACGCACTTATTAAGATGCATAAAGAATATGGGAATGCATTTTTATTAATTCATTCATATGTATTTGAACATGATCTTGAAAAGTTACCAGCGATTATAAGATGTATGGCAGATAAGGATATATCAGAAGAAGAAATTAAAAATAATATGTTAATTAACATAAACTCAATAGGAACTTTAAGTAATATCACATTAGATTTACTTGATCAAGAATTAACTGGAGTGTCGGAATTTGAAGTTAAATCAGAAGTAAAAAAAAATCCCAAAACCGAGGAGAAAAAGTAGAGATTAAGGATTTTAACCTGGATTATTACTACTACATAGCAGTACATCAGTTAAATATGACAGAGGTGCAATTCTTAAGCTCTACATTAAGGCAAGTTTTAATTTTGAAAGAATTTCATAGTAATTACTTTAAAAATAATATGAGAGAAGTTGCAAGAGAAGTAATTGAGTTTATGCTTGGAAATTCCGAAGAGGAAGAAGAAACACTATATGTAGAAAGCTTTTCAGACCTTTTTTAAGGAGGTGAAAATTTGAGCGAATCTATAAGAAAAGTAAGTACTATATTTACTATAGATGACAATGAACATAATAAAAAGCTTAAAGAGATAAATTCGCAGTATAAGCTTACGCAAAGTGAAATAAAGCTTGCTGGTGAAAGATTAAATCAGTTTGGGAAAAATACGAATGATTTAAAGTATAAACAAGAGGCTTTAAGTAAGCAAACTGAAACTTTGAAAGATAAGATTAATCTCTATAAAGAAAGCATAGAAAAAGCTAGTAATAGAGCTGAGGAAAATAATAAAAAACTACAGGAGTTAAAGACTACAAAACAGAGCTTACAAAGTGAGTATAAACAAGCTGTAAAACTTTATGGAGAGGAATCTGAACAGGCACAAAAACTTAAAGAACAGTTAGATAAAGTTAATGAAGAGTATACAGAACAAAAAGCTGTAGTAGATAAAAATATTAATACTGTTAATAATCATAAAGTTAAATTGAATGAAACTGAGGCTCAGTTGTCAAGGGTTCAAACAGAGTTAAAGAATACAAATAATGAACTCGATAAACAAAATTCTAAATGGATACAAGCTGGGGAAAGTTTAAAAAAAGCTGGAGATAATATATCTAACTTTGGTGAAAAGGCTAGCAAAATAGGTAGCACATTAACTAAGACGGTAACTTTACCGATTGTTGCTATGGGAACTGCTGCTGTAAAAGCACAAATTGATTGGGAAAGTGCATTTGCAGGGGTAAAAAAGACAGTTGATGGA
The DNA here is from genome assembly GCF_050585265.1 of Clostridium nigeriense. GTDB lineage: Bacteria > Bacillota > Clostridia > Clostridiales > Clostridiaceae > Clostridium > Clostridium nigeriense_B. Next base: position 6,112 of record NZ_JBNOOE010000030.1, on the reverse strand, counting down.
ACTACTGAACAAATAGCTGAATTAGAACAAGGTATAAAAGATATGTCTAAAGAACTTCCTTCAAGCGCAGAAGATATTGCAGTAGTTGCAGAAGCGGCAGGACAACTAGGGATACAAACAGATAATATTTTAGGATTTACTAAGGTAATAATTGACTTAGGAAATGCAACTAACTTAACTGGTGAAGAAGGAGCAAGTCAACTTGCTAAGTTTGCTAATATAACTGGTATGGCACAAACTGAATTTGATAGATTAGGAAGTACAATCGTTGCTTTAGGAAATAATTCAGCAACTACAGAGGCTGATATAGTTGCCATGGCTATGAGGTTAGCAGGGGCAGGAACTCAAGTAGGAATGACAGAGGCGCAAATAGTATCTTTAGCAGCAGCTTTATCTAGTGTAGGTATTGAAGCAGAAGCCGGTAGACACTTTTGCCGGGTTGCTTAGAGATAAGCAATAGAGAATTTACCAAAATCGGTAGAAACTAAGTTTGAAATAAAAGTTTAGTTAATTCTAAAAAAAGTATTATGTATAACAACTAACAAAATATTTGATAGTATAAAAGAAGCTAGTGATTTTTATAACTGCAATAAAAGTGATATAACACAATGTTGCAAAGGAAAAAGAAAAACAAGTGGGAAACTATCAGATGGAACTAAACTTAAATGGGAATATTATAAATATGTTAATACCGAGGTAAGCAAGTAATTTAAAAGTTACTTGCCACCGTAGAGCATAGGACTTGAACCTGTGCTTTTATTTTTATAAAAGTGCAGAATAAAATAGTCCCACGAGTGGTAAACCCCTAACGTAAAGCCGAGGGTGAAAATATATGCCGAACTTATAGGAAACTATAAGAACTATAGGATAAAAAGCCTATAGGATAACATAATGGGAAGTGCATTTTCTAAAGTTATGATAAATATGCAGTTAGCTGTTGAAACTGGAAACGAAAGCTTAAAGGATTTTGCAAGCGTTGCAGGAATGACTACAGATGAATTTAGCAAAGCTTTTAAACAAGATGCAACAGGAGCGCTAATATCATTTATTCAAGGACTTTCTAATGCAGAATCACAAGGGACTAGTGCTATTAAAGTTTTAAATGATATGGGAATTACAGAAGTAAGATTAAGAGACAGCTTATTAAGAGCTGGTAGCGCTTCATCATTATTTAATGAAACAATAGCATTAGGAACAGAAGCATGGGAAGAAAATACAGCTTTAACTAATGAAGCTAATCAAAGATATGCTACTACAGAAAGCCAAATAAAGATTTTAAAAAATGAAATAGTAGATATGGCAAGAGATATAGGCGTAGAATTACTTCCAACCATAAAAGATGGTCTTGTTGTAGTAAAAGATTTAATAGATAAGTTTAATAATTTAAGTCCTGCAACTAAGGAAAATATAATAAAATTAGCTGCTTTAAGTGCTGTAGCAGGACCTGTTGTGGGGACAACTGGTAAATTAGCAGAAGGCTTTGGAAGCGTATTAAAAATTGCTAGTAAATTATCTACTGGGCTGGGGAAAGCTAAAACAGCAACAGAGGCAATAGGAACAGCTTCGGCAGTGGCAAGCGGAACAGGAGGAGTAGCTAGTCTAGCAACTTCTTTAGGTGGAGTTGCTATAGCGGCAGCACCTTATTTAGCAGCAGGAGCAGCAATAGCAGGAGCTGGATATTTGGTTTATAAAGGCTTAAGCCAGGAAGTTATTCCAGAAGTTGATTTATTTGCAGATAAAATTGAATACACAGCAACGGCTATGGATACATCTGGTCAATATATGGCTAGTTCTGTTCAAGCAACAGTAACTAAAATAAGTGAAGCTACAAAAACAGCAGTAGGAGCTTATGTAGACTTGGATGATAATGCTAGAAATGAGATGCAAAGTTTATATATTAACTCGACTACTATTTCGGATCAAATTAAAAATGATATGACATCTAAATTTAATGAAATGAGCACCCAAGTGATTGCAGGCTATGAGAAACAAAAGAATGATAGTATTGCACAGATGCAAGAAATGTTTAGTATTCAAAGTCAATTGACAGCTCAAGAACAAGCAGAAATTATTGCTGCTACAGATGGATATTATGAAAATAAGAAAACTCAAACACAAAATTATGAAAAACAAATTAATGAAATAATAAATACAGCAAGTCAAGAAAAGAGAGCGTTAACTCAAGATGAAACTCAACAGATAACTGAACTTCAAAATCAAATGAGGGAAAATGCAGTGAAAGCATTAAGTGAAAATGAAGTTGAAGCACAAGTAATATTGCAAAGAATGAAAGATTATGATGGGAGAGTTACAGCAGAACAAGCGGCTCAGCATATTGCTAAATTAAACGAGAGCAGAGATAATGCAGTAGCTACAGCGAATGATGAATATGAGAAAAGAATTGCAACTATTACTAGGTTAAGGGATGAATCAGGGGTAATTAGTGCAGAACAAGCAAACAAAATGATTGAAGATGCCAAAGAACAAAGAGATGGAGTAGTCGAACAAGCTGAAAATACAAGGAAAGAAGCTGTAGATAAAATATTTAGTATGAATAAAGATTTGCAAAAAGATGTTGATAGTTCAACTGGTAAAATAATTGGGTTCTGGCAAAAGTTATTTGGTACATGGGATAAATGGCAACCAGAAACTAAATATGCCAATGTACAATATACAGAAAGAATGAGTGGCAATAGAATAGGAGCAAATGCACTAGGAACTTCATATTTCCAAGGTGGGCTTACTGCTATTAATGAAAGGGGATACGAAGTAGTTGAATTGCCTAGAGGAACTAAAATTAAAAATCACCTGCAAAGTGAAAATATGATAAAAGATACAGCTACTAAAACCGCTAATTCTATTATTAATGGGCTAAGCGAGATATTAAATACTGATAAAGAGGTAATATTAGTGCTGAATGATAGAGCTGTTGGTGAAGCTATAATTCCTATAATTAGCAATGGATTGGCTCAAAATACTAAATTAAGAAGGTGATAAATTTGTTAATTGATAATGTTAATATAAAAGAAATTGATGCAGTATTGATGGAAAAAAATATTCAACCTTCTTCAATAGAATTAGATGGAGAATATGCATGGTTAAAAAATTCTTTACTTCCTTTTTTTCCAAAGCAAGACTTTAAATTTATTTCAATAGAAGTAAAGCTATATATAAAAGGAAAAGATGAAAGTGATGTTAAAAGTAAAATAGGAACATTAATTAATAAAAGTAAGGATTGTATTTTAAAATTTGATGATGATTTTTATTACCAAAGTTTTTTGATAAATTGCAATACAGAAAATACTTTAAAAAAAGAAAGTAAAAAAATAAGTCTTAGTTTTATTGCATACTCTTATAAAGAAGAAGTAACTGAAACGATGAATAGAATAACAAATAAAACTATAAATGTAGCAGGAAATTTAGAAACACCAGCTATATTAGAAATAATTCCAAGTATAGATTTAATAGATTTAACATTAACAGGATTGGCAGAAGATCCTATTATATTAAAGAATCTTAAAGCTAATAAAAAATTAATTGTAAATGGGGAAGATAGCACTGTAACTGTAGATGGAGTAAATAAATTCAGTGATACAGATATGTGGGGATTTCCTAAATTAAGTCCAGGAGCAAATACTATTACAACAGATAAAAGTAGTGTAGATATAACAATAAAATATAAACCAAGATATATTTAATGTGTCCGAATTGGACACATTATTTAATTTAAGGAGGATATTATGATAAAAAAATTAAATTTTGATAAATGTGAAACTTATGATGATGTAAATAAAGAAATTTTTAATAAGATAAATGAAATTATAGATGTAGTTAATAACATCAGTGTTAATGTAAAAGTATTAGAAGCAAACAGCACACATTTAACTGGAGTATTAAGTGATATTATAAGTGTAGAAAAAGCAAGTATATCTGATTTAGAATCAAGTAAAACTTGTGTAGCAGGTATAAAAACTGATAAATATAAATTAGATATTAGTGAACTTATTTCTACTAAAGAAGGCGAAATATCAAGAGTCACTTCTATAGAAGATGGAATTAAAAAAGAAAGTTCCGTGCTGTTCGATACACAGGGGAATATAGTTTTAAATTGTAAAAGAAAATAGGGAGGAAGAAAAATAATGCTAACAGTAAATAAAAATATAACTTTAAATGGTACAAGTGTAATAGATGGGGTACAAGTAGCGTATATGAGTGCAAATATAAGTACAGATGGAGGAAATGGGGCTAATGTAAATAAAACTATAACTAATCAAGAGGTTTACAGTGCCAATAAAACACAAGTTAGGGCAGATATAGCAGAGTTCGAAACAAAAGTTTATGAAATAGAAGATGAAATATCAGCAGAAAGTTAAGAGTAGTAGAAAGGTAAGGGAATAGGTATGATAGTTAAAAATGAAACATTAGTGAATAGTGTTGGTGTATTAAGTAAATTAAATGACATGAAATTAAATATAAAAGTTAGTTATGCAATAGCTAAAAATATAAGTAAGATAGAAAAAGAATTAGAGGTTTATAATAAAGAAAGGGCCAAGCTTATAGATAAATATGCTGAAAGAGATGAAGAAGGAAATTTAAAAGTAGATGAAGCTGGCAATATAGAAATTATAGATAAGGAAAACTGGAGTAAGGATATAAAAGAACTTTTAGAAATAGAAAATGAAATAGATATACACAAGATAAATGAAGAAGATTTATTTAAATGTGAGTGTGACATTACTCCAGGAGAGCTAATGTTAGTGGATTATATGTTTTAAGCATTAATAAACTTCTAGGAAAGGAGGGAAATGGTGCTACAGTTATACAATTTAAATAAAGAAAAAATAGAAGGATTAACTAAATATAAAGATTTAAAGATAGAAAGTACATTGTCTACAGGCGATAAAGTACTTTCTTTTTTATATCCTAAAAAGGATTCTAATAATGTGTTAGAAGAAGGATATATAAGAACTAAAATAGCAGAGTTTGTAATAAAGCAAATAAATAAAACATCTGATTCTTGGATTACTGTAACCTGCAGCTTAAATGTAGAAGAATTAGAGACCATGATAGAAGATTTTGATTCTACAGAGCAACCTATAGAAAATTGTATTAATTTTGCTTTAGCCGGAACTGGCTGGACTGTAAATGTAGATAGGTCTATAACGAAGAGAAGGACTGTAAGGAAAACTAATTCTAGTATATGGGATATTATACAGCAAGCTAAGAAAACTTATAGAGTAGAAATAGAATTTGATACTATAAATAGAATTGTAATAGTTAAAGAAAAAATAGGTGGAGATAAGGGTGTATATTTTACTGAAGAGCTTAATTTAAAATCTTTAAGTATACAGAGTAATAGTTATGATTTCTATACTAGAATATTAGCAATAGGAAAAGATGATTTAAAAGTAGAAGTAGAAAATTACAGTTATTCTAATAAAAGAAAAACTTTAATTTGGAAGGATGAAAGATATACAGATGAAACTAGTTTAAGAGAAGATGCGATTCTTAAACTAAATGAAATATCTAAACCTTACAGAGCATATAGTGCTGATGTTATAGATTTAGCAAAATTAAATGAAAAATATAAAGATATTTTAAGTTATAAGCTAGGAGATACAATAACTCTTATTTCTAAAGAAAATGGGATAAAAGAAAAACAAAGAATAGTTAAAACAGTAGAATATCCAGATGATCCCTCACAAAATACAGTAGAAATTGCTAATACTACTTTAAGTTTTGAAGATATACAAAAAGAATTTCAAGATACAAGTGATACTGTAAATAATATTACAGAAGATGACGGAACTATATCAGAAGGAGCTATTAAAGAAACTGTAAAAAAGTTAACTGCAGATAAAATAAATGTACAAGAATTAAATGCAGTTATAATAAGAGTAGGTAATTTAGAAGCAACTAAAGCAAATATAACAGATTTAACTGCTATTAATGCAAAAATTGCAAACTTACAAGCAGATAAAGCAAACATAACTGACCTTACAGCAACTAACATAAAATTTAATGTAGGTACTGGTGGAACATTAGACCTACAAACATTACTTTCTAAGTTTGTTACTGGAGAAAACGGACAATTTTTAAATCTAACAACAGA
>NZ_JBNOOE010000029.1:0-15314 GCF_050585265.1 Clostridium nigeriense | reverse complement strand
CTAGCGGATTTTTTATACAGATAGCGATAGCTTCATATTTTTATTAGGCTGCCATAATGTTAACTAAGTGACATTGGCCCAAGAGCTTCTTCTTTTTAGATAAGCTACAAAATGACAATAACTTAAATCTTTTTAGTTTTAAATATAGACAGAAACTTAACATAAGTGTAAAATAATAAATTAGTCAAATATCTTTGAAAGGACTGATTTTAATGGAAGGAACATGGATAGAAGTTAGAGTTATAACGAAAAGTGAAGCTTTAGAGCCAGTTTCAGGAATTTTTTATGGATTAGATTGTAAAGGGGTTGCAATAGAAGATCCAAATGACATATTAGAAAGAGAGCAAGGTCCACTAACTTGGGATTTTGCAGATATAAATGTATTAGAACATAAAGGGGAAGTAGCTGTAGTAAAGGCTTATTTTTCAGAAGAAGATAATGTAGAAGAAGTATTAAAATATGTTAATGATAAGATGAAAGAACTTAAAGACATAGGTATAGATACAGGAGCTTATAAGGTTGAAAGCGAAAAAATGTACGAAGAAGATTGGGCAAATAATTGGAAAAAGTATTATAAGCCTACTAAAATTGGTGATAGAATAGTAGTAAAGCCTATATGGGAAGAATATGAACCAAAGGGAAATGAATTAGTACTAGAATTAGACCCAGGAATGGCATTTGGTACAGGAACTCATGAAACAACAAGAATGTGTATTCAAGCTTTAGATAAGTATGTAAAAGAAGATAGTACTGTTTTTGATGTTGGATGTGGTTCAGGTATACTTGCAATTGGAGCAGCAAAATTAGGAGCAAAAATGGCTATTGGAGTAGACTTAGATCCTGTTGCTGTTGAATCTGCTAAAGAAAATGTAGGATTTAATAATTTAGATAATATACAAATTTTATATGGTAATTTAGTTGAAGTAATAGATGGAAAAGCAGATATTGTAGTTGCAAATATTATTGCAGAAGTAATTTGCATATTAACAGAAGATGTAAAAAGAGTATTAAAGGAAGATGGATACTTTATAACTTCTGGAATCATTCATGATAGGGTAGATATGGTTACTAATAAGCTTCAAGAAGTAGGGTTTGAAGTAGTTGAAATAAATAAAGATGGGGAATGGAACTGCATAGTTGCCAAATTAAAATAGTTTTAAGGAGATTGTTAGATGCATAAATTTTTTACTCCTAAAGAAAATTTTGTAGATAAGCAAGCAAAGATTTTAGGTGATGATGTAAAACACTTATATAAAGTATTAAGGCTAAATGAAGGGGATAAAATAGTCTTAAATAATTGTTGTGGAGAAGAGTTTTTAGCAAATATAAGAACTATTACAAAGCAAGAAGTAATTGTTGATATAGAAGAAAAGCTTGAGATAAATAATGAAAGTGAAGTTAAAATATATTTATTTCAAGGGTTGCCAAAGTCTCAAAAAATGGATTTAATAGTTCAAAAGGGAACAGAACTAGGTATAACTGAATTTATACCAACTTTGACAGAAAGAGTGGATATAAAGTTAAAGGGTGAATTTAAAAAGCTAGATAGATTAAATAGAATAGCTTTAGAAGCTGCAAAGCAAAGTAAAAGAACTATTGTACCTACTGTTTCTGAGCCTATTTCTTTTGAAGATGCATTAATCAATATGAAAGCTTTAGATCTAGTTATAGTTCCTTATGAAAATGCAGAAAATTTTGGTATAAAAACATTATTTAATGATGAAAATATTGATACATCAAAAATTAAAACTGTTGGGATATTAGTTGGTCCTGAAGGTGGATTTGAATTAAGTGAAATAAATAAACTAAAAGAACATGGTGCTTATATAGTGACTTTAGGAAGTAGAATCCTTAGAACAGAAACAGCAGGTTTTGTTGCTACTTCATTAGTTCAATATGAGCTTGGAGATTTAGGAGGAAATAAATAATGAAAGTTGCATTTTCTACTCTTGGATGTAGAGTTAACGTATATGAATCAGAAGCTATGGCTGAAAAGTTTATAAGAGAAGGCTACGAAGTTGTAGAGGCTAATGAAGAAGCTGATGTGTATGTAATAAATACATGTACTGTAACTAATATGGGAGACAAGAAGTCAAGACAAATTATAAGTAGAGCAAGAAGATTAAATGAAAATGCTGTAATTGCAGTTGTTGGATGTTATTCGCAAATTGCTCCAAAAGAAGTTTCTGAGATTCCAGGTGTTGATGTAGTTTTAGGTACAAGAAACAAGGGTGATGTAGTTTACTATGTGAATAAGGCAAGAGAAGAAGGAAAATCACAAGTTCATGTCGAAGGTGTACTTAAGAATAAGAAATTTGAAGAATTAAATATAGAAGAGTATCAAGATAAAACTAGAGCTTTTTTAAAGATTCAAGATGGATGTAATAGATTTTGTACTTATTGTATAATACCTTATTCAAGAGGGTCAGTATGTTCAAAAGATCCTAAAAAGGTAATAGAAGAAGTTAATAAATTAGCTGAACATGGCTTTAAGGAAATTATTTTATCTGGTATTCATACAGCGTCATATGGGTTAGATTTAGAAGGTAATATAACATTAATTGATATTATAGAAGAAATAGAGAAAGTAGCTGGAATAGAAAGAATTAGAATAGGGTCTATAGAGCCTGCATTCTTTACACCAGAAGTAATAGAAAAAATTAAAGGATTTAAAAAGCTTTGCCCTCATTTCCATCTATCATTACAAAGTGGATGTGATGCAACTCTTAAGAGAATGAATAGAAGATATACTGCAGAAGAATATGCAGCCTCTGTGGAGCTTTTAAGAAATACTTTACCAGATGTATCTATTACTACAGATGTGATAGTAGGTTTTCCAGGAGAAACAGAAGAAGAATTTAATGAAACTTATAAATTCTTAGAAAAAATTAAGCTTACTAAAACTCATGTATTTAAATATAGCCCTAGAAAAGGTACTAGAGCCGCTGAAATGGGAGATCAAATAGATGGTAGTATTAAAGAAAAAAGAAGTAAGCTATTAATAGAATTAAGTAATAAAAATGAAAAAGAATTTACAGAAAAATTTATTGGTAAAGAAATGGATGTCCTTATAGAAACAGAAGTAAAGGGTCAAGAAGGCATATATGAAGGCTACACAAGAAACTATATTAAAGTTCAAGTGCCTTGCGCATGTGCTGATGTAACTGGTAAAATAGTAGATATAGAAATTACTAAAGCAGAAAATGAAATTGGTATAGCGAAACTACTGTAAAATGAATAATGAAGAATGTAAAATGTAAAAATGATGAAATAATTCAGCATAGCTGAATTATGAAAAATACAATTTAGAAACTCAGCTTACTGAGTTTCGTCAATAATTCTTAATTTTTAATTTTTCATTCCTAATTTTAAGAAGGGTGGTGAAATTATGAGTTGTATATTTTGTAAAATAGTAAATGGTGAGATTCCAAGTAAGAAGTTATATGAAGATGATAGAGTATTAGCTTTTTATGATATTAGCCCAGAGGCTCCTGTTCACTTTTTAGTAATACCTAAGGAACATATTCAAAGTGTAAATGAATTAAATGAAAAAAATGCGGATATTATTTCACATATATTCTTAGTTATTAATAAACTAGTAAGAGAGCTAAATATTAGTGAATCAGGCTACAGAATAGTAAATAACTGCGGAAAAGATGGGGGCCAAACAGTAGATCATATGCATTTCCACGTGTTAGGGCAAAGAGATTTAAAATGGCCACCAGGCTAAATAAGTTTGTATCTAATGGTTGACTTTAAGGGATGCCTATTGTATAATATAGCGTGTGTTATTAAGCCCGTAGCTGAGTTAAATTAATTAATTTGAGCTAGCGGAGGGAGGGATAATAGATGTCAGAAATAAAAGTTGGAGAAAATGAAACACTTGAAAGTGCATTAAGAAGATTCAAAAGAAAATGCGCTAGAGCAGGAGTTCTTTCAGAAGTTAGGAAGAGAGAACACTATGAAAAGCCAAGCGTGAAGAGAAAGAAAAAATCAGAAGCTGCTAGAAAGAGAAAATTCAAGTAGGATAATTTTGATTTAAATTTCAATGTAACTTAATTAATTAAGTAAGCTATTATTGGAGGCTATATTTATCCAATAAGTCTAAATGTATTTTATTATACATCAAGGTTGAGGACTATAGTTTATAAGTTTATCAAAAGTGTAAAAGTAATTATACTTGAATTAAGGGAATAAATAAGATTTAATTAAGTAAATCTTATTATAGTACCTTCCTCAGCAGTTAATATAAGAAAGATAAAATTATTAAAGCAACGGCTACATCATTGGTGTTAATAACATCTATAACTTTTTAGTTATGCAAATTAAGGTCAATTTTATAAGATTAATATTAACTGATAAATAAAAGCAAAAGGAATTTTTATTCCTTTTGCTTTTTGCTTTCTATCTGTAATTTTCTATATATTTTTATCATAAAGTACTATTATAAAGAGTATAAGGAGAGAAAGATATGCAAGGAAAAATGGAAAAAAGCAGAGAAATATTAGTTGAGAAGTTGGATTTGCCTAAAGATGTAATGCTAAACCTTCCTAAAATAACAATTATAGGTAATGATGAAATCACTATAGAAAATCATAAAGGAATTATATTATTTGAGAGAAATATAATTAAGATAAACACTAAGGTCAAAATTATTGATATTGAAGGAGAAAATTTTGAAATTTTATATATTGGAGATTCTACTATAACTATAAGTGGAAAATTTAAATCCATTTCTTATGAGGTGTAGTATGGCATCAGGAGTTTTTGAAAGTGGAAAAGTTGTAGTTGAAATTAACATATTGAAGCCAGAAAGATTTTTGAACATATTATGGAATGAAAATATTAATGTTATAAACGTAAAGAGAATAGATGTAGCAACTATTCAGATAACTATTGACTATAATTATTATGAAGATGTAGTACAAATAGTTAAAAGATTAAATGGTAAAATTAAAATAGTAGGAAGTAAAGGAATACTTTTTCTTGTGGGAAAATTAAAAAGTAAGTTTTTTTTAACTATTGGAGGAGGAATTTTTGTTATCCTATTACTATATTTTTCTACATTTGTTTGGAGTATAGAAATTACTACTAAGCAGAATGTTTCACCTTATGAGATAAGACAGCAACTTTATTCATTGGGAATTAAACCAGGCATAAGTAAAAAAAATATAAATTATAAAGACATAGAGAAAAAATTAGAAAATATGAATTCAGATATCCTATGGCTTAGGGCAAGAGTAGAAGGTTCAACATTAAAAATAACTATTGATGAAAAAGTAAACCCTCCTGAGGTTAAAGAAGAAAAGTATGGGAATTTAGTTGCTAAAATGGATGGAGAAGTAAGAAGGGTTTATGCTTTTTCAGGAAGGTCAACAGTTCATACCGGTGAATATGTACATGCTGGAGATGTAATAATTGAAGGTATCAATGGAAAAGAAGAAGAGCCCTATGAAGTGGTACCAGATGGAGTAGTTATGGCTAATACATTTTATGAAAAGAGTATGGTGGCAAAGGTAGATGGAACTGAATTAAAAAGAAGTGGTGAAAAAGATAGTGATATTTATTTAATTTTATTCGGAAAGAAAATTTATATTAAAAAAGCTATAAAAGATTTTAAAGATTATGATAAAATAGAGGAAAGTGGGAAATTAATTACTAAGATAAATTATTATGAAAAAATTGAATTTCCAATTAAACTAACAAGAGAAGAAATAATTGATAACTCTGTAAAAGCCTTGGAAGAATCTCTTTATAATAATTTAACTAGGGAAGCAACAATTGTAGATAGAATAATTACAACAAAGGACGATTCAGCAGAGAATATATTAATTAATGTAGTCTTTATTGTTGAACAAAATATTGTAAATAATGAGCCTATAGATTATTAAAACTATGTGGTTAAAGGGGGATGAAATTGTTTTTAAAGAAAGATAAGAAAAAAGATAGTAGAGGATACAAAAGAATTTTTATATATTTGACAGTACTTATAATCACGTATGTACTTTTATTAACTAATATTTCACCAAAGAAATATAATTTGTCAGTAGGAGACATAGCTTCAGTAGATATAAAAGCACCTATAGATACTATCGATGAAGTTGCAACCCAACAAAAAATTGATGAAGCAGTTGCAAAAGCAAAAGAAGATAAAAAATATTATGTTAAAAGTGAAGTTAAAACAGAGGCCTTAAATGATGCAAATGAATTGTTTAATAAAATTGCAACAGAAATAGCATCTGATAAAGAGGCTAAAGATAAGCTAACAGAGATTAAAAAAGTTGATGCTTTTAAATTGACTGATGATGAGTATAATATATTATTATCATTGGACACAACGAAGGTAACTGAAACTAAAAATATTGTAATAACTGCTCTAGAAGCAGCTTATAAAAATGATATTAGTGAAAATGATTATGAAGCAATACAAAAAGCAAAAACTTTTGCTGATGATATAATTGAAAGTTATAATCTTGATAGAAATTTAGAAGATACATTGAAAAGTATAGTTTACTCACAAATAAATCCAAACCTTTTTATTGATTCTGAAAAGATGGAAGAAAATATAAAGGAAGCTGAAAAAAGCGTTCAAAAAGAAATAATAAAGAAAAATCAAATTATAGTTAAAGAAGGAGAGCCTGTAACAGAAAGACAAATAGAAATATTAAATGAGCTTGGATTGCTAAGTAGTGCTTTGACAAAAAGTTATGTTATGTCATTTATAGCCTTAGCTATAATAGTTACTTTAATTTTATTTATCCAATATGGATATATAGCTAAAGAAAGACCAGATATATTTAAAAATACTAAGCTTATTATATTAATTAGCAGTATAAATATTATTAGTCTTATGCTTTCTATGGGGCTTAATATAGTATCTCCTTATTTAATTCCTATAGCATGTGGAGCAATGCTGATGACTATATTAATAGATTATAGAATATCATTGGTTGTAAATTTATTAAATTTAGTATTTGTTGCTATAGTAGTTAGTTTTAATGCTGAGGTTATAGTATTATGCATTCTAAGTGTTGTATTAGGTTCTACAGCTCTTAAAAAGGTTCAACAAAGAAATGATATTATATATTCCACAATATATATAACTGTTATTTTAGCAATACTAACATTGACTGTAGGCATGGTTTCATCTAATAATTTAAAGGAAAATCTTATTCAAACTGGATATACTATACTTGCTGTACTACTTTCAGGTATACTTGCAGTTGGTTTGCTTCCATTTTTTGAATCCATATTTGATGTAGTAACTAATATAAAGTTATTAGAGTTATCGAATCCTAATCAGCCTCTTATGAAGAAACTTTTGATGGAGGCACCTGGAACTTATCATCACAGTATGATGGTAGCTAACTTAGCAGAGGCAGCTACTGAAGCTGTAGGAGGAAACCCAGTTATAGCTAGGGTTGGAGCTTATTATCATGATATAGGAAAAACAAAAAGACCCTACTTCTTTGGTGAAAATCAAATAGGAAGAGAAAATCCTCATGATAAAATTACACCAAATTTAAGTGCTTTAATTATTTTATCTCATACTAAGGATGGGATAGAAATGGCAAAGGAGCACAATATACCAAAGGTTATTCAAGATATAATAGTACAACATCATGGAACTACACTTGTTAAGTATTTCTATTACAAGCTTAAAAATTCTTCGGAAAATCCAGATGAGATTAAGGAAGAAGATTTTAGATATACAGGACCAATTCCGAGTACAAAGGAATCTGGAGTATTGATGCTTGCTGATAGTGTTGAAGCATCTGTTAGATCAATATCTGAGCCAACTAAGGCTAAAATTGAACAAATGGTTAATAATATAATAAATGATAAAATAAGTAGTAACCAATTAATAGATTGTGATTTGACATTAAAAGATATAGAAGTTATAAGACAGAGTTTTTTAAAAACTTTAGATGGAATTTATCATCATAGAATTGAATATCCAACTGAAAAAAAGTAAAAAATTAAATTCTATAAGGCATTGATAGGGGAGGGTATCATACCTTTCCCTTTAATTTTAAACATAAAGGAGTAAAATATGTTATATACAGAAAATAGGCAAGATAAAATAGAAGTCACAGAGAACTTTATAGAAAAAATTACAGAGGTTTGTGATTTTGCATTAAAAGAAGAAGGGGTTAATGTAGAATATCAAATATCTTTGTTATTTGTTGATAATGAAGAAATAAGAGAAATAAATAATGAAACAAGAAGTATAGATAGAGAAACAGATGTATTATCTTTTCCTATGCTTGATTTTGAAGAAAATAAAGTTTATAAAGATATATATTTAGATTTTGAATTTGATGAGACCTTTAAGGATGGAGATGAATTAATACTTGGAGATATGGTTCTATCATTAGAAAAAGCCTTAGAACAAAGTAAAGAGTATGGTCATTCTTATGATAGAGAAGTTAGTTATTTAGTAGTTCATTCGATTTTGCATCTACTTGGTTATGACCATATGATTGACAAGGATAAATTAAAAATGAGAAAGAGAGAAGAGGAAATATTAAATAAACTTGATATTAAGAGATAATACTGTATTTGGGGGTAGTTTATGAGAATAAAAAAGTTAGTAGAAAGTTTTAACTATGCAATAACAGGAATTATACAAACTGTAAGAACTCAAAGAAATATGAAGATTCATTTATTTGCAGCTCTATGTGTTCTTTTAACTTGTTTTGTAATAGATATATCAAAAGAAGAATTTCTTATTTTATCAATTACTATCACAATGGTATTAGCTGCTGAAGTGGTAAATACGGCTATAGAAGCTACTATAGATATGTCTACTAATCATTATCATCCATTAGCTAAAATAGCAAAAAATGCAGCAGCAGGAGCAGTCTTAATTACTGCTATAAATGCTTTGTTAGTAGGATATATAATTTTTTGGGACAAAATTTCATTGATTTCATATGATGTAATTCATAAGATGAAGGAATCAGAACCATATATGGTATTAATAGCATTAGTAGTTGTAACTATTGCAACTTTGATAGTAAAGTCTATTTATGGAGAAGGTACACCATTAAGAGGTGGTATGCCTAGTGGACATAGTGCTTTATCTTTTTCGATAGCAACTGCAATTTCATTAATTACAGAAGAACCAATATGTATAATGCTAAGCTATCTAATGGCATTAATAACTGCACAAAGTAGAGTAGATTCTAATATACATTCTATTTTCGAAGTTATTGTTGGAGCATTGTTTGGAACTTTATTGACATTGTTTATATTTATTATTTTTAAGATTTAATTTTATTAAAAAGATGATAAAACTTTATAACAATGCTATAATTTAAAAAAGTAAATATTATAAATAAAATATTTTTAATATCCCAAGGGCTTTTAGTTAATATTGGGATTAAACTAGGAGGAAAAATGTTTAAATCAGGATTTGTAACAATAGTTGGTAGACCAAATGTTGGTAAGTCAACTTTATTAAATGAGATAATGGGAGAAAAGCTTTCTATAGTATCAAATAAACCTCAAACAACAAGAAATAATATTCAAACTATACTGACAGGTAAGGATCATCAAATTGTCTTTGTTGATACTCCTGGAATTCATAAGCCTAAGCATAAGTTAGGTGAATATATGGTAAATTCAGCAAAGGATTCAATAAAGGAAGTTGACCTTGTATTATTTTTAATAAACCCTGAAGAAGAAATAGGTAGAGGAGATAAGTTTATAATTGAAACCTTAAAAAATCAAAAAGCGCCTATATTTTTAGTGGTAAATAAAATAGATGAATTTACTCAAGATAGAGTTGCTAAAACTCTTCAAATGTATTCTCAAGAATTAAACTTTAAAGAGATAATTCCAATTTCAGCTTTAAAGGGAAAGAATGTAGATAAATTAGTTGAATTAATGGTAGAAGCTATGCCAGAAGGTCCAAAGTACTATCCAGATGATATGATAACAGATGTTCAAGAAAGGTTTGTAGTATCAGAAATAATAAGAGAAAAGGCATTAAGAACATTAAGAGAAGAAATACCTCATGGTATAGCAGTAGATATTATTCAAATGAAGCAAAGTCCTAATGGTACTTGGCATATAGAAGTAGATATGCTTTGTGAAAAAGATTCACATAAAGGTATCATAATAGGTAAGAATGGTCAGTGCTTAAAGAAAATTGGTGAAACAGCAAGATATGAAATAGAAAGATTTTTACATGAAAAAGTAAATCTAAAAATATGGGTAAAGGTTAGAAAAGAGTGGAGAGATAATCAAAACCTACTAAAGGAGTTAGGATATAAAAAGGTTAAATAAATAAGGGGATGATTTTTCTGTCACTACATAAAGTGAATGCTGTAGTTATTAAGACTATGGAGTTTAAAGAAAATGATAAATTAGTATGGTTATATACAGATAAATTAGGAAAAGTAACTGCCATTGCAAAAGGTGCTAGAAAAAGTAAGAGTAAATTTTTATCTCTTACTTTACCACTTTGTTATGGCGAGTATATATTATTTAAAGGGAAAAATTTATATAATCTGCAAGAAGGAAAAATAATAAATTCTTTTCAAGGGTTGTTAGATAATTTGGATAAACTAACATACTCATCTTATATATGTGAGCTTATAGATATATGTATTGAAGAAGGTGAAGTTAATGAAAACTTATTCAAAAGCTTTTTAACATGTATGTATTTATTGAATACAGATGTATTAGATTATGAAATGTTAATAAGATCCTTTGAACTAAAATTGTTAAGGGAAACAGGATATGGATTAAGTTTAGATAATTGTGTTAGTTGTAGAAAAAAATTATCGGTATCAAATTATATATCACTTTCTCACTATGGAGGCGTATGTGAGGAATGTCCGAGAGAACATGGTATTTATATATCGAAGCCAGCATATAATTCAATAAAGTTTTTAATGAAGACACCTATGGATAAGATATATAAATTAAATATAAATGATGATGTAAAAAGAGATATAAGGAAAATTACAACATTTATCATATCTTCAAATTATTCTAAAAAACCAAAGAGTTTAGAAATGTTAAATTATATAAAGGAGTGATTATAAATGGAAATAACTTTAGAAAAGGTAGACCAAGTAAAAGAAAGAACAGGTGCTACATATGCTGAGGCTAAGAATGCACTTGAAGCAACTAATGGAGATGTATTAGAAGCTATTATTTATATTGAAAGTATAAAGGAAGCTAGTACAGAAACTGATGGTAAAGTAAAATCAGAAACCATAGATGAATTTAAAAAGTGGTTAAAAGATTTAATAAATAAAGGAAATGTTACAAGAATTAAGATAAGCAAAGACGGAAAAGAAATAGTTGATGTCCCTGTAAATGCTGGTATTGCTGCAGGAGTTATTGCTGCTATTCTTCCACCTGTATTAGCTTTTGTACTTATTGCTGCAGTAGTAACACAAATAACAGTAGAAATAACTATGGCTGATGGTAGTGTAGAAGTTGTAAATAAGTATATAAGCAAAGCTGTTGGTGATATAAAGGATGTTGCAACTGATGTAGCGAGTAAGGTTAAGAATAAAGTGGATGAAGTAAAAAATGATAAATTTTCTCCAGATAATTACAATGTATATAAAAAAGAATCTAAAAAGAGTGAAGAAATAGATAACAATTCTTTTACATATACTGTAAAATTTGATGATGAAGAGTAAATAAGAGTAAAAGTAAGATAAACAGTAGAATGAGCAGAATAAAATAAAGGAAATGGGAATATTCGGCTAATATGATTGATTTTTCAGAAAATTAAGTATAGTCAAACTATTAGAAAATGTTATAATTAGTATGTAAATATCAAACTAATCAAAATTATCTGAATATTCCATGTAAACCTAGAAAGAGGGATAAATTTGAAGTTATCAGAAAGGCAAGAGGAAATAGTAAGGTTAGTTAAAAAAGGACAGCCTGTAACAAGTGAAGCTTTGGCAGAAAAACTTGGAGTAACTAGAGCTGCATTAAGAGCAGATTTAGCTATCTTAACTATGATAGGGATATTAGATGCTAGACCTAAGGTTGGTTATGTATATTTAGGAGAAGTAAATAATACTGTAGTTTTAGAAAATATCTCTAAGGTATTGGCTGGTGAAATTATGTCTAAACCAGTAACTGTTAATGAGGAAACCACAGTATACGATGCAATCGTATTCTTGTTTTTAAATGATGTAGGGACATTATTTATAGAAAATAATGGAGTTTTGGTTGGAGCTGTATCAAGAAAAGACTTCTTGAAAAATGCCATTGGAGGAACTGATATACATAAGGTGCCAGTAGGTGTTATTATGACAAGAATGCCAAATATAATTTGTGGATATGCAGAAGATAGTGCATATGATTTAGCAAAAAAAATAATTGAGCATGAAATAGACAGCATTCCAATAGTTGAAAAAGTAGAAACTGATCCAAAGGAAAAGCCTCAATTTAGAATTATTGGTAAGATATCAAAGACTAATATAACTAAACTTTTTGTTAAGTTAGGTGAGGGTAATTAAAAAACTATGGGTATAATTTTTTTAGGGTAGCTACAGTATAAAAGTACTGTTAGTATATATATCAATTCTATTGAACGGAGGAGTATTGAGATGGAGAAAAAGAAGTATGTTTACCTTTTTAATGAAGGAAATGGGTCAATGAAAAACCTTCTAGGAGGTAAAGGGGCAAATTTATCAGAAATGATTCTACTAGGAATCCCTGTACCACAAGGATTCACAGTTACTACAGAAGCTTGTAATAAATATTATGAGGATGGAAAAGTAATTGCACCAGAAATTATTGAAGAAATTCATCAAAAAATAACGGAGTTAGAAAAGTTAACAGGCAAAGAGTTTGGTAGTTTAACTAAGCCACTTTTAGTGTCAGTAAGATCAGGTGCTAGAGTTTCAATGCCAGGTATGATGGATACAGTTCTAAATCTTGGTTTAAATGATGAATCAGTAGTTGCTATGGCAAACTTAACAAATAATCCAAGATTTGCATATGATTCATATAGAAGATTTATTCAAATGTTCTCTGATGTTGTTATGGGTATTGAAAAGAGATTGTTTGAAAATCTAATAGATGAAATTAAAGAAGAAAAAGGTGTTGAATTTGATACTGAATTAACTGCTGATGATTTAAAGGTGCTAGTTGGAAGATATAAGAACCTTTATAAGAAGGAAAGAGGAGAAGATTTCCCACAAGACCCTAAAACTCAATTAATTGAAGCTATAACAGCTGTATTTAGATCATGGAATAATCCAAGAGCTATAGTTTATAGAAGATTAAATGATATTCCTGGAGAATGGGGAACAGCAGTTAACGTTCAAGAAATGGTATTTGGTAATAAGGGTGAAACTTCAGGAACAGGAGTTGTATTCTCAAGAGATCCTGCAACTGGAGAAAATAAAATATATGGTGAATATTTAATGAATGCTCAAGGTGAGGATGTTGTTGCTGGTATTAGAACACCACTTCCAATTTCAAAATTAGAAGAACAAAATCCTGAAATATATAAGCAATTTACTGATATAGTTCATACATTAGAAAATCACTATAAAGACATGCAAGATATGGAAATAACTATTGAAGAAGGAAAGTTATACTTCTTACAAACAAGAAATGGTAAGAGAACTGCTCAAGCAGCATTAAAAATAGCTGTTGACTTAGTTGAAGAAAAAATGTTAACTAAGGAAGAAGCAATATTAAAGGTTGAACCAAATCAATTAGATTCATTACTTCATCCAACTTTCCATACTGAAGATTTAAAGAAGGCTGTACCAATAGCTAAAGGACTTCCAGCATCTCCAGGAGCAGCTTGTGGTAAGATTGCATTTACTGCTGAAGAAGCTAAGGAAAGACATGAAAGAGGAGAAAGTGTAGTTTTAGTAAGACTTGAAACTTCACCAGAAGATATAGAAGGTATGATAGCAGCACAAGGTATCTTAACTGTAAGAGGTGGTATGACATCCCACGCAGCAGTTGTTGCAAGAGGTATGGGAACTTGCTGCGTAGCAGGTTGTGGAACATTAAGAGTAGATGAAAATGCTAAAACTGTAGAAGTAAATGGAAAAGTTTATAATTCTGATGATTATATTTCTATAGATGGATCAACAGGTAATGTTTATGGGGAAGCTGTTAATACAGTAACACCAGAAATATCAGGATATTTTGCTACATTTATGGCATGGGCAGATGAAATAAGAAAATTAAAGGTTAGAACTAATGCTGACTCTCCAAGAGATACTAAGCAAGCAGTAGAATTTGGGGCAGAAGGTATTGGATTATGTAGAACTGAGCATATGTTCTTTGCTGAAGATAGAATTATGGCAGTTAGGGAAATGATAGTTGCTAAGAGTGAAGAACAAAGAAGAAAGGCTCTTGATAAATTGCTTCCAATGCAAAGAGAAGACTTTATTGGAATTTATGAAGCTTTAGAGGGAATGCCAGCAACTATAAGATTCTTAGATCCACCACTACATGAGTTCTTACCACACAACGATGAAGATATTCATGCTTTAGCTAATGATTTAGATATAACTTTTGAAGAATTAAAGGCTACTGTTAATGAATTACATGAATTCAATCCAATGATGGGTCATAGAGGATGTAGATTAGCGGTTTCTTATCCAGAAATAGCTGAAATGCAAACTAGAGCGGTTATAGAGGCAGCTATAGAAGTTAAGAATAGCAAAGGCTATGATATAGTTCCAGAAATTATGATTCCGCTTGTTGGAGAAATTAAAGAATTAAAATATGTTAAAGATATAGTAGTTAATACTGCAGAAGCTGTAATGGAAGAAAAGGGAGTTAAGTTAGATTATAAGATAGGTACTATGATAGAAATCCCAAGAGCTGCATTAACAGCTGATGAAATTGCTAAGGAAGCAGATTTCTTCTCATTTGGTACAAATGATTTAACTCAAATGACATTTGGATTCTCAAGAGATGATGCTGCTAAGTTCTTAGGTAGCTACTATGATAAGAAGATATACGAACAAGATCCATTTGCTAAGATAGACCAAACAGGAGTTGGTGCTTTAGTTAAGATAGCAGTTGAAAAGGGAAGATCAGTTAAGAGTGATCTTAAACTTGGAATATGTGGAGAGCACGGTGGAGATCCATCATCAGTAGAATTCTGCCATAATATTGGATTAGACTACGTTTCATGTTCACCATTTAGAGTTCCACTTGCTAGATTAGCAGCTGCACAAGCTCAAGTTAGAAATAAAAGATAGATATAAAGGCTGCTGAAAGGCCAATGTCACTTAGTTAACATTATGGCAGCCTAATAAAAACATGAAGCTATCGCTATCTGTATAAAAAATCCG
>NZ_JBNOOE010000028.1:0-19779 GCF_050585265.1 Clostridium nigeriense | reverse complement strand
CCGTGGTAGCTCAATGGTGGAGCACTCGGCTGTTAACCGATAGGTTGGAGGTTCGAATCCTCTCCACGGAGCCATTTATATTTTAAGGAACTTTATAAGAGTAGATTATAATCTATTGTTATAAAGTTCTTTTTATTTTAGTTTAGCTTATGTAACCTTTTCGTAATCATTATTCAACTTATTGTAAAGATTAACATAGATAATTATCTTATAATTAAATCAAGGACAAGCAATAAGTAGAAATGAGGAAGCAAAATGAATAAGAGTGAATTAATAAAAAGAAAAAAAAGAAAAAGAATAATACGAATAAGAAGAATGATTTTATTTACAGTAATGTTATTAATCAGTACAATCATTATGTTTCAAATTTTTGATAAAATAGATAGATTCAATACAAACTCCTACAAAGAGGCAGAAGCTTTAACAAGCGATAATGAAAATGTTACAGAGAATATAGAAGAAGATAAAACTGATAAGGAAGAAGAAACAGTAAATGAATTGGATAACTCAGGATATCTTAGCTTAGAAGAGGATATTAATGCTGATGATGCTTCTAAAGTTCTTCCTGAAACTATGTATAAATGGAACTTTTATAGGCAAGATGGTAAAAAAATTGCATACTTAACTTTTGATGATGGACCATCGGAGCATTCTACTGAGAAAATATTAGATATATTAAACCAAAATGATATAAAAGCTACATTTTTTACATTAGGCTCATCAATAGAAAAAAATAGTAAAGCGCAACAACTTTTGAAAAGGATGGCAAATGAGGGGCATGCAATTGGAAGTCATGGATATTCTCATGATTATTCAATACTTTATCCTAATAGAACAGTTGATGTACAAGCAGTAAGCAATGATTTTAAAAAGAATGATGAAATATTAAAAGAGATGTTAGGAAAGGATTTTTCTACAAGAGTTATAAGATTACCAGGTGGGCATTCAAGTTGGAAAGGAACAGAGACTCTAGATAAATATTTAGAAGAAAGTAATATATGGCAAGTAGATTGGAATGCATTAAATGGAGATGCAGAAGGAAGAGATTTTCCAAAGGAAGTATTATTAAATAGATTAAAAGAGACTGTAGGAGATCAAGATGTTGTGATTATACTTATGCATGATACAGATAATAAGAAAGGTACAGTAGAGTATTTACAAAGTGCTATAGATTATTTGAAATCTCAGGGGTTTGAATTTAGAACATTAAAATAATATGGAGGCTATATTATAAGCATTTTAATTATAAAAAATGATTTTAATATAGCTTTTTATTGTTATATTTAGGGTATAATTTAAGTAGAATTAATATAAATTTAAGTTAAGAGGTGACTAAATGAATAAAATATTATTGGTTGAAGATGAGGAAAGTATAAGAGGATTTTTAAAAATAAATTTACAAAGAAGTAATTTTAATGTTATAGAAGCATCTACTGGTGAAGAAGGTTTAGAATTGGCTAATAAAGAAGCACCTAAGATAGCTATTTTAGATGTAATGTTACCAGGTATAGATGGATTTATGGTTTGTAATAAACTGAGAAAAGATTTTCCGGATATGGGGATAATAATGCTTACAGCAAAAGGACAGGATATGGATAAGATAATGGGATTAGAATATGGAGCAGATGATTATATAGTGAAACCTTTTAATCCATTAGAAGTGGTATTAAGAGTTAAAGCATTATTAAGAAGACTAGGTGAAGATGATAAGGATAAATTAGAATTAGGACCCTTTACAATAGATTTGTATTCTCAAAAGGTAATTAAGAATAATATGGAAATAGATGTTACCCCAAAAGAATATTTATTAATGAAGATCTTTTTGGAAAATCCAAATAAAGCCTTTACTAGAGATGAATTATTAGATTTAGTTTGGGGAGAAAATTATTTTGGAGATGCAAAAATTATAGATGTGAATATAAGAAGGCTACGAGCAAAAGTTGAAGATAAGCCTTCTAGACCAGATTATATAGAAACTGTATGGGGGATAGGTTATAGGTGGAAATCAAAGGAATGAAAAGCATAAGAAATCAGCTGTTAAAGGGAATAGTAGTAATTATTTTTTCTACTGTAATGGTGTTAAGTATATTACTTATGATCTTTATTAGAAAATATTATTATGATAATACTGAAAACTTATTAAAAAGCAGAATAGAGGTATCTATAAGCTTTTATAACAAATATTTTTCTTCTAAGTCATTAGTAGAAAATATATATGACAATGTAGATGCATTTTGGAATGAAAATAATGCTCAAGTTGAAATATTTGATGCTAATGGCAATTTAATTATGGATTCTATAGGAATTAAAGATAACAAGTTAATAAATGCACCAGATATAGAAAAAGCATTAAAAGGAGAGCCATCTAGGTGGATTGGGAAGGTAGACTATTACAATAAAAAAGTTATGACAGTTTCTTATCCATTACAAATAGATGGAGAGATAATTGGAATAATTAGATTTATAACTTCATTAGAGGAAGTAGATAATGTTATAACTAATATAATGATAATTTTTATAAGTATATCTATAGGAGTATTAATTCTAGGTATTATATTAAGTATAATACTATCTAATAGCATAATTAATCCTATAAAATACTTAAATAATGTTGCAGAAAAAATGGGTAGTGGTAATTTGAATGTTAGAAGTAATATAGATAGTAAAAATGAAATTGGTCAGTTATCTAATACTTTAAATTTCATGGCAGATGAGATATCAAAAAGAGAACAACTTAAAAATGAATTTATATCTCAAGTTTCACATGAACTTAGAACTCCGTTAACAGCTATTAAGGGATGGACAATAACTTTAAATAGTGAAGAAACAGACAAAGATATATTAAAACTTGGGTTCGAAATAATAGAAAAAGAAACAGATAGGCTTACCTTGATGGTAGAAGAGCTATTAGATTTCTCAAGACTTATAAACGAAAATGTAAGTTTAGATCTTAATAAAGTTAATATCGAAGCTTTTATTAAGCATATAGAATCATTTATGGCACCTAGAGCTAATAAAGATGATATTGAACTAAAGTTTTTTACAGAAGCTGAAGGCTTTATGTATATAGATAGTAATAGGCTAAAGCAAGTTTTTATTAATTTATTAGATAATGCTTTTAAATTTACAGAAGCTAAAGGACATGTTACTTTCACTACATTAAAATTAAATAAAGATATAAAATTTATTATAGAAGATGATGGATGTGGAATATCAGAAGAAGATTTACCTAAAGTTAAGCAAAAGTTCTTTAAAGGAAAAAATTCAAATTCTAAAAATGGGATAGGGCTATCTATTTGTGATGAAATTATAAAACTTCATAATGGAGAATTTAATATTTATAGTAAATTGGGAATAGGTACAAAGGTGGAAGTTATTATTCCAATTCTTAAGGAGGAATAATATGAAAATACTAAAAAAGTTTTTATCATTACTATTTATTTTTATATTTACATTCAACATTGGTTGTAGTAAAGTAAGTGGAAAAGATACACAATCAATAAAAGCGCCAGATAATGAAAATTTAAGTATTAAAGGTACATGGAAAATTGAAGATATTAATATATTAGATGAGGAAATTGAAAATAAGAATGAGATATTATCACTTAAAGATTCATTAATTAGTATATCCACTAATAATCTTTCAATTTTTAATAAATCTTTTTCAAACCCATCCTTTAAACTTAAAGTAGTAGATAGTGACTACATTTTATCTTATGAGTTAAACCTAACTTTAAGAGATATAATAGAAACTGAAGATATGGTTGATATAATATCATTAGTAGCATCTAATAATCTAATAGGTGAGTTCATTATTACTGATAATGATAATGGATATTTATTTTATTCAGGATTACTATTAAAATTAGTTAGAGAAGATAATAATCCAAGGGATATAGAAGAATCTTCAAACATGATTGAAACTGAAATATTAGATGATGATTACAATAGTGATGTAGGAGTTATGCTTGCTTTAAAAACACCTAGAGTAGAATTAGAAGATGGAACTTATACTGATTCAAGTTATAGAACTTTATGGATATCATTTAAGAACAATAAAATACAGCCAATAATAGAGAAAGAGGATATTATTTTTCCAAGAATAAATGGTATATGGACTATACAAAAGGAAGTAGAAAATAACAATAACCAACATATTGAGTATTTTATATCGAAACCTATTGATGGAAAAGTTGATTCTCAAGTAATAGACCAAACATCAGTAAATGTATATAAGGATATAAATTTTATTGCTAATGATTATATTTCTATTGAAAAATACGAAGGAAATGATTTTAAAAATATTTTCCCTATATATCAAACAATTCCTATAGATAATATAAATTCTAAGCAAGGGCTTAGTATAGAAGAAATATATTCTAATGAAATAAAAGAAAAATATGAAAGAGATTTTAATGAAGCTTTAGGAGAGATATCAAGAGTAAATAATGAAGATTTAGTACCTATAGTAGATTATACTAACTTTACAATAAAAAGAATTGAAGGAAAATGGACATTAATTGGAAAAATTAAGTCTCAAAATACTAATGAAGAAGGCAGAGATTATAAAATATCTATAAATCCAAGTAAGAACATATTAAATTATGATACATTATTAATTCCATGGAAAGATTTTAAAGGTGGATTTCCATTTATAGAAGATGCATATACTGCCCCAACAGGTAGAGTTGCCATAGTAATATTTAATAATAAATTAATAGTTTATGAAGTAGAAGATAGAAATATAAAAGGTGGTCCATTAGTAGAAATTGATTTAAATGAAAGTGAAGAAGTAATAATGGCAGAATGGGCAAGTGGAGCCTATGTTGATACTTGGGATAGGGCGTTTAAGGATGGTATAAAAATAAGTATGGAGGATGATTAAATTATGTTGTCAAAAGATATATTATCTAGTGTTTTAGCTAGATGTTTAATAACAGGAGGAGATTTTGCAGAAATATTTGAAGAAGATACTATAGATACTTCTATAAGTATTTTAAATGGCAAAGTTGAAAATTCTATATCAGGAAGAACACATGGAATAGGAATAAGAATTTTTAAAGGATTTAAGAGCGTTTATGCTTACACTAATAATACAAGTTTATCTGGTTTATTAGATACTGCTGAAAAAGCAGCATTAGCTCTTGGAGAGTTAAAAGAAGAAATAAGCATAGTTTTAAATAGAAAAGAAATAATTAATAATAACCCAATATTATATATACCTTCATCAGTAAGTACTGATAGAAAAATTAAGGTTATGAAGGCTGGATATAAGGCAGCAAAAGAATATAATGATGAAATATCTCAAGTATCAGTAGGATATTTAGATAAAGAACAAAATATATTAATTGCTAATACTGAAGGTTTATTAACTGAAGATAAAAGAGTTAGAACAAGATTAGCAATAAGTTCTGTGGCTTCTGCTAATGGTGAAAATCAAACTGGTTTTGAAGGTCCAGGAGCACATAAAGGATTTGAATTATTTGATACTATTGATCCGGAATATTATGGAAGAGAAGCATCGAGGGTTGCTCATACTATGCTACATGCAAAGACTTGTCCAGCAGGTAAGATGACAGTTGCTATAGATAATGGCTTTGGTGGTGTTATATTCCATGAGGCTTGTGGACATTCTTTAGAAGCTACTGCAGTTGCAAAAGGAAATTCAGTATTTACAAATATGATTGGAAAGCAAATTGCTTCAACAAAGGTTACAGCTATAGATGACGGTACTATTCCTAATGCTTGGGGATCATTAAATATTGACGATGAAGGAAATAAGACTAGAAAGAATGTATTAATTGAAAATGGAATACTAAAGGGATATTTAATAGATAAATTAAATGGTAGAAGAATGGGAATGGAAGCAACAGGAAGCTCGAGAAGACAAAATTATAAATATGCCCCAACATCAAGAATGACAAATACTTATATTGCAGCAGGAAATGATGATGATGCAGAAATAATTAAATCTATTTCCAATGGATTATACGCAAAGAAAATGGGTGGTGGATCTGTAAATCCAGTAACAGGAGAATTTAACTTTGCTGTATCAGAAGGATATATAGTTAGAAATGGTGAAATACAAGAACCAGTTAGAGGTGCAAGCCTTATAGGTAAAGGTAGCGAAGTTTTAATGAATATAGATATGGTAGGAAAGAATTTAGAACAATGTCAAGGTATGTGTGGATCTGTATCAGGAAGTATTCCAACTAATGTGGGTCAGCCTATGATTAGAGTTAAGGAAATAACAGTAGGTGGAAGATAAGGGGGAATATATTATGGAATTAAAAGAATTTATTGATGAATTATTTAAACAAGCTAAAAATAATGGCTTTGATGAGTATGAAGTTTATTATGTTGATAGAGAAAGTTTAAGCATAAATGTTTATAACGAAGAAGTTGAAAAATATAATTTAACTACTTCTTATGGGTTATCTTTTAGAGGAAAGATAAATGGAAAAATAGGATATTCTTATACTGAAATATTAGATGAAGATGCAATAAAAATGCTGGTAAAGAATGCTAAAGAAAGTGCATTAGCTATTGAAAATGAAGATATTCAATTTATTTACGAAGGCGACAAGGAATATAAAGAAGTAAATTCTTATTATAAAGCTTTAGAAAACCTTCCAGCAGATAAGTTAATAGATTTAGCATTAAATATGGAAAAGGAATCTAAGAAATTAGATAGTAGGGTTAGTAGCTTTGGAGGCTGTGGAATAGGTTATAGTAAATCTAAATATGGAATTATTAATTCTAAGGGATTAAATCTAGAAAATAAGTCTAATTTACTAAGTGCATATGTTGTACCAATTATTAAAGTTGGAGAGGATATGCAAGATGGAATGGGTTATATAACAGCAAATTCTTTAGAAGAAGTAGATCCTAAGAAATTGGCTAAGGATGGAATAAATGAAGCTATTTCAAGAATAGGTGGCAAATCAATTTCTTCAGGTAAGTATAAAACTATAATTAACAATGAAGCAATGGTTTCAATGCTTTCAACTTTTGCAGGAGTATTTAGTGGGGATGCAGTTCAAAAGGGATTAAGTTTATTAAAAGATAAAGAAGGAGAAATAATAGCAAGTAAAAAAGTAACATTATTAGATGATCCTCATTTAGAAAATGGATTATCATCAGTTCCTTTTGATGATGAAGGTGTAGCTACTCAAAAGAAGGATATAATCCATGAAGGAAAATTAATAACTTTACTTCATAATTTAAAAACTGCCTATAAGGGAAATACAAAATCAACAGGAAATGGATTCAAAAGTTCTTATGCTTCTCCAGTAGGAGTTTCACCAACTAACTTCTATATTCAAAAAGGAACTAAATCTTTTGATGAGTTATTAGAAGAGGTAGGAGAAGGGCTATTAATTACTGAATTTGCAGGGCTACATTCAGGAGCAAATTCAATAACAGGAGATTTTTCATTAGCAGCAAAAGGTTTTTATATTAAAGATGGTAAAAAAGATTTCCCTGTTGAACAAATAACAGTAGCAGGAAACTTCTTTGATTTATTAAAGAATGTTATAGAAGTTGGATCTGATTTGAAATTCCCAATGAGTAGTGTAGGAAGTCCATCTATAAGAGTTGAAGGATTAAGTATAGCTGGAAAATAACTAAAAAATATTATATATAGATTAAAAAAGGAGAGTTTTTGCAATTTTGCAATGCTCTCTTTTTATATTTTGAACATTTCCAAAGCAACCTAAAACAGCTTTATAAGAAAATATTTTTGTAAAAGAATGTATACAAAAAAAATGTTAATTTATGGTATAATGAAATACGATATGATAAGGGGGAGATTGTTATGAGCATTTTAAGCATTGAAAATATAAATAAGAGTTATAAAAATAAATCAGTATTAAAAGACATTAGTTTTTCAATAAATGAAGGTGAAATAGTAGCATTAATAGGTCCTAATGGGGCTGGGAAAACTACTCTTATGAAGATAATTTCAAATTTATTAGATCAGGATTCTGGTACAGTGAAAATTTGTGGATTATTAGCAAAAGATAATAGAGTAGATTATTTATCTAAATTTTCTAGTATAATTGAAACACCATCTTTATATGAAATGTTAAGTGGATATGAAAATATTAACTTTATTCGAAAAATAAATAATATTTCAATGGAAAAAATGAATAGTATTTTGAAGTTTATAAACATAGGTAAATCTATAAATGATAAAGTAAAAAATTATTCCTTAGGGATGAAACAAAGATTAGCACTAGGGATAGCATTAATTAATGAGCCTAAATTATTAATATTAGATGAACCAACTAATGGATTAGATCCAGAGGGAGTTATAGAATTTAGAGGATTATTAAAAAAATTTGCAAGTGAGAGTGGAATGAGTATATTAATATCATCTCATATTTTATCAGAGTTAGATAAGATTTGTACAAGAGTGTTATTTATAAAAGATGGAGAATTAGTAGAAATTGAAGATATTAATAAAAATAATGATATTCAAATTGTTATATTGGTTGTGGAAAATCCCGAAGAAATTATTAAGTTAATACAAGAAATTGATTTAGTAGATAAAGTTAATATTATTGACAATAAGTTAATTATACAGGTAGATAAAAATAAGACTTCAAAATTAATATCTATATTAATAGAAAAAAATATAGAATATAGTAATATCGAAATACAAAATACTAACATAGAAAAAATTTATAGAGATGTCTATCTAGGAGGCAAAAATGAGTAGCTTAATAGGATTTGAAATAAAGAAATTTTGCAATAGAAGAAAAAATTTATTAGTACTAATACTATTTATAATACTATCTATAATTTTTATAACTTTAAATTCTAGCCTAGAGAGTCAATTAGAAAAAAGTGAAGGTGCATCAATAGATTTGGAAATTCAATCTGTAGAAGATGCATTAATAAAAACTAAAAGTGAAATTGAGAGAATACCAGATAATGAAAAATTAAAAATTATAAATAGTAATTATGAAGAAGAGCTAAATTTACTTAAAGATCTAAAAAATGCATATGCAAGTGAAGATTTTAACAAATATTTAGAAAGCAAAATACAATTAGATAAAAATTTGTTGACTAATATAGAGAATGGAAATGTAATATCATCACAGACACCAAATGAAATAAGCCAAAATATAGAGCTAAACACTATTTTATTAGAAGAAGGTATAAAACCAATATATACATCAGTTTCCATGGAGGGATTTAATTTTATTAACTTATTTTTAAATAATCCAATTTCAATATTAATAGTTATTTTTATAATAATTTTAAGTGCAGATATTGTATCTAGTGAATATGATTCTAATACTTACAAACTATTATTTACTCAACCAATAAGTAAAATTAATATTTTGTTAAGTAAAGTAGTAGCAACATTAATAATGGTGACTATAACTTTGTTTGGAATAATAACAATATGCTTTCTTACTCTTGGATTTACAAAGGGGGTTGGGGATATAAATTATCCGATACAATTTTACAATAATGGAGTTACTGAATATATAAGTATAGGGAAATTTATATTATTTGAGTTAGTACTATTTATAATTCTAATTACCTTTATTTCTATTCTATCTGTAGCTATTTCATCATTTAGTAAAAGTACAAGTAATTCAATAGCAGTTTCAATAATTATTACTGTAGCAGGATATATGCTTTCAAGTAAGGGGTTTTTTGTAAAGTTTGCACATTTAAATCCATTTGTTTATTTTGATCTATCAAATGTACTAAAAGGAAGTTTAGCAACTTCCTATGGAAATAGTAATATTAGCTTTAAGTATGGAGCAATAACATTAGTTTTATCAATAATAATTTTATTAATAGTAAATGTATTATTATTTAAAAGGGATAGTATATTTTTTAATAAAATATGTAAATTAAATTCTTTAAGAGCTCATGAAAGATAATCAATATTGAATAATAATTTAAGAACATAATAAAAAATTAGCCCTTGCATAACTTTAATTCTGCAAGGGCTAATTTTTATTTATTAAAAGAATGAATTAGATGTTTTATTCTTTTTTTGATAAGTAATTACTTCTTATCATTTTATCTGAAAGTTCAACTATATTTTTATACAATTCTTTTTCTTCATCTGTAAGATTTTCACCTACAACATCAAGATTAGTAAGAACAGCAAATGATTTATTTGTGTTTAATAAGTTTCTTCCTAATGCAGTATTTATATATTTATCATTATCTACACCAAGAAGATATAATAGTGTTGGCATAATATCCACTTGTCCACCAATTGTATCAAAAGTTTTACTTTCTTTCATATCTTTTGACCAGATTATAAATGGTACAGTGTGATTACCGTCATCTAAATACCACTCTTCCTTATTTGATAATTTTTCTATTGAACTATTATAGTATTTATGAACTCCAGTATGGTCTCCTTCAATAACAACAACAGTATTATCAAGTAATCCTTCTTTGTCTAAAAGTTCAAGGAAAGTTCCAATTTGAGTATCTGTATATTTAATACTTTCGAAATAACCACCAAGTTCACTATTATCTAGTTCATCATCTAAACCAAGAACTCTTTTTTCTTCAGGAAGATCAAATGGTCCATGGCTAGTTAATGTAACTGTAAATGTATAAAAAGGTTCTTTTAACTCTTTAATCATTGGAACAACTTGTCTAAAGTAACTTTCATCAGATATTCCAAGACCAATTTCTTCATCTACGTTAAATGAGTAATAATCAACAAAGTGATTAAATCCGATTCCTTTAAGTCCATTTACATAGTTCCAGAAAGATCCCTTATCTGGATGTATTGCAATAGTGTCATAATTCATTTCTTCTAATAAATTAGGTAATGAATTATATGTTGTAGATGGATATCTGAAGAAGGTGCTACCCCTTCTTAATGGGAACATAGATGTATTTATCATTAGGTCTGAGTCAGAGCTAGTTCCTTCATTAACTTGTTCATAAATATTAGGGAAGTATAATCCCGTATTTATTAAGTTACTTAAAACAGGTGTTATTTTTTGACCATTAACTTCTTTTCCTATAATAAAGCTTTCTAAGGATTCTACTTGAATAACTAAAAGGTTTTTACCTTCTAACATTCCAGCATATTCATTATCAGGCAAATTTTCTTTT
Source organism: Clostridium nigeriense (assembly GCF_050585265.1). Lineage (GTDB taxonomy): Bacteria > Bacillota > Clostridia > Clostridiales > Clostridiaceae > Clostridium > Clostridium nigeriense_B. The sequence continues at coordinate 8,670 of NZ_JBNOOE010000028.1, read as the reverse complement.
TGTGCAAAAAATTCATTTATTTGAGTAGTATCTTCTTTAGTAAGCTCATAAGGCTTAGAATCTTTATACACATTATATATGTCAAAAATATGATAGCCTATTGGAGAAAAATACATAGCTGTATTTGTTGGATCATAATTTGAAAATAAGTATCCATTTTTAACATCTTCATTTTTTAATATATGTAAATTAAAAGGAACGTAAGCTATAAATAATATACTAGATATAAGTATAACTAAAAATGTTATAGGAGCTCTTCTTTTTACCTTAGTGTAAGATTTTCTAGTGAAGAATACAAATATTCCTAAAACAACAAAGTCAATTAATAATAGAAAATCCATATTGCTAAACATTGAAGAGATAGTTCCACCCATATTATCTAAGTTTGCTGTTTGGGTTAATAGTAATGCAGAAGGCATTGTTAAGAAGCCTCTAAAATAACCTAAATCTAAGAAAATTAATGCAGTTACTAATATATCTATAAGAAATAAGTAAATAACTCTTCCTTTACCTTTAAATAGTAATGAAAAGCTAAGGAATATTAAAGTAAAAGCGTAGTAATAATTAATAAAAGATTTTGCTGAAGTAAGTCCTAAAGAAAAATTTAAACTATAGGGATCTTCATTAGCAACAAAGCCTTGGAAAATAATACATTTTAAAATTATAGCCACGAAGGGAATTAAGAATAATAAAATTCTCATTATACCATCAAAGCTAAGTACATTAGAAATTTTATTTTTAATAGATTTTAAAAACTTGTCCAAGATATAATTACCTATTATAGTGAACAAAACTAATAAAGTTCACTAAATTTCCTTTCTTTAAGTTTGCAACACTTAAATTATAGTATAGGGTATTTTATAAATCAAACACGATTTTATTAATTTTTTATTTATAAATAATTTATAATTTTAAAAAAGTATTGTTAAAATTGAAGAGTCTAGTTAGTAGGCAATGTTATATTTAATATTTTTTATGATATAATATAAATATGTTTATATTTAACATTAATGGAGGTTACCTATGCTTCAATATGACTTAATAATAATTGGAGGAGGAGCATCTGGGCTTTCTGCAGGGGTTTCTGCTCTTCAAAATGGAATAAAAAAAGTTCTAATACTAGAAAGAAATAGCGATTTAGGTGGAAATTTAAATTTATTTATACATGGTGGATTCGGAAAATATTATTTAGGGGAAGACGTTACAGGACCAGAACTAGCTAGTGAGCTTATTAGGGAGTTTAAGGCTAATGGAGGAGAGTATAAGCTTGATACAGAGGTACTTGATCTAACTGATGATAAAATAGTTTCTTATGTAAATCCTGAAGAAGGAATACAAGATATAAAAGCTAGGGCAGTAATAATAGCGTCAGGTTGTAGAGAAAAATATACAGGAAATATTAATGTACCTATTCATAAATATACTGGAATATATACTTTAGTATCTGCTCATAAATTAGTTAACTTACAGGGATACTTGCCAGGAAGAGAAGTGGTTATTTTAGGAAAAAACAATTGGTCTTTAATTTTAGCTAGAAGGTTATTTATTGAAGGCGCAAAGGTTAATGCTATAATAGATGGATCTAATAAGGGATTTCTCGATGAAAATGGGAAAAGTTTCATAAAAGGCTTTGATATAAATATAATTAAAAATAATAGAGTAGTAGACTTATATGGAAATGAGAGAATAGAAGGTATAGATATTGAAAATAATAGTGATGGAACTGTAAATAGTATAAAGTGTGATTCACTAATTTTAACAGTTGGATATTCTCCCGAGATACAATTTCTTAGAAAGACTAATATTAACATAGATGAAAAAAGACATATTATAGTTAATAATAATGAAACTTCAGTTGATGGGATATATGCTTGTGGAACAGTATTAACTAGAGATACTGAAATTTTTAGAAGTGGTGAAAATGGATATAAGGTGGGAAAAATAGTTTCTAAGTACTTAAAAAATAGTAACTAGTGAAAGTATAAAATAGCATATTATCAGTAGAAATATTATAAGAATATCTCTTAAATATGCTATTTCTATATTCCTATCTATTAATTGTTTTTAGAAATTCATTTAAGAATAATTTATGACCATTTTCATTGAAATGAATTCCATCTATGAAAATATCTTCTGAATTTATATTAAGAGTTAAGGAATAAAAATCTATGTAAATAATACTATATATTTTACAAATATTAATTAACTTTTCACGCAAAAGAGGAAGATATTTTTCACAATAATCATAGGTTAAAGAAGGCATAAATAGTTTATATGCATCTTTTTTTATTATTCTTGGAGGTATTCCTATAATCACATATTTAGTCTTTGTTAGAGATTCTTTAATCATTAGTTCAATATTATCTAGAATTAAATCTAAAGGTCTATTACTTAAAAGGTCATTAGTTCCTCCCATTATAAATATTTTTTCAGGATTAAACATAATAACATCTTCTGTAAATCTATTTAACATATCTGTAGTGGTATTTCCATTAACACCTTTATTAATAATATTACAATATCCAGCAGCATTTGAGCTTTTAAAACTTTCTACCCATGACTTATTTTTATTTACTCCATAACCAAAGGTTAAACTATCGCCTATAAAGACAAAATTATCTGATTTCAATATAATCACCTCAGTTAAAATAATTTGTTAAAACAGTTTCTGCAAATTAATGTTCTACCAGAATTACCTTTTATTAAATTTTCTTCCTTTACTTTTTTATTGCAGAATTCACAGACTAATTCATTGGTAGGTTCTTCTTTTTTAGTATTATTCTTTAATAACTTGGAAGTTGAACTTTTCTTTAGGCTTGAATAAATCTTTTTTTCACTAGGCTCAAGTTTTTCATTAACAGAATAAGAAATTTCATATTTGCTTTCACCAAAGAATTCAAGCTCAAATCGAGGATTTTCCTTATCATAAAACTCTTCTGTAATTATTCTAGTTATTTGGGCATCATTAACTATAAGGCCACTTTTTTCAATACCATCAAAAATACTTTTGGTTATATTAGCAGTATCAGGATGTCTTTTTTCGCTTTTATAATAAACTTTTAATATAGCAATAAGAGATTCATCTAATATAACCCCAGGGTTTTGAAGCTTTGCGTAGTAAGCTATTTGTTCTTCATATATTGCATATCTATCATGTGATTTCCCAGTATTACTAGGGAGAATAGCCCTACCATCTTTATTATGCAACTTAAAATTAGATTTTGTTATAGGGGATCCTGGTACAACTACCTTGGCATATGCGCTCATAAAAAAAACTCCTTCTAAAAAATTAATATATCATTAAGAATCAATTAATTCCAATAAAAAATAATGAATATTTTATTCATTCAGTATATAATAAACAATGTGACAAATGAAAGATAGAATAAGCTATAAGCTCTATTTTAATATACATTAATTAGATGGCTTTCACAATATTAGAAAAGAATAAGAAAGTTAAATTACGAGGTAAAAATATGGAAAGTAAATTAATATTATCAATAGAATCAAGCTGTGATGAAACATCAGCAGCAATAGTTAAAGAAGGTAGAGAAGTATTATCAAATATTATATCATCTCAAATTGAAACTCATAAGCAATATGGAGGCGTAGTGCCAGAAGTTGCTTCAAGGATGCATATAGAAGTTATTAATGAAGTAGTTACAGATGCTTTAAAAGAGGCAAATGTTACTTTAGAAGATATAGATGCCATAGGAGTTACTTATGGACCAGGATTAGTTGGAGCATTATTAGTAGGATTACAATATGCAAAGGGGCTTTCATATTCTTTAAAGAAGCCTTTAGTTGGTGTAAACCATATTGAAGGTCATATTTGTGCTAATTACATAGAGCATAAGGACTTAAAACCTCCTTTTGTATCATTAGTAGTATCAGGAGGACATACATTTATAGTTCATGTTAAAGATTATGGAGAATATGATGTTATAGGTCAAACAAGAGATGATGCAGCTGGAGAGGCTTATGATAAAGTTGCAAGGGCATTAGGACTTGGATATCCAGGTGGTCCTAAAATAGATAAGCTTGCAAAGGAAGGAAATGAAAATGCTATTGAATTTCCAAAGGCTAATTTCCATGATGAAACATTAGACTTCTCATTTAGTGGAGTTAAATCTGCTGTATTAAATTATTTGAATAAATGTAAGATGCAAAATGTAGAAATAAATAAAGCAGATGTTGCTGCATCTTTTCAAAAGGCAGTTATTGATGTTTTAAAGCAAAATGTATTAAAAACATGTAAACAAAAGAATGTAGATAAAATTGCAATTGCAGGAGGAGTAGCCTCTAATTCTGCGCTAAGAGAAACTTTGATAAGAGAGGCTTCAAAGGAAGGAATAAAAGTTTTATTCCCATCACAAGTTTTATGTACAGATAATGCAGCAATGATCGGAAGTGCAGCTTATTTTAATTATATAAAGGGATTAGAAGCACCTTTAAATATAAATGCAAAACCAAACTTAAAGTTATAGTGTGTAAGGGGGAAGGGAGAATTGAAACTTTTACCACATTCAAATGGCTTTTATAAGGTTAATATGAAGAAAGAATTGAAGCCAAAAGATATAGCTAAAAATATACTTGTATCTATATTAGTAGTGCTTTTAATTGGTTTTATATATCAAAGAATAAGTAATTTTATTGCAAATGAAACTTTAAAGGAAAGAGTTGACTATGCAAGAGTTGATAGTAAAAGGTTAGACTACTTAATGGATGGAGAGGGAAAATACACAGTAGTTTTTGATGGAAATATTGGAACTAATTTATATCAATGGTCTGAAGTATCCGATAAGCTTATTTCTGAATATGATGATGTAATTACATTTTCATATAATAGAAGGGGATATGGGTTTAGCGATAGTGGTTCAATAAGAACGCCTAAAGAGCAAGCAGAAGATTTGAAATCATTACTTAGCAAGGTTGCTGCTCCATCACCATATATATTAGTTGGAGAAGAATATGGAAGCTTGGTTTTAACGGAATTTGCAAAGGCTTATCCTGATTTAGTTGCAGGAATTGTTTTAGTAAATCCTTTAGTTGAAGATGTTATTAATACAAGTAGTTATAGAAAAAGTTTATTATTTCAAGGGATAAGAAGAAGAATAGAGAGTTTAGGTTCAGAAGTTGGACTTACAACATTGTTAGATAAAGTAAACTTAACTTGCAATACAGATGAATTTGAAGCGAAACTTGATGAAAGAGAACTTGAGGAATTCAAGGTTCATAGAACAAAATCAAGCTATAATACTGCAGTTAAAAATGAATTAAAGAATATAACATCTGGTAATAATTCTAGTCAAGAAGAAGGTGTATTTAGTTCCAAGCCATATTATTTAATTGCTAAACCTGGACAAGAAGTTTTAGGAAATTTAGGAGATCAGAATTTAACAACAGTATATAGTGTTAGTTACGAAGAGAATATTATATCTATGTATGAGCCAGATACAGTAATAAAAGGAATAAGACAAGTTATGAAGCAAGCCAAGGAAATAGAAAGGCTTGAAAAAAATAATACAGCAAGTTAAATTTGTTAGATATGTGTCATATAATTGTCACAAAGAAAGGTTATATTAATAAATATAGCAAGGAATTATTAATATTTTAGGAGGCTTTTCAAATGAACGAAGATAATATATATGACGTAGACAAATATGAAGAGGTTAGTGAGGAAAAAGAGAATGAAATTAAGGAAGACTTTATTGATGAAGATAAAACATTTGAAAAAGATTCATATGTTCATCCAATAAATGATATTTCAAGTACACCTAAAAGAAAGAAGAAAAAAGGAAATACTCTTTTTAAAGTAATAGCAATAGCTATAATAGCGGGATTACTAGGTGGAGGAATCGGAAGTGGTAGCGTATACTACTTATTGAAAAATAATATCATACAATCAAGTAATAAAGAAGTAGCTCAAAATCCACAAACATTTAGTACTGATTCAGAAGCTTTGACAGCTAGTGAAGCATTCGAAAAGGTAGCTCCAGCTGTAGTTATAGTATCAGTTAGTGGAGTAATAGATTATAGTGGAATTGTACCTCAAGAAACAGAAGGAATTGGTTCAGGATTTATAATAAATGAAGAAGGTTATATATTAACTAATTATCATGTTATAGAAGGTGCTAAGGAAGTTACAGTAACATTATCTGATGGAAATGATGTTAAGGCTAAAGTTGTAAATTATGATGAAAATCAAGATGTAGCAATGCTAAAGATAAGTGATGACAGTGTTAAAGTTCCAGGTGTAGTAGAACTTGGAGATTCTGATGCTTTAAAGCCAGGAGAACAAGTTATAGCAATTGGTACTCCTTTATCAAAAGAATTTAATCAAACTGTTACTAGCGGAATTGTAAGTGCAGTAAATAGAACAGTTGAAACAAGTTCTGGAGTACAATTAAACTTAATACAAACAGATGCGGCTATAAATCCTGGTAATAGTGGTGGACCTTTAGTTAATACAAAAGGTGAAGTAGTTGGAATTAATAATATGAAGATTGCTTCTGATTCTGTTGAAGGAATAGGTTTCTCAATTCCAATAAATGAAATTAAAGACAGAATAGAGTCTTTATCTAAACCAATATTAAACTTAGGGGTTTCAATAAGAGAAATTAGTTCAGATCTTTCTAAGCAATATAACATGGAAGAAGGATTATATATAGTGCAAGTAACAGAATTCTCTCCAGCAGAAAAGGCTGGTTTACAAGCTGGAGATGTAATAGTTAAATTTGATGGTCAAAGAATAAAAACTTTTGATGAATTAAAGGCTATTAGAGATACTAAAAATGAAGGCGATGTTGTAAGTGTTGAGGTAGTAAGAAATGGCGAAAATAAAACCTTTAACGTTCAACTAGAGGCCAAGGAATAATATATATTAAAAGACTAGTTCATATAAGGGCTAGTCTTTTTTATAAAAATAAAATCAAAAAATCACAATTTTTACTTTGCCGAATAGACTATAGTATAAACAAAACTTATATTTTAAAGCTTAGGAGGCAAAAGTTATGAGCGGAAGAATAGCATCATGTGAATTAAAGACAGGATGTAATGAACAAATTGAAGCAGTTATCAAATTACCAGAGGAAAAGAGATCAGTTATATTTGGAACAGTTTTAGATAGTAATAGAATGCCTGTAGTAGATGCAGTAGTAAAATTGTTACAAGTAGTTGAAGGATATAGATATCCTTATCCTCTAACACACACTTTCACAGATTGTCATGGACAATTCTTATTAGGACCATTATGCCCAAATACAAAATATATGTTAAAGATATATAAAGATAATATAGTAATAAAATATGCAGAATTAGAAACAACATCATTTAATGGTAAGTGTATAGGAAAACCTGACAATAATAGTGGAAACAACGGCGGAGAATGCGGTTGTAATTGTTAATTTATTAAAATTGAATAATACAAAAATGCTCCTTATATTAAGGGGCTTTTTTGTATTATAAAAATCTGATAAAATTATCTTAATTTAATATAGGAGAGTAGATATGGAAAAAGTGATGTTGTACATAGTTGGAGTATTTTTTATTATAGGGATAGTAGATTATATATTTGGAGGAAAACTAAATTTAAGTAAAGGAATAGAAGTCGGAATTCAAAGTATGGGATCTCTAGCTTTATCGATGATAGGAATTCTTTCTATAACTCCAATAATATCAGATTTTTTAACTAGATATTTTATTCCATTATTTAAGGCTAGTTTTATTGATCCAAGCATAATATCATCTTCTTTAATTGCTGTGGATATGGGAGGATATAAAATTGCTGAAGCAATAGGAAGAAGTAATGAAGAGATTTATTTTTCTGGAGTATTAATAGCATCTATTTTGGGGTGTACTATAAGTTTTACTTTACCATTAGCCTTAGGTATTATTAAGGAAGAGGATATTGATATATTATGCAGAGGAATATTATGTGGAATAGTTACTTTGCCAATAGGATTATTTTTAGGTGGAATCTTATTGAAAATGAGTATATTAAAAATTATTCAATGTCTATTACCAATAATGATTATATCTGTAGTTATAATAATAGGACTTTATAAGATTCCTGTAAAGATGATAAAATATTTTAAAGCTTTAGCTAAATTTATATTTATAATAGGGCTTGTAGGGTTAGGTCTTCAGGGATTTAAATCTATAACAGGAATAGAATTAGTAAGGAACCTATTACCTTTACAAGAGTCGATAACCATAGTTGGTAAAATAGCGATTTTTCTAGCAGGAGCTAATGTTATGCTTGAAGTAATAAAGTTAGTATTTAATAATAATATAAAGAAGTTAGAGCAAAAGTTAGGAATAAATTCAGCTTCTGTTACTGCTTTACTTGGAAGTTTGGCTTCAGCAGTTATAATATTTACGGATTTTGATAAGTTAGATAAAAGAGGAAAGTTAATATGTTCAGCTTTTTCAGTAGCTGGAGCTTATGTATTTGGTGGACAACTAGGATATGTAGTTACAGAAGCAAAAGATATTGCTTTAATTTATATAATAGTAAAACTTATCTGTGGATTTCTGGCAATTTTGTTAGCACTAAAAATGACAAAAGAAGTTGTTGAATAATGAAAAATTAAGGGGCTGTCTGTGTGACCAATGTCATTAAGTTAAGAAATTGGTTTTAAAAAAATCTACTAAGAGCAAGATATAAAT
>NZ_JBNOOE010000027.1:0-27644 GCF_050585265.1 Clostridium nigeriense | reverse complement strand
TTTTAATCTTAAATTTTATCCACAACTAATAATAGAAAAACCCTCTGTTTTTAAACAGTGGGTTTTTCAACAAACTGTAAAAACTCAAGCTATTTAAGCTTGAGTTTTTTGATTTATTCTAAAATTGTATTCTTATTTAATTCATTATCTATTTGAGTCTCTTTATTTAAAATTTTATCCATTATTATTGCAATAGCACCATCACCAGTTATATTAGTGGCAGTTCCAAAGCTATCTTGAGCTGCATGTAAAGCTATCATTATTGGTTTTTCCAATGTTCCAAATCCAAGCATGGATTCTAAAATACCTAAAGCAGCCATAACACCACCTCCAGGAACTCCTGGAGCTGCAACCATAGTTACTCCAAGCATAAATATAAAAGGTAACATAATTGGGAAAGTAGGTATCCTTCCTGTCATATACATTACAGCCATAGAAGTTAAAACTAAGGTAATAGTATCTCCAGCTAAATGAATTGTAGCAGCTAAAGGGATAACAAAATCAGTTACTTCTTCACTAACTTCATTATTTTTTACGCACTCTGCAGTAACGGGAATAGTTGCTGAAGAAGATTGAGTACCAATAGCTGTTAAATAAGCTGGTATCATATTTTTGATTAATTTAAATGGGTTTTTCTTTTTAATTATACCAGCTAATGAATATTGGAGTAAAATATATAAACCTTGGATAATAAATAAAACTGTATAAACTATAGCAAAACTCTTAATGGTAGTGAAAATTTCTCCACTAAAACTAAGTTTAGCAAAAATTGCTCCTATGTAAAAAGGTACTAAAGGTATTAAAGCTTTAGAAGTTATATTTAAGACTATTACATTTAATTCATTGAATATATTTAGTATGCTACTATTTTGTATTTTTGATAAGCTTATACCCATAACAAAAGAAAAGACTAGGGCTGAGGTTACTGACATAATTGGAGTAATTTCTATACTAAAAAATGAAGATATATTATTTCCTGATGCTATTACTAAAGTATTGGCTTTTAAGAATTTAGGGAAAATATTGGAACCTGCAAAAAATGCAATAAAGCCAGCACCTAAAGTTGAAATATAAGCTAGAATAGTAGTAATTAATAAAGCCTTACCAGAATTACTACCAAGAGAGGCTATACCAGGAACTATAAATCCAATCATTATAAGTGGAATTATAAAAGATAAAAAGTTGCCAAATAATTCACTAAAAGTAGCTAAAAATTTAATTGGAAATTCAAAATTTATATATTTACATATTAATCCTAAATTTATACCAATTAATAAAGCTAAAAAAATTTTAAAAATTAAAGATGTATTTTTTTTCATATTTAAGCCCCCTAAAAAAATGTATTCATATTAAAGACAAGTGTTTTTAATATGAATACATAATACTGCTTCAAGGATTTTTTGTCAAGAAAAATAATAAGGAAGATAAATAATTTAATTTTTATCTTCCTTGTCATAGTATTATTTATCTTTTTTCTTTTTATATGAAGAATACAGTAATAGTGCAATAACTCCAAATACAATTGGACCAGCAATTTGGAATATAGTTGATAGATAGTCTTTAGTTTCTAAAGCAGGTTGTAATATTGTAAATATATTAGCGAAACCAACTGTTAAAGTAACTATAATTGAGGCTATTGTAGCAAGTTTTGTACTTTTATAAATTTCAAAGGGTTTTTTAATATCTTCCTTTTTCTTAAAATGAATAAAGGCATAGGATAAAAACATATAAGGAATAGTCATTGCAACATTTCCCATTAAAACTAAGTAATTTAAAAATACACTTGCACTTTTTCCTCCAAATGAAGATATAAGAATAATTGTTACAACTATAATACATTGTATCCACATAGCATTTTTATGCATATCATTTTCATCTTTCTCATTCCAAGATTTAGGCCATATACCAGAGGGAGTACCTTCAATTAGTTGTTTGAGAGGAGAATAGGCTAATGTAAAGAATGCTCCTAATAAAGCTAAAAACATTGAAAGCCCAATATATCTTGCAAATAATGAGCCTAAAAGTTCTATGGTACTTTGTGAAAAGTTAAGAGCTTTTCCAATTTCAATACCTAGGTTTTTAATAACTATGTATGATACATTAGCCATATTTACCTCTTCTCCAGTTAAAACGTCATTCCAATTTATAAAGAATCCTACAAATAAAATTGCCAGCGAATATCCTATTGCAATGACAATTGCTGCAATTTTTATTCCTCTTGGAAATGTTACTTTAGGATTTTCAGTAGAATCAACTAAACCGCCGACCACTTCTAAACCACCATATGCAAATAGAGCAAATACTAGGAAGCCTAATATTCCAAGGGGAGTTTGATAAAAGGGATTAGGTGAAGCTATAAAAGCTTTTGTATTTATTGGTTGTGCTAATTTAAAATTATTCATAAATAGAACTATTAATCCACCTATTAATAAAACTAAATTTGCACTAGTTACAAATATACCACCAACAGATGCGACTTTCGCAATTCCTTTTAATCCTTTAGAGGATATATAGGTTATTAATATTACAAAAAATGCACCTAAAATACCCAATGTCATTGGAGCATTTAATCCCAATAATGACCAAGTTGATGTAGTATCTTTCCCAAATATTAGGTTGGATAAAGGTACCCAAATTGATGATGATACACTAACCATCCATATTAAATATGAACTATACCACATAAAGGTTCCTACAAAAGCGTATTTAGGACCAATTGACTTGTCCATCCAAGTATAAATACCACCAGTTTCTTTTCTAAAAGCTGCACCGAATTCTGCCATCATAAATGCATAAGGAATAAAGAAGAAAATAGCAGAGAATACGTACCAAGGGATAGCAGAGTAACCCATTAAGTAAAAGGCTCTTGGAATATTGTTAAAACCATATACAGATGTAAAAATCATTAGTATAAGAGCAGATAATGTTAATTTATTAGCGCTTTTTTTATCAGACATTATTAAACCTCCTTTAATATACATAGTTTATTTTGTACATAATTGGTTTAATATATTAAGGGAAGTTTAACCATTCTTATATTTAATTGATTAATATGTTTATAAGATTATGTTATAATTAAAAAATGAGCTGTCATTAAGACAACTCTAGATTATGTTCTAAAATCAAATTTATGTAAACATCTTTTGCAGGTTACAACTATTTTTCCTTTTTTTCTTGGAAGTCTTAGTTTTTGACCACAATTTGTACACTTTGTAATTTTATAATTTTTCTTTTCATTAATAGTTTTTTCAATAATTTTAAAAGCGTAAGAAAGACTAGTGAAATCAATTGGTTGAGAATTATAAGGGATTCTTAAGCCAAACTTTGATAAGGGTTTATTTAAAAAGCTAATTAGAGTATTATTTTCAGATTGTCTTTTATAAATATTCTTAGAAAAAATTCTAAATATAGATATTAATGTAAAAGCAGTTCCTATTAACATCGTATATTTTGAAAAGTTTAATAACGAAGCAATCAATAATAAAAGTAGTGATAATAAATCAATTCCGTAGATACCTTTTAAAAAGTTCATGTCAACACCTCTGTATAATATAATAAATATATTATATTACAAAGAGTATGTTTCAGCAATTTATACTAAAAATATAATAATTTATTAACAATTTTATATTTTACTATAATAATTAATTAATATAATTTATGTTGTAAAATATAAAAAACAAAAATATAATTAAGACTGTAACGAAATATATACTTATGAGAATGGGAGTTTCTTATAAATATAAATAATGAGGTGGATATATGAATGATTTAAAAGATTATATAGCTAGAATATCAAAGGCATCAACATATTTTTCTTTTAGAAATGGGCCAATAAAAAATCTTTATGAAGAAGGTAAGATAACAGATGATGAATTTAAAGAAATTCAAAAATATATGCAAAATCATTTAGCTTATCTTTTTAATGTTTTACTAGAGGAAAATGATTTAAAGAAGTTTGATTTAATTATTTCAACTATGGACAAGTTCTATATTAATGATAATGAAGATATAAAAATCGAAGATGATGGGTTTGATAATTTTTATAATAAGTTATTTAACATAAATGAAGTTAAGAGTGAAATTAATTTAAAAAAGTAATAATTTTTGATTATTTGGGGGAATGGATATGTGGTTGTTAACTTGGCTTTTATATTTTAGTGTATATAGTTTTTTAGGATGGATATGTGAAGTTATATATTGTTCTATTCCAGAAAAAAAAATTATTAATAGGGGATTTTTAAATGGACCAGTTTGTCCTGTTTATGGTTTTGGTGCATTATTCGTTATTTGTATTATGGAATGGTTAAATATTGATTCGCCAATATTAATATTTATTTTTGGTGGAGTTATAGCTTCAATAATTGAGTTTATTGCAGATATTTTACTTGAATATGTATTTCATACAAGACTTTGGAATTATTCAAATAGAAGGTTCAATATAAAGGGTAGGGTTTGCTTATTGAACTCAACATTATTTGCAACATTAGCACTTGTTTTGTTAGAAATTATACATCCTTTAATAGTTGGTTTTATAAGTAAGTTTTCAAATTTATCTATTATATTAGCAGCAATTTTAATTTTAATTATATTCATAGTTGATATGTCATTAACTGTTAGTGAAGTAGTTAATTTAAATATTACTCTTAAAAATATGAATATTTTAGATAAGCTTAAGAAAGAATTTAATAAGAAGGAATTAAAACCTAAAAGAGTTAGAAGACTTATAGAAGCATTTCCTCAATTGGAACATAAAAAGTATAAAGATGAATTAAAAAAGCTTAAGTCTTTAATAAAAGAATCTATTGAAAATAATATAAAATTATAATTTGGAGGTAAGCATGTATATAGCCTTTGGAAGAAGAGTAGTAGATACTGATGAAATTAAAGAAAAAATCGAAGAAAGTACTGAGTTTAAAGTGCTGAAAGATATGAGTAAAGGAACAAAAAGAGAAGATACTTTTGCCTATAACTTAAGTATATCAATAGATATTTTGAATGAAATAATAAGTGATGATTATAGTATGGATGATTTAAGTGAAGATGATTTGTTTGATGAATATATGAGTTTATCAGAAGAATTAGCTACAGATATGGAATATTTATTACCAGAAGAATCTATAATAGATGTTAAAGCTTATAAATGGGATTTATCAGATAATGATATAAGAGTAGTTTTAGCAGGAGTTAATGAAGAGGTTGGAGAAGGAAAATTAAAAGATGTAATGAGAAGATTAGTAACTCAATTAGAATAATTATAAAAGGTGCTGTCACACAAGGATAGCACCTTTTTATAATAAAAAGTATTTAAAGTTTTAAATATTATTGTAAAGTATTGATTTTTTTATTAGCACATTCCTCCGCCATTACCAGAATTACCGCCACCACACATATTCATGTTGTTTGAAGCATTTTGTGGATTTGCTTGATTTGGGGTAGGATTTTGATAATTGTTTTGCTTATAATAGTTTACAATTTCTCCAGCACGGTTTCTAAGAGTTGTTAATGTTTCTGAATATTCTTTATTTGATGGATCTAATTCTGTAGATTTTACTACATGCTGAATACCAATATCAAACCAACCTTTTTTGAAGTATACAAATCCCATTAGATAATTCCATTCAGCAGAGTCTCTTAAATCTAAAAGATTTAATTTCCCCTCAGCAATAGAAATATTGTCATTGTCTATGAAGGAACGTATATCCTTATATACTCCTCCGTTTACTAGTACATCATAAGCTAAATTTGCTTCATTTATTACATCTTCAGCTAGAGGGCGAGAGTCTATAGATGAATTTGTTAAAGAATATTCATCTAATATGTTTTTATAAGCTCTTTTAATTTCCTCTTTTGAAGCATTTTGAGAAACCCCGAGCACCTTATATGGATCCAAATTATATCACATCCTTTATAAAATTTAATTACATGATAATATTTAATATATTGGAAGAAAGGATATAATATGATAAATTAATTTTATATAATGTAAAAAGGAGATAGGGAATGGTAAGATTTAAAAAAATATATATAGAAACAACAAATATATGTAACTTAAGTTGCAATTTTTGTCCTAAAACAAGTAGAAAGTTAGGATTTATGGATGTTGATAGTTTTGATAAAATAATTAATAAGGTGAAAAGATATACAAATCATATATATCTTCATTTAATGGGGGAACCATTTTTAAATAGAAACTTAGAATGTTTTCTTAATATAGCTAAAAAGGAAAATATAAAAGTTAATATTACCTCTAATGGAACCTTAATTAATAATGTAAAAGAAGTTTTAATAAATTCAGGATCAGTTAGACAAGTTAATATTTCTCTTCATAGCTTTGAAGCAAATGAAAATAATATAGATTTTTATGATTACTTAAATAATGTTCTAAACTTTATTAATGAAGCAAATGAAAAAAGTGATATAATATGTGCTCTTAGATTATGGAATATAGATAGCGAAGATCTAAAAGCTAACAATAATTTAAATTTGAAAATAATAAAAATAATAGAAAATAAATTAAATATTGAATTTTCATTAGTTGATGCATTAATAGAAAAAAGAGGAATAAAACTTAAAGATAGAGTGTATTTAAATATGGCAGAAAAATTTAGTTGGCCAGATTCAAATATTTCTCTAATAAGTGAAGAAGTATTTTGTCATGGATTAAGGGATCAAATAGGAATATTATTAGATGGAACAGTAGTACCTTGTTGCTTAGATAGTGAAGGTAATATACCATTAGGGAATATATTTAAAGAAGATTTAGAAGATATAATTAATTCAAAAAGAGCTAGAAACATTTATGATGGTTTTTCAAGAAGGCGTGCAGTAGAAGAACTTTGTAAGAGATGTGGGTATGCAAAAAGACATTTTAATTAGAGAGGTGATAATTTGAAATATATATATAATTTAGCTTTTAAAATGTCTATATCTGCTACTATTGCTTTAATATTAGCAAATATTTTGAATCTACAATTTTCAGCTGTAGCAGCTGTTATAGCTATATTAAGCATTCAAGATACAAGGAAAAAATCATTAATTGTTGGAAAAAATAGAATAGTAGCATGTATAATAGCAATATTATTATCTGTAATAATTTATAAATTTTTAGGGCAAAACTCATTTACTTTTGCAGTATTCCTTTTACTATTTATACCTATAACATCAAGATTTAAAATATCAGAAGGAATGGTACCAGCGGTAGTTCTATCTACCCACTTACTTGTAGCAGATGAAATAACATTATATTGGGTAATAAATGAACTGCTAATAATGATAATAGGTGTAGGAATTGCATCAATTGCAAATTTATTTATGCCTTCATTACATAAGCAGTTTAATGAAGATAAGGAATATATAGAAAAAAGTTACAGAGTGATTTTATCTAAAATGTCTAAGTCTCTTTTAACCTATTCAGTTGATAGAGATGAAGAGTGGATAGTTAGGGATATAGAAAAAAGGTTAAATGAAAGTATAGAAAGAGCATATAAAATAGCAAATAATAATATTTTAAAAAGTGACTCATATTATGTTGATTATATGAATATGAGAAAAAGTCAGTTTGATATTATAAAAAAGTTAAGATCGCATTTTGAAAAGTTTTATATGTCTTTTGAACAAACATATATGATAGCTAAATTTACTAAAAGTGTTGCTGATCAAGTTAAAGATACAAATGATTGTAAGGAACTATTAAAAGAATTAGAGGAAATAAAATTAGATTTTAAACAAATGGCTTTACCAAAAACTAGGGAGGAGTTTGAAAATAGAGCTCAATTATTACAGTTTTTGAATGATATGGAAGACTTATTAAGAATTAAAAGTAATTTTGTTTTAAATTATAATTTGTATAATAATAGTAATTGATATTTATAGTAAAAATTTACAATTAAATAAATTTACTGTAAAATTATTTATGGAGGTGTAAAAATGGATAGTAACACAGTTTTAGAATTAGTAGACTTAAGAAAAAGTTTTGGATCAAAAGAAGTGCTAAAGGGTATTAATTTAAAAGTGAATAAAGGAAGTATAATTGGATATATTGGTCCAAATGGAGCAGGTAAAAGCACTACTGTGAAGTTGATTATGGGACTAATTACAGGATATAGCGGGGAAATAAAGATATTTGGAGAAGAAGTTTCTAAAGGTGATGAAAGTTATAAGAAAAAAATAGGATATGTACCTGAAGTTCCAGAAATATATGATAGTTTAACTGGAAAGGAATACTTAACATTTGTAGGACAACTATATGGAATTGACTATGATAAGGCAGATGAAAAAGCAAGAAGGTTAATGGATATCTTAGGTATAATAGATTCCTATGGTAAAAGGATTTCGTCCTACTCAAAAGGCATGAAGCAAAAGCTTATTCTTATTTCTAGCTTAATGCATAATCCAGAAATTTTATTTTTAGATGAACCTTTAAGTGGTTTAGATGCTAATAGTGTAATGATAATTAAAGAGATATTAGCTCATCTTGCAGAAGAAGGAAAAACAATATTTTATTCATCTCATATTATGGAGGTTGTAGAAAAAATAAGTGATAGAATTATTTTAATTAATAATGGTGAAATAGTTGCTGATGGTAATTTTGAAGAGTTAAAAAATAACTATAAAGAAAGCTCCCTTGAAAATATATTTAATGAGGTTACTGGTTTCCACGAGTATAAGGAGTTAGCAGAAAACTTTATATCAGTGGTTAAAGAGGTATAACTATGAAAGAGTTTAAAGTTTTAAAGGTTATAGATAAGCTATCAGGTTTATATAAAAAAGCTGGAGTAGACTATAATATGTTTAGATTAATATTAAATACAAAGCTAACTATGGATGGAAGAAGAAAAGCAACTGTTTTTAATGATGCTAAGAAGAAAAAGGAAGACTCTAATGAGTTTTACAAAGCACTAATTTTATATGCTATTTTTGGAGTCTTTATAGGACTGATGCTTGTTTTTGATATTAATAAAATGTATGTAATGTCAATATATTTTTCAGCAATAATGTTTATGATTTTAACTATTTTTATTTCTGACTTTTCTTATGTAATATTAGATGTAAGAGATAAAAATATTATATCTACTAGAGGTATTGATAGTAAAACTATAAATGCAGCAAAAATTACTCATGTATTCATATATATGATTTACTTAACTTTAGCTTTAGTTGGGGTTTCTTTTATAGTATCTTTTAGATATGGAATTAGTTATTTTTTAGTATTTCTATTGGAGATAGTATTAATAGATATATTTATGATAATAGTTACAGCTTTGGCTTATCTTTTAGTTTTAAAGTTTTTTGATGGTGAAAAACTTAAGGATATAATAAATTTTGTTCAAATCGGATTAAGTATATTTATGGTTGTAAGTTATCAAATAGTACCTAGAATATTTGAATTTGTAGATATATTTAATTTTAGATATGAAGAAAAATTATGGCACCTTTTAATACCTTCGATGTGGTTTGCAGCTCCACTTTCAATTATTTCAGGGGAAGGGATAACTATAATTAAAGTTATTATGAGTATATTAGCAATGGTTGTTCCGATATTTTCAATGCTTATATATTTAAAATTATCACAAGCCTTTGAAAAGAATCTTCAAAAATTAAATAATAATGATGAGAAAATAAAGGAAAAGAGTAGATTATTAATAAAGATAAATAATCTACTCTGTAAGGATAATACAGAAAGGGCCTTTTTTAATTTTTCTCTTGAAATTATGAATTCTGAAAGAGAGTTTAAGCTTAAAATATATCCAAGCTTATCTCTAGGAGTAGTATTCCCTATAATTTTTATGCTTATAGGAATAGATAGAAATAATCCAAGTGGAATCTTTGAAGGTTTAAGAAATTCAAGATCTTATTTTTCAATTTATACTTTTGCATTTGTAATTCCTAATATAATAGTTATGCTTAGGTATTCAGAGAGATATTTAGGAGCATGGATATATGAAATTGCACCAATAAAGAATACTTCATCTATATTTAGAGGTGTTATTAAGGGTGCAATATATAAGCTTATGCTAGTACCTTATATTATTATTTCAGTAATATTTATTATAATATTTGAACCTAAAGTAATAATTCATTTAATTATAGCGTTTTTATCTTTTATATTATTAATTATAATAAATTTTGCAACTTTAAAGAAGGAGTTCCCATTTTCAAAAAAGTTTGAAGCAACTAATGGGGGAGAAGGTTTATTAGCTTTGCTAGTATCACTTGCAGGTATTATACTAGTATTTAGCATTCATTTTGCAATTAGTAAATCTACTTTAGGAATTATTATATATTTAATTGTCTTAATGACAATTGATTGGATTTTATGGAAGTTTGCATTTGAAATTTCTAAGTCTAAATTAAAGAGCTAAAAATAATATAGGTTTTAAGAAGTGTGTGAAATATAGTATTTATATTCTTTATATAAAGGCTACGATTATATTTCACACTTTTTATTTTTAGTATATAATAGATTTTAAAGATTATAGATGAAATTAAGGAGATACATTATGGCAAAGGTTATAGTTGTTGGAGCTGGTCCTGCAGGTATTATGGCTGCGTTATCAGCTTCAAAAAATAATGAAGTTATTTTAATTGAAAGAAATAACGAAATTGGTAAGAAGCTAAAGCTTACCGGCGGTGGAAGGTGTAATATTACTAATAATAGAGATATAGAAGAGTTTTTTGAAAAAATAGTTACAAATAAAAAATTTTTATATAGTGCTTTATATACTTTTTCTAATATTAGTCTTTTAGATTATTTTTCAAGTAAGGGATTAGAGTATAAGGTTGAATATGATCAAAAGGTATTTACTAAAAGTGATAAGGCAGATGAAGTAATCGAGATTTTTAAAAGAGATCTTATGAAAAATGATGTAAAAATATATTATAATACTAAAATTAATGACTTAATAGTAGAAGAGAATATAGTAAAAGGTGTAGTTACTGATGAAGGCAAAGAGGTTTTGGCTGATAAAGTAATTATTACTACTGGAGGTAAGAGCTATCCAACTACAGGTTCTGATGGAAGTATGTTTGATATATTAAAAAAACATGGGCATATGATAAATACTTTATATCCAGCTTTAATCCCATTAGTTATAAAAGAAGGATTTATTAAAAATCTTCAAGGTATAGCTATGAAGGAAGTTATTATTAGTACTATGATAAAAAAGAAAAGAATAGAAAGACAAGGTGACATGATTTTTACTCACTTTGGGATATCAGGGCCAGGAGTCCTTAAATTTTCTTCTTACATAAATAAAATATTAAAGGATAGAGAAGTAGAAATAAAAATTGATTTTTTACCAGAAATCAATAAAGATGAATTATCTAATATAATTAGAGGTAATAGTAAGAGTATATTAAATAACTTAAAGCAATATTTACCTCAAAATTTTATAAAAGAAATATTAAATATTTTAAATTTAAATGAGGTGAAAGTATCTGAACTGAAAAAGGAAGATGAATTGAAATTAATTCAGTATATTAAGGAAATGAATTTAACAGTTGAAGATACCATTACAATTAAAGGTGCTATGGTAACTAGTGGTGGAGTAAGTGTTAAGGAAATTAATTCATCTACTATGGAATCTAAGATAATTAAGAATCTATTTTTTGCTGGAGAGGTTATAGATATAGATGCTGAAACTGGTGGATATAATCTTCAAATGGCTTTTTCAACAGGATATTTATCGGGAATGCAAGAGTAATTAAGAGTTGAAATTGGTATTTTTGATAATTTATAGTCAATTATATCATTAATTCTTTATTATTAATTAAAAAGGTTGCCATGGGGCAACCTTTTTAATTTGGAAGTGGTTGATAGGTACTTCTGTCTAAATATTTATTAACTACTAACTCTCCATTAGAGTCATATCCATATAGATAAGTGTCAGCACTTAAATCACTTAAAGGTACTGAAACTGGTTCGTAAGTTATACCATTCGTTACTGAATCATTACACCAGAATTCAATAGTTAAGCTTCCGTTAGACGCATATGAATTTATAACTATAGGATAGTCAAATTCATTTACAAATTTTAAATCTATTAAGTTGTCAGCTAAAGTTGCATCAAGTCCTATAGGAACATAAGAAACCTTCATCATATGGTTTAATCTTTCAGTAGGAATTATTCCAGCTCTTAGCATAGTATTATATAAAGTTGAAGCAACTTGACAAACTCCTCCACCAACGCCAGGAACTACTTTTCCAGCAACATATGTATTGGCTTCAACAAATCCATTAGCTAGAGTTGTTGGGCCAATAGCCTTTTCTGTAGAGAAAGTTTCTCCTGGCATAACAATAGTGTTATCTATATTCTTAGCTGCTATTTGAAGATTTGTTCCACTTGCTCCTGATTTATAATTAGTTGTATATGATGAAATTTTCTTATTAACATTCCCTAAAGAACTAGATGTAATATCAGCTTCAACAACTTCAACATCACCAGTTACTTCAATTACTTCTGGAGTATTCATATCTTTAATTTTATTTTTTATAGTATCTAATAATTCTGATGAATTTAATTTAAGTCCAGTAGAATCACTTGATATATTAATACTTCCACCTGATATATTAACAGAAGCATTGGTAGGGGAAACATCTACTGAATCAGATATGATAGATACAAATGAAGTTAAATTTTCATCATTGAATAAAATTTCAAATTCATATGCTCTGTTTTCAGGATTTTTAATTAAGTTTAGTTTAGTAAAAAATCCTTGATTTTTTCCAAAAGTTATAATTTTTTCTTCAAGTTCATCATAATTAATGCTTGCATCTAAATCTTTATAAGAAATATTAAAGCTTTGACCATTTGCATTTACAGATATTTTTTTGTTAGAAATATCATTAAATAAAGAAACTAAAGTGTTATGTAGATCATTATTATTAAATCCTGTTAAATCTTTGTTTAATATAGAAGCTCCAGGATAAACCTTATCGGCATAACTATTGATTAGTGTAATATTTTTATAAAACCAAAAGCCTATTCCCATTACAAAGACTAAGGCTATTATAAAGATAGATTTCCAGACTTTTGGAGTGAAAATTGCATTTTTATGTGGTTCTTCTACAACTTTCTTTTGTGTTTCGGTGTTAAGATTATTATTTTCCATAAGTACCAACCCTCTATTAATTAGTTTGTCCTTATAAAGACATATATAGTTTAACTCCAAATGTTAATAATTTCAATAAAATTTGGGGGGGGTTACAATTTATATAAAAATTATCCTTAGATAAAGATAATTTTTTTATTTGGTATAAATATTATTGGTAATAAGTACTTTTATGCTTTTCATATAAAATGGAAAAATATAAAATAACCATATTAATATAAGAAATAGATTACGTTAATGAATAGAGATTAAGAATATAAAGTAGTAAAATGTAAATAAGAAATTTTTTAGAGGAGTGATATTATGAAAGCGGAAAACAAAATTCTTAAATTCTCGGCCTTTGGTGGCTTGTTCTTCGCTGTCTTAGGTATTGCATGGGGATGAGCGATAAACTCAGAAATGATTAGTTTTGATGGATTATATTCATTAATAAGCCTAGGACTAGCCTTGTTTGCAATTAGTGCAACTAATTTTATTAATAAAAAGGATTTTAAAAATTATCCTTTTGGTAAATCTACGTTAGAACCAGTAATAGTTATTATTAAGTCACTTGTACTTTTGATAATGTGTTCAATTACGTTATTTTCGGCTATAAGTCAAGTTATAAATGGTGGAAATAATGTTGAAGAAGGGTTTGCATTAGGATATGCGATAATTTCTTCTATTGGATGCACATGGGTTTATTTATATATGAAAAAATCATCGAAAAATCTTAATTCTGAAATAGTAAAAGCTGAGAGTAATCAATGGCTTATGGATGCTATGTTAAGTGTTGGAGTATTAATAGGATTTATAATTTCTATTTTATTAAAATATATTGGACTATCTAGCTTATCTAAATATGTAGATCCTGGTATGGTAATTTTATCTTCTAGTATATTCTTAAAAATGCCTATAACTTCTGCTGTAGATGCTTTTAAAGAACTTATTAATTCAACTGCAGATGATGAAATTAATGGTGATATTAGAGAACTTGTAAAAGAAATAGAAATGGAGTATAAATTAGAAGATTCTGTAGCAAGGGTAGCAAAAGTAGGACGAGAGCTTAGAATAGAAATTGATTTTATAGTTTCAAACAACTCTAAAATTAAATCTGTAGAGGATATGGATAAGGTAAGAGAAATTATTGATAATAATACAAATCACTTTGACTTAAAAAAATGGTTAAATATTTCATTTACTAAGAATAAAAAGTGGGCAATATAATTATTATGAATGCACTTTAATGTTTTAGACTTAATAACCTAAAACATTAAAGTGCATTTTTATTTTGTATATTGATAATTATTATTGACAAAGATAAATAGGAGAGTATAATAAAATTATACCACACCCCCAGGGGGTGGGTGGAAGGAGAGTAATATGAAAGATGAAAAATTAAGAATTACAGGAATGACATGTTCAGCATGTGCAAATAGAGTTGAAAGGGTTGTAGGTAAACTTGAAGGAGTTAGCAATGCAAATGTAAATTTTGCAAATGAAACATTAAGTGTAAAATACGATAGTGATAAGGTAAATGGCTCGGAAATAGAAAAGGCTATTGAGAAAGCTGGCTATGGAGTTCAAAAAAATTTGAAAAGCTATAGTTTAAAAGTGGAAGGTATGACTTGCTCAGCTTGTGCTAATAGAGTTGAAAGAGTAACAAAAAAAGCTGATGGCGTTATAAATTCTTCTGTTAATTTTGCTACAGAAAAACTTAATATTACTTTTGATGAAGACAAGATTAATATAAATAAAATTAAAGAAGTAGTTCAAAAGTCAGGATACAATTTAGTAATAGATGAAAAAAAGGATATTTCCGAAAAGAAAATTCCAGAATATAAAAAGCTTTGGTATAGATTTGTTTTATCTATTATATTTACAGTGCCATTATTAATAATCTCCATGGGGCATATGGTAGGTATGCATTTACCAAATTTTATAGATCCTATGATGAATCCTATGAATTTTGCCATAGCTCAATTACTTTTAACTATACCAGTAATTATATTTGGTTATAGATTTTACATTGTTGGATTTAGAAATTTATTTAAACTAAGCCCTAATATGGACTCACTAATTGCAATAGGGACTTCTGCTGCTATTATATATGGATTTTTTGCTATATATAAAATTTCTATTGGAAATACTGATTATGCAATGCATTTATATTTTGAATCTGCTGCTGTTATTTTAACTTTAATAACTTTAGGAAAATATTTAGAGGCTGTATCAAAAGGAAAGACATCTGAAGCTATTAAAAAGTTAATGGGCCTTGCACCAAAAACAGCCAATATAATTAGAAATGATAATGAGATGGTAGTTCCTATTGAAGAAGTTATGGTAGGCGATATAGTAATAGTTAAGCCAGGTGAGAAATTACCAGTAGATGGTGAAGTAGTTGAAGGTAATACTTCTATTGATGAATCTATGCTTACTGGTGAAAGCTTGCCTGTAGAAAAGGAAATAGGAAGCAAGGTTGTTGGTGCAAGTATTAATAAATCAGGATTTATTAAATATAAAGCAACTAAAGTTGGTGATGATACTGCTCTAGCACAAATCATAAAATTAGTTGAAGATGCTCAAGGAACAAAAGCTCCAATAGCAAAACTTGCAGATGTTATCTCAGCTTACTTTGTTCCAACTGTTATTACACTAGCTATTGTAGCTGCATTAGGATGGTATATTTCAGGGGAATCTACTGTTTTTGCATTAACAATATTTATTTCAGTTTTAGTAATAGCGTGTCCTTGTGCTCTTGGATTAGCTACTCCTACAGCAATTATGGTTGGTACCGGTAAGGGAGCTGAAAATGGAGTTTTAATAAAAGGTGGAGAAGCTTTAGAAACTGCATATAAAATTCAAACTATAGTTTTTGATAAAACTGGGACTATAACAGAAGGAAAACCAAAAGTAACTGATATAATTACTAAAAATTTAAGTGATGATGAAATTCTTATATTAGCAGCTAGTGCGGAAAGAGGATCTGAACATCCATTAGGAGAGGCTATTGTAAGAGCTGCTAAGGAAAAAAATCTTGAGTTTAAAAATATAGAAGAATTTAATGCTATAGCAGGTCATGGAATAGAGGTTAAAATAGAAGATAAAGTCATTATTTTAGGTAATAAGAAATTAATGATTGATAGAAATATAGATTTAGATAACTTTGAAGAAAAATCTAATAAGCTTGCTGAAGATGGAAAAACACCGATGTTCTTATCAATAAATAACAGTTTAGAAGGAATAGTAGCTGTTGCTGATACCGTTAAAGAAAATAGCAAAAAAGCTATTGATGCTATTCATAAAATGGGAATAAGTGTTGCTATGATAACAGGAGATAATGAAAGAACTTCAAAGGCAATAGCTAAGGAAGTTGGAATAGATATAGTTCTTGCGGAAGTTTTACCAGAAGATAAAGCTAATGAAGTTAAAAAGCTTCAAGAAGGAAATAAAAAAGTTGCTATGGTTGGAGATGGTATTAATGACGCACCAGCATTAGTTCAAGCAGATATTGGAATAGCAATAGGATCTGGAACAGATGTTGCAATGGAATCGGCAGATATAGTATTAATGAAAAGTGATCTATTAGATGTTATAAAAGCTATCCAATTAAGTAAAGCAACTATTAATAATATTAAAGAAAATTTATTCTGGGCCTTTGCATATAATGTATTAGGAATACCAGTTGCTATGGGAATTCTTCATATATTTGGTGGACCACTATTAAATCCTATGATAGCTGCTGGAGCTATGAGTTTAAGTTCAGTGTCAGTATTATTAAATGCTTTAAGACTTAGAAACTTTAAAGCAAATATATAAAGGTAGAAATAAGTTGACATATGTAGAAATTTTGATAAAATTATATAGTAAAAATAAAACGAGTAGATAGAGGTTGCAATAATTAATAGTAGTATTAATGAGGTAAGCACGATGATTTAATTATGAAAGGAGTTATTGCCGAAGTATATATCTTAGCTTAATGGTTATATGCTGGTTTTGTATAGAATATATGCAAAACTGTCACAATAAAATTGTGGAGCGCTATCTTTGTGGTTGGTTAAGTTTTGTAACAAATACAAGCTCAAAGATTATTCTTTGAGCTTATTTTTTTAGGAGAAAAAAATGAAAGAAAAACAAATGAAAAAAGAAATTACATTATTTATGGCAACAATGCTAGTGTGTGGTAATATGATTGGTTCAGGAGTATTTATGTTACCAGCAACATTAGCAGAGGTTTCAGGTCCGTTAGCGACTATAATTGCATGGATATTAACGACTATAGGATCTATACTAATAGCAGTATCCTTTTCTAATTTAGGTTCTAAATATCCTTCTACAGGTGGGGCTTATCAATATACTAAAGAGGCATTTGGGGAATTTGCAGGATTTTTAAATGCTTGGTTATATTGGAATGGATCATGGATTGGAAATGCAGCTATAATAGTTTCAATAGCAAGCTATAGTTCAGCTTTAATACCTGCTTTAAATAATCCTATAATATCAATTGTTTTTACAAGTTCTATCTTGTGGATTTTTACTTTTATTAATATTATAGGTGTAAAAAAAGCTGGGAAAATTCAATCCTTTGCGACAGTATTTAAAATAGTTTTTTTTGCTTTTTTTATAATAGTTGCTTTAGTTAACTTTGATAGCTCTAATCTTTTACCATTGATTCCAGCTGATAAGGGACTTAATACAGTTTCTCTTGCAGCAACTTCAACTTTATGGGCCTTTGTAGGATTAGAAAGTGCAACAGTAACTGCTGGAGAAATAAGTAACCCAGAAAAAAATATTAGAAAAAGTACTATATATGGATTAATAATTTCTTCTATAATTTATATATTAATTAGTGTAGCAAGCATGGGAGTTATGTCTAATGCTGAACTTGCATCAAGTTCAGCTCCTCTGACTGATATACTATCGAAAGTATTAGGCCCAGCTATAGGAAAACCATTAGCTTTAGCAGTGGTAATATGTATATTAGGAACTACTATAGGATGGCTTTTATCTACTGCAAGAGTAGCATATGCAGCAGGTGAAGATGGAGTTTTTCCAAAGGCTTTTGGAAAGTTAAGTCCAAAGTATGGAACTCCTGTAAATTCTTTAGTTATAGGAGCTGTTTTAGTTAATATATTGCTAATTATGAATTACCAAAAGAGTATGGTGGATACATTTACTTTTATAACAATATTAGCTACATTAGCATTTTTACCAGTATATTTAATGACTGCTGCTGCTGAAATGATGCTTTTATTTAAGGATGAAAGAAAAATAACTTTAAGTATATTTATTAAAAAATCTTTAATACCATTATTAGCTTTTGTTTATGCATTATGGACTATATATGGTTCAGGTGAAGAAATAGTAATGTGGGGATTCTTATTAATGCTAATAGGTATACCATTTTACGTATATAATCATCATAAAAATAAATAAGAAATGACCTCGTCTTGTTTAAGATGAGGTTATTTTGCTTTTTAAATAATTAATTGAAAAATAGTAATGAAAGTACATGGTATTTTGCAACTATAAATAATATAATATATAATAAATATCAAATAAGATTATTTTTCTTTCTTATACTTAACAAAGAGAAGTTGGAGGAATAGATTTGGAAACTAATTCAAAAGTAATTGAAAGAACTAATATTAAAATAGAGGAACCAAGGAAATATAATGTTATTATGCATAATGATGATTTTACGACTATGGAGTTTGTAGTTGCAATTTTAAATATAATATTTAATAAAGGTTTAGAGGAAGCTAATAAAATTATGATGGAGGTCCATAAAAGTGGAAAGGGTATAGCAGGTATATATCCTTATGACATAGCAATTTCAAAGGCTAATAAAGCAATGATAATGGCTAAAGAGGAAGGATTTCCATTTAAACTTACAGTAGAGGAGGATTAAAATGGATATAAGTAAAATAGTGAGAGATGTTTTACTAAGGGCGTATGGCACAGCAAAAGAAAATAAAAGTGAATATGTTACACCTGAACATTTACTTTTAAGTGCTTTGGAAGAAGATACTTTCAAAGAAGTAATAGTTAAGTTAAATGGTGATGTAGATGAGTTAAAGAGTGATTTAAATAGTTACATTGACGAATATGTAGATAAGTTAGAAGATGGAGAGCCAGAAGAAAGTTTTGGAATTAAGAATATATTAATTGTAGCAACTCAGCAAGCAGCTTTTAGTGAAAGAAATTTTGTTGCTTTGGAGCATGTAATTTCAGCAATTTATGCTTTGAAGGATAGTCATGCTGTATATTATTTAGAAAAGCAAGGTATAAGTAAGCAAGAACTGTTATTTGAACTTTCTCATAATAAATCAGAAGAAGATGATTTAGCTAAGGATGCAATAAAAATAATTAAAGTTAATAAAAGTGAAGAGAAAAAAGAAAAAAGTATAGTAAATAATTTCTGTACTAATTTAACTGAGTTAATTGATGAAGAAGATAATTATCCTTTAGTAGGAAGAAAAGATATAATTGATAGGACTATACAAGTACTTTGCAGAAGGACAAAAAATAATCCAATTCATATTGGAGAACCAGGGGTTGGGAAGACTGCAATAACTATGGGACTTACAAAGTTAATAAAAGAAGGAAATGTTCCAGATAAATTGAAAAATGCTGAGATTTTTTCTTTAGATATAGGTACAATTCTTGCAGGAACTAAGTATAGAGGCGACTTTGAAGAAAGAATTAAGCAAATATTAGATGAAATTAAGACTTATGAAAATCCAATAGTATATATAGATGAAATCCATAATATAGTTGGAGCAGGAGCTTTAAATGGGAGTTCTTTAGATGGAGGAAGTTTAATTAAAGGATATTTATTGGAAGGAAAAATAAGATTTATTGGAGCTACTACTTATGATGACTATAAAAAATATTTTGAAAAAGATAAGGCTTTAGTCAGAAGGTTTCAAGTTATAGAAGTAAAAGAAACATCTATAGATGAAACAATAAATATATTAGATGGAATAAAAGAAAATTTTGAAGAGTATCATAATGTAAAATATACAGAAGAAGCTTTAAAATCTGCAGTTAATTTAAGTGATAAGTATATTAATGATAGATTCTTACCAGATAAAGCTATTGATATTATAGATGAAGCAGGTGCCTTTATAGATATTAATAGAGAAAAATATTCAGATGGTATAGTAGATGAAATAGTTATAGAAGAAATAATATCTAAGATATGTAAGATACCTAAACAGACTATTGAAAACACTGAAATAAATTCATTAAAGATATTAGAAGAAGAACTTAAAAATAATATTTTTGGACAAAATCAAGCCATTGAGGAAGTTACTAGATGCATTAAAATGTCTAGAGCAGGATTGAATGATGAAAATAAACCAGTAGCATCTATGCTTTTTGTAGGACCTACAGGAGTTGGTAAAACTGAAATAGCAAAAGTATTATCAAAAACTTTAGGAATTGAACTAGTAAGGTTTGATATGAGTGAATATGGAGAAAAACATGCAGCTGCTAAGCTTATAGGTTCTCCACCAGGATATGTAGGATATGAAGAAGGTGGATTATTAACTGATACTATTAAAAAGAAACCCAATTCTGTATTACTATTAGATGAAATAGAAAAAGCTCATCCAGATATTTTAAGTGTATTATTACAAGTTATGGACTATGCTACATTAACTGATAACAAAGGTAGAAAAGCAGATTTTAGAAATGTAATTTTAATAATGACTTCAAATGCTGGAGCAAGAGATATTGGAAAGAATTTAGTAGGCTTTGGTAGGGGATCAATAAATATAGAAGCTATAGGTGATGAGGTTAAAAGAGCCTTTACCCCTGAATTTAGAAATAGATTAGATAAGGTAATTGTATTTAATCAAATAAATAGCGAAATGGCTTTAGAAATTGCTAATAAGGAATTAAATAAGTTTATAGATAAACTTAAGGAAAAAAACATTGAATTAAGCTTTAGTAAAGAGGCAGTTGACTTTATTAGTAAAAAAGGATTATCTAGAGAGTTTGGAGCTAGAGAAATAATGAGAGTTATAAACTCTGAAATAAAACCTTTACTAGTAGATGAATTATTATTTGGTGAATTATCAAATGGTGGCAAGTGCAGGATAGTTATAGAAGATAATAAGTTTAAGAAAAATATATAAGAAAATCATAAAAACTCATAATTTTGATGAATTATGAATTAATACCTTTAGTTTTAGCAGTAAATATATTGTGTTAGAGCAACTAATATAACATATTTACTGCTTTTTTTGTTATTTAGTTTAAAAAACTTTACATATATTATAAAATATAAATTAGATATATAAATGCATTTAAATGGAGGGATTAGTTTTGATTTTTAATATATTACTATTGATATGGGGAGTTATAGAGCTTATAACAGGTGGGATTGTTGCAGTAAAGAAGAAATTATTAATATTAAAGTCAATAATAGAAGGCTTTAATTATATAAATAAGGATTTTAGTATAGAAAAAATAAAGGATATAGAAGTGTTTTCAAAATGGATAGGAGAGGTACTACTTCTTGAAGGAGCTATATATATTTTTTTAGCTTCAGCTTCAATATTTTTTAAGATGAATGTTTTAATAACTATTATTTTTATTTGTATTATTGAGTATTTTTTCTTTAATGTAATTTCCGAGGGAATAAATAATTCTATAGATGAGTAATGAGGTAAAAATGTCAAATAAAAAATATCTTTTTGAAAATTATATAAATATAGCAAGAGGATTTATCACAGAAAAAGAATATGTAAAAGCTCTGAAATTTTATAAAAAAGCATACAGATTTGAAGAGGGAAAATTCGATATTGAATTAGTTTTAGATATAGCACTTTTATATGATAAGCTTGGATATAAAGAATTATCTGAAGAAAAATATAGAGAAGTAATTGAAATAGATAATAAGGATCCTAGAGCCTATTATGGATTAGGAGTTTTATATGATGAAGATGGATTTTTAGAAGAGGCAATAGAATTTTATAAAAAGGCTATTTTTTTAGACAACAAATATGACAGAGCATATTTCTTTTTAGCTAATGCATATGATGAACTTAATGATAGAGATAATGCTATTAAATATTATAATAAAACTCTTGAGTTAGTTCCTGAAGATTTATGGGCTAATGCTAATTTAGGTTGTATTTATGAGGAAATTGGTAATTATGATAAAGCTTTAGTTTATATGCAAAAGGCATTAGAAATAGATCCTAATAATTTTAGAATTTTATTCAATATGGGAGTATTAATGAGAGATATAAACAAAGAAGAGGAGTCAAAGGAATATTATATTAAATCTATAAAAGAAAATTCAAATTATCCATATAGTTATTTAAACTTAGCGGTTATTTATAGAGAAAAGAAAGATTTTAATACTGCTATACAAGTTATATCTGAGGGAATTGAAAATAACCCAGAAGCAAGTTTTTTATATTACAATAGATGCTGTTTTTATGTAAATATAAATAACTTAAAAGGTGCTATGAAAGATTTAATAAAGAGTATTGAATTAAATGAGTTATTTTTAGAATATATGAAAAAAGATAGTGAATTAGATAATTTAAGAGTTTTAAGAGAATATAATGATTATTTAAATAGTAAGCTTTAATATAGGCTTACTATTTTAATATATTAGAAAATAATAAAATGTGAAAATATTTTAACAAAAATATAATTAAATTTAAATTTTACAAGAAAATTATCGGTAAATAAATTAGAGAAGTTGTTAGGTAACGACAAATATGATAATATAAAAATGTTCGTCTATTATACTATTATAAGTATAAATAATGGCAAATACTTTATAAGTGGAGGTTTTTATAGTGTTAAGTAATCTTTTTAATAATGTAAGTGTTTGTAATGAAATGTTTGCATTAAAGGATACTAATTTATCAGATGTTTTATCAAAAAAAATTAATTCAGAAGAATTAGATGATAATGAAATTGATAAAAGTTTAAGTATACCTTATGAAAATAATAAAGGTAAAAAGGTTGTAATAAAGGCATTTAGTTTTCAACCTAATTTAAATGGATATGGAATTATAGTAAATGAAAGAAAAGAAGAACTTAAGAAGGGATTAGAAAAAATTAAGTCATTAAATGAAGTAAAGTTTGTAATTAACAAGAAAGACAAAACTTTGATTAATTATCTAAATGAATTTGGACAAGTTATTAAGGTGCCAACTATAACTGATTTATATGAGGATAAGATAATTTCAAAAGCTTATGGAAATAGTAAAGATGTTATAGTGTATGATATTTTAGATATAATTAGGCTTGGACAGTCTTTATTAGGGAAATCAGTAGAAGGTTTTGTTACAGTGTATGGAAGTGCAGTTAAAGGAAATAAAGTACTTATTATAAATAAGAGCAACACCTATAAAGAGATTTTTGAAACTTTAAATGGTAAAGAGGAAGAACTTATTAAGGTAATAAACGGTGGAAGCTTAAATGGTACGCCTATATATGATTTAAATTCTATTGTTAGTATTGAATCTAAGGGTTTATTATTCTTAAGTGAAAAAGACTTACCATCTAAAGAAAATTTCAGCTGTATTAACTGTGCAAAATGTTTAAGAGTGTGTCCTGAAGGATTAAATCCAATTAAGTTAATGAATCTTTATAAGAGAAATGAAAAAGAAGAGTTTATAAAGTTTGGTGGGGAAAAATGTATAGATTGTGGTTTATGTAGTTTCATATGCCCTTCTAATCTGGAAATTGCACAAACTATAAAAACTGCAAAATCATTTAATTAATTATTATAAAATTGAATAGGAGTGAAAAGTGTGGAAAATAAAAATCTTAAAATATCACCAGCACCTTATATAAAAAAAGGTCTTGGGATTAATAAGATAATGATAGACTTTATAATAGCATTAATTCCAGCAATAATTGCAGGTATTTATTTTTATAAGATAGATGCTGTTAAAATAATTATTACTACAGTATTAACTAGTATTATAGCTGAAGGATTATGGAATAAATTTGTGAAGAAGACAACATTTTTAACTGATTTAAGTCCAATAGTATTAGGTATAATATTAGCTTTAATTATGCCAACGTATGTTCCGTTATGGATACCAATTATAGGTTCTGTTTTTGCTACTGTAGTTGTAAAGCAGTTCTTTGGAGGATTTGGACAAAATTTTATGAATCCTGCAGCAGCTACTAAGGCCTTTTTAATAGCATCATGGGCTGGAGTTATGGCTAAACCGGTAACAGATGCAACTTCTTCAGCATCAGAAGCAGCAGATGTTGTAGTACCGTTAATAGATAAGATTATAGGTCAACCATCAGGGAGTATTGGAGAAGTATCTATTTTAGCGTTATGTTTAGGTGGACTTTATTTAGCACTTAGAGGAAGAATTAGTTTAAGAGGACCTATTGCTTTTATTTTATCAGCAATGGTTATGTATAATATATTTGAAAAAGACTTATTATTGCCAGGAGCCTTTTTCGTAGCAGCAATATTTATGACTACTGACTATGGCACAACACCAATGACAAAAGTAGGGCAATACATATTTGGAGTAATGGCAGGGGTTTGTGCATCTATTATTGCTGTTAAAGGATTTAATCCAGAAGGTCCATATTATGCAATAATAATTATGAATTTATTTGCTCCTCTTATAGATTATCTTACAACAAAAAAATATAAGGTTAAGAAGGAGGCTTAAGAAAGATGAAAGAAAATTTTAAGCTAGGAGGAATCCTTCTAATAATAACTATGATAGCAGGACTATTGCTAGGTTTTGCAAATGATTTGACTAAAGAAGCAATTATAGAAAATTCTAAAATAAGTAAAGAAGATTTAAGTTATATAATGCCAGAAGCAGAAAAAATTCAAGATATGGACATTGAATTAGATGCAGAAGGCAATGTAAAGGAAATATATGAAGCAGTAAGTGGTAGTGATGTTATAGGATATGTTTTAAAAGTAACTAGCAAAGGCTTCCATGGAGCTGTAGATTTTGTTGTTGCTATTTCAAAGGATGATACTGTTTCAGGAGTTAAAGTCTTATCTCATAGTGAAACACCAGGTCTTGGAGCTAAGATATCAGAGGATAAATTTATTTCAAGATTTGAAGACAAGCCAGCAACAGGTTATTTAGAAGTTGTTAAGGTAACTCCTAATAAAGATACTGAAGTAGAAGCTATATCAGGAGCTACAACTTCAAGTAAAGCAGCTGTAAATGCAGTTAATGAAGCTATTACTTTCTATTTAGAAAAGATAAAGGGAGAAGTAGTAGAGTCAAAGGAAGATACTGATGCAAATACAGGAGCTAGTGAAAATTAATATTAAATTAGGAGGAAAGCAATGAATAAGTTAATTGAAAGATTGAAAAATGGGATAATTACTGAAAATCCAATTTTTGTACAAGTGTTAGCTATGTGTCCTACTCTAGCAGTTACAACTAATGCAAAAAATGCTTTAGGAATGGGGTTAGCTTCAACTGTTGTATTAATATTTTCTAATATGATGATTTCAGCAATAAGAAAATTAGTTCCAGATAAGATAAGAATACCTGCATATATAGTAGTTATTGCTTCTTTCGTTACTATAGTTGATATGTTAATTCAAGGATATGTTCCAAGCCTTTATGCTTCACTTGGAATATTTATACCATTAATAGTTGTTAACTGTATAATATTGGGTAGAGCTGAAGCGTATGCTTCAAAAAATCCAATATTGCCATCAATTTTTGATGCCATTGGAATGGGTCTTGGATTTACTATAGCGCTATTCCTAATTGGAACATTTAGGGAAATATTAGGTGCAGGACAAATTTTAGGAATTCAAATTATTCCAGAAACTATTAAACCTGCTTCTATTATGATATTAGCACCAGGTGCCTTTTTTACTTTAGGTGGGCTTATGGCAGTTTTAAATGCTTATAATATGAAAAAAGCAGAAAAAACTGGTGAAAAGGTTAAATCTTTAGAACACAACTGTGGAAGTTGTTCTGGATGTGGGGCTGGATCTTGTACTAGTACTTCAGGAATAGAAATTAAAGATAATAATAAAAACTAAGAGGGGTGGAACTGATGGAATTATTTATGATTTTTATAGCATCAATGCTAGTAAATAACTTTGTACTTTCAAAATTCCTAGGGATATGTTCATTCCTTGGAGTTTCTAAGAAAAAAGATGCAGCAGTAGGTATGGGATTAGCTGTTACCTTTGTTATGACATTAGCTTCAATAATGTCATGGCTTGTATATACACAAATATTAGTTAGATTTGAAATTGAATATTTAAATACAATAGCTAATGTATTAGTTATAGCAGCTTTGGTTCAATTTGTAGAAATGGCTATGAAAAAATTATCTCCAGCACTTCATAAGGCTCTAGGTATATATTTACCACTTATTACTACAAACTGTGCTGTTTTGGGTATGGCTACATTAAATATTCAAGAAGGATATAATTTTATAGAATCAGTAGTAAATGGATTAGGTGCTGCATCGGGTTACATGTTATCTATAGTACTTTTATCCTTTATTAGAGAGAGAGTAGATAATAATGAAAATATACCAGTTGTTCTAAGAGGGTTACCAATTACATTATTTACAGCAGCTTTAATGTCAATTGCCTTTTTAGGATTCCAAGGATTAATTCACTAGGGGAGGTTTAGTATGAGTATTTTATATGCAACTTTAAGCTTAGGAATTTTAGGATTAGTGTTTGGAATACTATTAGGTTTTGCATCAAAAGCTTTTGAAGTAAAAGTAGATCCTAAAATACCAAAATTAAGAGAGTGTCTTCCAGGAGCAAACTGTGGAGGTTGTGGTTTTGCTGGGTGTGATGCCTATGCAGAAGCTGTAGTAATGGAAGGTGTAAAGCCTAACTTGTGTTCTGTAGGAGGAGCAAAAACAGCAGAAGATATCGGTGAAGTTTTAGGAATAAAAGTAGATTCTACTGAAAAGATGACTGCTTTTGTAAAGTGTAATGGAAATTGCAAATCAGCAAAAGCAAGATATGATTTAGAAGGCGTGAGTGATTGCCTTACAGCTTCTCTTATGATAGATGGAGGTTTTAAAGCATGTTCATATGGTTGCTTAGGTCTTGGTAGTTGTGTTAATGTGTGTGAATTTGGTGCATTAGATATCGTTAATGGAATTGCTAAAGTTAATATAGATAAATGTACAAACTGTGGAGCTTGTATAAACATTTGTCCAAAGGGACTTATTGAATCTGTCCCTGTTTCAAAGAAGATAAGAGTAGAGTGTAATAATATTGAAATAGGAAGACAGGTTAAAGAAAATTGTTCATCAGCTTGTATAGGATGTAAATTATGTGAAAGAAACTGTCCTAAGGATGCTGTCCATGTAGTTAATAATTTGGCTAAGGTAGATTATGATAAATGTGTAAATTGTCAAATTTGTACTAAAAAGTGTCCAACAGGTGCAATAAAAAATATATTTTTAAGATAGAAAAATAGATGTTACACAATTTGTGTAACATCTATTTTACAGTTTGTTGAAAAACCCCCTGTTTAAAAACAGAGGGTTTTTCTATTATTAGTTGTGGATAAAATTTAAGATTAAAA
>NZ_JBNOOE010000026.1:0-34867 GCF_050585265.1 Clostridium nigeriense | reverse complement strand
TTAAGACTTAAAAGAATTGCTGGTTTATTTTATACTTAACTTATATTCTGTTCAATTTTCAAAGACCATTTTTCTTCGTCGCCCTCAAGCGACTTCATTATATTATCATTTGTTTTTTTATTTGTCAATAACTTTTTTTAAGTTATTTTCAAATTTGTTGCCGCATCTCTCAGCGACGAGATTTATCTTACCACTTAAAATCATTATCGTCTTATTTATATTTAATTATATAATTAATTTATTTTTATAATACTATCCTTTTTCTTAAAATATCTTTCATTTTCTAATAATGATACACCAGGATAAGATTACGTTTATTTTTTTAATATTTTATAGAAAAATATTAAAAAATCGTAATTAATCTATATTAAATACATAGAAATTAATTACGATCTTTATTATATTAATGGATTTAATCTTCTATTATTCCACTATCATCTACTATTGATATTTCATTTTCTATTTCAGTATCTAAACCTTCTGAATTCATTAATTAATTATTTTCCTCTAGTGATAGTTGTTCTTCCTTTTCATCATTTCCACCTGATATTTTTGCAATTGCAGCAATCCTTTCTTCTTCTGATGTTCTCATAAGTGTTACTCCCATTGCTGATCTACTTGTAACAGATATATCAGAAACATTAATTCTTATTGCAACGCCACTTGTATTTATTAACATAAGCTCATCTTCTAACTTACATACAGTAGCACCCACAACTTTTCCTGTCTTTTCTGATAGTTTATAAGTAATTAATCCGGTTCCACCTCTTCTTTGAACCTTATACTCAGTAATTGGAGTTCTCTTACCAAATCCATTTTCACTTATAACTAATAAATCTTCATCTTCTACAGCTATATCCATACAAACTGCAATATCATCATCTCTTAAATTTATCGACCTAACTCCTGATGCAGTTCTTCCCATAGGTCTTACATCTATCTCATTAAATCTAATAGCATTACCACCTTGAGTTACTAAAATTATATCAGCATCTCCACGTGTAACCTTAACTTTAAGAAGTTCATCTCCATCTCTTAAGTTAATAGCTATTAATCCATTCTTTCTAAGGTTTTTAAATTCAGATAAAGGTGTTTTCTTAACTAACCCTTGTTTTGTTGCCATAAATAAGAATCCTTCACTAACATCATCCCTTATAGTAAGAACAGTTTCTATTCTCTCATCTTGTTCTATAGCAATAAGATTAATAATATTAGTTCCCTTTGCAGTTCTTCCAGCATCAGGTATTTCATATGCCCTTAATTTATAAACTCTTCCCTTATTTGTGAAGAATAATACATCTGAATGAGTTGAAGTAATATTTACATGTTCTACAAAGTCATCTTCCTTAGTAGACATTGCCTGTATTCCTCTTCCCCCTCTTCTTTGAGCTGAATAAGTATCCGCTGATATTCTTTTTATATATCCTGAATGAGTTAATGTAACTACTACATCTTCTTCTTGAATAAGGTCCTCTATATCAATTTCATTCATAACTTTTTCTATAGAAGTTCTTCTATCGTCATTATACTTTTTCTTAATTTCAATAAGTTCTTCTTTAATTACAGATAATAACTTTTCTTCACTTGCTAATATTGACTTTAAGTATTCTATTTGTTTCATAATTTCAGCATACTCTTCTTCAATCTTATCTCTTTCCAAGCCTGTAAGTCTTCTTAGTCTCATTTCTAAGATTGCTTGTGACTGCTTATCACTCAATCCAAATCTATCCATCAGTGTATTTCTAGCTATTTCACTAGTCTTTGATGATCTAATAATACTTATAACTTCATCAATATTATCAAGAGCAATTCTCAATCCTTCAAGAATATGCGCTCTTGCTTCTGCCTTATTTAATTCAAATACTGTTCTTCTAGTTACTACTTCCTTTTGGAACTCTATATAATAACTTAAAACTTGCTTTATGTTTAAAATTTTAGGTTCATTATTTACTAGAGCTAACATTATTACTCCAAAAGTATCCTGCATTTTTGTATGCTTATATAATAGATTTAAAACTACATTTGGATTTGCATCCTTCTTTAGTTCTATAACTATTCTCATACCTTCTCTATCTGATTCATCTCTTAAATCAGATATTCCAACTATTCTTTTATCCTTAACTAAATCTGCTATATTTTCAATAAGCTTAGCTTTATTTACTTGATATGGTATCTCAGTAACAATTATTCTATGCCTATTGTTTTCTTCTTCAATTTCCGCTTTTGCTCTAACTATTATTCTTCCCTTACCTGTTTCATAGGCAGCTCTTATTCCCGCCTTACCCATAATAGTAGCCCCTGTTGGAAAATCTGGTCCCTTAATTAAAGTCATTAATTCTAAAACAGTTGATTCTGGATTATCTATAAGCATTATAGTTCCATCTATTATCTCTCCTAAATTGTGTGGAGGAATATTAGTTGCCATACCAACTGCTATACCTGATGAACCATTCACTAAAAGATTAGGATATCTTGATGGTAGAACTACAGGTTCTTTTTCTTCACCATCAAAGTTAGGAATAAAATCTACTGTATCTTTAGTTATATCTCTTAACATTTCAACAGCAATTTTATTCATTTTTGCTTCTGTATATCTCATAGCAGCTGCGCTATCTCCATCTACAGAACCAAAGTTACCATGACCATCTACAAGCATGTATCTCATTGAGAAATCTTGTGCCATTCTTACAAGTGCATCATAAACAGAGGTATCACCATGTGGATGATATTTACCTAAAACTTCCCCAACTATTCTTGCACATTTTCTGTATCCTTTTTCTGGTGCTAATCCAAGTTCATTCATAGAATATAATATTCTTCTATGTACTGGCTTTA
Source organism: Clostridium nigeriense (assembly GCF_050585265.1). Classification (GTDB taxonomy): domain Bacteria; phylum Bacillota; class Clostridia; order Clostridiales; family Clostridiaceae; genus Clostridium; species Clostridium nigeriense_B. The sequence goes on along the minus strand of NZ_JBNOOE010000026.1, from coordinate 32,032 downwards.
GCCCATCCCTAACATCTGGAAGCGCACGACCAACTATAACACTCATGGCATAATCAATGTAGCACCTCTTCATTTCTTTATTTATATCTACCGATATAACTTTTCCTTCATTTAAGCTCATGTACCTCACCTCGCTTTAGTACTAAATATCTAAGTTACTTACCTTCTTAGCATTTTTGTGTATAAACTCTCTTCTAGGTTCAACCTTATCACCCATTAATATAGTGAATATTTCATCAGCTGCTATAGCATCTTCTATAGTTGCTTTTAATAATATTCTTTTTTCAGGATCCATTGTTGTATCCCATAATTGAGATGCATTCATTTCACCTAGACCTTTATACCTTTGAATATTAGTTGAGTTATCTTTACCACCAATTTCTTTAAGTATTGATTCAAGCTCTGGATCTGAATATGCATAGTATTCCTTTTTATTCTTCTTAACTTGATATAATGGTGGTTGAGCTATATAAACATGACCACCATCTAATAGTCCCCTCATATATCTAAAGAAGAATGTTAATAATAGCGTTCTGATATGAGCACCATCTACATCGGCATCTGTCATTATTATAATTCTATTATATCTTAACTTACTTTCATCAAAATCTTCACCTATTCCAGCTCCAAATGCTGTTACCATAGACTTTATTGAATCAGCAGTTAAAATTCTATCTAATCTTTGCTTCTCTACGTTTAGTATCTTACCCCTCAATGGTAGTATAGCTTGGAATCTTCTATTTCTTCCCTGTTTAGCTGATCCACCCGCAGAATCTCCCTCAACTATATAGATTTCACACTCTAATGGATCTTTAGATGAGCAGTCTGCTAACTTTCCTGGTAATGATGATCTTTCTAAAACCGATTTTCTAGTTAATTCCCTAGCCTTTCTAGCTGCATCTCTAGCTCTTGCTGCCATTAATGCCTTTTCTATAATTATTTTTCCTACATTCGGATTTTCCTCGAGGAATATAGATACTCCTTCACCAACTATTGAATCAACTACACTTCTAACCTCTGAATTTCCAAGCTTAGTCTTAGTCTGACCTTCAAATTGTGGTTCAGATACTTTAACAGAAACTACAGCTGTTAATCCTTCTCTAATATCATCTCCAGATAAATTCTTATCATTTTCTTTTATATGATTAAATCTTTTACCATAATCATTTATAACTCTTGTCAATGCAGTCTTAAATCCAGATAAGTGTGTTCCACCCTCTATAGTATCTATATTATTTGCAAAAGAATATAGATTCTCGTTATATCCATCATTATACTGAAGTGATACTTCTGCAATTATTCCATCCTTTTCCCCCTCTACATAAATAGGTTCCGGATGCAATACCTCCTTATTTCTATTTAAGTAAGCAACGAATTCCTTTATTCCACCTTCATAGTGGTAGATTTCTTGCTTATCCTCTTCCCTTTTATCTGTCAGAATTATTCTAATTCCCTTATTTAAAAATGCTAATTCTCTTAATCTATTCGCTAAAATTTCAAAATCATATTCAGTTTCTTCAAAAATCTCATCATCTGGTTTAAAAGAAACTTTTGTTCCATGTTCTGTAGTTTCTCCAATCTTAGCTAAATCTGCTAATGCAACTCCCCTGTTATATTTCTGTTTCCATACTTCTCCATCTCTTGATACAGTAACTTCACACCATTCAGATAGGGCATTAACAACTGATGCACCAACACCATGTAATCCACCAGATACCTTGTATCCTCCTCCTCCGAATTTACCTCCAGCATGAAGTACTGTCATAATAACTTCAACGGCAGATTTACCCATCTTTGGATGTATTCCTGTAGGCATACCTCTACCATTATCTATTACAGTTATCGAGTTATCCTCATTTATTGAAACTAATATTTCATTACAATATCCAGCTAAGGCCTCATCTATACTATTATCAACTATTTCATAAACAAGGTGATGCAATCCTCTAGAACTAGTAGTTCCTATATACATCCCTGGTCTCTTTCTAACTGCTTCTAAGCCCTCAAGTACCTGAATTTGACTTTCATCATAACTTTGCTTATTATTTTCCAACATAATCTCCTCCTTTACGAAATTTTATTTTAACCTGTTGAAGATTTAAAATTGGAATTATGGATTATAATCTATATTTGTTCTCTTTGTTAAAGTTGAAGATGATATTGGTGATAAATAAATTTTACTCATCTTATTTACTTCAGCTATAACAAAAGATTTAGGTTTCTCTTTTGAAATCCTTTCTACAAACCCATCTTCCTCTGCCATTCTTAAAAAAGAACTTGTATCTGAACTATACATAGTAGTTTGTAAATCAAAAATTCCAATTACATCTTTAATTGGAACAACAACATTTTCTCCTAAATGTAAAAACATAAGAATTCCTCCCTTAATTTAGGATTTCACCATCCTTAACCTTAAAGACCTTGGAACTATCATCTAAATAATTTGTAAGATCTTCTATTCCCGTACATGTTATTATTGTTTGAATCTCACCAATAGTACTTAAAATATATCTTTTTCTACTGAAATCCAATTCTGATAAAACATCATCTAGCAATAATACCGGATACTCTGATGTTAACTCCTTTATGATTTTTAAAGAGGAAAACTTCATTGTTAGAACAGCACTCCTTTGCTGACCTTGTGATCCGAAACTTTTTGTATCTATATCATTAATAAGCACAGTAAAATCATCTCTATGGGGTCCAATGCTAGTTGAACCTTTTTCAATATCTTTATTTCTATTTTTCTTTAATAACTCATAAAAGTTATCTTCTATATTTTCTAAGTCTTTTACTGTGCTTATATACTTAAACTCTATATCTTCTTTACCAGAAGATATATCCTTATGTATATTCTTTCCATAAAAATTTAACTTATTAATATATTTTATTCTTTCTGTTATTATGTGGTGACCAAAACTTGCTAGTTGAATATCATATATATCTAAAATATCTTTATCTGCATTTCTTTTTTTCAAAAGAATATTACGCTCATTCAATACTTTGTTATATTGGACTAAGTTATAATAATATTTAGAATCTAATTGACATAGTTCCATATCAATAAATTTCCTTCTAACACCAGGTGAATCCTTAATTATTCTTAAATCCTCTGGTGAAAACATAACAACGTTGAAGTTTCCGAATAACTCCCCAATTTTAGCAGCCTTAATTTTATTTATTCTAATTGCCTTTTTGCCATCCTTAAGTATATTTATATCAATTGTTTTATCGAGTCTATCTCTACCTACTAACACACTTACGTAAGCACCTTCGGCATTCCAATTAATTAATTCCCTATCCTTAGAAGTCCTATGGGATCTCGCAAATGCACAATAATAAATAGCTTCAAGAATATTAGTCTTTCCTTGAGCGTTATCCCCCATAAATACATTTACATTCTTCCCCAGTGTTATATTTAAAGATTTGTAATTCCTATAATTCAATATTTGTATTTTCTTAATATACATACCTGACACCTATTTTAATTATAACATATTAGAGGAATAAAAGTAATTATCAGGTTAATGGCAATTAAACTACTCTATATTCTTCTCCATTGAACTCTACTACATCACCTTGCCTAATTTTTTTCCCTCTTTGAGTACAAATTTCGCCATTTACCTTAACCATCTCATCTAAAATATACATTTTAGCTTCTGATCCTAATGAAGCTGCCCCACACCATTTTAAAAAAGAATCTAATTTAATGAATTCTGTAACTATTTTAATCTCATTCATTTTCCACTCCGATGCATATAAATACAAATTTTATGCACATTCCTTTCTATCTTAATAACCTAACTGGTAATACTAAATACTTAGAATTGTCTTCATTCTTGCATTTAATTACACATGGACTAACACTTGAAGTCATTTCTAAAACTACTTCATCATCTTCAATGTTCTTTAATACATCTAGTAAATATCTGGAATTGAATGCAATTTGAATTGATTCTCCTTGCAGATTTATGCTAACTTCTTCTCTAACCTTTCCCAATTGAGAATTAGAAGTTATTATCATAGTGTCTTCTTGAACATCTAATTTAATTAAATTACTATTGCTATCCTTAGCCATTAGAGATGCTCTTTCAATACAGTTTTGTAATTCTTGTTTTCTTACATCAATAGATATCTTATGTTCCTGAGGTAGTAAAGAAACATAGTTTACAAACTTACCATCTAATAATCTAGATATAATTTTAGTATTATTTAGGTTAAATAATATATGATTATTAGTAAATGTTATTTTTACTATTTCTGAGATATCTTCTAATATCCTTGATACCTCATTTAGAGTTTTTCCAGGAATAACAACTTCTATATCATTGTCATTATCTAAAAATGCATTTCTTATTGCTAGTCTATAACCATCTAATGCAACTAAATTTAGATTTTTATCTTTAACTTCAAATAATATTCCCTGTAATATTGGCCTAGTCTCATCTTGAGCTATTGCAAATGATGTTCCTCTTATCATACTTTTTAATATATTTTGAGGAACTTCAACTGATAGATTTTCATTTATTTTAGGTAGTTCTGGGTAATCCTCACCATTCATATAAACTAGGTTAAATATTGATTTTTCACAAGATATTTGCATAATATCATTTTCTAAAGTTTCAATAGTAACTTCTGAATTAGGAAGTTTTCTTATTATTTCTCCAAATATTCTAGAGTCTATTACAATCATACCTTCTTCTTGAACATTAGCTTCAACCTTAGTTTCAATGGAAACATCCATATCTGATCCTATTATAGTCAATCCATCTTTTTTTGCTGTTATATATATTCCTTCTAGTATAGGCATTGTTGTTTTTCCTGTTATAGCCTTACTAGATATAGATATACCTTCTTGTAGTTTTTGTTTTTCACATATAAACTTCATATAAAAAACCTCCTTAATTTATAAACATATAATATCCACTGTAATATCATAGATATATAGATTAATATATAGATAAAATTTAATAATAGTAGTAATAGGGGCTGTTGATATGTTGATAAGTGGTTATAGCCCTTGAAAATACTAGATTATTTATAAAAAAATATTGTGGATAAGTGAAGCAAAAATTACATATCTTATCCACAGTATTAACAAGTAATATTGTTTTTAGTAATTATCCACAAATAATTCAATATACTTATGTACATTTGTTGATTAATTTTGAGTTAGTTTCTTTGTTATATCATTTACTGTATGTTGTAGACTTTCATCTGTATTTAAAGTATCAGATATTTTTTCATAAGCATGTATAACAGTAGAATGATCCCTTCCTCCAAATTCTTCACCGATTTTTGGCAATGACATATCTGTAAGCTTCCTACTTAGATACATCGCTATTTGTCTAGGATAAGCTACATTTCTGGTTCTCCTTTGAGATTTTAAATCTTCTACTCTAAGATTGAAATAAGCAGCAACAACATCTTGTATAACATCTATAGTTACATTTTTATTTTGCTTGTTTGAGATTATATCCTTAAGAGCTTCACTAGCTAGTTCCACAGTTATTGGCCTATTAGTTAATGACGAATAGGCTACGATTCTAATTAAAGCACCTTCCAGCTCTCTAATGTTAGACTTAATTTTTGTTGCAATATATACCATTACTTCATTTGCTACATTTAATTTTTCTACATCTGCTTTCTTTTTAAGAATAGCCATTCTAGTTTCAAAATCTGGTGGTTGAATATCAGCAATTAACCCCCATTCAAATCTTGAACGTAGTCTATCTTCCAATGTAGGAATTTCTTTAGGTGGTCTATCTGATGATAAGATTATTTGCTTATTTGCATCATGTAATTCATTAAATGTATGGAAAAACTCCTCTTGAGTTCGTTCCTTTCCTGCTATAAACTGAATATCATCTATTAGTAAAATATCTACATTTCTATATTTATTTCTAAACTCTTCATTTTTATCATCTTTAATAGCATTAATAAGCTCATTAGTAAACTTCTCCGAAGAAACATACACTACTTTTGCATTAGAGTTATTTTGAAGAGCATAATGACCAATAGCATGCATTAAGTGTGTTTTTCCAAGTCCAACTCCTCCATAAATAAAAAGAGGGTTATAAGCCTTAGCAGGAGCCTCTGCAACAGCTAAAGATGCAGCATGAGCAAATCTATTACTATTACCAATGACAAAAGAGTCAAAGGTGTATTTAGGATTTAATGTACTAGACATTTCATCATTTACAGTAACAGATGATTTATCATCAAGCTTTGTATTCTTCTCTTCCTTTTCGTCAACTTCTTGAATATCGGATGCAACTATAAAATCTACCCCGTAAAGTTTTGAGCAAGCAGCCTCTATGGAGTTTACAACTAAGTCCTTATACCTTTTTTCCAAGATGTCTTGAGTAAAGGAATTTGGAACGCTGATTTTTATAGTATTGGAAGATATAGAAATAGGTTCGCAGCTTTTAATCCATGTATTAAAGCTAACTTCACTCATTTCACCTTTTATAATATTTAATGTTTTTTCCCATAATGATTTAAGATCATTATTCATTGTATATCCTCCATAAAAAAAATTTAGTTTAAGATATATTAGTTTAATAACAATATATCAACACATTTATTAACAGATGAAAATGCATGTTAATAAATATAATATAAATATTCACATGTTAATAATTATGTTGATAAAATAATTTATAAAAAATTATCCACAATATCATTATGTACATTTTTACACATTATTAACATAGTATAAAAGCATTAATTTAGTTAAAAATAGAGTATAATAGATAAGAAATAAAGAAAAAGCGAACAAGTTATTCACAATTTAATCCACAACTGTGGATAAGTTCACTTTAAAAATAAATTATTCACATTCATTACTAATAATAACATAAGTTAAATAGAGTATTCAAGAAGTTATCCACAAATTCTGTGATAATATTGCTTATATTTATCAACAGAATTTGAAAATTATAGTGTATTGACATAAAAACCTGATATATATATAATAATAAGGTAAATTTAAAAATGGGATTATAGTTTTTACTATAGAAATTACAATTTAAAGGGGGTGTAGTGAAATGTTCATGACATACCAACCAAAAAAGAGACAAAGAAAAAAGGAACATGGATTCAGAAAGAGAATGAAAACTTCATCAGGAAGAACTGTTCTTAAGAGAAGAAGACAAAAAGGTAGAAAAAGATTAACAGCATAAGGGCCGCAAATAGTGGCCTTTTTTCTGCAATAGCAGGAAAAAAGGAGTATAAAGTTTCTAATGATGTACAGGTTAAGAAAAAACAATGAATTTAAATTAGTTTATAGAAGGGGAAGATCTTTAGCTAACAATCTTTTAGTTTTATATATATATAATAATAGAAGAAATAAGACTAAAGATGGTCATACTTATAATAAAGTAGGAATTTCAGTTAGTAAAAAGGTTGGAAATAGCGTTGTCCGTAGTAGGAGTAAACGATTGATAACTGAAAGCTATAGGTTGAATGAAAAAGATCTTAAATCAGGCTATGATTTTGTTTTTGTAGCTAGAAGTGCCATTGAAGGAAAGAGCTACTTTGAAGTAGAAGAAGCTATGAAAAAACTTTTTTCAAGGGCAGGCTTATATAGATAATGAAAAAAATAATGTTGAAATCTATACATTTATATAGAAAATATATTTCACCAATGAGACCACCAACATGTATTTATGTTCCTACATGTTCAGAATATGCCATAGAAGCTATAACTAAATATGGCGCAATAAAGGGTGGTTTTTTAGCTATAAAGAGAATCTTAAGGTGTCATCCATTCGCGAAAGGCGGATATGATCCATTAAAATAAGGAGGTTACGCACAAAATATGATGAGTTTCTTACAACCTATAACAAACTTTTTGACGGTTATATTTGAAGGTATGCATAATATAATCTTAAATCTATTTAATATGGAGCCAAGTGGGGCATCATATATATTAACAATTGCATTATTTACGCTAATAATAAGATTATTAATTCTTCCTTTTAATATAAAAGCAAATAGATCTAATGCAAGAATGCAGGAAATTCAACCAGAATTAAATGCAATTCAGAAGAAGTATGCTAATGATCCTCAAAAGATGCAAGCTGAATATTCAAAATGTATGAAAGAAAATAATGTAAGCATGCTTGGGGGATGTCTTCCATCATTATTACCATTGCCAATACTTTTTGCACTTTACTATGTATTTTTAAACATAGATAAGTCGTCTGTAATTCATCCATCATTCTTATGGATACCAGATGTATTTGAAAAAGATCCATATTTTATATTACCAGTATTAGCATTCTTAAGCACATATGTACCAAGTTTATTGTTAACTAAATCTATGCCTAAGAATGAAAATGGTCCACAAATGAATATGGGATCAATGAACTTAATGATGGCAGGTATGATGGGGATAATGGCAATTAACTTTAAATCTATCTTAGTAATTTACTGGATAATAGGTGGAATTATTCAATTAGTTCAAACTTATTTCTTAAATTACATTCCAGCTATGAAGAAGAAGCAAGCTAAGGAAGAAGAAGAAAAATTAAAAGCAGTAGTAAATGCCAAGAAAGCAACACCAAAGACTAAGAAAAAAAATTAAATATTTAGTATTACTAGGTGGTGAATAGGGTATGAAAACATTAGAAATGACAGGTAAAACTGTAAGTGAAGCATTGGACAATGCGTTAAAGCAATTAAAGCTTACAGAGGATAGAGTTGAATATGAAGTTTTAGATGAAGGTTCTAAGGGCTTTTTAAATTTTATAGGTACGAAACCTGCTAAGATATTAGTTAAAGTAAAAAGGGATTATATAGAAGAGGCAAGATTATTTTTAAGAAATATTCTTAATAATATGAAAGTACAAGCAGAAATTAGAATTAAAGAAGAAAATGACATAGTTAATATTGATTTAACTGGTCCTAAGATGGGAATTATAATAGGATATAGGGGTGAGACCCTAGATTCTTTACAATACCTGGCTTCTTTAGTTGTTAATAAGGATCATGATGTTCCTTATAAAAAGGTAGTTCTAGATATAGAAAATTATAGAAAAAAAAGAGAAGAAACTTTAGTAAGAGTAGCTGAAAAAACTGCATATAAAGTTAGAAAAACAAGAAGACCTTATAAACTAGAATCAATGAATCCTTATGAAAGAAGGATAATACACTCTGCTTTACAAGATAATGAATATGTTTATACTTTTAGTGAGGGAGAAGAACCTCATAGAAGAATAGTAGTAGATATTAAAAAATAAAGGTGGGGAGGCCGTAAGGCTTTCTTGCCTTTTATTTTTTGATATTTATCACTTATTTATTTATTTTGACTTACTATAAATAGTTTTGTAAAATGAATATTAGTTAAAAAAGGATATACTATAAATACAGACTTATTTGAGTCAAGACAAGGAGGATAGAAGTTGAAAGAATTTGATACAATCTGTGCTATATCAACAGCTATTGGTGAAGGTGGAATTGCAATTATCAGAGTATCTGGAGATAAGGCTTTAGATATAGTCTCTAAGATATTCAGACCTAAGAATGGTAAAGATATAAAAGAAATGAAAACTTACACTATGAGATATGGGCACATAGTTGACATAAATACTAATGAGTTAATAGATGAAGTAATTATTAGCTACATGAAGGGGCCAAGAAGCTTTACAGCTGAGGATACTGTTGAAATAAATTGTCATGGTGGAGTAACATCTACTAATAAGGTATTAGAAACTACCATAAAAGCTGGTGCAAGACTAGCAGAGCCTGGTGAGTTTACTAAGAGAGCATTTTTGAACGGAAGAATTGATTTATCTCAGGCAGAGGCGGTTATGGATTTAATAACTGCTAAAACTGAACTTGCCATGAAATCTGCTTTAATGCAAAGTAATGGATCCTTATCACAAAGAATTAATAAGCTTAATGAGTATTTATTAAATGTATTAGCATTAATAGAATATGCTGTAGACTTTACTGAAGATGATGAAGAAATAGACCCAACAATTCCAATTAGAGTTAAAGAAAGCTTAGAAAAGGCTCATGAGGATATCGAAAAACTACTTAAGAGTGCGGATGAAGGAAAGATAATTAGAGATGGACTAAGCTTAGCTATAGTAGGTAAGCCAAATGTAGGAAAATCATCTTTATTAAATGTGTTACTTAAAGAAAAGAGAGCGATAGTAACAGATATAGCAGGTACTACAAGGGATGTTATAGAGGAATACATTAACTTAGATGGAATTCCTGTTAAGATTATAGATACTGCAGGGATTAGAGAAACTGAGGATTTAGTTGAAAAAATTGGTGTTGAGAAATCTAAAGAAAAGATTAATGAGGCAGATTTAGTCTTATTAGTTTTAGATTCCTCAAGGAAACTTGATAAAGAAGATATTGAAATAATTGAGGCTATAAAAAATAAAAAATCTATAGTTTTATTAAATAAAATAGATTTAGAAAATAAAATAGATAATTCATTATTAAAAAATTTTGAAAATATAATAAAAATTTCAGCTAAAGAAGATATTGGTATAGATGGTTTGAAAAATGAGATTAAGAAGATGTTCTTTAGTGGTAGAATAGATAGCGAGAGCTTAATCATATCTAATTCAAGACATAAGCAGGCTTTAATAAGAGCAGGAGAAAACTGTAATGAAGCCCTTATAAGATTAAATAATAATGAATACTTAGATTTAATTTCAATATTTGTAACAGCAGCATTAAAGGCTTTAGGTGAAATTACAGGATCGGAATTAGAAGAGGATTTAGTTAATAAGATATTTAAAGAATTTTGTTGTGGAAAGTAGGAGAAATATAAATATGAAATATAAAGCAGGAGAATATGATGTAGTAGTTGTTGGTGCTGGTCATGCCGGTTGTGAAGCTGCATTAGCATCAGCTAGAATGGGATTAAAGACATTAATATGCACTACAAATCTTGATTCTGTAGCTATGATGCCATGTAACCCTAATATAGGAGGAACTGCAAAAGGACATTTAGTAAGAGAAATTGATGCTCTAGGTGGAGAAATGGGGGTTAATATAGATAATACGTTCATTCAATCTAGAATGTTAAATACATCAAAGGGCCCAGCAGTTCACTCCTTAAGGGCTCAAGCAGATAAGAAAAAATATCAATACAGAATGAAGAGTGTATTAGAAAATCAAGAAAACTTATCTTTAAGACAATTAGAGGTTGTAGAGTTAGATGTAGAAGATGGAAAAGTTAAAGGTGTTCTTACTAAAAATGGGGGATACTTTAATTGTAAGGCTGTTATATTAACAACAGGAACTTATTTAAGAGCTAGAATTATCATAGGGGATGTAACATATAACAGTGGTCCAAATGGATTATCAGCTGCAAATGAACTATCTCAATCTTTAATAGATTTAGGAATAGAACTAAGAAGATTTAAGACTGGTACTCCAGCAAGAATAAATAAAAGAACAGTAGATTTCTCTAAGATGATAGAGCAACCTGGTGATGAAAAGATAGTTCCATTTTCTTTTATGAGTGGTGATATTTCAAGGGATCAGGTTTCTTGTTGGCTAACTTATACTAGTGAAGAAACTCATAACATAATTAGAGATAATATAGATAGATCTCCAATGTATAATGGATTAATTGAGGGGGTAGGTCCTAGATATTGTCCATCTATTGAAGATAAGGTTATGAGATTCCCAGATAGAGAAAGACATCAATTATTTGTAGAACCAGAAGGTGAAGATACTCAAGAAATGTATGTAGGAGGAATGTCATCATCATTACCAGAAGATGTTCAACTACAAATGTTAAGAACTGTACCTGGTCTAGAGAATGCAGAAATAATGAGAACTGCATATGCTATTGAGTATGATTCAATTGATCCAACACAACTAAAGCCTACATTAGAGTTTAAAAATTTTGAAGGACTATATGGAGCTGGACAGTTAAATGGTAGCTCAGGATACGAAGAGGCTGCAGGACAAGGTCTTGTAGCAGGTATTAATGCTGCTTTAAAGATAAAAGAAAGAGAGCCTATGATTTTAACTAGATCAGATGGATATATAGGTGTTTTAATAGATGATTTAGTTACAAAAGGTACTAATGAACCGTACAGAATGATGACTGCAAGAGCAGAATATAGATTATTATTAAGACAAGATAATGCGGATTTTAGATTAACTGAAACTGGTTATAAAGTTGGACTTGTAACTGAGGAAAGATATCAAAAATTTATAACTAGAAAAAATAACGTAGAAAATGAAGTTAATAGATTAAAGGAACTTCAAATAACAAATAAAAAAGAAGTTAATGACTTCTTAATTTCTAAGGGGTCAGTTGAATTAAAGAAACCTATCAGTTTTTATGAACTTATAAAGAGACCTGAATTAGATTATTTTAACTTATATGAATTGGATCCAGATAGACCAGATTATAATGAGGATATTGGTGAACAAATCAATATAATCACTAAGTATGAGGGATATATAAGTAGCCAATTAGATCAAGTTAAGCAATTTAAAAAGTTTGAAAAGAAATTACTTCCTGAAAATATAGATTATAAGGAAGTTAAGGGGTTAAGAACAGAAGCTATACAAAAGTTATCTAATATTAGGCCAATTAGTATAGGGCAAGCTTCTAGAATATCAGGGGTTTCTCCCGCAGATATATCTGTACTATTAATATATTTAGAACATCAATATAAGAAATAAGCTTTTATGGAGGAAATATGGAATATTTTCAATTAATGAAGGAAGCATCATTAGAAGTTGGACTAGATTTAACTGAAAAACAGTATAATCAGTTTATAACATATATGAAGCTTTTGCAGGAATGGAATGAAAAAATAAATCTTACTGCAATAACTGAAGATGAAGAGGTAATTAAAAAACACTTTATTGACTGTATTAAGGCTTTTAAGTCTAATTCAGTTAAAAATGCAAAAAGTATTATAGATGTAGGTACAGGGGCAGGGTTTCCTGGACTACCAATAGCTATAATGAATCCTGATATAAATGTAACATTATTAGATTCATTAAATAAAAGAATTAACTTTTTAAATACTGTAGTATCTGCCTTAGAATTAAAAAATGTAATTACAATTCATTCGAGAGCAGAAGATGGAGCAAGGAACCCAGAATTAAGAGAGAATTTTGATGTAGCAACATCAAGAGCTGTTGCTAATATGGCTGTTTTATCAGAATTTTGTCTACCTTATGTAAAGTTAAATGGACATTTCGTTGCACTTAAAGGACCAGCTATAGAAGAAGAACTTAGAGAAGGACAAAAGGCTATTAGCACTTTAGGTGGAAAATTAGAAAATATAATAGAAGTAAATATCGAAGAATCAGATTTAAAACATAATATTGTAGAGGTTAAGAAGGTTAATAAATGTCCTAAAACATATCCAAGAAAAGCTGGCACAATAAACAAGAAGCCTATTAAATAATGTATTCTACAAGATATGTTAATAAAATTAGTCGATATGAGAAATAATACCTAATTATATGAATTCATTTGTATTTTTATAAAAAATAATAAGTGAATTTGTATTACAAAATTAGGAAATAAAAGAAGGAAATAATAAAGAAAAATAGAATTTTTAAATTATTGAGTTTAATGGTAATTTATTTTAATAAGGGATGGTTGGGTGCATATGAATAGAGAAATTACTAATATAAGTGTAGATAGAATATTTCCAAATACCTATCAGCCAAGAAGATTTTTTAATGAAGAGGCTTTAGAAGAATTATCTCAATCTATAAAGGAACATGGAATTATTCAGCCTATTACAGTTAGAAAAAGAGGAGAAAATTTTGAATTAGTTGCAGGTGAAAGACGTTGGAGAGCTGCAAGGATGGCATCGCTTGAATCTGTTCCATGTAATGTAATTGAAATAACAGATAGTGAATCTGCAGAAATTGCATTGTTAGAAAACTTGCAAAGGGAAGATTTAAATTTTATTGAAGAGGCTGAGGCTTATTATAATTTAATTAATGATCATAAATTTACTCAAGATGAACTTGCAAAAAGGATGGGGAAAAAGCAATCTACTATAGCTAATAAGCTTAGATTACTAAAGCTTAGTTCAAAGATAAGAGAAGTTTGCTTAGATAATAAGTTAACAGAAAGACATGCAAGAGCTTTATTATCATTACCTAATGAAGAACTACAGCTTAAGATTGTTGAAAAAGTTGTTAAGGATTCTCTTAATGTTAAATCTACAGAAGAATTAATAAATAAAGAGTTATTAAAATTAGCTGGAGAAGAATTAAATAATAAGGAAAAAAAGAGAGTTAAGAGTGTTTTTCCTGCAAAACTATATGTTAATACAATTAGACAAGTTTTTGATAAATTTAATATACCAGCTGAATATAAATTTAAAGAAGAAGAGGAATTTATACAAATAACTGTTTCTATTCCTAAAAAGTAAGAATAAGGCACTTTGTGCCTTTTTTCTCTTTGAAAAATTATAAAAATATTACTATATAAATAAGGTTTTATAATTTACTTGTCTTAGTTATAAAGTGCTTTTATTAATTTTGCTATGATGCGAATGGATGCTATAGAATAAGCAAAATTATATAGAAGCATTTTTTTATTTATTAATTTATTGATAGTCTTAATATTTTATAAAGGATAATAATTATGAAATTAGTATCTAATGAGAGAGTAAATATTACATAATTATTATATTTAGTAAATTTTATAAAATAATATAATATTTATTTACTTTTTTATTATGTTAATCTTTTAATATTATTTAAAACTATATATAATATTATTATGTGAAGGGGGGTGAAGCTCTAAAATAGAGCTTTTTAGATGAAGAAAGTTTGTATATTTAATCAAAAGGGTGGGGTTGGAAAGACTACAACAAACATTAATTTATGTGCATTTTTAGCAATGGAAGGATATAGGGTATTAACTATAGATATAGATCCTCAAGGGAATACAACTAGTGGGTTAGGTTTAGATAAAAGAAACTTAGAAATGTCAATGTACGATGTTATAACATCAGATGCTTCTTTAAAAGAAGTAATTTTAAAAAGTGAACTAGTACAGAATTTAGATATAGCTCCTTCAACAATGGAATTAGCAGGTGCGGAAGTAGAAGTTATAGGAAAAGAAAATAGAGAAGTAATTTTAGCTAATAAAATTAAAGAAGTAGAAGATGATTATGATTTTATATTTATAGATTGTCCACCATCTCTAGGAGTACTTACAATTAACGCACTTACTTCGGTTGAATCTGTATTAATACCAATTCAATGTGAGTTTTATGCTTTAGAGGGTGTTGGACAACTTATTAATACAATTAAACTTGTTAAAAAATCTTTAAATAAGGACTTAGAAATAGAAGGTGTAGTTATGACTATGTATGACTATAGGACTAATTTAAGTAATGAAGTTTTTGAAGAAGTAAAGAATTTTTTCAATGAGAAAGTATATAACACTACTATTTCTAGAAATATTAGATTAGCTGAAGCGCCAAGTTTTGGTTTACCAATTATGCTATATGATGAAAAATGTAAGGGTGCAGAATCTTATAGAAATTTAACTAGAGAATTCTTAAGTAGGCAATAATAAGTAGGTGATTAAGATGAATAAGAAGTCAGCATTAGGAAAAGGATTAGGAGCTTTAATTCCTAACGATGTTCAAGTAAAAGAAAGTAACAAACCGACGGTTATTTCATTAAATTTAATTAAGAGTAATGATGAACAACCTAGAAAATACTTTGATGATGAAAAGATAGCAGAATTAGCTCAATCTATAAAAGAACACGGAATAATTCAGCCAATTATATTAAATAAGAAAGATAAATATTATGTCATAGTTGCAGGAGAAAGAAGATGGAGAGCAGCAAAGCTGTTAGGGTTAAAGGAAGTCCCTGCAATAGTTATGGAATTAACTGATAAAGATATTTTAGAAGTTTCATTAATAGAAAACATTCAAAGACAAGATTTAAATCCTATAGAGGAAGCTTTAGCTTATAAGAAGCTTTTAAGCGATTTTAATTTAACACAAGAAGAGTTAAGTAAGAGAGTAGGAAAGTCTAGAGTAGCTATTAGTAATATTATTAGATTAACAGGACTTTCTGATACGGTAAAACAATATCTAATAGATGAAGTTATTACTGAAGGACATGGCAGAGTATTATTAGCAATAGAAGATCCTAAACTTCAATGCGAAATAGCTCAAAAAGTTATCGATGAAAAATTGTCTGTTAGAGAGCTTGAAAGATTAATTAAATTTTTAAAAACTGAAAAGCAACCAAAGGAAAAAGTAAGAGAGCTAAATCCTTATTATAAGGATGTTACTGAGAGGCTTCAAAATTACTTTGGAACTAAAGTTAACATAAGTAATAAAAATAATAAAGGAAAGATTGAAATAGAATATTATTCAGATGAAGATTTACAGAGGATATTAGAAATAATTGATTTATAAATGTTTCACGTGAAACATTATTTTGAGTTTTTATTAAATTGTTTCACGTGAAACATTATAGTGTTATTTCTGAGTTTAGGAAGGAGCACTTAAAGTGGAGTATTTAATTAATATAATAAATGAAAACATTGCTTTTATACTTATTGGATTATTGGTAATTATATTCTTACTTTTCATTCTAGTTATTTCATTAATGAGATCTACTAATAAACTTGAAAAGAGATATGCAAGGCTCATGAGAGGGGTAAAATCTAAAAATCTTGAAGATCTTATCACATCAAAGTTAGATGAAATTGATAAAGTTATGGCTAAATCACAAAAAGCAATTAATGAGTGTGAAGTTATTAAAGAGGAAATTAAAGGTTGTGTAAATAAAGTAGCAATAATGAGATATAAAGCTTTCCCAGATGTAGGTAGCGACTTAAGCTTCTCTGTAGCTATATTAGATTCATATAATGATGGAGTATTAATTACAGGAATTTATTCAAGACATGATAGTACTACTTATGCAAAGCCTGTTGATAAGGGAATATCCAGATATGAATTATCAGAAGAAGAATCATACGTTTTAAATGAAGCTATAAATAAAAAGTAGTATATTTAAATGAGCTATTACAAAACTAAATCATTAGTTTTGTAATAGCTCATTTTTATACAAATAAGGTATAAAACTCTTACGTTGCCAGTAATAATTTATAATTTAATTATTTTAGCTTAGAATGCTTCTAATAATTATATGATTTTGTAGTAAATATAATTTAATAGGAAAAATTATATAGAAATATATTTTTGCTTAATATAGTGCTAGTGAATCCGAGGTATCTATAGCTTTTTTTATAAAATAAATTATACCTTTGGATATACAATCTGCTAAGGACATAACAGTATATAATCGTGTATTTTGTAATATTATAAATTCATAGTTTCCAGATATATTAACAATTCCAGTAATACTTAAATCTCCAACAGGAGGTAAATTTTTATTTAGCGCAAGTCCAGGTGAAATTGGTTTATTTTCTATAAATACTTTTCCAATGTTATTAATTTTACCAAGACGGGAATCTATAGCTATTATATATGCATTATTAAAGTTCATCTTTATTTTATCTATTATATCCAATATGTTTTTAGAATGAACTGGACTTTCTAATGAACCATAAATATAGATATTATTTTTAGGTAGTCCTTTATAAAATGATTTTAACTTATAGCCAACTAATGGACCAAGAGAATCTCCCGTACATCTATCAGTACCTATACACAAGAAAACTACATTTCTATTATCCTTAATAATTTCTTTTAGATTTCTATATAAAAATTCTCCAAGCTCAATATAGGAACTTGGAAATAATGAGTCTATACTTAATTTATTTTGTAAAATCATAAAAAAACCTCCCTTATTAAAATTATTGACAATAAGGGAGGTTAGTATTCATTTTGATATTTTACTTAATGAATTTAATGTATATTCAATATCTTCTTTATTATTAAAATAACTAAGACTCAATCTTACAGTTCCTGTAGGGAAACTCCCTATGGTTTCATGAGCAAGAGGGGCACAATGCAGTCCAGATCTATTTTTTATTCCAAAATCACTATCTAACATAAATGATAATTCAGCAGTATTAATTCCTTTAATATTAAAAGATACACAGGATGTATAATTATGGTTATTAATATCTTCATATAAAATGATATTATTCATATTTCTTAATCCTGAGACTAATTGATTTCTTAAAAATTTATTTTTTTCATAGATAGTTTTCAAACCTTCTGATTTTATAAATTTAATTCCTTCCATTAGTCCAACTATACCTGGCATATTAAGTGTACCTGACTCGAATTTATCTGGTAAAAAATCTGGCTGGATAAGGGAATGAGAAAGACTGCCTGTTCCGCCTAATATATATGGATTACATATTTTATTTAATTCATCACTAATAATGAAGCCTCCTATACCTTGTGGACCAAATAAGCTTTTGTGCCCAGTGAAAGCTACTGCACTTAAATTAAGTTTTTGAAAGTCTACATTTAAAACTCCAGCTCCTTGTGCAGCATCAAGTATTAAATGAATATTATTTTCTTTGCAGAGTTCACCTATTTCAATTATAGGTTGAATGCTACCTGTAACATTAGATGCTTGAGTTAAAATTATAAATTTAGTATTTGGTTTTATCATATTTCTAAAATCGTCAACATTAATAAATCCAAATTTATCTGCTTTTATTATATCTAATTCAATTATATTATTTTCTTTTAAATTAACTAAAGGTCTCAGTACTGAATTATGTTCCATAGAAGATGTAATAATATGGTCTCCTTTTCGTGAACAGCCATTAATTAAAGTATTTAGAGATGTTGTTATATTATTAGTAAAAATAACATTATCTATATTTTCAAAATTAAAAAAGTTAGCAATAGTTTCTCTAGCTTCTAACAATAATCTATTAGATTGAAGACCGTTCTCATGATTAGAGCGACCAGGATTTCCACCTATATCAGTTAAAAAATTATATATAGAATCAACCACACTTTTAGGCTTAGGAAATGTAGTGGCAGCGTTATCCAAGTATATATTATTCATGAAAGTAACTCCTTTATAAAAATATTAAACTATATTAAAATTATAGAATATATTATCTTCATTTACAAAAATATATATAATATAATTAAATATAAATATAAATTATTAAGGAGGAAAACATGAAATATTATATTATAGTTTTTAAGAATACTCTTGATGCAATGAATGGAGAAAAAGCATTGAAAGAAGAAAATTATATCTTTAAAATGATGCCAACCCCTACAGCTATAACTCAAAGTTGTGGAATATGTGTTAGAATAGAAGATAAAAAATACATAGATGAGATAATTGAAAGGAATATTATAAGATATAAAAACATTTATATTAAAGAAGAAAATGGATTTAAAGAAGTAGTATAGGAGAGATAGCATGAATAATTATTTGACTTGGGTTACTACGACTAAGGATGAGCTTACCGGAAGACTTTCTTTAAATGTTGACTGGGATAAAGTTGTTGAAAGTTCAATATCTGGAGCAGGATTTGTAATAAGTAAAGTTATATCACTAATAATATTAATAGTTATTATGTACTTAATTATAAAAATAGGAGACAAGGCAATAGATAGGTTTGTTAATAATCAGGCCAATAGTAAGAGAAGTTTTTCAATGGATAAGCAGAAGGCATTTACAGTTGGAGCCATACTTAAAAGCTCATTAAAATACGCAGTTTATTTTTCAGGTGCTGCTATTATAATTGGAAGTACATTTAAAGTTTCTGCTGGTGTTTTAAGTGCTGTAGGGTTTGTAGTTGGTATAGGAGCACAAAGTTTAGTCAAGGATATAATAAATGGATTTTTTATATTATTTGAAGATCAATATGGAGTAGGAGATTATGTAACTATAGGAGCATATAGTGGTATTGTGGAAAATATAGGAATAAGGTCTACTGTTTTAAAAGATTTTAGTGGGGATACACATAATTTACCAAATGGATCTGTAACAGAAGTCACAAATCATTCTAGAGGTGACATGAGGTTTATAGTTGATGTAGAAATTGCTTATGAAGAAGATATAGATAATGCAATTAATATTATTAAATCGACATGTAAAAATTTCGAAGAAAAAAATAAAGAGGATATTAGAAATGAAATAGAAGTATTAGGAGCAATTTCATTAAATGCTTCTGGAATCACCATAAGAGTAGTTGGAAAATCAAAACCAATGTCTCAATGGAAAATGGAAAGAGATCTAAGAAAAGACATCAAAGTTGCTTTAGATGAGGCTAATGTTGAAATTCCATATCCAAAAACTCAATTAGTAAATAATAATATTAAGTAATTTAGGAGGGCTATAATGATAGAAACTTTTGATTTAGGTGATATAGTAGAAATGAAAAAACAACATCCTTGTGGAAGTAAGGAATTTGAAGTGATAAGATTAGGAGCAGATATAAAGATTAAATGCACTTGTTGTGGGAGAATAATAATGCTTCCTAGAAGCAAATTTCAAAAAGATGCCAAAAAAGTAGTAAATTCGTAACATTTTTTAATTATATCTTGCAAAGAAAATTAAAAAATGTTAAAATATTTAATTGTAATCCCTGCTGTGTAAAGCACAGCCAAGGTCCGAGGGGAGGAGGTGAAAATGATGAGAAAGTACGAAACTATATTCATACTACACCCATCATTCGACGAAGAAGCTTGTAAAGCTGCAATCGAAAAGTTTAAGGGTGTAATAGAAAACGGTGGAGGAACTGTAGAAAATGTTGACGTTTGGGGTAGAAGAAAGCTTGCTTACGAAATCGCAAAAGTTAACGAAGGTTTCTATACATTAATCAACTTCAATGCTGATTCAGAACTACCTAAAGAATTAGACAGAGTATTCAGAATTACTGATGGTGTTATAAGACACATCATCGTTAAACAAGAAGCGTAAGAGGTGATATTGTAATGAATAAAGTAATACTTATTGGAAGACTGACTAGAGATCCAGAGCTAAACTTTGCTGCTGGAAGTGGTACTGCTGTTACTAGATTTAGTTTAGCGGTAACAAGACCTTTCAAGAAGGATGAAACTGATTTTATCAATTGCATAGCTTTTGGTAAAACTGGTGAGACAATAGCACAATATCTTACTAAGGGCAGACAACTAGCTGTTACTGGAAGCATTAGAACTGGTAGTTATGATGCTAAGGATGGAACTAAGAGATATACAACAGATGTAGTTGTAGATTCTTTTGAATTCATTGGATCAGGTAACAATGGTGGTGCTGGAAGAGACCAAGGTTCATATAATAATGGATTTGGTGCTTCTACAGGTTCTGATTATTCAAATTCATCAAATGATTTTGGTGGAATGAATTTTGAGGAGGACATGACTCCTGTAGATGATGGAGATATGCCTTTCTAATAGTCTATAAAAAAGGAGGGAATTAGCATGAAAGATATGAAGAGATCTGGAAAAATGAGAAGATCTAAGAGAAAAGTTTGTGCTTTTTGCGTAGAAAAAGCTGAAGCAATAGATTACAAAGATATTACTAAGCTAAGAAAGTTCGTAACAGAAAGAGGTAAGATATTACCAAGAAGAATTTCTGGTACTTGCGCTAAGCACCAAAGAGAATTAACAACTGCTATAAAGAGATCAAGAAATATAGCATTATTACCATTTACAACTGAGTAAAATAATTAACCCCTGGCTTGTCAGGGGTTTTTTGTTATACTAATACAAAATAATTTTACAAAATATGTAATTAACTCTATAAGATGTTGCATTAAAAGTCAAATATATTTAAAATATAGATACAAGGGTATTAGTATAGGGGTGAGCAGGGTGAAGAGAGATGATTTAAATATAATGGCCAATATAAAAATGATAGAAAGGCTTAAAGCAAACCTGTTATGTATAATCGGAGAGTTCTATCATTTATTAACTAAGGGAAGTAATGTAGCTCAAGATGCAATTTTAAACTGTATATCAGGAGCTATAATTATTTTATATGTATTAGCCCAAAAGCTTGGATATTCATGTAAAGATGTAGATGATGATATGAAGAAAAATCTACAAGTAGGAATTGCAGAAGGCCATGAATATGAAAGTGATGGAAGGAGTTTAAGTAAACTTCAATTACATTTAAAGGAGCACCATTAAGCTTATGGAATGGAAAAAATTATTTGAAAAAGGGATTGAAATAATTAAACCGATAATTACACCAATTATGTTTATAGGAGCTTGCATAGGATTTTACTATATAAAAAGTACTCTTTTAGGAACTTTACTATTAATTATATTCATAGCCTTTACTATTAGTGAATATGGAAACTATGAAAAAGAAGAGGATAATATTGAGAGAGTAAGAGAAATAATAAATAAAGATATTGATGATAATATTCTAAACTTAATATTTCCAGTTGCTTTAATAAGGGAATCAGGAGAAATTATTTGGAACAATAAAGAATTTCAGAAGTTTACTCCAGATGAAGATCCATTAGGATTAAATGTAGTCAGCATTGCAAGAGGATTAAATCTTTCTAGATTATTAACTTGTGATAGGGATTTACATCAAAAAATTAAAATATTAGATTCCTTCTATAAAGTGTATGCAAGTAGAATTGAAAATAGCAAGTTAGGTGAAAATTTATATGTAGTTTATTTTAATGATATAAGCAATAATAAAAATATGGAAAATACTAAAGAAAGTATTATGCTTATAGAAGTAGATAATTTATCAGAAGTGTTAGAAACTACTATGGAAAGTGACAGACCTATGTTAGTGGCAGA
Source organism: Clostridium nigeriense (assembly GCF_050585265.1). Classification (GTDB taxonomy): domain Bacteria; phylum Bacillota; class Clostridia; order Clostridiales; family Clostridiaceae; genus Clostridium; species Clostridium nigeriense_B. Next base: position 9,320 of record NZ_JBNOOE010000026.1, on the reverse strand, counting down.
AGTTGAAAAAACAATAAATGCATATGCTCAAAGACTTAAGGCTATGATAACAAAGTATGAGTCTAATAAATATGTTTTATCAGTGCAAGATAAATATATTGATGAAGAAATAAACAATAAGTTTTCAATTTTAGATGAGGTTTCCGAAATAGATAGAGGAAATAAATTTGAGGTAACATTAAGTATAGGTGTAGGCAGAGGAGGTACATGTCCTTTAGAAAATAGTAACTTTGCAACAACAGCTAAAGAATTAGCTTTAGGTAGAGGTGGGGATCAAGTTGCTATTAAAAATAATGAAAAGATTAAGTTTTTTGGAGGCAATACCAGAGAAATAGAAAAAAGAACAAGAGTTAGGGCTAGAGTTATTTCTCATGCTTTGAAAGAATTAATATATGAAAGTAGCAATGTATTTATTATTGGACATAAGAATCCTGATATGGATTGCTTTGGATCATCATTAGGATTGTCTTCAATAGTTAGGCAATTAGGAAAACCATGCAACATAATATTAGGAAATGAAACTGCTGCTATAGATTATTTTTTAGAAAAATTAAAAAAAGATTCTAGGTATGATAATCTTTTTGTATCAGTTGAAGAGGCATATGATCAAATTAATGAAAAAACATTACTTATAATAGTTGATGTTCATAATACGGGATATATATTAGATAAGAGAATAATTGAAAAAGCTCAAAGAAAGATAATTATAGATCATCATAGAAGAAGTCCAGATATAGTTGAAGGGGCAATATTAAATTATATAGAAGTATACGCTTCATCAACATCAGAGATGGTTACAGAAGTTATTCAATATATGGTTCAAAAACCGAATCTAACAAAAATTGAAGCAGAAGGATTACTAGCAGGTATATTTATGGATACTAAAGGATTTTCCTTTAAAACTGGAGTAAGAACCTTTGATGCAGCTTCATTTTTAAGAGCTATAGGAGCAGATACTATAGAAGTTAAAAAAATGTTTATGGATAATTTACAAGATTTTTTAATTATAGCTGAGACTATAAAATCAGCTGAAGTAAAAAATGGCTTAGCTATAGCAATTGCGCCAAAGGGTTTAAAAAAATCATTTATGGCAGCTAGAGCAGCAGATGAATTATTAAATATATCAGGAATTAACGTATGCTTTGTATTAATAAAAATTGGCGATGATGTAGTGATTAGTGGTAGATCAATTGGAGATACTAATGTTCAAGTAATTCTTGAAGAATTAGGAGGCGGAGGTCATATGAATATGGCTGGAGCACAATTGAAAAATACTTCAATAAATGAAGCTAAAGAAATACTTAAAAAATCAATAGAAAAACAATTGAAGGTTGGTGAATAACATGAAGGTAATATTATTACAAGATGTTAAAAAATTAGGTAAAAAAGGTGATGTTATAGAAGCATCAGATGGATATGCAAGAAATTATTTATTTCCTAGGAAATTAGCAGAAGAAGCAACTAGTGCAAATATGCATGTGTTAAATGCTAAAAAGGAAAATGAAAGAAAGAAAAAATTAGCTGAAATTGAGGCAGCTCAAAAATTAGCTTCAGAATTAAAAGGAAAAGAAGTTAAGATTGAAGCTAAGGGAAATAATGGAAGATTATTTGGTGCTATAACTAGTAAAGATGTAGCAGAGTTAATAAATAAAGAATTTAAGTTATCAATAGATAAAAAGAAAATTGTTATGGATACAATAAAGGTTGCAGGCAGTTATGATATAGAAATTAAAATATATCCTGAGGTGTCTACTAAGATGAAAGTAACCATTGTAGAGCAATCATAAGGGGGACTAAGTTTGAAGACTTACGACGAAACAAATATAGATAGTTTATTAGACAGTGAGTTATCTTTAGATGCACAAGTAAATGTAATAAATCAAATATTAAATAATGTATTAGATGAGGGAGCAGTAAGAGCTAGAACAGTAAGATTTAAGCTGCAAAAATATATAGGCTCACCTAATATATGTGAAAGGATATATGCTTTAAATGTAATTGCTTCAGATGGAAAGGGCATTAAGACAGTTCCAAATGAAGAAGAATTACGTGGTGTGTTAGAGGATACAATTTATTATATATCAGAGAATATAGCAAGAAAATATGTTCAAAATAAAGTAGAAACACAAGTTGAAAAGGCTCTTCAAGAAAGACAAGATAAGTTCATGGATGATATAAAATTATCTATAATTAAAAAACAAAAGGGACCTGAAAGTTCTAAGACTACTAAAAAGTTAGAAAAATTAGAAGAGTTAGATGCTAAGAAAATAAATAAGAATGTTATGAGTCTTTTAAGACCAGAAACTTTTGATGAAATAGTTGGTCAAGAAAGAGCTATAAAATCTTTAATTTCAAAAATGTCATCACCATATCCACAACATATAATCTTATATGGACCTCCTGGAATAGGTAAAACTTCAGCAGCTAGACTTGCATTAGAAGAAGCTAAAAAGTTAAACTTTACTCCTTTTGATAATGATTCAAAATTTGTTGAAGTTGATGGAACTACATTAAGATGGGATCCAAGGGAAATTACAAATCCATTATTAGGATCTGTACATGATCCGATTTATCAAGGAAGTAAAAAGGATTTAGCGGAAGTTGGGGTACCAGAGCCAAAGACAGGACTTGTAACAGAAGCTCATGGCGGAGTTTTATTCATAGATGAAATTGGAGAGTTAGATGACATTCTTCAAAATAAGTTATTGAAAGTTTTAGAAGATAAGAGAGTTGAGTATTCATCTTCATATTATGATCCAGATGATGAAAACACTCCAGAATATGTAAAGTATCTTTTTGAAAAAGGGGCTCCAGCAGACTTTGTTTTAATTGGAGCAACTACTAGAGAACCAGGAAGAATAAATCCTGCATTAAGATCTAGATGTACTGAGGTTTATTTTGAACCTTTATCAGCAACAGATATAATTGGAATAATAGAAAGTGCATCTAAGAAGCTAGATGTAAATTTAGAAGATGGAGTTGCTGAATTTATTAGTAGATATACTATTGAGGGTAGAAAGGCTGTAAATATATTAGCTGATGCCTATGGATACTCTCTATATAATGATAAAAAAGAAGAAAATAACATAATAACATTAAAAGATGTTGAAGAAGTTATTTCTATTGGAAGATATGTTCCTTATGAAACAATTGATGAGGTAGAAAGCTATGAAGTAGGTCATACTTATGGATTAGGAGTAAGTGGATTCCTAGGATCAACTTTAGAAATAGAAGCAGTGGCATTTGAATCTAAAAAGCCTGGAATGGGTATTATTAAGTTTAATGACACAGCAGGATCTATGGCAAAAGACTCGGTATTTAATGCAGCTTCAGTTATTAGAAAACTTACAGATAAGGATATAAAGGATTATGATATTCATGTAAATGTTGTTGGTGGTGGAAGAATTGATGGGCCATCAGCTGGAGCAGCTATTACTATTGCTATAATAAGTGCCTTACTTGAAAAGCCTATAAGACAGGATGTAGCTATAACTGGTGAAATATCATTAAGAGGTAATATTAAACCTGTAGGTGGAATTTTCGAAAAGATTTATGGAGCAAGGAGAAAAGGTATTAAACTTGTAGTTGTTCCTAAGGCAAATGAAAAAGAGGTTCCATCTGATTTAAATGATATAGAAGTTAAATCTATAAGCAGAATTGAAGAATTAATGGATATAGTATTTGAAAAATAATTAAAATTAAGCTTCCTTATTTGGAAGCTTAATTTTGTTCTATACAATAAAAATTTTTGATATAATGTATTTATTATGGAAAGGAAGGAGGTTACAAATTGGATACACCAATAATGAGAAGCTTACCTCAAAGTTTAGAAGCCGAACAATCTGTTATTGGAGCTATGATAATAGATAAAAGTGCAATAGCAAAAGCTTTAGAAAAATTAAATGAGGAAGATTTTTATAGAGATGGTCATAAGGTTATATTTAAGGCTGTTAGAGAGATGTTTTCTAAGGATATGGCTGTTGACCTTGTAACCTTGTTAGAATACTTAAAATCAACAGATATGCTAGAAAAGGCTGGAGGAGTTACTTACATATCAGAAGTAAGCTCATCAGTTATTACAACTGCTAACTTAGAAGCATATATTAAAATAGTAGAAGAAAAATCAACTTTAAGAAAGCTAATTAAATCAGCAACTAATATTATAGAAGAAAGTTATAATAAGCAAGATAAAGTAGAAGAGGTATTAGACTTAGCTCAAAAGAAAATTTTTGACTTAGCAGAAAAACAAGGATCTAATGACTATGAACCTTTAGCAAATGTATTAGAAAGAGGATTCTTAGAAATTGAAAGATTGTTTAATAATAAAGGATCAATTACTGGAGTTGGATCAGGTATAAGGGATTTAGATGCAAAAACATCAGGGTTTCAAAAGGGAGATATGGTACTTATTGCTGCAAGACCTTCTATGGGAAAAACAACTTTCTCACTTAATATTGCAGAGCACGCAGCTTTAAGAGAAGGAAAAAGTGTAGTTATATTTTCTCTGGAAATGTCAAAGGAACAGCTAGCATATAAATTACTTTGTTCAGAAGCTAATGTAGATATGTTAAAACTTAGAACTGGTAACTTAGACGACGATGATTGGGAGAGGATAGCAAGGGCTACAGGACCTTTATCTAAGGCTAGAATATACATAGATGATACTGCAGGTCTTAGTGTTATGGAGATGAGATCTAAATGTAGAAAAATTAAAATGGAACATGGTATAGATATGATACTTATTGACTATCTTCAATTAATGAGCGGTAGTTCAGGTAGTGAAAGTAGACAACAAGAAGTGTCTGAAATATCTAGATCTATAAAGGCTTTAGCTAAAGAAATGGAATGCCCAGTTATAGCCTTATCACAGCTATCCCGTGCCCCTGAACAAAGAGCTGATCATAGACCTATGCTTTCAGACTTAAGAGAATCTGGGTCTATTGAGCAGGACGCTGACGTTGTTATGTTCTTATATAGAGATGAATATTATAACAAAGAAACAGAAGATAAAAATATAGGTGAATGCATAATAGCAAAGCAAAGAAATGGTCCAGTTGGGACAGTTAAAATGGCTTGGATTGGAGCTCATAGTAAATTTGCTAATTTAGAGCTAGTTTATAAAGAGTAGATAATAGGGTGCTGTATCAATTAAAATTTATTGATACAGCCTATTCTTTTAATTTTTAGGAATTTTTAAATAAATTAAATTAGCTTGTACTGAATTTTGTATTTTATCTATATTTACTTTATTTAAGTATAAGATTCTTTTGAAATTTACTAAATCATTATACTTATTCTTTAAGGAGAGGTTTAATATAAGAAAGTTGTTTATGTACTTTAATATAATCTCATCTTTGGTAAGGTCTCGAAGAAAAATATATATGTCGTAAAAACTATCCTTATCTATTACTTTAATAATAGGCTTTGTATTTTCAGTAAAAGAATTAATTTTTATTAAATCATTTTTCATAACTATCCCTCCTTATATAAATAGTTTGTAACTTAATGATAAAGCTATCCTATGAGTATAATGGTGAAGTTTATAAATTATAAAAAAATAAGAAATTTATTTACAATAAATATTTTTAAGGAAGTGAAGGCAATGAATAAAAAAATAGGCTTTATAGGATGCGGAAATATGGGAAAAGCTATTCTTGGAGGAATTTTAAATTCAAAAAAAATAGCTAAAGAAGATATTTTAGTATCAACTAGAAGTGAAAAATCTAAAAATGATATTGAAAAGGAGTTTGCAGTAAAAACTACATTAGATAATAAAGAAGTTGCAAGGAATTCAAATATATTATTTTTAGCAATAAAACCAAATATATTTAAGAGTGTATTATCAGATATAAAAGAAGAAATAAGTAAAGAAACTATAATTATTTCAATAGCAGCTGGAATATCAATGAATGATATGGAAGAATGGCTAGAAAATAATTATAAGATAATTAGAACTATGCCAAATACTCCAGCTTTAGTAGGCGAGGCAATATCTGCTATTTGTCCAAATAAAAATATAAAAGAAGATGAATTAGAAGAGATTTGTAATATATTTAATATGTTTGGAAAATGTGAAATATTAGAAGAAAAATATTTTCATGGATTTATTGCATTATGTGGATCTTCACCAGCATATGTATTTATGTTTATAGAAGCTATGGCAGATGCAGCTGTTAAGCTTGGTATTCCAAGAAATAAGGCATATAAGATGGCTGAACAAGCTGTATTAGGATCAGCAAAGCTTGCCTTAGAAACTGGAAAGCATCCTGGGGAATTAAAGGATATGGTTTGTTCACCAGCAGGTACAACTATAGAAGCAGTAACAGAGCTTGAAAATGGTGGTTTTAGAAGTACAATAATTAAAGCCTTAGAAAAATGTGCTGAAAAGTCCCAAAGAATGTAAATTTAATAAATAATAGAATGCCTATTTCGTTAATCACTTCCATTAGCATTCTATTATTTTTTATAAAAAGTAAATGAAATAATACCACATACTTAGGTATTATATGAATAATTTCTGTGTTAATTAATTTAAATTAGTTAGAAGCTAATACTATTGGCTATTTATTATAAAGTTTAGATACACCGGTTTTTATAGCAGTTTCCTTAACTGCATCTGAAACTGCCTTTTGAACAGTAAGATCAAAGGCTTTAGGTAGTATAAAATCATAATCTAAATCTTCATGTTTAACTGAGTTAGCAATGGCATGAGCAGCGGAAATTTTCATTTCCTCATTAATTTCAGTTGCTCTTACATCTAAAGCACCCCTAAATATTCCAGGGAAGGCTAACACATTATTAACTTGGTTTGGAAAATCTGATCTTCCTGTTCCAATAACTTTTATGCCTGCTTCTTTTGCTATTTCAGGGAATATTTCAGGAGTTGGATTTGCCATAGCAAAAATTATAGCATCTTTATTCATAGTAAGGGCCATTTCTTTGCTTACTAAATTAGGAGCAGATACTCCTATAAATACATCTGCATTAATTAAGGAATCTTTTAAGCTTCCTTTAATATTATCTTTATTAGTTATTAAAGATAATTCTTTCATAGAATCATTTAAAGAATCCATATCTCTATTAATAATTCCTGTTTTGTCACAAACAAGTATATCTCTAGCACCAAATGATATAAGTAATTTGCAAATTGCCGTACCAGCAGATCCAGCACCGTTTATAACTATTTTTATATTTTCAATTTCTTTTTCTACAAGTTTTAGTGCATTTATTAGTCCAGCTAAAACTACTATAGCAGTACCATGTTGATCGTCATGGAAAACTGGAATATCTAATTTTTCTTTTAACTTTTTTTCTATTTCAAAACATCTAGGGGCCGATATATCTTCAAGGTTAATTCCACCTAAGGAAGGTGATATTCTAACTATAGTATCAACTATTTCATCAACATTTTTAGTATCTAAAACTAAAGGGAATGCATCTACATCAGCAAATTCTTTAAATAATATTGATTTACCTTCCATGACAGGAATAGATGCTAATGGGCCAATATCGCCTAAACCTAGAACTGCTGTACCATCAGATATAACTGCTACAGTATTCCATTTTCTTGTATATGTATAAGCTAAATCAGGGTTTTTATATATTTCTCTACAAGGTTCAGCAACTCCAGGGGTATAGGCTAAGCTTAAATCTCTTGAGTTAGTTATTTTACAATTAGATTTAATTTGATACTTACCTTTCAATTCTTCGTGGTATTTTAGAGACTCTTCGTAAATATTCATATATAAACTCCTTCTATAAATTATTTATATACTAATTATACGAATTATTTATATATAATGCAAAAAAATATTCGCAAAACAAGTTGAAAGTTTATTTTTACTTTGTTAATATGTATTTGTAAATTAATTTTATTAAAAGGGACTAATTAAGTCCTTATACAAGGAGGCAATTTAATGTCAGCATTTGTTGTTTTAGGAGCTCAATGGGGCGATGAAGGAAAAGGAAAGATGACAGATTATCTTGCAGAAGAAGCAGAGGTAATAGTTAGATTCCAAGGAGGTAATAATGCAGGTCATACTGTTGAAGTAGGTGACAAGCAATATAAACTTCACTTAATCCCATCAGGAATACTATATGATAATAAATTAAATATCATTGGTAATGGAGTAGTTGTAGATCCAAAAGCTTTATTTACAGAAATAGATTATTTAGAAGAAGAGGGTGTTAAAGTTACACCAAATAAACTTATAGTAAGTGATAGAGCTCACGTTATAATGCCTTATCATAAAATCCTAGATAAGTTAAAAGAAAAATCAAGAGGAAAGAATGACATAGGAACAACTGGAAAAGGAATAGGACCTTGTTATACAGATAAATTTGAAAGATGTGGAATTAGAATTTGTGATCTTATAGATGAAGAAATATTTAAAGAAAAATTAAAAGAAAATATAGAAGCAAAAAATAAGTACATAGTTAATGTTCTAGATGGAGAAGAGCTAAACTATGATGAAATTCTTAAAGAATACCTAGAATTAGCTGAAAGATTAAGACCTTATGTTCAAGATACATCTGTAAGATTATATGAAGAAATAAAGGAAGATAAGACTGTACTATTTGAAGGAGCACAAGGAATGCTTCTTGATATAGATTATGGTACTTATCCCTATGTAACTTCATCCAATACTACTGCTTGCGGAGTTGCTAGTGGTTCAGGAATTGGACCAACAATGATTACTAATGCAGTAGGTATAGCAAAAGCTTATACTACAAGAGTTGGTAAAGGACCTTTCCCAACAGAGTTAGATAATGAAATTGGTGAATGGATAAGAGAAAAGGGTCATGAATATGGAGTAACTACTGGTAGATCAAGAAGATGTGGGTGGCTTGATGCTGTTATATTAAAAACAACAGTTAGAGTTTCTGGATTAACATCATTATGTGTTACTAAGATAGATACTTTAGCAGGACTTGATAAATTGAAGATTTGTGTAGGATATAAATTTAATGGAAAAGTTATAGATTACTTCCCAGCAAGCTTAAAAGATTTAGAAAAATGCGAACCTGTATATGAAGAATTTGAAGGATGGGGAGAAGAAGTAGCAGAAGCTAGAAGCTATGATGAACTACCTGAAAATGCAAAAAAATATTTAACAAGAATTGAAGAGCTTACAGGAACTAAAATTTCTATTGTAGGTGTTGGACCAAAAAGAGATCAAACTATTAGAGTAACAAAAGAACTTTAAATAGAATAATAGTAACATGATATAGGGGCTGTCTGTGTGACCAATGTCATTAAGTTAAGAAATTGGTTTTAAAAAAATCTACTAAGAGCAAGATATAAATTAATATCTTGCTCT
>NZ_JBNOOE010000025.1:0-35504 GCF_050585265.1 Clostridium nigeriense | reverse complement strand
TGCCATAATGTTAACTAAGTGACATTGATATAGATAGACTCTCTTTTATAAGTGTCTATCTTATAGGTTCCATTTTAAATTCGCCCTTTATTTTTTTTATATTTTATAAACATAGAATTAACATTTTTATGATATTATTTAAAGAGAAACTTGTTAACAAAGATATACTTAATTAATTTTATGGAGGATGGTATGAAAAAAAGTATTTTAACAATTACATTAATTATGATTTTACAAGTATTTATGGTAGGATGTTTCAATAGTTCTAATGAAGACAGTACAAATATTAAAGATAATGATGGCATAATAAATACTGAAGAAAATGATACTATAACAAAGAGTGAGGAGAGTAAAGTTAAAGAAACTATAGATTTAGTATTATCATATACTAACGGATATGATGAAACTATGGAGAAACATATAAGTGAAAAAAATTTTTATGTTTGTAATTATGTAGAATTTTACTCTTTATATATAGGAGAATTAGAGTTAAAAAAGTATGAAAGCGAAGTAGTAAGTTTAAGAAAAAATCAAGATAGATATATAGCATGCTTGCTTTTGAATATTGAAGCAAAGTCTTTAGAAACTCATGGTGATGAAGAAGAGGGGGATGAGGCTATAGGGGAAAATGTACCCGTAGAAGTTATATTAAAAGAAAGAAATGGAGAGTTATATATAGAAAGTTTTAAAGAGTATGAAGATCTTGAAAAAGCTAAAGAATTAAATGAAGGTTTTAAATAAAATAACTATAGGAAAGAGTGAGGTTAATGAAGCCATTAGCAGAGGCTATGAGACCACAAAAGTTAGAGGATTTCATAGGACAAAAAAATATTATAGGTGAGGGAAAGCCGTTATATAATTTAATAATTAGTAAAAGAATTCCTAATTGCATATTATATGGGCCTCCTGGAACTGGTAAAACAACCCTAGCAAATATTATGGCTAATTATAGTGATAAAAAATTTTATAAATTAAATGCGACTACTGCATCAGTAAAAGATATACAAGAAATAACAGATAGTTTAGATAATTTACTTAATTATAATGGTGTAGTTATTTATATTGATGAACTTCAACATTTTAGTAAGAAGCAACAGCAAGCACTTTTAGAATTTATTGAAAATGGAAGGGTTACATTAATAGCAAGTACTACAGAAAATCCTTATTTTGCAATTCATAAGGCTATATTAAGTAGATGTAATATTTTTCAGTTTCAATCACTTACTATAGATGAGATAGTAGAAGGATTAGAGAATGCAATTAGTAGATTAATATCTAAAGGAATTGAAGTAGAATATTCAAATGAGGCCTTAAAATATATGGCTGAGATTTCTCAAGGAGATTATAGAAAAGCCTATAATATATTGGAGTTAGCTATTAACTCTCAACTTAATAAAATTAAAAAGATAAATATTGAAAATATAGAAGGATTAAATCAATCTCATATAAGAGCTGATGCTAGTGGAGATGAATATTATAATTACTTAAGTGCCCTTCATAAAAGTATAAGAGGTAGCGACCCAGATGCAGCTATTCATTACTTAGCAAGACTAATTAAATCAGGAAATTTGCAAGCGATAATAAGAAGGATTTCTTTAATTGCGGCTGAAGATATAGGGCTTGCACACCCTAATGCATTAACAGTAATAAATTCAGGAGTTGATCTTGCTTTAAAAGTGGGATTTCCTGAAGCTTCATTAATATTATCTGAACTTGTTATTTATCTTGCAACATTACCAAAATCAAATAGTGCATATTTAGCTCTTACAAGTGCTATGGAAGATTTAGAAAATAAAAATATAGGCGATGTTCCAATACATTTAAAAGATGCACATTATTCTGGAGCGAGAAATCTAGGAATAGGAGGATATAAGTACCCACATGATTATGAAAATAACTACATTAGACAGCAATACTTACCAGATAATTTATTAGGGGCTAAATATTATAATCCTCAGAATAATAAATATGAAAACAGTATTAAGAATTATTGGGAAAATATAAAAAAATAAGATTTAATTTCATATATTAAATAAGGGAATATAAGCCTTTAGAAGGAATCAATATTATTGACAATAGTAGAGCTGTTTGGTAAGATATATGAAGTAAATACAAGTAAAATGGTCAACATTAAAAGGGGGAAGAATTATGAAGCTTTCTACTAAAGGTAGATACGGGGTCAAGGCTATGGTAGACCTTGCTATGCACTATGGAGATGCCCCCGTTTCAATAAAAACAATCTCTAAGAGACAAAATATATCTGAATACTATTTAGAACAATTATTTTCACCTCTTAGAAAAGCTAAACTTATAAAAAGTATAAGGGGAGCTCAAGGTGGATATGTTTTAAATAGTGCACCAAAGGATATAACAGTAGCAGATGTTATGTATGTTTTAGAAGGCCCTGTTGAAATTGCAGAATGTATTGAAGGTTCAGAATGTGATAACATAGATTATTGTGCTACTAGATTGTTATGGGAAAAAATAAAAAATAGCATTGATGAAGTAATGGAAAGCATCACGCTTCAAGATATAGTAGATGATTATAATAGATTGAAGTTTGAAGGCGAATCAATTAAATTAGTAAAGAGGAGCGAGTAAAGATGAAAAACGTGTATATGGACTATGCAGCAACAACTTTTGTTAAACCAGAAGTTTTAGATGAAATGATGCCATTCTTTACTGAAAAGTATGGAAATCCATCATCTTTTTATGGTATTTCAAGAGAAACGAAAATGGCTATAGATAATGCTAGAGGAAGAGTTGCAAAAGCGTTAAATTGTGATCAAAATGAGGTATACTTTACAGGTGGTGGCTCAGAAGCTGATAACTGGGCTATTAAGGGAATAGCTTCAGCTCATAGAAAAAAAGGAAATCACATAATAACTACTAAAATTGAACACCATGCGGTTCTACATACTTGTGAGTATTTAGAAAAGCAAGGTTTTGAAGTGACATATTTAAATGTAGATAAAGAAGGTTTTATAGATTTAGAGGAACTTAAAAATGCTATAACGGATAAAACCATCTTAGTTTCAATTATGTTTGCGAATAACGAAATTGGAACTATTCAGCCAGTAAAGGAAATAGGAGAAATTTGTAGAGAAAGAAAAGTACTTTTCCATACAGATGCAGTTCAAGCAGTAGGAAATATTCCTATAGATGTTAAAGATATGAATATAGATTTATTATCTTTAGCAGGACATAAAATATATGGACCTAAAGGTATAGGAGCTCTTTATATAAGAAAAGGCGTAAGAATAGATAACTTAATACATGGTGGTGGCCAAGAAAGAGCTAGAAGAGCTGGAACTGAAAATACAGCTTCAATAGTAGGACTTGGAAAGGCTATTGAACTTGCAACAGATAATTTAGAAGAACATAATAAAAGATTAACTATTCTTAGGGATAAATTAATAGATGGATTATTAAAGGTACCTCATACTAGATTAAATGGACCTAGAGGGGATAAGAGACTACCTGGTAATTCTAATATTACATTTGAATTCATAGAAGGAGAGTCAATACTTTTATCATTAGACTTTGAAGGAGTATGTGCTTCAAGTGGAAGTGCTTGTACTTCAGGATCGTTAGATCCATCTCATGTATTATTAGCAATTGGATTACCTCATGAGTTAGCTCATGGATCATTAAGATTAACTTTAGGTGATGGATCAACTGAAGAAGATGTGAATTATGTCTTAGAAGTTGTACCACCAATTATTGAAAGATTAAGAAATATGTCTCCGTTATGGGAAGACTTTATTAAGAAGGGAGAAAAATACTATGATGTACAGCGATAAGGTAATGGATCATTTTAGAAATCCAAGAAATGTAGGAGAAATTGAAGATGCAAATGGCGTTGGAGAAGTTGGTAATGCTAAATGTGGAGATATAATGAAGGTTTATTTAAAAATTGAAGATAACATAATTAAAGATGTTAAATTCAAAACATTTGGATGTGGATCTGCTATTGCCTCATCATCAATGGCAACAGAATTAATTAAAGGAAAAACAGTAGAAGAAGCATGGGAGTTATCAAATAAGGCTGTTGCTGAAGCTTTAGATGGACTTCCACCTGTAAAGATGCACTGTTCTGTATTAGCAGAAGAGGCAATACATAAAGCTATTAATGATTATAGAAAAAATACAGGCTTAGAGCTTTGGGACTTCGAAGAACATGATGATATTCATGATCATGTTCATGGGGAAGAATAGGAAGTAATATGAAAAAAAAAGTAGTAGTAGGTATGAGTGGAGGAGTAGATAGCTCTGTTGCTGCCTACCTTTTAAAAGAACAAGGTTACGATGTAATAGGCGTAACTATGAAGCATTTTGATGATGAAGATGAAGACTATGTTGAAAGAGAAGGCGGATGTTGCTCTCTTTCATCAGTTGAGGATGCAAGAAGAGTTGCTGATAAGATAGGAATTCCTTTTTATGTACTTAACTTTAAAGAATCCTTCAAGGAAAAAGTAATAGATTATTTTATTCAAGAATATATTGAGGGAAAAACTCCTAATCCATGTATAGCATGTAATAAACATATAAAGTTTGATGAATTCTTGAGAAGAGCTAAGGGTATTGGAGCAGATTATGTGGCTACAGGCCATTATGCTAAAATTGAAAAAAATGAAGATGGTAGATATCTTTTAATTAAGGCAGATGATGATAGAAAAGATCAAACTTATGCTTTATATAACTTTACACAAGAGCAGTTAAGTCAAACATTAATGCCATGTGGTGATTATACAAAGGATAAAATTAGAGAAATTGCTAAGGAAATTGGTCTGGCTGTCCATAATAAAAAGGATAGTGAAGAAATATGTTTTATACCTGATAACAATCATGGTAAGTATATTTCATTAGTTAAACCAAATAAAGTTAAACAAGGTAATTTTGTTGATAAAAATGGTAATGTACTAGGAAAACATAAAGGAATAGTATATTACACAATAGGTCAAAGAAAAGGATTGGGTATAGCTTTAGGAAGACCAGTTTTTGTTACAGATATAATACCTAATACTAATGAAGTTGTTTTAGGGCCAGAAGAGGATATATTTAAAACTAATTTAGTAGCAAAGGATGTTAATTTTATTCCTTTTGATAATTTAAATGGAGAAATGAATATTACAGCTAAGGTAAGATATTCAGCTAAACCTGCTGAGGCAATAATTTCGCCACTTGAAGATGGAAAAATTAAAGTTTCATTTAAAGATAAGCAAAGAGCAATTACTAAAGGGCAATCAGTTGTATTTTATGATGGAAATATAGTAGTTGGTGGCGGAATAATAGAAAGTATTTTATAATAAAAAATTCCTATATATTAAATATATAGGAATTTTTTTTGTTACTTTAGTAAATAATAATTCTATGGTTTATAGAAGGGAGAAAATAGCATGTTAAAAACTAAGGATTTTTATTTGCTAAAAGTTTATGATATTAGGGGAAAGTATTTAGGGATAATCGATGATATATATATAGATTTTAATAAAGGCATAATAAAAGGCTTTTTATTATCAAATTACTTGTTGTTTAGCAAAAAGAATTTTATTAAGGTTAAAGATATTATAACTATTGAAGATGTTATGATAATTAGAGAGGTTAATAAAAAAGAGGGAATAGCATTTAAAAGTATCAAAGATATAGATGTGAAAGATAAAAGAAATATAATTATAGGAGTTTTAGAGGATTTAATAATTAATAGGAAAGATTTATCTATTAAAGGATTAATTATTAGTTCAGGTATTTTTGATAGAATAGTAAAAGGTAAAGAAATACTTCTTTTAAAGGAATGCATGTTAGGAGAAGATTTTATTTTTTATTTTGGTAATAATGAAGTTAAGTTTCAAAGTATGCCAAGAAAGAATAAAATATGCTAGTTAGTAATAAAAGTAAGAAGATATTAAAATACATTATAGTAGCTTTGTTATTTATTTTTATCCTAATTTTATATTTAAAAGTAAAAACATTAAATAGTATAGTGAATATAATATTTATAAGTTTCATTCTTGCATATGCATTAAAGCCCTTGAGAGATATACTAAGCGATAAGTTTAAAATAGAAAAAAGGACTGCTTCTCTTATAATTATATTTAGTATTTTATTTGGAATTGTTTTATTTTTTTATATAGTAATCCCTTCTATTTTAAGAGAAAGTTATAATTTCGGAAGTGTATTAGATAATGTAGATAAGTATGTAGAAGCATTGGCGAAAAAATTTAATATAGATAATATTGATTTTTTTCAAAGCATCTACGGAAGAATAAGGGATGAAACTAATATTTTGCTAAGAAACTTTTCTAATAACATGTTAGATAACTTAATGACATTATTAGAGAGTATTATATCAATGGCTATTATTCCTATTGTAACATACTACTTTTTAGTAGATGGAGAACTTATTTTTAATAAGTTAATGTTAATCTTTCCAACAGATAAAAGAGTAATAGCTAAGAAGGTAATTAATCACATAGATAAAGTATTATCTCGATATATAATAAGTCAACTATTATTGTCTTTGATTATAGGAATATTAACAACTATATCTTTATTTATAGCAAGAGTTAAATTTTCTTTAATACTTGGAATATTTAATGGAATATTTAATATAATTCCTTATTTTGGACCTATAATTGGAGGAATACCTGCAATATTTATTGCACTTATGGAGTCGCCTAGTAAGGCTTTATGGACATTAGTTATAATGTTTATAATTCAGCAAATAGAAGGTAATATATTATCACCTAAAGTAACTGGAGATAGTACTAATATGCATCCAATTATTATTATAATTTTGCTTTTGATTGGTGAAAAGCTTGGCGGATTTATTGGAATGATTATTATAGTACCAATTGCTGTAATAATTAAAGTTATATATGAGGATATTAATGATTATTTGTTCTAAAATAAATAATTGACATATTTTAATAAATAAATTATAATTTCATTGAAATATAGTAAAATTTTATATCTAGCGTTGATGAGAATGAGTAAATATACACTATGTATTCAGAGAGGAAGTGGATGCTGAGAACTTCTTACATAATATATTGAAGCTATCTTGGAGCTATATTTGACTAAGTGATGCATTTGTGCATAATTAGGGTGGTACCGCGGAATATATGTTTTCGTCCCTTTTTTAAGGGATGGAAACTTTTTTTTATTATAAAAAGTAATTAAATGGAGGTAAGATTATGAAATTCATAGGAACTAATGAGCTTAGAGAAGCTTATTTAAGATTTTTTGAATCAAAAGAGCACTTAAGATTAGAGAGTTTTCCTCTAGTGCCTAAAAATGATAAATCGTTATTATTAATAAATGCAGGTATGGCACCTCTTAAACCATATTTTACAGGTTTACAAGAGCCACCAAGAAAAAGAATTACTACATGTCAAAAATGTATAAGAACTGGTGATATTGAAAATGTAGGAAAAACATCAAGACATGGTACTTTCTTTGAAATGCTTGGAAATTTCTCTTTTGGAGATTATTTTAAAGAAGAAATAATTCCTTGGGCTTGGGAGTTTATAACTGAAACTTTACAAATTCCAAAGGATAAATTATATGTAACTATATATTTAGAAGATGATGAAGCCTTTGACATATGGTGTAAGAAAACTGATGTTGATCCGAAAAGAATTTTTAGATTAGGGAAAGATGATAACTTCTGGGAAATAGGAGTTGGACCATGTGGACCTTGTACAGAAATTCACTTTGATAGAGGAGAAGGTGTTATTACAAATGTTGATGACTTTATTAAAGCTAGTGATGAGGACAGAGTTGTAGAATTTTGGAATTTGGTCTTTACACAATTTGATAAAGATGAAGAAGGAAATTACAATAAATTAGCTAATCCTAATATAGATACAGGAATGGGTCTTGAAAGAATAGCAACAATAATGCAAGGAGTAGACAATATATTTGAAATAGATACTGTTAAAAATATTTTAAATAAAGTATCAGAACTTTCAGGAGTTAAATATGGAGAATCATCTCAGAAAGATATTTCTTTAAGGATAATTACAGATCATGTTAAATCTGTAACTATGCTTATATCAGATGGAGTTCAACCAAGTAATGAAGGTAGAGGCTATGTATTAAGAAGATTGTTAAGAAGAGCAGCTAGACATGGAAGATTACTAGGTATTAAAGGACTATTCTTAACTGATATAGTTGAATCAGTAGTTGAAAATTATGGGGATGCTTATCCAAATCTTAAAGAAAATAAAGAATATATTGAAAAGATAGTTTCTTTAGAAGAAGAAAGATTCAATGAAACTATAGATTCAGGAATGAACATTTTAAATGATTATATTCAAGAAATGAAATCTTCAAATGAAAATATATTAAAAGGAGAAAATGCCTTTAAGTTATATGATACATATGGTTTTCCAATAGAATTAACTGAGGAAATATTAGAAGAAAAAGGTATGAAAGTTGATTATGAATCATTTAAAAAGGAAATGGAAGAACAAAGACAAAGAGCTAGAAATGCTAGAGGCGAATCAACTTACATGGGTAGTGATGAAAGTCCAATAAATAAGATTGAATCTTCAATAAATACCGAATTTGTTGGATACAATAATATTGAAGTAGATTCTAAAATTATTATTTTAGCAAATGATAATGATTTTGTAGATGAATTAGTAAGTGGTGAAAAAGGATATATAGTAACTGAAAAAACACCATTTTATGCTGAAATGGGTGGCCAAGTAGGAGATAAAGGTATTATAAAAACTACTTCTGGAGAAGCTTATGTTTATGATACTAAGAAAAATGTAGGTGGAAAAACTATTCATTACGTTAAGGTGAATGAAGGTAGTATCAAAGTAAATGAGGATGCAGTTCTTAAAATAGATATTGTAAGAAGAAGAAATATTGAAAAAAATCATACTGCAACTCATATGTTACATGAAGCATTAAAACAAATAGTTGGAAAACATGTAAATCAAGCAGGTTCATATGTTGATGATGAAAGATTAAGATTTGATTTTACTCACTTTACAGCATTAACTGAAGAAGAAATAAATAAATTAGAAGATTTAGTTAATAAAAAAATAATGGAAGTATTTTCTGTAGATACAGATCTTATGACCTTAGATGAAGCTAAAAACTCAGGAGCTATGGCTTTATTTGATGATAAATATGGTGATAAAGTAAGAGTTGTAAGTGTAGGAGAGTTTTCAAAGGAGCTTTGTGGTGGTACACATGTTCACAATTCAGGAGAAATTGGTTTGTTCAAGATAGTTTCAGAGGCAGGAGTTGCTGCTGGAATTAGAAGAATAGAAGCAATTAGTGGTATAAATGCAATAAAGTACATGGAAGAAAAGCAAAGGTTATTAAAGGAAGCATGTAATGTATTAAAATGTAGCGAAAGAGATGTACTTAAAAAGATAATTTCTCAAGGTACAGAAATTAAGGATAAAGAAAAAGAAATTTTAGAACTTAAGAGTAAATTAGCTTCTGGAGTTGAAGATGAAATCTTATCTTCAGTTAAAGAGATAAATGGAGTTAAGGTGGCAGCTTATGCTGTTGAAGGAATTGATGGAAATTCTTTAAGAGATCTTGGTGATAAAGTAAGAAATAAGATTTCTAGTGGTGTGGTTGTGTTATTTAGTAATGTAGGTGGAAAAGTAAACTTAATTGCTATGTCAACAAAGGATGTACTAGATAAGGGAGTTCACTGTGGTAAGATAATTAAAGAAGTAGCTTCTATTGTTGGAGGCGGTGGTGGAGGAAGACCAGATATGGCTCAAGCTGGTGGTAAGAATCCGGAAAATATTAAAACAGCAGTAGAAAAAACTTACTCAGTAGTAGAATCTTTAGTAAAATAGTGTACTTTTATACTTTTATAGTTTATAATATAGTTAATAGAAGAAACCTTGTATAGAATTTTTTAAATATGGAATACTATTACTAGGAAATATTAACTAAATAGAAGTAAGGGGGTGTGCTGCAATTAGCAGCAGTTGTATGAATAATAACTTAGATGCAACAATGCAATTTGACTTAAACATCAACAAAGAAGATTTAACTAAATCTATATTAACAGATGTTTATAATGCGTTACAGGAGAAAGGTTATAATCCAGTTAACCAGCTAGTTGGATATCTTATTTCAGGGGACCCTTCTTACATTACAAGCTACAACGGAGCAAGAGCTTTACTAAGAAAACTTGAAAGAGATGAAATTCTTGAGGAAGTTATAAAATCTTATTTAGAAATAAAATAAAGAGTGCCCGTTTATTCGGGCACTCTTTAATATTTAAGGAGAAAAGTATGAGAATATTGGGCTTAGATATAGGATCAAAAACTATTGGAGTAGCTATAAGTGATCCATTAGGATGGACTGCTCAAGGAATAACAACTATAAGAAGAAGTAAAAAAGAGCAAGATTTAGAAGAAATAAAAAAACTATGCAAAGAGTATTCGGTAGAAACTATAGTAATTGGACTTCCTAAAAATATGAATGGTACTATAGGTGAATCAGGAGAAAGAGTTTTAGAGTTTTCTGAACAAATAAAAAGTTTTACAGGTTTAAAAATTGAAATGTGGGATGAAAGATTAACAACTGTAGCAGCCCATAAAGCTATGTTAGAAGCAGATTTATCAAGAAACAAGAGGAAAAAAATAGTAGATAAAATTGCAGCTACATATATATTGCAAGGGTACTTAGATAGAATAAGTATTAAATAATAATTAGCTATCAATTGAAAGTTATTATTGACAAGTAATAAGGTAAAAATTACAATTATAAAAAGGAGTATTTTTATGGATAAAGATTTAAAACAATTAGAATTATACGATGAAGATGGAAATTTAGTGAAATTAAATGTTGTTGCATTTTTTGATATGGTAAATCCAGATACAGATGAAAAAAGCGAATATGTTATAGTATATGATGATAATTATACTGAAGATGATATATTTGCATTAAAGGTAGGAGTAGATGAAGATGGTGATGATTTACTAATACCTATAGATGATGAAGTAGAACTTGCAGCAGTTCAAGAAGCATATGATACTATTTTTTCTGAGGAATAATAGTTTTAGATAGATAAATAAATATAGAAAGGGGTGTGTTGTCTGTGGAACAATCAAATAGTATAGATTTTAATGTACTAAAAGAGGATTTAAAACAAAAAGGATATAAATTGACGCCTCAAAGAAGAGCTATTGTTGATACTATAATAGAAAAAGAGGGCGAACATTTAACAGCAGAAGAGATTTATGATGAAGTTAAAAAGAGTTGTCCTGAAATTGGCTTAGCTACGGTATATAGAACTATAATCTTGTTAGAGGAGTTAGGAGTTATTTGTAAGCTAGACTTAGATGATGGATGTAGTAGATATGAATTAGTTCGTAAAGATGAGGGTCATAGACACCATCACTTAGTTTGTAATGAGTGTAAAAGTGTTATTGAAGTACAAGATGATCTATTAGATGAACTTGAAGAAGAAGTTGAAAGATCTTATGGATTTAAGATTATAGATCATAGTGTCAAATTTTTTGGTGTTTGTAGAAAATGTCAAAGCAAAATTAATGATAAAAATAAATAAGGATGAAGAGGTTACTCTGTTTAGAGAACCTTTAAGTTACATATTTTAAGAAGAAGGAGGGGACATATTGAAAAATGAAAAAGCAAAGGTTAGAATTATTCCTTTGGGGGGAATTAATGAAATAGGTAAAAATATAACAGTAATAGAATATAAAAATGATATAGTTGTTATAGATTGTGGATTAAAATTCCCAGATGAAGATATGTTCGGTATTGATTTAGTAATACCAGATGTTAGTTATTTATTAAAAAATAAGGATAAGATAAGAGGAATATTCTTAACACACGGTCATGAGGATCATATAGGGGCACTACCATATGTATTAAGACAATTAAATGTGCCTGTATATGGAACAAAGTTAACTCTTGGGATTGTTGAAACAAAGCTTAAGGAGCACGGTTTATTAAGCTCAACAGAATTAGTTAGAGTAAAACCAAGAGATGTTATAAAATTGAATTCAGTATCTGTAGAGTTTATAAAAACTAATCACTCTATTGCTGATTCGGTTGCAATAGCTATACACACTCCACTAGGGGTTGTATTACACACAGGAGATTTTAAAATAGACTATACACCTATAGATGGTGAACCAATGGATTTTGCAAGGTTTGCAGAGATTGGTAAGAAAGGTGTATTAGCTATGATGGCTGATTCAACTAATGTTGAAAAGCCAGGATATACTATGTCTGAAAAGGTAGTAGGAGAAAGTTTCGCAAGGCTATTCTCTAAAGCAAAGGGGAGAATTATAATAGCAACCTTTGCATCAAATGTTCATAGAATACAGCAAATAATAGATGCTGCCCGTGTATATGATAGAAAGGTAGCAGTTTCAGGAAGAAGTATGGAAAATATAGTTGCTGTTGCTGCTGAACTTGGATATTTAGAATTTGAAAAAGATATATTAATAAGTGTAGATCAAATTAATAAATATCCAAATGATAAGGTGGTTATTATAACTACAGGAAGTCAAGGAGAACCAATGTCAGCACTTGCTAGAATGGCAAGCTCTGAACATAGAAAGATCAATATAGTTGAAGGAGATACTGTTATTATTTCAGCTACTCCAATACCAGGAAATGAAAAGTTGGTTTCTAAAGTAATAAATCAGTTATTCCAAAAAGGTGCTGAAGTTATATATAAATCATTAGCTGAAATACACGTTTCAGGGCATGCTTGTCAAGAAGAATTAAAGCTAATGCAATCTTTAGTAAAACCTAAATTCTTTATTCCTGTTCACGGGGAATATAGACATTTAAAACAACATGGTGAACTAGCTATATCTTTAGGAACACCTGAAGGAAATGTATTAATACCTGAAAATGGTGGAGTTATTGAAGTTACTAGAAATAATATTAGAAGAAATGGATCAGTAAATGCTGGGCAAGTATTTGTTGATGGCTTAGGTGTTGGTGATGTTGGAAATATAGTATTAAGAGATAGAAAGCATTTATCTCAAGATGGTATATTAACAGTTGTTGTAACACTATCTAAAGAAAATAACTCTATTATCGCAGGTCCTGATATTATATCTAGAGGTTTTGTTTATGTTAGAGAATCAGAAGGACTGATGGATGGAGCTAAGGATATTGTTAAGGATGTATTAAGAGAATGTGAAGAAAGCAACATAACAGATTGGGCTAGCTTAAAAGCTAAAGTAAGAGATGAACTTAGATCATATCTTTATGAAAAGACTAAGAGAAAGCCTATGATTTTACCAATAATAATGGAAATATAATCTGAGAGGTTGACATTTCTTTATAATAATCTTAGAATGGTTATAGTTTAAATAATTTTAAAAAAATTGGATACAACCGTATCCAATTTTATTTTGGAAAAAATAATTTATAGGTTTACATTATATAAAAAACCACATTGGAGGAAATTAAATGAATTTAATTAGTAGAGATGATATTAGAAATATTGCAATAATAGCTCACGTTGACCACGGTAAAACAACATTAGTAGATGCTTTATTAAAAGAAAGTCATGTATTTAGAAGCAATGAAAAAGTTGAAGAAAGAGTTATGGATTCTAATGATTTAGAAAAAGAAAGAGGAATTACAATCCTTTCAAAGAACACTGCTATGATGTATAACGGAGTAAAGATTAACGTTGTTGATACTCCTGGACATGCTGATTTTGGAGGCGAGGTTGAACGTGTTCTTAAAATGGTTGATTCAGTATTATTAGTTGTAGATTCTTATGAAGGACCTATGCCTCAAACAAAATTTGTTTTAAAAAAGGCATTAGAACTTGGATTACAACCAATAGTAGTTATAAACAAAATAGATAAACCAAATGCAAGACCAGAAGAAGTTATAGATGAAGTATTTGAATTATTTATTGAACTTGGTGCTAATGATGAACAATTAGATTTTCCAATTATATATGCTTCTGCAAGAGAAGGTTTTGCAAGATATAATGTTGAAGATACGAATAGTGATATGGTACCATTATTTGAAACAATATTAGAAAATGTTGAAGCACCTAAGGGGGAAATAGATGGACCTTTCCAAATGCTTGTAACTACATTAGATACTAATGAGTATGTAGGAAGAATAGCAATAGGTAAGATTCATAGAGGAAGAGTTAAAAAGAATCAACAAGTTGCTTTAGTAAGACAAGATGGAAGCACAGCAAATTATAGAGTATCAAGCATTTTTACATATAATGGATTAAATAGAGAAGATGCTCAAGAAGCAGCTTTAGGAGATATTATTGCATTAAGTGGTATTCCAGATTGTAATATTGGGGAAACTATAGCTGATGCTTTAAATCCTGAAGCATTACCATTTGTAGAAATTGATGAACCAACATTAAGTATGAACTTTATGGTAAATGATTCTCCTTTTGCAGGTAGAGAAGGTGAATTTGTTACATCAAGACATTTAAGAGATAGATTATTAAAGGAATTAGAAACTAACGTAAGTTTAAGGGTTAATGAAATTTCATCAGACTGCTTTGAAGTTTCAGGAAGAGGAGAACTTCACTTATCTATATTAATTGAAACTATGAGAAGAGAAGGCTATGAATTCCAAGTTTCAAAAGCAAATGTTATATTTAAAGAAGAAAATGGCAAGAAATTAGAGCCGATGGAATATTTAACTATAGACGTTCCTGAAGAATTTATGGGACCTGTTATGGAAAAACTTGGACCTAGAAAAGCTGAAATGGTAAATATGACATCTGCTGTTAATGGATATACTAGACTTGAGTTTATAGTACCAGCTAGAGGATTAATCGGATTTAGAAATGAATTTATGACTGATACTAAGGGTAATGGTATAATGAACCATGTATTCAACGGCTATGATAAATTTAAAGGTGAAATTCCAGGAAGAAGCAGAGGATCTATATGTTCATTTGAAGATGGAGATGCTATAACTTATGGATTAGTAAATGCTCAAGAAAGAGGAACCTTATTCATAGGAGCTGGAGTTCCTGTATATCAAGGAATGATAGTAGGAGAATGTTCTAGGGCTGAAGATATAGACATTAATGTATGTAAAGGTAAGAAGCTTACAAATACAAGAGCATCTGGATCTGATGATGCATTAAAGTTAACTCCACCAAGACAAATGACATTAGAACAATGTCTTGAATTTATTAATTCTGATGAATTAGTAGAAGTTACTCCTGAAAATATAAGAATGAGAAAAAGAATATTAGATTCTGCTGAAAGAAGAAGAATATCAAGCAGAAGCAAAAAGTAGGTAAAATTCTTTATAATTAAAAAGAAAAGTATTATAATAAAGTAAATAGCCTAAATAGGCTATTTACTTTGTATGTAGGGGGTTTTTATGAAAAAGTTAAGTTTAAAAACGGTTCCCGTAATAATTATTGTAGTATTATTTATAAGCTTTTTAATATCATTTATAAATGTAATAAAGAAACCTTTAAAAACTTCAGATGATATAGTAATAAAAGTAGATGAAGGTGATAGCTTTTATAGCATAATACAATCCTTAGCAGATGAAGGAAAGCTAAAAGGTATTCCTTTTATAAAAGCATATGTTAAGGTTTTAGATAAAAACATAGAAGTTAAACAAGGAGAATATGTTTTGCAAAAGGATTTATCTTTAGATAAATTAATAGAAACCTTAACTAGTGAATCTTCATTAAATACTGTTAATTTTACAGTGCCAGAAGGTTATACTATAGAAGATATAGGTGAAAAATTAGAAGCTGAAGGTATATGTAGTAAAGAGGATTTTATATTAGCAGTTAAGGAATATGAGTTACCTAATTATGTAAAAGTAAACAGCGAAAAAAAATATAATCTAGAAGGATATCTATTTCCAGATACATATTTAATAAATATTGGAGAAACGCCTAAAGATATAATAACGAAGATGATTTCAAGATTTGAAGAAATGTTAAGGAAGGCTATGGATGAAACTAATACTACTGTCAATAATGAAGATATAGAAACTGTTATAACTATAGCTTCTATGATAGAGAAGGAAGCAAGACTTGATAGTGAGAGACCGTTAATTTCATCGGTTATAATGAATAGATTAAATGATGGAATGATGCTTCAAATTGACGCCACAGTTATTTATGCTCTAGGAGAACATGTAGATATAGTTCTATATGAACATTTAGAGGTAGACTCTCCGTATAATACATATAAAAATTATGGATTACCTGTTGGACCTATATCTAATCCAGGATTGGAATCAATTAAAGCTAGTTTAAAACCAGAGGATACTGATTATTTATTCTATGTTCTTCAGGATAATGAAAGTCATTATTTTACAAATAGTTATGAAGATTTTGAGAATAAATTAGAGGAGCTTAAATATTAATAATAAATTAATTATTTGGAGGATTTACATGAGTGGAATAACTTATGATTATATGGAAGAATATATAAGAAGTCTAATACCAGAAACTTCTGAAAAATTTAGAGAGTTAGAAGAATTTGCAAAAGAAAATAAGGTTCCTATAGCTCAAAAGGAAACAGCAAAATTTTTAGAGTTTATGGTTAGTATGAAAAAGCCTCTAAGAATATTAGAACTTGGAACTGCTATTGGCTATTCAGCAATTTTAATGTATGAGTCATCAGGAGCTAAAGCATATATTACCACAATAGAACGTGATGAAAATATGATAAAATATGCTAAAGAGAACTTTAAAAAATATAATTTAGAAGATAAAATAGAAATTAAAGAAGGGGATTGCCTTGAAATTTTAGAAAGTTTAGAGGAACCGTATGATTTAATTTTTATGGATGCTGGTAAAGGACACTATAATCATTTTTTACCTCATTGTTTAAGATTATTAAAAGAAGATGGAATTATTGTAGCTGATAATGTATTATTTAGAGGTATGGTTGCATCTAATGATTTAGTAAAGAGGAGAAAAATAACTATAGTAAAGAGAATGAGAAAGTACTTAGAGCTAGTATCTAAGGATGAAAATTTAATTACGTCTGTAATACCAATGGGGGAT
This sequence comes from Clostridium nigeriense, assembly GCF_050585265.1. GTDB lineage: Bacteria > Bacillota > Clostridia > Clostridiales > Clostridiaceae > Clostridium > Clostridium nigeriense_B. The sequence continues at coordinate 18,490 of NZ_JBNOOE010000025.1, read as the reverse complement.
GGAATTGCAGTGACTAAAAGGAGGTAAAGATATGATAAAACCAGAGATTTTAGCACCGGCAGGAAGTCTAGAAAGATTAAAAATAGCAATAGATTTTGGAGCAGATGCTGTATATATAGGTGGCGGTAGGCTAAATTTAAGAGCCTTTTCTGATAATTTTACTAATGAAGAAATGGCTGAAGGTATAAAATATTGTCATGATAGAGGGAAAAAATTATATGTAACTATGAATGTTTTTCCAAGAAATCATGATTTAAAAGGTGTAGAAGAATATATAAAGGGATTATATGATTTAGGAGTAGATGCAATTATAGTTGCAGACCCATCAATAGTAGCAGCAGCAAAATCTGCAGCACCAAATTTAGAAATTCATTTAAGTACTCAAGCAAATATAACAAATTGGATGGCAACTAAATTTTGGTATGAACAAGGTGTAAAAAGAATAGTTTTAGCAAGAGAACTTACGCTTAAAGAAATAACAGAAATAAATGAAAATACTCCTGAAGGTTGTGAACTAGAAGTATTTATACATGGATCTATGTGTGTAGCATACTCAGGAAGATGTTTAATTTCTAATTATATGTTAGGAAGAGATGCAAATAAAGGTATTTGTTCAAATGCTTGTAGATATAAGTATTATATAGTTGAAGAAACAAGACCAGGTGAATATTACCCTATAGTAGAAGATGATAATGGAACATATATAATGAATTCAAAAGATTTATGTATGATAAAGCATATACCTGAAATTGTAAAAAGTGGAGTTCATTCATTAAAGATAGAAGGAAGAATGAAAAATGAATTTTATGTTGCTTCAACAGTAAAAGCTTATAGAGAGGCTCTAGATTCATATTTTGATAATCCAGAAGGATATGAATTTAAACAAGAATGGTTAGATACAGTATTAAAAGTAAGTCATAGACAATATCATACAGGTTTCTTCTTTGGAAAAATGGGAGAACAAACATATGATGTATCATCATATGTAAGAGATTATGATATAGTTGGTATAGTACAAAGCTATGATGAAGAAACAAAGGAAGCTACTATTCTTCAAAAAAATAGAGTTTTCGAAGGTGATGAGGTAGAAGTTTTAAGAGCACATACACCATACTTTAATGTTAAGCTTAATGATATGTTTGATATGGAGAAAAATAAGAAAACTGATGTAGCTAATAGAGCTCATATGGTATTTAAAGTAAAAGTTGAAACTCCATTGAAAGAAAAAGATATGTTAATAAAAGGAAAGAAAGTTTTAGAGCTTTAAACATAAGAAGGAGGAACTATAATGAAAAAGCCAATACTAATAGGTATTACTGGTGGAACAGGATCAGGGAAAAGTAGTATTGCAGATGCTATATATTCAAGCTTTTCAAATGAATGTATTGCAATGATACAACAAGATATGTACTATAAGGATCAAAGCAATTTATCTATGGATGAAAGAGTAAAAACTAATTATGATCATCCAAAGGCTTTTGATAATGATTTATTAATAAATCATTTACAAGATTTAATTAATGGAGTTTCCATAGAAAAACCAATTTATGACTTTTCAATTCATAATAGATCTAAAGAAACTGTAAGAGTTGAACCTAAAAGCATTATAATTGTTGAAGGTATTTTAGTTCTTGAGGATGAAAGATTAAGAGATTTATTAGATATCAAAGTTTATGTTGATACTGATGCTGACATAAGAATATTAAGAAGATTAGTTAGAGACATAAATGAAAGAGGCAGAACTGTTGATTCGGTAATTAATCAATATTTAGAAGTTGTAAGACCTATGCACTTACAATTTACAGAGCCAACTAAGAGATATGCAGATATTATAGTTCCTGAGGGTGGACAAAATAAAGTTGCAATAGATATTCTTGTAACAAAGATTAAAGATATTTTAAAATAGAAAAAATTGTATAAAAAGCACTTTCCTGGGATAGAATTAACCCTAGGGAGGTGTTTTTTTGATAAATAAAAAGAATCAAATGAATTTAAATAGAATAGCAATTATAAGCGGAATATATGGGCTTATAATAGTAATGTTAATAGTTAGGTTATACTTTCTTCAGGTTCATCCATCTTTAATAGTTGAGGGAGAAATAGAAAATTATCAATCGGAAAATTTATCTCAAATGAATTACAGAATATTTGATACAAATGGTAAAGATTTAATGAGTTATGATAAAAAATATATTGTAGTCTTAGATACTAAGCCATTTATGTTAAATAATTATGAGGAAACATTAGAGGATTTAATGGCGTTAAATTTTATAATGAAGTCTGAAAATCCAGATTTTAATTATTCAGATGTTATGCAAGAAGAAGGGAAAATATATTATACAGTTAGTGAAGAAACTTATAATAAGGTAAATAAACTAGAAAATATTAAAGGTATATATACATATATATATGATGAAATAGATAAAAATGAAGCTTGGAAAACAAATAATTTTCTATCAGATATAAAGGAAGAAAATGTGGTGGAAGATTCATTAGAGTATGATTTAGATTCTTATATAAAAGAAAATACGTATCCAACTGCAAAGTTTTATTTAAATGAAAAGTCTATTTATGGAGATGGAGAAGTAATTGCATCAAACAATAACAATATAAAATTAACAATTAACTCAGAGTGGGAAAATACAATTAGAGAAATTTTAAATGAAGATGATTATTCATTTTTAAATAATATTGGGGTAGTAGTATCAGAGGCGAAAACAGGTAAAATTAGAGCAATGGTTCAAAAAGATGAAACTCAAGCTAATGTGAATTTAGGAATTGGTCAATTAGGATATGAACCAGGATCTATCTTTAAAGTAATTACAGAAGCTATAGCATTAGATGAAGGATTAATTAGTCCAACTGATGAGTTCTTGTGTACTGGAGAAATATGCACAAAGGATGGTAAGCCTTATGCTCATGGTTTATTATCTGTTGAAGATGCATTAAAGGTTTCTTGTAATGATGTTTTTGCAAAGGTTGGCACTGAAATAGGATATAGTGATATGATGGATTATTTGAGTAATATGGGATTATTTAAACCTGTATTAAATATAAAAGGTGAAAATAGAAATGAAGCATCTGGTGTAAAACCAACATTAGAAAATAGTATGAATAATATTTCAATAGGTCAAACAGTAGTGGTAACTCCTGTACAAATGGCAGGATTATATAATACTGTAGTAAATGATGGTATTTATATTAAGCCTAGTATTGTAGAAGAAATTGTTGGTGATAATGATGAAGTAGTTGATGAGTTTAAAGGAAATGAAACTAGAATATTTAGTGAAACCGCAGCTAGACTTACACAAGAAACTATGTCAAAAGTTATATGGGAAGGCTCAGGGTTCGAAGCAAAAGTGGAGGGAGTAAATATTGGTGGTAAAACAGGAACATCAACTGGAAGTGGTGGAACTAACCATGGATGGTTTGCTGGGTATTTCGAATTAAATGGAGAAAAATATACAATAGTAGTTATTGCACCAAACATAGGTGAAAAGCATCCTGATGGCAGAGAATTAGGTGGTGGAAACACTGGAGCACCTATATTTAGAGATATTGTAACAGAACTTACTAAATAAAACTTATTAGAGGGTTAATATTAGATTAAATTTTAGCAGTAGTTCAAATAATGAAATATTATATTGAAGAAGTTTTAAATAGTGTGACTATATATAATATGACATTTAATAGATATTATATAAAGAATAAATTTAAAAAAATAGAGCAATATTTTTAAAATTTATCATATTATATAATAAGCACTACTAGGAGGAAGTTCTGTGTTTTTTTTATCTAATATTATAGAGCTATTATGTAATTCAGTATTTTTAACAGGTTATATTACAGGAAATAATACTTTTCCTAAACCATTAGATGAGGAAGAAGAGGAAAGATATTTAAGATTACTAAAAGATGGAGACAAAGAAGCAAAAAGTATATTAATAGAGAGAAATTTAAGACTAGTAGCTCATATTGTAAAAAAATATAATTTCCCTAATAAGGATATAGATGAATTAATCTCTATAGGAACAGTGGGACTTATAAAAGCCATAGATTCTTTTGACTCATCGAAAGGAACTAGGTTGGCTACTTATGCTTCAAGGTGTATTGAAAATGAAATATTGATGCTTTTTAGAAATAATAAAAAGCAAAAAAACGAAGTATTTTTACAAGATCCAATTGGAGTGGATAAAGAAGGAAATGAAATAACATCATCATGTTATACATAAATTTTAGGAAATAGATTTATTTCAAAGTCATCATTTTTTTGCTCTTTATTTTTCTTATATTCTACTTTATATAAGACGCTTTTTAATAATTTATTTTTTACTTCAATACTAGAGAATTCATAAGCATCTATAACATCTTTTATTTCTTTTGCTGATATTTCTTTCTTTTTCTTTTTTTCAATTTTCTCTTGCAATAAAGATAATTGAGATGCTGTACTATCTATTCTGTTAGAAACATTATTAGATCTTTCTATAAAAGTTTTTTCATCATACATACCTTGTTCAAATAAATCAAAAATATTATTCTTTTGCTTTTTCAATGTATTTAATTCTTTGGTTAATAGTTCAATTTGCTTTTTATAAATTTCAGTATCATCAGTAATATCTTTCTTCTTTATAACGAGTTCCATTTGATTTAAATAATCAGATAAACCTTCTAAAATTGCTTTTTCTACATAATCAAATCGGCTTGATTTACAACCACATTTTTTAGTGCACATTATATGAGGGGCTTTATTACCGTATTTTCTTAATATCATTTTACTACCGCACATACCACAAATAACAACGCCAGCTAAAGGGTTGGCCATGCCATTTACAATCTGATATGGTACATGATATTTTTCTTCAAGCATTTTTTGAACTGTGAAAAAAGTATTTTCATCTATTATAGCTGGGTGCTTACCATCTACTACAATCCATTCAGATTTATCTCTAGTTCTTGTATCTCTTATTTTCCCAGGAGTTATTGATTTTTTTTGTTCCTTCTTTCTCCAAGTAATTTTCCCTATATAAACTAAATTTTTCAATATAAATAAAACTGCTGTTCTCTCAAATTCTTTTCCAGTAGCCGATTTATACCCTAAACTATTAAGCTCTTGAGCAATCATTCCTGTTCCGTATCCTTCTGTATATCTTTTGAATATTAATTTAACTACATCTGCATAATCATTAGGTTTTAAGGTTCTTATTCTGCCTACTTTTTCTATATCGTAACCTAAAGGTGGGTTAGTACCTAAATAATTACCATCTTCGACAGAACGTTGTCTACCACCTTGCATACGTCTAGTAATCATTTTTAATTCTTTTCTACTCATGAAAGCTTCAAACTCGCTATATTCTTCATCAAAATCGTTATTTAAATCATATGTTTTTTGTGGTGTTATTATTTTGGTATTACTTTCTTTAAATGTTTTCAAAATTATGCCTTGGTCCTGCATATCGCCGCGCCCTAATCTTTGCATATCCATAACAAGAACACCTTCATATTTTTTACTTTCGACTTCATTTAGAAGCTCAATCATTTTAGGCCTATGGAATAAACTCTCTCCAGAGATTATTTCTTCTTTTATCTCTGTGACATCATACTTTCTTTCTTTAGCTATTTTTAGCAAAGCTTTTCTATGCTTTGCTAAAGTTTCGCCTTGGCCTACTGTTTTTTCCAACTCTTCATCTGCTCTTGATTTTCTTAAATAAATAGCAACCTTCATATAAAAACTCCTTATTTTAATTTCCTTTGAATTTCTAATATTACTGCTTTTTTTATTATATCCCATACTTCGTCAGTTAAATTTTCATTAGTTATTAATCTTTCTTCAATCATCTTATCCAATACAAGATCTACAGAGTTTGGTGCTTCAAATTCTTCTATACCATCCATCCAATAATCTATAGATTTACCACTATGTTCTGCTAATTTTAACAATACCTTTTTAGAAGGAAGTCTTTTCCCAGATTCTAAATTACCTATATTACCTTTACTTATTCCTAATTCCAATGCTAGTTGAACCTGTCCAACCTTTTCTCCTCTACTTAAAGAAAGGTTATTCCTATATTCTTTAAGCTTGTTTGCAAATATGTTACTCATTAATTTCACCTCATATATATAATACATTAAAAATTCTCACATTTCAAGAGAATTTAATATTATTTTCTTTCATAATGTGAGAAATTTCGAGGAACTTAAAGAAAATTTTAGCAATAAAGAGTTAATTTTATTGTACAAGCTTAAATCAAATTTTCTTTTTCTCACAAATTGTGAGAGAATAAAACCAAGCCAAGGAGGTGAGTTAATTGAACTTAAGAAATCTTAGAAACGAAAGAGGATTGAGAAGAAATTTTGTTGCAGATACAGTTGGGATATGTGGCAAACATCTAAACGATATTGAGGGTGGAAGAGTTAATCTTACACAGAAGGTAGCAGAAAAGCTTGCAGAGTTGTACCAACTTGATGTTGGAGAAATTTTTGAAATGTATAAGGAGGGACAAAACTATGAATAATTCAAAAATCTTAGCAGAGCAAAAAAAACTTTTAGCTGAAATAGAAATGCTAGCAAAAAAGAAGAATAGTGTAAAAGCATAATTCATAGAAAATATAGAGGTGATATTATGCCTACGATACTAATTACAAAGCCAAATATAACAGAAGAAGAAAATAGAAGGAGAAAGGAAATCTTCTTTGATATTTTATCAGATATAGCTTATCAAGACGAAGATGAAGATGAAGAAGATTAATAATTAACTTATGAAGAATAGGCTGAGAAGCCTTAAAGAAATTTAGTAAACATAATTAACTTTATGAAGAGGAGGACAAGCATGAGTAAATTAATACCAATGGAATTTAAAAATCAAAGAATAATGACAACTAAGGTTTTAGCAGAAGAATTTGGAGCTAGTGAGAAAAATATAAATGATAATTTTTCAAATAATAAAGATAGATTTAAAGAAGGGAAGCATTATATTAAGTTAGATGGACAAGCTTTAAAAGATTTTAAAAATAGCTTACCCGATAATATCGGTGAACCTTTAAAATTTGCACCAAAACTTATCTTATGGACAGATAGAGGAGCAGCACGACACGCTAAGATTTTAGATACAGATGAAGCGTGGGAAGTTTATGAAGAATTAGAAGAAAGTTATTTTAATCCTAATAAAGGACAAGCATTTAATACTTCTGAATTATCTCCAGAACTTCAAATGTTTAATAAGATGTTTCAAGCATTAGCTAATAATGAGTTAGAGCAAAAGAGATTAAATAAAAAGTTAAAAGAGGTAGAAGAAGAAACGGGAGAATTAAAAGAAGAGATACAAGGAATTAGAGAAGCAGTAACATTAGAGCCTAACCAATGGAGAAAAGATACTGCAACATTAATTAATAAGATAGCAAATAAGCTAGGTGGATTTGAGCATATAAAACCTATTAGAGATGAAGCTTATTCATTATTAAATAATACTTATGGAGTAGATATAAACAGAAGGTTACTTAATAAGAAGAAGAATATGGCTCTTGAAGGTTGTAGTAAATCTAAAATAGATAAAGTTAATTACTTAGATGTTATAGCAGAAGATAAGAAGTTAATAAATGGCTATATAAATATAGTTGGTAGACTAGCAGTTAAGTATGGAATTAAATAATTAGGAGGTAATTTAATATGTCAAAGATGATAAAAACAACAGATACAGATGTAAAGGTAGATACTACAAAAATATTAGTAGTAGAAATAGGAACATTAAGTTTTGAGTTAGACGAAAGATTCCCTTGGATAGATGTTTATTTAGTAGGTGGTGAATCTAAAGAGTTCGTAACACAGATAGATGAAGAAAATATGCCCGCAATTGTAGAGCATGAAGAGTTAATAAGATATTGCTTAAATTGGTATTTTAACAATGTAGAGATAATAGCTAGTGAGGAATTAGAAAGAACTGCTCAAGAAGTACCGGTTCAAGAGCAGTATAAGTTTATAAGTAAATGCCCTATATGTTCATATCAAAATGAATTGATAACTAGCAAATGTGTAAATCCTAGTTTTTGTATGAATTGTGGCGTGAAAACTACTTATCAAAGTATCCCTTTGCTTTAAAAGTAGATTCAGAACCACATTCTGGACAAAACTTAGCATTATAAGGAATTGGGATATATTCACCATTATTGAAGCTACACATATCATTCGTACAATAGTTTGTTAAGGAAGCACCACATTCCTGACAAAAGTTTGGTTCTTCAATATGATCTGAAAATCCACAACAGTGGCATTTTATATTAGACATAAATTTCACCCCCTTTCCGACAATATTTTACCATAAAAAGGGGGATATATCAAAAGGAGGTAAAGCATGACAACACAAGAATTATTAGAAATGGCAATAGCGTGCTATGGATTAGATGACATAATTACAAAGATGTTAAGTATTAAAAGAGATAAAGAAATAGAAATAGAGCAAAGACTTATATATGAGAGGTACAAGCAATGTATAGCCTAATACAAGTTTACTTAATAATATTCTTTTTATTCTTATATGTGGCAATTGCAGCGATACCAGCAGCGTTGGTAATGGCTGCAATAACTTATAAAACTAAAGATAAAGCTTATTTTAGAAAGAAGATAGATAAGCTTATAAAGGGGTGAGATAAGTGATTGAATATGATAGTCAAGGCAGAATGAAATATAATGCAGAGCTTCATGATAGACAAGGCTTACCTTGGGAAGAAAATGAAATGGAATATCTTATCAAATGGTATGACATTATTGGAATGGAGGAAATGAGTTTAGCACTTGGCAGGACAGAAAATACAGTTGCTAGCAAAGTTCAAAGATTGCGTAAAGAAGGCAAAATGCCAAAGGCTAATGTTAAGAAATATACTATTAAAATTTTAAAAGAAGAAGTAAATGGAAAGGTAATTCTAGCTTACTAGAAAGGAGAGAAGATGAGTAATAGAGAACTTGAGATTGCTAAAGAAATAGAAGAAATTGCTTTAGCACATAATATATCAACATTGGAATTGATAGAACAATATAAAAAAGCTCATAACTCCACCGACCAAAGTAAGAGTTATGAACTAAACAAAACAATCAATGACATTATACCACCAGGAACAGATATAGACAATGACCAGATTTATATAAAAGAAACTGGGGAAGTATTAAAAGATTTAAATTAGGAGGAATTAAGAATGGAAAATACATTATTACAAAACACTTTAGTAGAGGAAAGAGAAGGATTTAAGATAGAAAATTTAGAAGGTGCTACATGGGCATTTAGAAAGCTTAGAGCAATAGAAAATAAAGAAGTAGAAATAAAGGCTATAGCAGAAGAAGAGATAAACAGAGTTAACGCCTGGAAGGAAAAAGAATTAGAGCAATACGCTAAAGATAAAGAATATTTCAATTACTTACTAGAAGAATACTACAGAGAAGAAAAGGCTAAAGATAAGAAGTTTAAACTATCTACACCATATGGAAAAGTTACAGCTAGAAAATCTAAAAAGTGGATCTATGAAGATGAAGAGAACTTATTAGAATATCTAAAAGGAAATGAGCCAAGCTGCATAAGAGTTAAAGAAGAAATTAATAAGACAGAAGTTAAGAAGTTATTTAAAGACGGAGTTAATGCAGAAACAGGAGAGATACTTCCATTTGTAAAAATAGAGGAAGAAGAAAATATATCTGTAAAGGTGGAGTAGTAATGCATGAACACTATGAGATATATGGATTAGTTATAACACTTAAAAATAAATTAGAAAATGGAATATGGGAAGTTGAATATGCAGAGCCTTACGGAGAAGGTTATAAGAGTAAAACCGGATATATAAGTGAGGATTTAATTAAGTATCTTCCAGAGTTTCCATTCTAGGAGGTAGAATATGAATTTATATCAAAAATTAGTTGAGATAAGAAAAGATGTAATTAACTTTTCTAAAGATACAGAAAGCTTTGGTTATAAGTATGTAAGTGGTAGCCAAGCTATTGCAAAAATAAGAGAGAAAATGGATGACTTAGGAGTTCTATTAGTACCAGAAGTTAAAAATACTATATCAAGTACTTATGACTATATAAATGCTAAAGGAAAAGAGTGTACTGACCATATAGTAAGTGGAGAAATGTCTTACAAGTGGATTAATTCAGATAATCCGGAAGAAACATTAATAGTTCCATGGCAGTTATATGGTGCACAAGATGATATATCAAAAGCATTTGGAAGTGGGCTTACTTATTCTGAAAGATATTTTATATTAAAGTTTTTTCAAGCTCCAACAGATGTAGATGATCCGGATAGCAGAGATACATCTAATAGGGGGAAAGGTAATAAAAAGGGATTAAGTGAAGCACAGGTTAAGCGAGGTTATGCTTTAGGATTTAAGGCTGGATATGATAAGGCTAATGTAGATAAGCAAATACTAAGTAAATTCAATAAGAAAATACAGGATTTAACCAAGGAGGAATATGAAATAGTTTGTAATGGCTATGAGAAAAGAGGAGGCAAGTAATGTCAGAAGTTAAATGGATAAAGATAGTAACAGATGTATTTGATGATGAAAAGATGTTATTAATAGAAAGCCTTCCAAGTGCAGATAGCATAATAGTAATTTGGTTTAAACTTCTATGTTTAGCTGGAAAGAATAATAATTCTGGTGTGTTTATGTTAAATGAAAGAATTGCTTATACTGATGAAATGTTAGCAACTATTTTTAGAAGAGATGTAAATACAGTAAGATTAGCTTTAAAAACTTTTGAAATGTATGGAATGATAGAAGTTATAAATGATGTAATAACTATTCCTAACTGGAGTAAACATCAGACTTTAGACCAATTAGAGGAAAGAAAAGAATATATGAAGGACTATATGAAAAAGTATAGAGCAAAGCAAAAAGCATTAAGTGAAAGTAAACCTAACGGTAAAGTTAACAGTAAAGTTAATGTTAACTCCCTAGAAGAAGAAAGAGAAGAAGAAAAAGAAGGAGATAAAGATAAGAATATAAAAAAAGAAAAAAAGAAATCTGAATTTGACCTTATCATAGAAACTTATACAGATGATTTGCAGTTAAGGAATACAATATATGAGTTTATTAAAATGAGGAAAGCTATTAAAGCCCCAATGACTAGTAATGCACTTAACTTGATGTTGAAAAAGCTAGATAAACTAGCACATAATGATGTTTTTGGTGATGAAAGAATAGCTATATTAGAACAAAGCATAATGAACTCATGGAAGGGGATATTTGAATTAAAAGAAACAAGCAGTTCAAATAAAAAAAGTAACTTTGGTGATAGCATGAGAAAGCTATATGAGGAGGCTGTTATAGAAGATGAAGAAAACGGAACTTGTGCAAATAATGACAATACTTGGTTCTAATTATCAAAGTATAGGAAAACAATTAGAAGATGAAGATAAAAGAAAAATAGTTTTAAGAACGTGGTTTGAGTGTTTAGAGGATTTAGATTTTAATTTAGTATTAGCAGCAGTTAAGAAGAATATAATAAGTTCTTCTTATCCTCCTACAATACATGATATTAGAAAAGCAGCATTAGATCTTATAACTCCAGAAGAGGAAAAGAAATCAGCAATAGATTATTGGAGTGAAGCTTTTAAGATGATTAAAAATGGTACTTATATGACAGAAGAAGAATTTGAAAAGCATAGTCCGGTTGTTAAAAGATTCTTTGGTAATGTAGCTCAAGTAAAAGAATTAGCTATGACAGATTATCAAACAGTATCAACAGTAACTAAAGGTCAATTTTTAAAGCAAATAGAAGTGATACAAGCTAGAGAAAAAGAAAATAACTTACTTCCGGATAGTATTAAGCAAGTAATGCTAGGAATAACAAATAATAAATTATTAGAGTAAAGTTAGGAGGATTATTTAATGAAAGTTAGATGTATTGATGAACGAGGTGTATCAAATTCATTAACACTAGGTAAAGAATATGAAGTTTTTGAAGAAGGTAATACCTACTACCGATTAAAAGTAAATGATAGAGGAAGAACCTATCATTATTATGCGAAACATAGATTTGAAGAAGTTAAGGAGGAAAATAAAATGGAAAAATCATTTAGAGAAGTAATAGCAGATATAAAACCAGGAGAAGTTTGGAAATTAAACCAATTTGAAATTAAGTGTCACAAAACAACTGGAACAATAGTTATAAGAAGTACAGCAACTGGTAAAGTTTTTGGTTTTGAAAAGAAAGATAGATTTAAACTTCAAAGAAAAGAATACACATTTGCAGAAGCCTTTAAAGCATATGAAGAAGGTAAGGGGATAGAAAGCTGCAAAGGAATATATTATAAAAAGGACTATGAAACAGAATATGATGAATCAATATCAATGGATGAAATTAGAGGTAAGTGGTATATAAATGACTAGAGAAATACATTTTTGTAGAGAATGTTATTCCAGCTATGGAGTGGAGCTTCATCACGTTGTATTTAAGTCAGAAAATAAAAACTTAGAAAAGTGTAAATTGAATTTTGCTTATCTATGCCAAGAACATCATAGAGGAACTTATGGAGTACATGGAAGTAAAGGAGCAGCACTTAATAGAAAACTTAAACTAGAGTTTCAAAATAAGCTAGAAGAATTATGGGACAAGCAGTATTTAACTAAAGAAGAAATAAAAAAAGTTCTACAGATTAACGATAAGGCACTAAATAGGCTTTTAAAGAGGTTAAGTTTACAGAAGGATAAATATATCAAGGAAGATGTAGTAAGAGCCTGTATGGGTGGGAAATTAATTATATAGAGGTGTAATATGAGAGAAATTAAATTTAGAGTTTGGGATATTTTAAATAAAAGGATACTGAATTATGGAGAAATAATGACATTACCAATGTGGGAAGTATTACCTGGTACACCAGAACAAAGAGCATTTAATGTAATGCAATATACAGGACTTAAAGATAAGAATGGAAAAGAAATATATGAGGGAGATATATTACAGTTTTATAATGATGTAGATTATATTGTTAAGCCTGGGTATACAGAGGTAATTTTTGAAGATGGAGCATTTGCTTGTAAGCACTTTAAATACGGTATTGAGTGTTTAGTTAATATGGATGTAGTTGATATGGATATAACAGTAGCAGGCAATATATATGAAAATCCAGAATTGTTAGAAGGTAATTAAATGGAAGAGTTAAAGAATCAATATCCAGAGGATTGTATTATCTTAGCGAATATAATCAAAAGAAAAAATAACCTAGCTGAAAATGATATAGCAGGAGCATTTAGATTAATGCAAGATAGCTTACAAGCTTATTTTAGATGGAGCGTAATAAGGTGCGAGATAAGAAGTAATCTAAGGCGTGGAGAAAGAGCAGAGTTAAAAGATCTGCTAGAAAATATAGTTAAGTATTTAGATGAAGTACACAGAGATTCTAGGGTTATATATAAGCAAGGTAAAGAAGATCTAAGAAGCAATAAGGAGGATTAAAATGGCTAAAGAAAGATTATGCACTAATTGTACTTATAACAATAATGGTTGGTGTAATAAAAGAAAAACTAACAAAGGATTAAAAGATTTAAGTAATTGTGAATATAGAAAAACAAACAATCTAGCAAAACTTCAAAGCTATTATGAACAAAAGAAATGGGAATATGAAAATATAGATAATGAACATAATATTTTTAATCAAGGGAGTTTAATAGGGTTAGAAATAGCAATTAAAATTATGAGTGAATAAGGTTAATTCTTTCTATGAAAAAGAAGTGTTGTAAAAATTGTAGAAGAATAGAGTTTTGGGATTGGTATTTATGTAGATATAGCAAAGATAAAAAATTATTTATACAAGACATTGAAGATACAAAATGCAAATACTACAAGAGATACATTAACAAAAATTATTAATCTAACAATGTTTAAATAGGGAGAATAGGAGTAAATCCAACAATAGTTATATGCTCCTATTCTCAAATAAGAATCAATTGATAAGAAAGTGGTGATTAAGTGATTTTAGCAATAGATCCAGGGAATATAGAAAGTGGAATAGTATTACTAGATAATAATTTAAAGCCTATAGAATATGGTAAATGGAATAATGAAAATGTTAGACAGGAGTTAAGAAGAAATATTTTTAAGTATGGTTATTCACTGCATATAGCTATAGAAATGATTGCTAGTTACGGAATGGCAGTTGGGCAATCTGTTTTTGAAACTTGTATATGGATAGGCAGATTCAAAGAAATGGCAGAACAATACAATATTAACGTAACTTATATCTACAGAAAAGATGAAAAGATGAATTTATGTAACAGTATGAAAGCTAAAGATAGCAATATAGTACAAGCTTTAATAGATAGATTTGCTCCTAATACACCTAACAAAGGAAAGGGAACTAAGAAAGAACCAGGTTGGTTTTATGGATTTAAGAAAGACATATGGCAAGCATATGCAGTAGGAGTAACTTACTATGATATGTATTTAAAGGGAGATGGAGTTAATGATGATTAATACAATGGAAGATTTACTTAAAGCTAGATTACCAGCAGAAGTTATTAGAGATATAGAGAAGAGAATAACTGATTGGTTGGCAACTGGGGGAAGTGAAGATGATCCATATATAAAACAACAATTTAGATATGCAGAAAATTTCTTAAGAATGACAAGGGGGAATGACTTATAAATAAGGTAGTTTTAATAGGTAGATTAACAAAGGATCCAGACTTAAATTTTGCAGCAGGAACAGGTACGGCAGTATGTAGATTTAGTTTAGCAGTAACAAGACCTTTCAAGAAAGATGAAACAGATTTTATAAACTGTATAGCCTTTGGTAAAACAGGAGAAACAATAGCACAATATCTTACTAAGGGTAGACAAGTAGCAATAGCAGGAAGAATACAAACAGGTAGTTATGATGCTAAAGATGGAACAAAGAGATATACAACAGATGTTGTTGTAGATTCCTTTGAATTTATAGGAAGTAGTAATAATCAAGGTGGACAATCTAACAATATGGGATTTGAGGAAGATATGCAACAAGTAGATTATGATGATGAATGTCCTTTCTAGGAGGTAATAAATATGAGGATAAAAACAGAATTATATAATGATAATTTTCAAAATTATAAGAGATATAACATTCCTAAAGCACAGTTAGTAATAGCAGATATACCTTACAACATAGGTAAAAACGCTTATGGAAGTAATCCAGAGTGGTATATAGGGGGAGATAGGAAGAATGGAGAGAGTAAAAAGGCGGGAAAAACATTTTTTAATACAGATGAAAATTTTAATATAGCTGAATATTTTCATTTCTGTAATAGACTTCTTAAGAAGGAGCCTAAAGAAAGAGGACACGCACCTTGCATGATAGTATTTTGCGCCTTCGAACAAATAGAAACAGTTAAAGCTTATGCTGAAAAATATGGATTTAAACATAATATACCTTTAATTTTTTGTAAGAATTATTCAGCTCAAGTGTTAAAAGCAAATATGAGGATATGTGGAGCTACTGAATATGCATTAGTTTTATATAGAGATAAGCTGCCTAAATTCAATAATGATGGAAAGATGATTTTCAATTGGTTTGAATGGAAAAGGGACAGTAAAAAGGAATATCCCAAGATACATCCGACTCAAAAACCAGTGAATGTATTGAAAAGATTAATAGAAATATTCACAGATGAAGGGGATGTAGTAATAGATCCATGTGCAGGTAGTGCAACAACATTAAGAGCTTGTAATGAACTGAATAGACATAGTTATGGATTTGAGATTTCTAAGAAGTTTTACAATGAAGCTATTGAGAAAATGTTAGGTGAAAATAATAAAAAAAGTTTTATAGGAAGAACAGAGCTAGAAGGTCAATGTTCTTTATTTCAGGAGGCTTTATGAAAAAGATAGATGAAATATATAAATATTTAAATAGGAATTCGAGTAGAGAAAAGAATCAATTATTAAAAAATATTGCTAAGAAATTTGAATTAAGTGATGAAGATGCAGATAAATATTATAACAGTTGGAAGAAGGAATATATGAAACCTAGTAATATAAGTACCAGGAAAGAAGATGCAAAAAAGATAGCTAAAGAAGTAGCAAGACAAATAGAGAAAGAGTTAGAAAAAGAGGATCATATTGCTGAGGTTGGACAAATGATAGAAGAAAGCAAGGAAGAAGTTAAGGAGGAAAAGAAAATGGTTAAAGAAAATGGATTAGAAATAATAGAGAAGAAAGTAGTAAAGACAGTAAAAGCTAAAGGAAATAACGGCACATATGAAGGGGAAACAGGTGTAGGAGTAGCTTTAGAGAATGAAGGATATAAGATTGCATTTAGAAGTGTAGATGAATTAGAAGCCTTTTGCAATGAATTTAAAAAGGTGTTCGGAGAGATATAAAATAGGGAAAAATGTAAAGGAGCAGAGGTATGAGAATATTGGTTATATGGTTAATAGCAGCATTAATTTATTGGTGGTTTGTATATAGAGCTACTAAAGGGGATAAAGAATAATTTGAAATTATTGCGAATCAAGTAAGGAGGATTTATGGTAGTAGTTTATTGTTTAGAATGTGGTTCGGAAGATGTTAAATTAGATGGTGCTGAAAAGTATTTGATATGTGGCAAATGTGGAGATAGACAGTATATAAGAGATTTAGAAATTGGATTAGAGGAAGTAGATAAATCAAAATTAAATATGCTTAAAAATGGATTGTTAAGTGCTACTTAGTAATTCGTAATTCAAAATCAACACGTATATTGAAAGTATTGTGAAGAAAGGTAGTGAAAAGAATGGTAAAAAATTGTGATAATTGCTATTGGAGAAGTTATAAAAATAGTTGGTGTATATATGATGAAAATAAACCTGTTAAAAATGTGTGTGAGAAACATAGCTTTATATGTGTAAATTGTGATAATGATATGGCAGATTACAAATTTAAAGGAGAATATGTATGTACTAATTGTTTATTAAAAGAGTTTGAAGTAGAAGAAAGCACTACAACTCATTATTATTTACAAGGTGAATATATCGGATCTGATGATGATATGGATGAAGTTATATTAAACTTAGACGATGGTATTGAAGGATTGGATTAATGCATAATTCAAAAATAAAGAGGTGAAATGGATGATAGTAGTAACGTATAAAGAAATAGATAGAGATGGAGTAGTACATCTACCACAACAAGGAAAAGAACAAGCTAAGAAGCAAGCAAATGAATTATATAAACAAGGATACTTAAATGTAAAAGTAGTAGAGATAGAAGAAAAGGTATTGTATATACCAGGAGGGAATTAGGAATGGAGTTTATAACAGTAGAACAATTTAAAGAGCAACCTATAGAAGTACAGAAAGTGTTTTTAGAATGGTGGAAGCCACAATCAGCAGACTTGTTTAAATATAAGCTTTTATTTAATGTTGTAGATTGCTTATGTGGAGAAACTATTAGTCCATTTAATGAAAATTATGTAGTATTTAAAAAGGATTGTATTCCACTATTTACAGAAGGACAACTAAGAAAGTTCATAGAGGATGAAACAAATGGAGTTGTTAAAAATACACAATGGCATATAGAAGATGATGAAGTTTCTAAAAGAGGATATTCAATATATTTATTAAGAAAGAATGAATACCATGTAGCACATCATTATATAAATTTAGGAGAAGATTTACTTCAAGCGTATTGGAAAGTAGCTTGTATGATAGCAAAGGAGGAAGTAGATGGATAAAGAGCTATTTAGAAAGACAGAAGGAAAGTTATATAGATATTATGAAAGCAAGAAGAAAATATATAGCATAAAAGAAGATATAGCAAGGCTAGAAAGAGAAATAAAAACAATAGAGTATGATATTAGACATTCAAATGTAACTATAGATTATTATCAAAACGGAATTGGAATACAGGAAAGAGTTCAATCATCATCAACAGGTACAAGCTACGCAGAAAATGAGATGTGTAAGCAAATAGAGAGATTAGAGAAAGAGCATGTAGAAAAGACTAAAAAGGTATTAAAGAATAGATCTAAGATAAGAGATATGGAAAGATATATAGATTATATAGATAGAAACATAAGAATGTTACAAGAAGAAGATAAGAGATTCTTAGAGCTTAAGTATGGAGATAAAAAGAATATATTACAAATATCAATGAGATTAAACATAGCACAAGCAACAGCATATAGGAAAAGAGAGGAATTGGTTGAAGCAGTAGCAGAATATGAAAATACTTTCTTAGTTTGATAAAAAAATGATAAAAAGTTGATAAAATAAATAATTTAAACTGATTTATAATAGTATTACGACATGGTATAGGTAACCATTATTTTAAAACTCATAAGTTCTCAATACCCTTTTATACCAAAAGCACTTAGCAGAAATGTTAGGTGTTTTTTATTTTAATAAAAAGTGAGGTGATGAATATGGGTAAGGTAAAGAAAAGACAATATGTATTTCTAAGCAATTGGATAGGACAAGATCTAAAGTGTGCTTGTTTATTCCATAATCCTTTATGTGAGAATCATAAGAAGTGTGAAGAGATAGAACTTAC
>NZ_JBNOOE010000024.1:0-42286 GCF_050585265.1 Clostridium nigeriense | reverse complement strand
ACCGCCGTGTACCAGGCCGGTACGCACGGTGGTGTGAGAGGACGGAAAATAAAATAATTATTTTCCTCCTACTCGATGATAATTCAGGAAATACTGTAGAGTCTAAAGAAGAGTATAATGATGAAAATAATACCTATCAGATAAATGAAGATTATAATAAAACTCAGATTAAGATTTTTAGCAAAAGCAGCAATGAAAGCAAAAAGTTTAATTTAAATTATACTATAAAAGGTGTAGCTAAAAAGTACACTGATTATTCTAAGTTATATTGGAACTTTTATGATGTTGAAAATATAGATTTGGTTAAAGAAGGTACACTTAAAATTTCATTAAAAGATGTAAATTTTGATGTTAACAATTTAACTTATGATATTTATGGTGATGGTGAAATTACAGCAAGTAATACAGAAAAATCTATAATTATTAACTTTAAAGATTTAACAACCTTAATAGGTATAAATATGAATTTCCAAAAAGATTATTTATTAACGGCAGAAGAAACAGTAATTGATGATTATGATGAAAATCATAATTGGGGAGATGTAGATTATTACGAAAATAAAGGAAATGATAAAGGATTTGGAATTCTAGCATTAGTTATTTTTATAGGAGCAGGTGGAGGTATTTTGGCTTTTGCTTTAAATAAAAGTAAATTCAAAAAGGCGCTTAAAGAGTATAGATCAAAATATATCTTTAGTAATGAAGAGTTTGTTATGGAACCACCATCAGATATTCCACCTGGATTAGTGAACTTATTAATAGATGAGAAAAGAGTAGGAAATGATATGTTAATTTCAACATTATTCTATTTAGCTAATAAGGGCTATTATACAATAGAAGAAAAAAATAATAAATCTAAGAAAAAGAAGAAGGATTTAGTTTTTACTAGAATAAATTATAGCAAAAATCCAGAATATAGCCATTTACAATATATATTAGATTGGTTTGAAGAATATGAAGCTAATGGTAGCTTTTCTATGAAGCAAATAAAGAATGAAGTTTCCTCCAAAAGAAATGCAAATAAATTTATAAATAATTTAGAAAAGTGGATTTCTAAAGTAAAAGAAGATGGAGAGAAAATAGGGTTTTATATAAATATAAGAAATAAGAATGTACTTGAAAATAGTTGGTATAATGAAAAGAAAAAATGGATAAGTTACAAGAATTACTTAAAAAATATGTACAAAATAAATAATATTGATAAGGATTCATTAAGTGATTTAACAATAATTTATGCATTAGCTTTAGAAATAAATGAGAGTGATTTAAAAGAAATTGTTAATTTAATTATAGATAGAGCAAGCTTAAATATAGATTCTTTAAATGATTTTCACTATATGTATATAAATGATTATTTTTTCTATATAGCAATGTTTAATAGCATTACTAATCAAGCATATGACACAGTAAATCCACCTAACTCAACAATAGACAGTAATAGTACTAATTTCTTTAGCGGTAATGATTTTTCAGGAGGAGGCGGAGGTGGATCAGGAGCCTTTTAATAAATTTAAATGAAAAATTATAAAATAAAAAATATGCATAAGATAATTTTAGTAAATAGGAAGGACATTTTGTTTTGAGAATAAATAAACTATTAAGCAACTATGGATATTGCTCAAGAAAAGAAGTAAGTAGATTAATTGAAGATAAAAGAATAATGGTTAATGGAAAACTGTGTGAGCAAGGCCAGTGGGTTGAAGAATGTGATGATATAGTATTAGATGGAGAAAAGGTTCAGAAAAAGGAAAAGGTATATATAGTATTAAATAAGCCTAGAGGAATACTTTGTACTTCATCGAGAGAAACAAAAGATAATATAATTGATTTTTTAAATTATAAGGATTATGTTTTCCCCGTTGGACGATTAGATAAAGATTCAGAGGGTCTAATATTAATGACTAATGATGGAGACTTTGCAAATAAAATATTATCTTCAGAAAGCTATCATGAAAAGGAGTATACAGTAACTTTAGATAAAGAGTTTGATGATGAGTTTATTTATAAAATGTCAAGGGGCGTTAATATACTAGGAACAGTTACAAGACCTTGCAAGTTAACAAGAATAAACAATAATACATTTACTATAATTTTAACTCAAGGGCTAAACAGGCAAATAAGAAGAATGTGCAAAACTTTTGGATATAATGTTATAAAGTTAGAACGAATAAGAATAGTAAATATACTTTCTAATGGAATAGAAGTTGGTAAGTGGAGATATTTAACTAAAGAGGAAATATTGGCTATAGATTAATACACTTTTTAATATTTATATTAGAACTGCTTATGTATGTTATACTTCGCTTTCACAATGAAATCCACGAAAATCTAAATATTAGATTTTCGTGGATTTTTTACTCTTTAGGAAATTATAAAGATGTTACCCCGTGAATAACTTTTTTGTAATTTTCTTCCTTCAGCTTTGAAGTGCTTCTATTAATTTTGCGATGACTTGGAGCTTTCGACGGAATAAGCAAAATTATATAGAAGTACTTTTTTATATAGAGATCTAATCATTCTGTTAACTTAATTTGGATATCTAATTTATTATTGTATACCAATATAGACTAAATAAATGTGTTATCAGAGAAATATCTATATTTAGTGAGATATAAAAATAAGTAGCACAATAAAATTTTGTGAATAATATATATATTATGAAAACTGATGAGGGATAGGGAATTAAAATGAAAGTAAAGATGTTTAAAGGCACAAATATACAAAATTTAGAATGTGAAATCAATGAGTTTATGAAAGATAAATGTATTATAAAAATAAGTCATGAGATAGTAACTTCTAAGATATATGACAGGTGTATAAATATTTTAGTATTTATAATTTTATACGATGAATACAATCATTGTGGATATTTAGACTTTAATTCAATATTAGATTTAAAAAATAACAAAACTAATTAAAATAAAAAATGGAGGACAAAAGATGAAAATTGTTATACTTGCTGGAGGCAAAGGAATAAGAATGAGTCAGTTAACAATGAATATACCTAAGCCTTTATGTGAGGTCGGAGGTATGCCTATAGTATGGCACATAATGAAAATATATAGTCATTATGGATTTAATGATTTTATGTTTTTGTTAGGCTATAAGGGAGAAAAAATAAAAGAATATTTTATTGATTATTCATGGAAGACTAGAAATTTTCTTTTAGATATGAAAAGTGGGGATATTAATATAGATTCTGAACCAGAAACATGGAGGATAAACTTCATTGATACAGGTATTGAAACTATGACAGGTGGAAGATTAAAAAGGGCTCAAAAGTATATTGGAAATGAAAGGTTTATGTTAACTTATGGAGATGGACTAGCAGACATAAATATAGATGAATTATTAAAATTTCATAAAGAACAAGGCAAAATAGCCACAGTTACAGGAATATATAAGAAAAGTCAATATTGAATTTTAACTATAGAAGATGGATTAGCTAAATCTTTTGACGAAAAGAAGAGTACTGATGGAATAATCAATGGTGGATTTTTTGTTTTTGAACCAGAAATATTTAACTATTTGGATGATGATACAACATGCGTTTTAGAACAAAATCCATTAAAAAAATTAGTTAAAGATAATGAATTGGCAGTATATATTCATAATGGTTTTTGGACTGCTATGGACACTTTAAATGATATAAATAATGTTAATAAAATTTGGAACGAAGGAAAAGGAGTATGGAAAATATGGTAAATAAGTTTTGGAATAATAAAAATGTTTTTGTAACTGGTGGTACTGGATTTTTAGGAAGTTATTTAGTTAAAAAATTAGTAAACTATGGGGCTAATGTAACTATATTAGTAAGAGATTATATACCACAATCAAATATATATATTGGAGAAGAATATAAGAAGGTTAATGTTGTACACGGTGTCTTAGAAGATTATTTATTAATAGAAAGAGCACTTGGAGAATATGAGATAGATACAGTATTTCATTTAGCAGCTCAGGCTATTGTTGGAGTTGCAAATAGAAACCCATTAGGAACTTTTAAATCTAATATAGAAGGGACTTGGAATATACTTGAGGCAGCAAGAAAAAGTCCATTGATTAAGCAAGTGATAGTAGCATCTAGTGATAAAGCTTATGGAGACCAAGAAAAACTTCCATATGATGAAAATATGCCGCTTCAAGGAAAGCATCCCTATGATGTTTCAAAAAGTTGTGCAGATTTAATTGCTCAAACTTATTACGAGACTTACAAGCTACCAGTATGTATTACAAGATGTGGAAATCTTTATGGTGGTGGAGATTTAAATTTCAATAGAATTATTCCACAAAGTATTCAATCTATATTAAATAATGAAGCTCCTGTAATAAGAAGTGACGGAAGCTTTATTCGTGATTATTTTTATATAGAAGATGCAGTAGATGCATATATTAATTTAGCAGAAAAACTTGTTGCTCTCAACTTAGGGGGACAAGCTTTTAATTTTAGTAATGAAATACAATTAACAGTTTTAGAATTAGTTGATAAAATATTGAAAATTATGGGTAGTGATATAAAGGCTCTAATATTAAATCAAGGAAACAATGAGATAATACATCAATATTTATCAGCAAAGAAAGCAAGAAGTGTATTAGGATGGAGTCCAAATTATACAATTGATGAGGGGTTAAGTAAAACTATAGAATGGTATAAAAATTTCCTTAAAAAGGAGATATAAAAATGCAAAATAGTGTTTTTTCTATGGTAGTATCAAAGACTAGATTAATTCAAGCAATTGCATGTTTTCTATCCTTATATAAAACTATGGATGACTTTAAAATATATATTCTTTGTGTAGATGAAAAAAGCTATGAATTTCTTAAAAAAATAAATTTAGATAGGATAGTTTTAGTAACAATTGATGAATTAAATAGAAAAGATTTGCTAGAAATCAAAGCTTCGAGAAAATTAAATCAATATTGTTGGACATTAAAACCTGCTTTTATTAAGTATATCTTTACTTTAGATGACTCAATTGAAAGAGTAACTTATATAGATTCAGATTTATTCTTTTATCAAAATCCTAATTTAATATTTGAAAATCAACCAGATGCTTCTGTCTTATTATCTAGTGGAGAAATATTTTTGCCTATGGCTTCGAAAGAGATTAATCAAACTGTACAATCTCTAACTGGAAATTTTAATTCGGGGTTCATTAGCTTTAAAAAAGACATCGACGGATTAGCTTGTGTTAATTGGTGGGATAAAATGTGTGTAGAAAGTTGTACTTCAAATCCTAAAGATAATAAATTTGGAGATCAAAAATATCTTGATGACATGCCATTTCTATTTAACAATGTTTACGAAATAACCACTCCAGGAATAAATATTGGACATTGGAATTATTTAAAATATAAGTTTACAGTTTTAAATGATACTATAGTGGTGAATAATAACAAATTAATATTTTATCACTTTAGTGGCTTTAGAATAATTAGTAAATATGATATTAGGCAGGTTCATGAAGAAAATAGAGTAAATATCCCATTTATTTATCAAATATACAGAAGAGCATTGGAAAAAATTATTGATGATGTTGAAAAGATAGATCCAGAGTTTAAGGAATATTTTACGGTAGCAGCTATTGATGATAATTAGAAAAGAGTAAGGAAGGAAGAGAAAGTAATGAAAGTAAGTGTTATAATACCAGCATATAATTCTAAAGAGCGATTATACTACAATCTTATATCCTTAAATAATCAAGACTGTGATTTCAATATTTTTGAAGTTATTGTGGTAGATAATGGATCTAATGATAATACTCTAGAAATGTTAGAGGGTTTCGAAGCTAAATTTGTCTTTAAATTTGTTAGACTTGAAAAAAATAAGGGAATTGCCAGAGGAAGAAATGAAGGAATAAGAAGAGCAGTTGGTGATATTCTAATATTTCATGATAGTGACATGATAGCAAGTAGAGATTTTATAACTAGGCATTTAAAAAATCATGAAGAAAAAAATATAGTTGTATGTGGAATTCTGTGGAAAAGGATTTTTACTTTTTATTACAAAGAATTAAAATTAAGCATTGAGAATTATTTAGATAAAACAGTGAGTAAGCCAGATGAAAATTTAAATCTGATAGATAAATACCCATTAGTAGATGTTGAATCAATAATTGATGGAAGTTATATAAATAAGTCTTTTGACTTAGATGAAGAATTTATACGAGGTCTAAAAAAAATACTAAAAAATCATAATTACGAATTAAAAGATTATCTTTTACCTTGGAGATTTTTTATAACTAATAATGCTTCTGTAGAAAGAACTAGAGTTATAGAAGTTGGAATGTTTGATGAAAATATAGTTGGATATGGATTCGAAGACTACGACTTAGGAATAAGGCTATATAAATCTGGAAGCAAATTTATATTTGATAAAAATATAATAAGTGTTCATCAAGAACATCCTACAAATAATAATATATCTGAATCTCGTGAAAATATAAATTATATATGTGAAAAATACAATAATAATTATTTTTTAGATGTAATATTAGTTTGCACTTATGGTATAACATCAATTGATGATTTTGATTTTAATGAATTAACTAAAGATATTAATAATATGATATCTCTAAGCTATTTCAGACCTATTTTAGATATATTTTTAGAATTACTTCAGACATGTAGAAGACGCTACGGTATAGAAGGTGTTACGGAAATAAATAAAGTTATGCCAAATATAGATATAGATGTAAATAAATTAATTATGGAAGTTAAAATTTTAAGAGATATATTTGGAATTAAATATTTTACAGAAGCTATGTTAGCTTTAATAAAAGATATTTATAATGTATATTATTAAATTCTAAAACTATACAAAAGAGGAGGGTAGCTATGAGTAAATATCATTTATCAATGATTTTATCAGAAACAAATTTATTTAAATTAATACCAATGTATGTTTCTTTAGAAAACTATTGCAGTGATTTTAAGTTATTTATTCTATGCATGGATGACTCTATTTATAATATATTAAACAAAATAGGTTTTAAAAATATTATCTTAGTGAAACTTAAGGATATAGAAGAAAATAATTATGATTTAGAATTAGCTAAGTCTAATAGAATATTTCATGAATATTGCTGGACACTAAAGCCTATCTTTTTATATTATGTTATCAATAAATATGACAATGCTAAATACTATGCACATGTAGATTCAGATTTATTATTTTTTGCTGACATAGATTATATTTTTAGTGAAAATCCTAATGCATCAATATTTCTAATAGACCATAGAAATTCAGAAGAGTTTAGGATCTATTATGAATTAAGTGGATTATATAATACAGGATTTGTAGGTTTTAAAAATAATAATGAAGCAAAAGCGGCAGTTAGACTTTGGTGTGGTAGATGCTTAAAAAAATGCACTGTTGAATATGATATAGTTAATAGAACCTTTGGAGACCAAAGGTATGTAGAAGATTGGCCTAAGCTCTTTAAAAATGTTCATATAGTAAACTCTATTGGAGCAAATGCTGCATTGTGGAATATAAAAAATTATAAGGTTTCAATGAAGAATAATGTTGTGTATTTAGATGATTCACCTTTATTATTTTACCATTTTTCTGGCCTAACCATATTAGGAAGAAGAGAATTTGACTTATGTCCTTATTATCACATAGAGGATGAGAATATAATAAATTATATATATGATCCTTATGCTAGGTGGCTATCACAATCAATAGAAAACTTAACTAAAGAATTTCCATGGTTTAATGCAGGATTTATTGATAAGATTAATATTGTGAATTTAAATAACTATAAAATATAATTAATATAAATTAGAAAATAAAATGGAACACAATCACTTTATGAAGCAGTTATGGGTATTTTTAATAGCCTTATATATGCTACAAAAGAACTAATGCCAACTATCCTTATTAAACATCTATGAGTAGTATTTTAATGGGTTCTGGTATAAATAATGAGATTGTGTCTCCTTTTAAGGGAGTAATTAAAAATTATACAGAAGTACTTTTTTATGGAAGGTGAAGAATTAAATCAATAAAAACTAAATTTGAAGTTGGAGTTATTATATGAATAAAGTAGAAAATATTCTAAAGATAAAAGGATATGATAAATTTAAGTGTATAGCAGATAAATGTAAGTTCACTTGTTGTAAGGGTTGGGATATTAATGTAGATACTAATACTTATAATAAATGGAGAGAAAAAGATAATCTTAATTATCTTTTAGATAATGTAAGGTTTATAAAAAGTCATAGGGAAAATACATATTTAATTAAGAAAGAAACAAAGGCGAAATGTCCTTTATTAAATAATGAAGGGTTATGTAATATAGTTATAGATCATGGAGATGAATACTTATCTTTAACTTGTAAGAACTTCCCTAGAATAGAAAATAATTTTGATTATGTAAAAGAGCTTACTTTATCTTGTTCTTGTCCCGAGGTAGTTAACATAATTAGTAATATGAAAGAAAAAGTTTATATAGATTCTAATGACTCGTTATCTTATATTGAAGATTTAGGTTGTTTAAAAATAAGGGAGAGTTTAGTTAATATATTTCAAAAAGAAGATATAAGTATAGAAAATAAACTTATTCTTTCTTATGATATGCTTTTTAATATGTTAGAAAGTGATGATTTAGATTATGAAAATTTAATAGAGTTTTTAGATAATTATAAATCTAAAAAATATATAAAAGAAGAATTAAATAAATACAAAGACTATGTAAATAAAGATACTATAGAAAGTTTAAAAGAAATAAATTCATTATTTATAGATATAATAGAAAACTATAGAAATGTTCCTATTTTTAAAGAAGCTCTAAAGGATATTTATAAATTTGCTGAAGAAATTAATATAGAAAAACTTTTTAAGAATTGGAAAGATTTTAACAATTTATTTAAAGAATATGATAACTTAATTGAAAACTGTATTTTATCAAAAGTTTTAAGTAATTGTGTTAGTGATGATTTAGAAGAGATGATTATTTTATTTGAAATGATTATATTGGAATATTTATTAATAAGACATGCTGTATTTTTAAAATATTGCATAAAAAAACAAATTAGCATCCAAGATGCAAAAGATTATATTGTAATTTTTTCAAGGATTATAGGTAATAATTCTGAGGCTGTAATTGAATTTTTATTAGATATGTTTGAAAGTGAAATAGTAGAAGTTGATTATATATGTTCTTTAACTTTAATCTAATAGAAATAACTGAAAAAGAAATTTTTAATACATTTTCTTTTTGGATTAATTTTAATTTCTGTTTGAAGTTGGCAGTAGTTAAAAGCTATTACCTGTTTTTTGTTTTTATACAGCTTATTATGAATTAAAAGTTTAGAAATAAAACTATGTATTATGAAAATAATGGTACAATATAATTATATAGAGAATTATTTTTAAATAAGAGATAGTATTTTGAAATTAATATATTAAATGATTATACAGTGAAAAAATGCCAACTTTTAATATATATAATTAACTTGAAGTTTAAGTGAAATTTATTTCTTTAACTAAATTTAATCGCTTTAACAATGTAAAATAAGCAGATAATAAAAGGAGGAAATAAAAATGAGTAATATTATATTAGTGGCAGAAACAGGTTCAGATATTCCAAAGGATATTGCAGAAGAGTTGGGGATTTTCCTTGTTCCAATGCATGTTACTATGGGAGATAGCACTTATGATGATGGAAGTTTTCCAGTTGAACAAATTTGTGAGTATTACAATAATACAAATAAAATACCAAAGACTAGTGGAAGTTCACCACAAGACTTTACAAAGGTATTTGATGAGATTCATAGATTATATCCAGATAAGCAAATACTACATTTAGCATATTCGGCGGTAACTACTTGTTCTTATCAAAGTGCACTGATAGCAGCAGAGAATAGAGACTATGTTACAAGTTTTGATACTAAAAATGTATCTATTGGTCAGGCAGCAGTTGTGATTGAAACAGCTAGATATTTAAAAGAAAATCCAAGTGTTAACATTGAGGAATTACTAAAAGAAGTAAGAAACTTAAGTGAGGGTTGCCAAATGTGTTTTATTCCTTCTGAATTAGAGTATCTTAGAGCAGGAGGGCGTGTCAGCAATGCAGTCTTTATAGGTGGGAAAATACTAAAGATACATCCGTCAATTGAAATAGAAAATGGGTATTTAGTAGCTAAGAAAAAGTATAGAGGGAAAATGGAAAGTATAGTTACAAAGCTAATAGAAGACTTTGACTCTATAAAAAATTTGAATAAAAAAGAAGTATACCTATTGTGGTCAATAGGATTATCAGAGAAGATTCGTAGAGTGGCTGAAGACAAAGTAAAGCAAATGGGATTTGAAATAATTAGATGGATGCAAACAGGATGTGTAATTACATCTCATGGAGGACCAGGTTCATTTGGAATTGTAGGGTTTTCTAAAGAAGTTTAGAAAGTGATGTAGTTTAAAATAAATATTAAGTATAGGCATTAATCACATTAGGGATATATGTCTATACTTATTTTGTTTAAAAAGTAAAAATTCTGGAAATAATAAACAATAATAAAGCATATTTAGGAGGAAGGATATTATGGAAAATAATACTTGGACAGAAAGGTTTATTAAAGAAAGAAATGATAAAAATACAGATATAATAAAGCAATATAATAATTTATTTAAAGAGATAAGTGATATATTAATTAATGAGAATGTACAGATAGCAATAAGGAGTGATAGAGAATTTAAGGAAAATGCTTTCAAATTATATGTTATACTCAAAGATATATTTAATGAAAAATAGTTAAAGAAGCACTACATAGGAATTATTAAGAACGTTTTAGCATATCGTTTATTATAATGAATAACGAGGTGATATATTTGGAGAAAAGTTTCTTGATAATTCTAGAAAAAGTTTTAAAATGTATAATTAGTAAAATTGATAATGATGGGTTTAAGGGAATAGTTCCAATTAGTGCAGTCATATTTTTAATAATTATATTTTTATCCCCAGGATATATTTTAATATTTAATTTTAAAATAATGCAAAATATAAATAGTAACTTAATTATAGATATATCAACTATGATAGTTTTGGATGTCATATTATTTTTCATTATATATGTAGCTAGTTTAGTAATGAATATAGAAGTAGATGAAGAAAAACATCTTAAAGAGAGTGAGATAAACATTCAATTTGATATTATAAAAGTAGTTACTATATTTGGAGGTATATCAACAGTTTTATTTACGATATATGGAGTGATCTTAGCCTTGGAAAGTTCTATTAATATTAAAGTAGGACTTATATCATTAGCAGTATTACTAGCTTCGATAATAGCATTTTATGGAATGAGATTGAAGAAGATAATGAAGTCCGTAAAACTACCAAGCCCTAAAAAAGCTTTTAAGACGATAAAGAAAATTAATCAAAAAAAGTAAGTTTAATGCAATAGCAGATTAAGATAAATAGAAAACTGTATTATATCAAAAGTTTTAAGTAGTTGCTTTAATGATGATTTAGAAGATATAATTATTTTATTTGAAATTATTATATTGGAATATTTATTAATAAGACATGCTTTATTTTTAAGATATTGTATTAATATAAAAGAAGAAATTAGTATCAAATATGTAAAAGATTATATTGTGATTTTTTCAAGGATTATAGGTAATAATTCTGAGGCAGTAATAGAATTTTTATTAGCTATGTTTGAAAGTGAAATATTAGAATTTCATTATATATGTTCTTTAACTTTAATCTAATATAAATTATGAGTTATTGCTTGCATATGGCAGATTATCTAGGAGTTAATATAGAAGAGATAATGAATAATAAAATGGACAAGAATGAAAAGAAATATCCAGTAGAAAAAGCTAAAGGGAGAAGCAAAAAATATACAGAATTTTAAAGTAATAAGATTAAAGAACGAGTGAAATTATAAATATCTTAAAAAGTAACAAAATTGCGATTTTTCAGAAAAAGCAAAAAATACGTTTACACAATTATTTTCTTATTATATAATTTATAATAAAAGGGAATATTTGAATTTATTTTGTGGTGCGTGCTACCAATTGGGCATTAGCTTTCTTACAAGATTTGTAAGTGAGCTTTTTTTATTATACTAAGAAATTATAGGGAGGTCATACTGTGAATGACCTTTTATAATTTTCTTAAATCAGCTCTTAAGTGACTCATTAATTTTGCGATGACTTTGAGATTGGGACGGGAATAAGCAAAATTATATAAAAGTACTTTTTGTTTTAAAATATATTATTTAAAGAAAAGTTAATAAAAAAATAATATGTAAATAATAAAATTGGTAATAAGATTACAAGATATTATTCAAAGCCTTTTAATATTATTTAGAGGGAGGAAATAATTTGAGAATTAAAGGTAGTAAGAAATTACTAAGTTCTATTTTAGCTATTGCTATGACCTGCGGCTTGCTTCAACCATCTGTGGCTAATGGAGTAACAAGGGTACAAGAAAACGAGGAAAAAGTTGGATATGAAATCTATCCAAACCCTCATGAAATGCTATATACAGGAGACGAATTTGTAATACGTAAAGATGTAAACGTAATTTATGATAGCACAATTGATGAGGTAACTAAAAATCGTATGACTGAAGTTTTATCTTCAAAGGATAAGAATATAACAGTTTCAAACGAAGTTGTAAATGGAAAAACAAACATATTAGTAGGAACATATTTATCAGATGAATACGTAGACAAGTATATTCAAAATAACTATGAACTAGATACTAAATTATTTGAAAAAAATGATTCTTATTATATGGCATCAAAAGATGGAACTATTTCTATTTTAGGAAAAAATACAGATGCTGCATTTTATGGAATCACATCATTAAAACATATATTTAGCCAAATGGATGGATCAACAATTCTTAATTTTGAAATGAAGGATTATGCTGATACACCAATTCGTGGATTTATCGAAGGATATTATGGTATTCCATGGACTAATGAAGATCGTATGTCTTTAATGGAGTTTGGTGGAGAGTTTAAGATGACTTCTTACATTTTTGCTCCTAAAGATGATTTATATCATACAAGTAAGTGGAGAGAATTATACCCAGAAGAAGAATTAGCGGAAATTGCTAAAATGGTACAAGTAGGGATTAATACAAAAACAAAATTTGTTTGGACAGCTCATCCTTTTATGGGTGGATTTAAGGCAAATGATTATGAAAATGAAATGATTAAATTAAAAGCAAAATTTGATCAATTATACTCAGTTGGTGTTAGACAATTTGGTATTCTTGGAGATGACGTTGGTAATCTTGATAAACAAATTGTCGTTAATATGATGACTGAATTATCAGAATGGGGTAAAGAAAAAGGGGATGTTTACGATTTTGTATTCTGTCCTGCAGGGTATAATGCTAGTTGGCAAGGAGATTACTCAGAATTAAATATTTATGATGATCAATTCCCAGATGATGTTCAAATTTTCTGGACAGGTAATTCAGTGTGTGCACCAATTAGTCAAGATACTTTAACTAACTTTAAAACAAATAGACTAGAAGCAGGTAAAGAGAGCAGAAGAAGCCCTTTATTCTGGTTAAACTGGCCTGTTAATGATATTAATATGCAAAGATTAATGATGGGAAAAGGAAGTTTATTATACACTGATATCAATATTGATGATTTAGCTGGTGTAGTAACAAATCCTATGCAAGATGCAGAACCATCAAAAGTAGCCCTTTTTGCTATTGCGGATTATGCTTGGAATGTAAAAGGATTTGATGATGATAAGAGCTGGGAAGATTCATTTAAATATATAGATAGTGATGCTTCAGAAGCATTACACACAATAGCAAAGCATACTTCAGATCCAGCACCTAATGGACATGGCTTAGTATTAGAAGAATCAGAGGAAATAAAACCTTTATTAGATGAATTCAAAACTAAATTAAGTAGTGGAGATTCCCTTATTGAAGTTGGAACTAAATTAGTAAATGAAATGGATACAATAATTGAAGCTAGTGATGAATTTATTAATACTAGTAACAATGAAAGAATGGTTGAACAAATTACACCATTTGCAAATTCATTAAAGGATTTAGCAGATTCTATTAAAAATTATGTTACTGCAGCAATGAATTTAGAGGAAAAAGATAATGAATCAGCAATTCAAAACTTTGCTGAAGGAACTGTTGCATATGAGAATAGTAAAAAATATGATAGACCAACTATTAGTGGAAGTAGTAAAGCTCAACCAGGATCAAAGCGTTTAGTTCCATTTGCAGAAGTTGTTAGAGATGGAATTTCTAAAAAAATTAATGATTTAGTTAATGGTGGAGATAATTTAGTAATTACAGCTTCTACTAATATATCTAATGTATATTCAGGGAAAATTGAAGATATTATTGATGGTAAGGCAGATACATTTATATGGAATGGGCAATATGAGGCTGTAGGTCAATATTATCAGCTATCATTAAGCAAGCCAACTACAATTTATGGAGTAGATATCTTAAATGGTACTCCAGATAAGAAAGATGATACATTTGGTACTGCAAAAGTACAATATACAACTGATGGAGCAACATGGAATGATATTAACAGTAAAACATATGGACCATATGCTGAATCAGTTAAAATTAGTGGAATAGAAATAGATAATGTTGTAGGGGTTAGATATATTAGTACAGAAGTTGGAAGTGGAAATAAATGGCCAGCTATGAGAGAATTCTCAATTGCTACATCTCCACAAGAGTCAGAAGGACCAACATTTACAAGTGAAGTAATACGTACAACCGATGGTTGGAGTGTGTATGGAAATGATAAAGAATCTAATCTTATAGATGGAGATGAAACTACAGGCGTTCACTATAATGTTAGACAAAACGGAAATCCAACAAATACAACTATTGCAGGAGACTATGTAGGAGTAAAATTAAGTGAACCAATTAAATTAGGTAAAATTAATATTGTTCAAGGTCCAAATGCTAGTTCAGGAGACTGGTTTAAGAATGCTACTTTAGAGTATTCCTTAGATGGTAAAGTTTATACAGAAATTAAACAATGTGTAAATGAGAAAGAGATTAAATTAGACCTTTCAGATCAAGAGATTGAAGCACAATATGTACGTTTAAGAAATAATGTGAATCAAGGAACTTGGATTGGATTTAGAGAATTTGAGGTAAATTCAAAAGTTTATCATAATGGTAAAGTATATACTAATGTAGAAAACTATAAAGAGCATTCAGCAGATTATTATAATGATAATGCTAGTATGGTTGAACTTCAAAATATTACTTTACAAAAGGGAGAATATATAGGATTAAAATTAGATCGTATTCATGAATTAACTGAAGCTATTGTAAATGGTTCTTCATTAGATAATCTTACATTACAAGTTTCTAAAAATGCTCATGAATGGACTAATGTAGAAAGTGGAAGCTTAAATGAAAATAATGATGCTAGATATATTCGTTTAGTTAATTTAACAGACAATGCAGTTACTTTTGATATAGATGAATTTAGAGTATCATCAAGAGAATTTGGACAACCTACAGTAAGTGAAACTAATATGGTAACAATTGCTGAGGGTAAAGTAGAAAATTTATTTGATAAAGATCGTACAACAGGTTTAAAATATCAAAAAACACAAGCAATTGGAGATTATATGATTCTTGACCTAGGTCAAGAAATAGATCTAAATGAGTTAAAGCTTGTAACTCATGATTCAGATAAAGACTATATCCGTGATGGAAAGGTTTATGTTTCAACAAATAAAACTGAATGGGGAGAGGCAATCATTACACTAGGAGATCAAGTAGCTAATACTGGAGCTGATGATTCAACTATTAATGAAAGTTTCCCAGAACATGAAATTTCATATAATGTAGCAAAAGCAACTGATATTAATAGAAGAGCCCGTTACATTAAGATTGAAATTACACAACCTTATGCTCATAGATGGACAAAACTTAATGAAGTTGAAATAAACAATGGTGAATATATTCCAACAGTAAATAATCCAACATTTGAATCAAATACAGAAGATACAGAAAAGGGATTATATGAATATTTAGTTGATGGTGATATTACTACAATGTATATTCCAAATAAAGATACAGGATATCTTGTATATTCAATATCTGAAAAAAATGAAGTTAATCATATTAGAGTTATGCAAAATGCTAAACAAATTTCAAATGCAGAAGTAAAGGTTAGAATTTTTAATACTACTAATAATAGTGCTGAGTGGATAACACTAGGAAGATTGAATAAAGCTACAAATGAGTTCATTTTACCAGTTGGAACTAATATTTTAGATGTTAAGTTTGAGTGGAATGGAGTTACTCCAAATTTAGTAGAATTATCTATGGATTCAGTATTAGATGTAAATACAAATAAGCAAAAATTAGAAGACTTAATAAATGAGAATTTAAATACTGAAGACTGGACTACTAATAGTGCAAATGCATATAAAGAAGCTATAGAAGTAGCTAAGGAAATTAAAGAAAATAATTATGTAGCACAAGCAACTGTAGATAGTGCTGTAAAAGAAATAGAAAAAGCAAAAGAAAATAAAGCATTGAAGGGTGATAGTACTGTTTTACAAGATGAAATTGATAATGCTATTACTGATAGTTCAAAATATACAGGCAAAACTTGGAGTAACTATCAAAAAGCTTTAAATGCAGCTAAGAAATCTATGGAAGATGCTAATAATTTATCGGAAGCTGATATTACAAGATTAGTTGATGAAATAAATTCTGCAAAGGAATCTTTAGTATATAATCCTACTAATAGAGAAGAAGCAGAAATTATAGTAGAAGATATTACTGAGTTTATGAATAACATTAAAGCTCCAGAAAAAACATATACTATAAATTCATGGAAATTATTAGAGGATAAAAAGGCAGAATTAGAAGCATTAATTGAATTAAATAAAACAGAAGCTCAAGATCCTAAAACATTTGAAGCTATAAATGAGGCTATGTTAAATGCTAAGAATTCTTTAGTAAATGTTGAATCTTTATCAGTATTAATAGATGAATTTAATGAAATAACTGATTCAAGTATCTATGAAGCAACTTCTTTTGATACTTACAGAAATGCAATTAATAAGGCTAAAGAAGTTATGATTAATGGTACAGTTGACACAGTTAGAAAAGCAGTAACTGATATTGAAAATGCAAAGAAGAACTTAGAATTAGTAGATTTTAGTGATAGCATTAAAAAATACATTTCTGAATTAAAGAAACTAGATAAAGTTAATTATACTAGTAATTCATACAAAGCATTAATGGATAGAGTAGCTGAAATAGAAGCTATGAACTTAGATGGAATGTCTGAAGAAGAGTTAAAAGGATATGAAAAAGAACTATTAAACTTAAGAAATAGCTTAGTTAACGTAAGTGCATTACATGCTCAAGTTGAGACAGCTAAAGGATTTAAAGCTGACCTATATACTACAACTAGCTATGAGGCATTGATGGTATTAGTTAATGAAGCAAATGAAGAATTTGTTTCAGGTAGTGAAGATAGCGTACAAGATTTAATTAACAAGATTGATGTAGCAATTAAAAACTTAGTTGCAAGAGTGGATAATAAAGAACTTGTAGATTATGTTAATGCTATCGAAGAAATTGATTTAACTAAATATACAGAAGAAAGTGCAGCTAAATATGCGGAAGCATTATCAGTACTAAAAGCTATGTTAGAAAATGCTAATAATACTGCTGCTACAGATTTTGTAAAAGCTAAAAATAATTTTGAAGATGCAAAAGAAAACTTAGAGTTAAAACCTAATACTAACCCAGGAGAAGGAGAAGGAGAAGAAAATCCAGGCGGTGGAGAAGGAAATCCAGGAACAGGGGAAGAGAAACCTGGTACCGGAGAAGAAAATTCAGGAGCTGGAGATAATACTACAGGAAGTGGAGAAAATTCTTCAGAAAATAATAATGATAAAAATGAAGGAACTCTTCCAGGAACTGGTGGAGTAAACTCTACAAATGTATTATTATTTGGATTTATATTAGTTGCTGCAGGCGTAGTATTTGTATTCAATAAAAAAGCAAAGCATACAAAATAATAGAAGTTTCAAATGGTAGTTAATTAAAATTTAAAATGGATTATATCTTTAGTTTTAAGGATATAGTCCATTTTTCTTTATCAAAAGACAAAATTAGACAGAATTTTCGTTGGAATAATGTTAGAATATAGAGTAATAATATCAAGAAAGTTGAAAGGTTAAAATGTAAAAATTCAATTTTGATGGTGGATTATTAAAATAATTTTATGCCTAGGCATATTAGTGACGTATTATATAGCCCACGTGTTTAAGTAATATAAAAGTACAAAGGAGTAGAAAATATATGAAAAGAGGAAATGTACTAGTTATAGGTAATTCTGGAGTAGGAAAATCAACTTTGATTAATGCTGTTCTTGGAGAAGAAAAAGCAAAAACAGGATGGGGTATTACTGGAACTACAGATAGATTAGAAATTTATGAAAGTGAAAGTATACCTTTTAGAATTATTGATTCAGTTGGTTTTGAACCATCATTTATAAAGAGACAAAAAGCAATAAATGCAGTAAAAAAATGGTCAAAGGCAAGTGCTAAACAAGGTAATGAATGTAATGAAATAAATGTAATTTGGTTTTGTATCGATGGAACGACAAGTAAGCTATTTCCCAATACAATTAAGGATTTTTTAAGAGCAATTAGTATATGGAAAACTGTCCCTGTAATCACTGTAATAACTAAATCATACTCAGTACCAGAAAGAGAAAATAATATAAAAATGGTAAAAGAGGCTTTTGATAAACAAAATAAGTATTCAAATAAGTTAGAAGAAATAATACCTGTTGTAGCAGACAAGTATCAAATTAACGATACTATATTTGTGGCGCCAGAAGGTATTACTGAATTAATTGATATTACAAATAAAATAATGCCAGAAGGAATTAAAGCTAGTGAAAAAGATATCTTTAACTTTAAACTTAATAGAAAAAGAGCTTTAGCCCATAGTATTGTTGGGGTATCTACAGCATCAGGAGTTACTATTGGAGCAGTACCAATACCTTTTGCTGATGCACTAGTATTATCTCCAATAGAAATAGGAGAAATTAATGCTATTGCAAAGATATATGGAATAAAAAAGAATGATACATCTGCAAAACTTATTAATTCAATAGTAGAAGTTGGAACTATAAGTGCAGCAGCAAAAGCTGCCATAAGTGCTTTAAAGGCTATTCCAGGAATAAATTTAGCAGCTAGTGTGCTAAATGCCATAATTGCAGGTAGTATTATTGCAGCAATTGGTGAGGGTTCAATATATGTGTTTGAAAAAATATATACTGGTGAAAAGAGTATGTCTGATATTGATTGGGTAAAAAAAGTTATGGAATCAAAATTATCATCACAATTTATAGAAAAAGTAACAATAATCGTAGAGAATATAGCAAAAAGTGATAATAAAAAAGACATTGGTAAAATAATTACTAGCTTATTATTTACTTTATTTAGTTCCACTGATAATTAAATTAATTTTATTTTACAGTAGAGTGATAGAACGTAATTCATTTATTAACATAAAAAGCAATACTGTTTTTTAGAAAAAGGAGATAGAAGATAGGAATTGATTACACTACTTAATAATAAGTTTACAGAAAAGGTGAAATATTGAAAGTTATACGAATAAAATATTACTTTAAAGTTAAGAAGGGAGAGAATGGAATGGAAGAAGTAAAAAATAGAATAAGAAAATTTAGGGATGATAGAGAATGGTCACAATTTCATACTCCAGCCAATTTAGCAAAGGCAATAAGTATTGAGTCAGGTGAATTATTAGAACATTTTCTTTGGGATGATAATTATAATAAAGAAGAAGTATGTGAAGAATTGGCAGATGTTATGATTTATTGTTTACATATGGCAGATTCTCTAGATGTTAATATAGAAGAGATAATTAATAATAAAATGTACAAGAATGAAAAGAAATACCCAGTAGAAAAAGCTAAGGGAACAAGTAAAAAATATACAGAGTTTTAAAGTGATAAGATTAAAGAATAAGTGAAAATAAAGAATTATATTAATAAAGATTTAAAGGCTAATGATATTATTATGCTTCATGTTATTACTTAATACCAACTAAATTAGATTATCTTTCTATATTAGGAACTCCGATACTATACGAACATATTGAAATAAACAATAGTATTTCAATATTTAAAATTGGAAGTCATACATTGGTGTGGCTTTTTAATTTGCTTAAATATCCATTAAGATACAAATATGATAAAATATTAATTGTTGTATAAATAAAAATGGTGGTGAATTTATTGAAGCAAGGTTTATATGAGCAAGTAATTAATAGTGAAATAAAAGATCAACTTAAAGCTCTAGAGAATGAAAAGTTTATTATAGATAAAAGTAAAATAGATAATGAGGAATCAAAGGCAATACTTTCTCAATATATTTCTCAAGTAATTAGAAAAGCTCTGAATTATATTAGAGATAAGGAAAGAGAAGATAGTGATAAGTTATTAAAGCAAATAGAGGCTTGTAATGATATTATTAACATATTAAGTGAAGTGTCTAATGAAGAGGATATTAAAAGGTACGAAATCGATAAAAATGGAGAAATTCTTAATGCTTTGTATAGCACGGTTAATAATAAAAAGGCTTTAAAGAAGGAAAAGGTAGTAAGGCCTGTAACTCCATTATCTCAAAGTTCTTTATTTACAGGGGCTTCCTTAGAGCCTAATATGCTTGGGGAGTTAAATAAGGAAATAGTAACTTCTGATTCTATTGATTTATTAGTTTCTTTTATAAAGTGGAGTGGTCTTAGATGTATAATTGATAGTCTTAGGGAAGCTACAATGGCTGGAAAGAAATTAAGGATAATTACAACTTCTTATATGGGTGCTACTGATATAAAAGCCATAGATGAATTAAGTAAGTTACCTAATACAGAAATTAAGATATCTTATGATACAGAAAGAACTAGATTGCATGCCAAGGCTTATATGTTCAAAAGAGATACAGGATTTACTACTGCATATATTGGTTCCTCTAATCTTTCTAATGCTGCTTTAACTTCTGGTTTAGAATGGAATATAAAAATAACAGAGCAGGATTCCTTTGATATTATAAAGAAGTTTGAAGCAACCTTTGAAAGTTATTGGAATGATGGGGAATTTATATCGTATTTAGGAACTGATGAAGATAAAAATATATTAAAGAGATCATTAAATAAGGAAAAAAGAATTGATGAAGAGGAATTAAATTTTTCTTTTGATATAAGACCTTATGCTTATCAAAAGGAGATATTAGATAAATTAAGAGTTGAAAGAGAAATATTTAATAAAAATAAGAATCTTGTTATTGCAGCAACAGGAGTAGGTAAGACAGTAATTTCAGCTTTTGATTATAAGAATTTTTGTAGAGAAAATAAGAAACAGCCAAATAGATTATTGTTTGTTGTTCATCGTGAAGAAATTCTTAGACAAGCAAGAGATACCTTTAGAGCAATACTTAAGGATAATAACTTTGGCGATTTAATGGTTGGCGGTAATGTTCCAGATAGTTTAGAGCATTTATTTGTTTCTATTCAAAGCTTAAATAGTAAGGATTTATGTGAAATAACTACAGAGGAGTATTATGACTTTATTATAATAGATGAATTTCACCATGCAGCAGCGCCATCTTATCAAAAGTTATTAAGTTATTATAAGCCAAAGGTTTTATTAGGGTTAACAGCAACTCCAGAAAGAAATGATAATAAGGATATATTTAAATATTTTGAAGATAGAATTTCAGGAGAAATTAGATTACCAGAAGCTATTGATAGAAAATTATTAAGCCCTTTTCAATACTTTGCTGTTTCAGATTCAGTAGATTTATCAAAGTTAAAATGGCAAAGGAAAGGCTATAATATAAATGATTTAGATAAGGTTTATACAGGAAATGATATAAGATCAAATGAAATAGTAAATGCTTTAAATAAATATGTAACTGATATTGATGATGTTATAGGTTTAGGTTTCTGTGTAAGTAAAGAACATGCAAAGTTTATGGCTGAAAAATTCAATAAATTTGGAATTGAATCTATAGCCTTAACTGATGAAAGTAAGAAGGATGAAAGATCAGAAGCTAAGAAAAGATTAGTAAATAAAGAGATTAAATTTATCTTTGTTGTGGATTTATATAATGAAGGAGTAGATATTCCAGAAATTAATACAATATTATTTTTAAGACCAACAGAAAGCTTAACAGTATTTTTACAACAGCTTGGAAGAGGTTTAAGACTTCATGAAGATAAAGAATGTTTAACTGTTTTAGACTTTGTTGGACAAGCTCATAAAAATTATGATTTTGAAGAAAAATTTAGAGCATTAATTGGAAGAAGTAACAAGGCTGTAAAAGAATATATTGAAAATGGATTTTTAAGCTTACCAAAAGGCTGTTATATTCACTTAGAAAAAGAGGCTAAAGAATATATTTTAAGAAATATAAAATCTTCATCTAATACAAAAGTAAATTTAATTAATAAACTTAAGTCTTTTAAAATAGATACTAACTTAGAATTAACATTAGAAAACTTTTTAGATTATCATAACTTATCTTTAGTAGACTTTTATGGCAAAAAGGGAAATAGAAGTTTTGCTAGAATGTGTGTATTAGCAGGTGAAAGAGAAGATTTTAATGATAGTAATGAAGAAGAAATAACAAAGAAGTTAAGTAATTTATTATCTATAAATTCAAGAAGATTTATAGAATTTATCATTAATTTAATAAAGAGTAATAATGATGTTAATAATATTGAATTTAATAAAGAAGAAAGCTTAATGCTTAATATGATGTATTATATTTTCTATAATGATTCACCACAAAAGATAGGTTTAGCTTCATTAAAAGAAGGTGTTAATAGATTACTTAATAATAAAATTATGATGAGTGAAGTTTGTGATATATTAAATTATAATTATAAGCATTTAGAGTTTGTAGATAAAAAAGTAGATTTAGGCTTTGAGTGTCCTTTAGATTTACATTGTGATTATTCAACAGATACAATAATGGCTGCCTTTGGTTATTATAATGAAGAGAAAAAGCCAGCTTTTAGAGAAGGGGTTAAATATTTTGAAGATAAGAAAATAGATATATTTTTTATTACACTAAATAAAAGTGATAAAGACTTTTCACCTTCAACATTATATGAAGATTATGCAATAAATGAAAAGTTATTTCATTGGCAAACTCAATCAAGAACTTCTGTTGAAAGTGCAACAGGACAAAGATATATTAATCATTTAAAAACAGGAAATAAGATAGCCTTATTTGTTAGAGAATATAAATTAAAGGATGGACTAACATCACCATTTACTTATTTAGGCATTTGTGAGTATAGAAGCCATAGTGGAAATAAACCAATAAGCTTTATATGGGAGCTAAAGGAAGAAATTCCTCCGAGGATGATAAATAAAGCTAACAAGTCTATAATAATTTAATGAACATATGTGGATGAGTAATGAAAAAATTATTTATGAAATAAAAAATATATATAAAGGAAATAGAAGGTATGAAAGTAGTAGAGGTAGTTGCAGCAATAATTAAAAAAGAAGATAAAATATTTATAACTCGCAGAAGCTATGGTGAATTCAAAGATATGTGGGAATTTCCAGGTGGAAAGATAGAATCAGGTGAAACTAGGGAGGATGCATTAGTACGAGAAATTAAAGAAGAACTTGAGTTAGATATTAATAATTTAGATTATTTAACAACAGTAGAATATGATTATCCTAATTTTCATTTAACAATGCATTGTTTTATTTGTGAAATATGTGGTGGTAAATTAAATTTAAATGCACATAATGATGCAAAATGGGTTTCGTTAGATGAGTTATCATCACAAAAGTGGGTACCAGCAGATATTGAAGTAGTTAAAAAACTAGTAGGAATTTACTAAGTGAGTGATACTATAATTTATTAAAAGGTAGAAGTAGTTAAGGTATAATTACTTCTATCTTTTATTTAGAAAATCACCAGTTAGACGTGGGTTATGTATAGCTATGAGTATGACAAAAAAACTCTTTCTGATATAATAGAAATGAATTTGCCAGACTGATATAAGCCTTTAGGATATGACAGTTTTATATAGGTGATAATAAATAGAAAGAAGGTGTAAATTTGAAAAAAATAGCTTTAGGGTATAGTGATTTTAAGACGTTAATAGATAATGATAATTATTTTGTAGATAAAACTCTATTAATAAAGGAATTCTTAGATGATTCATCTCAAGTAATATTAATTCCAAGGCCAAGAAGGTTTGGAAAAACACTTAATTTATCTATGATAAGATATTTTGTGGAAAAATGTGATGAAGATACAAGATATCTTTTTAATAATCTTCTTATAGAAAAAGAAGAGGAAATAATGAAAAGACAAGGAATATATCCAACTATATATCTTACATTTAAAGATGAAAAGCATAAGGATTTTGATTCTATTATTGAAAGAATTAAATGGTTTGTAACAGCTATATATAATGAACATAAGGAAGTTTATAGTATTTTAAAGGATAAACAGGATAGAGATTTTTTTAATAAGATAATTGACAGTAATTATAGCATAGCCGAATTGGAATTAGCGTTAAAAAACTTATGTAAATATCTTTATGAATATCATGGAGAAAAAGTTATTGTTTTAATAGATGAATATGATACACCAATTCAACATAGCTATTTTTCTGGAATTTATGATGAAACTATAAGCTTTATGAGAAACTTTCTTTCTAATACATTAAAGGATAATATATATTTAGAAAAAGCTATGCTTACAGGAATATTAAGAGTGGCTAGAGAATCTATATTTTCAGGACTTAATAACCTAGAAGTATATTCTGTTCTTAAAGAAGGTTATTCAAAACAATTTGGATTTACAGATATAGAAATAGAAAAAATCTTAAATGATTTTAATGTAATAGGAGAAAGAGAAAAATTTAAAGAGTGGTATAATGGTTATATTTTTGGAAGTACAGTAATATATAATCCATGGTCTGTTTTATCTTATTTAAAAGATAAAGCTAATGATTTTATGCCTTATTGGATAAATACTTCAGAAAATAAAATAATAAAAACTATATTAGCAAAAGGTAGTGAAGGTTTAAAAAAGTCCTTTGAAGAATTACTTAGAGGTAATTCAATAGAAACAACAATAGATGAAAATATACTAATGGCAGATATAGAAGTTAATGAAGATAACATATGGAGTTTCTTATTGATGTCTGGATATTTAAAAGTTGTAGGCAAAAGAATAGAAGAAAAAGAAATTTATTATAGCTTGAAAATTCCTAATTTAGAAGTTGAATATATGTATGAAAAAATAATTCGTGACTGGCAAAGTGAAAGCTATATAGCTTCAGAATACAATGAAATGTTAAAAGCTTTAGTAAATTTTGATTATGAAGTATTTGAAGAAATATTTATAGATTATGTAGAAAAATCCTTAAGTTATTTTGATGTATCTGGAGAAGAGCCAGAAAAGGTATATCACAGTTTTGTACTTGGAATGTTAGTGTCTTTAAATAGAACTCATTATGTTTTATCAAATAGAGAATCAGGATATGGAAGATATGATGTAATGGTAATACCTAAAGATATAAAAAAGCCTGGAATTATTATTGAATTTAAAAGAGCAAGAAAAACAAATAAAAAATCAATACAAGAGCTGATAGAAGAAGCAAAAAATCAAATAGAAGATAAAAAATATGAAATGGAACTTTTGAATAGAGGAGTAACTAATGTTAAAAAACTTGTTATAGTGTTCAAAGGA
This sequence comes from Clostridium nigeriense, assembly GCF_050585265.1. Classification (GTDB taxonomy): domain Bacteria; phylum Bacillota; class Clostridia; order Clostridiales; family Clostridiaceae; genus Clostridium; species Clostridium nigeriense_B. Next base: position 16,515 of record NZ_JBNOOE010000024.1, on the reverse strand, counting down.
AAAGAAGTATTTATAAGTGATGTAAGTTAAGTAAAATAATGGAAGTATTTGTAATTTCATTAGATTCAGGTTATAATTATAAAAAAATAAATATAGAGTGTAATAGGTTTTTAGAATTTTGATATAAAATTCTAGGATTAAAAGGGAAAGTGGTTAGAATCCACTACAGCCCCCGCTACTGTAATAGCTGACAAATCTCTGATAAAGACCACTGATTAGAATTAATAGAAAAATTGGGAAGGGAGAGAGGCGGATGAAGCTTAAGCCAGGAGACCTGCCTATTATAAAACCATGCTTCGGAGGGAGGCTAAGGAGATATTTGAAAATATTGAATGCTTTTATTAGTTATTTTATTATTTCTAATAAGGCTTTTTGATGTGCAAAAATTTTCTAGCGTCCTTAAAATAGGGCGCTTTTTATTTTTTAGGAATTTATAAAAAGATTAGCCTATGAATAACTTTTTATAAATTCCATCATTAAGCTTTGAAGTGCATCTATTAATTTTGCGATGACTTGGAGCATAGCTACGGAATAAGCAAAATTACATAGATGCACTTTTTTATTTGAAAAATATTATATAGGGATAGGGAGATGTAAATGAAAAAAGCTATAATAGTTGCTAGTTTTGGAACTAGCTATGAAAATGCGTTAAAGAACTCGATAGAAGTTATAGAAAAGGAAATAGAAGAAAATTTTAATGAGTATGATATTTTTAGAGCTTTCACTTCTCATAGAATAATCAAAAAGTTAAAGGTAACTAAGAATATTCATATATCAACTCCAGAAGAAGTATTAGAAAAACTTTATGAAGAGGGTTATGATGAGGTTATAATCCAGCCATTGCATATAATTCCAGGAGAGGAATATGATTATATAAAAAATATAAAAAAAGAGTTTAAAGAAAAGTTTTCTAGTATAAAAATTGGAAGACCTATTTTTTATTATCAAGGTGTTGAGGGAGTTCCAGATGATTATAGCTTATTTATTAAATCTATAGATAATATATTAAAAGAAAATAAAAATGTAATTCTATTTGGACATGGGACAGCCCATCCATCAGCATCAGTTTATGGGTGTATACAAACTGTTTTAGAAGATGAAGGTTATGAAAATGCTTTTGTAGGTACAGTGGAAGGATATCCAAGCTTAGATAATGTTTTAAATAGGCTAAAGAGAAAGAATATAAAAGAAGTGCTATTAATGCCATTAATGGTAGTAGCAGGAGATCATGTTTTAAATGATATGGCATCAGAAGAAGAGGATTCTTGGAAAACAATATTAGAGTCAGAAGGAATAAAGGTTAATTTATTTATGAAAGGCCTTGGTGAAATAAGAGAATTTAGAAATTTATATATAGATAGAATAGAAGATGTGATAAATGATAGATATAAAAAGGTAGGAAGAACTAAGAAAGGAATAAAGAATGAAAACACTAATAATTTCGTCAAATTGTAGTGGCGGAGGTAAGACTACTTTTACATTAGGGTTAATGAATGCATTAAAAAATAGAGGCTATGAAGTTCAAGGATTTAAGTCTGGACCAGATTATATAGATACAGCATTTCACACAGACATAACAGGAAAGGTTTCAAGAAATTTAGATATTTTCTTAATGGGTGAAGAGGGAGTTAGAGCATCTTTTAGTAGAGGAGAAGGTGACTTAGCCATAGTTGAAGGGGTTATGGGATTATATGATGGAAAGGGAATAACGGATGATTACTCTACTTATTCAGTTTCAAAGGTATTAGATAATGCACCAATAGTATTAGTAATAACTCCAAAAGCTCAAAGCCTAACTATATGTGCAGAAATAAATGGGATTAAAAATTTTAGAGATGCTAATATAGTTGGAGTTGTTTTAAATAATGTTAGTGATAAATATTATATTTTATTAAAAAAATTAATAGAAGAACATTGTGATATAAAGGTTTTTGGATATATGCCTAGAAATGAAAATCTTAAATTAGAAAGTAGGCATTTAGGATTAATACAAAGCATAGAGGTTCCTGATATAAAGAAAAAAATAGATTTATGCTCAGAACTTATAGAAAAATATGTAGATATTGATTCGTTAATTTTAAATTTTAAGGATGTAAAAAAGAGAGAAGATAGATTTCATTTAAAACCAATTAAGAAAAGAATAGCTATTGCCTATGATGAAGCTTTTAGATTTTATTATAAAGAAAATATAGAGCTATTAGAAGAGATCGGGGAAGTTATATATTTTAGTCCATTAAAAGATAAGGAATTACCAAAGAATATAGACTTTTTATATTTAGGAGGGGGCTACCCAGAAGTATTTAAAGATAGGTTAAGTAAAAATAAACCTATGATAGAAAGTATAAAAAATGCTTTAGATAATGGCTTAAATTGCTATGCAGAATGTGGCGGACTTATGTATTTAATGGAGGAAATAGATGGAGAAAAGCTTGTAGGATTTTTTGAGGGCAATAGTGAAATGACAAAAACTCTAAATAGATTTGGATATGCCACTATAAATGTTGATAATATTAAAATTAATTGTCATGAATTTCATAAATCTAAAGTTAATAGTAATGAAAAAGTTATTTATGAAATAGAAAAAGAAAATTATAATAATGAGAAAATAAGTTGGAACTGTGGATATAAAAAGAAGAATACTTTAGCAGGATATCCCCATGTTCACTTCTTTGGAAATTTAGAATTCTTAAAATATATTTTAAATTGGAAAGAGGAAAAATAATGAGTTATGTAAAGAATCCTATGGATATAGAAAATAAAAGCTTTGAAATAATAGAAAAAGAAATGAAAAATCATAGTTATAGCATAGATGAGCTTAAGATAATAAAAAGAGTTATACATACAACAGCAGATTTTGAATATGAAGAACTTATAGAAATGAGTGATGATTTCATAGAAGCTGGTAAGAGTGTATTAAAAAATAAGCCTATTATATACACAGATACTAATATGGCTCTTTCTGGGATAAATAAAAGAGCTTTAGGAAAATTAGGAGCAGAAGCTATTTGCTATGTAAATTTAGAAGAAGTTCATAAAGAAGCAAAGGAAAAGAATATAACTAGGTCTATGGCAGCAGTAGAAAAAGCTGTTAATGATAATGTAGATGTATTTGTATTTGGGAATGCGCCAACTGCATTATTTAAATTAAAAGAACTTATAAAAGAAAAGAAAGTTACACCAAAATTAATAGTAGCAGTGCCAGTAGGTTTTGTAGGGGCTAGTGAAAGTAAGGAAAATATGAAGGATTTAAATATTCCATATATTACAGTAAGGGGAAGAAAAGGTGGTAGCACAGTAGCTGCAGCAATAATTAATGCACTTATGTATATGTGTGTTGAAAGGTAGAAATATGTTAGATCTTTATGTTGAAAGTGGAGGAAAAAAGCTAAGGTGTGGCTATACAACAGGTTCAACAGCAACAGCAGCAGCTAAAGCAGCAGCATATATGCTATTTAATAATGTTGATCTAGATTATATAGATATTTATACTCCTAAAGGAATTAAATTAAATGTAAAAATAAATTCAATAGAACGAGGAGAAAACTATGTTAAAGCATCGGTTATTAAAGATGGCGGTGATGATATAGATGCAACAGATGGGATAGAGATATTTGCTAAGGCAGAGATAGGAAAAGAAAAATTTAATTTAACAGGTGGCATTGGAGTTGGAATTGTTACTAAGGAAGGGCTTGCAATAGAGCCAGGTGAATATGCTATAAATCCTGTTCCAAGAAAAATGATAAAAAAAGAAGTTTTATCGATAACTCCAGAAAATTTAGGAGTTAAAATTTCAATATCTGTACCAGAAGGAGTAAAGGTTGCTGAAAAGACATTTAATCCACGACTTGGAATAGTAGGTGGGATTTCTATTCTAGGAACTACTGGTATAGTTTATCCAATGTCTGAAGATGCTCTTAAAGAATCTATAAAAATAGAAATTACACAAAAATCTATTAAAAGTAAAAGGTTAGTAATAACCTTTGGAAATATGGGTGAAAGATGTGCTAAGTCTTTAGGTTTTAAAGAAGAAGAAATTGTTATAGCTTCTAACTTTATAGGATTTGCTATAGAAAGTTGTATTGGAGCAAAGGTTAAAGAAATAGTTTTAGTAGGTCATATAGGAAAGATTAGTAAAGTAGCATATGGATGTTTTAATACGCATAGTAGGGTAAATGATGTAAGGCTTGAAGTTATTGGATTAGAACTAGCTTTATTAGGATATGATATAGATTTTGTAAAAGAAGTTTTAAAACAAAAAACTTCTGAGGGAGCTGTTGATTTTTTAGGTGAAGGATATGAAGAATTATATAGAGTTATAGGAAGAAAGATAGTAGAAAGAATGAAAATATATTCTTATGATGAATTAAAATGTGATGCTATAATGTATTATGGTTTTAGAGACTGTAAGGTTTTGTATAATTCTTTGGAGGAAATTTAATATGATTTATATTGTTGGATTAGGGCCAGGACATAGAGATTATATGATCAAGAAGGCCTTAGATATATTAGAAAAAAGTGATATCATAATAGGATTTAATAGAGCAATAAATTCTTTAGATTTCGTAGAAAAAAGAAAGATAAAAATAAAATCATTAAATGAAATATTGGATATAGTAAATGATTATAAAAGTCAAGAAACAATATCAATTATAGCTTCAGGAGATCCTTGCTTTTTTGGTATAGCTGAATATATAAGTAAAAATATAGATGAAAAAATAGAAGTTGTAGCAGGAATAAGTTCCTTTCAATATTTAATGACTAAAATAAATAAATCTTGGAGTAGAGCATATACTGGGAGCCTACATGGAAGAGAAGAAGAATTTATAAAAAGGGTTAAGGAAAATAGAATTAGCATATGGCTTTGTGATAGTAAAAATTCACCACAAAAATTATGTGCAGATCTTATTAAAGAAAAAATAGAGTGTAATGTAATTATAGGTGAAAATTTATCTTATGAAAATGAGGTTATATTAGAAGGAAAAGCCAATGAATTTATAGATAAATCCTTTTCTGATTTATCAGTGATCATAGTAGAAAGAAGGGATATAAGTGATATTAATTAAAGATGAGGAATTTATTAGAGGAAAAGCTCCTATGACTAAGGAGGACATAAGAGCATTATCTATTTGGAAAATGAATTTAAGTGATAAGTCAAATGTATTAGATATAGGATCAGGTACAGGGACTATAACAGTACAATCTGCAATGATAGCTAAAAATGGAAAAGTTTATTCTATAGAAAGAAATGAAGATGCTTATAATACTTCTCTTAAAAATATTGAAAAATTTAAGGCTACAAATGTTTTATTAGAAAAGGGAGAAGCTAAAGATATTTTAGATAATTATATAGAAAAAAAACTAAGTTTTGATTCTATATTTATAGGGGGATCTGGTGGAGATTTAGAGTTATTAATTGAAAAGAGTGACTTATTATTAAAAAATAAAGGAACACTAGTGATGAATTTTATAACATTAAATAATGCTTATAAAGGAATCGAGAAGATAAAAAGTTTAAAATATAAAACAGAAATACTATCAGTAAATATAAGTAAAAGTAAAGAAAATAGTTATATGATGATAGCTAATAATCCAATTTATATAATTAGTTGTTATAAAGGAGAAGTTTGAAAATGTCAATTTTATATGGAATAGGTGTAGGACCAGGAGATAAAGAATTAGTTACAGTTAAAGCAGTTAAAGCTATTAAAAATAGTGATGTTATAGTTGCACCAAGTGCTATGGAAGGTGGAGAAAGTATAGCATTAGAAACTGTTAGAGAATACATAGAAGATAAAACGGAAGTTGTGATTAAGCATTTTCCAATGGGAAAAAAAGATAAGGAAATTAAGGTTAAAGAAGCTTATGACTTTATAGAAGAAAAGTTAAATGAGGGTAAGGTAGTATCTTTCTTAACTATTGGAGATCCATTTGTATATAGCACATATATTCATTTATTAACTCATATGAAAGAAAAGAAATTTAAAGTTGAAACTATAGCAGGAATAACTTCATTTTGTGCTGCAGCAAGTATTGTTGAGAGAACATTAGTAGTAGGTAACAATAGATTAGTTATATTACCAGCAAAGAAAGTAAATGAAATAACGGATGAAAAATATGTAGTTATTATGAAAGTGTACAAGCATGAAAAAGAAGTAATAGATACTTTAGAAGAAAAAGGATTTACTGATTATGTATATGTAAGTAGAGCAGGAAGAGACGGAGAGTTAATTTTAACAGATAAAGAGGAAATAATAAACTCAAGAGATTATATGTCTTTAATTTTAGCAAGTAAAGAATAGAGGGGAATAAGTATGGTTTATTTTATTGGCGCAGGACCAGGGGATGTTGATTTAATTACAGTTAAAGGTAGGAATATATTAGAAGAAGCAGATATTGTTATATATGCAGGGTCATTAGTTGCAAAGGAACATATGGATTTTTGCAAAAAAGAGGTTAAAATATACAATTCAGCAACTATGACTTTAGATGAAGTTATAGAAGTTATTAAAAATAATAGAGATAAATCTATAGTTAGACTTCATACAGGAGATCCATCTATATATGGTGCTATTAAAGAGCAAATGGATGAATTAGATAAGTTAGAAATAAAGTATGAAGTTGTTCCAGGAGTAAGTTCATTTGTAGCAGCAGCTGCAGCAATAAAAAAAGAATTTACTTTGCCATCAGTAAGTCAAACTGTAATATTAACTAGAGTTGAAGGAAGAACTAAGGTTCCAGAAGGTGAAGATTTAGAAAATTTAGCTAAGATAGGAGCTTCAATGGCTATATTTTTATCTGTTTCAATGATAGATAAAGTTGTAGATAAATTAAGAAAAGGATATGGAAAAAATGTACCTATTGCAGTAGTAGCTAGGGCAACTTGGGAAGATGAAAAGATATTAATAGGAACTTTAGATGATATTTCAGAAAAGGTTAAAGCTGAAGGAATTAATAAATGTGCACAAATATTAGTAGGGGACTTTATTAATTGCGATTATGAAAAGAGCCTTTTATACGACAAAAGCTTTACACATATGTATAGAAAAGGTATAGAGTAATATGCTTGCAGTTATTAGTGTTACTAAACTTGGTGATGAAATAGGAAGAAAAATTAATAATGAATTTGGTGGAAAAGTTTATTATAAGTCTAAAATAAAGAACTTTAGTTTAGATGAAATAGTAAGGGAAGCTTTTAAAGAGTGTGATTCAATAATATTTATAAGTTCAACTGGAATAGCAGTAAGGGCAATTTCAAGTTATTTAAAATCAAAGGATGTAGACCCAGCAGTAGTTGTAGTTGATGTATGCAATAAATTTACCATAAGCTTAGTCTCAGGGCATTTAGGAGGAGCTAATAAACTTGCTCTAGAGGTTTCAAATTTATTAGGAAACACTCCTGTCATAACAACAGCAACAGATAATTTAAACAAGAAAGCTCCAGATATAATAGCAAAAGAAAATAATCTAATAATAGAAAGTTTATATAAAGCAAAAGAAATAGCATCTATGTTAGTTAATGGCAAAAGTGTGTATTTTAAAGATGACTTAAATAAAATTAAATGTCCAAAGGGATATATAAATAGTGAAGAAATTAAAAAAAATATGCTTTGGATTACAGATAGATTAAACTCTGATGAATCTATACTTAGGCTTATAAGAAAGGACATAGTTCTTGGGATTGGATGTAGGAAAAACACATCTTCAGAAAAAATGATTAATTTTATAGAAAAAACTTTAGAAGAAAATGAAATAGATATAAGAAGTGTTAAGGTAGTTGCATCTATAGATATAAAAAGTGATGAAAAGGCTATTTTAGATTTAAAAGATAGGCTTAACATAGACTTAAAATTCTTTACTAAAGAAGAAATTAAAAAAGTCCACAATAATTATGAAGGTAGTGACTTTGTAGAAAAAAACGTTGGAGTTAGAGCCGTAAGTGAGCCTGTTGTAGAGCTATTAGGTGGAGAAATAATTATAGATAAGATAAAGTTTGAGGGAATTACATTAACTGTTGGAAGAATAATTTAAGATAAGAATTTATTTTTGATTAGAATTTCAAATATAAAAAAGATAATTAATTTTTATTTAGAATAAATATTTAAAGTGGAGGTACATATGGGAAAATTATATGTAATAGGAATAGGCCCAGGTGGTTTAGATCATATGACAATAATGGCAAAAAAGGCTATTGAGGAAAGTGAAGTAATAGTTGGATATATAAAATATATAGATATGATAAAGCCTATGATAGAAGGAAAAGAAGTTTTTAGTACTGGTATGAGAGGCGAAGAACAAAGATGTAGAGAAGCATTAAGGTTATCAAAGGATAAGATAGTTGCATTAGTAAGTACAGGTGACTCCGGAATATATGGTATGGCAGGATTAGTTCTAGAGCTTATGCAGGATGAAGATGTAGAAATAATACCAGGATTAACAGCTTCAAGCGCAGCGGGTTCAATACTAGGAGCTCCACTTATGCATGATAATTGTAATATAAGCTTAAGTGATTTAATGACACCTTATGACCTTATAAAAAAGAGAGTTGAAAATGCAGCAGAGGCAGATTTTATTATTTCATTATATAATCCAAGAAGTAAGGGAAGACCACATTATCTAAAAGAATGTATTGATATAATAAGAAAGTATAGAAAAGATGATACTCCAGTAGCTGTTGTAAGACATGCTTTAAGAGAAGGGCAAGAGGTTAGATTATTTACATTAGAAAATTTTGATGAAAGCATAGTAGACATGTTCTCTATAGTTATAGTTGGGAATACTCAAAGTTATATTAAAAATGATAAATTTATAACTCCAAGAGGTTATAAGATATGATAGGCTTTGTTCTTGGAACATCTGAAGGTAATGAAATATTAGAAAAAGTAAATAAAATAACAGATAATATAGTAGTATCAACAGCTACTAATTATGGCGGAGAGCTTTTAAAAAAATATAAATTTAAGCATTTAAATACACAGCCTTTAGATGAAGAAAAATTTAAAAAGTTAATTGAAGATTTTAATATAAAATTATTTGTTGATGCATCACACCCATATGCAAAGGAAGTATCAAAGACATTAATTAAAACTTGTGATGATTTAAATATTGAATATGTAAGATATGAAAGAAAAAGTCATCTTGATAATATATGTGATGATAAAATTATTAAAATTGATAGTTATGAAGAGTTACCAGCAGCATTAAAGGACATAGAGGGAAATGTATTAAACACAACAGGAAGCAATAATGCAGGTCTTATAAATAGTTTAAATATAAAAAATAGAATACTGCATAGGGTATTACCTCTACCTAACATACTTCAAAAGCTTATAGATTCAGGAATTAAAATAGAAGATATAATTGCTATAAAAGGTCCTTTTGGTAAAGAAATAAATGATGGAATAATAAAGGAATATAAAATAAAAGCAATTATAACTAAGGATAGTGGAATAGAAGGTGGAATGAAAGAAAAAATAGAATCTGCCTTAGAAAATAATACTAAGATAATAGTAATAAATAGACCAGTAGTTAAATATAAAAGAATTTATGAAAATATAGATGATTTAATAGAATTTATAAGTATTACTTATAATTTTTTATATTATTAATACATTAACATAAATAGGTGTGTACTTATCATTTAAATATGAGAAGTACACACCTTATTTTTAATGCCTAAGAAAGCATAAGAAGAGTTTTATTATTAGTTATCAGTATTTAAGAAAAATCTAAGAAATGAATTAGAAGAAATTTTGTTTAGAAAAATAATTTTATATAGTTGTTATAAATTGTAATTGGATAAATTATAAGATATAATAAACCTAAAATGTTATTATTATGGGATATTAAATTTAATCTTGAATATAAGAAAAATAATCTGGAGGCAAGATAATGGATAAAAAGGATTTTTCTGATTTAGAAGATCAAATTATGTCTACAGTTACAAATGCACTTAAGGCCATAGATTTTGCTAATTTAAAAAGAGATATTAGCGATAAAACTGAGGACACTTTAAATGAGTTTAAATCGAAATTTAATGAATATAGTGAAAAAATAGAAAGCAAATATAGGACTATAAATAAAAAGGCTAAAAACGATATATCAACATATATTAGTAAAAGACCAGTTGGAAGTATATCAGGAGTAATTTATACAGTATTCGGATCCATTGGAAGCCTGATTTTTGGCTTTTTAGTATTTATATTTTTGATATTTATGATATTTTTGGGTGGTGTTATAGCAAATATTTATATCGCCTTTGGCGTTTTATTTGCATTTTTTGCAGTAAGTTTAGGTTTACTCTTAAGAGGAGTAAATTTAAGAAAAAGAGTAAAGCGATTTAAGACTTATGTAAGATTTATTGAAGACAATAGTTATTGCTTAATTAAAGATTTAGCGAGATTTGCAAAAGAAAAGGAAGCTTTTGTAATTAAAGACTTAAATAAAATGATTAATTTAGGAATGTTTTTAGAAGGGCATATAGATGAAGAAAAAACTTACTTTATGTTAAATGATGAAGTTTATGGGGACTATTTAAATTTAAAAAAACAACAAATGGATAAAGAAAAATTAAATAAAAAAGAAGAAGTAAATGAAGATGAAAATTGTTCAGAAAAAGAAAAACTAAATTCTATAATTAAAATGGGAAGAAGTTATATTGAACAAATAAAAGCTGTAAGAAATGAACTTTATAAAGAAGAAGTAGCTATAAAGTTAGATAAATTACAAAGTGTTGCAAATCAAATTCTTAATTATGTAGAGAAAAATCCTAAAAAGCTACAAGAAGTTAATAAATTTATAAATCATTACCTTCCTATTACTATAAAACTTATTAATTCATATAAAGAGCTAAATAATCAATTAGTTCAAGGAGAAAATATTAAAAATGCTAAAAGTGAAATTGAAAAAAGTATTGATCTTATAGATAATGCTTTTGAAAATTTATTAGATGATTTATATGAAGATGTTGTATTAGATATTTCTACAGATATTTCTGTTCTTAAAACCTTATTTAAACAAGAGGGATTAACCGAGGAAGATTTTAAAAAATAAGTTTAGAGTAAAAAGGAGAGATTTAAAATGAGTGATGAATTTAAAAATGATATTAATATAAAACCGGAATTAACCTTTGAACCATTTAAAGAGGAAGTTATTGATATAAAAGCAAAGGAAGAAAAAAAAGAAGAGATAATTGATGAAATCCATCTGACAGAAGAAGAAAAAAAGATGGTAGATCAATTTGTAGATAAAATAGAAATAACTAATTCAAATTCTATTTTACAATATGGAGTAGGTGCTCAAAAGAAAATTTCTGATTTTTCAGAAACAGCATTAAATAATGTAAAGACTAAAGATTTAGGTGAAGTTGGTGAAATGCTATCTAGCGTTGTTTATGAGTTAAAGAATTTTGAGGAATCAGAAGAGAAAAAAGGAATTTTAGGTTTCTTTAAGAAAGGTAAAGATAAGATTTCTCAAATGAAAGTAAAGTATGATAAGGTAGAGAATAATATTGGAAAAATGTGCGATATTCTTGAAAAACATCAAATACAGCTTTTAAAAGATATTGCTATGTTGGATAAAATGTATGAAATAAATAAAGTATATTTTAAAGAGCTTTCCATGTATATATTAGCTGGAAAAAAGAAACTTCAAAAATTAGAAAAAGAAGAGCTTCCTAGATTACAAGAAAAAGCAAGAAAAAGTGGACTTCCTCAGGATGCTCAGGAAGTAAATGATTTTATTGCTCTTTGCAATCGCTTTGAAAAGAAAATTCACGATTTAGAATTGACTAAAATGATTTCTCTTCAGATGGCTCCGCAAATTCGTTTAATTCAAAACAATGATTCTTTAATGTCTGAAAAAATACAATCTACAATTGTAAATACTATTCCACTTTGGAAAAGCCAAATAGTTTTAGCACTTGGAGTTGCACATTCTAGTAATGCAGCAAAGGTTCAAAGAGAAGTAACAGATATGACAAATGAACTTTTACGTAAAAATGCAGAAATATTAAAAACTTCAACTATAGAAACTGCAAAAGAATCTGAAAGAGGAATTGTTGATATTGATACACTTAGAGTTACTAATGAATCATTAATTTCAACTCTTGATGAAATACTTCACATACAAACAGAAGGACGTCAAAAGCGTAGAGAAGCTGAATTAGAGTTAAGAAATATAGAAGATCAATTAAAAAATAAACTTTTAGATTTTAAGTATTAGTATATAGAGAATAATTATATAATTTATATATTTTTGAAATTATAAAATAAATAATTATTTTATATTGAAAACAATAACATAATATGTTAAAATGAAAACAATTAAACTAAATATTGTTAAATAAAGCGTGTTACAATTTGGCATTAGCTCTAAAAATACAGAATTTTTCTGTATTTTTAGAGCTTTTTATTTTTAGTTTATTAAAAATAGAAATTTATTTTCTATAAAGTTTAACAAGGGAGGAGAAGTGAAGATTAGAGATAAATTTTATATTTTTATTAAATGAAGTTTATAAAGTATTAATTAAGGAGGAAATATTTGGTGAATAAGAAAATTAAAAAAGTATTTAGTATCGCAATAGCATTTGCGATAGCTAGTAGTTATTTTAATGGAACTGTAAGAACTGTACAAGCGATTGAGGGGAATGAAGTAACTGTTCAGAATAATGTAACAGAATATGAAATTTATCCAAATCCACAAAAAATATCATATTATGATGGTAGTTTTATAATTGGTAATGAAGTTAATGTTGTTTTTGAAAATACAATAGATGAAGTTACTAAAAATAAATTAGATGAAGTATTAAAGTCAAAAGAAGTTAGTGTATCAATTTCAGATAAAATTGTAGAAGATAAATTAAATGTATTAGTTGGTACAAATAATTCAGGTGGATATGTTGATACATATGTAAAGGAAAATATAAATATAAAAACAGAAAACCTATTTGATAATATTGATGCATATAGTCTAAATTTACAAAATGATGTAATTACTATTTTAGGAAAAGATACTGATGCAGCTTTCTATGGAGTTACAACATTAAAAAATATTTTTAACCAAACAGATAAAAATATTTTGAATGTAGCTATAGAAGATTATGCAAATACAGAATTAAGAGGATTCATTGAAGGGTATTATGGTATTCCATGGTCCAATGAAGATAGAGCATCTTTAATGGAATTTGGTGGGGATTTTAAAATGAATACATATATATTTGCACCAAAGGATGATCCATATCATAACCAAAGATGGAGAGACTTATATCCACAAGAAGAACTTCAAAAAATAAAAGAGTTAGTTCAAGTTGGAAATGAGACAAAGGTTAAGTTTACTTGGTCAATTCATCCATTTATGAATGATAAAATTAGTGAGCCAGAAGTTACAAGTGAAGAGGCATATCAAAATGACATGGCAATTATTAAGGCTAAATTTGATCAGCTTTATAGTGTTGGAGTAAGACAATTTGGCGTTTGTGCGGATGATATTCAAGGACGTTTTAATCCTGCTTTCCATTCTAGAGTAATGGAAGATTTATTGGCATGGGGAAATGATAAAGATGAGCATGTTGAATTGATATTTGTACCTACAGTTTATACTGGAATGTATATGGGATGGGGTGCTGATTATGTACGTCAAATAGGTAAATTAATGCCTAAAGAAGTTCATATAATGTGGACTGGTGAAAGTGTTTTAGGAAGAGTTACACAAGAAACTGTAGATAATTTTATTAATTATACATCAACACCAGAAGAAGGGGTTGATGGTAGAAAACCATTTTTCTGGTTAAACTGGCCTGTAAATGATATTAATAATAAACGTTTAATAATGTCACCAGCCACTGTAATAGATAGTGGGGTTAAAAATTTAGATGGTATTGTTACAAATCCAATGCAACAAGCAGAAGCATCAAAGATTGCATTATTCTCAGTAGCAGATTTTGCTTGGAATGTAGATAAATTTGATTATAACAAAGCTTATGAAGATGGATTTAAATATATAGAACCAGATGCAACTGAATATTTCAAAGAATTAGCAAAACATTTATCAGATCCATCAGATCCATCTCAAGTATTACCAGAATCAGAAGAATTTGTTGGACTATTTGAAGAGTACAATAGATTAATAGAGGAAGGTAAGAGTACTAAAGATATTGCTAATGTATTAATACCTAAATACGAAAAAATAATTGTTTCTGTAGATAAATTTAAAGAATTATCTCAAAATGAAAATCTTAAAAAAGAGATAGAACCATGGATTAACTCTTTAAGAGATGTAGCAAGTGCCTCAATTGAATTTTTAAATCTTGAAATTCAATTAGAAGATGAAAACTATGCAGATTTATGGGAAAACTATAAGAGTGCTAAAATTTTAGAACAAAATTCTAAAACATATATAGTTGAAAATTTAGATGGACCAACTATAGTTGAAGCAGGGGCAAAGAGATTAGTTCCATTTATGAGTAGTATAATTGATAGATTATCACCACAAATTTATGAAATGTTACAATCTAAAGAAAATAATGGAGACTCTATTTTTGATAGAAATAAACAAGAATTAACTTACCTAATACAAAATCCTGTTTCATTTGAAAGTATTACAGCAAATATATCAGAGAATAATGAAAACTTAGAAGCTATAAAAAAAGCATATAATAATTATATGAATGATATTAAAGAATTTACTAATGCTTTAGTAGAAGATGTAGATGGAAATAAAATTGATGAAATGGTGGCTAACATAAAGGATAAACAAAATAAAATAGTAGAGGCTACAGGTACGGATAATGAAAATAATAAATTAGTTAAAGAATATGTTGAAAAACTTAAAGAGTTGGAAAAAGGCGGATACACTACACGTAGCTTAAATGAAGTTGAGTATGCAGTTAATGATTTAATAACTTTCCAAGGTTTAATTAATAATAATGATGTATTAAAAGAAGAGTTGCTTGGAAAGATTGAAAGTCAAATTTCAAAACTAGTTCAAAAAGCCAATAATGATAATTTACAAGCTAAGTTAGATGAAGTGTCAAAATTAGATTCTACCAAATATACAGATGAGTCTTGGCAAGCTGTTGTAGATGCTATTAATAAAGTTAATAGTTTAATGGCTAATGATTATAATGCTACAAAAGAAAATGAAAAAGAAGTTATAAAGGAAGTTGATTTAGCAGTTTCATCATTAGTAGAAAAGGAAATAAATAATTCAGGAAATTCAGATAATCCAGGAGATTCTGGTAATACAGGGGAATCAGGAAGTACAGGAGGTTCAAATAATCAAGGAAACTCAGAGAATAATAGTAATTCTAATGGGCATCTAGTAGAAACTGGTGATTATCTTATAGGAATTTTTATTGTGATGCTTACACTTTCTGCTATAGGAATAGTAGTTTTAAGAAAAAAACAAAGAGCTTAATAATTTAACAAGATAGAAGAATAAGGGGATCTCATAAATGACTAAAACTTGGTTACTTGAGATCTCCTTTTATATTTATTGTGATAATTCATATAGTATTGTTGGAATGAATTACTGATTATAGCTTATATATATGTTAAAATAAAGGTGGGTGATAAATATGAAAAAGATATTTAATAAAGTGTTAATATTAATTTTATGGGGAATATTTATAGTTTCACTTTATAATTTATATAGAATTTTTAGTGAATATAATAAGAATAGAGAGTCATATAGTGATATTAGTAATATAGTTATGAAAGAAAATGAAGAAGTGCATATAGAAAATGAAGAGTATACTAAGTTAAAAGAAATAAATGGGGATTATGTATTTTGGTTATTTATACCTAATACTAATATTAATTATCCGGTTGTAAAATCAGAAAATAATGAGGAATATTTATATAAAAACTTTAAAGGAGAGGAAAATAGGGGGGGAAGTATTTTCGTAGATTCAAGAAATGTATTAGGTGATGACAATATAATAATACATGGACATAATATGAAGGACAAAAGTATGTTTGGAACACTTTCAAATTTGTTAAAATCAGAATATTTAAATGAAAATAAGACTATATACATTTACCTAGAAAATAAAGTATTAGAATATGAAATATTTTCAGTATATATAACCAATGGAGAAATGTTTCCATATGAGAATAAATTTGAAACTGATGAAGAGTTTAATAATTATATAAATCTAGTAATGAGTAAATCTATTCACAATTTAGATTATTTTGAAGATGGTAAAAGAAATATTATAACTTTATCAACTTGCACCAATGCTACAGGTGAAGAGAGAACTATAGTAAATGCTAAATTAAAGGATATAAAAATTTTAGAATAATATATTTTTTAGCATAAAGAAATTTATATGTTTTTGTATGAATTATTGAATGGAAGTTGAATAAATAAATTAATTATATAAGAATAGTAGTTAGTTTTCTTAAAAAGCTAACTACTATTCTTATATATTCTTTAGAAATTTGAGTCTGTCAATATTTTTGTGTAAACTTTAGAAAATTTAGTTTTATTTTATAGGTTGGAGAGTTTAATATAACATCC
>NZ_JBNOOE010000023.1:0-47495 GCF_050585265.1 Clostridium nigeriense | reverse complement strand
AATCTTAAATTTTATCCACAACTAATAATAGAAAAACCCTCTGTTTTTAAACAGGGGGTTTTTCAACAAACTGAAAAAACTCCCTCAGGGAGTTTTTTTAAAATTAATTATTTAAGTAATTTTGAACAAATTATATCAAAAATGTTTCATTTTTCATTCTTAATTATTGGTGGGGGTGTTAATAATTAAAAGTTATAATTTATTTATATTACTTAAGTTAATAATAAGTATTTATATAGCGTGGACAAGTATAGAAAATGATAGTACTAACTATATAGTGGTTATATTTATTCTACTATATATTATAGCTATATTTATTAAAGGTATGGTTAGAAAATATAATATATTATTCAAATTATTTTCTATAATTGAAGCTGTTATTGCTATTATATTTGCTACTAATTATTTAAGCTTAGCATCATTATTGATTAGTATTTTAATAGTAGAATTTTCCATAAAAGAAATAAAAAATAAATATATAGGATTATTTTTATCTGTTCTGCCATTAATTTTTCTATTAAAAGATAATAACTTTATAGATGCTGCAATAATTTTAGTAATTATGATCATTTTTATATCTATTTATGAAGCTCAATTAAATAAACTTAAAAAATTAGATGAAATACAAGAAGAGCAAAGAAGGATAATATATAGTTTACAGAAAAAGTTAGTTGATGAACATGATATACAAGAGCAAATTCTTTATACAGCAAGATTAGAAGAAAGAAATAAAATTTCTGCAAGACTTCATGATAAAATAGGTCATACTATTTCTGGTACATTACTCCAATTAGAAGCAAGTAAATTTATTTTAGAAAATGATAAAGAAAAAGGGATTTCTATGTTAAATTCTTGTACAGAAAATCTAAGGAATGGTATGGAAGAAATAAGGATGACTTTAAGAAATATAAAACCAAAGGAAGAAGAATTAGGCATTAATAGGATTAAAAAAATATTGGATGAAAAAATAAAAGATACTAATATAAAAGGAAAAGTAGTATATAGTGGTGATTTAGAGAATGTTAGTACAGGCCTATGGATAGTATTTATACATATTATAACTGAGCTAACCACAAATTCTATCAAATATTCAAATGGAGATTTAATAGAAGTTAAAATAGAAATATTAAATAAGATTATAAAGTTAGAGGTTAAAGATAATGGATTAGGATGCAAAAAAGTTAAAAAGAGTATAGGCTTAAGGAATATTGAAGAAAGTGTAAGTAATCTAAAGGGTAAATTAATAATTGATAGTGATGATGGTTTTAAAGTTATTGTTTTAATTCCATATTAGGAGGAAATATGAGTATAAAATTAGTAATTGCTGATGATGATGCTTTAATTAGAGAAAGTTTAAAAATTATTTTATCTTATGATAAAGAAATAGAAGTTGTAGATACATTTGAAAATGGTAAGGACTTAGTTGGATTTTTATTAAAAAAAAATATTGATATAGCTTTAGTAGATGTTAGAATGCCTCTATTAAATGGTGTAAAAGCAACTTTGGAAATATCAAAAAATACAAATACAAAGGTAATAATTTTAACTACCTTCGATGAAGATGAGTACATAAGAGAAGGAATAAAAAATGGTGCTAAAGGATATTTATTAAAAAATACTAACCCAGATAAAATAATAGAAACTATAAAGCTTGTAAATAAAGGTATAGCTGTTATACAAGAAGAAATATTAAGCAAGATTAGTAGTAATCTTATGGCATCAGTAAATAGAAAAGAACAGCTTGATAAAAGCCTTTTTACAGAAAGGGAATTAGACGTAATGGAGGCAATTTCAGAAGGATTAAACAATAAGGAAATAGGGAAAAAACTATTTATTTCAGAGGGAACAGTTAAAAATTATATAACATCTATATTACAAAAAACAGATTTAACTCATAGAACTCAAATTGCAATTTATTATATAAAAAAGATGGATATGTAATATATGACTATTGTCATATATAAAAGATGACCTTTGCTAGATTTCTAGTAGAGGTTTTTTTTATATAATAAAATTAGTAAAAATGGAGGGTATATTATGAAAGTTATAGAAATTAAAGATTTAGTAAAAAAGTATGATGACAACATTGCTGTAGACAATATTAGTTTATCTATAGAAGAAGGAGAGATATACGGAATCTTAGGACCAAATGGAGCAGGTAAAAGTACAGCTATTAGTTTAATTTGCTCATTACTATTTCCTAATTCAGGAGAAATTAAAATATTAGGACAAGATATAAGAAAAAATTTGAAAAGTATAAAAAGGAATATAGGATTAGTTCCACAAAACATTGCACTTTATAGAAATTTTACAGCTTATGAAAATGTTAAGTTCTTTGGAGAGTTATATGGGTTAAGAGGAAAAAAGCTTAATGAAGCAATTGATAATGCTTTAGAATTTACAGAGCTTTTGGATGTTAAAAAGAAAAAGGCAGAAGAATTTTCAGGAGGTATGTTAAGAAGATTAAATATAGCTTGTGCAATAGTTCATAGTCCTAAAATATTAATTATGGATGAACCAACAGTAGGAATAGATCCACAATCAAGAAATAATATTATGCAAGCAGTTAAAAAGTTGAATAAAAAAGGAGTAACTATAATTTATACTACTCACTATATGGAAGAGGCAGAAAGCTTATGTACAAAAATTGCAATAGTAGATAACGGGAAAATTATAGTTGAGGGGACTAAAGATGAATTAAAAGATATAGTTAGTGATAAAAAGATACTTAATATTGGCGTAGATAATATTTATAATGTTAATTTAGAATTATTAAGAAATGTTGAAGGAGTTATAGATATCTCTATTGATAATAATAATGTTGTGATTACTTCTTCTAAGGATGTAAATAACTTAAGTAAGATAATTAAAGAAATATCGAATGAAGATTTAAAAATAAATGATTTAGCCTTTAAAGAAATAACATTAGAAACAGTATTTTTATCATTAACAGGAAAAAAAATAAGAGATTAGAGGGAGAGGTTATTATGATTGCAATTATAAAAGCAACTATATTAAATTGTATTAGAGATAAAAAAAATCTTATTTTCATGATATTTTTTCCTTTATTTCTTGTATTTATAATAGGAAGCACCTTATCTTCTTATTTTGATAATATGAATAGCAATGTAGCTATAGAAAATTTACTAATTTATTATATTGATGAAAGTGACAGTAAAACTAGTGAAGTTTTTAATACCTTTATTAATATAGTTAAAGAAAGTAAGGATATTGGTAATGTAGAATTAAAAGAAATAACTGATATTGATGAAGGAAAAAAAGAAGTAAGAACTAATAGAGCAATATTATTACATTTAAAAGATAATACTATAGAAATGTATTCTAATGATAACGTACCGATAAGATCATCTATTGTTTTTCAAATATTAGAAAGCATTTCTGATAGATATAATGCAATATCAGAGGTCTATACTATTAATCCATTAAAATCAGAAGAAATAATTAAATATGAGAATAATGAAAATTTCATTGAAGAAGAGGATATACCTTATGATCAAAGTCCAAGTTCTATGGACTATTATGGAGTTGCAGAAATAGGACTTATGATGTTTTATTTCATTAATTATCCTCTTTTTAATTTAAAACAGGATAAAAGAGAGAATATTAAAGATAGGATAAAGCTATCTGGAATATCCACCCGAAGATATTATTTATCATCTTTTATGGGTTTCTTTATATTTTCTTATGGAGTTTCTTTAATAACTTATATCTTAAGCAAAATATTGTTTAATGTTAATTATGGAGATAATTTATTTATAATGCCACTAGCAATGATACCTTTTTTAATTCTTGTAAATGGATTAGGAACTATGATGCCTATGATATTTAAGGATGATAAAGTATCAGTAACAATATTACAGAATATAATTATTCCAGTTTTATGTTTTTTAGGTGGCGGATATATTGCATTATATGGAGAGATGGATGGAGTATTTAATTTAGTAACTAAGATATCACCATTAAGATGGTTTAATAGTAGTATTTTTAGATATATATACTCTGGGGACAAGAGTTTATTAATAAGTTGGCTTATATTTGGAGTCATTGCTTTAGTTGTTATATTAATATTAATTTATATAATAACAAGAAGGGAGGATAAGTGTAGTGAAAAATATATTAGTATTAATTAAGAATAATTTACGAGTTGATATCTTAAAAGATCCTTTTAGATTTTTAATTGGGTTACTTGCTCCTGTATTGATTCTTTATATCATGCTTATGATAATTAACACAAATTCTGGTTATATAAATATAGGAGTAATAGATAATGATAATAGTAAAACTAGTAATCTTATTATAGATTCTTTAAAAAGTAAAGCTGGATATAATGTAAATGAAATTAAGAAAGAAGATAGTAAGAACTTATTTTCAGAAAAGTCTATAAATGTAGCTATAGAAATTAAAGATGGATTTGAAAATGAAGTTATTAATGGCGATGTAAGTAAAATAAAGGTTACCGCTATTAAAGATGACGGAATTGGAAATTTAATTAAAGATCTTCTTAATATGGAGATGATTAATATTAGAGAAATTGCATTAGCAAGCAATAATAATGAAGAAGTATACTATAAATCTATAGATAATTATAATAATAGTATTTATGTTAATATAAATAAAGAAAGTTTAAATGATTTACATTCATATTATACTTCAAGCCAAATTTTCATTGGTTTTCTAATTATGTTTATGTTAATAAGGGGAATGAGGACAGCCTATAGAATTTTTGATGAAAAAGATGAAAATATTTATATGAGAATATTTATGGCGCCAGTTAGGACTTCAGAGTATTATTTAGCCGGAATAATAAGTGGCTATATATCTATTTTAATTCAAGCAGCATTAGGAATTATAAGTATAAATATTCTTAATGTACAAACAGGATTAAAAAATATAGAGTTATTTATAATCCTTGCATTAGTAGGATTAGTTTCAATAAGTCTTGCTTTATGTTGTAGTTCTTTTGCAAAAAATAAATCAGAAGCTGCTAATATATTTAATTTTGCAAATATTTTACTTCCTATGCTTGGAGGGGCTTTTGTTCCAATTGAAATAATGCCACCTTTAGTGGAAAAAATATCTTATTTTACTCCTGTAAGGTGGGCAATGCAATCTATATCAGATATCCAACAAGGACATGATTTTAGTGGAACGTATAAATATTTATTTATACTATTCTTATTTTCAGTAACCTTTTTTGTTATAGCTGCTTATAGAACAGTAAAAGAAGAAAAGAAAATAATGATAAACTAGGGTACTACTATAATTAATAATTAAAAATAAATAATGAATAATTGAGGAAAAAACTCCTTAGAAAGGAGTTTTTAAAATAAAATCTTGATGTAATTTAAAAAAAAAATTACATCAAGATTTGGTAATGTACACTTACTAAATATTAATTGTCTACATTGGTGCTTTCAGCATCAATTATATCAGCTTTAGGCTCTAATGTATTTGAAGCTGACTCTTTATTTACAAAATCGTTTATTACTTTGGATAAATCAACTCCTGTTAAGTCTTTTAATACTTCAAAACCATTAGCAGCTACATCGGTTACTATTTTAGAAACCTTTGAAGCACCTTGATTTCCACCATTATCTATAACAGTTAATTTGTCTATTTGATCTAATGGGCTTGCAATTTCCTTCATTACATCTGGTAATCTATTTACTATCATTTCAACTATTGCAGCTTCTCCATATTTAGCCATAGCTTCTGCTAATTTATCTTTAGCCTCTGCTTCTGCAAGACCTCTTGCTTTAATAGCTTCTGCTTCTGCTAATCCCTTCGCTCTTATAGCCGCTGCATCTGCTTCTGCTTGTATTTTTTTAGCCTCCGCTTCTGCAATTGCTTTAACTTTTATGGTTTCAGCTTCAGCCTCTGCTAGCTTTATAGCTTGTATTTTATTAGCTTCAGCAGCAACTTCTACTTCATATTTTTTAGCATCTGCTGGCTTTTTTACTTCAGCTATTAATTTTTTTTCCACAACTATAGCTTCTTTTTCAGCAAGTGCTGCTTGTTGTTCTGCTAATAATGCATTATTTTCAGCCTCTTGTAATTTATAAGCAACGTCAGCATTAGCCTTTGCCTTATCTTGTTCTGCTCTAAAGGATTCTAACTTTAATTTTTTATCTCTTTCACTTTGAGCAATTTCAGTTTCTGCTTCAAGTTTTGCTTTTTGACCTTCTCTTGTTGCTACTGCAGTTTTTATTTCAGTATCTCTTTTTCTTTCAGCTTCTGCTATGTCAGCTTCAGATTTAGCAGCTGCAATTTGTGGCTTGGCTCTATTTTCTAAGTAGCCTCCTTGAGTACTAATTTTTAATATTGTATAAGAAATTAATACTAAACCCATTGAACCAAGTTCATTTCTAATATCATCTTCAATTCTTTGCTCAAAGGATGCTCTATCTTCATTAATTTGCTCTACAGTCAATGTAGATACTATTCCTCTAAGTTTACCTTCTAATATTTGTTCAACAATTGTTCTTATTACATTAACTGTATTTTTTTCACCACCACTACAAAATTGCTCAACGGCTTTTAGTACATTTTCAGTATCATTTTTAACTTTAATAACGGCAGTACCAACAATATTAACAAATATACCTTGTTTTGCTGGAGCTTCATTTACGTCTGTTGTCATTGATATATTTTCTAGTGAAATTGTAGAAGAGGTTTCTAGAATAGGAATCATTAAACCCCCTCTACCTAATAAAACTCTTTTTTTCAATCCTGTGATTACCATAGCTTTATCAGCAGGCACCCTTCTCCAAAATGAAAGAAAGAGTATTATTACTATAAGTACTAAGATTATTATAGGTAGTACATTGATTATTTTGTCTAGCAAATCACTCATTATTATTTACCTCCTAAATTTTAATATATACAGTAATATTTTAACATAAAATTACAGTAAAAGTAAAAGATATAAATGCTAATTTTTTTATATTATGATATAATTATTGTAAATTAATGGATAAGACAAAATAAAAAAGAAATATCAAGTATTATTTAGATGATATTAAAAATGAATAAAGATTAGGGGGAATAAGTATGGATATAATTCTTGTTTTATTGTATTTAACAGTGCCTATTTTTATATTATATTTTATAATTAAATTTGCAGTGAAAAATGCAATGAAAGAAAGTTTAGAAGAATTAGAAAAAAGCATTAAGAAATCTGTAAAAGTAGTTTTAAATGAAAGAGACTTTGATAGAGAGGAGTAAATTTTTATGGGGAATAGAGTATTAAGAGAGTTTAGAAGTATTGCTATAACAATAACAGGAAGTATAATACTATTGTCATTAATTAATACAAAGGTTTTTGCAATGGCAAAGGTTCAGCAAAAATCTATGGAAAATACACTTTATAGTGATGAGAAGCTTTTAGTAGATAAGATAAGCTATAATTTTACTGACCCTAAGAGAGGATATATAATTATCTTTCTAAAAGATGAAGAAAAAGGTAATATTTTAGAAGAAAGTTATACGTATTTAAAGGAGGTTATTTCATTAAATAATATTACAGATAGTAGAATTAGATATGTTAAAAGAGTAATAGGTATACCAGGAGATGAAATTAATATAGAATATGGTAATGTATATGTAAATGGAGAAATGTTATATGAAGATTATATAAAAGGGGAAACTTATAGTAGAGATATAAAATTTCCATTAATAGTGAGAGAAAATGAATTATTTGTATTAGGTGATAATAGAGAAGTAAGCAAAGATAGTAGAGATTTTGGAACTATTAAAATAGAGCAAGTAGAAGGACGAGCGATATTTAGAGTTTCATCCTTAGAAAGATTTGGGGTGTTAAAATAGATAAAAAATGCATCTTTTAACTTTATATAATTCATAAATTATTGCAAATATATTACGATTTGTAAACTATATTTAAGTAGTCAAATTATTTAGGTATAATTAGTATTACTATATTTTTGAATATAAATGAAAATTTATAAAGGAGTTTATATGGATAAACAAATTGTAATAGTATTAATACTAAATTTTATAATTTCAATAATTGGAACTCTTGCTTATTCTGTAAGGTTAGTAGGTGTTAGAACAGGTAAAATAGCTGTAACCTTCGCTGTTTTTAATGTTCTTATGTTAGTATCTAGAACAGCTGTTACTTTTCAAAGCCCGTTACTAACTAAATTTGTTGAAAGTAATTCTAGTAGCAATGATTTAATAAGAATTTTTAATTTAATTATAGTAATATCAGGTATAGCTTCTGTTGTAGGAGCCTTTCTAATACCTACATTTCAAAAAATGTTTAGTAAAGCTGTAAATCATTTTTCTATTGAAAGATCAATACCAAAGTTAATTCTTCATAGTTTCTCAAAAACTGGTGTTAAATATATTAGGAATAGTATAGCAATTCCAGTAAAAGAAAGCTTAACGAGTATTAATTTTAAAAATCTTCCTAAAAGGATTCTATTTTATAATTTTATATCAGTAGCTATAATTACCGCTGGAGCTTTTGCACCAATATATGCTGGAAGTATAGCACCTGAGCTTAGAGCAACTTGCTTATCACTTTCACCAATTATTAATGGTACTGCAACTATATTAACTTCAATTTTTATTGATCCACATTTGTCTATAATGACTGATGATGTTATTGATGGAAAGTGTAGTGAAGAAGAATTTAGAGGATGTGTAATTGCAATGGTTGGTAGTAAGGTTGTTGGAACATTTATGGCATTATTTATTTTTGTTCCAGCTTCATATTTAATAGCCTTTGTAGCAAATTACATATAATTAAAAATAGAGTACTGAAAAATTTTCAGTACTCTATTTTTAATTATATAAATGCATTATATATTGAATTTATTCCTTTTTCAAAATCATCATTTTCAATACCAATTAGAATATTTATTTCACTAGAACCTTGATCTATCATTCTAATATTAATATCTGCTTCGCTTAATGAATTAAAAACTTTAGCAGCAATACCTTTATTAGAAGACATACCATTACCTACAGTAGCAATAAGAGCCATGTTAGGATGTACAACAATAGAATCAGGATTACATGTCCTCTTTATCTCTTCTACTAGAATTTCAATTTTATTTTTTAGTTGAGCATCAGAAATAACTACACAAACTGTATCTATACCAGAAGGCATGTTTTCAAAGGAAATACAGTTTTGCTCTAATATAGATAATACTTTTCTACAGAAACCAAGTTCTGAGTTCATCATAGCTTTTTCTATGGAAATAACAGTGAAATCTTTTTTTCCTGCAATTCCTTTAATAGGATTCTTGAAATCAGGTTCCATATCTTTAACAATTAAAGTTCCTGGATCCAGTGGCATATTAGTATTTTTAATATTAATAGGTATTCCTGCATTTCTCACTGGAAAAACAGATTCTTCATGTAAAACAGAAGCACCCATATAGGAAAGTTCTCTTAACTCTCTATAAGTAATTTTTCTGATTTGCATGGGATTTTCAACTATTCTGGGATCAGCCATTAGAAATCCAGAAACATCTGTCCAGTTTTCATATAGGTCAGCATTTATACTAGCTGAAACTAATGCTCCAGTAATATCAGATCCACCTCTAGAGAAAGTAATTATATTACCAGTAGGATCAGAGCCATAAAATCCAGGAATAACAGCTTTTTTACCATCAATAAGAACTTTCTTTAGTGCTGAATATGTAGCATCAGTATCTATGCAACCATATTTATTAAATAAAATAACCTCTTTAGCATCTATAAACTCAAAATCAAGATAATCTGCAAGAATAATACCATTCAGATATTCGCCCCTACTTGCAGCATAGTCTTTAGATGCACCATTCTCTAAGTCTGATTTTATCTTATTTAAATAAGAATCAATATTTAAAGAAAGGTTAAGTTCTAATACTATATCCTTATATCTATTAGCTATTAGATTAAACACATCATCTAATGGAATACTAGATTCTATATGTGCTTGGCAAAGATATAAAAGGTCTGTGATTTTAAAATCCTTAGGATTTCTCTTTCCCGGTGCTGAAGGAACAACTATTTTTCTGCCATCATTGGCTAAAATAATTTCCTTTACCTTTCTAAATTGACTAGCATCAGCTAAAGAACTCCCCCCAAATTTTGTTACAATCATATTCAATTTTAAGCCCCCTTAAAAAATATATTTACTATATATTAGCAATAATTTTAAAAAATCTCAAATATAAATTTAAAATTATTTGAGTAGGATAAATTTTTTTAGGAATAATAAAATATAAATTTATATGTAGGTGATAATATGAGATATAAAGGATTTGTTATATTTACATTGTTTTTATTTAATATAATAACTATTAAACCTAAGGCTATAGATGAAAAAGATTCCTTATACATAGATAATTGTAAAAGGGATTTATTAGTTTTGATGATGGCTTATAGTGATGAGATAAGAGATATAGAGGTATCTGAAGATAACTACATATATCTGGTATTAAATAATAACAAAAAGATAATATATGATGATAAAAAAGAAAAAAACAAAAATGCAAAAATATTGGATGCAGATATTCAAGATACATTAGAAGATATATATCCTTTAGATAGTATAAACTCTGTATTAGAAGGAATGGATCCAGGGAGAGGAAGGTCATATACATTCCTTAATAGTATTTATGGAGGTAATCAAAATGAAATAGAGAAAAATCTAGACTTTTTCTCAACATATTGTGGAAATATAATGTTTAATAAAAAAGCTAAAGCAGGTGAAGCCTTAAAAAACGCTTTAAATGAAGCAAAAGAATTAGCAGATAAGGATAATAGAGTTAATAATTATATTTTCCCTATAAGTGGCAGTTATAATTATAGAGTTATTCAAGATACAGGAAGACTAAGCCCTCATGCTTATGGAATAGCCATTGATTTAAATAGAAATGATTCAGATTATTGGAAGTGGGTGGATAAATCTAAGGGAAGTAAAAGAATAGAGGAATATCCTAAGGAGTTAGTAAAAGTATTTGAGAATAATGGATTTATATGGGGAGGAAAGTGGGAGCATTTTGATATTTTACATTTTGAATATAGACCTGAAATCATACTAAAAAGTAAATTTTTTGGTGATACATCAAAGTCTAACAACAAGAAGTGGTATGAAGGCGCACCTTTAAATGATGAAATAGAAAATATAATAAATATTATAAATAGTAAACTATAATTTATTATAAAAAAGTAATTTTAAAAATTAGATATAGCTATAAAACAAAAGTAAATTAAGATAAGTGTAAATTCATAAAGATTCTTCAAGAAAATCACAGGTTGAAAAAATGCAAATAAAAAATTTTTGTTGTATAATTTAGAAATGCAATTATGAAGATATATTATAATTCAATTTTTAAAATTATTAAGGGGAGTGGATAAGTTAATGAAGGTTATAAAGAGAGATGGAAGTATTGTGGATTTTGATAAGGGAAAAATAAGATCAGCTATTACAAAAGCTATGAAAAATGGAAGTGGAATTTATTTAGGTGACATTGCAAAACTTATAGCCAATGATGCTGAAAAATATTTTAGTAAAGAAGGAGAAACTCCGACAATACATAAAATTGAATCATATGTTTATGATAGATTAGTTCATTATGGGCAAGCAGTTACTGCAAAATCGTATGAAGGATATAGAGCAGTACAAGAATTTAAAAGAAATACGAATACCACAGATAAAAGTATTTTAAGTCTTTTAAATAAAACTAATGAAGATGTAATTAAGGAGAATTCAAATAAAAATTCTGCTATAGCTGCAACTCAAAGAGATTTAATAGCTGGTGAAGTATCTAAAGATATATCTAGAAGAAGATTAATCCCAGCACATATAGTTCAAGCTCATGACGAGGGAATAATTCACTGGCATGATATGGATTATACACTTTCCCCAATTTTTAATTGTTGTTTGATTAACCTTGAAGATATGCTTGAAAATGGAACTGTTATTAATGATAAATTAGTAGAATCCCCAAAATCATTTGGAACAGCTTGTACGGTTACAACACAAATAATAGCTCAGGTTTCAAGTAACCAATATGGTGGACAAAGTATAACAGTAAAACATTTAGCAAAATATTTAAAAATTACAGAAGAAAAGGCATTTAGACATTATTTAGAGCTTTTAGGAGATGAAAATTTAGCAAAAAAACTTGCTTATGATATCAAAATGAAAGAGCTTAAAGATGGTGTTCAAACTATTAGATACCAATTATCTACTTTACAAACAACTAATGGCCAATCCCCCTTCTCAACTATTTATTTAGAAATAGAAGAAGGTCATCCTTATGAAGAAGAAATGGCTTTAATTTGTGAAGAAATGATAAAGCAAAGATTAGAGGGAATGAAAAATTATAAAGGACAAGAAATTGGAGAAGCTTTTCCAAAACTTGTATACTTACTAGATGAGCATAATTGTTTAGAAGGCGGAAAATACGATTATATAACTAAGTTAGCAGCAAAATGTACTGCAAGAAGATTAGTTCCTGATTATCAATCAGCAAAGATAATGAGACAAAACTATGAAGGAAATGCATTTCCACCAATGGGATGTAGATCTCATTTATCACCATGGAAAGATGGAAATGAAAATTATAAATGGTACGGCAGATTCAATCAAGGAGTAGTAAGCTTAAATTTACCACAAATAGCTATTATAGCAGATGGTGATATGGAGTTATTCTGGGATATGTTAAATCAAAGATTAGAGTTATGTAAGGAAGCATTATTAACTAGACATAATATGCTTTTAGGAACTTATTCAGACGTTTCACCTATACATTGGCAACATGGTGCTATTGCTAGGTTAGAGAAGGGTGAAAAGATTGATAAGTTATTAAAGGGTGGTTATTCAACTTTATCATTAGGATATGTTGGTATTCATGAAATGGTTCAAGCAATGATTGGAGAATCTCATACTAGCGAAAATGGTGAAAAGTTTGCTTTAGAAGTTATGAATCACATGAATGATAAATGTCAAGAATGGAAAGAACAAACAGGATTAGGATTTAGCTTATATGGTACACCTGCAGAAAATTTAATATATAGATTCTGTAAACTAGATAAAGCAAGATTTGGAATAATACCAAATGTAACTGATAAATTATATTATACTAATTCTTATCATGTTCATGTTTGTGAAGAAATAGATGCCTTTAGTAAATTAAAATTTGAATCTCAATTCCATGGTATTAGTTTAGGTGGATGTATATCTTATGTAGAAGTGCCTGATATGAGTAAGAATTTAGATGCTGTTGAACAAATAATTAATTTTATATATCATAATATTCAATATGCAGAAATTAATACAAAGCCAGATATATGTTATAAATGTGGATATACTGGAGAAATTAAACTTGATGATGATTTAACTTGGTATTGTCCATCTTGTGGAAATAGAGATGAATCAGAAATGCAAGTTATGAGAAGAACCTGTGGATATATAGGTACGAATTTTTGGAATAAAGGTAGAACTGCAGAAATAGGAGATAGAGTATTACATT
This sequence comes from Clostridium nigeriense, assembly GCF_050585265.1. Lineage (GTDB taxonomy): Bacteria > Bacillota > Clostridia > Clostridiales > Clostridiaceae > Clostridium > Clostridium nigeriense_B. Next base: position 33,981 of record NZ_JBNOOE010000023.1, on the reverse strand, counting down.
TATAAGGATGATTTAAATGAATTATGCAAAAATTAGAAAATTTGATGTAAGTAATGGACCAGGAGTTAGAACAACCTTATTTGTTAGTGGATGCACTAACAATTGTGAAGGATGCTTTAATAAAGATTTACAAGACTTTAATTATGGTGAAATATGGAATGAAGAAGTGGAAAATGATTTTATAAAACAAGTAAAAAGTCCTAACATAGTTGGAGTTAATATTTTAGGTGGAGAACCCATGGACCAAATCAAAGATAATGTATTATATAATTTATTAAAAAGAATAAAAGAGGAAACTAATAAAAGTATATGGATATGGTCAGGGTATCTTTATGAAGATATTATAGCTAATAAAGAAAGAAGCAATATTCTATCTTATGCAGATGTTTTGGTAGATGGAAGATTTGAACTAGATAAAAGAAATATTTCTTTGAAATATAGAGGTTCAAGCAATCAAAGGGTTATTGATATAGCTAAAAGTAAAAAATATAATAAAGTTATGGAAATTGAGATATAATATTAATGATTGGTAAAAGAATTTAATTAATAATGTAAAAGTATTTATATAATTTGTTTTTGAAAACTCCTAAGGGAGTTTTCTTTATTTCAAATTTAAAATATATAACTGTACACAAATATAAAATAATTGGATTATATATATGATTTTGTAATTTTATACAAAAAATAAAAGATATTGTAGCAAATAATACAGAATATTATAGTAACTGGGCATATAGTTCTACAGATACTAAAATGCAAAACCACCAGCTGAGCTGGTGGATTTTTATTTTTTCTAAGAAATTATAAAAATTTATTGTTTTAAAATAAATAAAAGTAGAAGTGTTTAACAAACACTACTTGTTTTTACATAATTTTCAATATTTAAGTGTTAAAATGAAGTTGATAAGATCAATTAGTTTAAATATTTCTTAATAGTTTTAACAAAAATAAAACCTTAAATTAACATATTTAATAATTATTAACTGAAATATAACTTATAAATCAACTTTTTATTGATAAAATTAGATTATAAAGTATTAAGGAGGTGTAAGGATAGAATTTAATTAATATTTATTATGAGTTATTAATATTTACTAAGCTTAAGGGGGAAAAAAATGAAAAAGCTTTTAAAAAGAAAATTGTTAAGCGGATTTTTAGCATTTGCTATGATGCTAGGATTAATAACAGTTCCTGTTAAGGAAGTTAAAGCTGAAGTAGCTACTTATGTTGTAATAAGTGAAGTATATGGAGGTGGAGGTAATGGTGGTGCAACTTATAAAAATGATTTTATAGAGTTATATAATCCAACAGATACCGATATTAATTTAACAGGATGGAAAGTTCAGTATTCAGCTAAAGCAGGCGGTTTTAGTGATCAAAATAATACTGAAATAAATGGTGTAATTAAGGGAAATGGATACTTCTTAATACAAGAAGCAAAAGGTTCTAATGGTAATGTTGATCTACCAACACCTGATGTAATTGGAAATATAGCAATGAGTGGTACTGACTGTAAAGTAAGACTTATTGATAATAATGGTAATGTAATAGATTTGGTTGGAATTGGAACAGCTAACGAAGCAGAAGGTAATAAAACTGCTAAAGGAATGAGTAACAGTAAAAGTGTCCAACGTAAAGATAATGATGGCAAAGATAATGGAATTACTAATGGATGGGATACTAATAATAACGAAGAGGATTTTTATTCTAAGGAGCCAACACCTAGAAATTCAGAATATTCAAGTGAAAGTGTAGAGCTAATTTCTTTAAAGGCTGATGAGAATATTAACTTAGAAGTTAGTGAAGTTAAACTTTTATTAGTTTCATATGAGCCAGAAAATACCACTGAAAAAGATGTGAAGTTTGAAAGTTTAAATGAAGAAATAGCAACTGTTGATAATGACGGTAATGTTACTGGTATTAAAGAAGGAGAAACTACAATAAAGGTAACATCAACTGCAAAAGAAAATATATCTGCAGAAATTAAGATAACTGTAGATAAGGCAGTAGATAAAAAAGGTCCTGAAATAACTAATATTTACCCAGCATCTGGACAAAATATCGGAAGTTTAAGGAAACCTGAAATTAAAGCAACTATAGTTGATGAATCAGGGGTTAATAAGGATTCTTTAAAATTATATTTAGATGGTAATCTTGTGATTTCTGAAATCAAAGATGATGTAATTACCTATCAAGTTGATAAAGAATTAGAAGATGGAAAACATACAATTAAAGTTGAAATTCAAGATCTTTTAGGAAATTTAGCAGAAAAAGAATGGAGATTTACTGTAGGAGAGGTAACTAAGAATTTGTATTTTGGTCAGTTACATTCTCATACTAACTTATCAGATGGAACAGGAACTGTAGATGAAGCATATCAATATGCAGAAAATATTGCAAATGTTGACTTTTTAGCAATAACAGACCATTCAAATTGGTTTGATAATGATACAAAGGCTAATATTACAGATGGATCAGCTAGTACAAAATGGAATACTGGAAAAGCTGCAGCAGATAAATATACTAAAAATGGTGAATTTGTTGCAATTTATGGATATGAAATGACTTGGTCTGGATCTACAGGTGGATATGGACACATAAATACTTTTAATACTGAAGGTTTTGAAACTAGAAGTAATAGTAAAATGGATTTACAATCTTACTACAATGTATTAAAAACACAATCTCAATCATTAGCACAATTTAATCATCCTGGAAAAACATTTGGAGATTTTAGTGATTTTGCATATTATGATGAAGCTATAGATAATGTAATTAATTTAATTGAAGTAGGAAATGGAGAAGGAGAAATTGGAAGTTCTGGGTATTTTCAATCTTATGAATATTATACTAGAGCACTAGATAAAGGATGGCATTTAGCCCCAACTAATAACCAAGATAATCATAAAGGAAAATGGGGAAATGCAAATACAGGAAGAACTGTTATAGAGGCTTCTGAGCTTACAAGGGAATCAATTTATGATGCAATAAGAGAAAAGAGAGTTTATGCAACAGAAGATGAAAATCTAAAAATTTCTTATGAAGTAAATGGAAATACTATGGGTTCAATATTACCTGATACTGATAATTTGAATTTTGAAGTTAATATTGAAGATATAGATGAAGGCGATAATATAAAGAATATATCTATTATAGGTGATGGTGGAAAAGTAATACAATCTATAGATAATGTTAATTCTAATAATAAGGAATGGAAATTCTCTTTGGATGAATCAACTAGCTCATATTATTATGTAAGAGTAGAACAAGTAGATAAAGATATAGCTGTAACTGCACCAGTATGGGTTGGAGAAAAAGAAAACTTCGGAATTTCTACAGTTGATAAAGATAGAGATGTTATCTTATCTGGAGAAACATTTAATATTAATACTAATATTTATAACAATGAAGGAAATTCAGTAAATAACATTAAAGTTGAATATTTCAAAAATGCTGAAGAAGAATCTTTTAAATCAGATACAATTGAATCAATAGAAGCAGGTAAAACATTTACTGCAGAGTTACCATATAGTTTTGATAAACCTGGTGATTATTCATTTACAGTAAAGGTATCTGCAACAATAAATGGAGTTTTGAAGGAATTTAAATCTTCAATTACCATAGAGGTACTTGGCGAAAATGAAGTATCAAAAGTTGTTATAGATGGATCACATCAAAATCAATATGTTACTGGTGATTATAAAGATAAAATTACTACTTTAACTGCGTTAATGGGACAAAATAATATAAAGGCGATAATTAATACTGAAAAATTAACTGATAAAGTATTGGAAGGTGCTTCATTATTAATTTTGTCAGATCCACAGAGTGTAGAAAAGAATGATTACGGATTATCTCCTCAAAAGTATAGTGAAGATGAATTAGATGCTATTGCTAGATTTGCTAAAAATGGAGGCAATATAATAATCACTTCCAAGGCAGATTATGGTGATGCTAAAGATGATTATGGAAATGCAGCACAAGGAAATGCTGTTCTTAATGCAATTGGATCGAAAATTAGGTTTAACGATGATCAAGCTACTGATGATGTTAATAATGGTGGACAGTCATATAGGTTATACTTTAATAATTATAATACTGAAAATTCATGGTTAACTGGAATTGATACTAGCAAAAATTATAGCTTTTATAGTGGTTCTACATTAATAATACCACAGGATATGTCAAATATAGATGTGTTAGTAAAAGGCCATGAAACTACCTATGGAAATGATGCTGATAATCAAGGGGATAATGAAGTAGTAGAAAAAGGCGATGTGGCGGCTTTAGCAGTAGAAACCTTAAGTAATGGTACAAAAGTATTTGTTTCAGGTGCAACATTCTTCTCAAATTTTGAAATGGATGGATTAGATTATTCTAATTATCAAATAACAGAAAAGCTTATAAAGGAATTAGCTCCTTTACCAGAAATACCTGTAAGTAAAATTGAAGATGCGAGAATAGATGCAGATAATAATAATATTCCAGATAAATTTGGCGAAACAGTAGTTGTAGAAGGGTATGTAACATCAGCTTCTAATACTGCAGCACCTGGAAATTCATTCTTTGACGTAATATATATTCAAGATGACACAGCAGGTTTAACAGTATTTGGAGTTTCTGGTTTAGATATTAAGCTTGGACAAAAGGTTAGAATTAAAGGAAAGGTTTCATCTTATTTAAATGATGCGCAAATATCAATAAAGAATGAAAATACAGATGTAAAAATAATAGATGAAAATATAAAATTAAAAGCTCCAATTAAACTTTCTACTAATGATAGTATGTTAGAGGAAAAAGAAGGTCTTTTAGTTAGTGTAGAAGGAAAGGTTACTAGAATTGAAGGACAAAATATTTTTGTGGATGATGGTTCTGGAGAATCAAGAGTATATGTTGAGGGATATGTAAGAAGTAGCGAAAACCCTGGAGTAAATGATGAGTGGAAATCTAGAGTTAGTGTTGGAGATACTATTTCAGCAATAGGACTTGCATCAGAAGATCCAGAAGGACATAGATTAAGAGTTAGAGATTCAGCAGAAATAGTATTATTAAATGATAAAGATTTAGAAATTACATTATTCCATACAAATGATAGTCATGGAAGAGTTATAAAAGATAGTAGTATTATTGGTATAGATGTAATATCTGCAATAAAGAAAAGCACAGCAAATTCACTTCTTTTAGATGCAGGGGATACACTTCATGGATTACCATTTGCAACCTTAAATAAGGGTGAAGATATTGTTTCTTTAATGAAGTTAGCAGGATATGATGCTATGGCACCTGGAAACCATGACTTTAATTATGGATATGAAAGGTTATTGGAATTAAGAGATATAGCAGCTCAAGGTGATAATGAATTTTCTATAATTTCATCAAATGTAATGAAAGGAAATGAATCTTTACTTGATTCTAATATAATAAAGGAAGTTCAAGGAGTTAAGATTGGTATATTTGGATTATCAACACCAGAAACTGCTTATAAGACTAATCCAAATAATGTTATAGGAATTGATTTTACTGATCCAGTTGAATCTGCTAAAAAGCAAGTTGAAGAATTAAAGAAAAATGGTGCAGATATAATAGTTGCATTAGCTCATATCGGTATAGATGAATCTAGCGAAGTAGTATCTACTATGGTTGCAGATCAAGTTGATGGAATAGATGTAATAATAGATGGACATAGTCATAGTGAATTATCAGAAGGAATTACTACTGAAAATGGAACTTTAATCGCAAGTACTGGTGAATATGAAAATAATTTAGGAAAAGTAGTACTTACTATTGATAAGGATTCAAATAAGATAGTTAATAAAGTAGCTAGTTTAATTTCAAAATCTGAAACTACTGAAATTCAAGCTGATGAGGCAGTAACAAATAAAATTACAGAAATAAACAATGAACAAAGTGATATTTTATCTAAGGTTGTTGGTAATTCTAAAGTTCATTTAGAGGGATCTAGGGAATTCTCAAGAACTCAAGAAACAAACCTTGGAAATTTAATAACTGATGCAATGTTAAATGAAACAGGAGCAGAAATTGCTATTACTAATGGTGGAGGAATTCGTGACAGTATAGATGAAGGAGAAATTACCAAAGGTGAAATTATAAAAGTTCTACCATTTGGAAACTATATAGTAACAAAAGCTTTAACAGGAGCACAAATTAAAGAAGTTTTAGAACATGGAGTTAAGGCTTATCCATCAACTGCAGGACACTTCCCTCAGGTTGCCGGAATAAACTTTGTATTTGATGAAACAAAAGAAGCTGGAAGTAGGATAGTTGGGATTACCATAAATGGAAAGCCTATAGAAATGGATAAAATATATGTAGTTGCAACTAATGATTTTATGGCAGCTGGAGGAGATGAATATCCTCATTTTGCTAATGTTCCTACAATAAATGAATATAAGTCATTAGAAGAAGCTTTAGAAACTTATATTAATAAATTAGGGGATATAGATTATTCTATTCAAGGAAGAATTAAAGTAGCTAAGAATACAGCACCAAACATAGTTGCTAATGATGTAATTATAAATGTTAGTGATAAATTCGATCCGTTAAAAGATGTAACAGCAATTGATAATGAAGATGGGGATATAACTAGTTGGATTAAACTTATTGAAAATACTGTTGATTTAGAGAAAGCTGGGGAGTATAAACTTGTTTATGAAGTGGCAGATAGTCAAAATGAAGTAACTAGATTAGAAGTAAAAGTTACTGTAAAAGAATCTCAAGAAATTGAGAAGCCAGATGATAATAAACCAGGTGAAATCAAACCAGATACTTCAAATCCAAGTGATGATAAAACAGAAGAATCTAAGCAGGAATCAGGGAATAATGATAAATTACCAGCAACAGGAGGAAATAATCCAATTTATTTATTCTTAATATCTATGATAATAATAGGAGCTGGTACAAATTTAGCTGTAAAGAGAAAAAATAAAGAAGTAATAAATAAATAATAAAAAAGGTGTAGGGATTTTTATAATTATAAGGTCCTTACACCTTTTTTACTATTTAAAAATTTTAAAAAAGTTAAATTTGCAGATAAATTTAAAATGCATAGATATAATTAATTATTTACTAAAATACTCTTAAGAAAGCTAAAATAATCAACATTAACCCTGATAACCATGAAAGGTTTAAATTTGTACTTTCAACAAATTTCCTTCCAATATATGAACCTAGCAAAATAAGTGTTAAACCTATAAAAATTGAAAAAATAAATACTTGAATATAATTAATTGTTAAGAGACTACTACCAAAACCTACAGCTAAACTATCTAAGGATAAGGCAAAAGCTAAGTACATTGCTTCTTTTGAAGTCAATATATTAGATTTGTCAAAGTCAGCTTTAGTTTCATCAGCATAGACTTGTAGCACAAAATTAAAATCAAATAATTTAAATTTAAAAGGAGATAATTTTTTGGATTTTTTATTAATATACGATTTTAATAATCCCTCAAATAATCTATATATTCCCAACAAAAATAATATAATAAAGCTAATAATTTTTGCTATGTTCAATGAAATGTAACCTTTAATCAAGCCTCCAACTATTAAAGAAATTCCAAGCATGGTAGATGAAATTATGTCTACTATCAATGCGGAACTAAATGGTATTTTGATTTTACTTGTCCCATATGAAATACTTGCTAGGAATGAATCTATTGATACAGATAAAACTAATAATAATGTTTCTAGCATAAATAATCCTCTGAAAATACATTGATACTTTATAATATTGAAATAAAGACATAAAGTTACATTAAATAATTTTATATATAAAAAAATACTTAAAGTACTAGAAAAAAATATGTTTTATATATAAAATATAATGGACAATTAACATGAAGGAGAATAATATGGATAAAAAGGATTTAAATATAAGTGAAGAAGAAAAGGTAATAATGAGCTTTTTAGATGAAAATGGGGAAAAAGTTGATTTTGAAGCAGTAGCAAAGGTTTACTTAAAAGAAGTAGAATATTTACTTTTAGCACCAGTGGATGAAGAAAGTGAAGATGTATACGTATTTAGAGTAGATGAAGTTGATGGAAAAGAAGAACTAAATTTAGTTGAAGATGATAAAGAATTCCTTGCTGTAAAAAAGGAATATAAAAAACTATTATATTAATTGGAGGTTATTATGGAGAGCAATAAAATAATAGAAATACTAGAAGAAAATAATTTAACTGAAATTGAAGAATTAAAAAATGAAGATGGAGTTTGTCTTGTTAAATTTTTCTTAGATTTTGATGAAGATGTATTAAGTGCTGCAAGAAGCTATTCAAATGAAGAAAGTGATTATGAAGAGGAAAGCAACGAGTGGTATAAGGAATACTTTATTCCATACCTTTATGATTATGGAAATGATGAAGTTGTTGATATAATTGAAGAAATAGTTGAGGAGTTAGATATTGCTGGAGAAGTTATGGCTTTTCAAATGAATTCAACTAGTTATGAATTTATGCAGTTTATGGCTTTATTTACTGATGAAGACCAAGATTTAACTATAGAAGACGTAGCAAAAGAATATATATGTTAAAAATTCACTTTTTATAAAAAACATTCTATTGCATTAGTATAAAACTATGATATAATAAAATCATAATAAATCCTGAGATGTGCGCTTAGCTTATAATATTCAACCTACATAGAATATACGGGATTTGCAACAACTAAGAGTATGTCGGGCTCCAGTAATTCGCATTAATGTGGCAGGAGAGGACAGATAGTTTAGTGAGCTTAACCCACCTGCGAGGAGCAGGTATGAATATATAGGTGACCGGCATGTTGGGAATATATATGTATTTAATACCTCAAGATATGAGGTATTTTTTTATTAAAAAAATAATGATAGAATTTTTAAAAGTGATTAATAGAAAGAGCATACATAATAAGAGAATAGTAAAGTGATTAAGCAACCTTTTTTAATTGGTTGCTATATAAGTTTTTTCTTGAATATCTATTATAGATACTTTTTTGGGATTTGCTAATTAACTTGTCCAAGTCTTGAGAAATATATATAATTATTCTATTACTAGGAGAAAGGTATCTTAATAAAAAATTAAGTAGAGCCTTTTTAAACAATATTTTCTTTTTATATTTTTTTGTCATATCAAACACCACCATCTATTTACAAAATATTTCTTCTTGTAACAATATTATACCAAAAAGTGTAAATATGTAAAACAAAACTGTAAAACAAAAAACTACAAAATATAGTAAATTTTTACTTGAAAAAATTGTATTTTGTTGAAATAAGAAAAAAAGTCTTATTTTAAGAGATGGTGTAAATAATTACAGATGTCGAAATTATATAAGTTGATATTAGATAAAAATGAAGGTAAAATATATAGAAAGAGTGATTTTAAGAAAGGATGAACTAAAGATGGATTATGAAAATATGAAAATTGATGATGTAATTAAGAGAATTAATGAACTTTACAAAAAAAGTAAAGAAGAAGGTTTAAATGAAAGTGAAAAGGAAGAACAACAAAAATTAAGAAGAAGATATATTGATAGTGTAAAAAATAATTTTAGAGCTCAATTAGAGACGGTAGAACTTAAAAAAAGAAATTAAAGGGTGATAAATTTTGTCAGTTACAGTTGAAAAATTAATTAAAGATTTTGATTTAGAAGTCTTATCAGAGGGTGAAAAAGACATAGAGGTTGCAGTTAATGATATAAATAGACCAGGGTTACAATTAGCGGGATTTTACAATTACTTTGCACCTGAAAGAATTCAAGTTATAGGAAAAGCTGAATGGAGTTTTTTAGAAACTATGGGAATCGAGCTTAGAAAAAAAAGAATAGATAAATATTTCAGCTTTAATTTAAAGTGCTTAATTATAACTAGAGATTTAGAACCACAAGAAGAGTTATTGAAGGCTGCATTAAAAAATAAAGTTTGGCTACTTAGAACTAACTTTGTAACAACTAAGTTTATGAGTAAATTAACTATATATCTTGCTGGCCAGCTAGCTCCGGAAACTAGACTTCATGGAGTGTTAGTAGATGTATCAGGAATTGGGATATTAATAACCGGAGAAAGTGGAATTGGGAAAAGTGAAACAGCTCTTGAACTTATAAAAAGGGGTCATAGATTAGTAACTGATGATGCTGTAGATATAAGAGAAGTAGATGGTGAGCTTATAGGAAAGTCTCCAAGAATTACAATTGGAATGTTAGAGGTAAGAGGTATAGGAATTATAGATGTTGCATCCCTTTATGGATTAAGCTCTGTGCTTCCTGAAAAAGACATACAACTTCTTATGCATTTTGAACATTGGAAGGATGACGGAGATTATGATAGACTAGGATTAAATGATGAGCGTCAAGATATACTGGGGGTTAAAGTTAAAAAGTTAAGGATTCCAGTAAGACCAGGTAGAAATATTGCAGTAATTATAGAAGCTGCTGCTGTTAATTATAGACATTCTCTTATGTCTGAAGTAACTCCAGTAGATATAATTGAAAGCAGAATGGATAAGATAATAGAATAAAACAAAATATAAATATAGAAAATAAAAAATATAAAATATAAAATATGGAGGATAATATGGGTAAGAATGAAGAAAAGAAAAGTCCTTGGTTAAAATATCAAGGAGAAAAAAGAGAAGAGTTATTTGATTTTTGTAAGGGATATATAGATTATATGTCACTATGCAAAACAGAAAGAGAATGTGTATTAACTAGTATAGACATGGCAACAGCTCTTGGATTTAGGGATTTAGAAGAGGTTATAGAAAATAAAGAAATCTTAAAGCCTGGTGATAAGGTTTATTTAAACAATAAGGATAAGTCTTTAGCCTTATTCATAATTGGTGAAGAGCCAATGGAAAAGGGGCTAAGAATTATAGGTTCACATGTTGACTCACCAAGATTAGATTTAAAACAAAATCCATTATATGAAGATACAGATTTAGCTATGATGGAAACTCACTATTATGGTGGAGTTAAAAAATATCAATGGGTTACACTTCCATTAGCATTACATGGAGTTGTAGTTAAGAAAGATGGAACTAAGATAGATGTAGTAATTGGAGAAGATGATACAGATCCAGTAGTAGGAATTTCAGATTTATTAATACATTTATCACAAGATCAACTTCAAAAGAAGGCTAATGTGGTAATTGAAGGTGAAGATTTAAATATATTAGTTGGAAGTATTCCATTAGAAGGTGAAGAAAAAGATGCTGTTAAAGCTAATATTCTAAACATATTAAAAGAAAAATATGATTTTGATGAAGAAGACTTTATTTCTGCTGAAATCGAAGTTGTACCAGCTGGAAGAGCTAGAGAATATGGTTTAGATAGAAGTATGGTAATGGCTTATGGTCAAGACGATAGAGTATGTGCTTATACATCTTTAATGGCAATGTTAGATGTAGATAAAACTAAGTATACTAGTGTAGTATTATTAGTTGATAAAGAAGAAGTTGGTAGTAATGGTGCTACAGGAATGCACTCAAGATTCTTTGAAAATGCAGTGGCAGAAGTTATGGATAGACTTGGAGAGTATTCAAGTTTAGCCTTAAGAAGAACTTTATCAAATTCTAAGATGCTATCTTCAGATGTATCAGCAGCATTTGATCCTAATTATCCATCTGTAATGGAAAGAAAAAACTCTGCTTACTTTGGAAAAGGCCTAGTATTTAATAAATATACTGGAGCTAGAGGTAAGTCAGGATGTAATGATGCAAATCCAGAATATATTGCATGGCTTAGAAATATAATGGATAAGAATGATGTTGTATATCAAACTGCTGAACTTGGAAAAGTAGATCAAGGCGGTGGTGGAACTATAGCTTATATATTAGCAGAATATAATATGGAAGTTATAGATTGTGGAGTAGCATTACAAAACATGCATGCACCTTGGGAAATAGCAAGTAAATTAGATATTTATGAAGCTATGAAGGGGTACAAAGCCTTTTTATTAGAAGATGAAGAGTAGATAAATTTGTATAATTACAATTTTACTTTTTAAGTATTACTGGAAATTTTATTTCCAGTAATACTTTTTTACATGTAGAAAAGTATAAAAATAGTATTATATAAATAAATTTTATAATTTTCTTGATATTTTATTGAAAAGTAAACTTTTGTTTTGCTTGGTCAATTTTTTGTTGCTCTACTTGTTCTACTGGATACCATCCTTTGGCTTCCATCTTCTTATAAACTTCATGTTGAATCTTTAAAGTTTCATGTAATAAATCATGAAACACTTGATGAATATTTTCTGTAGAAGCTTCAGTAGTAGCATGTAGATATAGGTCAGTTGCACCCTTAGTTAATTGAAGGATGTTTTCAAATAAACATTTATCATCCATGTATAATCCCTCCTTTTAAAGTAATGAAAATAGTTTGCCGAATAATTCTTTATGTTTAGCCTCATATTGAGCAATTAATGTTTTTAATTCGGCATCTTGTAGTTTAGTTGCTGTTTCTTTACAGATAGTTTCCATAAATTTTTCGTGTCCTAATCCATCAGTAATATATAATAATTCTTTTGATGTCATATTACTCACCTCCAATCTTAGTATGTATTAATGGATAAAAATATATTCTACACAATATTTTTAAATCTATATTGACAAATCTTACAAAAAGGAATATTATAAATAAAAGTAAATTCAAAGAAGGGAAGAGTAGATATATATTTTAATTCTTAGCGAGTGAAGGATGGTGAAAGCTTCATAATTAGGTAGTATCGAAAGACATCCTGGAGAAGCTTATCTGAAATATAGTAGGGTAAGACGTGTTCTAGCGTTAATAGATTTAAGATAGTTTTAATATATTATATTAGACTAAATTAGGATGGTACCGTGAACTAAACCTTCACTCCTATAAAGGAGTGAAGGATTTTTTAAATTTGGGCCCAATTATAGTTCCTGTATACTCTAATAAGTTTATATAATATTTAAAACTAAAAAGGGTGGTACCGCGTCTTTTCGCCCCTTAGGCATTATTGCTTAAGGGGATTTTTGTTTTTTAATGTTTATATAAAGAGAGGAGACAATATGGAAAGAATTATAGTAAGAAATATTAATGAATATATAAATAAAAAAATTAAATTAGAGGGATGGATATATAGAATAAGAAAATTAAAAGAAATAACTTTTTTAGTTATTAGAGATAGATCTGGTTTAGTACAATGTGTAATAGACAATAAAAATATAAATTTAAATAATATTAAACTAGAGTCCGTAGTAAGTGTTATAGGAGAAGTAAAAGAAAGTAAAAATTCTTTAAATTCCTTTGAAATTCTAGCTGAAAATATTGAGGTTATTAGTGAGGCTTTTGAACTTCCAATAGAAATTAATAAAAAAGAATATAATGTAAACTTAGAAACTACCCTAAACAATAGGTTATTAAGTTTGAGACATGAGAAAATAAATTCTATTTTTAAAATACAAAATATAATAGTCCAAAGCTTTAGAGAATTTTTAATAAAAAAAGATTTCACTGAAATTTTCACTCCTAAAATAGTGGCAGAAGGTGCTGAAGGTGGAACAGAACTATTTAAAGTTGAATATTTTGAAAAGCAAGCTTATCTTGCACAAAGTCCTCAATTCTATAAGCAAATGATGGTAGGAGCAGGGTTCGAAAGAGTTTTTGAAGTTGCCCATGTTTATAGAGCGGAAGAGCATAACACAAGTAGACATTTAAATGAGTATGTTAGTATGGACTTAGAATTTGGGTTCATTAATGATGAATATGACATAATTAATTTAGAAGAAGATCTTATAAAATATATTTTAAATTCTATAGAAGAAAAGGGAATAAAATATTTAGAGGTATTAAATGCTACACTTCCTAAAATAAATGGGAATATACCTAGGATTGAGTTAAATGAAGCAATTAGAATAATTGAAGAAAGGTATAATAAAAAGGGCTTAGAGGGAGATTTAGATCCTGAAGGAGAAAAGCTTATATGTAAGTATGCAAAAGAAGAATTAGGATGTGATTTTATATTCATAACTAACTATCCAAGAGAAAAGAGACCTATGTATGCAATGCCACTTGGAGAAGAAGGAACAAGAAGTTTTGACTTATTATTTAGAGGAGTTGAAATTACTACAGGTGGAGAAAGAATTAATGACTATAATATGTTAATAAATAATATAAAAGCGAAGGGATTAGAATCTAAAAATTATGAAAGCTATACAGAAGTCTTTAAATATGGAATGCCTAAGCATGGTGGCTTAGCAATAGGTTTAGAAAGAATTACAGCACAATTATTAGGCCTAAATAATGTTAGAGAAGCATCACTAATTCCAAGAGATAGAACTAGAATAACACCATAAGAGAAGAGTATATAAAAGATATCTATTTAATAGTTGAATGAAATAGATATCTTTTTATATTTAAGTTGTCCTAATATTTATTAAACATAAGTATTAAGATAATAGTAGATTAAAAAAGAAAAAGTATTATGGAAAAATATGTTATAATATTGTAGTTACGTTCTTTAGGGAGGTTAATATGAAAAAAGTAATATTAAGTATTATTTCAGTAACAATTTTAGTTATAGTATTAGTGATTTTTAAACTAATAAATTTACGAAGTGAATTTGAAAAATATATAAGTAGTGTAAGTGGAGGAAGTAAAATACCTACAGTAGAGAAAGATACTTATGATGCAATATATTTAAAAAATTAAAAAATATAAAATGTTTGTAACGATTTTACTTTTTTATTGTCTTATAGGTAAAGGGGGGGAAGTAATGTGTATTTTGAAGAGATATATGAGAGATATTTTAAAGAAGTTTATTGCTTTTCTCTGAAATTATGTAAAAATCAGGAATTAGCAGAAGAAATAACTCAAGAATATTTCATGTAGAATTATTGAAAAATTATTGCCATTGTATGTAGATGATATATGTAGTGAGAAAAGTAAGAAATATATTGAATCACACATATCAACATGTGAGGAATGCCATAAGAAACTGAAAGAAATGAAGTATAGTATACCAAAATATGAGATACAAAACAATATTGATGATGGAGCTATGCTAAAAAAAGTTATCTGATACTTGGAAAGCTAAAACTAAGTTAAATATTAAATCAAGTATATTCTGTATTATTATTTATGTGCTTACTATTGGAACATTATTTATTTCACAAATTGGAGAGCAAGGATATTATCGATTTGAAATAAAACATATGCTTGCTTCAAATATAGCTAATTTTATTTTCTATATGGTTTTTGGAGCTTTTATAACTTATCTTGCTTGTAGACAAAAAGGATCATCCAAAACCAATATACTTGAATTAATAATAATAGGAATACCATCTATATTAATGGCATTAAATGTTTTTATTGATTTCTATTACCACTTAGATTTCCTTCATTCATTGTAAATAATTCACTAACAATTTCAAAAATAGGATGTATTTTATTAGGATGTGAAATAGCAAGAGTAATTAAGAATAGTAAAAGTAAATAATATTATATTTTGAAAAAATGCAATAACTAGTTCCTGATATTTGTTATTAAAAGGGGGAGAGGTTGTGAGTTTTATTAATAGTGATACATTAATAATAAGATCATGGAAATTTGATTCATTTAAGGAGAAGATAGATACTATGTTTGAATTCTATGATAAATTTAATGAATTATCAAATGAAATTATATTTTTAAAAATAATACAGAAATTTGAAGGTAATGAATTAATGATACCATTTTATTATTATGATATTTATGAGAAAAAGTCTAATAAAAAGGTTGGAAAAATTAGTATAAGAATAGGTGATAATTATCATTCATATTTTAATGGACATATAGGTTATGAAATAGATAAGGAATTTAGAGGTAATTATTATTCATTATATGCATCAAAATTAGTTTTACAAGTAGCAAAAGAGTACGGAATGAGAAGAGTTTATTTAACATGTAATGAGGCAAATATAGCATCAAGGAAAATAATTGAAGCTTTAGGATGTAAGTTAATACAAATAATTGATGTACCAAAAGATTATTTTGGATGGCATGAAGGAATAGAGAAACAGTGTATATACGAATTAATATTATAATAAGCATTTATAGTATTAAAAAGTAATAAAAATGTTTTATTAGATAAGACAATTAGAAAAAATTATATTTTTAATAAAGTCAAAATATATTGGGGATTGGGATTGTATAAATTAATTAAAAGTAATTTAAATTTTAGATATTTTTACTTTGGAGGAGTTATATCTTGTATAGGGGACTATTTATATGATATAGCTGTTACTTTATTAGTTTACGATATGACAAAAAGTGTAAACTCTATTGCTTTTATGTGGATAAGTAAAGGGGCATTAAGAATATTTATTCAATATTTAGCTGGAATAATAACTGATAGATATGATAGAAGAAAAATAATACTATTTACGAATATAGCAAGTATACCAATAGCATTAATGTTTATTGCCTATCAAGATATTGGTTTATGGATTATTTATTTATGCTCATTCCTATTACAAGCATTAAATGATATAGATGTATGTAGTGAAATGGCAATTATACCTGAAATAGTAGCTGAAGAACAGTTGACAGATGCAAATACTATATTTTCGCTAACTGAAACTGTAGTTATGTTTATTTCCTTAGCCTTATCGAGTATAATATATAAAATTTTTGGAGCGAACATACTATTTATTTTGAATGCATTTAGCTTTTTGGGATCAAGTATATTTTTTGGATTAATAAAATATAAAAATAATATAAATAAGGAAAGCAACTCTAAATTAGTTCTATTTGATAAAGAAGTATTTAAAGTTATTAATATGAAATACATTGTAAAATATACCATACTAATTAGTGGGATTTTATCTATAATTAGTAGGTTATATGATGTCTATAATATAGCGATAGCAGATATTATTTTAGGAATAGGGTCAGAAGGAATAATTTTCTTTAGATATGCTATGGTAATTGGAGGATTATTAACTCCAATATTTATAAAACGTATAAAATCTAATGATGAGATAAATAAGTATTTGCTAATATCAGAATTAATAATTTGCACATTTATTATTTTACTGTTTTTAAATTCACTTATATCAGTAATAGTAGATTTAATTATATTTTCTTTAATGATATCAATACAAAGTGTTTTTTTCAGAAATATATTGCAAAAGCATGTAGATAATAAATATATTGGTAGAGTTTTTTCAATGTATAAGATATTAATAACAATAATATCTTTATTAACAGTATCAATAGTTCCATTAATAGATGGTAAAATATCAATTTCAATTATCTTTCTTTTATCAGGACTGAGTATACTTTTAATATTATTATTCTGTAAATTTAAGATAAAAAATAATATTGTAGATTTTAATTTTACTGATTTTCTAGATTGAAATAATAACTATATAAATAAAAGCTATGGCTCTTTGCATAGCTTTTATTTATATATTTCTAGATTTACTTGATTATGTTTTAATCTTTTATAAAGTTTAGGAATATTTCAATTTTAGAATCATTATTATTTTTATTCCAAGAAATTGTTGCATTAGCAATTTCATTTTCAAGAGGAATAAATACTAAGTCCTTTGATTTATAATTATCTTGAAATTTAGGTAAAATAGTTATACCAAGTTCAGATTTAACCATTAATAAGGATGTTTCTATTGAATCTACATTATATTTAATATTTGGTGAAAAGCCGTAAGGTAAAAAATTAGAAACTATGATGTCAAAAGCAAAAGGAGAAATCGAACGACTAATAAATATAAAATCCTCATCTTGTAATTCAGTTCTATTAATTACATTTCTAGAAGCAAATTTATGACCACTATAGAGAACAGCACATAGTGGACAAGTTGAAAGTACTTTATTCTCTATAAATGAATATTTACTTGTAGAAAAATCATATCCAAAAACAAAATCTATTAAGTTGTTTTGTAATTTTTTGTAAAGTTCATCTATATTACCTCTAATTATATTTAAATTAATTCCATGGTATTTAATTTTAAAATCTGACAATAATTTAGGTAAGTTTATATTTTCATATCCTTCAAAAAAACCAATATTAATTGTTCCAATATATCCTGAAGATGCTAGATAAGCTTTATTTATAGCTGTATTTAAATTTTTTAATAGTGATTTTGTTTCTAAATAAAAAACATCTCCAGAAGATGTTAATTTTACAGAATGTTTATTTCTAATAAATAATTTAAACCCTAATGTATCTTCAAGATTTTTTATTTGTTGACTTATAGCAGTTTGAGATAAATAATGTTCTTTAGCTGCATTTGTAAAGCTAAGATGCTCAGCTACTGAAATGAAATATTGAAGTTGCTTAATATTCATATAAATTTTACCCCCTATTAAATTTCTAAAAATATAAGCTAATTGATATTGTAATAAGTTTTTCTTATAAGGTTATTCAAAATTTATGTTGGAAAGTAGGACATGAATTTATTATAATTTAATTGGTAAATGTTTACAATTAATTAAGTGAACTATTTTATAAAAGTAATAGTGTTTATTTTACTTAATTAATAGCAAATACTAGGGTAAATAATATTTTATTTAGAAAGAATTAGGGGGAGAGTTAATGAAAAGAAATCTTATTAAAGCTCTGACGATAGTAGCAATAGTGGCTATAACTAGCACTACGTTTTTAAATCCAATAACAATTAATGCGGATACAAGCTTTACAGAAGAATATTTACTATATAAGGGAGAAGATACAGGTATAAGAATAGTAACCAATGAAGATGGAGTAGAAATTGGGTATTCAAAGGATTCAGGAGTAACTATCTTAGTTGAAGATGGAAAAGCCTTTAAGGACTTAGATAAAGATGGTGAATTAGATGTTTACGAGGATTGGAGATTAACAGTTGATGAAAGAGCTAAAGATTTAGCTACCAAAATGAGTGTTGAAGAAATAGCAGGACTTATGCTATACAGTGCTCATCAATCTATTCCAGCTGGTGGATGGACTGGTGGAACTTATGATGGGAATCCTTATGAAGAAGGAGTTACTGATCCTGCGAGATTAAGTGATCAACAAAAAAGTTTTATAGAAAATGATAATTTAAGACATGTTCTTATTACTACAGTTAAAAGTCCAGAAGTAGCAGCTAGATGGAATAATAATGGACAAAGTTTTGCAGAAAGCTTAGGTTTAGGGATTCCACTTAACAATAGTTCTGATCCTCGTCATAGTACAGATTCGAGTGCAGAATATAATGCAGGTTCTGGCGGAATTATTTCTATGTGGCCTTCATCAATTGGAATGGCAGCAACTTTTGATCCAAGTTTAGTAGAAGAATTTGGACAAGTTGCATCTAAGGAATATCGTGCCTTAGGTATTGCAACGGCTTTATCTCCACAAATAGATTTAGCTACTGATCCACGTTGGAGTCGTGTATCCGGAACCTTTGGTGAAAGCACATTATTATCAACAGATATGGCTCGTGCATATGTTGATGGGTTCCAAACTACTAAAGGAGCAAGTGGATGGGGAGAAGAGAGTGTAAATGCAATGGTTAAGCATTGGCCAGGTGGAGGAACAGGAGAGGCTGGAAGAGATGCTCACTATGGATTTGGGAAATATGCAGTTTATCCAGGAAATAATTTTGGTGAGCATATGTTGCCATTTACAGAAGGTGCATTTAATTTAAATGGTGGAACTAGTGAGGCATCAGCAGTTATGCCATATTATACAATTTCTTATAATCAAGATCCAACAGGAGGAAATGTAGGTAATTCATATAGTAAATATATTATTACAGACTTATTAAGAGAAAAGTATGGATATGATGGAGTAGTGTGTACAGATTGGGGTATAACAAAGGATGATTTAGGTATGGATGTATTTGGAGCAACTCCATGGGGAGTTGAAGATTTAACTACTGCAGAAAAGTTCTATTTACTACTTCAAACTGGAATAGATCAATTTGGTGGAGTTAATACTTCAGAAGGAATATTAGCAGGGTATGAATTAGGCGTAAAGGATAAAGGTGAAGGAGCAATGAGAACTCGTATGGAACAATCCGCTGTACGTCTATTAAGAAATATATTTCAAACAGGGTTATTTGAAAATCCATATTTAGATGTAGAAGAATCTGTTGAAACTGTAGGTAATGCAGAATTTATGGAAGCTGGATATGAAGCTCAATTAAAATCTGTAGTAATGCTAAAAAATAAAGAAAATGTATTACCATTGAATGGTAATGGTGATGAAAAGTTAACAGTATATATTCCACAAAAATATATACCAGAAACGACTGATAGATTTGGTAATGTAACTCCAGCATCATGGGTAGATGCAGTTAATATGAATATTGCTCAAAAATATTTCAATATTGCAACTAATCCAAGCGAAGCTGATGCGGCACTTGTATTTGTGGATGATCCAGATCCAGGTTTAGGATATAGTGCTGTAGATAAATCAAATGGAGGAAATGGATTTTTACCACTAACATTACAATATGGAGAATATAAAGCTGAATATGCTAGAGAGATAAGTATTGCTGGTGATTCAAGACCTACTGATGTATTGAATAGAACTTATAAGGATAAAGTAGTTACAGCAAATAATACAAAATCATTAGATATAATTCTTGAGACTAAAAAATCTATGGGAGATAAGCCTGTTATAACTTGTATTAATATGAGTAATCCAATGGTATTTAGCGAATTTGAATCAGAAGTTGATGGAATAGTATTAGGATTCGGTATTCAAGACCAAGCATTCTTAGAGATTTTATCAGGTGTGGTTGAGCCATCAGGATTATTACCATTACAAATGCCAGCAAGTATGAAAGTTGTTGAAGAACAGTCAGAGGATCTAGCATTTGATATGGAGTGTCATGTTGACTCAGAAGGAAATGTATATGACTTTGCTTTTGGTTTAAACTGGAGTGGAGTAATTAATGACGATCGTGTTGAAATGTATGCAAATAAAACTGAAACTGATGAAGATAAAGCAAACAAAGAGGCAGCAGAGAAAGTAGCTAATTTAATAGCAGCTTTACCAGAATATATAACCCTTAATGATGAGTTGGCAATAATTGAAGCAAGAACTGCTTATAATGAATTAACTGATGTTCAAAAGGCTCTTGTAAAAAATTATGATTTTTTAGTTAAGGCTGAAAAAGATTTAGCAAATCTTAAGGAAATTACAGCTACAGAAAAAGCAGATCAAGAAGCAGCTCAAAAGGTTATTAATGCTATAAAAGAAATTCCTACAAATATTACAGTAAATGACGAAGAAAAAATTAAGGAAGTAAGAATAGCTTATGATTCTTTAACAGAAAAACAAAAGTTATTAGTAACTAATTACAATGATTTAGTTTCAGCAGAAAAGAAATTAGCTGATTTGAATAAGCAAAATAGTGGTACAATAAATAACAATAAAGGGAATTCTACAACTAGTGGAAAATTACCTTATACAGGTGCAGTAGTTGGCAGTGGAGTAATGGCATTACTAGGTGTAATAACAATTGGCATTGGTACAGCAATTATCAAGAAGAAAAAGAAGTAATTACTAATAGGAAAAAGCATATACTGTATTAACAGTGTATGCTTTTATATTAACACTAAATATTACTTACAAAAATCGATTAGTTTAGTATTATCTTGTACGTCTACTAAAGCTTCACCAAATCTTTGGAAATGGACAACTTCTCTTTCTCTTAGAAATCCTAATATATTTTTTATTTCAACATCGTCAGTTAAATTAATTAACCATTCATAAGTAGCTCGAGCCTTTTGCTCAGCGGCCATATCTTCAGTTAAATCAGCAATTATATCGCCTTTACATTGTATATAAGTTGCGGTCCAAGGATTTCCTGTAGCATCGGTATAGAATAATCCTTTACCGTGATCTACATAGTGTCCATCTAGTCCAGCAGCAGTAATTTCATCAATTGAAGCATTTTCCATTATTTGATGTACCATTGTAGCCATAATTTCAACATGAGCAAGTTCTATTGAACATTTAAGATGTATGTTAAAGGAATAGCTCTAATTCAAGGATAAATTTGTCTTGTGCATCCTTGTTCCATCTGCTTCCTGCTTCATCTTTAAGATAATAAGCTTTATTTATAATTGTTTTAAGAAGTTTATTTTTTTCTTCTACATTAAGTGCATCATAAGTTTTTAAGCAATTTTCTATTTTAGGAATAGCTTGAATTATTTTATCAACTTTATTATTTTCATTTAATTTTATTAATTCTTCTTTTTGCTTATTTAGTCCTTCTATTTGTTCATTTATAGAAGAAGATCTATCTCTAAAAAGATCTAATGAATAAACACCAGTTTCTAATAACTCACAAGCCTTTATATGCTGCTTTTTTAATTTTTCTATTTCTTTATCTAATTTCTTTATTTGAGAATCATAATTTTTTTTATGCTTAATATGTTCTTCCTCATAATTTTCAAGGTAATGATAATACTTATTTAATGTATTTTGTAATGAGTCTAATAATTTCTTTTCAACTAAATATATATAGCTTGAAACATTATCGCAATAATGATTTTTACAAAGTAGAGTATCAGGAATATTTTTTAATGGACGTCTTATCATATTTGTACCACATTTTTTACAAACAACTATTCCAGCAAGAGGATTTTGAAGAACTTTATCTTTATGAACTTTTTTAGAGGAATTTGCTTTAAGAAGTTCTTGAGTTCTATAAAAAGTTAATTCATCAATTATGGGATCGTGTTTTCCTTTACTTTCAATATAGTCATTATTTATTGGTCTTGTTTTGTTTATTAAATTATTATCTAATTGTTTTACAGTAGCTCTTCTACCCCAAGTGAGAATACCTATATAAACTTTATTAATTAAAATATTTCTAACCATAGCAGGAGTCCAAGGCTTACTAGTTCTCGATTTAATTTTTAATTCATTTAATTTATAAGATAGATTAGAAGTACCAAGACCATCTAAGAATAATTCAAAAATTAACTTAACATTTTCAGCTTCATCATTAGGTATTAGTTTATAACCTTTTTCCCCTTTAAGTTTTTCTTTATCATATCCATAAGGAGTAACAGATCCTACATAATTACCTTCCTTGCAAGATTGAATTCTACCAGTTTGAATACGACGACTAATTGCTTTGTATTCACGTCGAGACATAAAAAGCCCAAACTCTAGAAATTCATTATCATATTCATTATTAGTATCATATGTTTTATTGGGAGTAATTATAAGTGTATTAGTTAATTGAAAAGCCTGTGCAATAACACCTTGGTCTATAGTGTTACCCCTAGCAAGTCTTTCAATTTCCATTACTAAAACAGCTTTATAATAACCAGATTCAATCTTTCTTAAAAGCGTTTGAATTACAGGTCTATCTTGGATAGTTTCACCAGAAACAACTTCCTCATATATATCTTCCTCATATATCGGAATTTGCTTAGATTTAGCAAAGTCTAATAAAATTTTGCGATGTCTTTTTAAAACATCATAATCTTGATTTTCTAAATCTTTTCTTGATTTTCTAAGATATATTGCAAAAATATCATTGTCCATATTATCACCTCAATATTATAAAATTATTTAATATCCAATAACATTTAAAGAGTCAAATGTTAGTAAATGTGTTTTACCAACATAATATACACCATATTTAGATTTATAATGTTCGATAGATTGAAGTAGAAAATCTTTTGTAACATTTAATTTTTCTGCTAAGTCATAAATATTATCAATTCCAGATAGAATAGCAGCAATTATATCTTCAGGAGATATAAGTTTTTCATAACTCCATCTGCGAGCAATTGATTCTTGTTTTCTATTATTAAAATTACTTTGATTAGTTATATCACCAACGGTAAGGTTAAAGTGTCCTAATTCTTCAGCTAAGACACAAAACCTCTCATATTCATTAACCCTATTATTTATAATAATTAAATTACCTATGCACTTCCCAAAAGGTTTATCTATACCCAAATCACTTTCTATAACTTTAATACCATGAGAATATGCAAGGGATATTAAATTCTCATAATTATTCATTTGTACTCCGTATATTGTATTAATATTTATCTAAATTATTTAATATTTCATTTATCTTTTCATTAACTATAGCTTTTTCTTCATCAGTAAGATTATCATCATGGCAAGCTATAGGCATTAAATGTTCTTTACCTGATTCCTCCCATATTTGTTTTTCTTTTTTAGGAAGTTCAATAATTTTTTTATTTTCCTCTATATATTTAGGGGTTTCAATTAAATCATTACTATATTCAATTAGCTTTAATTTACCTAATTCATTTAATTTATTAAAGTTATTTAATAATAAATTTTCTCTATCGTTTAAATCTATATTCATATTATTAGTAGATATTTCTCTTTCCATAGGAACATCATGCCCCATCAGCCAAGCTTCATTAACATCTAAAGCTTGAGCTATTTTGTAAATATTTCTTTGCTTTGGTTCATAAGCACCAGAAATATAAGTACTTATAGAGGATTTCCCTATTTTAGTTTTTTCAACCAAATCAGCTTGCTTCATATTACGTATTGCAAGTCCTTGCTTTATTCTATTTGCTATTGTTTCCATAAATAAACACCTCGCTTATATATAACTATACCAAAAATGTTCAGAAAACACAACAAAAAACATTATTTTGAATAAAAAAAGTTCAGAAAAATGAAAGGTAAGTATTGACAATGAAAAATGATGGTGTTAATATTAGTTCAGAAACACGAACGGAGGAGGTAATAAAATGGCTTTTGATTATAGTAGACTAAGAGGAAGAATAAAAGAAATATTTGGAACGCAAGATAATTTCGCTAAGGCTTTAGGAATAGGAAGAGTATCTTTAAGTCAAAGGCTTAATAATTATTTAGATTTTTCTCAACAAGAAATAAATAAAGCATATATATTATTAAACTTATCTAAAGAAGAGATACCAAAATATTTTTTTACAGCAAAAGTTCAGAAAAACGAACAAAACAAAATGCACTAAATCATTTAGTGAGAAATTTAAAAGGACAAGTTTATTAATACTTGCATAGGATAAAGCAGGGGGTGGGATTAATGAAAGGACAAACTTTTAAACTTGGTAATACAACAATAATAATTAGAGAGACTACTCCAAAAGAAGAGGATATTAGAAGATGCTACGACGTATGCAATGAATTGTTTAGGGGTAGACCAGAGTGCTTTTATACAAGAGAAGAAACAAAAGAGCTAAATAGACTATTAGCTGAAGAAAAGAAAAATAAAGAATTAAATATGTAACTTTAAATCAATTGTTATTTAAAAAGAGGGTTTACATTAATGATAAATAGGCTAAAAAGCCTAATAAAGTAAATTACATAACTGAAGTTAAGGAGAGAATAATATATGAAACAAATACCATTAAACGTTAGACAAGCAGTAACAAAGACTGTAGAAAATTTAATTGAAGAGCATAAAGAAGTAGATGTTTTAAAAGTTGCTACTACTTTAGAAGATAAGTATGGAATTAAATTTTATAACTTAGGAGTGCTGCAGGATTTAATTAAAAAAGTATTAGACGAAATAGTCTTTATATATGTTTAAGTAGAAAGAAGGATGAATTTATGAGCAATACATTATTAGAAAGATTCAAAAGAAAGTATGAAGATGGGACAAGCTTTAAGGTAGGTAAACATAAAGTTGATAAGGATGGAAATTTAAAAGTTGTAATAGTAAATGCGGTAGGAAAAGAACAATTTAGATTAACTGTTAAAGAATATCCAAGTGGAGAGATTTATTGGGAATAAATTAAGGATGATTATTATGATAGGTGAATTAGTATGTATCTCAATACCATATAAAACCTTTAAGGAAAAAATAAGGATAACCAAGAAATATCAAAAATATAATATCAAAATTTATAAAAATTTTATATTAGTCATTATGAAGAATTTATAGGGAGGAATGTAAGTGGATAGACAAAGAAAAATAGAGATTTTAAAACAAGAGAAAATAACTCTTGAATTACTTGCAGGAGTAACAACAGATGATAAGAGAAAAAAAGAGCTTAAAGAAAGGGTACAAGCTTATGAATTTGCTCTTAATGAAATAGAATGTACTCAGCCAAAAGTAAGAATTAATGAATTTTTAGATAGAAATAAGAATTGGGTAATCAATGTATTAGTAAATGATGAATTAATAGCAAATGAAAATATTGAATTTATAAGTAATAGACCTAATAAGGATGTTAGAGTAGTAGAGCTATTAATTAAAGAGGAAGCAGGAAATACAAATTCTAATAAGTTTTTAACTAAGCAAGAAAAATTAATTTTAAGCATGAAAAAAGGAATTAAAAAACTTAGTAGAGAGTTGGGGGTACTTATACATGAATAGAGAAGAAGTTATTAAACAATTAAAAGATTTAATTGAAGATAGGAAAGCTTTTTGTGCAGGAGATTATGATCCTATATTTGATAAAGATATAGAAGCTTTAAAGTATGCAATAAGAGAGTTAGAAAAAACTGCTCTTGAAGTACCAGTTCGAGAGCAGTATATAACATTAAAAATTGATTCTAAGGAAATTGCTAATGTTGTTATTTCTGAGTTTAGGAAACAACAAAAGCAATCAAATGTAACATTAGTCGTTTAACCATTTGTGGTATTCCTTAAGAAGTCTCATTGTTAAAGAAAAGTTATAAGAACGTTCAAATTCTATTTCACCTAATTGATGATTTGTATTATCAAGTTTATTTATTATTTCATTAGAAATTTCTTTAACTTTTTCTTGATTCATTGTAGATTGAAAATCCTTGAAGTTTTTCATAAATCCCACCCCCTTTTAATAAGAAAATCAACATAATTTTACTATATATGGGGTAATTAAATCAAAAAGAAAGGAATAGAAAAGTGAGTAACCATATAAATCTTAAAGAAATGCTGAATGAAGCAATAGAGCTGTGGGGAACAGGTGACATAGTAACTAAAATGTTAAGCCAAAGATTAGATAAAGAAGTAAATAAAGTTCAAAAATTAAAATATGAAGAATATAAGAAGGGAGCATAAGAAAGTGAAAAATCCTAAGAAACCAACATATAGTCAAAGAAAAGAATTATTGAAGTTAGGATATGATCCTAGAGAACATATGATAATAGCAGCACCACCACATGAATTTACTTTATTGCATATTCCAAGTGGAAAAATTATTACTGAAATAGCGAGAATAAAATGATATGCAGTAATTGCAAAGATAGCACAAGTAATTCATGGGTGCATTGTAAAAAGGGGATTATAGTATGTAATAAGTGTTGCATTAATTGTAAGTATATGGATAGCAAGACAAGCCTTTTTATATGCAATTATAAGAGAAAATAAAAACACATTACTTAAACCCGAAAATAAGTAATGTGTTCACAAAAAAAACAGTTAGATTAAATATCTTTATATTTAGTCTATATCATAAACCAAGGTATGTCAAATACCTTATTATTTTTTTAATTTTTTCAGGCTTTTACCGAGCTTGTAATGAGTATTATTATCTCGGACATATTAATTTAAAACATAGATAGAATGAGGGTTATATATGAATAAGACTAAAGTAAAGAGATTATATGAAAATTATGATTATGAAGCAGAATATGATAAACAAATAAAAAACTTAGAGAGTTATGAAGATTTAAGAATAAATAGTAATTATGTTTATGTAGTTAAAACAATAGTAAGTGGAGAAATGGTAGAGAAAGAAATATATCCTGTTTGGAAATGTAAAGGGGATATGCCAAGAGGAGATAAGAGAAAGAAGTCTAGAAAAGCTCAAGAAAATTTGAATAATAAAAATAAAATTAAGTGGGCTATAAGATTAATTAACACTAACTTTAATAATGGAGATTTATATATAACCCTAACTCATAGAGGAAAAGCACCAGATAAAGAAAGAGCTAAGAAAGATGTTGAAAATTACTTAAAAAGAATAAGACGTTGGTGGAATAAAAATAAACCAGGTGAAGAGTTTAAATATATCCATGTAATTGATTTTGTAGATGATCCTGAAAAAAGTAAAAGAACTAAAATACATCATCACTTAATAATGTCTGGAATGGATAGAGATATAGCAGAAGAAAAATGGGGATTAGGAACTGCAAATGCTAATAGATTACAAGCAGATGAATTAAAGTTTGAAAAAGTAGCTAGATATATAGCTTCTCAAAGTAAAACTAGAATAGGATATTCTAAAAATTTAAAAAAGCCAATAGTTACTATAAATAGAACAACATTAACAAGAAGAAAGGTAGAAAAGATAGCTATTAATGAAAATATACAAAAAGAATTTTTTGAAAATAAATTTAAAAATCTTTCTTTCATAGATTGTAAGACTTATATATCTGATGAATTTTCAGGAATATATATTTATACAAAAATGAGAAAACGGAAATGAGGTGAAAAGAAGTGAATATAGAAGCTGATTTGAAAATTTGTAAAGAGATAGCAGAACAATATAGGAGAATGACATCAGGCGATACAGAAGGTGCATTTAAGTTAAGTCAATTGGCTATAGGAATGTATGATAGGCTTACAGAATTGAGATTAGATGTAAGTATAGCAGATAAGAAGGAATTAGATGGATACAACAAATCTGATTTAAAAGAATATTTAAGAAGTAAGATGAAATTAATGGAATATATACATGTAGAAAGTAGAGCTATATTTCTAAGTGGAGTTTCAGATAAAAAATTTAGTAGATATTAAAGATAAATAGAGGTGATAGTATGGCATACAATTTTGAGATGGCTAACAAAGGGAGAGCCTTTGAAGAAGAGGTTATAAGAGCCAATACATATTATAAAAATACAGGACAAGCATTAATACAGAAGATAAGTACACCATGGAATGTAGTTAGAAGAGGGAAACAGATTATATCAGCATTTCCACAAGGAGAAAGTACGCTAGACTTTAGAGGAACTGTAAAAGGTGGACTAAGTATATCTTTTGATTGTAAAGAAAGTGAAGATGAAAAAGGATTGCCTTTAAAGCATATCCAGGATCATCAAATAGATTATATAAGAACTGCCTTAGAAATTGGAGAGACAAGTTTTATATTATGTTCCATGAAGAAACTAAATAAAGTATTTTTCATTCAAGGAGCAATAGTAATCGAATATTGGGATAGATGGAAAGCGAATAAAGGTAAAAGAGGATATAACTATATTCCAATACTGGACATGAAAGAAATATTTTATGGTGAAAATGCTAATTTAGACTATCTTAAAATATTAGAAAAATAATATAAGAGGTGTGTATTTAAGAATGATGAGAATAGTATCTATATGGTTAATAGGTATATTTATTTACTGGTGGTTTGTGTATAGGTCTACTAGTGGAGATAAAGAATGATTTGATACTATTGCGAACTAATTAACAGAAACGGATCTTTGAAAATTGAATAGTACGGTATTTACATATATGCTATAATTAACTCATAATAAGATTAATATTTTCAGTAAAGGGGTGGAGATATATGAGTAAAATGGTATACAAATCAAATGCAAATAAGATTATATTAGGTGTGTGTGGAGGAATTGCTGAATATTACGGATTTAATGCAGGGGTATTAAGAATTTTATTTTTAATTTTTTCACCTATTACATTTTGGCTTTATATTGTATTGATAATTCGTATGCCTTCTAATAATTTATTGTAAATATAATTAAATAAGAATTTTAAACTATAATGCACAAAAAATTAAATATTAATGATTAAAAATACCGTGTTATTCAAATGAATATACGGTATTTTTTATTTCGCAATTCAAAACTAGGAGGAAACTATGGAGAGGGAGAAAGTAAAAGAACTAATAAAAGGATATAAAGAGAATGGCTTTCCGTATGTAGATATAGAGTTAAAAGATGAAAGATTCTTTCAAATATCATTTAAAGTTGATAATTATAAATTTGGAAGTCAATTTTTAAAAATAAGAAATAAGGATTTGCTAATTTATATAAGATATTCATCTATAAAAACAATAGCAATATAAGATAGTAATCAAAATAAAGTTTTAAGAGAGTGAGGACTAATGAGATATGAAGAAAATATCAATTATTAATTTAAAGGGTGGAGTAGCTAAAACAATGTCAGCTATAAATATAGCTCATATATTAGCCACAGTACATAAGAAGAGAGTTTTAATAATAGATCTAGACAAGCAAGGTAATACAACTAAGTTATTCAATAAACATAATACAGAAGAATATAGTATAGCAGATCTTATTACAGATAGATGTAGTATAGATGAAGTAATAGTGAAAACAGACTATGAAAATTTAGATTTAATACCAGCTAATATGGATTTAATAGAAGCTAACTTTAAAGTAATGCTAGATGTATCTATACCACAACAATTTAGATTAAAAAAGCATTTAGATGAAATAGAAGAATATTATGATTATTGTATAATAGACAATCCACCAGATATTAATGCAAGTGTTATAAATGGACTAGTTGCAAGTGATGATGTACTAATACCAATTAAAATAGATAAATTTGCATTTGATGGAATGAAAGAGCTTATAAAGCAAATAGAGAATGCTAAAGTAAGTAATTCTAACTTAAAGCTTAAAGGATGCTTTGTAACAATGTTCAATAAAAATGATGTTAATATCCAAGGTGAAGAGTTATTAAAAGCCAGTGAAGAATATAAGATTTTTAATACACATATTAGAAGAACCGTAAAGGCAGATGAGAGTACATTTGCTAATGCTCCTATTTTAGAATATAGCAAAAGATGTGGTGCTGCTAAAGATTATATAGCTTTAGTGGAAGAATATTTAAGTAAAGAGTAAATAAAAATGTGTCCAATTCGGACACAAATACTTATATTTAAGAAGTTATATTAAAAGGGGGAAAGTATATGGCATTTAATATGATGGACTTATTAAATAATAATTCAAGAGGAAAACAAGATAAAGAAGAAAGCATACCTAAATTTAGAACAATTCAAATTAACATAGATGATTTAATACCTTCAAGTAATAATTTCTATTCTGTAGAAGAGGATGGAATAAAAGAATTAAAAGATAGTATAGAGCTTTTAGGTTTACAACAAAATTTAGTTGTAAAAAAGATAAATAATGGCAAATATGAAATAATAGCAGGACACAGAAGATATATCTCAATGAAAAAGTTATATGAAGAAGGAAATTTAAATTTCAAATATATTCCTTGTAAGGTAGAAGAGGAAGACAACCTAAAAAATGAACTAAGTCTTATAATAACAAACTCTACTACTAGAGAGCTTACAGATTGGGAAAAAATACACCAAGCAAATAAGATTAAAGAGCTATTAATTGAGTATAAAAAGAGAGAAAAGATACCAGGAAGAGTAAGAGATATTATAGCAAATATTCTTAATGTATCAGCAACTCAAATAGCAAGAATGGAAAGTGTATCAAATAATCTTATAAGTGATTTTAAGGAAGAATTAAAAGAAGATAAAGTTAAAATATCAGTAGCTTACGAGATTTCTAAATTACCAGAAGAAAAACAAAAAGAGATATATAAAGAGCATGAAGATAAAAGGAATATAACAATAAAAGATATAAAGAAAAAGTCAGAAGATGAAGAAGCAATAGAGGTTTTAGAAGGACAAGTTACAGTTGAAGAAGCTTTAAATATAAGCAAAGAAGATTTAAAAGTGAATCAAGAAAAGGAATTAATAATACATGATTCTGAAGGAAATATTTTAAGTACAGCAATAGTAGACAAAGATACTGGAGAAGTCTTAGAAGAAAAGATAAATAAGAATAATAAGATTAATTACAAAAATAAATTATTTATAGATTTTGATAAAGCTAATGAAGATGGAAACCTAAGAAATAAGGTATCTGATATAGCAAGAGAATATGAGGAAGTAATAACTAAATATAAAAATGGAGATATGATAATTAATTTTATATCAAATTCAATTTATGAAAATGAAATTGAATTACTTGTTACTAAAGAAGGAATAGAAATTAAAGCTGTAGATCATGAAGATTGTATAGAGTTATACAACAAAATTATATTAATAGCACATTAAAGTTAAAATCAAAGACTTTGTAAAATGGGATTACAAACAGTATCAAGAAGGTGCAATTTTATCAAAGGATCTTTGTTAGTCTAGGGGGAGTAAATCCCCCAATTAAAATACAAAATGATATTATTTCGAAGGAAAAGGAGTTAGATAATATGGTGAAAATAAAATTTGAATGTGTAATAGCAGGAAATGAGTTTAGTGGAAGCTTTGTTACAGATGATGAAAATGGAGCAAGTTTTATATTATCAAAACATAAAGAAGAAATAATAAAAGATGTCATGGGTGAAGTTTAGAAATAAAAAGCTATTCATGTGAGATATTAAGTAATTAGGAGATGTAGAAATGAAATTAAAAGATTTATTAGAAGTAATAAAAACTTGGGATAAGATACAGTTATCACAGTATGATGGAGAAAGTTTTTATCCTACTTATGGAGATGTAGATAGATTTAAAGAATATTTTGTAAGGGAAATAACATCTATAAAAAAAAGTGTTTTAAGAGTATCAATTAGAGAAAGTGAATAATTCGTAATTCAAATAAAGGAGAGATGATTATGGAATTAGAAAATAATATTGAAAGAGAGATAACTCAAGAGGAAATTTACAGCATAATGGGAATACCAGCTAAAGTTATGGATGAAATATGTGATTTATTCTTAGAAGTAGCTAAAATTTTTAAAAAAGCAGCAGAAGAGTTTTTAAAAGTATGTGAAAAAATAATTAATAGAATAGATATAGAGAAATATAAGAAGCTTATTAAATATGAAAAAAGAGTTAGAAATAGGAATAAACTTTACGCTAAAAGAAAGAGGAAATATGGGAAGGGTTAGGTGATTAGAAAAGAAGCTTCTTAAGCATTACATTAAATTGCTTGAGAATAAGAAAAATTGGAGCTATATAAGGAAGTAGTTTTATGTTTAAGTTTACTTATGAAGAATGTAAAGCAACATTTAATAAGATTTATAAAAGTGGTAAAGCTCCACTTAACCAAAGTTATTATTGTAGTAGATTTACTGAAATACACAATATTATTCCTAGTAAACATAAAGAAATAATAGAGCATTATAAAAGATTTGTAAAAGAGATAAATTTAAGAGGTGACAACAATGAGTAAAGATAAAAGCAATTTAGATATAATAAATGAGAATGTAAGACAAACTATAGAGAAGACGATTGATTCTAAAAGTATATATATAGCAGATAAAGTTATAGAAAAGCTAAATAATTCTAATAAGATTAAAATAGAAATGCCATATTATAAAAGAGTGGAGTTATTATTATATAATTATGAGAATTTAAAGGAAGCAGTAAAGCAAAAAGAGGAAGCTATAAAGGAATTAGAACAATACGGATTGCCTCAGAAGTCAAAGAGTATAGTAATGTATAGTTCAGCAGGAGGAAACAGTCAAGCTGACAGATATACAGAGCTTAAGGAAAAGTACAAAATGGAAAAGTTAGAAACTCAAAGAGATCTTAAGAGAATAGATAATGCATTAGATAAAATAAGAGATGATAAATATTTTGATATTATACAGTATAAATATCTAAATGAAGATGAAGAGAGAATTAATACAGATGAAGAGTTAGCACAAAAATTTGATAAAGAGAGAATAACAATAATAAGAAATAGGAAGAGGTTAATAAACAAGTTAGTAACAATACTATTCCCAACTAGTATAAGTGAAGTTATGTAGAAAATGTTACAATACATGTTACTTTATATGATATTGCAAGTATAAGTATTACGTAGTAATATGGTATCAAGGAAATTAAATTAATAAGTTTCATAAATTCTCAATACCCTTTTATACCATGAAAGCACTTAGCATAATAAATGTTAGGTGTTTTTTTATTTTAATAAAAAGTGAGGTGATGAATATGGGTAAGGTAAAGAAAAGACAATATGTATTTCTAAGTAATTGGATAGGGCAAGATCTAAAGTGTGCTTGTTTATT
Source organism: Clostridium nigeriense (assembly GCF_050585265.1). Lineage (GTDB taxonomy): Bacteria > Bacillota > Clostridia > Clostridiales > Clostridiaceae > Clostridium > Clostridium nigeriense_B. The sequence goes on along the minus strand of NZ_JBNOOE010000023.1, from coordinate 51 downwards.
CCATAATCCTTTATGTGAGAATCATAAGAAGTGTGAAGAGATAGAACTTAC
>NZ_JBNOOE010000022.1:0-52896 GCF_050585265.1 Clostridium nigeriense | reverse complement strand
AATAAATTAATATATTTTAAATTATATTACATATTTGTATAAAATTAAAGACTGCTGACACTTTGTCAGCAGTCTGATAAAAAACATTTTACATTTGTAAAATGTTTTTTACTTTATTTATTCTTAAGTTTATTGTCGAATACTTTTGCAAATGATATTATTAATATAATGAAGTTGGAAAAGGAGTATTTTATGGAGTACAAGATGGTTTGTATTGATATGGATGGAACCTTACTTGGAAAAGGAAGAAAAATATCTAAAGAAAGCAAAGAAGTTATAAAAGAAATTCATGAAAAAGGTGTAGAGATAGTTATAACTACAGGAAGAATATACAATAATGCAGCTTATTATTCTCATCTTCTTGGAGTTGAATCCCCTGTTATTGCTGCAAATGGGGCTATTGTTAGAGAAAAATATACTAATAAAGTAATATATGAAAATCCAATAAGGACTGAGGAATGTATAAAGTTAATTGAAATGTTATATAAAATGAAGTTTATTTTTCATTTTTACACTTTGGATGGGATTTATTGTGGAAGTGAACTAACGAAAGTTGTAACTAAATTATATATGACTAAGCAAGTTGGGTATGATGATTTAAAGATAAATTATCATGTTATAAAAGATTTAGAAAAATGGAAAGAATTTTTTAGAAGGACTAATGGTAAAATTACAAAATGCATTGCTTTTTCAAGTAAGCCTAAAAAAATTATTGCTTTAAAAAAAGAACTAGATAATCTTGATTGTGTAGTATACTTTGGAGCAGGCTCTAGGAGTGTAGAAATTAACAATAAAGGGGTTTCAAAAGGAAAAGCTGTAAAAGCTTTAGCTGATTATTATGGATTTAAAAGAAATGAAATAGTATGTATAGGTGATAATGAAAATGATATATCTATGATTGAGTATGCTGGGTTAGGGGTTGCTATGGGAAATGCAATAGAGCCAGTAAAAAAATTAGCAGATTATATCACTGATACTAATAAAGACAATGGAGTTGCAAAGGCAATAAAGAAAATTTTTAATGTATAAGAAAATATTCTGTTAATAAAGTATAAATGACTTTGACTAATAAGTTTCCATATAGTATTATTTGTTATATGGTATTAATTAAGTAAGGTGATTGCATCTTACTTTTTTATATGGAGGTTTTATAATGAATTTAAATATAGTTTTATATCAACCAGAAATACCTCAAAATACAGGGAATATTGCAAGAACTTGTGTTTTGACTAATTCAACATTACATTTAATTAAACCTATGGGATTTAAAATAGATGATAAGCAAGTAAAAAGAGCAGGTCTAGATTATTGGAGTGAATTGAAATTAGAAATTCATGAAAGCTATGAAGATTTTATGAAAAAGTATGGAAATGAAAGAATATTCTTAGCTACTACACATGGAGGAGAGCATTACGATGAAGTTTCGTTTAAAGAAGGAGATTTTATAATGTTTGGAAGAGAAACTTCAGGAGTTCCAGAGGAAGTACATAATGCTCATGAAGGAATAAGAATACCAATGATAAAAACTAGCACAAGAAGCTTAAATCTTTCTAATACAGTAGCAATTATTGCATATGAAGCATTAAGACAGATTGGTTTTCCTGAAATGAAATAACTAGGGGGAATAATAATGGAAAAGATTAAAATATTGACGGATAGTTGTTTAGACATTCCAGAAGAATTGATTCAAAAGAATAATATTGATATATTACCAGCATTAATTAACTTTGGAGATAAAAGCTATATAGATAGAGAAGAAATTAATCTAGAAGAAATGCTAGATAAAATTGAAAAAGAGGGAGTTTTACCAACTACTGCACAAATAACTCCAAATAGATTTGAAGAATACTTTAGAAATGCCTTAAATGAAGGATACAAAGTAGTAGCAGTACTTATGTCTTCAAATATGAGTGGAACTTATAACTCAGCTAATATAGCAAAAGAAATGATTGGATCAGAGGATATAACTATAATAGATACACAAGTTATAACATCTGCACAAGGCTTTTTTGTTTTAAAGGCTTGTGAACTTAGAGATAAGGGATTAAGTCCAGAAGAAATAAAAACAGAAATTGAAAAAATGATACCTAGGATGACTGCGTCATTATGCTTTGAATCTTTGGAAAACCTAGTACGTGGTGGAAGAATTTCTAAGACTGCAGGAGTTATCGGAACTGCTTTAGGTCTTAGGGTTATAATTGGATTTGAAAATGGAATGATGGTAGCAAAGGATAAAGTTAGAGGAAATAAAAAAGTTGTAAAGAAGATAATTTCTGATTTTGAAAATTCTAATGCAGACAAAAATGAACCTGTTATGCTAATTGAAATAGGAAGTCCAGAAATTAAAGCTGAACTTAAAAAGTATTTAGATGAAAATAATATTAATTATATAGAAACTACACCAGGTTGTGCTGTTGGTATCCATTCGGGTCTTGGAGCTTGTGGTTTATTTTATTTAAGTGAATAATTTGTTATAATAATACAAAAATAGGAGCTTGTTTCAGAAAAACAATGCTCTTATTTTTTATAATTTTGAATTAATTGAATAAAAGAAATATTGAGACTTGCTATAACGTTTACTTTTTGTATATACTAGTAGTGAGGATAAGTACATATTATTAATTAAAAAGTAAAAGTTGTAGTTTATTGAATGAAGGTGTTACTTTATGAAATTAGATTTTAATTTAAATCTTACTCAAGAACAAAGATTAATAATGACTCAGGAAATGCAGCTTTCTATAAAGCTACTTCAAATGTCAACTTATGATTTAAGAGATTATATAGAAAATGAGTTTTTAGAAAATCCAATTCTTGAAGGAAATTTTGATTTTGTTCAAGACGATAAAAAATATGATGATAAAATTGATTATAAAGAAATGATTAAATACTTAGAATTTGATAATTATGGATCTCAAAGTTATGGTGAATATAATAAGGAAGATGATGTGTCACCATTTAATTTTATTTCAGAAAAAGAATCTTTAACTGAGTATTTAAAAGAGCAACTAATTGAAAGTGAAGAGGATGAATACAAGAAGGCTATAGTTTATTACATGATTGAAAATATAGATAGTAGAGGATATTTAGATATGTCTCTAGAAGATATTTGTAACGAATTAAATATTTCTACTGAGTTAGGACAAGATGCCTTAGAAATCCTTCAAGACCTAGATCCAGACGGAATAGGGGCTAGGGATTTAAAGGAATGTTTAAAAATACAATTAATAAAAAAAGGGTCATTAGATGATAATTTAGAGATAATTATTAATGAATATTTAGATTTAATTGCAGATAATAAATTTAATGTAATTGCAAAGAATTTAAAAATTACTCCAAAAGAAGCCCAAGATTTAGGAGATATAATAAGAAATCTAGAACCTAAACCATCAAGGGGTTTTTATACTGGGGATGAGGTTAAATTTATAATACCAGATGCAGCTATTAGAAAAATTGATGGGCAGTATTTTGTAGTCATGAATGATGGAGTTATACCTAAGTTATCAATTAGTAATATATATAAAGAAGTATTAAATAACAAGGAAGATAAAAATACAGAAAATTATGTTAAAGAAAAATTAAATAGTGCAATGTTTTTAATAAAAAGTATTGAGCAAAGAAAAAGTACACTACTTAGAATATTAGAAAAGATAGTTGAAAAGCAAGAAAAGTACTTTGATAAGGGACAAAAGTATTTAAGGCCAATGACATTAAAAGAAATGGCAGAGATGCTTGGAATTCACGAGTCTACAGTAAGTAGAGCTATTAAGGACAAGTATATATTAACTAGCTTTGGTACAGTAAAAATAAAAGATTTATTTACTACAGGCCTAAGTGTTAATAAAAGTCAAGGAGAAGAAGTTGCAGTAGTTAATATTAAAAATAATATAAAAGATATAATTGATAAGGAAGATAAGCAGAAACCTATGTCAGATCAAGCTATTTGTGATTACTTAAATGAAAAGAATTTAAATATATCTAGAAGAACGGTAGCTAAGTATAGAGAAGAACTTGGAATAAAATCTTCAAGCAAAAGAAAAAGAATAGAATAAAATTTATTTAAAATAGGAAAGTTAAATAAAGAACTTTATTTTGTATTAACTTTCCTTTTTAAACGTAAAACACTTAAATTTTGTAAAAAGTTTTGGAAAAGTTTAAAGAAAGTACTTTTAAAATTTATAGAAGTGTTTTATAATAATAAATGTGGGACACATAAATAATATGCGGGACCTTTTTAGACCAAAGAGGAGGGTTGGATGTGCAGGAAATATTGTCTTTACAGAAAAAAATAGTTCCTGAACTTGTAGAAGTCCTGGAAAAAAGATATAGTATTCTTAGGACTATATATTACAATCAACCTATTGGAAGACGTGTTTTAGCAAATCAATTAGATCTTGGAGAAAGAATAGTTAGAACAGAAATTAATTTTTTAAAATCTCAAAATTTAATTGAAATTAATACTCCGGGGATGACAGTGACTGAGGAGGGGCGAGAAATAGTTGGTAAGCTTAAAGATTTTATTCATGAAATTAAAGGCTTATCAGACATTGAAGAAAACATAAGATCCTTCCTAGGGTTAAAAAATGTAGTAATTGTTCCAGGAGATGTTGAAAAAAATCAAACAATATTAAAAGAAATTGGAAAAGCTACAGCTCAATATTTAAAATCAATAATAGAAAATGATAACATAATAGCTATAACAGGTGGAAATACTATTAAAGAGTTTGTAGAAGCAATGCCAAAGATGAATAGTCTTTCAAATATTCTTGTTGTACCAGCTAGAGGCGGTATGGGAAGAAAAGTTGAAATTCAAGCAAGCACTTTAGCAGCATCTTTAGCAAAAAAATTAAATGGTTCTTATAAATTGCTTCATATTCCAGAAAATCTTAGTTTAAATCTTTTAGATACTTTATTAAAAGAAAAAGAGATAAAAGAAGTAATAGATAACATACATAAAGCAAATATTTTAATATATGGAATTGGAGAAGCTTTAGTTATGGCAGAGAAAAGAGATGTTTCAAAGGATGAATATGATAAACTAAAATCTCTTGGAGCTATTGGAGAAGCCTTCGGATGTTATTTTAACAAAGATTCACATGTAGTATCAGAAAATACTTCAATTGGAATAAATATTAATGAAGCAAGAAAAATTAACACACATATTGCAGTGGCAGCTGGGGAAAATAAAGTTGATGCTATTATTGCAACTATGATGAATAATCATAATGCAGTTTTAGTAACAGATGAAGCAGCTGGACGAAAAATTATGGAGTTTATTAAGGATCATACTGAATAAGCTTAAAATTTTAAAAATTTTAAATATAACTATTTTTAGGAGGTAATTGCAAATGGTAAATGTAGCAATTAATGGTTTTGGTAGAATAGGAAGATTAGCATTAAGATTAATGATTGAAAACCCAGAATTCAACGTGGTAGCAATCAACGATTTAACTGATGCTAAGACTTTAGCTCACTTATTTAAATATGATTCTTCACAAGGAAGATTCAACGGAGAAATCGAAGTTAAAGAAGGAGCTTTCGTAGTTAACGGAAAAGAAATTAAAGTTACTGCAGAAAGAAATCCTGCTGACTTACCATGGAAAGAATTAAACGTTGACGTAGTTTTAGAATGTACTGGATTCTTCACTTCTCAAGAAAAAGCTGGTTTACATTTAGAAGCTGGTGCTAAGAAAGTTGTTATCTCAGCTCCTGCAACTGGCGACTTAAAGACAGTTGTATTCAACGTAAATAATGATATATTAGATGGTACTGAAACAGTTATTTCAGGTGCTTCATGTACTACAAACTGCTTAGCTCCAATGGCTAAAGTATTAAACGATAAGTTCGGAATCCAAAAAGGATTCATGACTACAATCCACGCTTACACTAATGACCAAAATACATTAGATGGTCCTCACGGAAAAGGCGATTTAAGAAGAGGTAGAGCTGCTGCTGCAAACATCGTTCCTAACTCAACTGGAGCTGCTAAAGCAATTGGTTTAGTTATTCCAGAATTAAAAGGAAAATTAGATGGTGGTGCTCAAAGAGTTCCAGTTACTACAGGTTCATTAACTGAATTAGTTGTAACTTTAGACAAGAAAGCAACTGTAGAAGAAATCAACGCTGCTATGGCTGCTGCTGCTAACGAATCATTTGGATACACTGAAGATGAAATAGTTTCATCAGACGTTATCGGAATCACTTACGGTTCATTATTCGATGCAACTCAAACTAAAGTTATGACAGTTGGAGATGAGCAATTAGTTAAAGTTGCTGCTTGGTACGACAATGAAATGTCATACACTAACCAATTAATCAGAACTTTAAAGTACTTCGTAACTAGATAATTAAATAGTTAAGTAAATACTTAGAATATGACATTAAATGTTGGTCTGGTTTTATAGAAAATCTATGAGGCCAGGCCACTTTTAAATTAAGCATTTATTGTTTTCAATAAAAGTTTAATTATATAAAATGAAACTTTTAAGAGTTTCAATTAAAAATAAATTAAGAGGTGAAATCAATGAGCTTTAATAAGAAAACTATCGAAGATATAGATGTTAAAGGTAAAAAGGTTTTAGTAAGATGTGACTTCAATGTTCCATTAAAGGATGGAGTTATAACTGATGAAAACAGATTAAATGGTGCTTTACCAACAATCAATTACTTAATAAACAATGGTGCTAAAGTTATCCTTTGTTCACACTTAGGAAAAGATGCATCTAAGTCATTAGCTCCAGTTGCTAAGAGATTAAGCGAAATGCTAAACAAAGAAGTAGTATTTGCAAGAGATGAAGAAGTTGTAGGAGCAAATGCTAGAGCGGCTGTTGAAGCAATGAAAGATGGAGATGTTGTATTATTAGAAAATACAAGATGCAGAAAAGAAGAAACTAAGAATGTTGAAGAATTCTCAAAAGAATTAGCTTCATTAGCTGATATATTTGTAAATGATGCATTTGGTACAGCACACAGAGCTCACTGTTCAACAGTTGGAGTTACTGAATTCTTAGATACAGCTGTATGTGGATACTTAATTCAAAAAGAATTAAAATTCTTAGGAGAAGCTGTTAACAATCCAGTTAGACCATTCGTTGCTATATTAGGTGGAGCTAAAGTTTCAGATAAGATAGCTGTTATCAACAACTTATTAGAAAAAGTTGATACATTAATCATCGGTGGAGGAATGGCTTACACATTCTTAAAAGCTCAAGGATATGAAGTTGGATCATCTTTAGTAGAAGCAGATAGAATTGACTATGCTAAAGAAATGATTGAAAAGGCAGCTCAAAAGGGAGTTAAATTCTTATTACCAGTTGACCACAGAGTTGCTACAGAATTCAAAGATGTAGAACCAGTAGTTACAGAAGATCAAAACATTCCAGCAGGAAGCATGGGATTAGATATTGGACCTAAGACTGAAACTTTATATGCAGATGCAATTAAAGATGCTAAAACAGTTATATGGAACGGACCAATGGGAGTATTCGAATTCGAAAACTTCAACAAAGGAACAATTGCAGTTGCTAAGGCTATGGCTGATGCAGATGCAACAACAGTTATCGGTGGAGGAGACTCAGCTGCAGCTGTTAATATCTTAGGATTTGGAGATAAGATGACTCACATCTCAACAGGTGGTGGAGCTTCTCTAGAATTCTTAGAAGGTAAGGCTTTACCAGGAATAGAAGCACTTAACAATAAGTAAGCCTCTAAATCTTTGATTTAGCAAGGTTAACTTACTAATTTGAAACGAATGTGAGAAGGAGCTTCATTAACAAAACCTATTTGTTAAATGTAAAATGAATAATGAATAATGTAGAATTAAGGAGATAACTCCACTTAGGTGGAGTTATGGAATTGATTTTATTATTCAACTTTGTTGAATAATTTCATTAATTTTTCATTCTTAATTCTTCATTTTTAATTTAAATATGAGGTGATTTAAATGAGAAAACCAATAATAGCTGGAAACTGGAAGATGCATTATACTCCAGCAGAAGCTGTAAAAGTTGTAGAAGAATTAAAACCATTAGTAGCTAATGCTACATGTGATGTTGTAGTATGTCCTACTTTTGTTTGCTTAGATGCTGTATTAAAAGCAGTAGAAGGATCAAATATAAAAGTTGCTGCTCAAAACATGCACTTTGAAGAAAAAGGAGCTTTCACTGGAGAAGTTGCTCCAGGAATGTTAGAAGCAATGGGAGTTAGCTATGTTGTTTTAGGACATAGTGAAAGAAGAGAATACTTCAATGAAACAGATGAAGCTTTAAATAAAAAAGTTAAGGCTGCATTTGCTCATAACTTAACTCCAATTCTTTGCTGTGGAGAAACTTTAGAGCAAAGAGAAAATGGAACAACTAATGAAGTTGTTGGAGCTCAAATCAAAGCTGATTTAGAAGGATTATCAAAAGAATTAGCTGAAAAAGTTGTTATAGCTTATGAACCAATCTGGGCTATAGGAACAGGTAAAACTGCTACTAACGAACAAGCAAATGAAACAATAATGGCTATAAGAGGCGTTGTTGCTGAAATGTTTGGAAAAGAAGTTGCTGATAAAGTAAGAATTCAATACGGTGGATCAGTTAAACCAAATACAATTAAAGATCAAATGGCTATGTCTGACATAGATGGTGCTTTAGTTGGTGGTGCTAGCTTAGTTCCAGCTGATTTTTCGCAAATAGTTAACTTTTAATTAATGAAGACTCTATAATAATTATAAGATAATTATTATGGAGTCTTTTATTAAATGTTTTTAAAACTACGTAAAGTATTTAAACTTATACTTTGCGTAGTTTTTTATTGTTATAATAAATTTTATAAATGTAGGAATTTCATTATACTTATTTTACTATTTTCTTAAATATATCTAATATTAAGAAAATTCATAAAAAAGTGAATAAATTCATATGGATTAAAGATAAATTATCAAATATAATATAACATATATGGTAATATTTAACTAAAAATATATAAATAAAAAAAGTTAGTAGGTAAACTTACTATATAATTCATTATTATGAGGGGGATAAGTAATATGAAATATAAGAAAATACTAAGTACTATTTTGGCTACTTTGTTAATCACAAATTCTTCAGGAATTACAGTATTTGCAGAAACAGTTAATAAAAAAATTGCTACTATGAATACTATAGAAAGTAATTCTGAAAGAACAACTTTGTTTAATGATGGCTGGGTATTCAACTTAGGGGATGTTCAAGGTGCGAAGGAAAAGAATTTTGATGATAGCAATTGGGAAAAGTTAAGTTTACCACATGATTGGAGTATTGAGCTAGATTTTAACAGAAATTCAGAATCAACTCATGAGGGTGGATACTTAGATGGAGGAACTGGATGGTATAGAAAAACGTTTACTTTACCTTCTGAAATGGAAGGGAAAAAAATATCAATTGATTTTGAAGGAGTTTATATGGACAGTTATGTTTATGTAAATGGAGTTCAGGTTGGAAATCATCCTTATGGATATACACCATTTTCTTTTGATATAACAGAAAATTTAGTTTGTGATGGAGTAACAGAAAATGTTATAGCTGTAAAGGTAAACAATAAACAAGCTAGTAGTAGATGGTATTCTGGAAGCGGAATATATAGAGATGTAAAGTTAACGATTACAAACAAAGTTCATGTAGAGCAATATGGAACATATGTAACTACTCCAAATTTATCAGAAGAATATTCTACTGGTATGGCTACAGTAAATGTTAAGACATCTATAGTAAATGAGGAATCAGTAGATAAAGAAGTTCAAGTTATATCAGCTATTTATGATAATGAAGGTAAAAAGGTAGCAGAAAAAAATAATTTACAAATCGTTCTTAAAGGAAATAAACTTCAATTTAATGATGATATAGTAGTTAATAACCCCCAACTTTGGAGTACAATAAATCCATATCTATATAATATTGTCACAACTGTTATGATTAACAATGAAGTTGTAGATGAATATGAAACTGAGTTTGGGATAAGATGGTTTGAATTTACAAGTGATAATGGCTTCTATTTAAATGGAGAACAAATGAAATTAGAAGGAGTTTGTATGCATCATGACCAAGGGTCTTTAGGTGCAGTTGATAATGAAGCAGCAATAAAAAGACAAGTTAAAAAATTAAAAGAGATGGGAGTAAATTCTATAAGGGTAACACATAACCCGGCATCTCAACATTTAATTGATATTTGTAATGAAGAAGGAATACTTTTAATAGAGGAAGCTTTTGATACATGGTATAGTGGAAAGAAAACGTATGATTATGGAAGATTTTTTGAACAAAAGTCAATCCATAGTGATATGACATGGGCTGAATTTGATATAAAACAAATGGTTAATAGGGGTAAAAATGCGCCAAGTATAATAGCATGGTCTATTGGAAATGAGATACGGGAGACATCTCAAACAAAAGGTGTTCAAACTGCTATAAATTTGAATAAATGGGTAAAAGAGATCGACTCAACTAGACCTACAACAATAGGTGAAGATAAGTTTAGATCGGGAACTGGAGAAGGACAACATGAAGAAGTTGCTAAGATTGTGGATCTTGTTGGTTTTAATTATGCCGAAGATAAATACGATAAAATCCATAGTAAATATTCTGATTGGAATTTATATGGATCAGAAACTTCTTCTGCAACAAGAAGTCGTGGAATTTATAGACATCCTGGTACATCAACTCAAATGACAAAGTATCCAGATTTACAACAATCATCATATGATAATGATTATGTTAGTTGGGGAAAAACTGCTGAAGAGGCTTGGAAAAGAGATAGGGATAGGGGATATATTGCAGGAGAATATATTTGGACAGGATTTGATTATATAGGTGAGCCAACTCCATACTATAGTTCATATCCATCAAAATCGTCATATTTTGGAGCTATAGATACAGCAGGATTTGAAAAGGATATTTTCTACTTTTATCAAAGTCAATGGTCAGATTCTCCAATGGTGCATTTATTACCTCATTGGAGTTGGGAAAATGATGATAGTATAAAAGTAGATGGTAATAAAATTTTAATGTATGCTTATACAAATGCAAATAGTGTTGACTTATATTATAATTCAGATGTAAAAAGTGAAGAATTAGGTGAATTAGTTGCAAGTGATAGATATGAAGTAACAAGTGCTGGATATAATGGTAAGTATAAAGAGACAGAAGAAGGAAAGCTTCATTTAGAGTTTAAAGTGGAATATAAGCCAGGAAAAATAACAGCAGTTGCGAAGGATGGAAATGGAAAAGAAATTGCAAGAGATATAGTTAAAACAGCAAATGAAGCAAAGAAGGTAAATTTAAGTGCTGATAGGCAAGTTATAGAGGCAGATGGATATGATTTATCATATATAACTGTTGATATAGTTGATGAAAATGGTACGTTAGTTCCAACAGCTGATAATTTAATTGATTTTGAAATATCAGGAAATGGAAAGATAGTTGGAGTTGATAATGGAAATGCAGCAAGTGTGGAAAGATATAAGGATACTAAAAGACAAGCTTTTAGTGGAAAAGCTCTAGTAATTGTACAATCTACAAAAGATGCAGGTTCATTTACATTAACTGCAAATAGTAATGGATTATCATCAGACAGTATTAATATATATACAGTAGAAGAAGGCGATTTAGAAGAAAATAAGATAGTTGGATATGATGTTAATGATGTTACAGTACCTATAAATGGTGAATTAAATTTACCTAGTACAGTAACAGCTGTATTTGCAAATGAGGAAAAACAAGAAGTTGATGTTACATGGGATAAAGTATCAACTGACAAGCTTTCAAAAGCAGGAGTATTTAATGTTAATGGTAAGGTAAATGGTAGTGAGATAACTGTATCAATTAGAGTCATAGTTAAAGGTATAATAGGAATTTTAGATACAAGAATACTAGTACCTGTTGGAATAGTTGAATCTCTTCCAACAGAGGTTTCAGCAGTTTTCAATGATGGAAGTATTGAAAAATATCCAGTAGAATGGGATAAAGAATTATCAAAAGAAGATGTTAGTAATGTAGGAACTATCGAGATTGAAGGCTTAGTAACAGGATTATCATCATTAAAAGCCAAAGCAATAGTAGTTGTTTCTGAGAATTCAGTAGAAAACAATATTGCTAAAAATGATGGTACAACATATCCTAAAGCATTTGCAACTTATGCTGGATCAGATCCCGTAAGCGCAATAAATGATGGAGTAGTATCTCAAAGTAGTACCCCTAAAAATAGGTGGACAAACTGGGGAAAATCAAGTCAAGATTTTGATGATTATGTTGGAATAGAATTTAGCGAATCATATTATATTAATAAGATTGGAATTGCTTTATATTCAGATTATGGTGTTGCTTTACCAAGTGAGATTATAGTTGAATACTTTGATGGTTCAAATTGGGTTCCAGTTAGCAATCAAAGTAAAAAGAATGAATTCACAGGAATAGGAGTAGAAGAAATAACATTTGAAACAGTAAATACTAATAAAGTAAGAGTTTTATTAAAAGAAGATACATCACAAAATAAAGCAGTTGGGTTAACAGAACTATTAGTATATTCAAATGTATTAAAAATTCAAGGGACAGCTTTGCTACAAGAAATAAGGATTAATGGAGAAAGTATAGGAGGATTTAACGAAAATACAGAATCATATACTATTAATCTACCATATGGAAATGTTATTCCAGAAGTAACAGCAACGGCTAAAGATAATGCTAGTATATTTGTAATACCAGCACTAACATCTAATTCAACAACTAAAATATTAGTTATTGCAGAGGATGGTAAATTGGAAAAGACATATTATGTAAAGTTTAAAGAAAATGATCCAATTCTAAATAGTGCAACTATCTCTTTGGGAAAAGGTGAATTAGTTGAAGATAATATTATCGATTTAATAGTCGATGCTAAATTGCAAAGTGGAAATAGTATAGATATGAATCTTTTAGATATTAAATATAATGTAGTATCAGAAAGTGGTGCAGAGGCTAAAATAATAGATAATAAGTTATATTTATATAAATCTGGGGATATAGATATATATGCAGATGTAACATATAAAGGTGTTACAAAGAAAACTAATATAATAAGTACAACTATTTTAGAAAATACAGAAGAAAAAACAATAATTTCTTATGAAAAAGTTTTAGTTGAAACAGAAAAAGGAGTAATTCCTAAACTTCCAGAGAAAGTTAAAGCAACATTTGATATTGGATTACCAAAAGAAGTTAAGGTTAAATGGAATAAAATAAATGAAGAAGATTATAATAAATATGGTATTTTCGAAATAGATGGTACGGTTGAAGGTCAAGAGCTGAAGGTTATCGCAAAGGTAGTTGTAAAAGGTGTTTCAGCTGTAGAAAATATTTCAGTTGCTACAAATATAAAAGTAGAACCTACTTTACCAACTACTTTAAAAGTATATAGTACAGATGGAACAGTTAAAAATAGTTCAGTAATTTGGAATGAATATGATAAAGAATTATTAAATAATGAAGGTGAATTTACAATTATAGGTGTTGTTGAAGGAATTGATATAGAAGCTAAGGCTAATGTTAGAGTTACAAATGAAAGTATAATTGGAGATAATATTGCAGGAGCTAGAAATGGATATGATTTACCAATGGCTATAGCATCATATACAAATGATACTAGCGTCTCATCATCTTCTAAGGATAGTATAACTAAGGTAAATGATAATGTGATTGAACATAATCCAAATGCAACTAATAATAGATGGTGTAACTGGAAGAAAACTAATATGAATACAACAGACTGGGTTGGTATTATATTTGGAACAGGAGTAGCAGAGAAAAAATATATAGATAACTTAAATATTGACTATTTTGAAGATAGTGGAACAAAGATTCCTTCTAATGTAGTAATTCAATATTATGTTGGTGATGAAATAACATTACCTAAAAATCCAGCTCATGTTGCTAAAGAAGAAAGTTCTCCATTAAATGATGATAATAACTGGATAAATGTAACTAATTTGGTGACAAATCCCGAAGAGATATCAGGATCAAGTACAAATGTGTATACATTTGATAAAGTAAAAACTTATGCATTAAGAGTTAAGATGATCGCTCAAAGTAATATGGCACTAGCTATAACAGAAATAAAAGCCTTTGAAGAAAAGGTGGTTTCAAATACTAATTTTGATGTAAGTACAATAAAAGTAAATGATAAAGATTTAGAAGGATTTGTTCAGGATATATTAGAGTATTCATTGATACTTGAACATGATGAAAAGTTACCAAGTGTTACAGTTGATGCAACTAATAATGCATCCTCAACAGTTATATACAAGGTAAAAAGTTCTGAAATATCTAAGTATGCAGTTAATAACAATGAATTAATAGAAGTAATTATTAATTCAGAAGATGGGTTGAAAGAAGTTAAATATACAATAAATGTAGAAAGAAAAAATCCAGAGGTAGAAGTAGATAAGTACTTATTACAATATGCAGTAGAGTATGCAGAAGAAGTAAAATTAGATGGTGCATTAGAGGATGTAGTACCAATTGTAGTAAAGGAATTTAATGAAGCATTAGAAGAGGCTAAATTAATATTAGCAGACCCGGACGCAACTGAAGCTCAAGTTGATGCATCATTTAATAGATTAATAAATGCAATTTGGATGCTTGAATATAAAAGGGGTGACAAAGAAGCATTAAAAGATATGATTGACTTAGCTGAAGGATTAAATGAAAAGCAATATACAGAAGAGACTTGGGTAAAATTACAAGGTAAATTAGAATTAGCTAAAGCTGTTTATGAAGATGAAAATGCGTTAAAAGATGAAGTCGAAAAAGCTTCACATGATTTACAAAATGCAATAAATGAGCTGATAAAGAAGAATATAGATAAGATTAAGCTTAAAGATTTAGTAAATGTTATTGAGAAGTTAGAAGAATCAATATATATTAAAACAACTTGGGAGAACTTACAAGATAATTTAAGGAATTCTAAGGATATTTTAACAAATGAAGATGTTATACAAGAAGAAGTGGATGAATCATATAATAACCTGATGAGAGCTTATTTAAATTTGAGATTAAAACCAAGTAAGGATAAGCTTAATGAATTAATAAATAAAGCTGAATCATTAAATAAAGAAGAGTACACTTTAGAATCTTGGAATAAGTTGGATGAGGTATTGAATAATGCCAAAACAGTTTTTGATAATGAAGATTCAACACAAGAAGAGGTAAGTGATGCAGAAAAAAGTTTAAAGAATGCTATAAATAATTTAGCATTATCAGAAAATGATAAAAAAGATGATGTGAATAGTAGTAATAGTGGTGGTATTAGTGAAGATAATAATAGTAATAATAACACAAATGTCGGAAAAGATAGTGATGACATTAACTTACCAAATACAGGTGCAATGATTTCTTCAGCTGTAGTAGCAACTATAGCAGTTATTATTGTAGCTGTTGGCGTAATTTTGTTAAGAAAGAAAAAAGAAAAAAAGTAATATTTTAAAGAAGGTTATTACCAATTAATTTTGGTAATAGCCTTCTTTTATATGTAATATGATTTAAAATATATTTATACAGTTTAGTAAATTAGTTAAAAAATAATTATTTTTTGCAAAGGTTTAACTAATAGGTAGATTTATTGTTTATATGAATTAAATATAGTATAATATAGGTGAAATTAAAGAAAGATAATATTATATTATTTATTATTGTCAATATTATTTCAAATATAGATTGAAAAAATTTGGAGGGAATTATGGCGAAGAAACCTGTAATGTTAATGATATTAGATGGATTTGGAATAGCTCCAAAGTCAGATGGAAATGCTGTTGAAGCAGCAAAAAAACCAAATTTCGATAAATTAATGGGAAAATATCCACACACTCAATTACAAGCAAGTGGATTATATGTAGGATTACCAGACGGACAAATGGGTAACTCTGAAGTAGGACACTTAAATATTGGTGCTGGAAGAATTATATATCAAGAATTAACTAGAATAACTAAAGAAATTGCAGAAGGTGGTTTCTTTAAAAATGAAGCATTAACTTTAGCAGTTAAAAATGCAAAAGAAAATAATGCAGCACTTCATTTAATGGGATTATTATCAGATGGTGGAGTTCACTCACATATTGATCACTTAAAGGGATTATTAAGCTTAGCAAAAGAATCAGGATTAACAAAAGTATATGTACATTGCTTTATGGATGGAAGAGATGTTCCACCATCATCAGGAAAAGACTTTATTGTTGAACTTGAAAATTATATGAAAGAAATTGGTGTAGGTAAGATAGCTACTATAGCTGGAAGATACTATGCTATGGATAGAGATAATAGATGGGAAAGAGTTGAACTTGCTTATAATGCAATGGTACTTGGTAAAGGTGAAATGGCATCTTCAGCAGTTGAAGCTATGGAAAAGTCATATAATGACAACAAAACAGATGAATTTGTTTTACCAGCTGTTATAGAAAAAGATGGAATGATTAAAAATGGAGATTCTGTAATATTCTTTAATTTCAGACCTGATAGAGCTAGAGAAATAACTAGAGCTATTAATGATAAAGAATTTACTGGATTTAATAGAGAAACACTAAACTTAACATTTGTTACAATGACTCAATATGATAAGACTTTAGAAGGAGTAAATGTTGCATACAGACCAGAAAGTATAAACAATACTTTAGGTGAATATGTTTCAAATAAAGGCTTAAATCAATTAAGAATTGCTGAAACAGAAAAATATGCTCACGTTACATTCTTCTTTAATGGTGGGGTAGAAAAGGAAAACCCAGGTGAAGATAGAGCTCTTATAGCATCTCCGAAGGTTGCAACTTATGACTTAAAACCAGAAATGAGTGCTTATGAAGTAACAGATGAATTAATTAATAGAATAGATTCAGATAAGTATGATATGATTATCCTAAACTATGCTAACCCAGATATGGTTGGTCATACAGGGGTAATGGAAGCAGCTGTTAAGGCTATAGAAACTGTTGATGAATGCTTAGGAAAAGTAGCAGATAAAATATTAGAAAAAGACGGAACATTATTCATAACTGCTGACCACGGTAATGCTGAAACAATGATAGATTTTTCAACAGGAAATCCATTTACAGCTCATACAACAGATCCAGTTCCATTCCTATGGGTATCAAATAACACAGAAGGAAGAACATTAAAAGAAGGTAAGCTAGCTGATATAGCACCAACAATGTTAAATGAAATGGGACTAGAAAAACCAGCTGAAATGACTGGAGAATGTTTAATAGTAAATAAGTAATAAAAAATATGCGCAGCTATAAGCTGCGCTTTTTTACTCTTTAGGAAATTATAAAGATGTTACCCTGTGAATAACTTTTTATAATTTCCATCCTTCAGTTTTGAAGTATTAAAATATCATAGCAAGGTGACTTGGAGCGAAGCGACGGAACCTAGATATGATATTTTAATACTTTTTAGTAGATCGCTAATATTTAATAAAACTTGACATAAATGTAATAAAATGTATAATTTAAAGTATTAAAAATATATATTTTATTAAAAGGGGGCTATTAGATGGTAAAGAAGAAGGTTGTAGCTGTAATGTTAGCAGCTACATTAGTAGCTAGTTATTTACCAATGACAAAAGTATTTGCAGGTAATATTGCTACAGTAAGTGGGGAAAAATTAAATTTAGATCTGATTAAAAGTGAGGCTAGCAAGCTTTATAAGAATCAGACTTCACAAGAAAAAAATGAAGAATCAGACTTATACAATGTAGAAAGTTCAAAGACTTATGAAGATAGTGACAATGTTAGAGTTATAGTTACTCTTCAAGAAGGAAAAGGACTAACTAGAAGTGGAATTTCAGAAGAAAATATTGAAATTCAAACATTAACTTTAGATGAAATGGAATCTTCAGATATTGGTTTCGATGTAAGATACCAATTTACTGAAGATGTAAACACCATAACTGGGGATGTTAAATATGGTGATATGAAAAAGATTGAATCTCTTGGCAATGTAGTATCTATAAGAGTAGCTAGAGAATATTATGTAGATCTTGCTAATTCTAATAATATGGTACAAGCTCAACAAGTTTGGGATGAATATGGATATAAAGGTGAAGGCATGGTTGTTGCTGTTTTAGATACAGGATTTCAAGTTAACCATCCAGACTTTTTATTAGGAGAAGAAGGCAGTGAAAAGGCCAAATTAACAGAAGAAAACTTAAATAATGTTTTAGATAGCACAGAAGTTGATGATATTTATTATAATGAAAAATTTCCAACAGGATATGATTGGGCTAATAAAGATAATGATATATCACCAGCTGATCCATTTAATGCTAGTCATGGTATGCATGTAGCTGGTATAGTAGGCGCAAATGGAGATGTTGAAAATGGAGGAGTTAAAGGTATAGCTCCAGAAGTACAAATAGTAGGTGAAAAGGTATTTGCAGATGATGGAAGAGGGTATGAAGATGATATTATAGCGGGTATAAACCATGCTGTTGAAGTTGGTGCTGATGTAATCAATATGAGTCTTGGAAGCGATGCTGGATTTGTTCTAGAAGATAGCGATTTAATGCAAATTGCTATAGAAAAGGCATCTAAAGCAGGGGCATTAGTAGTTGTTGCGGCAGGTAATGCTTACTATTCAACAAAAGATCTTTATAGCTATAGGCCAAGCTCCTATGCTAGTAATTTTGATATAGGTACAGTTGGAGATCCATCGATATCCTCCTATGCTTTATCAGTAGCATCAATGAATAATAATAAAATTACTGCAAATGTAGCTGAATTGAGTAATGGTGAAAAAATTGAATACTTAAATCAAGTTAGATTTTATCCAATTTTAACAGAAGTTATTGGACAAGAAGAATATGAAGTTGTTAAAGTAAATGGAACAAACGAAAAGAATTTTAAAGATGTAGATTGTAAAGGAAAGGTAGTTTTACTTGAAGTAGATAATCCATATTTTGTGAATTTAAGCTTGCAAGTAATAGCAAATAGGTATGGGGCTGTAGCTATAATCGTATCTGGTGAATATACAAATGGATATAATATAGATTCTTATTATAAAGTGCCTGTTGCATCAACTAATAAAGAAAATGGTGATAAAATATCAAAGTTATTAGAGAATGGTGAAAAACTATCTATTAAATTTACTAATAAGGTTACAGTAGTACCATCAGTTGATGGAGTTGAAGCAAGTGATTTTTCAGGTTGGGGAACTACTTCAACACTAGATTTTAAACCAGAGGTTTCTGGAGTTGGTGGTGATATATATTCTACTACACCAGATAGTCAACACACTACTATGTCAGGAACCTCTATGGCATCACCACAAGTAGCAGGAGCAGCAGCTATTTTACTCCAATCAATGAAAGAAAAAGATAATAATTTAGATTTTGAAACAGTTATGACAGCTAAAAATATTCTTATGAATAATACTGAAATAATTGAAGAAATAAGTTCAGATGCTCCATATTCGCCAAGAAAGCAAGGAGCAGGTCTAATACAATTAGGAAATGCACTAACGACTCCTATAGTTGTTTATGATGCTGATGCAGAAGTTCAAAAGAGAAGTGCTGTAGCATTAAAAGAAGTTGAAAATAATTTTAGGTTTAATTTAGGAATTGAACCATTTGTAGATGAAGATTTAAAATTTGAAGTTATTGTTGATTTATATACTGATGAAAGAGATACAGAGGATGTAGATATAAATCTTGATGGTGAGATTGATTTTAATAAGGAAGTAACTAAGCTTACAAGTAGAAAAGTAAATGGTGCTAATATTACTATAAATGGTGAAGCAGTTTCTGATAATAAATATGTAATAGTTGATGGAGCTACAACATTGAATTTAGATGTTGACTTATCTAACGCTGATATCTCAGATAAGTCTTATGTAGAAGGCTTTGTAAGATTTATACCTCAAGATTCAAGCTATGATGAAGTAAGCATTCCTCTTATGGGATTCTACGGGAATTGGAATGATGCAGCAAATATAGATGAACCTATGGTTGGTGGTGAGCCTTATGCTGAATATACAGCAATATTTTCATATGATTCAGATACTCCTCTTGGATTTAGTGGAGATACAGCTACAATAAATGAAGATAAGATAGCATTTTCACCTAAGGGATATGAAAATTTAGTTGGACCTAAATTTACTATTTTAAGAAATCTTGAGTATTTAAATGTATCTGTAGAAGATGCAAATGGAAATTTTGTTAAAGAGCTATATGAAGATGAATATGTAACTAAAAATACTTTTTATAATAGAAATATATATTATAGTATTGCTGATAATAATCCATGGAATGGAACTAATGAGGATAATGTGTTAGTTGGAGATGGAGTTTATACTTTTGTTATAAAGAGTAAATTTGCTTATGAAGGTTCTGAAATTCAAGAAACTAAAATGAATGTTAAACTGGATGCTACTGACCCTATAGTTAGAGATGTTAATATTACAGAGGTTGATGGTGGATATGAAATAACTTTTGATGTATATGATGAAACTTCTGGATATAATGGTTCAGTATTATTTATAGATAATGAATATGTAGCTTTAGCGCCAGGAGAAAAGAGCTACTTTATTGAAGAAATTCCAAATGAATTAGTAGTAGTTGCTTTTGATAATGCAAGCAATGCAGGTATTGGCGTATATGGTAATTCTAAAGAAATAGATGCAGAAACTATGCTTTTATACTTTAGTGTTAGTGGTGGTTATGTAAATTATGAAAACACTTGCTATATATATGGTGCAACACAAAAATCATTAACTTGGAAGTTAAGTATAGTTGGACCGACTGGCGATATTGTTTATGAATTAGAAGACTTTGAAAGCAGTGTATTTAATACTCAATTTATTCCAGAACAAGGAGAGCCAAATGGAGCTTATACTTTAACGGGATATCTTTTAGATAAACCTACAGGAATTTTTGCTAATTTAGATAATTATGAGATAAATATTGAAGATAATGAAGTATATGATAAGTCAGAATTATTTAATGTAATTATGTCTATGAAGGAATTTAGAGATAATTTGCTAGTAGGAACTGAAGCAGGACAATATCCAGAGGAAGCTGTTAATGAGTTTAATGATACATTAGAAAGTGTTATTGATGTATATTATGAACCAACGTCTACTGATGAAGATATTTCAAATGCTATAGAAGTTATAAATGAGGATAAAGTAATTTTAGAAGAGAAGGTTAATCCAAGTGCTGGGAAAGTAAGTGCTATTAAATTATTAGATTATAGCACTGGGTTAGTAAATAAGTCTATAATAGGTGACAGACCTGGAAATTATACAGAAGCTTCAGTAGAAGCATTGAAGACAGCTATAGCAGAGCTACAAGTTTTAGTTGATAGTGAAGAAGAGATAACTGATGAAATGTTTAATGAAGAAATAGTTAAGTTAAATAATGAAATTAAAATATTCTTAGAAAGTGTTATTCCAGCAGGAGATGTATCTAAGATAGAAAGCTTAATAAATGATCAAAGATTATTTATAGAATTAGTTAAAAATGCTGAAAGTGAAAAGAAATATGAAAAAGAAGTAGTAGAATCATATGAAGCTTTATTAAATGAATATGCAAATTCTATTATTGAATCACTTACAGTTCATGAAGCTGAAGCTAAGTTTGAAGAGTTAAAGAATGATGTAGAAGCTTTTAGTGCAAGGGCAATAGATATTAGTGGATTAAAGGAAGTTATTAATAATAGCAATAAGTTTTTAATAGAAATTGAATCTGAAGAAAGTTTATATGATTCAGAAGCTATAGAGGAATTAAAGAGCTTTATAGAATCTGGTGAAGCTATAGTTAAGGCTCAATATACTTCAGAAGAAGAGGTAAGTAAGGCTATTTCTAATATAAAGGTTGCTACAAAGATAGTAAAGGATAGTAAGGAAGATGTTATTAAGCCTGTAGATCCAAGTAAACCAATAGACCCAATCAATCCAGTAGATCCAAGTAATCCTGGAGATTCAGATAGTGATAAAGAAAAACCTGGAGATACAGATACTTATATAAAGGGAGACAATTTAGATAACTCCAACTTACCTAAAACAGGTGCTGTAGTTGGAAGTACAGTAGTTGTTGGAATAGGACTTGTTGCAATTGGTGCAGGAAGTATATTATTCAAGAAAAAGAGAAAGTAAATAAATAATTAAAAAAGGGGCTATCGTACAAAACAGCCATAATTAAGAATTTAAAATTAATTCTTAATTTTCATAGTGCGACAGCTCCATTTTTATATGTAAATTTAACACATAGATATATATTTATTTTGATATTCAAAACATTTGACAATAGAATGAAAAATATATATAATATCAGTAAAAAAATATTAGGAGTTGAATATATGAATATAAAGCTAATTACGGATTCAGCTTGTGATTTATCTATAGATTTTATAAAAAAAAATAATATTGATGTGGCATCTTTAATGGTCAACTTAAATGGTGAATTTATACCAGATGATTTAGGACAAACTTTAAATCATGAAGATTTTTTTAAACTAGTTAAAGAAGGAGCAATGCCTTCAACAACTCAAGTTAATGTTGGAACTTTTCATGAAATGTTTACAAAGTATGTTGTGGAAGGAAATTATATACTATATATAGGTTTATCTTCTGCTTTAAGTGGAACTGTAAGTAGTGCAATAACTGCAAGAAATATGGTATTAGAAGAGCATCCAGATGCAAATATATATGTTTTAGATTCATTAAGTGTATCTGTAGGTGAAGGGGTCTTAGTTTATAAGGCTGTTGAAATGATAAAGAATAATGTTCCTATAGAAGAAATTATAGATTATTTAGAGTCTATTAAAAGAAAAGTAATTCATGCTATAACAGTAGATGATTTAAATCATCTAAAAAGAGGAGGTCGTATTTCAGGCGCTGTAGCAGCAATTGGTGGTTTACTTGGAATAAAGCCAACATTAAAGATTGATGATGAAGGAAGAGTAGTGCCAACAGAAAAAATAAAGGGAAGAAAAAAGGCTTTAAAGAGTTTAGTGCAACAAATTAAAACAAATGGAGAAAATATAGAGGATCAAAACATATTTATTTGCCATGCAGATTGTATAGAAGATGCATTAGAAGTAAAGAGAATGATATTAGAAGAATATAAAGTTAAAGATATAATTATTACTTCAATAGGAGCTGTTATAGGAACTCATGGGGGACCTGGAACTTTAGGAGTAGTATTTATAGGGGAAAAAAGATAAATTTATAAAATAAAAGCTGCCGAAAGGTAGCTTTTATTTTATAAATTTTATTAAAAAGTGCAATGAATCGAAGATTTATTTAATTGTATTGATGAAAAAAATCTACTATTTCTTTATTTGAATAAAAAATATTTAACGATACTAATTAATACAATTTATTAAATAATTTTTAAACTCTAATTCTAATTGAGAAAGCACCTTGTCCTTAAGGTGTATTAAACATAAACTACTAGATATATTTTCTTTTAACAGAATAGTAGAAATATCTTTTTTATCAAAGCATTCCACACTTCTTTTCATAAGTGGAGCAATTCCAAGTTCAGCAGAAACAAGACCTAATATATTTTCAATTCGACTATTGAAACATAGTATATTTGGTTCAAAGTTATATTTTCTACACTCTTCAACAAATAAGTTATATACTCCTGAATTCTCTCCTAGAGAAATAAAATTTTCTTTTGATAAATTCTTTAGAGGAACATATTTTCTATTAGCAATAGGATGATTTTTAGATGTAATTATAACTAGTTCATCTTTAGATAATTCTGAGACACATAAATTATCTGTATTTAGAGAAGTGCTTCTTATAATAGCAAAATCAATTTTATTATTTAATAGCAAATCAAGTATTTCTGAATGTTCACCTTCTATGAGTTTTAATTCTAATTCATTATGTTTATTTTTAAATTTTCCTATATAGTTTGCAATATTGTACTGATTAATAACTGGAATATATCCAATAGACATTTTAGGAATAGCATAAGAATATTTATTTAAGTCTAATATTAATTCATTATAATTATCAATTATATTTGAAGCATATTTCTTCAAAGATATCCCTGCTGGAGTTAATTTTAAACTTCTAGTAGACCTATCAAAAAGAATGCAATTAAGTTCAGTTTCTAATTTTTTTATATGCTTAGATAATGAAGATTGTGATATACATAACTCTTCAGCGGCTAAGGAAAAACTATTATATTTTTCTATATTTAAAAAATACTTTAGACTTTCTATATTCATAAAACAATCCTCCCAATTTTAGTATTTTATATAGTGATAAATACTAAAGTTTTTATTCTAAGTTTAAGTAAAAATATATATTAATATTAACATAAATTAAAGAAAAGAAAACTTATACGATAAATTTAATAGAGACTAAGTTTAGTTTAAAATAATATATTTTATAAATAAACTAAGAGATACAGAAACTTAATATATTCCGTTTTGGAATATATTAAGTGTTAATAAAGAATTGATAGTAAAAATAGAGGTTTATATAATAAAAACAAATAAATTAAAAAATATTTTAAACTAAAATACAATATTAATTTAACCTATAAAGAAGTAAGGAAAAGAAAATGATTATTATAAAGAAAGATTATAGAAATATAAATATAAAATTAGAATTAATAGAAATTGGTAATGATATATGCATAATAATATCTGGTGGAGATAGACCACATATTGGAGCAATATCTATTTATTCAAAAGAAGAAGGAATTCAAACAATATCTTTAAAAAATCATAAAGACTACATCATTGGAGAAATGTGTATAAATAATATAAAAGATATGCCTTTAGGAAATATATCGGTAAGTAGTGGAATACATTTGGATGATATAACTAAAAATCAAATTGATGATGTCTATAAGATTTGTAATTCAATTTTTAAAGAGTTAAAGAAGAAATTACTAACAATATCAATAAATACTGGAGGAAGTTAAGAATATGAATTTAGTAGTAGCAGTCACAGGAGCATCTGGAACGATATATGCGATTAGATTACTTGAATATTTAAAAGATATTGAGGGAATAAACACTCATTTGATAATGAGTAAATGGGCAATAAAAAATTTAGAGATAGAAACAGATTATTCTATAGATTATGTGTATAGTTTGGCAACATATATTCATGATAATGATAATATGGCAGCTAATATTTCAAGTGGATCATTTATTACAGAAGGTATGATAATACTTCCTTGTAGTATGAAAACGTTAAGTAGTATAAGTAATGGCTTTTCTACTAATTTAATTGATAGAGTTGCAGATGTAATGCTTAAAGAAGGTAGAAGGTTAGTTATATCACCAAGGGAAACACCTTTGAGTTCTATACATTTAGAAAATATGCTAAAGCTATCAAAAATGGGAGTTAAGATAATACCGCCAATGCCTGGTTTTTATTCAAGCCCTAAATCAATAGATGATATTGTAAATCATAATGTAATGAAAATTTTAGATAGTTTCAATATAAATATTTGTGATGAAAATAGATGGAAGGGGATTTAAGATGAAAGCAAATGAAATAAATGATTTAAGAAGTGCAATTGAGTATTTAAAGGGTTTTGAAGGTCAATTAGTAAAAACTGATATAGAAGTAGATCCATATGGAGAATTAGCTGGAGTTTATAGACACGTTGGAGCAGGAGGTACTGTAAAAAGACCTACTAAAATAGGGCCAGCTATGATGTTTAATAATGTAAAAGGTCATAAGGATTCTAAAGTGATTATAGGTCTATTAGCAAGCCGTGAAAGGATTGGAATGCTTCTTAATTGTGAGTCTGAAAAGCTAGGATTTCTTCTTAATGAATGTGTAAATAACCCTATAAATCCAATAGTTATAGAAAATGATAAAGCACCATGTCAAGAGGTTGTACATTATGCAACTGATGATGATTTTGATATAAGAAAAATATTACCTGCACCTACGAATACTTTACATGATGCAGGGCCATATATAACTCTTGGAATGTGCTATGCAAGTGATCCTGAAACAGGAGAGGGAGATGTTACTATTCATCGTTTATGTCTTCAAAGCAAAGATGAATTATCAATGTTTTTTACTCCAGGGGTTAGACACTTAGACGCATTTCGTAAAAAAGCAGAAGAGACAGGAAAGCCTTTGCCTATATCTATAAGTATAGGAGTTGATCCAGCTATTGAGATAGCTTCATGCTTTGAGCCACCAACTACTCCACTTGGATTTAATGAATTATCCATAGCTGGAGGCATAAGAAAAAAACCAGTAGAAATGGTAAATTGTATTACAGTTAATGAAAAAGCTATAGCAAGAGCAGAGTATGTAATTGAAGGAGAATTATTACCTAATAAAAGAATTAGAGAAGATTTTAATACTAATACAGGAAATGCAATGCCAGAATTTCCTGGATATACAGGACCAGCTGCGAAAGAGTTACCAGTAATTAAAGTAAAGGCAATAACACATAGAATTAATCCAATTATGCAAACTTGTATAGGACCAAGCGAAGAACATGTTAATATGGCGGGAATACCAACAGAAGCAAGTATAATACAAATGGTTGAAAAAGCAATGCCGGGAAGATTGATAAATGTATATGCACATTCTTCAGGTGGAGGAAAGTATATGGCAATATTACAGTTTAAGAAGAATATCCCTAGTGATGAAGGAAGAGAAAGACAAGCAGCCTTATTAGCATTATCAGCTTTTTCTGAATTAAAAACTGTAATATTAGTAGATGAAGACGTAGATCCATTTGATACAAATGATGTTTTATGGGCATTGAATACAAGGTATCAAGGAGATATTGATACAATTTTTATTCCAGGAGTAAGATGTCATCCATTAGATCCGTCTCAAAGTTCAGAATATAGCTGGAGCATTAGAGATAAGGGAATATCATGTAAAACTATTTTTGATTGCACTGTACCATATGCATTAAAACAAAAGTTTAAAAGAGCAGAATTTGCAGAAGTAAATTTAGAAAAGTTTATTATAGAGGAATATAAATAATAAAATTATTATATAAAGTAAAGAAACTTAGATTATTCTAGGTTTCTTTTGCTTAAAAAACATTATCAATTTTTAATTATAATCATATATTAAATTAAAAGTAAAAGAAAAAAAGTATTGATAAAAATAACCAATAAAAATATAATTTAAATAAACATATCGGAATAGTAGGAATAATACAATGATGAAGAAAGTAATATATAATTATAATTTACAGAGAGAAGGCAAGAGCTGGAAGCCTTCAATTATTTTATATATGAAGTGCCCTTCGGAGTATAAGGTATGAAGTTGTAGTAGTATCTTAACGGAATGCCGTTTATAGCATACAAAAGTGGAAATTATATTCAACTAGAGTGGAACCGCGGAGTTTACTTCGTCTCTTATTTTTAAGGGATGAAGTTTTTTTATGTATTTTAATAGGGGGAATGCAAATGGAGATAGATTTTAATTTTATTACAGAAATAATACCAACGTATGTCCAAGGAACCATTATGACTTTGAATCTTGCAGTTATTTCTATTCTATTATCAATAATAATAGGATTATTAATAGAAGCTGCTAGATATTTTAATTTAAAAATTTTAACTGCAATATCAAAGGCTTATATAGAATTTTCAAGAAATACTCCATTATTAATCCAAGTATTTTTCCTTTTTTATGGATTAACTAAGTTTGGAATAAAACTAAGTGGTTTTACATGTGGTGTTATTGGACTAGCTTTTTTAGGTGGAGCTTACATGGCTGAATCCTTTAGAGGCGGGGTGGAGGCAGTTTCAAAGTCGCAAATAGAAAGCGGGCAAGCCTTAGGGCTTAGTAAGATGCAAATATTGACAGATATAGTATTACCAATTAGCTTCTCAATATCGATTCCAGCAGTAGTTGCTAATTGTATATTTTTGGTTAAAGAAACATCAATAATTGCTTCTATTGCAGTAGCTGAGCTTATGTTCGTCACTAAAGATGTAATAGGTATGTACTATAAAACTAATGAAGCTTTGATTTTAGTTGTTCTATTCTATCTTATAATATTACTTCCAATTTCCATAGTTAGCAGAATTATAGAAAGGAGGTTAAGGTATGGGGAGTTTGGCAGATAATCAAATTTTTAGTATAAACAATTTAAAAAGACTTATGGAAGGATTAGGGGTTACCTTAAATATTGCACTAGTATCAGTAATTTTATCTACTATTTTAGGGATTGTTTTTGGAATTATTATGACTAGCAAAAGCAAACCAGTCAAGGCATTATCTTTTTTATATCTAGAAAGCGTTAGAATAATTCCAGTAATGGTATTCTTATTTATATTTTATTTTGGAGTGCCAACATTATTTAATATTCATATAGATTCATTAATAGTTGGATATATTGTCTTTACGATTTGGGGAACAGCAGAAATAGGAGATTTAGTTAGAGGGGCTATTACTTCTATTCCTAAAATTTATTATGAGTCTGCTGCTGCATTATCCTTAAATAAGTTTAAAACTTATAGATATATAATTATTCCAATAAGTATAAGAAGAGTATTACCAGGGATTATTAACTTAACTACAAGAATGATTAAAACAACTACATTAATGACCCTAATTGGATCTGTTGACTTAGTTAAAGTTGGACAACAAATAATTGAAAGATCTATATTAACAGAGCCTTTAACACCATTTTGGATATATGGATTTATGCTAATAGTATATTTCTTGATATGCTTCCCAATTTCATTAGGAGCAAAGGCTTTAGAAAGAAAGTTAAATTAAGGGGATGATAGATTATGAGTGATGAAGTATTACTTAAGGTTAGTAATTTAAAGAAAGACTTTGGTGATATAGAAGCGTTAAGAGGAATAGATTTAGATGTTAAAAAGGGTGAAGTAGTAGTTATACTTGGACCTTCAGGTTGTGGGAAAAGTACATTTTTAAGATGCTTAAATGGGCTTGAGAAAATTAATGAAGGTAATATATATCTTGAGGGATATGGTCTTTTAGGAAAGGAGATACCCTTTGAGAAGGTAAGAGGAATAGTAGGAATGGTCTTTCAGAGCTATGAACTATTTCCTCATCTAAATGTTATTAATAATATAATGCTTGGGCCAGTTAAGGCTCAAAATAGAAAAAAGGAAGAAGTAGAAAAGCAGGCAGATGAACTATTAAATAGGGTAGGTTTATATAATAGAAAGTATGCTTATCCAAGAGAGTTATCTGGAGGACAAAAACAAAGGATTGCAATAGTTAGGGCTTTGTGCATGAATCCTGAAATAATGCTTTTTGATGAGGTTACAGCAGCTTTAGATCCAGAAATGGTTAGAGAGGTTTTGATGGTTTTATTAGAACTTGCGAAGAATGGGATGACAATGGTGGTAGTTACACATGAACTTGAATTTGCAAAGCATGTTGCAGATAAAATAGTTTTTATGGAAGAGGGAAGGATAGTTGAAATGTCTTCTCCAGAAGAGTTTTTCAGAAGTCCAAAAACTGAAAGGGCAAAGAGCTTTTTAGCTTCATTTGATTTATATAAATAAAAAAATATAGTTTAGGAAAGAAAGGGTGTAAATAATATGAAAAAACTATTATCAATAATTTTAACTTTAGTATTAGTAGTAGGAGCGTTAGTAGGATGTGGTCAAGCAACAAATGGTAACCAAACATCTGAGGAAAATCAATCATCTATAGAGGAAATTAAGGCAGCAGGAAAAGTAAGAATTGGTGTGTTTAGTGATAAGCCACCTTTCGGTTATGTAGATGAAAAAGGTGAAAATCAAGGATATGATGTTTATTTAGCAAAGAGAATTGCAAAAGATTTACTTGGTGATGAAAATAAAGTTGAATTTATATTAGTAGAAGCAGCTAATAGAGTAGAATATTTAGAATCTAATAAGGTTGATATTATATTGGCAAACTTTACTGTAACTCCTGAAAGAAAAGAAAAAGTAGATTTTGCTACTCCATATATGAAGGTTTCATTAGGAGTAGTTTCACTAGATGGATTTCCAATTAAATCAGTAGAAGATTTAAAAGGTAAAAAACTATTAGTTAATAAAGGAACTACAGCAGAAGCTTACTTTACAAAAAATTATCCAGATATAGAACTAGTTAAATTTGAACAAAATACAGAAACTTTTGCAGCATTAACTGACGGAAGAGGAGATGCATTAGCTCATGATAATACTTTATTATTTGCATGGGCAAAGGAGAATCCAGGATACACAACCTTCATTTCAAGCTTAGGAGATGAAGATGCTATAGCACCAGCAGTAAAGAAAGGTGATACTGAATTATTAGAATGGCTTAATGACGAAATAGATACTTTAACTAAAGACGGATTCTTTAAAGAGGCATTTGAAAAGACTTTAGAGCCAGCTTATGGAGATACTGTAAAGCCGGAATCAGTAATATTTAATTAAATAGAAAAATTGTTATAAAAAAACTATATAAATAATAATATATAATAATAGTATTTTTATGGGAGAGTTATATGCCTAGGACGTATTCTTATTCAGCAGATTTTGATGCTGAAACTGAAGAACTTTTTAAAGAAGCTATTTTTCTTGGGGAAGGGCATAATGGAATAGTTTATGAACTTCCAAATGATAAAGCAATTAAGATTTTTCAAGAAATAAAGTGTTGTAAGGAAGAAGGAGATATCCTAAAAAAAGTAAGTAAATCTAAGTATTTTCCTAGAGTATATAATATGGGTAAATATTATATAGTAAGAGATAAGGTTGATGGAAATAGACTAGATCATTATATTAAGAAAAAAGGCTTTAATTATGAAATTGCAGAAGGTCTTTATAATTTAATAGAAGAGTTTAAAAAACTTAAGTTTACCAAATTAGATGCAAGATGTAGGGATATATATATAACTAATGACAATAAGGTTATGGTAATAGACCCAAAACAATGCTATAAACGAAAAGTAAATTATCCAAGGCATTTGATGAAGGGATTAGAAAAAGCAGGTGTTTTGGAAAGTTTTCTAGAGGATATTAGAATAATAGATAAAAAAGTTGCAAAGGATTGGCAAAAAAGATACAATCAATATTTGAAAGATAGAGAAATAGAGTAAGTAAAAGAGTCTAAAAATGGACTCTTTTACTATTTAAAAAATTATAATAAAGTTAAATTTATATAATACATATAAAGAGGATAAATTTCTAAAGAATAAAAGAAAATAAATTGCTCTTGTCAGTATTTATTTGGCAAGGGGAGATAGACTAAAAAAATATTTTTTAAAATGATTACATAGTTAAATTTATATTGAAATATATGGACAAAGTGGTATAATAATAGTTGAAATGTGATAATGATTATTATTTGCTAAAATATGTTATTAAGTGTAGCAATTTCTATATTAAAATACTTTTGTGAATAATTATGTCAGAGTATGATATAATAATAAGGGTAATAAAATATAGAGAATGTGATAAATAACATTAAAATAAAGGAGGATACGTAATGAAAAATTATTGCGAAATAGTAGACGTTGTAGCTAGACAAATTCTAGACTCAAGATGTTTCCCAACTGTAGAAGTTGAAGTTTATTTAGAAGATGGTACTGTAGGAAGAGCTGCTGTTCCATCAGGAGCATCAACTGGTATGTACGAAGCAGTTGAATTAAGAGATGGAGATAAAAACCAATACCTAGGTAAAGGTGTTTTAAAGGCTGTTCAAAACGTAAATGATACAATTGCAGAAGAATTAATTGGATGTAACGTATATGATCAACCATATATCGATAAGTTACTTATAGAATTAGATGGAACTCCAAACAAAGCTAAGCTTGGAGCTAATGCTATATTAGGTGTTTCTTTAGCAGTAGCTAATGCAGCAGCTAAATCATTAGATTTACCATTATATCAATATGTAGGTGGAGTAAATGCAAAAGTTTTACCAGTACCTATGATGAACATAATCAACGGTGGATCACACGCTGATAACTCAGTAGATTTACAAGAATTCATGGTAATGCCAGTTGGAGCTAAGACTTTCAGCGATGCATTACAAATGTGTGCTGAAGTTTACCACACATTAAAGAAAACTTTACATGATAAAGGATATTCAACAGCTATCGGTGATGAAGGTGGTTTCGCACCAAACCTTAAATCAAACGAAGAAGCTATCGAAGTTATAATCGAAGCTATAACTAAAGCTGGATACAAAGCTGGAGAAGACATGTTCATAGCTATAGATGCTGCTTCATCAGAATACTACAAAGATGGAAAGTATGTATTAGAACATGAAGGAAAGACTTTAACTGCAGCTGAAATGGTTGACTTCTTAGAAAACTGGGTTAACAAATATCCAATTATCTCAATCGAAGATGGTATGGCTGAAGAAGACTGGGAAGGTTGGAAGCTATTAACTGAAAGATTAGGTAAGAAAGTTCAATTAGTTGGTGATGACTTATTCGTTACTAACACTGAAAGATTAGAAAGAGGTATCGACTTAGGAGTAGGTAACTCAATCTTAATTAAGTTAAACCAAATCGGTACATTAACTGAAACTTTAAATGCTATAGAAATGGCTAACAGAGCTGGATACACAGCAGTTATTTCTCACAGATCAGGTGAAACTGAAGATACAACTATAGCTGATTTAGTTGTAGCTGTTAACGCTGGTCAAATTAAGACTGGTGCTCCAGCAAGATCTGAAAGAGTTGCTAAGTACAATCAATTAATCAGAATTGAAGAAGAATTAGACGACGTAGCTGAATTCAGAGGAAGAAAAGCATTCTTCAACATTAAGAAGTAATTAAAATAATTAAAAAGGATTGTAGGATAATTCTTACAATCCTTTATTTTTTTGAGCATAATCACTTGTAATATAACATTCAATATGGTAATATAACCTTATGTAAATACGACCATTTTTATTGAGGTTGGGAGGTATAGCAATGCTTAAAAATTCATTATTAGTATTGGAAGCAGTTTTAGGAATAGTGATTATAGTAACAGTATTATTACAACCAAGTAAGACAGACGCATTAAGTGGACTTATTCAAGGAAGCAAAACAGAAACATTTTTTTCCAAGAATAAAGCTAGAACTAAGGAAGCTATGTTATTAAAATTAACAGTTGTTTCAATGTTGCTTTTTGCTGTGAATACAATAGCTTTAAACTTAATATAATGTTATAAAAAGAGCTACGTTGTGTGGCTCTTTTATACTATAAAGGAAGTGAATAAATATGGGAATTTTTAATGGATTAATGGGAAATGCATCGGAAGTGAATTTAGAAAGTATAAGAAAAGAGTATACGAATATACTTTCATCTACAGAAAGAATAGAAAAGGCATATAAACTAATACGAGATATGTTTATATTTACAGATAAGAGACTTATATTAGTAGATAAGCAAGGGGTAACAGGTAAGAAGACAGAATATCATTCTATACCATATAAATCAATTACACATTTTAGTATAGAAACAGCTGGTCATTTTGATTTAGATGCAGAACTAAAAATATGGATTTCTGGAACGGCTCTTCCTATTCAAAAGCAATTTAATAGTAGTCTTAACGTTTATGAACTGCAAAGAGTATTGGCAGAATACTGTTTAAGATAACTAAAAGGTGTTTATTATGACTTAAATGGGGCAAAATATAGAAGTAATATTAAATATTTTAATAAGATATAGAATGCTAAATTATATAAGATAAAAGAAGGAAGTGAGATAGATGGGAATAAAACAAACTTTATTAAGTTTTATGAGAGAAGAAGCATATAGGCCAATGGATATACAAGAGTTAGTGGCTGTATTTGATATAAATCCAGATGAATATAAGTCTTTTAAAAAAGTATTGAAATCTATGGAAAAAGAAGGCTTAATAGTTAGGACTAAAAAAGACAAGTTCGGAGTACCAGAAAGACTTGGATTAGTTTCAGGTAAACTTGAAGTTCATCAAAAAGGATTTGGATTTTTAATACCTGATGCTGAAGGAGAAAAAGATGTATTTATACCAAGTTCTTCTATGAATGGCGCTATGAATGGAGATAGAGTTTTAGTTCAAATTACAAGAGAAGATATTAATGGTAAAAAGCGTGAAGGTGAAGTTCAAGAAGTACTAGATAGAGCCAATAAGAAAGTAATAGGTGTCTATGAAGATAGTAGAAACTTTGGATTTGTAGTACCTGAAGATTCAAGATTAAACCAAGATATATTCATATCTAAGAAAGATAGAAATGGTGCTACAGAAGGAGATCTAGTAATTTGTGAAATCGTAAAATGGGCTGATAAGAGAAGAAGCCCAGAAGGAATAGTTAAAGAAGTCTTAGGTAAAAAAGGAGATAGAGGTTTAGATATACTTACAATTATTAAAAAGTATGGATTACCTGAAGAATTTCCAGATAAAGTTCTAAACTATGCAGAAAATATTGACGAAGAAATTCCAGAAAAAGAATATGAAAGAAGAGTAGACTTAAGAAACTTACGAATGGTAACAATAGATGGAGAGGATGCTAAAGATTTAGATGATGCTGTATCTATAGAAAGACTTGATAATGGAAAGTTTAAGCTAGGGGTTCATATTGCAGATGTATCGCATTATGTTAAAGAAAAAAATCCTCTAGATAGAGAAGCATTAAAAAGAGCTACATCAGTTTATTTAATAGATAGAGTTATTCCAATGTTACCTAAGAAGCTATCAAATGGAATTTGTTCTTTAAATCCTAAAGTTGATAGATTAGCTTTAAGTTGTTTTATGATTATAGATAGTAAGGGTAAGGTTATTCAACACGAAATTGAAGAAACAGTAATAAAAACTAGTGAAAGAATGACTTATACAGATGTTACAAAAATTCTTGAAAATAATGATGAAGAGCTTATAAAGAGATATGATTACTTAGTTGATGACTTTAAGGCTATGGAAGAACTTTGTAATATTCTTCGTCAAAAGAGAATGAAAAGAGGCGCTATTGACTTTAATTTTGAAGAATCGAAAATTATATTAAATGACTTAGGAAAACCAATAGATATAAAGCCTTATGATAGAGCTATTGCAAATAGAATCATAGAAGAATTTATGTTAGTTTGTAATGAAACTATTGCAGAACATATGTATTGGACTAACTTACCATTTGTATATAGAATTCATGAAGAACCAGATGAAGAAAAGTTAGAAAAGTTTAAAGAATTTATATATAATTTAGGATATGTAGTTAGATGGGGACAAGAAACTCATCCAAGAGCTCTTCAAGATATATTAGACAAAGTAAAGGGGAAAAAAGAAGAAACAGTAGTTAGTACATTATTATTACGTTCAATGATGCAGGCTAAGTATTCACCAGAATGTGTAGGACACTTTGGTCTTGCAGCTAAGTATTATTGCCACTTTACATCTCCAATAAGAAGATATCCAGATTTACAAATCCATAGGATAATAAAAGAACAATTAAACGGAAAGATAGATGAAAAAAGAACAATTAAACTATCTAATATAGTAGAAGTTGCATCTAAACAATCTTCTGAAATGGAAAGATTAGCTCAAGAGGCTGAAAGAGAAGTAGATGATTTAAAGAAAGCAGAATATATGAAAGAAAGAATTGGAGAAGAGTTTTCAGGAATTATTTCTTCTGTTACTTCCTTTGGATTATTTGTAGAACTTCCAAATACAATAGAAGGTTTAATTCATATTACAGCATTAGATGATGATTACTATATATATGATGAAGCTCATTTATGCTTAATTGGAGAAAGAACTAAAAAAGTTTATAGACTAGGTGATGAAGTAAAGGTTAGATGTACTAGAGTAGATATAGATAATAGAGAAGTTTATTTCGATTTAGTAGAAGAAGAGTCTAAAGAAGAAATATTACCAAGTGAAAAACTAAATGAAAAGATACAAGAGGCAAAAGTGGAAATAAAGGCTACCTTATTAGAAGATGATGAAGAAGATATTGAATAATTTAAAATGAAACTCATCAAAGATAAGTGAAGTTAAATATTAAAATTTAAATTTTAGTTCATGTTTAAGAAAATGTTAACTTAAGAAGTAAAAATAAAATGTGTGGTGAGATTATGGTAAGAAAGAAAAATAGTAATTCATTAGCTGAAAATAGAAAAGCAAGACATGATTATTTTGTTGAAGAAACTATAGAAGCAGGAATAGCTTTAGTTGGAACTGAGGTTAAATCTATAAGAGGTGGAAAATGTAATTTAAAAGACTCTTATGCTGATGTAGATAACGGAGAAATTATTATAAAAAATATGCACATAAGCCCTTATGAGCAAGGAAATATATTTAATGTAGACCCATTAAGAGAAAGAAAGCTTTTACTTCATAAGCAAGAAATAGCTAGATTTAATGGATTAGTATCTCAACAAGGATATACATTAATTCCATTATCATTATATTTAAAAAATGGTAGGGTGAAAGTAGCTCTTGGATTATGTAGAGGTAAGAAAAACTACGATAAGAGAGATTCTATGTTAGAAAAAGCTCATAAGAGAGATATTGAGAGAGAATTAAAAAATTCTAATAGATATTAATTAAATAAAAAATAGGATAATCTTAAAAGTAATATTAAGGTTATCCTATTTTTATTTTTACTTCTTTTTTATGGAAAAGTAACTTATATAGGAGTAAACTATATTTGTAATATAAAGTAACATAAGAGGTATGGGGTGACTATGCAAAATAAAAGTAAATTAATTGAGAAGTCTCATAAGAGAAGTGAAGGTTATGGAGTAAATAAAGATATTAATCATTCAAAAATAATATTAAAGAATGATGAATTGAAGAAAGTACTTGAAATAAACAAGGAATTAATAGAAATATCTAAACCATATATAGATAATGTTTTTGAAGCTGTTGAGGATAAAGACTTTATAATAACATTAACAGATAATAATGGATGTATTCTTTATATAAAGGGTGCTGAAGAAATTAAAGATGAATTAGAAAAATTAAATTTAATAGTTGGAGCCTATATGGATGAAAAAAATATAGGAACTAATGCAATGGCAGTAGCAATATCAGAAGATAGATGTATTCAGATAACTGCTAAGGAACATTATATATCTATTTTTCAGAGTTTAACTTGCTCAGCAGCTCCAATTCATAATAGTAAAGGCGAGATAATTGGTACTTTAAATTTAACTGGGAAAAGTAATATGAAACATCCGCATACTTTAGGGTTAGTTATTTTTGGAGTAACTGCAATAGAAAATGAACTATTTAGAATTAAGACTAATTTTATACTAAATCAAACATATAATTATATGAAAACTGTCATAGAAAACGTAGACAAAGGAATCATAATTATAGATACACATGGGATAATTATAAATATAAACGAATTAGGACTTAAAATTTTAGAAAAGAAGAATAACAATTTAATAAATGAAGATATAAATTATATAATACCTAATTTTCAAAACATTGTAGATAGAATATCAAATAATAATGAAATAATAAAAAGAGAAATAAAATTAAATCATGATAGTAAATATAAGACAGAAGTTACACTTAAGGGAATAAAACATAATGAAAAAGTAATTGGAATTGTGGCTATTTTGACTAAAGTAAAGGAGAATGATAAGAAAACTGACTTCACAGGAGCAGTCTTTACTTTTAATGATATTATTGGAGAAAGTCATGCTATAAAAAATGTAATTACAAATTGTAAGGTTATAGCTAATAGTCCATCTACAGTTTTAATTCAAGGAGAAAGTGGAACAGGTAAGGAAGTTTTAGCACAATCTATTCATAATTATAGTATTAGAAAAAACAATAAGTTTGTAGCAATAAATTGTGGAGCAATACCGGCTAATATTATAGAAAGTGAACTATTTGGATATGAAGATGGAACTTTTACTGGTGGAAAAAAGGGCGGAAGAATAGGAAAAATAGAATTAGCCAATGGAGGAACATTATTTTTAGATGAAATAGGGGATATGCCTCTTGATATGCAAGTGAAGCTTTTAAGGGTGTTACAAGAAGGAAGGGTAACAAGATTAGGTGGTAGCAAAGAAATTTCAGTAGATATGAGGGTAATTGCAGCTACTAATAGAAATCTAAAAAAAGAAATTAAAGAGGGAACTTTTAGAGAAGATTTATATTATAGATTATGTGTTATTCCAATAAAATTACCTCCTTTAAGAGAAAGAAAAGGAGATATAAGAATGCTTATAGAGTATTTTTTAGGTATGAAATCAATGAAGTTAGAAAAAGAAATACCAGATATAAGTAATGACTTAATAAATAAATTATTAAGCTATAATTGGCCAGGTAATATAAGACAACTGGAAAATTGTATAGAAAATATAGTGAACTTAAATGGTGAGCTATCATCTGAAATATTAGACGATAGTGATGATATAAATAAAGATTTATTCAATATAAGTAGCAATAATAATGAGGTAATATCAAAAAGTATAGTAGAAGAAAATTTCAATTTAGAAGATATAGAGAAAGAAGCCATTATTAATGCTATAAAATATAATAATTATAATGTTACTAAAACAGCTAAATCTCTAGGAGTAAGTAGAAATACATTATATTTAAAAATAAAGAAGTATAACATAGAAATTAAAAACTAATAGTGCTCAAAAATAAGACAGTGTCATAAAACTTAACAATATTAATATAATTAGATGTTCAAATTTAGGACAGTAATATTTTTATAAATATAATTATACTAAGAAAAGTGAATTATTTAACAGGATTGTTAAATAAAAAACATTTTGGCATGACTCTTGCTTATTATATTTATCGAAATAAGAAAATAAATTCTAGATAATATTGGAGGTCATTATGGCACGTTTTACATTACCAAGAGATTTATATCATGGAAAAGGATCATTAGAAGCATTAAAGGATTTAAAAGGAAAGAGAGCATTTGTTGTAGTTGGTGGAGGCTCAATGAAACGTTTTGGATTCCTAGATAAAGTAGAAAGCTACTTAAAGGAAGCTGGAATGGAAGTCAAACTATTTGAAGGAGTTGAACCAGACCCATCAGTAGAAACAGTTATGAAGGGTGCAGAAGAAATGAGAAGCTTTGAGCCAGATTGGATAGTTGCTATGGGTGGTGGATCACCAATAGATGCTGCTAAAGCAATGTGGATTTTCTATGAATATCCAGATTTTACTTTTGAACAAGCAGTTGTTCCATTTGGATTACCAGAACTTAGACAAAAAGCTAAATTTGTAGCAATTCCATCAACAAGTGGTACAGCTACTGAAGTTACAGCATTTTCAGTTATTACTGATTACAAAGCAAAGATTAAATATCCTCTAGCTGATTTTAATATAACTCCAGATGTAGCAATAGTAGATCCAGAATTAGCTCAAACTATGCCAGCTAAATTAGTTGCTCATACTGGAATGGATGCATTAACACATGCAATTGAAGCATATACTGCATCACTTAGATCAAACTTCTCAGATCCATTAGCTATGAAGGCTATAGAAATGGTTAGAAAAAATTTAATAGCTTCATTTAAAGGTGATGAAGAAGCAAGAAACTTAATGCACGAAGCACAATGCTTAGCAGGAATGGCATTCTCAAATGCTTTACTTGGAATTGTTCACTCAATGGCACATAAAACAGGTGCTGTATTCCATATTCCACATGGATGTGCAAATGCAATATTCTTACCATATGTAATACAATATAATAGAGTTAAATGTGAAGATAGATATGCTGATATAGCAAGAGATTTAAAATTAAAGGGAGAAACAGACGCAGAATTAACAGATTCATTAATTGAATTAATAAATGATTTAAATACAGAATTAAATATTCCTCACACAGTAAAAGAATACGGAGTAACAGAAGAAGACTTTAAGGCAAATTTAGAATTTATTTCTCATAACGCAGTATTAGATGCATGTACTGGATCTAATCCAAGAGAAATTGATGATAAGACTATGGAAAAATTATTTGAATGTACATTCTACGGAACCAAAGTTGATTTTTAATAATAATTAGTTTTGTTAAATAGAAATTCAATTCTAAGGTTATCTTAAACTGAATTAGATTCTTTTTATGATAACCTTTTTTGGTTATTTATACAAAAAAATACATTAATCAATTGTGTGAAAATTCGAAAAGTGATAACATTATTAAGAAAGATAAAAATTAGGGGGGACGATTATGTATAAAATAGTTAAAAAGAGGGAGCTTACTGATAACATATATCTTATGGATATTGAAGCGCCTAGAGTTGCAAGATCAGCTAATCCAGGTCAATTTATAATAATTAAAAATGACGATAAGGGTGAGAGAATTCCACTTACCATAGCTGATTATAATAAAGAAGAAGGTACTGTTACTATAGTTTTCCAAGCTGTAGGAAGAGGAACTAAAGAACTTGCAGGATTTGAAGTTGGTGAATATGTTGCTGATTTCGTGGGACCTTTAGGACAACCTAGTGAATTTATCCACGAAGATATTGAAGAGCTTAAGAAAAAAAATATCATTTTTGTAGCAGGTGGAGTAGGGGCAGCACCTGTATATCCACAAGTTAAGTGGATGAAAGAAAATGGAATTTCTTGTGACGTAATCGTTGGTAGCAGAACTAAAGACTTATTAATATTAGAAGATGAATTTAAAAAAGTTGCTGGAAACTTATACATAGCAACTGATGATGGAACTTATGGATTTGATGGAAGAGTTACAGATTGTTTAAAATATTTAGTTCAAGAAAAAGGTAATAAATATGATCATGCTATAGTAATTGGACCTATGATAATGATGAAATTTATGGCTATGCTGACTAAGGAGCTTAATATCCAAACTACAGTAAGCTTAAATCCAATAATGGTAGATGGAACAGGTATGTGTGGTGCATGTAGAGTTACTGTTGGCGGAAAAGTTAAATTTGCTTGTGTTGATGGGCCAGAATTTGATGGACATCTTGTAGATTTTGATGAATCTATGAGAAGACAATCTATGTATAAGACTGAGGAAGGTAGAACACAGTTAAAAATAGAAGAAGGGGATACTCACAATCATGGTGGTTGTGGTTGTAAGGTGGATTAGTTATGAGTACACAAGTACAAGATAGAATGAAAAGAGTACCAGTAGCAGAACAAGCTCCAGAAGTAAGAGCGAAAAACTTTGAAGAAGTATGTCTTGGATATTTAGATGAAGAAGCTATAAAAGAATCTAATAGATGTTTAGGATGTAAAAATCCTAAATGTGTAGAAGGATGTCCTGTATCTATTGATATTCCAGGCTTTGTTGCATATATGAAAAAAGGTGAATTTGAAGAAGCAGCAAAAGAAGTTGCAAAATATAGCGCATTACCAGCAGTTTGTGGAAGAGTTTGTCCACAAGAAAGCCAATGCGAAGGTAGATGTGTATTAGGAATAAAAGGTGAGCCTGTATCTATAGGAAAGCTAGAAAGATTTATAGCAGACTGGTCAAGAGAAAATAATGTTGACCTTTCAGAAAGAGAAGAATTAAAGAATATAAAAGTAGCAGTTATTGGTAGTGGCCCTGCAGGGTTAACTTGTGCTGGAGATTTAGCTAAAAAAGGTTATGATGTAACTATATTTGAAGCTTTACATGAACCAGGGGGAGTTTTAGTATATGGTATTCCTGAATTTAGACTACCTAAGGATGATGTTGTAAAAGCTGAAATTGAAAATATTAAAAAGCTAGGAGTTAAAATAGAAACTAATGTAATTATAGGTAGAACAATAACTATAGATGAACTTATGGAATCAGAAGATTTTAAAGCTGTATTTATAGGATCAGGAGCAGGCCTTCCAAAGTTTATGGGTATAAAAGGTGAAAATGCAAATGGAGTTTTGTCTGCAAATGAATTTTTAACAAGAGTTAATTTAATGAAAGCATTTAAAGAAGAATACCATACTCCAGTTAAAGTTGGTAAAAGGGTTGCAGTAGTTGGTGGAGGAAATGTTGCTATGGATGCAGCAAGAACTGCACTAAGATTAGGGTCTGAAACTCATATAGTATATAGAAGAAGTGAATCTGAGCTTCCTGCAAGACTTGAAGAAGTACATCATGCTAAGGAAGAGGGAGTTATTTTTGACGTACTAACTAATCCAACAGAAATTTTAGTAGATGAAAATGGTTGGGTTAAAGGAATGAAATGCGTTGAAATGGAACTAGGAGAACCAGATGAATCTGGAAGAAGAAAACCAGTAGTTAAAGAAGGCTCAGAATATATTATGGATGTTGATACAGTTATTATGTCTCTTGGAACATCTCCAAATCCATTAATTTCATCAACAACAAAGGGACTTGAAACTAACAAGTGGAAATGTATAATTGCTGATGATAATGGTTTAACTACAAAAGAGGGTGTTTATGCTGGTGGAGATGCTGTAACAGGAGCTGCAACAGTTATTTTAGCTATGGGAGCTGGTAAAAAAGCAGCAGCGGCTATAGATGAATATTTAAGTAAATAATATATTTAAAGGGATACCTAAAACAATATAGATTTTGTTTTAGGTATCCCTTAATTATTTTTAATTGTGAAAACAATTAACATAAATATTAAATTTTTTGTAAATATTAAAAATCTGTAAAAATAATATATTTTTTTAAGGAATTATATGATGTTTTATAGTATAATTTTGAAGAGAGTATATTTGCATAAGAAAATATAAATTATGTATTTAATATTCAGACAAATCTAATTTCAATAAATTGAACATAACACGAAAGAGAGGGGTTTCCATGTATTTATCCAAATTTACTGATTACTCTTTTAGAGCATTAGTATATTTAGCAGAAAATAGAGATAAACTTTGTACTGTAGAAGAGTTAGCGAAAAAATTAGAAATATCAGAACATCATTTAAAGAAGATAATACATAAGTTAGCCAAGACTGACTTGATCATTTCTATGAAAGGTAGAACAGGTGGTTTAAAGTTAGGTTTAGATCCTCAAGATATAAACTTAGGAGAGGTTATTAAAATAACTGAAGATAATTTAAACATAGCACAGTGTTTTAATAGGGCAAATTGTTGTCCGTACATAGGTTCTGAATGTAAAATCAAAGGAATAATGAGAGATTCCCTAGATGCATTTCTTCATGAGTTTTCTAAATATACATTAAATGATGTATTATAATTATTGGGAAATAAAAAAATGCTTAAACAAAGTGTAAAGAATTAAGCTTTATACTTTGTTTAAGCTTTTTTATATTGCTTATTTGTAATAATTATATATGTAGTAAAATTTATTTTATATTAAAAGTAAAGGTTCTTACATTCTCTTTACTTAAAGGAAGGTTCTTTTCAGTTAAATCAAAGTCATAATCACTAAGATAATTTTTAAAATAATCTTCATAGTAATCTTTATTTACAATAAAGGTATCACCGGTATCTTTAAGCTCTATTGTATGAATTAATTCTATTTCAAAGGTATTAATTTTTTCTGGATTATTATTATAAAAATAATTTAATTTATATACTTCTCCTAAGGTTAAATTATAAGT
This sequence comes from Clostridium nigeriense, assembly GCF_050585265.1. Taxonomy (GTDB): domain Bacteria; phylum Bacillota; class Clostridia; order Clostridiales; family Clostridiaceae; genus Clostridium; species Clostridium nigeriense_B. The sequence continues at coordinate 9,527 of NZ_JBNOOE010000022.1, read as the reverse complement.
TTCATTACTTACCTTTAAATCCTTAATATTTGAAGTGGATTGAATATTTTTAAAGGTTATATTTTTTACATTAGCCCAATCTCTTAAAAAAGCAATTCTCTTAAATTCATATTTTAAAGAATAGGCACTAAAAGTTTGATTAGTATCATAAAATTTATAAAGTTTTTCTACATTACCATTTAAGAAAGCTTCATTTCTTATAGCAAAGAGATCTTGAAAAAAATTTGCTATACTTTCCTCAATATTTTCATTTTTGTCAGTTATAAATGTACCAACATTTGCAGTAATATCATCAGAATAAATTGATTTATAATGTTTTGTAAATAATTCAGAATATGGAGAATTAGTGTTTTTAGTTGTAGATATAAAGTAAATAAAGTTACTTACAAGAAAAATGTAGATGAAAAATCTTGATAATAAAGGCATTAATCTTTTCATAAAAAATCCTCCTTAGATAAATTTATAGAAATTCTTATACTAATAATCCAATTTAGAATATTATTAGTATGTGCAATATTATAAGGAAAATTCTTTGGTGATTTTTGGAGTTAAGTAATAGTAGTATATGTTATAATTAAAGTATATTAATTTTATAAAAAGGAGAGCAATTATGATTAGAATAGGGGTTATAGGAAGTAATTTTATTACAGATAGACTAATTGAAGGGGCAAAAGAAGTAAAAGATGCTAAGATTGCTGCTATTTATTCTAGAAGTGAAGAGAGAGCTAAAGAGTATGCAGCAAAGCATGAAATTGAACATACTTTTACTTCTTTAGAGGAAATGGCAAAAAGTGATTTAATAGATGCAGTTTATATAGCATCACCTAATGCACTACATGCTAGCCAAGCAGTATTATTTTTAAATAACAAGAAACATGTATTAGGAGAAAAAGCCTTTGCTTCAAATACTAAAGAAGTTGATGAAATGATAAATGCTGCAAAAGAAAATGATGCTGTTCTTATGGAAGCAATGAAAACTACACTTTTACCTAATTTTAAAGTAGTAAGAGATAATTTATATAAGATAGGAAAGGTTAGAAAATACTTTGCAAGCTACTGTCAATATTCATCAAGATATGATAAGTATAAGGCTGGAGAAGTATTAAATGCCTTTAAAAATGAATTGTCTAATGGAGCAATTATGGATATAGGGGTTTACTGTATAGCTCCTATGGTTAATTTATTTGGTAAACCAAATAGTGTACAAGCTAATGGAATTATGCTTAAAACAGGAGTAGATGGAGAAGGTAGCATTGTCTTTGGATACGATGATATGGAGGGTGTTGTTATTTATTCTAAAATAAGCAATTCTTATCTTCCATCAGAAATACAAGGAGAAGAAGGAAGTATTATAATAGATAGAATTAATACATTTAATAATGTAAAAATAATATATAGAGATGGAAGAGAAGAGGATTTATCCTTAGAACATAAAGAAGCAAATATGTGCTATGAAGTAGAGGAATTTGTAAACTTAATTAAATCTGGAGAAAGAGAATCTAAGATTAATTCATTAAAGGTATCAAGAGATATTATTGAAGTAATTGAAGAAGCAAGGAAACAAGTAGGAGTAGTATATCCAGCTGATAAAGACAATTAAAAAGTTAATTTATAAAAGTACATTGAAGGCTAGCTCAATCTTCAATGTACTTTTTGTATTTTGAATATAACAAAAATAGCTGATAATAACTTTAAATTATGTATAATTAAGCAGATTTGAATATAAATTAATCTACTATTATAAGAAATATGTTTTAAATATTATTTAACTAGATAAATTTTATCTTTTTCTTTTTTATCTCTATCATCAAATGGATTATCAATTAAAGCTCTTACAAAAAGTCTTGGATAATTCTTATTTAAATAATTCATGTATTCACACCATTCAAGTGCTAAATATTTATATGCTATAGCCATATCACTAGCCAAATGATCTAATTCAAAAGGTTGAATTTTATCACAGTATCTAGCTTCAATTTCTTCTTTAACATGTAATAAAGCCATAAGCATATCTGTAAATTCTTCATGTTCATGAATATTTTCATTAATTATTAAGTTCATTAAGAAATCTCTATTTTTTGATAGGATGTTTTTTATAGTATCTATATTTATTTTAGTTATATTCAAATTAAATTTACGATTTTTTATTTCATTTTTAAGTTTCTTACAAGAATTATCATCCCAATTACTTGCACAAATATTTGAATTTATAAGTTCACCTATATTTTCATCACCTTTAACAAATTCAGTAAGGATAGCTCTTCCTATTTCAGTATAGAATAGACCTATCATCATATTAAGTTTTTCTAGGAAATGATTTTTCTCTCTTTTTTCAAGTAGCCTATCAATAATAAGTGTTGTAAAGAATACCTCCATTGGGATAAAAGCTATATCAGCAAATAAAAATATTAATGTGTGATGAGCATCTTTAAATATTAAATAATGAGCATAATGTAATAGTAATGATAATACTACAAGACCAATGCCTATAATCACAGTTTCTTTAGTTTTTTTCTTCAACTTTTAAACTCCTTCCATTTGTTATAAGTATGTAATAATGTTAATAAATAAATTCATGATTAAATATTTTTATAAGGATTTAATCTATAAAATCATGAAATTAAAAATATTACTTTAGAATTATAACATAATTATGAACAATCAGAGAAAATAGGATTAAATATATCTAAATTTAAGAAATTAAAAGAATTAAATTAGATATATCCTATCTATCTATTTAAAAAGAAAAATATAGATAAAATGCAATATTTAAGATTGTTGACAGAAAAATTTTTATAATATATAATTACAACACAGAATGAAAATTGAATATTCGCGTTAAACTAATTTTTAACCTGGGGGCGTTTTGGCTTCGACGGGGGTAAGATGGGTTTGATAAGCGAGCCGAGGCAAGCATGTCACCTCGATAATAAAGTATGCATTAAAGATAAACGCAGAAGACAATTTTGCATTAGCAGCTTAATATAGCCGCTCATCAGCCCAGGGTGCCCACGCTCTGGATCACTGGTGTCATTAAAGTGGGAAACGAAGTTTAGCAAAGCTTTGAGCTAAAGGGGTATTTATGAAGCTAGGGAATTAGGAGTTTGTTTGTGAGCGAACTAAGGACCGAAATTTTAGTCACAAACTACGCTCGTAGAAAGTCAGATTGGTCTACTTTCGGACAGGGGTTCGATTCGTAAGATGAGTCGCCTTATGAAGTGATTCATAAGTGATAACTTGGCTTTATCGGTGAACTCGTAATAGGTAATGCTAACGACAATACCGAGAGGTATGTGAAGAAATTCAACAGCCTCGTATCGACTTATAGGTTCCTAAAGCAAAAGCTATGGAATACTAGGATAGAAGACATAAACTATATTGAGCTTCTATAATACGCCAAGAGTGTAAAGATATTTTACACTAAGATATAGTCAGTGCCATTAAGAAATTATGGATGCACATGACCCCTCGCCTCCACCATGAAAACCTCGACAATACAGAAATGTGTTGTCGAGGTTTTTTATTTTTTAGATAAGAAATGTGTAAGAAATTGTAAGTGTGTAATATAAAGTAGTATTTAAGATAAAAAAAATAAGGTATAATAAAAGTGATAATGTTAGATATGAGGGAGAAGTTTATGAATTTAATTGATATAGAAAAAAATATTAATAAATTAGCATATGTTATAGAAAATGAATTCGAATTAATAAGAGATATTTTTATATATGAATTATTAAAATGTTATGGAGTACCTAAAGCTTCTATAACAAGATTACAAAATGGAAGTACAAATATTTCTAAGAATGCAGGGGAAATACTGTGGAAAAAGAAATTATTTTTTAAAGAATGTAAAGATCAGGATATTTACAAGGTGTTTTTAGATGTTACAAATGATGAAGTAATTTTAAAAAATGAACCAAGATTTATTATAGTAACAGATTATGATGAGTTAATAGTATTAGATACTAAGGTAAAGGATACTTTAGATATTAATATTAATGAAATAAATAGATATTATACCTTTTTCCTACCATGGGCTGGAATGGAGAAAGCTAGTCAAGAGTTTGAAAATCAGGCAGATATAAAAGCAGCAGAAAAAATGGCTAAAATGTATGATGAAGTAAAAAAAGATAATGGATTTAAATCAAATAATCAAGTTCATCAATTAAATATTTTTTGGGCTCGTATATTATTTTGTTTTTTTGCAGAAGATACCGGATTGTTTGAAAGTAAACTATTTACTAATTCGATAGAATCTTATACACAGTCTGATGGAAGTGATTTGAATGTGTTTTTGGAGAAAATATTTGAAGCTTTAAATACTAAGAATAAAGCTAATTATCCTGAATACTTAAAAAAGTTCCCATATGTGGGAGGCACTTTATTTAAAGATAAGCATATAAAATTAAATTTTACAATAAAGTCCAGAAAAGCATTGATAGAAAGTGGAAAGTTAGAATGGTCTGATGTAAATCCAGATATTTTTGGAAGTATGATTCAAGCTATAGTTAATCCAGATGATAGAAGTAATTTAGGGATGCATTATACATCTGTAACTAACATTTTAAAAGTGATAAAACCATTGTTTTTAGATGATTTACAAAATGAGTTTGAGAAATTAAAGAATGATTCAATAAAATTAAAAGTCTTATTGAATAGATTATCTAAAATTAAAATTTTCGATCCAGCTTGTGGATCAGGAAATTTCTTACTAATAGCATATAGAGAATTACGTGATCTAGAAATGAAAGTTATTCAGAGAATTAATGAGATAGATCCTCAAATATATTCAAATGCTACTAATATTTCATTAGACCAATTTTATGGTATAGAATTAGATGATTTTGCTCATGAAATTGCCAAGTTATCTTTATGGTTAATGGAGCAGAAGATGGAAGTAAAGTTCAATAAAAAATTTGGTGTAAGCAAAAATGTATTCCCTATAGTTGAAGAAGCAAAAATTGTTAATGCAAATTCATTGCGTGTAGAATGGAAGGATATATGTCCAATTAATGATAATTCTGAAGTGTATTTATTAGGAAATCCACCATATTTAGGGGCGCGTTTACAGAGTGGAGAACAAAAGAATGATGTAAATATAGTATTTAATAATATGAAGAAGAGTAACAATCTAGATTATATTGCATGCTGGATATATAAGGCGAGTGTATATATTAAAGGCCATAATTCAAAGGCGGCTTTTGTTTCAACTAATTCTATTTGTCAAGGAGAGCAAGTTGAAATATTATGGCCTAAAGTTTTTGAATTAAATGTATGCATTAACTTTGCATATACTTCTTTTAAATGGAAAAATAATGCTAAAAGTAATGCAGAAGTTATATGTGTAATAATTGGACTTGATAATAATAATATTAATTCAGATAAAAAAATCTTTACTAATGGTGTAGTTCAAGAGGTTAAAAATATTAATCCATATTTAATACCAGGAAAAAGCTTAGTAATTACAAAATCAAAAAAATCAATATCAGGTTTACCAACAATAAGTTTTGGAAGTATGCCTAATGATGGTAATAACTTAATATTATCAACAGAAGAGCGTAATGATATAATATCAAATAATCCATTAGCTAAAAAATACATTAAAAGGTTGATAGGAGCCAAAGAAATTACTCAAAATCAACAAAGATGGTGTATTTGGTTAAAAGATATAGAGGATGAAAATATTATTGATGAGATAGATGAATTTAAAATAAGAGTAAATAATGTTAGAGAATACAGATTGAAAAGTACAAGAGAAGCAACAAGAAAATTAGCTAAATACCCACAATTATTTGGAGAGATAAGACAACCTAGAACTAATTATATAGCAATTCCTAGACATTCATCAGAAAGAAGAGAATATATACCAATGAATTTATATACAGCAGATGATATAATAAGTGATTCATGTATGTCAATAGAAACTAATGAAATTTGGATTTTAGGAATTCTAATGTCATCAATGCATATGATATGGGTGAAAACTGTCGGAGGCAAAATAAAGACTGATTATAGATATTCAGCGGATATATGTTATAATACATTTCCTTTTCCTAATATATCTCAAAATAAGAAAAATATTATTAGGGAATATGTGATGAAAATTATAGAGGAAAGAGAAAAGAATTTTGAAAAGAGCTTAGCTCAATTATATAACCCGGAGGATATGCCAATAGGATTAAAAGAGGCTCATAGGAATTTAGATTTAGTTATTGAAAGATGTTATCGTAGTAGGGAATTTAAATCAGATGAGGATAGATTAGAGTGTTTATTTAGTTTATATGAAGAAATGATATAAAAAGGGGGACGATTTAAGTGGAAAATTTGATTGAGGTTAAATATGAACAAAGTGAGAAAAGTACACAAACTAATGTATATGGAATGAGAGAGATGCAGGAGAGAGCATTTAAAGCAAGAAATGCTCAGTATTTACTTTTAAAATCTCCTCCTGCATCAGGGAAATCTAGAGCTTTAATGTTTATTGCATTAGATAAGTTAATAAATCAAACTATAAAAAAAGTAATTGTAGCAGTTCCAGAAAGAGCAATAGGAAGCTCTTTCTGTGCAACAAATTTAACTGATTATGGATTCTTTAGTGATTGGACTCCAAGTGAAAGGTATAATCTATGTACTCCAGGAGGAGAAAAGAGCAAAGTAAAGGCTTTTAAGGAATTTTTTTTGAGTAGTGAGAAAATTCTAATATGTACTCATTCGACTTTGAGATTTGCATTTGAAGAATTAGATGTAAGTGAGTTTAATGATACACTTCTTGCAATTGATGAGTTCCATCATGTATCTTCTGATGGTGAAAATAAGATAGGAGGATTATTAAAATCTATAATTAATAACTCCAATGCTCATGTAGTAGCCATGACAGGTTCTTATTTTAGAGGAGATAGTGTTCCAGTACTTTTACCAGAAGATGAGGAGAAGTTTACAAAGGTTACTTACAATTATTATGAGCAGCTAAATGGATATAAGTATCTTAAATCTTTAGGAATAGGATATCACTTTTATCAAGGGAGATATACTTCAGCAATTCCAGAGGTATTAGATACTAGCAAAAAGACTATTATTCATATACCAAATGTTAATTCAGGGGAATCTACTAAAGATAAACACAATGAGGTAGATTTAATATTAGATTCTATAGGGGAACTTGAGTATCAAGATAAAGATACAGGTATTCTATATGTTAAAAGATATTCAGACAATAAAATTATAAAAGTTGCTGATTTAGTAGAAGATAGACCTAAGGAAAGAGAGAAAGTAGTTAATTACTTAAGAAATATTAAAGAAGCTGATGATTTAGATATTATTATTGCATTAGGAATGGCAAAAGAAGGATTTGATTGGCCATATTGTGAACATGCATTAACGGTTGGATATAGAGGATCATTAACAGAAATTATTCAGATTATTGGAAGATGTACAAGAGATAGTTATAATAAGAGTCATGCACAATTTACTAATTTAATAGCTCAACCTGATGCTGATGACGATTTAGTGAAACTATCTGTAAATAATATGTTGAAAGCTATTACAGCTTCGCTATTAATGGAGCAAGTATTAGCTCCAAATTTTAAATTTAAACCTAAGTACCCAGAAGATACAGAATCTAAGCCAGGTGAGATAAAGATAGGTGGACTAAAGAAACCTTCATCTGCTAGGGTAAAAGATATAATAGAAAATGATTTAAATGATTTAAAGGCAAAAATTTTACAAGATGATCAAATGTTGAAGGCTATGCCTGGTAATGTGGATCCAGAGGTTATAAATAAAGTTTTAATACCAAAGATTATACAAATAAAATATCCTGAACTTTCAGATGATGAGGTTGATCAAGTACGTCAGTATGTAGTAGCTGATTCTGTTGTAAAGAATAGTGAGTTTAAGGAAATTGGAGATAAAAGATTTATTAAAATGGCAAATCAATTTGTTAACATTGATGACTTGCATATTAATTTAATTGATAGAGTAAATCCATTTCAAAGAGCGTTTGAAATATTATCAAAGTCAGTTACTACTCATGTATTAAAATTAATTAAAGATACTATTGATGCTACAAGAATACAAATGACAGAAGAAGAAGCTATTATATTATGGCCGAAGATTAACGAGTTTATTACTAAAAATAAGAGACAACCTAATATTGAATCATTAGATCCCTTGGAAAAAAGAATGGCAGAGGCAATAGTATTTTTAAAAGAGTTAAAGAGGAAGATGAGTAGAAATGGATAATAAAAATCTTGATAAATTATTAGAAATATTTGATGATGATCCTTTTGGCATATTAACAGTTAAGGAAAAGAAAGCAACTTATGTATCTGAAAATTCACAACTAATAGAATCATTTAATGAAATAAATAGATTTTATGAGGCTAATGGAAGAGAGCCAGAAAAATCAACTAATATTATAGAAACAAAACTTTTTTTTAGATTATCGAGCATAAGGGATGATAAAGAAAAGAGTGAGATTCTAAAGAATTATGATGAACATAACTTATTAAAATTAACTAATACAGTGGAAGTGAAATCTATAAATGATATTTTTAATAATGATAGTTTTAATATTTTCGATGATATTAATGATAATATTTTTGATGTTGAAAGTTTACCTAAGAGAACTACAATGCCTGATTATATAGCAAGTAGAAAGATATGTAAGGAATTTGGTAAGTATGAAGGACTATTAAAGCAATGCCAAAGAGATTTAAAAGAAGGTAGAAGAAAATTAATAAAGTTTAAAAATGGACAACAAGTAGAAGAAGGACATTTCTTTGTATTAAAAGGCGTGTTACTATATGTTGATAAAGTTGGAGAAACTACAATCGAAAATGGAGTAAAAAATGCAAGATTAAGATGTATATTTGAAAATGGTACTGAATCTGATATGTTAATGAGGTCTTTAGGTGCTGAATTATATAAGGATGGTAGAAGGATTACTGACAGCGACATAAACTTAAAGAAGGAACTTTTTGATAAATTTAATAATGTAACAGAAGAGGATAAAGAGGCTGGGTATATATATATACTTAAATCAAAAAGTGAAGACGAAAATATTTCTAGTATTAATAATCTATATAAAATTGGATTTTCAACTACTACAGTTGAAGAGAGAATAAAAGGAGCTGAGAGCGAACCAACATATCTTATGGCTCCAGTTAAAATAATAACAGTATTTAAGTGTTACAATATGAATGTAAGTAAGCTCGAAACTTTGTTGCATAATTTTTTTGGACAATCATGTTTAGATATTGAAATAACAGATAAGGATGGAGATAAACATAAACCTAGAGAGTGGTTTATAGCTCCTTTAGAAGTTATAGAAGAAGCTATAAAGCTAATAATAAATGGACAAGTTATAAATTATAAATATGATAGTGTGACGCAGAGTATAATATATAGATAAGAAGGGAGCAAAATAGAGGCGTAAGATTTCTATTTTGCTCGAGAGTGTAAAATAGTCTGTGTAAACTTCAGAAAATGATATAATAAATTATCAATTATGGAGGGAACACAGACTA
>NZ_JBNOOE010000021.1:0-53713 GCF_050585265.1 Clostridium nigeriense | reverse complement strand
TGTTATATTAAACTCTCCAACCTATAAAATAAAACTAAATTTTCTAAAGTTTACACAAAAATATTGACAGACTCTTTTGCCCTTATTTATTAATTAATATTTTAATCTTCATAATCAATCTCTATTTGTTCAGGTAAATTAAAAGCTCTATTAAAAAGGATATTAAAATCTTTCCAATCTTTAGAAGCTTGCATTAATGTGATTACTTTTAGTAAATGATTTTTTAAATGATCATTTCCAATATCTTCAGTTAAAAATTGATGGTGTTTATACTTTCTTTGACCAGGTTTAATTGTAGGATTGACTTTCTGTAGCTCATCTTTTACACCAGGAGGTAATAAATCATATACATATTTATTTGTATAAGTACCAACAATACCAGGTCTCTTTGAATTAGGTCTAGGATAAGTCCAATTTTTAAGTCTAAACATTTGCTTGTAAAACTCATCAGGAAATCGTTTTGTCCAAGGTAATAACTCTTTAGAGATATATAGTGATAGTATTTTTTGAAGTTCATCACGATCTCTTTCGTATTGATAACCAGTAGCTTCATCGACTAAAGCAACAATACCTATTTTGGATAAACTTCGTACTAGTATTTCACTGGCCAATGCTAAACTTTGTTGTTGAGTGGTAAGTACACCATCAATTCTTGCTTGTAGATATACATCACAAAGAAGGGGAATTATTTCAGCTGAAAAACCTTCAACAATTCTACCATTTTTTGTTTTATATTTAATAGGGTTAATTAACATATCTTCTAGTTCAGGAGTTATATATATAGAAAGGTTTTTTGCATCTATAAAGCTAGGAAGATTAGGTTTTGAAGGAACGCGTATTTCATCTTTTTTTCTTCCTCGTTTCGTTCTACCAAATGCTTTAAAAACGGTACTTTTACTAATAATTCTAGAACCGTTTTCTAAAACAGCACAATTTAATTCTTTTTCGCCAATTTTTATTATTCCGAAGTGCGTGGCTTTTAATATTTGATCTTCAAATGTTTCCAAAGTTACACCATCCCTTTTTATTAGTATTTTATTTAATTTTAATAAGCAGAATATTACTTAATATCTCTTCATCAGAAAGAGTTGTGTTAGTTAGTTTAATGATATCAATTTTAAAGTTGCTATATAGATAAGTAAGCTTTTTTAAAATATCATAAGCTGTATTCTTATTAACATTAATAATTTTTGATAACCTCCTATAACTAATATTTTCATCAAATATAAATAAGTAGATAGAAACAAGCCATTTTCTGTAATCTAATTTACTCTTATGCATAATTGTATTAGTTGTGATAGAGAATTTACTATTACATAAATTACAATGGAAAATAGATTTATATTTTGTAATTCTATTAGAATAACAATAAGGGCAAGAAAGTATCTTTGAGAGCCTTATTTTATATAGATATTCTCCGTATAAGGTTTCAGTTGGAAAAAGATTATATATATTACTAACATCTATCATATAAAATATTTTAGCATATAATAATAAAATATTTCTGTTTTAAAATAGGTCATTTTATAAAATATTTAATTTTGTATCAAGTAAAATTTAAAATATATATTATTATAATGAAAGGATATCTATACTAGATAATTTTTGTAGGTTAATATAGAAGGAGGTAATATCAATGAGAAAGATTAGTAAAATAAGTGACTTAATTGGAATGGATGTAGAAGTTAATGTAATAAGTGCTATTGAAGATCAACTAAATATCTTAGATGATAGCTATGGAGCAGAAAGAAATATTGATACAGATTTAGGTGGATATGTATTAGTACTAGAAACTAAGGATGATGTTAGTGAAGTAAAAGAAAATATATTAAAAGATATTATTGCAGAATATGTTGATGATATTGAATGCGAAGGAGGTAAGCAGTATTGTTTATCTCTTTTTATTTTGTCTTCAGATTATGCAATAGTTGTAGTTACTACTAAAGAGTTAATTGATATTCTAGTAGAATAGTAGGAGGTGGAGAGGTGGCAAAGAAATCTATTAAGGAAACTAAGTATTGTTCATTAATTTCACAAAGTATAATTGCTGATGAAGAGTATACTTATGCATTAGAAAAAATTATAGTTAAACCACAGGGAAATAGAGAGGAGTTAAGATTTAGTGTTTATAAAGATCAACAGCGATATGGTATGAAGTTATTAGTAAGACCACTAGATCTTCAAGAAGAATTGTTTCTACAGCTATTAAAGAAAGCTATAGAAGATAACTTATTTAGTAAGAAGTTTATAACACAATTAAAGAGTTTGATTAATGAAAAGTAAGACGTAATTATTAGTATTAATGATAATTACGTCTTTATTATTTTAGGAGGATTTATGAGATATTTACTATGTGTTGGAATTATTAAAAAGGGTAAATTTAAAATTAAAATTAATGAGGAAGTTAAGAAAATATATGGAAAGTAAAAAGGTATCAAAAAGAGTTAATTTAGTATCGGTAAAGCTTATAAAGGAAGGTTCAATTTTGTATGAACCAAGAAAAGTTTCAAATCCTAAGGATGCTTTTGAATTAGGAAAAGAGTTTTTAATAGATAGTGATAGAGAAAAACTTATACTGGTTTGTTTAGATAATAAGAATCAACCAACATCTATTAATACAGTTAGTATAGGAAGTTTAAATTCTTCTATAGTACATCCAAGAGAAGTGTTTAAGGTTGCTATATTAAGTAATTCAGCGTCAATAATAATTTATCATAATCATCCTTCTGGAGATGTTACGCCTAGTAAGGAGGATATTAATATAACAGAAAGACTAAAAGAATCTGGAAAAATATTGGGTATAGATCTTATTGATCATATTATTGTTGGTTCAAATAGTACTTATTACAGTTTTAAAGAGAGAGGAGATATTTAGTATGTTTGCTAAAGAAAATAGATATATAACAAGAGGAGTAAATGAAAAAATAGATTTATCATTACAAATATTGTTATGGAATTTAGTTGATGATTTAAAAATAGAAAAGGATTATTTACAAGTTTTTAAGTTGAGTAGAGTTGGAAATGTTATTGATGTAGAACATACACAAGAAGTGCCAACCTATAAGTCAAACATTAGAGTTAATGCAGAGGAATTAGATTTTCAAGGTCAAGTTAAAATATATGCAATAGATTCAGTAGAGTACAGTAAATTGTTACTATCAGATGAATATTAATTAAATAAGGAAAGTTGAGGAGAAAAAGATATGGATTTAGTAAATATAATTAAGATTTTAGGAACAGTATTAACTGTAATAGCAGCAGGGATTGAAACTAATAAAAAATAAGTATATATATTATAAATTTTTCAGATAAGAAAGGTGAGGCAGTTGTGTTAGAATGTGAATCAAATATTTTAAGTAAGTTTTTTATGAAAGATTTAACAAAGTTGATTCAAAAATATAATAATATTAATAAAGAAACAATAGAGAAGTTAGAAATTTTAGTTGAAAGGGTGGATAATAAAGAAATAAAATCAATTTTAATGAGTAATTTAGATGTAACTATAAATTTAATAGATGAGTTGGGAGGTGAAATTGATAGTAATGTAATTCAATTATATTTCTTTATAAAAGATAATATAAAAGAAATTAATATAATAGAAGCAAAATCAATATATGAGGAAATAGAGTATAGAGGATATTCAAAATTTGATGATATTATTATGTATTCCAAGTTACAAGATCTAAGAGAATATGTTAGTGATGAAATTGATGGAATACTTAGTTCACCATATGAAATAGATAGGTTATTTGATAAAGATACTATTATAGATTACTTTTTGGAAGGGATAACCATTGAAGAGGTAGCAAGAGAAATAGTTACTAATTATGATGAATATGAAGAGGTATTAGGTATAGAGCCAGAGGTAATGTTCACATCTGAAGATGGACAAGAATACTATTACGCACATATTAATAATTAGGAAATATAAATATATTTTCATAAAATTTAAAGTTATAATATTTAGGGGATAAGGGGGGATGGGAGTTTTAAAACTAGCATCCACCTATACTACCTAATAAAATATTTTTTTGAAACTTTTAAGGAGAATTATAGATATGAAAATAGAAAAAGAAGAGTTACAAAAATATATAGAAGCACAGACTAACAATGTAAGAGTACTAGACTTTTTCAAGTTTGATAATTTTTTAAATGAAGAAAATCATTTTAGATGTAGGAATATATACAAATATATTGAAGGTATGCGAAGGTACAATGAAGTTCAGTATAATGGTTATATTGATAAAGGGTATTTTAAGGAGATAGAGAAGTTTTTAAAGTTCTATATTATAGCATATTTAAAAGTTTATAAAACAGGAGAAGTAAACTTAAAACAAACAGCTGCAAGAATATATGAATTTTTAGAAGAGGATATTGAAGAAATGGATTATGATGAGATTTATAATAATCCAAAGATATTAGATGGATGTGATGATTTTGTAAAATTTTATGAGAAGTTAACAACAGATTTTTCTAATGCAACTATTGACAAAGAAGTATTAAAATTAGCAGGAATAAAAATATCTAAGAGGAAGAATTATGAAGGTAAAAAAATAAAAATACATAGTATTAAAGAAATGAAAGTATTAAATATTATGTGGAGAGCTAAATTGGATAACATAGAAAAAGCTAAAGAAGCAGAGAAGGCTTACAAAAAGATTAGAAATAATAAAACCGATATAATGACTGATAAGAATTATAATGAATTATATACATTATTAAATACTGATATAGAGAATATGGAAGAAGAATTTAAAAATATTTATTATTATAAGTTGGAAAAAAGACAGGAGTACGAACTAAGAAAAGTTATATTTAAAAATATAGGCAAATTAGCTACTAATGAAGAAAAGATAAAGTATATTATTTATTCAATATATTATTTAACACCTAATCCAGTATTAACTATAAGAGAGAGCTTAGCCGATAAGTTATGTAATGCAATAGATAAAACGTCAAATTATTCTATTAAGCAATTTGAATCAGAATCAGTTATTATTATGGATTTAATAAAGAAAAGTATAAAAAAAATATTAGATGTAATTAGCTGGGATCTTGCAAATATAGAATATATTGAAAATGGAATTGAATATTATGAAAAAAATCAGGTAAATAATAAAAAATTAGTTTTGGCTATAAAAGAAAGATTAAAAAAACTAGGAGAAGATATTACATATTTAGGGCTTTTTGAAGAAAGTGATATTGAAGAATTTAAGAAAATATATAATGAAAATGGTACAAGAAGAGATTTTAAAAATAATTATAAAATAAAGAAAGACTATACTAGTGAGGATGTTAAATTATATAGTAGGATAATACATGAACTAAATAAATATCATAAAGAAAAAATTGTTGATGATTTAAAAAAATCTAATTTAAAATAAATTAAAAATAAGAAAATATTTATATTATATTGAATATTTTCTTATTTTTTTTATAAAAAACTTTAGCAAAGGTTTACATTTGCTTGATATAGATTTTTTTAATTTAAGTTAAGATAAAGATGTAGTAAGCAACAAATATCAAAAAGCCCGTAAAGCCCAAGAAAGTAAATTAATAATTAATAAAAATCTATTGGAGTAATTTTTAAAATTATATTTATTAATAAAAAAATAAGGGCAATACGGGCACAAATGAAAGGATGATATATTAATGATTAAAAGAAAAGAAACAAAGATATTAGTAAATGCAAAGGTAGTAGCTAAGAATTTAAGGATATTCAAAAGTCTTCAAAAATTTGGTGAGATGGAAATGTGTAAGTTAGAAATACAAGAATGTAAAGACGTTGGACAAAATGTAGAGATATTTATAGCTTTAGTTGCAAAAGGTAACTATCAAGCATGTATTGATTTGATAAAGCAATTAAACCAATTTTTATTTGAAGAAGAGACTAATGAAAAATTTGGATTTATAGAAATTACAACTACTCCAGCAAGTTACGAGGTAATTGAAAATGAATAGAAATCAAGTTGAGACTATTTTGTTAAAGGAAAATTATAGAATAAACCCAATGGGGGAAATAGTTAATTCTAAGAATGATCCTATTGCGAATATTATACCTATTCCTAAAAAGCAAATAAGGGTAAAGAGGGAAATGCAGGATGAGGTATATATAGAACTTTTAGTTATTATAGATGATAATAAACAAATTGATAATATCAAGCTTCCAGCATTGGATATGTCAAATTTAAAGTGGATACCGTCTTGTCTTGGTATGGATGCAATAGTATATCCAGGAAAAGAAAAAGAATTTTTGCTAATAATAAAGAAATTGTTTAGACATGTAGAAACAGTTCAAGAGTATAGCAATATAGGTTGGATAAAGCAAAGTGATGGGCAGTATAAGTACCTAGATTATAATGGCTCATTGGGGGATGGGGGTATTAAGGTTAACATTGAAGATAACTTTAGAAAGTATACATTTCCAAGGGAAGATGGATACGTAGAAGTTGCTGTAAAGCAGGTTTTAGCATTATTAGGAGTTGTAGAAAAAAGAATAGCATATGTACTTTTGAGTTTAGTATATTTATGCCCGTTATTAGAGTTCATTGGACAAAAATCTAAATTGCCAGAGTTTGTTGTGTGGCTATATGGATTTACAGGAACTCATAAGACTACAATAGCTAAATTATTTTTATCTCATTTTGGAAACTTTAATAGTGGAGTTCCAGCAAGTTTTAATGATACTTATGCTTCTATAGAGAGAAAAGCATACAAACTAAAGGATTCTTTACTGCTACTAGATGATTTTTGTCCACAACAGAGTTATAAAGAAACTCAAAATATAAATACTAGTGCTGAAAAAGTTGTAAGAGCATATGGGGATAGAACATCAAGAGGAAGATTAACAGTGACAATGGAAAGTCAAACTCAATTTGTACCTAGAGGAATGATGTTAATAACTGGTGAATCAACTGTTCCGGGAAATTCAACAGTAGCAAGATTAATTCCAATTGGGTTAAATAAAGATAGTGTTAATTTGAATAAGTTAACAGAGGCTCAAGAACATACTGATTTACTTGGTATAAGTATGAGAGAATATATTTTATGGATTGAAAAGGAGGTAAATAGTAATTGTGAAGACTTTGTAGATACTTTAAATTCAAACTATAAAGTTTGGTTAGATGATATTAGAAAAAATGCAGTAGAGACACATGGGAGAAGTTATGAAGCAGTTGCTTGGTTATTGGTAGCATTAGATTTAATGTATCAATTTTTTGGTAGTATAGGGGTAGTTAAAGAAGAGGAAGCTGGTTTAGCATTGGAAGAAGCAAGAGAGGAATTTTTAGAATTAATAAAAGTTAAAGATGAACTTACTAAAGCTGATAATCCTATAGAGCTATTTTTAGATACAATTAAAAACTTACTTACAAGTCAGTCTATTACAATAAAAGATTTAGATAGTGGAGAGGTTATAGGTAACAAATATAAAGCTATAGAGGGGTATTGTGATTCAGAATACTATTATTTCAATTCCAATACAATTTATGGTTTAGTTAAAATTAAATTAAGTAAAGCTGGAGTATATTTTCAACTTCCTATAAGAGCATTATTAAAGCAATTAGCAGATGAAGCTATTATAAAGGTTGAAGATAAAAATAACTTACCTAAGAAGACTATTAAAAATGAAGATAGAACAACCACAAGATTAAGGTTGCTTCATATTAAGAGGCAGTATCTAGATTAGTTTCTATGAAGATTAAGGGAATTTACTAAATATATATTATATTAATGATGGGCAGG
The DNA here is from genome assembly GCF_050585265.1 of Clostridium nigeriense. Taxonomy (GTDB): domain Bacteria; phylum Bacillota; class Clostridia; order Clostridiales; family Clostridiaceae; genus Clostridium; species Clostridium nigeriense_B. The sequence continues at coordinate 45,970 of NZ_JBNOOE010000021.1, read as the reverse complement.
AGGAATACCAATGAAGCAATATGCTAAAACTACTATATCAAGACAAAAATTATATGAAAGAAATTATACTAGGGACAGTATAGAAATTATTGAGGATGATAAAAAAATAGAAATAGTAGATAGATATAAAGCTTTAGTTGGTATTCTTACTCTGAAGTATGAAGATGATAAGAAGAGGTGAGTTTTATGGCTAAAGCAGCCTTTTATGGGCGATTTTCCAGTAATAATCAAAGAGAGGAATCTATAGATGCACAATTAAGAGCAACACAAGAATTTGCAGAACAAAATGGATATGAAATAGTTGCTACCTATGCTGATAGAGCAAAGTCAGGTACTAATAGTAGTAAAAGAGTTGAGTTTCTTAAAATGATTAAAGATGCAGAGAATGGACTGTTTGATGTTGTGATTGTTCACAAATTAGATAGATTTTCACGTGATAAATATGATAGTGCGTTATATAAAAGAAAGTTAAAACAATGTGGGGTTAAGCTAGTAAGTGTTACAGAGCAACTTAATGATAGTCCAGAAAGTGTTATCTTAGAGTCAGTTATTGAAGGGATGGCAGAGTATTATTCGAAGAATCTTGCTAGGGAAACTATGAAAGGATTAATGGAGAATAGCTATAAATGTCTTCACAATGGGGGGAAGCCACCATTAGGATATGATGTTAACGGGGAAAAGAGGTATGTTATTAATGAGAAGGAGGCGGAAAGTGTAAGATTAATTTTTGATATGTATATATCAGGATATACTCAAAGTCAAATGGTAGATGAACTTAATGAAAGAGGTTATAAAACCAAGTTAGGATCTATCTTTAGGAGTAATAGTATTCAAAGTGTTTTAGCAAATGAAAAGTATACTGGAGTATATATTTATAATAGAAGTGCTAAGAAAGATGCGTTTGGAAAGAGGAATAGCCATTCTTACAAAGATGAAAGTGAAATAGTTAAGGTTGAAGGAGGTATGCCTCAAATTATTTCTAAGGAAGTTTTTGAACAAGCACAAATAGTAATGAATTCTAGAAGAAAAGCTCCAGGTACAAATAAAGCTAAAGAAAATTATTTACTTGCAGGGTTAATTAGATGTGGATGTTGTGGAAAGCATTATCATGGAAATAGAAGGACTTCTAAGAATAAGCCATTATATGTTTCCTATAGGTGTTCTTATAGAAGAGTAACAAGCTCAAAAGTTTGTGATAATAAGGAGATAAGAAAAGAATATATTGAAGAATATGTTTTATCAGAGCTGGAGAGAAAAATATTTAATGATAAATCAATACAGTATTTAGTTGAAGGTATTAATAATAATTTGAAAAATAAAAATAAGGTTAATGATGAAAAAAGAGAGGTTATAGTTAAAGAATTAAAAGATATAGAAGCTCAAATAGATAATATAGTAACAGCAATAGCAAGTGGATTCATGCAAGAGGAATTTAAGAGAAAAATAGACGAGCTCAAGGAAAGGAAATCAGAACTGGAGTTTAGACAAGCTCAAATAAAATCTAATGAAATAGAAGAGCGAATAACAGAAGAGGATGTAAGAAAGTTATTAAATAATTTTAGTGGGTATGTTATGACTAGGAATATTCCAGAGTGTAAAAAGTTTATACAAGACTTTGTAAAAGAAGTTGTAGTTTATAAGGAACACATTGAAGTAATTTTCAATGTGTCTTTTTCTTTATTCAAAAACACTGGAGGAATAGAGGTAGTTAGTAAAATAAGAAAATATGAGTTATATGAAAGGTATAGTCAAAGTTTTTATATAAAAGTAAGTTAACTAATAAGATACGAATCTAAAGATATAATGGTTAAAAATTATAATAATTGAATAAAAATGTAAAAAGATATATAATAATGAAGAAATTTATATTTTAGTAAATTTAACATAAGGGGTATTAAAGAGAGGATATAAAATGGAAGATTTTAATGTTTTTACAGAAGCTTTTAATAAAATAGAAAAGGAACTGAACAATATGGATAAAACAAATATACTTATTGTTGGAAAAACAGGAGCAGGAAAAAGTACATTAATTAATAGTGTTTTTAGAGCTGAAATGGCTGAAACAGGAACTGGCAGACCAGTTACTCAACATTTAAAGAAAATTAGCAAAGAAGGAGTACCGGTTAACTTATATGATACAAAAGGGTTAGAGTTAAGTGAAACAGTACAAGCTGAAATAAAAAAAGAAATTTTAGATGAAATAGATAGATGTAATGACTTATGCATAAAGAATGACAGTAAGTCAGAGCTTATACATGCGTGTTGGTATTGTATTGATGGATCAGTGAAAAGATGTGAAGAAACTGATATTGAGTGGATTAATGATATTGCTAAAAAAGTTCCAGTTATAGTAGTTCTAACAAAGGGATTTCCTAAAAAAGATGCAAGGGAATTTAGAAAAGAGATTGAAAATCTTAATTTGAATTGTAGTGCTATAGTACCTGTATTAGCAGAGAAATATGAAGATAGGGATGAAGATGATGAGGATGATGAAGTTGTAATAATACCTTCATATGGATTAGATAAGCTAGTTGAAGTAACTTTAGAGGTTTTACCAGATGGTGTTAGAAAGGCGTTCAATAATGCACAAAAGGTTAGTTTAGATAAAAAGGTTAGTGCAGCTAGAAAATGGGTTACTGGATATGCAGCTACAACAGGTGCAATAGGGGCATCACCTATACCATTTTCAGATGCTCCATTGTTAGTAGGAGCGCAATTATCAATGCTTGCGCATGTTACTGCTATCTTTGGATTGCCAGTAGAAAAAGCTGTTTTAACAGCTATTATAAGTTCTGTTGCTGGAGTGTCAGGAACTACATTAGGAGGAAAAACATTAGTTTCTAACTTATTGAAATTTGTTCCAGGAATAGGAAGTGTAGCTGGTGGAGCAATAAGTGCTTCAGTAGCATCTATGATGACGATAGCATTAGGTCTAGCTTATATAAGCGTACTAAAGTATATTGTCGAAGAAGAAAACAAAGGGAATGAAGTGAGCACAGAAACTATAAAAGAGAAAATGAAAGAAGCTTATAAAAAAGAGCTTATTTTATCTAGAGGGTAATGCTGATAAAATATATATTTTTATTTAAAATGAGAGGATACGAAGATGTATTTAAATAATATTGTAATTAAAAATGTCGGACCAATAGATAATATAGATTTAGAATTAGAATTTGAAGAAAATGGAAATCCTAAACCGATTATATTAGTTGGAGAAAATGGATCTGGAAAATCAACATTAATAGGAACAATAGTAGATTCATTGTTTGAATTTAGTAAACAGTCTTACGATGATATTGTTAAGATTGATAAAGCAGGAAAAAGTCCGTTTTTTAAAGTATGTTCATCTAATAATATAAGAATTGGTGAAAGTAATTCTATTAGCTTTTTAAGGTTTAAAGGGAAAAATGATGAGGAAAATTTTTATCTTGAAAAAGTTGGTAATATATCAAAAGAAGATTGTTTAGGTATATTAAATAACAAATATAATATAGACTCTTTATGGAGTGAAAAAACAATATTTAAGAATGTAACCAATAATGAGAAATATTTTGAGAGAGAATTTGCTGATAAATCTATTTGTTACTTTCCACCAGACAGATATCAACAACCTTATTGGATTAATAAAAATGTAGTTTTAAAAGAAGAGCTTAATATGAAAAGTAAAATAGCAAGAGAACTAAATAAGCCAATAGTTATTAAAGATGTAGCTGAAGAAAATGTAAATTGGCTTTTAGATATTATTGTAGATTCTAGACCGGATGTATATGAAAATAACAATGGAGTATGGAATGTTGAACAGAATTTACAAGATATAAAATTACTTAAAATAGCAAGGAGCAATACAGAAGATATATTATCGGAAATTTTAAGGAAGAAAGTTAAATTTGGATTAAATTGGAGGAACTCAAGAGATTCAAGATTTAATGTTATAGACATTAAAGAAAATAGAGTTATTATACCAACTTTAAATTCATTATCTACAGGTGAAGCAGCATTATTTAATATTTTTTCGACTATAATACGATATTCAGATTATAGTGATATTAATAAAAGTATTAAATTAGATGAAATAGAAGGGATAGTAATAATTGATGAAATAGAGTTACATCTTCATTCAACAGTTCAAAATGAAATATTACCTAGATTAATAAATAAATTTCCAAAAGTTCAATTTATAATTACATCACATTCTCCATTATTTATTATGGGAATGAAAGACATATATGGATATAATGGATTTAATATAATAAATATGCCAGATGGAGAAAAGATAAGCACTGAAGAATTTTCAGAGTTTAAAAGATCATATAACTATTATAAAGAAACAAGAAAGTATAAAGAGGAAATACAAGGAGAAATAGACAAAAAAGTCGGTAAAACATTGATTGTTACAGAGGGATGTACTGATTGGAAACATTTGAAGAGAGCATTGGAAAAGATAAAGCAGGATGATATTTATAGTGATAGTTATCATGACTTAGAAATAGAGTTTTTAGAGTTTGAAGATAAAAATTCAAAATCCGGGGAGTTAAAGCTTGATATGGGAGATAGTAGACTAGTATCTATGTGTGAGTATTATTCTAGAATGCCACAAAAAAGAAAAATAATTTTTATAGGTGATAGAGATACTGTTACATCAAAAAAATTATCACAAGAAGGAACTAGGTTTAAGGATTGGGGAAATAATGTTTATTCATTTCAATTGCCGATACCACCGCATAGAGAGAAAACACCAGATATTTGTATAGAACATTATTACTTAGATGAAGAAATAAAGATTTCAGAGAAATTTATGGATGGAATAGAGAGAAGATTATTTATGGGTAATGATTTCAATTCGCATGGAATTAGTATAAGGGATGACATAAGATTAATGTGTGAAAAACCTAAAATATGTGGCAAAGATAAAATTAACATTATTGAAGGTTCATCGGGAGAGAAAATTTTCAATATTGATGAGGAAAATGATATAAACTACGCGATGTCTAAGACAAGATTTGTAGATAATATTGTTAATGAAAAAGGTGAATTTGCTAAAGTGGGTTATACTTTATTTGAAGCAGTATTTAACATAATAAAAGAAATAGAAAGTATTTAAAAGACAGTGGTGGATTTTAAAGGTCATGCTTCGCCTCCACCAAATAAGAACTAACGTAAGGGTACAATGGTAAAACCTTTGAATATCAAGGGCTGGCCATTGTATTTTACTTTATAGATATAAATTGATTATAAAAATCTTCTTTTGCCTTTATCATTTCAGGTGTATATCTTCCATTTCTTGGAGTCAAGGCCTTGTATTTTTCTATTATTAATTTAGCTCGGTTTTTCTTGGAGTCAATTACTAGATAAGGATATATTTCTTCTATAAGATTAATTGCATCATTTCGTCTTAATATGTAGCTATAACAATCTTTATGGATTTCTGGATTATAATTTTTTTTAGAAACAATCATTCCTTTCTCTATAGTTTTCTTAATCCAAGTTAATAATTCTAATGAAGTTGAAGCAACTGAAACACAAGGGGATTGAAATTCATTTTTATGTAGTCTTTGTAACATTATACTGCCTTCACCATCAATAATTCCAGCAATATATGCTTTTTCTGTTTTAGTCATAGATATACTCCTTTACATATTTTAATACTATTATTTACTAAATTAAGAGATTTAATTAGCAATATTTTGAATGAATATATTTTATATACTTATTTAAGATTAGAAATTAAAAGATAAGAAAGTATAAGTATATTTTAAAAAGAAAAAGATTCTTCTATATCTTTATCAGAAGGAATAGGAATTAAATAATAGACGATTAAAGAAAACTGGAGAAGATATGTTGTTATGAAAAACTCCTATTCATAAATTAATGAATTAAAAACCGGAAAAATCACTGTACTTTGCATGATCTCATACCTCCTGCAAAGCATTAATAATGAAATTTATAATCCAGAAATACAACAATATAGAATCAGAAGAAGTAGAAAAGATAGAAGGCTTATTATTAGTAAATATAATGCTATAGAAATATTAATTTATAAATTTAATTTATAAATTAAGTTTATATTTCTATAGTTGAATACTATAAAATTTGATATAATTTTACATATAATAATGTTAAAAAAAAGACAAAGTTTAATTAAAAATAATCCTGGAGTTGTAAATCAAATTAACATATACAATTTATAGAGAATTTTGAAATAGACATTTAAGGGGAGTGTTACTATGTTTAGAAATAAATATTTCACAACTGGACTAGGAATATACATAAGTTATTTTATGTTGGGTATGGTTCTTATTTTGCTTTCATCAAACATGGAATTTGTAACAAAACAATTGAATACAGATGTAGCAGGGATTACTTTTTTAATTTCAATAGAAGGTCTAGTACGTTCAGCGACAGTATATATTAGTGGAAGATTATCAGATAAATTTGGAAGAAAAAAGATTTTATGTTTGTCTCCAATATTTGAAATAATTTTTTTAATTGGTATACCTTTTGTACATGACTATAGAATGGCTGTAGTATTATCTGTATTTGCAGGATTATCACATGCCTTCGTTGATTCTTCAAGTTATCCGTCCTTAATGGAATGTTTTCCTAAAACTCCAGGAACAGCAACTGTTATAATAAAGGCTTTTATAGCAATTGGTGGTATAATGTTACCAATAATAATAGCATTTTTTGTGAATAGAAACATGTTTTATGGAAATACGTTTTTCTTAATTGCATTAATGTATCTTATAAATGGTTTATTTTTGTTTACTAGAAAATTTCCTAAAGCAAACCAAGCAGAAGTATCTGAAGATGGAAAAATATTAAATGAAAAAAAATTCATTTCAGAACCAGTATTAAAAAAAGAGGGACTAGCTATTATAATAATAGGATTTACATCTAATGCTATATATACTGCATTTCAAATATGGATGCCAACTTATGGTCAAAATATTTTAGGAATGAGTCAAGTGAATTCTTTAAAATTAATAACATACTATAGTATAGGGTCTCTTGTTTCAGTTTTTATATTAGCAAAACTTTTACAAAAGACAGTAAAGCCAGTATTGGTACTAGTTATATATCCAATAATAGGAATAATCTCACTTGCATTAGTATTACTAATAAGAACAGAATTAGTTACAACAATAGGCTTTACTTTAATAGGGCTATCATCAGCCGGAGTATTACAAATGGCACAAACAACAATGGGGGAACTTTTTTGGAAAAATAAAGGTGCAACAATGGGAATGGTTTCTACAGCTGGTGGGATAGCATCAGCAGTTGTTCCAGCATTAACAGGAATAATTTTAAAATATTATGATATTTTGCATGTGTTTTATTTTATTATGATAATATTTGTTGTAGGAATAGCTTGTGCTATTTTTACAAAAATAAGATATGATAAAGTTATTGCAAATAATTAAATAATAGATTATTAAAGAAAACTGGAGAAGAGTGTTACTATGAGAAACCCCTATTCATCAATTAATGAATTAAAAGCTGGAAAAATCACTGCCGCACAAGAAGCATTATTCGATGGGATAATCCAGTTATGGAAAAGGAAACCCATTTATAAAATTAGTGTTAAGGAATTAATTCAGGTATCTAATATAGCTAGGAGTACATTTTATGTATATTATCAGAATATAGATGAACTGGTAGAAGATGTGGAAAATTATCATATTTTTAACTTGATAAACTTAAATCAATATTTGATGAACCCAGAAATAAAATCCGAAGTATATTTGATATATTATCAGGAAACAATTGATTATGTACAAAAACATAAGAATTTATTTTATGCATTCTTAATTGCAAATATAAATAATAGATTTATTAGAAAATGGAAAGATGCTATTAAGTATCATCTATTAGAGAGAGAATATCCATTGCGTAATAATAATAATTGTCATCTGATTTTGGAAATGGTGGCATCAGAAGTAATTGCAGCATATACTTTTTGGCTGACCAATCCATATGAAGTCAATCTTAATAGTTTAGATAAGGTAGTATCCCAGACTTTAAAATCAATAGAGTCTTAAAAAAGAGCAAAGTTTAGACACTTTGCTCTTTTTTGTAGCAGAAAATAGAAGGTATATAAAATAAAATAATATCATAAAGAGAAAGAATATTGGAGAGAGGATATTATAGATGGAGAATATTGATATAAAGTATACACTTATAACTGGAGCATCAGGTGGAATTGGATATGAGTTTGCAAGAATATTTGCAAAGGAACATCATAATTTAATTTTAGTTGCCCGAAATATAGATAAATTGAAGCATATAAAATTAGAACTCGAATCTAAGTATAAAATAATTGTTAGAGTATTTGGGATAGATTTATCTAAAAAAGATGCTGCAAATGAATTATATAAAAAAGTTAAAGAGGAAAAATGGTTGTTTATCATAGTTTATTTACAAATGTATCTAATATAATGTCAAGAATATTACCACGCAGTATAGTTAGAAAATTTGCTGGAATAATTAATGGAAAATAAATTTAGGAGAATTAGAGAATGGATAAAATAAAAATTCATGTTTTACATACAGGTGAAGTTTGTGTATCACCGGATTTACCCTTTGGAGGAGAACATTGTAATTTAGTAAAAGCATCTGGTATATTTGGTAAAAGGGAAGAACGTTTATGGTTACCTGTTTCTGTATATTTAATTGAACATCCAAAGGCAAAAATACTAGTTGATTGTGGATGGAATAGAGATATGAGTCCAAATGGAACATTTGATAAATCTGCTCAAATTAAATCTCTTGGTTCAAGATTACTTTATTTGGTGAATCAAGGAAGAATAGAAAAAGGAGCAGCAATAGATGAACAACTAAACAAACTAGGGTTAAAAGCATCTGATTTGGATTATGTATTACTAACACATTTAGATTGTGACCATGCTAATGGACTTTCATTAGTAAAGGATGCAAAGAAAATTCTAGTATCATCAGATGAAGTTGTATGCGCAAAAAAACACTCACTAGTACGTTATAAAAGCAAATGGTGGAAGGATGTTAATCTTACTGAATTTAAATGGAATGATACTGAAGGACCGGTAGAACAATCCTATGATTTATTTGGTGATGGTAGTATAGAACTTATAAATATACCAGGTCATGCAGATGGACTATTTGCTGTAAAAATAAAAAATGAGCAAGGGAAATATGTATTATTATTCTCTGATGGAGGATATGCAGAAAAGTCATGGAAAAAAATGATTACCTCTGGAATTTCATTAGATAAGAAAAATCAGAAAAAATCATTAGAATGGATACGTGAACAAAGTATGGATAAAAACTGTTTGGAATCACTAGCAAATCATGACCCAGATGTGATTCCACATACTATTTTATTATAGATAAAGGGGATATGTTATGAAAAAAATAAGGTTTATTGTGCTTATCCTAGCATTTATTGTAATGCTAATAGGTTGTGAAAAAAAAGAAGCAGTTACAAACTATGATATTTTAGAAGTTGGTAAGTGGAATGATGGGACCTATAAAGAGACAGCAAAAGGGAAAAAGGGTATATTTGATGTGACAGTAGAAATAGTTGATGGAATGATTAATTCTATTATAATAGGGGATAACAATGAGACACCAAATAGAGGTGGTGTAGCAATTAAAGAGTTGCCTGATGAAATAATAAAATCACAGTCTATAGAAGTAGATGGAGTATCAGGTGCTACGGTTACCTCAGATGGAATCAAGGATGCAGTGGCAAGATGTTTAGAAAAGGCTTCTAAGTAGTCGTAATGTTTTATGAATTTTTTAATAGCTTAAATAAAGAAATGAAGAGTTCACTTAGCTGTGATATCGGGACAGTAGTTAGTTTTGTGTAAAAACAAAACTAACTACTGTTTTTCAAACAATTATAAAACAAATTGCTGAATTACTAGTTCTAAACTATAATTCAGCAATAATTTAATCATATAACTATTGAAGTTTTAAGAACCATTCTCCTGAAAAATCTTCTGGCATGAATTTTTCATAGAATTCTTTTAAGTTCTCACTTGGATTTAGATCTTCAAATATATCTGGATAATATGCTTTAGCAAGTCCTTGAATACCAGCAAATGCAAATACATGTGGTGGGAAGCCATGATAAAGACTATAAACCTCATTATTTTTCACTGCTGAAAGAGTATTCCATCCTGTACGAGTAGTGAAAGATTTTAATATTTCTTGTGATTTATCTGCATCAGCATAATAACCCATTTCCATTGTTCCAGATTTTTCCCAACCTTGGCCTGTTATTACTATTACATCTGGATCTTGTTCTAGAATATATTCTGAATTCAAAGGAGATGATTTGCTGACTCCTTTGGCAATATTATTAACTTTCAATGCGTCTAAAATAACACCCCAGCTTGTGAACTTATCTGGTGTTTCTGGTGCACTACCAAAAGTATTAGCAATCTTTGAAGGTCCACCATTACCAATTTCTATATATGTACTTACACTGCCTTCCTCTACATTTTCTAAACGAGACATAACAGTATCAACTTGTTTATTCATATATTCTATTACTTCATTTGCTTTATCTTGCTTACCTAAAATTTCACCTAAAATTGCTAAGCTTTCTTGTGGTGATGATAATGGATTACTTACTGAATCTAAATATACAATAGGTAAATTTGCTTCTTCTAATTTTTCTACATAATCAAAATGTCCTTGTGCCATAGAAGCGTTCATTAATACTAAATCTGGTTCTAATGCTAAAATAGCTTCTGTGCTTATAGTATCATTAGCATTATTACCTATACTAGGTATAGATTCCATTTCTGGAAATGTTTCTATTACCTTTTTGTATGTGTCAGCATCATTTGTTTGTAAATCATCACTCCAACCTACAATTTTATCTGGCATTTCATTACCAAGTAGAACTTCTATTTCAAAAATATCTCTGCTTCTAACAAGTACAATTCTATCAATAGCTTTTTCTAAAGTAACTTCTCTTCCCACTGAATCAGTAATTGTAATTGTATCATTTTCAATTTTTGAACTATTGTTACCATTAATATTATTTGAACATCCACTTAATAATAATGAACTTGTCAGTAGAATAGTACATATTTTAAAAATACTTTTTTTCCTTTTTATCATTTGATTTTCTCCTTATTAATTCTTAATTTTTTATTATGCGACAGCTTTATTTTACCATTCCTATTGGATTAACTGATGGTATATTATTACTGTCTATAGTTATTTCAGCCTCTACATTGTATACATCTCTAAGCAGTTCCTTAGTCAGCACTTCTTTAGGATTTCCTTTGCTATATACCGTTCCATCATGAATAACTATAATTTCATCTGCATATCTAGCAGCTAAGTTTAAATCGTGAATTGCGATTACTGTAATGATTTCATTTTCATAAGTTAGTTTTTTGATAATATCTAATATTTCAAATTGCCTATATATATCAAGATTATTAAGTGGCTCATCTAAAAGTAAAACCTTAGGATCCTTAATAATTGCTTGAGCTAAGGAAACCATTTGTTGTTGACCACCACTTAGCTCAGTCATGCGTTTTTTTGCTAACCCATCTATATTAAGTTTTTCCATTATAGACATTACTTTTACTAGTTCTTCATCGCTAATTCTAAGTGATAATGAATCAATCATACCAAGCAATATAACTTCAAATACTGTTAGGGCAGAATTTGTAGGTAAAAACTGAGGAAAATATCCAAGGTATTTTGAGTAAAATTCTTTATAGTTCTTATCAATTTTTCTATTATTAAAACTAATAGTTCCATTTTTTACTTTGTTAATACCAGCTATTGCTTTTATAAGTGTTGATTTTCCTGCTCCATTTGGGCCTATAACTGCTATAATCTTAGGCTTAAAAACTAAATTAACATTTGATAATATAGTTTTGTTGCCGTAACCTATACTTAAATCTTTTATTTCTAAATTCATCTAGTACACTTTCCTTTCTCTTAAGATAATAGATAGTAAGAATGGAATTCCTATGAATGATGTTGTAATTCCTACCGGAAAGATTGTTCCAGGTATTAAATTCTTGCTTAATACAGATGAAAAAGATAGTATTAATGCTCCAGCTAATGCTGATGTAGGCAAATAAAATCTTTGATCTTCCCCAACAAAAGAACGGGCAATATGCGGAGCTGCAAGTCCAATAAATCCGATTGTTCCTACAAAACAGACTGATACAGCTGTAATAATTGATATAAGTATCAAAGTTTTTAATCTAAGTTTTTCAACATCAATACCCATCCCTTTTGCTCTAGTATCACCAAGTTTTAATGCTGTAAGTTTCCATGAATCTATAACAAATATAGGAACTGTTAAGCATAGAACTACAACTAAAATTAAGACTTTTGTCCATGTAGCACTTTGTAAACTTCCAAACATCCAAAATACAATAGATGAAAGCTGTGTATCCGCTGCAGAATATTGTAAAAACGAAACTAATGAATTAAATAAAAGATTAATGGCTACTCCTGCTAATACAATTGTGCTTGAAGCACCACTTTTAAGTTTAGCTATAGAATAAACAAAAAAGCATGCAATCATTGAAAATATAAAAGCATTCACTGGAATTATAAGAAACTCACTTACTGGAATTATTGATTTTCCTTCCATAAGTATTCCAAGTGCTGCTCCAAAAGAAGCGGCTGATGAAATTCCTAATGTGTAAGGACTAGCTAAAGGATTATCTAATATAGTTTGCATTTCTGCTCCTGCAATTCCTAAGGAGGCTCCTACTAAAACTGCCATTATGGCTATAGGCAATCTTATTTTCCACACAATCTGAATAATTTGTTCAGATTGCTGCTGTGGATAAAAAATAGTTGAAAACACTTTACTAAATGAAATACTTGCAGGTCCTGTTGAAATATCTAATATTAATAATCCTGCTAAGATAATTAGTATTAAAAGTGCGATAATTATTTTTCCTCTCACCATAGTATTATAGAAACCTCTATATTTCATAATATTTGGTGAATTTTGTTTTCCGATTTTTATAATTTTTCTTTGGTTCATTTTATCTCCTTTCCAAACTATATTTTTGAATAATTCATATTTAAAAGACAACGATAATCATTATCAATAAAATCACTTAATAATACTACAATGATTAGAATAGTTAGTCAATAGAAAAATTATTAATAGTAGGATATGATAAATAACTTAAAATATTTAGAATTAATAATAAATCAAAGCATAAGTAAGTAGGTATTTTTTATTGCTCAAATATAGATTATAAGTAGCAGAAAATATTTAAATTTTTAGTAGATAATTTTAGAAGTAAAAACAATGGTATCTATTTTCTTTACCATTAAATTTTATAAAAAATATAGTGATATAATTGTTTAAGGGTATAAACTAATAAACAAATTTTAAAATGGGTTAGAAATATGGCATATAAAAAGGAGTGTATAGGAATATTTGCTACACATGATCCAAAAGTTAAAGAAAGTACTATTATTTTATAGAAATATAGTGTTTAAAATAGCTTATGAAATATTTATAAAAAATGCATAAAAGGAGAGGCTGATTGATGGAAAATTGTTATAAGAGGCGAATTGAGCTAGCAAAAGAGTTAAAAGCATGCAAGAAGGCATTTATAGCTTTGGGAGATGAAACAAGACAACAGATTATAGTAGCATTACTTGAGAGTGAAGTTCATGGCATAAGAGTTGGAGAGATAACAGAAAAAACACATCTTTCAAGGCCGGCAGTTTCACACCATTTACAGATATTAAAGGAAGCTGGAATAATAAATATGTATAGAGAAGGAACTAAAAATTATTATTATGTAAGTGCCGATGAAACTATATGGAATCAAATAAGAAATCTATTCAATAAAATAAATGAAGTCGTTGAAGACATATCAGAAAGAGACTGCAATAAAAGTCAAATTGAAATAGAATCTGAGAATGAGTTCATTTAAAAAGATAAATAAAGTACATATATATGTAAAACTCAGTATTGTAAATTAATATAACAAATACATATTAAAAGTTTGGAGGAATTAATAATGGATATTATTGAAGCAATTAAAAATCGTCATTCAGTTCGTAAGTTTACTGATAAGAAGATTGATGAGAATATTAAAAAAGAGTTATTGGAAGTTATTGATGAGTGTAATAGGGAAGGAGATTTAAATATTCAATTATGTACAGAAGAACCAAAGGCATTTGATAGCCTTATGGCTCATTATGGGAAATTTAGCAATGTTAAAAATTATATTGCTATTGTAGGGAAAAAGGGGAACGAATTTAATGAAAGATGTGGATATTATGGAGAAAAGATAGTGCTTAAAGCAACACAATTAGGATTGAATACATGTTGGGTAGCACTTACTTTTAGCAAAGTTAATACAATGTGCAGTATCGAAAAAGGAGAAAAATTGTGTTGTGTAATAGCTTTAGGTTATGGAGAAAATCAAGGGGTTGCACATAAAAGTAAGTCAATGGATCAGCTTTCTAAAATAAATGGAGATATGCCAGAATGGTTTAAAAATGGTATGGAAGCAGCAATGCTTGCACCTACAGCTATGAATCAGCAGAAGTTTCAAATTAGTTTAGAAGGAAATAAGGTAAGTATTAAATCATTGCCTGCATTTTATAGCAAATTGGATTTAGGAATAGTTAAGTTACATTTTGAAATAGGAGCAGGAAAAGATAATTTTATGTGGGCATAATAGAAAAAAATATGGTAAGAGACATTTCATGAGGATACAGATAAATAATAATTTCTAATTGATTTATAACCTTCATATAAAGTAGATATTGACAATTGAAATTTAAGAGAGTAGAATTTAATTAAGTTAAATTTAATTGAATAAAATCAAATTTGTTTAAATCTTAAATTTAATGCAGAGACTTTTATTAATAGTTCTATTTATATATATGTAAAAATAATGATTAGTAGTAGGGTTTGTTAGATTAGTATTAAGTTTTCTATGAAATGCTATGACTAAATCATAAAAGAAGGGTGATTATTTATGAATAATACAATAGATACAATGAAAAATCATAGGTCAATAAGAGAATATTTAGACAAAGATGTTTCAGATGAATTAATAGATGAAATTATCAAAAGTGTTCAAGCTATGCCTAACTCAATAAATGGACAACAGACATCTGTTATAGTTGTAAGAGATAAAAAGAAGAAAGAAAAATTAGCAGAGCTTGTTGGAAATCAAGAATATGTTGCAAAGGCTCCAGTATTCTTAGTATTTGTTATGGATTTTTATAGAACTTATCTTGCAGGTGAAAAAACTGGTCTTAAGCAAGTAATTCATGAAGATATAGAAGGTATTCTTGCAGGATCTGTAGATGTTGGTATAGCTTTAGGAGCTTCTGTTGTTGCTGCTGAATCACTTGGACTTGGCACAGTACCTATAGGTGGTATCAGAAAAAATCCAGAAGAAGTTATAGAGCTATTGGAATTACCTAAATATACTTTTCCAATGGTAGGTTTAGTAGTTGGATATCCAGCAGATGAATCACATAAAAAGCCTAGAGTACCTTTTGATAGTTTTAAACATAGCGAAAGTTATGATATAAAAGCTGTTGAAGATTCAATTAATACTTACGATGAGCAAATGGATAGCTATTTAAAGGAAATTGGAAGATCTGAACAAGAAACAAACTGGAGTACTGTTACTTCAAGAGTTTATCAATCAGTTTATTATCCAAAGGTTAAAGATGCTATTGCTAAACAAGGATTAAAAACAAAATAATTCTGAAGAATTAGGAAGTATTATTTTTAGTATGTAGAAGTAAATATGTTATATTAGGGTAACTTGGAGAGCAACATGGAGCAACTAATATAACATATTTACTTCTTTTTTTGTGTTAAGAACTCTTTAATATAATTGAAATTAAGTAGAAACTATTATAAGATATAGAATGATTATTTTGTGTGAATTTCTTATAATACGTGAATATTAATATTTTAAAGTAAGGTGAAAAATGAAAAGAATTATAAAAAAGAGTACAATTTTTTTATTTATGTTTATATGTTTGTTTAGTTATGATGCTTTTGCCATAAAAGATAACAATATAAATTTTCAAAATTTAACTATAGATGATAATTTGTCTCAATCTTTAGTAGAGTATATATATCAAGATAGCAATGGGTATATATGGGTAGCTACTAATGATGGATTGAATAGATATAATGGGAATGAGTTTAAGGTATATAAAAATATTAAAAATGATGATACTAGCCTTAGCAATAATATGGTTAGCTCTATAGTAGAAGATGATGATAAAAACTTATGGATAGGCACTGATGGCGGACTAAATAAGATGAATTTAATTAATGGAAAGATAACTAGGTATTTAGTTTCGAATGAGGACAAACTCTATTCTAATACTGTTGTTGATGAACTTATGATAGATTCAAAGGGAAGACTTTGGGTTTGCAGTATAAATGGGCTTAATCTATATGATAGGGAAAATGATAAGTTTATTAAGGTAGCAGAAGAGTATTTAGATAATAAAGGCCTTCAGGATTTTGCTGAAGACGATGAAGGCAATATTTGGATTGCAACCATGGAGGGGTTATTTAAATACAATCATGATACAGACACAGTAAAAGCTTTTTATCATGATGAAGATGATGAAAATACAATTAGTGAAAATAATATTTTTTCTATTTATTATAGTGAAAAAAAGTTGTGGATTGGTACTAAAGTAGGTGGATTAAATGTTATGGATTTAGAGGATTATAGCATAAAGAAATATACTCATGATGCAGATAACAAGCAATCTATACCTAGTAACCTTATAAGAGATATAATTAGAGATAAGGATGGTAACATATGGCTAGCTACTGACCAAGGGCTAGCAACCTTTGATGAAAGTGATGAAACTTTCTATACATATACAAGCAATGCAAGCAAAAATAGTCTTTGTGATAATAATGTAATTAGTTTATATCAAGATAGATTAGGAGTAATGTGGATAGGAACCTTTGGAGGAGTAAGTAAATTTTATATTAATAATGATTTTAAAGTATATAGAAATGAACTAGAAGATGATAATTCATTAAGTAGCAGCAGTGTATGTGGAATATATGAAGATGATGAAGGCATGGTGTGGGTTGGAACCTTTAATTCGGGTATAAATAGAATAGATACAGCTAGCGGCAAAATCAGAAGATTTTATAATGATGTTAGCAATGAAAACTCATTAAGTAGCAATAGAATAAAAGATGTAACTGGAATAGAAAATGAAATCTGGATAGCTACAGATAATGGGTTAAATAAATATGATAAAAGTACAGGAAATTTTACTGTATATAAAAAATCTGATGATGAAAATAGTATAGTAAATAGTGAAATAAGAGTATTGTATATAGATAAAGATGGATTGCTATGGATAGGAACTAGAGGGGGAATATCTACATTTGATAGGAAAAGTAAATTTACTTCATATAATCATGTTCTAGAATCAAATGGAATTTATGAAAAAACTATTAGTGCTATTTATGAAGATTCCCAAGGAATAATGTGGTTTGGACTTGGAAATGATGGGGGACTAGTAAAGTATAATAGAGAAACTGGAGAAGTTAAGAATTACTTATATGATAATAATAATGAGAACTCTTTAAGTAATAATACTGTTAGGTCTATTACAGAAGATAGCAAGGGGAACTTATGGGTGGGAACTCAAGATGGACTAAGTAAGCTTAACAAGGAAGAAGATAAGTTCACAGTATATACATATACCGATGGATTATCTAATAATTTTATTTACGGAGTACTTGTAGATGATAATGATAATATCTGGGCTAGTACTAATTACGGTGTATCTATGTATGACCAAGCTAATGATAAGTTCGTGAGATATTATGAAGCTGATGGCCTTGCAACTAATGAGTTTAATGGCTTTTCATATCACCAAAATAAAAAAGGTGAAATTTATTTTGGTGGAGTAAATGGACTAACAAAATTCAATCCATCAAATATTAAACTAAATATTGAAACAAGTGATGTAATAGTAGATAGTATAAAAACAAGCGGTGGAGTTGAGGTTAAAGTACATGATAATATTGTTTTAGATTATAATTCAAGGGAGTTATATGTAAAATTTTTCATACCAGAGTATAAAAATATAAGTCAGATGCAATATACTTATAAATTAGAAGGAATGGATAACGAGTGGGTATTTGCAGGAAGCGAGAATTATGCAAGATATGCAAGTCTTCCACCAGGAAAATATAAAATGCTTATATCAGGAAGAAATTATAATGGGGTTTGGTCTGATATATCAAGTATAGATATTACAGTGAAAAATTCAATTTGGAAAACTCCATTGGCATATTTTATATACATAGTTATGCTGGTAACGATGGTATATTACTTTTATAATCAAATGAAGATATTAGACGCTTTAGCAAAACAAAGAACTCATCAATTAAATGTTAAGCTAAATGAAAATGAAAGTTTATATAAAATGCTTATCCAAGCAGAAAAATATAAGAATAATTACTTTGTTAACCTATCTCA
This sequence comes from Clostridium nigeriense, assembly GCF_050585265.1. Classification (GTDB taxonomy): domain Bacteria; phylum Bacillota; class Clostridia; order Clostridiales; family Clostridiaceae; genus Clostridium; species Clostridium nigeriense_B. Next base: position 27,473 of record NZ_JBNOOE010000021.1, on the reverse strand, counting down.
TGAGCTAAGAACACCATTAAATGTTATTTTATCTATAGAGCAACTAATAAAATCTTTAATTAAATCGGGAAAACAGATAGAGAATGATAAAATGGAAGAATATATGAATACCCTAGGTGGAAATTCAAAGCGTCTTTTAAATTTAATAAATAATATTATTGATACTTCTAAAATAGATTCAGGTTCCTATAAATTAAATATAGAAGAGGCTGATATAGTAAGCCTTGTAGAAGATACAGCACTATCTATGGTTGAACTTGCAAAATCAAAAAATATAGATCTTATAGTTGACCCTGAAATAGAGGAGTTAACTATAGGTTGTGATAAGCTAGATATAGAAAGATGTATAGTTAATTTAATAGGTAATGCTATAAAATTTACAGAAGCAGAAGGGAATATAATTGTTACTATTAGTGAATTAAAAGATAAGGTTAAGATAAGTGTTAAAGATACTGGAGTAGGAATCGAAGAAAAATATCATAATAGTATTTTTGATAGATTTGGACAAGTTTATAGTAGATCATCAGAAGAGCTTGGAGGAAGTGGATTAGGCTTAACGTTAACTAAAAATTTAATTAATCTTCATGGAGGAGATATTAGTGTAGTTAGTGAGATTGGAGAAGGTAGTGAATTTATTATTATCTTACCTATTAACAAGTAAAAAGAAAAATATTTTATATTAAGGGGAAATATAAATGAGAAATGGAAAAAATATTAAGTATGGATTATTTTCATCTATACTTATAGCATTAGGTCCTATACTTTGGTTATTCATAAACATATATGATAAAAATTATAAGAACATAGTATTAAACATAGTTTGTGTTATTCTTGGAGTTGCTTTATTAGTATATAATCTCAAAAATTATTTAAAGGATTATAACAAAAAATGTAATATAGCTTTAGATTTGTTAAGCCATATAATATCCTTTATATTTTACATTTTATTAATAGCAGTAATGGTAATAGGATTTCTAGCATTTTATATTGGAATTGCATTTATACAAGAAAAACTATTTATAAAAGGAGAATATTTAATCTATCTTACAAAATATCCATATTCATATTTAATGTTTGTAATACTTATAATAGTTGGAACTAGGGTTAGTATGTTACTTTCAAGGAAAGAAAAAAATTTTTCTATTAACAAGGGGTTGTTCAGATGGGCAAAGGTTGATATATTAATAATAATTCCACTTATATATATAATATTAACTAGTGTAGTTGTAGTTAAAGAAGATGGAATTTATGATTATAGCTTTTATAACTTAAAGGGCAATAAATATAACTTTAGTGATGTAGAGTATGTAGATACTGGTTTTGTTGATAGAGGAAGAAATAAGGGAGAATTTTTTTATAATATTAAATTTAAAAATGGTAAAACAATAAAATTGGCTCATCCATCTATGACTAACCCTTCAGAAAGGTATGATAATGATACATGGCAAGAGTATGTTGATATAGATCAATATATTATGAATAGTGGAGCTAAAAAGAATTCTAGTGAAAAAGGTTCAGAGTATGTACAAATGGATAATATATATATAGATAAGTTATTATATGTTATAAGAAATAAATAAAAGTACTTTAATGAGAAAGTTATAATAAAAGTGATAGATATAAACTTAGTGGAGGAAGAATGTATTTAGTATCTTTATATTTTGACGATAAATCACAAAGAAAAATACAGGGATTTATAAATAAAGTAGCTGAAATAAGTGGAAATAATTTCATGACTGATAATAATGTTCCACCACATATAACTATTGCATCATTTCAAACCAATGAAGAACATAGGGTTATAGAAATATTAGATAAAATAATTAATGATACTAATAAAGGTATTATAACATTAGCATCAATAGGAATATTCAAATCATCTGTTATATTTTTATCACCAGTTTTAAATGAATACTTACATAATCTATCAGTTTGTATATATGAGGGTATCTCATTAGTAAAAAATATAGATATTAGCAAATATTATTTACCATTTCAATGGGTACCACATATAACCATTGCAAAAAAGTTGACTAAGGAAGAGTTAATATTAGGACTTCAAGAGTTAGATAATAATTTTACTATTTTTAGTGGTAGTATAATTAAAATCACATTATCTAGAACCAATCCTCTTGAAGATATAGTAGTATGGAACTTAGGTTAAAATAATATAAAATGTGAGGAGAAATAAAATGGAACAAGCATTAAACATTATAAAAAATGAAACACTAACTTATCATCAACAAATATTACAATTAGCAGGTCAAGCAGAAAGTGGTTTAGATGTATTAAGAATAGACGACGATACAAAGAAACTTATTGATGCAGAAATAATATGTACAATGTTTGAGGGAAATGCTCCTTATAGACCAAGATATGTAATACCTAATTATGAAAAATTGATGAAAGAAGGATGCAAGTTCTTAGATCTTGATATACCAACAGATATATGGGAAGCAACTAATAATTTATTAATATTTTACAAACATATACCATCAATAACTTCATTTCCAGTGTATTTAGGAAATATAGATACACTTTTAGAACCGTTTATAAAGGATGAAGAAGAAGCTTATAAAGCTATTAAATTATATTTAAAGCATATAGATAGATCACTTACAGATTCATTTGTACATGCTAACATAGGTCCTAAGGATACAAAGGCAGGAAGAATTATACTTAAAGCAATGAAAGAGTTAGAATGTGCAATGCCAAACTTAACTGTAAAATATGATAAAGATATAACATCAAAAGATTTTATAGAGTTATGTGCAAGTACAGCCTTAGTTACAGCTAAGCCAAGCTTTGCAAATCATAAAATGGATGTACAAGACTTTAAAACTGAAGATTATGCTTTAGCAAGTTGTTATAATGGATTTATAATTGGTGGGGGTGGATACACTCTTGTAAGACTTGTTTTAAGTAGATTAGCTAAAACTTCAGAATCGGTTGAAGATTTTATAGATAATAAATTACCATTTGCAGCAAATAAAATGTTAGCTTATATAGATGAAAGAATAAGATTTTTAGTAGAAGAATCAGCATTTTTTAGAAGTAACTTTCTTGTATTAGAGGGATTTATAAAAAAAGAATTATTTACAGGAATGTTTGGGGTAGTAGGTTTAGCAGAGGCAGTAAATCACTTGTTAAATGCAACAGAACAAAAAGATAGATTTGGGCATTCAAAAATAGCTAATGATTTAGGCGAAAAAATAATAGAAAAGCTTAATGATATAGTATCTTCATATAAATCAGAATATGTAGAGTGCTTTGAAGGACATCATTTATTACATGCTCAAGTAGGTATAGATACAGATACAGGAATATCTCCAGGTTGCAGAATACCAGTAGGTGAGGAGCCAGAGATATTTGAACATATAATACAATCAGCTCCATATCATAAATATTTCTTTAATGGAATAGGTGATATATTTGTTTTTGAGGAAACTTATAAAAATAACTTAGATGCTATAGTGAATATTATAGATGGAGCATTTAATTCAGGAATAAGATACATATCAGCTTATTGTAGTGATTGTGATGTAGTTCGTGTTACAGGGTATTTAGTAAAAAAATCTGAAGTTGAGCAACTTGAAAAAGGAAATGCAGTTAAGAATAATGCAACAGTATTTGGAATGAATGCTAAAAATGGAGCAAAAGCTTTTGATAGAAGGCTTAGAGGATAATAATGGCACTAGTAAATAAAATTATTCCATTTTCTTGTATAGATGGACCAGGGAATAGAGCGGCTATATTTTTCCAAGGATGTAATCTAAAATGTACATATTGCCATAATCCTGAAACTATTAATAAGTGTATTAGCTGCGGAAGATGTGTAGATACTTGCCCAGTTAATGCTTTAGAGCTTAAGAATAATAAGGTTGAATGGAATGAGGATAAATGTGTACAGTGTGATAGATGTATTAAAGTTTGTAATAATTTATCTACACCTAAGACTAAAGATTATTCAGTAGATGAGTTGTTTGAAAAAATAAAGAAAATTAGTCCATTTATTCAAGGTATAACTGTAAGTGGTGGAGAGTGTACTCTTAATTCAGATTTTTTAGTGAAGTTATTTAAAAGAGTAAAAGAAGAGCTTAATCTAACTTGCTTTGTAGATACTAATGGAATTTTAGATTTAAGCAAGTATGAAGAATTAGTATATTTAACTGATAAGTTTATGTTAGATGTTAAGTCTATAGATGAAGCTGAACATATAAAGCTTACTGGGTTAAGTAATAAATCTGTTTTAAAAAATTTAGACTACCTTTTAGATAAAGATAAAATATATGAGGTAAGAACTGTAGTAGCTCCAAATATAAATAATGAAAAAACTATTAGGTCAGTAGCTGAAATTATTAATGGTAGATGCAAATACAAGTTAAATGCCTATAGAAAATATGGGGTTAGAAAAGAAGGATTAGAGCTGCATGGTGAAATGGGTTATAGTGAAGATGAAATGAAAATCTATATTGAATATGCTAAAGGAAAAGATATAAAAAACTAATAAGCTGCATTTAGTCACAGAAACTAGCTAATTATTTCTTATAAAATTAACATAAAAATAAATAATTTTTTAAGCACAACTTTTACAATTATTTTATATAATGTTGGTATAAATATAAAAGTAATCCGATAGGAAATAACGGCTAGGACGAGAAGAGTAGATTAATAAAAGTTTCCAGAGAGAAATCTCCTTGGGTGTAAGAGATTTTAAGTAGATATTAATTGAAGTGCATCTCTGAGCTCTGAATCGAACTAATAGTAGACTTCAGCGGGAATGCCCGTTACAGCGTTGAGGTATATATGTACCAAAAGATAAGATGTCTTTTTATATAATTGTCATATTATATAAAAGATAATTAGAGTGGAATCGCGGAAGATTACTTCTGCCTCTAAGGTTTAGAGGCAGAAGTTTTTTTGTTAGTAGATAAATATTTTTAAGTGTTACTTAACTGATATTACAGTAAGTAAGTTCAAATGATTTTACAAAAATTTATAAAATATTATTAATAAAAACGAAGGAGGTTTATTATGAATTCTGTACAATACTTTGATTCTATAGCTGAAAAGTGGAATGTTATTCGTAGTGAATATTTTGAGGAGAGATTAAAATATAAACTTTTATCTATAGCTAATATAAAGGGAAAAGTTGTGGCTGATTTAGGATGTGGGACAGGTTTTGTTTCTTTAGCATTATCAGATGAAGCCAATATAGTATTTTCTGTAGATAATTCAAGTAATATGCTTAAGCAGTTAAGGGCTAATGCATCAGATAAAAATTATAAAAATTTATATTTAATTAAATCATCACTTGATAATTTATCACTTTTTGATGAGTCTGTAGATATTGTTTTTATAAATATGGCACTTCATCATATAAAGGATGCAAAAAAGGCTATTTCAGAAATGTATAGAGTCCTAAAAAAAGATGGTGTAGTAGTTATATCAGATGTTATGGAGCATGATGGTGAGTGGGCAAGAGTGGAAATGTTTGATGAATGGCTTGGATTTTCCAATGAGCAAATAAAAAACTGGCTAGAAGAAGCTGGTTTTAATAATATTCAAATAGAAAATACGGATTTAAGCTGCAAAGGATATTCAAGTAAGGGTGAATATACTGAAACAGGAATTTTTATAGCTAGAGGAATTAAAAAATAGTAGGAGGAATAGTTAGAAGATGAAAATAGAGTCATTATTAATTCATGGTGGAATAGATGGAGATGAGAAAACAGGAGCAGTAAATATACCCATATATCAAACTTCCACATATAAGCAACCAAAGTTTGGTGTAAATAAGGGATATGAATATTCAAGAACAGGAAATCCAACAAGAGAGGCTTTAGAAAAACTTGTTTCAGATTTAGAAGAGGGATATGCAGGTTTTGGATTTGCTTCTGGAATGGCAGCTACTACTGCTGTTCTTTCTCTTTTTAAATGTGGAGATAAAATAGTTATTTCAAACAATGTATATGGTGGAACCTTTAGAGTTTTAGATAAGGTTTTCAACCATTTTGGAATTGAATATAAAATAGTTGATACTTCTAATTTGGAAGAAGTAAAAAATAGTATGGATGAGGCTGTAAGGGCTATATTTATAGAAAGTCCAACAAATCCACTAATGGATATAACTGATATTGAAGAAGTTTCAAATATAGCTAAAGCAAAAGGTATATACACTATAGTTGATAACACTTTTATGACTCCATATCTTCAAAAACCAATTAAGCTTGGTGCTGATATAGTTATTCATAGTGCTACAAAATATCTTGGTGGACATAGTGATACAGTTTCAGGAGTTGTTGTTGTTAATAGTGAAGATTTAGCAGAAAGACTTCATTTTATTCAAAACTCAACAGGTGGAGTTTTATCTCCTTTTGATTCATTTATGCTAATAAAAGGTATTAAGACACTAGCGATTAGAATGGATAGACATAATGAAAATACAAAAGTAATTGCTGAATTTTTAAGAAATAGAAAAGAAATAGAAAAGGTATATTATCCAGGTTTTGAAGATCATCCAGGATATGAAATTCAAAATAAACAAGCTAAAGGTTATGGTGGAATAATATCATTTGTAATAAAAAAAGGATATGATTATAAAAAGTTTTTTAATAATCTTGAAATAATAACTTTTGGTGAAAGTCTAGGCGGAGTTGAGTCACTAGCTTGTCATCCAGCTTCAATGACTCATGCTTCAATACCTTCTGAGATAAGAGAAAAGGTTGGAATAGTTGATAATTTAATAAGATTATCAATAGGTATAGAAAATATTGAAGATTTAATAGAGGATATAAAAAATGCATTAGAGGAGAGTAAAGAAAATGATTAAAGTAGAAAGTTTTTCACTAGACCACACAAAGGTTAAGGCACCTTATGTTAGAAAATGTGGTACTCAAAAAGGTGTTAATGGAGATAGAATATCTAAATTTGATTTAAGATTTATGCAACCTAACAAAGAAGTAATGCCAACAGATGCAATTCATAGTTTAGAACATTTACTTGCAGGGTTTATGCGAGAAAAAATAGAGACTATAATAGATATTTCACCAATGGGATGTAGAACAGGTTTTTATTTAACTGCTTGGGGAGAAGTTGAAGTTAAAGATGTAATAGAAGCATTAGAATATAGCTTGAAAAAAGTATTAGACACAGAAGAAGTTCCAGCAGCCAATGAGCTTCAATGTGGTAACTACAGAGATCATTCTATAGAACTTGCACATGAATATGCTAATAAAGCAATAAAGAAGGGATTTAGTAGTGAAATATTTAAATAATATTCAAGAATTAATAGGGAATACACCAATAATTAAATTGAATAATTTAAATATTAAAGAAGGGGTAAATATTTTTGCAAAGCTTGAAAGTAATAATCCTGGTGGAAGTGTCAAAGATAGAATAGGAGTTTACATGATTGAAGCGGCAGAAAAAGAAGGAAAATTAAATCATGGGTATACAATAATTGAAGCAACAGCTGGAAATACTGGTCTTGGAATAGCTATTGCAGCAATAAATAAAGGCTATAATATAATATTTGTAGTTCCAACTAAGTTTTCTATAGAAAAGCAAACATTAATGAGAGCTCTAGGAGCTAAAATTATAAATACTCCAAGAGAAGAGGGAATGCTTGGTGCTGTTAAAAAAGCAGAGCAATTACTTAAGACTATAGAAAATTCAATAAGCTTAAGGCAATTTGAAAATAAGGCAAATCCTCTTTCCCATTATGAAAAAACTGGTCCAGAAATATACGAAGCTATGGATGGAAATATAGATTATTTCGTTTCAGGTGCTGGAAGTGGAGGAACATTCACTGGAGTAGCCAAATATTTAAAGGAAAAAAATAAAAATATAAAAGCTATATTAGCAGATCCAGAAGGTTCTACCATGGGTGGAGGTATTGAAGGATGTTATGATATTGAAGGAATAGGAAATAATTTTATTCCAAGTACAATGGATATGAAATTAGTAGATGATGTTATAAAGGTTTCAGATAAAGAAGCCTATGATATGGTAAAATTAATTGCACTAAAGGAAGGCCTTATTGTAGGAAGTTCATCTGGAGCAGCTCTGTCTGCTGCTTTGAAATTATCGAATAAATTAGAAGAAGGCAATATAATTACAATTTTACCAGATAGAGGAGATAGATATTTTAGTAAAAATATCTACTAACTAAGTAATTAAGCAAGCTTGCAGATAAAAGAATTAAATTGGTTTTTAGAGCGAAGATGGAGTTTGGAGAATCCATATTTACATGTTATTATTATAAAAAGTAAATTTAATTTAAGATATTTATAATTTGGTAATAAAAGGAGAAAAATATATCTAATTCACAAATAACAGAGATTGCTTTAGCTAATGCATTAAAGAATCTAATGAAGAAGCATTCTATAAACAAAATTACAGTTAAGGAAGTTACAAATGAATGTGGAGTTGCAAGACGTACATTTTATAATCACTTCAATGATATTTATGAATTACTTGAGTGGATTTATGAACATGAGGTAATAGAGGAGTTGGAACAATACTATAATTCAGATGGATGGAAGATAGCTATAAATAGAGTTCTTCAGTATACTATAGATAATAAAATAATATGCATTAATACATTTAATTCTTTGGGACGTGATCACTTAGAGAAGTTTTTATATAATATTTTTTATAGTGCATTACAAGGAGTAACGATAGATATTACTAAAGATATGGATATTGATGAGAATATAAAAAATGAAACAATAAGATTTTATACACTAGCTATAGTAGGGGAATTTATATTATGGCTTAGAAATGGATTGAAGGAAGACTCAAAATGTATTTTAGATAGGATAGAAAGAATAATGACAGGCACTCTTTCTTATGTGATGATTAGAAATGATAAAAGTAAAAAATAATAATATATTAAAGGAAATTAAGAAAATATTACACACCTTAATAATAGTGTGAAATATTTTCTCAATTTCCTTTTTGTGTTTATTGAAGAAGATTTATTAGAGGAATAAGCTATTAATATAAAGAATTAAAAAAGAGGTGCTTAATTATGGGAAATTATCAAAAAATCAATCCATCTATACCTAAGAATATTAATGAAAGAAAGGCTTATTTAATAGGGGGCGGAATAGCTTCACTATCAGCAGCAGCTTTTTTAATTAGAGATGCTCATATGCCAGGTGAAAATATTCATATTTTAGAAGAATCTAAGGTTTATGGAGGTTCAATGGATGGAGCTGGTAATGCAATTAAAGGATATACTGCAAGAGGTGGAAGAGAAATAGAAGAACATTTTGAATGCTTCATGGAGCTATTTAGCTTTATACCATCATTAAATGATAAAAAGAGAAGTGTTTTAGATGAGTTTAGAGATTTAAATCTTGAAGAACCGATTGAGTCACATTGTCGTTTAGTTCATAATCAAGGAGAAAAAGCTGATTTTTCTAGTTTAGGCCTATCAAAAGAAAATGCCATGGAACTTGCTAAACTTCATATGTTAACAGAAGAGGCTCTTGGAGCAACAACAATTGAAGAATATTTTTCACAATCATTTTTTGAAACAAACTTTTGGTTCTTCTGGGCATCAATGTTTGCATTTGAAAAGTGGCATAGTGTTGTAGAAGTAAAACGTTATATGGAAAGATTCATGCATTTAATAGGTGGAATGAATAGACTTAAAGGGATTTTGCATACTGAATACAATCAATATGATTCATTAATTCTTCCACTAATAACATGGTTAAAGGATAATAATGTATGTTTTGATACTGGATATAAAGTAACAGATATAGATTTTGATTTTTCAAATAATCAAAAAGTAGCAAAATCAATTCATTATGTAAAAGATGATAGTTATGAAAAAATAGATATAAATAAAGATGATTTAGTTTTATTTACTAATGGATCAATGACTGAAAATACTACAAGAGGTGATTTAGATCATCCAGCAGTTATTAATACTTCAGATGATAAGGGATGTTTTAGTGTATGGCAAAAGATTGCAAAGAAATCAGAACATTTCGGAAGACCAGAAGTATTTTGTAGTGATATAGATAAAACTAAGTGGTTATCATTTACAATTACATTAAAAGATGATGATATAGTGTTCCCTTATTTATATAATTTAACTGGAGATAAGCCTGGAATGGGTGGCCTTGTAACTATAAAGGATTCAAAATGGTTTATGAGTTGGGTTGTTCCAAAACATCCTCACTTTATCAATCAACCGGATAATGTTAAAGTATTATGGGCATATGCATTAAATCTTGATTCTAAGGGTGATTATATAGATAAATCAATATCTGAATGTACAGGACGTGAAATGTTTGAGGAACTTTTATATCATATGGGATTAAAGGACAGAATTCCGGAAATTCTTAAACATACAATTAATGTAATTCCAAGTATGATGCCCTATATAACTTCTCAATTTATGCCTCGTGTTAAAGGGGATAGACCTGATGTTATTCCTGAGGGAAGTGAAAACTTTGGATTTATAGGACAATATTCGGAAGTACCTAATGATTGTGTATTCACTGTAGAATATTCTATTAGAAGTGCAATGATGGCTGTATATGGATTGATGAAGCTTAATAAAGTAGTTGATCCAGTATTCCCTAGTCAATATGACATTCGTGTATTAGTTAGTGCAGCTAAAACATGTCTTGGAGTAGATAAATTACCAATAAAGGATATTACAATAAAGGATATTTTGAAAAATACAGAGATATTGAAGCTTTTATAATATTATGAAATAGAAATTAAAGTTATCCTAGTAAAGATATTAATGAACTGCTCTCTGTCTACTTGACAGGGAGCAGTTCAATTTACTTTACTAGGATATTTTTATATTTATATAAGTATTAGAATTGGCACCTATAATGAAGAGATTTATCAACTAATTTATTTTGAATAGTAGAGTATATAAAAATGAAAAAAAGTATTGACTTAGAGTTAACTCTAAGAGATATACTAATTTACATGGATATAATTTTAAAATAAAATTAAACTTACATATTCAAGGAGGAATACATATGAAATTAAATATTTTAAATAAAGTATACTCGCCAAAGGATTTAAAAGAGCTTAATATAAGTGACTTAAAAGAGCTGGCTAGTGAAATAAGAGAAGTAATAATAAATAAAGTTAGTCAAACTGGAGGACATTTTGGACCAAATTTAGGAATGGTTGAAGCAACAATTGCACTACACTATGTATTTAATTCACCAGTAGATAAAATTGTATATGATGTTTCTCACCAATCATATCCACATAAAATTTTAACAGGTAGAAAGCATGGTTTTTTAGATCCAGATAAATTTAATAGTATAACAGGATATACTTCTCAATTAGAAAGTAAACATGACTTTTTTAGAATAGGTCATACATCTACTTCAATAAGCTTAGCTTGTGGTCTTGCTAAGGCAAGAGATGTAAAAGGAGATAGTGAAAATATAATAGCTGTAATAGGTGATGGATCATTAAGTGGTGGAGAAGCTTTAGAAGGTCTTAATAATGCATCAGCTTCAGGAAAAAATATAATAATACTTGTAAATGATAATGATATGTCTATAGCTGAAAACTATGGGGGTATATATCAAAACCTAGCAAAGCTTCGTGAAACTGAAGGTAAATCAGAAGATAACTTCTTCAAATCATTTGGATTTGAATATCATTATGTAAAAGGCCACGATTTAGAGTCTTTAATAGATGTATTTACAAAGGTTAAGGATATAGATCATCCAGTAGTTATACATATGCATACTATAAAAGGTAAGGGTTATGAAGATGCTGAAGTAAATAAAGAAGCTTTCCACTGGGTTATGCCATTTGATTTAAAAACTAAAAAACCTCTATCTAATTTCTCTGGTGAAAGCTACTCAAAAATAACTGACAACTTTTTATGTGAAAAAGCTAGCAAAGATAAAAAAATAGTTGGTATAACAGCAGCTACACCAATGGGAGTAGGATTAAATGAATTTAGATATAAATTTAAAGATCAATTTGTTGATGTAGGTATAGCTGAAGAACATGCAATAGCTTTAGCTTCAGGGATGGCATCACAAGGTTGTAAGCCAGTAGCATCTTTTTATAGTTCATTTATTCAAAGAACTTATGACCAATTATCACAAGACTTAGCTATAAATGATAATCCAGCTTTAATACTTATTCATGGAAATGGTATAAGTGGATCAGATATAACTCATCTAGGAATATTTGATATACCTTTAATATCTAATATTCCTAATATAGTATACCTTGCACCTACAAATAAGGAAGAGTATCTAGCTATGATGGAGTGGGGAATAGAGCAAGATGAGCACCCTGTTGTAGTAAGAGTGCCAAGCAATGGTGTAGTGTCAACTGGAGAAAAAGTAGAAGCAGACTTTTCTAATTTAAATACTTATAAAAAAACAAATGAAGGTGAAGAAGTAGCTATAATAGGACTTGGAGCCTTCTATCAATTAGGTGAAAAAGTACAAATTAAATTGAAAGAAGAATTAAATATAAATGCAACATTAATAAATCCAAGATTTATAACTGGAATAGATGAAAATATGCTAAATGATTTATTAGAAAATCACAAGCTAGTAATAACTTTAGAGGATGGAATACTTGATGGAGGATTTGGAGAAAAGATATCAAGATTCTATGGAGATAAAGATATGAAAGTATTAAACTTTGGAGCTACTAAGGAATTTACTGATAAAGCTAATATAAATGAATTATATATGCGTTATCATTTAACAGATGAATTAATAGTTGAAGATATAAAAAATCTTTTAAGATAGATTTAAAGAAATATTATATAAGTATATGAATAACATATAAATTTATAGGGATATTACAAATAGTTTCTAACTATAAGTAATATCCTTATTTTACTCTTTAGATCAGTTATAAAAATATGCCTTGAAGATTCAAAGGTGGATAAGGTATAATTGAGGGGATAAATGGTGCAGGGGAATAATTGTACTTTTAACTTTAAATATACAACAAATAAACATGAATTATGTCCTATGAAACTTTTACAGAACTTAATATCTGAAAATAGAAAGAAGGTATCTAAAATGGATGCAATAAAAATGATAGAAGAGAGAAGAAGTGTTCGTAAATTTAAAAATGAAAAAGTAGACAGAGAAACTATGAAGGAGATTATTTCAATTAGCAGATGGGCTCCATCATGGAAGAATTTACAGATAGCAAGATATACATTAATTGATAATGAAGATATTATTAAGCAGCTTGCAACTGAAGGTGTTAATGGATTTGTTTATAATATTAAGACTTTAAAAAATGCAAAAGGCGTTGCAGTATTAAGTTTTGTTAAGGGCAAAAGTGGTAAAATAGATGAAGATAATTATGCAACTTCAAAAGCTAATGCTTGGGAAGTGTTTGATGCTGGTATTGCATGCCAAACCTTCTGCTTAGCAGCTCATGCCAAAGGTGTAGGAACATGTATTATGGGAATTATTGATGAGGAGTCAATAGCTAAAATCATAGGTTTACCAGATGAAGAAACAGTAGCAGCACTTATTGTTTATGGTTATGAAGAGGAACACTCAAAAGCAACGCAAAGAAAAGACGTTGATGATATAATGCGTTTTATAGATTAATAAAAAGATAGTAGTTAGTTTTGTTTTTATACAAAATTAACTACTATTCCTATTTTAGTATTAATCATACATAGTGTCTAATTAGAACATTTAGTATTGATGACAAATTTAATAGAATAAAGGGAGGGGTAGTATGCCATATATAGAAATAATGGATGTATATAAAAGATATAAAATGGGAGATAGCGTTGTTGTTGCTAATAATGGAATAACTTTTTCAGTAGAAAAAGGAGAATTAGTTATAATATTAGGTCCTAGTGGTGCTGGTAAATCTACAGTTCTTAATATACTTGGAGGAATGGATACTTGTGATGAAGGTAAGATAATAATAGATAATGTAGATATAGCTAAGTTTAATAATAAAAAGCTAACAAATTATAGAAGAAACGATGTTGGGTTTGTGTTTCAATTTTATAATTTAGTGCAAAATTTGACGGCTAGAGAAAATGTAGAACTTGCCTCTCAAATTTCAAAAAATGCCTTAGATGTGGATGATACTCTTGATGCTGTAGGTCTTAGTCATAGAAAAAATAATTTTCCATCACAGCTATCAGGAGGTGAGCAACAAAGGGTTGCTATTGCAAGAGCTATAGCTAAGAATCCAAAGCTTTTACTTTGTGATGAGCCAACTGGAGCTCTTGATTACAAAACAGGAAAACAAATTTTAAAAACATTGCAAGATACCTGTAAGAATACAGGGACAACTGTTATAATTATAACTCATAATTCTGCTATTGCCCCAATTGCAAATAGAGTAATTAAGATTAATGACGCAAAGGTTAGAAGCATTGAAGTAAATAAAAATCCAGTACCAGTTGATGATATAGAATGGTAGGAGTGAAAATAAATGCGAATTAGAGCACATAGTAAATCAATAATAAGAGAAATTTTATCATCAAAGGCAAGATTTATTTCAATACTAGCAATAATATTTTTAGGAGTGGCATTTTATTCAGGGATTAAATCAAGTGGACCAGATTTAGAAGCTTCTATAAGTAATTTTTATAGAGAGTCTAATCTTATGGATAGTAAAATCGTATCAGATTTAGGGCTAACTGATAATGATTTAGAACTACTAAAGAATGATGAAAATATTTTAGATTATTATCCAACCCATAGTTTAGATGTGAATTTAACCAATATGAATAGTGTTGTTAAATTTATGGAGTATAATCCTGAAGAAACTAATTATATAAATAAATTTACAATAGTAGATGGAAGTCTTCCTGAAACTTCTGGAGAAATAGCATTAGATGAAAAAGCTTTAGATGAAGGATTAAATATAGGAGATGAGTATACAATAGAATCTGATAAAGATACTATGGGATATTTTAATAGTAAAACTTATAAAATAGTTGGTTTTTTAAAAAGTCCCATGTATATAGATAAAGAATCTAGAGGTAGTACAACTGTAGGAACTGGTAGTATTGATTATTTTGCAGTACTAAATAGCTCGGATATATCAATGGATGCATATACTGAAATTTATATAAGATTTAAAAATGTAGAAAATATTGATGCATATAGTGATGATTATAAAGATAAGATGGAGAGAAATATTAAATGTCTTAATGATTTATTTGCTAATAGATCAATAGAAAGAATAGAAGAAGTAAAATCAGAATTTCAACAGAAATTTAATGAGTTATATACAGAAATAGAATATGAAAATCAAAATTTATTAGATGTAGGAAAAGAAGTAGAAGAGCAACAATCTAAATTAAATGATTTAGATAATAGTAAGTATTATTTCTTTGATAGAGATGATAATCCTGGGTATTCAACATATGGAGATTCAATACAAAGTTTAGATAATATAGCTGCAGTATTTCCTGTATTTTTCTTCCTAGTTGCAGTTTTAATTTGCTTAACAACAATGACTAGAATGGTAGAAGAAAATAGAACAGAAATAGGTACACTAAAGGCTTTAGGATACAGTGACTTAGAAATTTCTAAGAAGTTTGTTATATATGCAGCCTTAGCAAGTATAGTAGGTAGCGTACTTGGTATATTAGTAGGAAGTAATGGGCTTCCATATATAGTGAACAAGGCTTATGGAGATATGTTTAATTTACCAAAAGTAGAAATACATTATTATACTTCTTATATAGTTGAATCAATTTTAATATCAATACTTTGTACAGTAGGAGCATCTTTATTTGTGTTAAGCGAAGAACTAAAAGAGAATCCTTCAAACCTTATGAGGGTAAAAGCACCAAAGATAGGTAAAAAGATATTGCTTGAAAGAATAACTCCTTTATGGAAAAGATTTAATTTTAATCAGAAGGTAACATTTAGAAATCTTTTTAGGTATAAACAACGTATGATAATGACTATATTGGGGATAGCTGGATGTATGGCAATGCTTGTAACAGGATTTTCTTTAAATAAGTCTAATAATGCTATGATAGAAAAGCAATTTAATAAATTAATGAAATATGATGCTATAGTAGTATTTAATGATGATTCAAGTGAAGAGGAAGATGAAAATTATAATAATACTTTAACTTCATTAGATGAATATGAATCAAGTCTAGATATACATCAAGAGACAATAACATTTAGTAAAGAGGGAATGAATAAGCAAAGTGTTATGATGTATGTTCCTAAAGATGTAGATAAATTAAATGAATATGTATCATTAAGCGATAGGAAAACTGAGATAGAGTACAAGTTATCAAATAATGGGGTGATCATAAGTGAAAAATTAGCAAAACTTTTAAATGCATCTGTTGGTGATTTTGTAACATTAAGGGATTCAGATGAAAATTCCTATGAAGTTAGGATTGATGATATAGCAGAAAATTACGTGTCACATTATATATATATGTCACCTGAGTATTATAAAGAGATATTCAATAAGGATATCACATATAATGCACAGTTATTAAATTTAAAATCTGATGTAAATGAAGAATATATACAAACTACTATTATGGAGTCAGATAAAGTAATGAACATTACAATGATGTCTAAGATTAGAAGCTCAAGTAACAATTCTAGCTTAGGTTTAGTAATGTTAGTTATAATAATAGCTTCAGGTTGTTTAGCATTTGTAGTTTTATACAATTTAATTAACATTAATGTATCTGAACGTATTAGGGAACTATCAACTATAAAAGTCTTAGGATTTTTTGATAATGAAGTTACAATGTATGTCTTTAGAGAAAATATAATACTAACACTAGTAGGTATATTTATAGGTTCCTTTATGGGAAAAATTCTTTATAAATTTATACTTAATACTGCCGAAACAGATACAATGATGATGATACCAGATGTGTATATGAGTAGCTACATAATATCAGGTCTTATGACTTTATTGTTTGCATTTTTAGTAATGATAATGATGCATATAAAATTAAAGAATATTAATATGATAGATGCATTAAAATCTGTAGAGTAAAAAAGAATAGCTAGTAACTTATATAAAATAGTTACTAGCTATTCTTTTTGTAATAATATTTTAATTTTATTTATTTCACTAGTTAACTCTTGTACTTGTTTTTCTAAATCTTTTATTTTATCTATGTCATTACTTTTGGAGTTAGAAGATTTGGAAGTAGTACTTGTAGAGTTAGTGCTACAAAATGTATTATCAACGTTATAATTACTAGGATTATAATATCTACCTGGACCTGATTCAAAATACTGTTGCTGAGAATTAAATACTAAAATAACTTGGCCAACTAATTCGAGCCAGTTTCCAATTACATTTTGTACATTAAAAGGAATATTTCCAGCTATTATATTGCCGAGTATTTCACCTATTATTGCAAAAAGTTCTGGTGGAAGAGATTGAAATCCATTTGGTATATCATTACATCCAGAGTTAGCTTTGTCATCAGAAGAATTAGTATAACCGCAAGCCTTTAATAAATCCTCAAAATTACCCCATCCATTAAAATTCATTTTATTACCTTAAAACAAGTGATTATGTTTATTATATTAAACTTATAATTAAAAGGTACTAGATTATAAAAATATAAGTCTTTTTATTATATAGATAGTATAATTTATGTTATTTAATATATGAAAATTGAAAAGAAATTTTAGTTAGCTAGAAGCAACTCGTGCTATTACTTGTTTTTCTTTCCAAGTACCCTTTTTAAATCTTATAAGGTATAAAACTCCTCTCACAGCCCAGTCAACAAACATTCCGCTCCAAACGCCAACAAGGCCTAATTTTAGGTTTATTCCTAAAAAGTAACCAAGGGTAATTCTAAATAGCCACATACCTATTAAAGATGTAACCATTGTGTATTTTGCATCACCTGCTCCTTTTAATCCAGCAGGAAGAACAAAGGATATAGACCATATAGGAATAAATATTGCATATAATATACATACATTTCTGCTTAAATTAATTATATTAGTATCGCTTGTATATAATCTAGGAGCCAAGCCTGAAAAAGGTAGGAATACTAACGCCATAACAATTAGTGAAATGGTAGATAATTTTGTTATATAAGCTAAAGTATCACTTGCTTCTTCGGTTTCACCCTTACCCATATGTTGTCCTACTAAAGCTGTAGCAGCTATGCATAGAGCATTTCCAGGTATATTAAGCATACTACCAATAGAACTAGTTATAGAATTAGAAGCTATAGATATTGTACCCATATCAACAATAAATACTTGAGTTATTAATTTTCCACCATTAAATAATAGGGATTCTATGCTTGCAGGTACTCCAATTGAAAAAATTGGTTTTAATAGAGTTAAATCAAATTTAAATTTCCTAAGGTTTGTTAATTTTAAGATACTTGAACCCTTTAATAGGACAAATAGAACAATAAAAGCACCGATAGTTCTAGCTAAAGCTATTCCTAAAGCTGCACCTACTATCCCAAGTTTTAAAATATTTATAAATGTAAAAGTAAAAATAACGTTCATAACATTCATAAATATTGTTATCTTCATAGGTGTTTTAGTATCTCCTGCTCCTCTTAAAATTCCATTACAAATAAGATCCATTGTAATTAAAGGATAAGTTAATAGGGTTATAGATAAATATATATTTGCTGAACTTATAACGTCAGCTTCAGCAGCACCAAAAAGAAAAGAGAGTATAAATCTTTTAAAAATAAACATTAACAAAGTAATAAGTACTGATATAAGTATAGATGAGTAAAGAGCTTGCTTCATAGCTGAATTTGCTTTTTTTATATTAGATTGCCCTATAAATTGAGCAACTACTACCATTCCACCCACTGCAAGAGCAGAAAAAAAAGCAATTACTATATTGTTTATGGAATCAACCATACCAATTGCAGAAACTGCCTCTTTCCCTATATGACCTGCCATCATAGTATTTACCATTCCCATGGATATTACAAATAATTGTTCAGCTAATATTGGCAAGGTTAGATTAATAACATCTTTTCGGATAAATTTCATTTTTTCACCTTCAATAGTATCCTTCCGTAGTATATTTTTATTAATATTTTAATTATATACCTAGGAAAAATATTATCAAAGTTTGTATACTTCCATTGAACGAGAAGAGAGGTTATCCTAAAGAAATAAGTTGGGATTTCTACTGAATTTTACCTATTATTACATTTTTAACGTTTCTTTAGTTGAGTATAATCATGTAAATAATATTATTTTGGTAAGGAGTTTAGAGAAAAATAATTTAAAAAAATATTGACAAGCATGAAATGTTCTGTTATCGTATTCATGTAAGGACTGTTACTGATTCGATCAGGCATGACCAAAAATTAATGTGATTATTTATGTATAATTATATTAATGTTTGGTCATTTTTTGTTTTTAAAATAAATGGGGGGAGATACTAAAGATGAAGATATTAAAAAAGTTAAATAACAATGTTGTATTAGCTTTAAATGATAAAGGAGAAGAAATTATAGTTACTGGAAAGGGATTAGGATTCCGTAAAATGCCATATATTTTAGAGGACCTATCTTTAATAGAGAAAAAGTATGTAATTCCTCAAAATACAAAAGCTTCTGAAATTTTAGAATCTATCCCTAATGAAGTTATAAAAGTAACTGAAAAAGTTATACGAAGTGGCTATAAAGAACTGAATATGGAGTTTAATGCAGATATTTTATTAACCTTATCTGACCATATTAATTTTGCTATTCAAAGAAGTAAAGAAGGTATAGAAATGAGAAGTCCTCTTCAATGGGAAATAAAACATCTTTATTCAAAGGAGTATAAGATAGGATTTCATTCCATAGATATTATTGAAAAGGAACTTGGAGTTAAATTAGATAAAAATGAAGCAACTTTTATAGCACTACATTTTATAAATGCTCAAATTGGTAAACATGATATGACTGAAACAACTAAGATAACAACTATTATGGGAGAAATTCTTAATTTAATAAAATATAAGTTTAAAATAGAGTTTAATGAAGATTCCTTTGAGTTTACTAGATTTGTAACTCATATAAAATATTTTATTATAAGACAAGTAAATAATAAACCATTAGATAATGATAATAATGATATGTTTACTCTTATGAAGGATAAGCTAACTGAAGAGTTAGAGTGTGTTGAAATAATAGAGAAACATTTAAATAGAAATTATGGATGGAAGTGTACAAATGATGAAAAATTATATTTAATGCTTCATATCCAAAGAATAAGAAAAGAAAGAAATTAGGACTGTTACTGATTCGATCAGGCATGACCAAATATTAATGTAATTATTTATTATAGGTATAATTACGTTAATATTTGGTCATTTTTATTTTAATTTTACAACTTATAAATCAAATGCTAGCTAGATTTAAAAGTTTTAAATATATGTATCATAAAACAAAAAGGTGGAGATTTAGATGAATAATAAAGAATTAGCTCAAAAGATTCTTGAATTAAGTGGTGGAGAAAAAAATATCAATCTTGTTACTCATTGTGCTACAAGATTAAGACTTGTTGTTAAATCAGAAGCAGAAGTAAATTTAAAGGCAATAGATACTTTAGAAGGTGTTTTAAAAGCACAGCATAGTGGTGGTCAATTACAAGTTGTAATTGGAGCTAAGGTTAATAAAGTATATGAGGAATTTATACAACTTGGTAATTTCTCAAGCAATGATGGAGAAGATATACCAAAGGTTAAGAAGAATCCTTTTAATGCATTTATAGAAACCATAGCAGGAATATTTACTCCTATACTTCCTGCACTTGTTGGATGTGGGATGATGAAGTGTTTATCATCATTAATGACTACAACAGGAATGGTAGATCCATCAATGGGCTTTATTACAATATTTAATATGATAGCTGATTGTGTATTTTACTTTATGCCATTCTTCTTGGCTGTTAGTGCAGCAAGAAAATTCAAAACTAATGAATATTTAGCAGTTGCTTTAGCAGGATGTTTACTTCATCCGACAATTTTAGATGCAGCGAGTAAAATAGCTCAAACTGGTGTTGATAGGATAAGTTTTTTAGGATTACCTATTTTATTAGTTAAATATACTTCTACAGTAATTCCAATAATATTATCAGTATGGCTATTAAGTTATGTTTATAGATTTGTTGAAAAGATAGTTCCAGATATGCTTAAGGTATTAATTGTCCCAATGATTACTTTATTAATTATGGTTCCAGTTCAATTGATTGCAATAGGACCATTTGGTTCATATGTAGGTACATGGATTGCAGAAGGATTAGATATATTATTTGCAAAAAGTGGAATAGTTGCAGGAGCTTTATTAGGATTCTTTAGACCTATACTTGTCATGTTTGGTATGCATTATTCAATAATGCCAATGCAAGTTCAACAAGTTGCAGATACAGGATTTACTGTATTAACAGCAAGTGCTTTAGCTGCTAATATTGCACAAGGTGGTGCAGCTTTTGCTGTATTCTTAAAGACTAGAAATAAAACTATGAAGGCAGCAGCAGGATCAAGTTCATTAACAGCTGTATTTGGAATTACAGAGCCAGCTATTTATGGAGTTACTTTAAGATATAAGAAACCTTTCTTTGCTGGGTGTCTAGCAGCAGGTTTAGTAAGTGGATTTTATGGTATGGTTAATGCAAAGGCAAATGCTATTGCTATTCCAGGAATTTTATCTCTTACAACATTTAGTGCAAATAAATATATTTATATAATAATTGGTGTAGTAGCAGCTTTTGTTTTAGGATGTGTATTTACTCTTATTGCTGGAGTTGATGATTCTGTAATGGGTGAAGATAAGAAAGAAGAGAAAAAAGAAGATGAAAAAGAAAACTTGATTTCTTGTGAAAGTATTATGGTAAAAAGCCCAGTAGAAGGAATAGTTAAAGATTTAGCAGAAGTTAATGATACTGTATTTTCTGATGGATTAATGGGAAAAGGAATTGCAATTGAACCCAAGGTAGGTAAGGTAATAGCTCCATTTGATGGAGTAGTTGAAGCCATTTTTAATACAAATCATGCTATTGGTTTAAAATCTAATGATGGTGTAGAAGTATTAATTCACATTGGATTAGATACTGTAAACTTAGAAGGTAAATATTTTAAGGCTCATGTAACTAATGGACAAAAAATTAAGAAAGGAGATTTATTGGTCGAATTTGATATAGATGGAATTAAAAAAGAAGGATATGATGTTATAACGCCATTTATAATTACAAATTCAGATAAATTTAATGATGTTATAGCTGTAAAAAATGGTGAAGTAACAAATAATGATGATTTATTAAACTTAGTATAAATAAATAGCGAAAGAGGTAGATTTATATGAATAAAGGATTTCCAAAGAACTTTTTATGGGGAGGTGCCTTATCAGCTTGTCAAGCTGAAGGTGCCTACAATGTAGATGGTAAGACACTTACTATTCCTGAAGTAATGCCATTTAATCCTAAAAACGATAGAAAAGTAACTAAGCAACTTAAAATTACAAGAGAAATGATAGAAGAAGCTAAAAATGATCCAGATACAATAAAGTATCCAAAGAGAAGAGGAATAGATTTCTATCATACATATAAGGAAGATATGGCTTTATTTAAAGAAATGGGATTTAAGGTATTTAGATATTCAATTTCTTGGGCACGTTTATTCCCAAATGGAGATGATAGAGAACCAAATGAATTAGGGTTAAAATTCTATGATAGCATTATTGATGAATGCTTAAAAAATGGTATGGAACCACTAATAACAATATCACACTTTGATTTTCCAATAGTTCTAGTTGAGAAGTTTGGTGGATGGTATAACAGAGAATTAATCGATTTATATCTAAGATATTGTGAAGTAATATTCAATAGATATAAAGGAAAAGTAAAGTATTGGGTAACATTTAATGAAATAAATATGAGTATTAAAGCAGGCCCTAAAACTATGGGTGTAATAGATGAAGGGCAAGAAAACTATGAAGAAATGTTATTCCAAGCTCTTCATCATCAATTTGTTGCGGCTGCAAAGGCTACAAAGCTTGCTCATGAAATAGATAAAGAAAATAAGATAGGTAGCATGGTAGCATACTTTACTACTTACCCTTATACATGTAAGCCTGCAGATGCTTTAGCAATGCAAAAAGATGACCAAATGAAAAACCTATTCTATTTAGATATTCTAAATGGTGGTAAGTACCCTTATTATTCAAAGACATATTTTGAAGAACATAATATTAATTTAGATATAAAAGATGGAGACTTAGAAGTTATTAAGGAGCATACAGCTGACTTTGTAGGAATGTCATACTATAATTCTATGATATCTAGTAATGATGGAGATCAATTAGAGCTTACTGCAGGTAATGTTCATAGTGTTTATAAAAATCCACATCTTGATGCAAATGAATGGGGATGGCAAATAGATCCAATAGGATTAAGATATACATTAAATCATGTATATGATAGATTTGGATTACCTGTATTTATACTTGAAAATAGTTCAGGGTTTTTTGATACATTAACAGAAGATAATAAAGTACATGACCCATATAGAGTTGACTTTTTACGTAAACATATTGAACAATTAAAGCTTGCTATTGAAGATGGAGTAGAAGTTATTGGTTATACAATGTGGGGACCAATTGACATGATTTCATCAGGAACATCAGAAATGTCAAAACGTTATGGTTTTATATATGTAGATCAAGATGACTATGGTAATGGAACAATGAAACGTTACAAGAAAGATTCATTCTATTGGTATAAGAAGGTTATAGATTCTAATGGAGAAGAACTTTAATATTCATGAAAATACTAAATAGTATTAAGAAAGTACCAGGGGGACTTCTTATAGTCCCTATGATACTTTCTGTAATAATAAATACTTTTTTTCCTGAAATTTTTCAAATAGGGAACCCAACAACAGCACTTTTTACTAATAAAAGCACTATGGTTTTAGTTGGACTAATGTTATTTGCCTCTGGAACACAATTCAATTTAAAAAAGACAGTTGATGTTATTAAAAGAGCAGGTATATTATGTGTTGGAAAGTTATTAATATCATATATTAGTGGATTATTAGTAATAAAATTATTTGGAATAGAAGGAGTATTTGGAATATCAGCAGTTGCTATTATCGCTACAATTGCAAGCTGTAACCCTGGATTATATTTAGCTTTAGTTAATGACTATGGAGATGAAATAGATGGTGCAGCTTTTGGATTTTTAAATCTAATAGTGGTGCCTGCAGTTCCACTAATGATTTTAAGTTCGGCAAGTGGACAAGGAATAGATTTAAAAATAATAATGGCTAACCTTTTTCCATTTTTATTAGGAATGGTATTAGGAAATTTAGATAGTGATTTTAAGAAGTTATATGCACCAGCTACAGTAATACTTTTACCTTTTATGGGAATATGCTTTGGGAGTAGTATAAACTTTATAGTAGCCTTAAAAGCAGGAATATCAGGAATAATTCTTACAGTAATATTCTATTTAACAAGTCTTTTACCGCTAGTATTAATAGATAGAAAAGTTATAAAGAGACCTGGTTATGCAGCTATTGCAATGTCATCTGTAGCAGGATTATCTATTTCAGTACCATCATTAGCCGCTGAAATTAGTAATGTGTATACTCCTTTTATGGATGTTGCAATGTCTCAGATAGCATTAGCATCAATAATAACAAGTATAATAACACCAATAATAATTAAATATGTCGTAAAGAAATAAGAAATATACAGATATCTTTCATCTTAGATATCTGTTATTTTTTGGTTGATGATATTGAAATATAAAAAAATATTACTGGAATTTTAAATTTCCAGTAATATTAAAATAATAATTATACATAATTAGTTAATTTCTCGATATGGGCAATTAACAGAATTTTAATTTATTAATTGTAACTAGTCTAAATTTATTACTTTGTATAATTATCGAAATAACCTTGGATAAAGATAATAGGAGTTCCCTTATCTCCACTTCCTGATGTTAAGTCAGATAATGATCCTATAAGGTCAGTAAGTCTTCTTGGAGTAGTACCTTGAGATTCCATAGCTCCAACTAAATCTGATTCCTTATTTTTAATATATTCTGATATTGCATTCTTAAGTTCTTCACCTTTTAAATCAGCAAAGTTATTATCAGCAAGATATTTTAATTTTATTTCATTTGGAGTACCATTTAAACCTGCTGTATAAGCTGGTGAAACAACTGGATCAGCAAGTTCCCAAATCTTACCCACTGGATCTTTGAAAGCTCCATCTCCATAAATCATAACTTCAACATTTTTTCCTGTCTTTTCTTTAAGAATAGCTTGGATATTATCAACTACAGGTTGACAGTTACGAGGGAAAAGTTTAACAGTTTCTTCTGTTGATTTATTTGAACCTAATAATCCATAGGATTCGTTACATCCGCTTCCATCAATAGATTCACATAATATATTATCAAGGCTGTAAATTTTTTCTCCACCATTTGCTTTTAGAATTTTCTTAGTTCTAAATCTTGTATGAATGTCACAAGTAAGAACGCTCTTTGTATAATTTAATATAGTCTTAGGATTGTTTGAGAATATTACTTCACACTCAACACCATATTCTTCTACTAAAGATTTATAGTAATCGATGTAGTCAACTCCTGTGAAAGTATGTTTATTATATCCAAATAGATTACGGAATTCTTGTTCTGTTAAAACATCTGTCCAAGGATTAACTCCCTTTTCATCTAACATATCTAAATCAACTAAGTGATTTCCAACTTCATCAGATGGATAGCTTAACATTAATACTATTTTCTTAGCTCCTTTTGCTATACCACGAAGGCAAATTGCAAAACGGTTACGACTTAAGATTGGGAATATTACACCAATAGTATCATTACCAAACTTAGCTTTAACATCTGTCGCAATATTATCTATAGAAGCATAATTTCCTTGAGCACGTGCAACTATTGATTCAGTTACAGTAACTATATCTTTATCATTTATAGTAAAACCTTCATACTCTGAAGCTTTAAGTACGCTTTCTACAACGATATCTTCAATTTTATCCCCTTCTTTAATGATTGGGCAACGAAGACCTCTAACAACTGTACCAACAACTCTTTCCAAAACAATCTCTCCTATCAATTTAAAATTCATTTTAAATATTTCATACTCTTGTAATATACACCAATTAATGATATAAGTAAAATAAATAGAATCAATACATGATATAAGGAGTGCTTATATGATAACTAAATTAGATTTATATAGAGTATTTTGTCAGGTAGCAAAAAGTAAAAGTTTTTCAAAGGCATCAAAGGAACTTTATATGACACAGCCAGCAGTTAGTCAGTCTATAATGCAATTAGAAAGAGAGTTAGATATTAGGCTTTTTAATAGAGCACCAAAAGGGGTATCATTAACTACTGAAGGAAATCTTTTATTTGAATATGTAAATTCAGCAATTAATTTAATAAATGTAGGAGAAGAAAAAATATTAGAATTTAAAGATTTAACTGTAGGAGAATTAAAGATTGGAGTAGGAGATACTATATCTAAGTACTTTTTGCTTCCATATTTAGAAATATTCCATAATAAATATCCTAATCTTAAGTTTAAAATTATAAATGGAACTACTTTAGAGCTTTGTTCATTAATTAAATCAGGAGAAATTGATATTTCAATTTGTAATCTTCCAATTAATGATCCTTCATTAGAAGTAATACCTTGTAGAGAAGTTAGAGATATTTTTGTTTGTGGTGAGAAGTATAAGGATTTAGCAAAAGAAAAAATTTCATTAGAAGAAATAGTAAAATATCCTTTAATATTTCTAGAGCCTAATTCAAATTCAAGAAAGTATGTAGAGAAATTCATGCTATCAAAAGGGATAAAAATATCTCCAGAGTTTGAACTTGGATCCTTTGATTTATTATTAGAATTTGCAAAGATAAACCTAGGGATTGCCTGTGTAGTAAAAGAATTCTCAGAAGATTATTTAGAAAAGGGCTTATTGTATGAGGTTAATATTTTAGAGAAAATTCCAAGCAGGAGTATTGGTGTTTGCCATTTAAAGAGTGTTCCACTTTCATTGGCCTCTACAAAGTTTGTTGAATTATTGGAAAGTTAATCTTAGTTTTTATAAATATAGAAACTTTATAAAATAATTTCTTTCGGAGTAGAATATAAATTTAGTAAAGGGAGTGAGAAAAAGGATGAAAAAAGTATGGGTAATTTTAACAATGATATTTATTTTAATAGTACCTAAAAGTGTATATGCAGATAACAAAGAATATTTTGTTGATAAATTAAATATTGAGGCAGAAATTCTTAATAATGGAGATATAGTTGTAAATGAAATAATTGAATATAGATTTAATGGTGATTTTAATGGAATTTATAGAAATTTAAATTTAGAAGGAGCAGAGTCCTATTTAATAAATGGAGTTTCAATTATTGTGTGCCCAGCATGGGCAACAACTTGACGGTGAAAGTCCGTTGTGGGCTTGGTAGTGGGAACCACTAGCTAATGA
>NZ_JBNOOE010000020.1:0-53806 GCF_050585265.1 Clostridium nigeriense | reverse complement strand
TTCTAGTATCGTCTAAACCTAATACTCCATTTTCTTTATATGCTTTTCTCCATCTAGCCCCTGCGCAGTCTATACGTGGTATTCCGATAACATCAACATCAAATCCAGCTTCCTCAAAAATAACTCTTGAAGTCTTTCCTTTACTGTATTCAGCGATAAAATGTATCTTAAATTCATTAGTATATGTTATTGCTTTATCACTTATTTTAAGAACATATTTATTCTTTGATAACTTATCTATTTCATAATTTGAGAATCTTATTTTACTCATAACTAATTCACCTCATAAATTTATTGTACAAAAAAAGAACCTATATAGATAGACTCTCTTTTATAAGTGTCTATCTTATAGGTTCCATTTTAGATGGGACTCCTGTCTTTTTATTGTTCATGGAACAGAAAAGTTACTGAAATCACATCTATGATTCTATTATTTCTTATTGTTACGTGGTATAATAAATTATCTTATTTGTGTAATTTACTTAAAAGGTGAGGTGGAACTTGTGATAAAGAATAATTTTGAAATTGATGTGAAAGTAAAATGTATGGAAGAAGGTCTTACACAAGTACAGTTGGCTGAAAAGGTTGGCACTTCTGCTCCATATGTTAATAGAATTATTAAGAATTCAGAGGGGATAATAAATAAAACTTTTGTATCTATGATGGAAGAACTAGGATATGACATAGAACTTACATACGTGAAACGTTGTTAGGAGGTGGTGTTATGCCAAATATATTAGTCATTGAAGATGATGCGAATGTAAATCGAGGGATAGCTTTTTCTTTGGAAAAATCAGGGAATGTTGTGTTTTCAGCTGAAACAATAAAGTCCGCAGAAGAGATTGCCATTGCTAATAAGATTGATCTTGTTATTTGTGATATTAATCTTCCGGATGGAAATGGATTGGACTTTGTAAAATGGATGAGAAAACAATACAGAACATATATCATTTGCCTTACAGCTTTAGATCAAGAGATAAGCCAAGTAATGGGGTATGAAGCTGGAGCTGACGATTATATCACGAAGCCGTTCAGCCTATCGGTACTTCTATTGAAAATTGAAGCTTATTTCAACCGTGTTAGAAATAGTAATGAAGAGAAAGAAATAACTTCAAAGGATATTCGAGTACTATCCAGGGAAATGAAAGTCTGGGTTAGAGAACAAGAAGTGTTGTTGACAAAAAATGAATGGAAAATGCTTTCTTTATTTTTAAGATACCCTAAACAGGTTTTATCCAAAAAGCAAATATTGGAAAATGTGTTTGATATTGACGGAGAGTTCGTTGATGAAAATACGGTTGCTGTAAATATTCGCAGACTTCGTGAAAAAATCGAAGAAGATCCAGCAAAGCCAATATATCTGAAAAATATACGTGGACTTGGTTATATATGGAATCAGGAGGTTGGTTAAGCTGGTGAATAAGTTAAAACACAAAAAGCAGCAGATTTTATGGTTGATATTTATAATCACCATAGCCTATGTTTTCAGTAACGGTTTAACAACATGGGTTTATTATAGCAATTACAATACAAGCATGAGTATTTTGGCAGAGGTGGCCACAAAATCCGGACAAGATGGAATTGATATTGTGGCAGATATTCTGAAAGATAATGGCATGAGTTCAGCAGAACAGGGAAAGCAACTACTTGAGAAGTATGGTTATTGGAAAAACGGAAAGAATATTTTATATCAGCAGTTTATTAAAAATATTACAGTAACAGCGTGCAGCAATTTCTTTTTATTTGCATTGCTATTCTATTTGCTGTTGTTATGGTATAGAAAAGTTCAAAAAAGAGAAAAATCCAAGTTTTTACAGATTGAGAGTACGATTACAAGTTTTCGAGAGAACAATTTTGAAGTGGCATTAGAAATGGATAATGAGGATGAACAGGAAATAATTAATTATCAGCTTGATGCCCTTGGTCATTATTTGAAATTGTTGAAGGAAGAAGCCAGATTGGAGAAAGAAGGAACTAAAGAACTAGTTTCAGACATATCACATCAATTAAAAACTCCTGTTGCGGCATTAGATGCATGCTTCAGCGTGCTGCTTCGTGAGAACCTGAGTGAGGAAGAACAAAAGGAGTTCCGTGTTAGATGCAGAAGTGCATTAGATGGATTAGAGATTCTGCTACATTCTTTATTACAAATTTCCAAAATGGAAGCAGGATTAATTCAAGTCAATAGAAAAATGCTCCCAATCATGGAAACAATAGTTAGCGCTGTAAATCGGGTCTATCCTAACGCAGCTTCAAAGGAAATTGAGTTTGTGTTTGACTATGATGAAGCATTAGAAAACTATGAAATTATGCAGGATAAAAAATGGCTGAGTGAAGCGATCATAAATGTTCTTGATAATGCAATTAAATACAGTCCGGCTAATTCGGAAATATTTGTCAGACTACAAAGACGAACAGGATTTACAAGAATTGAAATTGAAGACCAAGGAATCGGAATACCAAAGAAAGAATATCATAAAATATTCCAACGCTTTTTTAGAGGTTCCTTGTCTGAGGTTAATGAAGAAAATGGGTCTGGAATTGGATTATTTCTTTCGAGAGAGATTATTGAACAGCATGGTGGTACAATAACAGTGTCCTCTAATTTTGAAAGGAAAATGGAATTAAACAGGAAGTCTGGAAGTATTTTCATCATTCAACTGCCAGATTATGCTTCATAGATGGTGAGTAGAAGTCTTACAAAACTGTAAGACTTCTACTCATTTTTTGAAAGTGAAATGAAAGATACATTTGATAAGATACAGTAGAAAATAAAAATATGGAGGTCACTTTAATGAGCGTGATATTAGAAACAAATCAGCTATGCAAGTTTTATGGAACTAATGAAAATAGAGTAAAGGCTGTAAACAATGTAAATATTCAAATTAACCAGGGAGAGTTTGTTGCAATTGTAGGAAAGTCCGGATCTGGCAAAAGCACACTGCTTCATATGCTGGGGGGACTTGATACACCGACAAAAGGAAAAGTAATTTTATCAGGAAAAGATATGTACCAGATGAATGAGGATAAGCTTGCGGTTTTCCGCAGAAAAAAAATCGGTTTTATCTTCCAAGCATTTAACTTGGTTTCCTCTATCAATGTTTGGGAAAACATCGTATTGCCGTTGGGACTTGATGGAAAGAAAGTTGATGAAGCGTATGTGAACGATATTATTACCACTTTAGGTATTGAAAACCGCATTCATAACCTGCCAAATACATTGTCTGGAGGACAGCAGCAGAGAGTGGCGATCGCAAGGGCACTGGTAACCAGACCGGAAATTCTGTTTGCGGATGAGCCAACTGGAAATCTCGACTCCAAAACAAGCGATGAAGTAATCGCTCTATTGAAGATGACTGCAAAAAAATACGGACAGACCATTGTGATGATTACCCATGATGATGAAATCGCACAGGTTGCAGACCGCATTTTAATCATTGAAGATGGACAGGTGGTGGACTTTCGATGAAAATAATTAGCAAAATCTCATACAGCAACGATAAAAAGAACAAAACAAGAAGTATCCTAATTATGGTTGCTATCTGTTTAACGACTATGCTGCTTACGATTATTAGTACAATCGGAAATGGGGCTATCCGTCTACAACGAGAAAATGCAGCAGAAACTTACGGAAGTAACTATGGGCTGTTCCTGTCCGTAGACGATGAGCAGTTGCAGGAAATTAAGCGACGATCTGAAATAGATACGATTGGTATTATGTGTACGGCAGGTGTCTTAAAAGGAAATGAAAAAGGCGGTTTTGTCAGCGCAGATAATACTGTTATGGAAATGCTTCCTTATAACCAGGAATATAATTTAGAGGAAGGTTCTTATCCGAAAGGAAAACAGGACATTGCCGCAAGCAAGACTTTCTTTCAATCACAAGGTTATAGCAATGTAAAAATTGGGGATACCGTAACCCTTGACTACCGTTCTGGTAAGAAAGACGAATATGGAATGCAGAAATTTGTTGTAAGTGGTATCCTCTTTGATCGAGAGGAATATAGTATCGAGTCTTCTTATGTGGTTTTTTGCTCTTCCGAATTTTACAATAGCCAGTTCGCTGAAAATGAGCGAGAATACAATGTCTATTTCACATTGAGTGACGCTGTGAATGTTTCCATGAATAATGTTGACTCCGTACTTACGAAACTTGCGAATTCCTGTGGAATTGATAAAAGAAATTTGATTGTAAATGATTATTATCTGTCATGGACATTAGAACCGAGCTATGAAATGATTGCAGTATGTGGAATTCTAATTTTTGGAATAGTACTGTTCTCTGTCGTAGTAATCTACAATATATTCCAGGTTGGGATTGCTCAGAAAATACAAGAATACGGTAAAATCAAGGCGTTAGGTGCAACAAAAAAGCAAATGAAACAGTTAATCTTTTGGGAAGGAATGTTTCTTTCATTATTGTCGATCCCCGTTGGATTGGTATTGGGATTTTTTGTAGCAAAGGGAAGTTTTAGTTGGCTGATTGAGCAAGGTAACCAGGTATCTTCGGGAATGAAGAATAATCAAGTTCCATTATTCTCAATCACAATGATGTTGATTAGTGTGATTGTTTCCTTGCTTACGGTTATGTTGGCACTGCGAAAGCCGATGAAAATTGTTTCAAAAATATCGCCGATAGAAGCAACCAGGTATTTGGAGAATTCTACGAAGAAAAATCAAGGAATGCGAAAAGGAAAGAGAAATGTATCAGTCTTTTCAATGGCAATGGCAAATGTTACGGGCAATAAGAAAAGAACAATCGGTACAATTCTCACGATGGGATTATCCTGTGTGTTATTTGTAATAATTTCAAATTTTGTGGGTAATATTGATACCGAATATGAAGCAAGGCGAGGTTTGAACCACGGACAATTTGAATTAAAACTTGATTATTCGCTTGAATGGGATGAAGCATATCCCGAAAACAATTTGGACTCTATTCTTAGGAATAACCCCTTGAATGATACGCTTATTAAGGAAATCAAGAATGTTCCAGGTGTAACAAATGTGCAGACCAGAGAAGTTGCGGTTGCAAACATAAATGGTGTAAAGCAAGTTGTCGCTATCGTAAATAAAGAAGATTTTGAGAATATGCGTTATGAGGGCGATCTTGGTTCAATGAACTATGATGAAGCTGTAAAAAACGGAGATGTTTTCTTCGGTTGGTCTATGTGGATGGAGTCAGATGGATATTCGCTTAATGCTCCAGTTTCTTTTGAATTGGATAATGGAACAGAAAAATTGAATTATAGTGGAAAAATTGCGGGAGCATTTTCAAGTGCAGATACTTACCTTGTTATCCCAGAAGAAGTTTATCAGACAATGCAGCCGAATGGCTTATCTTATGGATATGTTTGGATTGACTGTGATGAAAATGATGTAGTTTCCGTTGAACAAAATGTAAGGAATCTGATTGCAGATACATCTTATGTCAGATTGAAAACATATCACGATGAGTTACAGACCGCTGAATTTGCAAGCAGAATGATGAAGCTTGGATGCTATCTGTTTATGGCGATTGTAGGATTGATTGGATTTATGAATTTAGCTAACACAATGATTATCAATATTACAACCAAAAAGCAGGAGTATGGAGTATTGCAGGCAGTAGGTATGACAAATAAGCAGTTGAACTTAGGCTTGCAGATACAAGGATTAGTTTTTACAATGGGAACAATATGCGTTGCCCTTGTTGTAGGCTTACCACTTGGTCATATGTTGTTTTCTTATGCGAAGCAGAAGGGTATTTTTGGAATGAATGTATATCATATTCCAGTTGTGCCGATTTTAGTAATGGTGCTACTGGTTGGAATTTTACAGATCATTTTGTCTTGCATTTTGAGTAACAATCTGAAAAAAGAAACTTTGGTAGAAAGAATCCGTTACCAAGATTAGATTTGATAATAAACTATAATGGATTTTTGACTATGCTTGGTATAAAATAATATATGTAGATTGACCAGTTGTTCGTACGGGCAACTAGTTTTTTAGAAAAATGGCAGAGTGGATAAAGTCTTTGTACCTAGACGTACTTGCTATCCTCTCAAGCCACGTGGAGACAGTAGTTAAGATATCACAAAAAAATAAATAGAAGTGCTTTAAGCACTGATAAATAAAGGGTTTCAGA
The DNA here is from genome assembly GCF_050585265.1 of Clostridium nigeriense. GTDB lineage: Bacteria > Bacillota > Clostridia > Clostridiales > Clostridiaceae > Clostridium > Clostridium nigeriense_B. The sequence goes on along the minus strand of NZ_JBNOOE010000020.1, from coordinate 47,679 downwards.
ATTGAAAAGCAACGATGCCTATTTAATGGCAAATGCTTTTGAGTTCAGAAAACCTTATTTTTTTAGTGGAGCTTTTAATTGGTAATACGAATATTTGTGAGGTTGAATAGAGTAGTAGAATCCTACTATATAATTAGTTATAAATTTATTGTTCACAGTAATTGTCAATTTGATTAAGGTTATTGAGAGAAATATAAAATTATGCTATTATGGTAATAATTTAAATAAATGTTTGTTAATGAGAATGAGAGCTGTGAAATGTATTGAATTTACATATAAATCATAAGTAATTATTCATAATTAAATAAAAAAATTGTATTGGGAGATGGTCATATGAACAAAAACAAATTAGTTGTTATAGGAGTAGGACATGTTGGATCTTATGTTTTAGCAGATGCAATGAAAATGGGTCTATTTGCTGAAATAGGAGTTATTGATATTTTAGAAAATGTAGCTTATGGAGAGGCTCTTGATCAAGCTCAAGCAACAGCTCTAACTTATATGAATAATGTAGATGTTAAAAGTGGAGGATATGAGCAATGTGCTGATGCTGATGTTATTATTGTTGCTGCAGGTCCTAGTATTATACCGGATCCTAATGATCCAGAGGGGGAACCTGATCGTACTTTGTTAACAAAAACAAATTGTGAAGTTATCCGTGAAGTTATGACAGGTATTACAAAATATACGAAAGAAGCAATTATAATTTTAATAACAAATCCATTGGATACTATGGTTTATATTGCTGAAAATGAATTTGATTATCCTGTTGGACGTGTATTTGGTACTGGAACAATGCTTGATTCTGCACGTTTACGCAAATTAGTAGCAGATACATATAGAATTGATCCTAAGTCAGTTACTGGTTATATGATGGGTGAACACGGTAGTACTGCTTTCCCTGTTTTAAGTCATGTTAATATTTCTGGTATTCCATTTACAGAATTAGATAAATATTTTGAAGGAGCAGCCGACATACAAGATCCTGAAGTGGTAAAGTCTTCAATTATTAGTGCAGCTTATAATGTATTTAATGGTAAAGGATGGACTAATGCTGGTGTTGCTCAAGCAGCAGTCACTATGGCAAAAGCAGTTTTATTAGATGAAAGAAGTGTTTATCCTGCATCTACTACTTTACGTGGTCAATATGGTCATGATGGTGATGTAGCATTAAGTATGCCATGTATTATAGGACGTGAAGGTATTTTAAAACAACTCCCTATAAATCTAAATGATTGGGAAATGCAAAAATTGGAAAAATCAATTGAATTTATTCAAGCAACTATGCGTGATGCTAAAACTGGTCCAGAGTTTATAAAATAAAATCCATAATATGAATGATAAAATTCAGTAAAGGGTTATCTTGCAAATAACCTTTTATAAATAAGCTAATAAAACTAATTAAATTCACCTATAGAAAATTATTATTATATAATATAAATTACATACAAAATACACATTTTTAGGTATATAATAATATAATAGTAATAATTTTTAAGGAGGAAATTATATGGTTTTATTTGAAGTAAATTATTTCTCAAATTCATTGGGGATTAATACTAATTTAAAAGTTATTATTCCACAAAGAGAAACAAATCAAATAGATGATAAGGATTATGATAATTATAATAAAGATGGATACCCAGTAATATATTTATTACATGGGTTAGGAAATGATGAAAGCATTTGGATGCGCAGAACTTCTATAGAAAGATATGCATCTAAATATGGTTTTGCAGTAGTTATGCCAACAACCCAATTAGGTGGTTATATAGATAATGCTTATGGAGCTAAATATTGGACATTTATTTCAGAAGAACTTCCGAGCTTTTGTAAGGAATATTTTTCTAACTTATCAGATAAAAAGGAAGATACATTTGTAGCAGGAGCATCTATGGGAGGATATGGAGCTTTTAAATTAGCCTTATCTAGACCAGAAAGATTTAAGGCAGCTGCAGCATTATCGGGACCATTAGATATTATAAATGAATCAAATCTTGAAAGGTTTAAAAGTAAAAGACCTTTTTGGGAAGAAATATTTGGAAAAATTGAAGATATAGGTGGATCTAAAAATGATTTGGTTTATCTTGTAGATTTGATATTGCAAAATAATGATATTAAGATAGAAGAAATACCCAAACTTTATTCATGGTGTGGAACAGAAGATTTCTTATATAATTGTAATTTAGAATTTGAAGAAAAAATTAAGAACTTAGGAATGAAGTTAGAGGCTAATTATTCAAAAGGTGATCATAATTGGAGTAGCTGGGACAGAGAAATAAAAAATGTATTAAAATGGTTTAGTCAATTAAGAAATAAATAAAAAATCTGTACTGGAAAATCAATAAACTTTCCAGTACAGATTTTTTATAGTTTTTGCACGTTTACAGCCATTAAGCCTTTTTCGTTTTCTTTAATATCGAAGGTTGTATTTTCTCCTTCATGAAGATCTTTATTAGGGCCTTTTTCTTTTATTTGAGAATGATGAACAAAAACATCATTACCTTCATTACAAGAAATAAAACCATAACCTTTCTCTGTATTGTACCACTTTACTATTCCGGTATAATTTGCCATTGCAAAACCTCCACTAATAAATTATCACTATATAGTATTTATAAAAAAATATATTTTAAACTTAAAATTAGATATTTCTTAAATAAAAATATAAAAACTTATATGAATAATCCTAAATTTTAACTTTATTATAGGGAATTTTTAATATATTAGTAAGAAAACTTAAATATTCTATGAAAAAATTTGAATATATTATTGACATATGAGATAAATAGATGTAAACTTTACTTAAAATTTAATAAATGCCTCACTTGATTGTGAGGTAGAGGCGCAAAATTTAACAGTCCTTAGGGGAGCTTGAGAGTGCTATGAAACTAAGGAGAAGGAAATTTTGCCGAAGCTTGTAATACTTCTCGATATTACTTGCTGGGTCTGTAGTTAAGAGCTGCAGGACTGTCTTAATAAGCTTCCCGGTTTATTAAGTTGTGCTATCTCAAATGGGAAAGATGAGGGTTTAACTAAGTAAGAATTCAAGCTGAGCCCAATTGCTCAGTTATTTTTTTTGAATCTTATCGCGAGTATTTAAGATAGCACCAGCCCCAATGGGTTGGTATTTTTTATTTAAAAAAAGGAGAGATAACTATGAAAAAGAAAATAGCACTATTATTTTTAGCTGTATTAACAGCAGCACTAGCACTAGTAGGATGTGGCTCAAAGAGCTCAGCAGATGACAATGTATTTAGAGTAGGAATGGAAGCAGGATATCCACCTTTTAACTGGACACAAAGTGATGATTCAAATGGAGCAGTTAAAATTGAAGGAAGCTCAGAGTATGCAGGCGGATATGATGTGGAAATTGCTAAGAAAATAGCAGAAGGTTTAGGAAAAGAATTAGTTATTGTTAAGACAGAATGGGATGGACTAGTACCTGCATTAACTTCAGGAAAGATAGATGCAATTATAGCTGGTATGTCTCCAACAGAAGAGCGTAAACAAACAATAGATTTTTCAGATAATTATTATCAATCACAATTAGTTTTAGTTGTAAAAAATGGAGGAGCTTATTCAGATGCTAAAACTTTAGCAGATTTTAATGGAGCAAAAGTAACAGGACAGTTAAATACATTCCATTATTCAGTAATAGATCAAATTCCAGGAGTAAATAAACTAGAGGCTATGGATAGCTTCCCTGCAATGAGAGTAGCACTTGAATCAGGAGTAATTGATGCGTATGTATCTGAAAAGCCTGAGGCTGTAAGTGCACAAGCTGCTAATTCTAATTTTAAAATGATTGAACTTGAGGATGGATTTGAGACAAGTCCTGAAGATACACAAACAGCAGTAGGTATTAAGAAAAATAGTGATTTAACAGAAAAAATTAATGGAATTTTAGCAGGAATATCAGAAGATGAGCAAACAAATATAATGAGTGAAGCTGTTAAAAATCAACCAGCAGCTCAATAAGCATTAAATTAATTAATTCGCTTTAAGTTTTAGGAGGATTAAGATGAGTATTGAATGGATAGTAAAAATACTTCAAGATAACTTACCTATGTTCTTACGTGGAGCAGGTATGACACTTTTTATTTCTATAATAGGAACTATAATAGGAACTTTAATTGGTTTATTAGTAGGTGTTATAAGAACTATACCTGTTCCAGAAAGAGGGGCTAAAAAGGTATTTCTTAAGATTATTAATGTAATTCTTTCAGTATATATAGAGTTCTTTAGAGGAACGCCTATGATAGTACAAGCCATGGTTATTTTCTATGGATCAGCACAGTTTTTAGGATTAGATATAAATAAAATAGTAGCAGCTTTATTTATAGTTTCAATTAATACAGGAGCCTATATGTCAGAAATAGTAAGAGGCGGTATTGTTTCAATAGATAAAGGGCAATTTGAAGCAGCTCAAGCAATTGGAATGACACATTCTCAAACTATGATTAATGTTATATTACCACAAGTTATTAGAAATATATTACCTGCAACAGGAAACGAATTTGTAATTAATATAAAGGATACATCAGTGCTTAATGTAATATCAGTGTCTGAATTATTCTTTACAACTAAGTCAATAGCAGGAAATAACTTTAGATATTTTGAATCTTTCTTCGTAGCATGTATTCTTTATTTCATAATGACATTTACAGTAACTAGAATATTAAGAGCTATAGAAAGAAAATTAGATGGACCTGACAATTATATTATGGCAGGAAATCAGATGCAGGTATAAAGACCTGAAGATGCTATTAGCAAAAATAAAAAATAGCATTAAACTTAGGAGGATAAATTATGGAAAAAGTAATTGATATAAAACATCTAAATAAGTCCTTTGGGAGCCATGAAGTACTAAAAGACATTGATTTCTCAGTAAATAAGGGGGAAGTTGTTTGTATAATAGGTTCCTCAGGATCAGGAAAATCCACATTACTTCGTTGTGTTAATCTTTTAGAAACTCCAAGTGGTGGTGAAATAATATATAATGGGGAAAATATTTTAGATGATAACCATAATATATATGAATACAGAACAAAATTAGGAATGGTATTTCAACAATTTAACTTATTTAATAACCACAATGTATTAAGTAATTGTGTTGTTGGACAAATGAAGGTCTTAAAAAGATCTAGAGAAGAAGCTGAAAAAGTAGCTATGAAATATTTGAAGGTTGTTGGTATGGACAAATATATAAATGCTAAGCCTAAACAACTATCAGGTGGTCAAAAACAAAGGGTAGCTATTGCCAGAGCTTTATCCATGGAACCAGATGTTATTTTATTTGATGAACCAACTTCAGCTCTTGATCCAGAAATGGTAGGAGAAGTTTTAAAGGTAATGAAGGAACTAGCAGAAAGTGGTCTTACTATGTTAGTTGTAACTCATGAAATGGAATTTGCTAGAGAAGTATCAGATAGAGTTGTATTTATGAATAATGGAGTTATTGAAGAAGAAGGAACTCCAGAGGAAATATTCAATAATCCTAAAAAAGAACGTACTCGTGAATTCCTAAAGCGTACTTTAAAATAATAATATAGAAGAATATAAGATTAATAAATTTTGAATGAGTTGTCTTTGTGGCGACTCATTCTTTATTTTTTAGAAGTTTATAAAAAAATGATTTTAATGCAAATAATATATTATATTTTTATATAATATTAATTACTAATTTCTATTTATTCTGATAATTAATTAATATACATATTTAAATGAATATATTAAAATAAAACAAGTTTTATGCAAAAAAAATGTATATTTAAAAATATTTAATTTACAAAAACAATAAAAAATATTATAATAATAGCATAGTTGTAAAGATAGGTGGTTAATATGTCTTACAAAGAAAAATTAGAAGAATTAATTAAAGAAAAAAAGGGTATTGTCTTAACAAAAGATGTTACCATGAAAGGAATCCCAAGGGAATATATTAGACAACTTGTGGATAAAGGAACTTTAAAAAGAATAGATAGAGGAGTATATATTTTTAAGGATTGTATAGATGATAAATTATATAGATTACAATCAAAATACCCATCTATTATTTTTTCGCATTTCACATCTATAGGGATACATAATTCAAAATCTAATAAGATATTAAATTATGAAGCAACTGTCCCATCTGGATATAACTCTCAAAATATTGAGGAATATGGTGTTAAAGTACATCATGTAAAGAAAGAATTATATGAAATTGGAATATGCACTGCTAAAACTGAATTTGGCAGAGATATAAAAATATATGATATTGAGAGAACTATTTGTGATATTTTAAGAAATAGAAATAAAATAGATATTACTGAAATAAATAATATTTTGAAGTACTATGCTACAAGAAATGATAAAGATATAGAAAAGCTTAAAATATATGCTAAAAAGTTCAGAATATCAAAAGTATTAGAATTATATATTCCATTTTTAATTTAATTATTTTTTACTGGTAGTATTTTTATAATATAAATAGTTTAATGACAGGAGGTAGAGAATGCACAGAAGTTTAGTAGAAAAATTTAAAGAGGCATTTACTTCGGTTTTACCAATCACAATTATTGTTATGTTACTTCATTTCACAATTTCGCCAATGCCACTTGGTACAGTTGTTCTATTTATAACTGGAACAATTTTACTAGTTATTGGAATGGGCATATTTACTTTAGGAGCTGATATGGCGATAATGCCAATAGGAGAATTTATAGGAGCAAGTTTAGTAAAATCTAGAAAGTTACTTATTTTTGTTATAGGTAGTTTCATACTTGGAGTAGCTGTTACCGTTGCGGAACCGGATTTACAAGTATTAGCTAAGCAAGTTCCTTCAGTACCAGATGTAGTCCTATTAGGGTCAGTTGCTATTGGAGTAGGTATCTTTTTAGTAATTGCACTTCTTAGAATACTATTCAAAATGAAACTATCCTATATATTATTAATAATGTATAGTATTGTTTTTTTAGTAGCAGCTTTTACATCACCAGATTATTTAGCAGTAGCTTTTGACTCTGGAGGAGTTACTACTGGTCCTATTACAGTACCATTCATATTAGCTTTAGGAATGGGTGTTTCAACAGTTCGTAGTGGTAAAAGTGCAGAAGAAGATAGCTTTGGATTATGTGGAATAAGTTCTATAGGACCGATTATTGCTGTTTTGATAATGGGAATATTTTTTGATGCATCAAACGGCGGATATGGATTTGAAACAGCTAGTACTGTAAATAATTTATCAGAGCTTTTATCATTATATAAAGATGGAATATTTGTATTTTTTGAGGAAGTTACAATAGCTTTTTCTCCAATAATATTAATATTCGCAGCATATAATATATTTTATTTAAAGTTACCTAAAAGACAAATTGCTAAAATAGCAGTTGGTATAGTCTATACAATATTGGGCTTAACAATATTTTTGACAGGTGTAAATATTGGATTTATGCCAGCAGGTAATTATTTAGGAAACTCACTTGCATCATTGTCATATAATTGGATTTTAATTCCTCTTAGTGTGTTAATTGGATTTTTTGTTGTGACAGCTGAACCTGCAGTTCATGTATTAAATAAGCAGGTAGAAGATATTACAAGTGGAGCTATTTCTAAAAAAATGATGATGGCTGGATTATCATTAGGAGTTGGTATTGCATTAGCTCTTGCTATGATAAGAATGATGTTTGGAATAAGTATTTGGTTCTTTCTTTTACCAGGATATATAATTGCTTTAACGATCACATTTTTTGTACCACAAATATTTACTGCAATTGCCTTTGATTCTGGAGGCGTAGCATCTGGAACTATGGCAGCAACCTTTTTATTACCATTTGCAATAGGGGTTTCTTCTGCGTTAGGAGGTAATCCTATGACTGATGCTTTTGGTATTATCGCTATGGTAGCTATGATGCCATTAATTACTGTTCAAATTATGGGTGTAATTTATATGGTGAAAATGAAGAGAAATAAGGATATAATTGATTATAAGGAAGATGATACAGAATTAAATGACGAAGATGATTTCGACATTATAGAGTATTAGGAGGAAAACTATAATGATTAATAAAATATCTGAAAATGCTCCATTAGTATTAATGGTTACTATAGTAAATAGAGATAAGCTAGAAAAGGTTGAAAGCTTTTTTACTAATGAAGGAATAACATTTAATCTTTCCTCATTAGGAATGGGCACTACAAATCCAACCATATTAGATTATTTTGGATTAGGAGAAGTAAGAAAGGTAATAGTATTAAGTACAATGCCATTAGGAGTATCTAAATCCATACTAAAGAAGTTAGAAAGTGAATTAAAGCTTGATAAAAATGGAAATGGAATTGCATTTACTATTACAATTACCAGCATATGTGGAAGCAGAACTTGTAGAGTTTTAACTGGAGCTTCACATATAGAAGGAGGAGATAATATGGAAGAATTAAATAAGCATGATTTGATTATAGCAGTAACTAATCGTGGATATTCAGATGATGTAATGGAAGCAGCAAAGCTAGGAAATGCTTCTGGTGGAACTGTAATTCATGCAAGAGGAATGGGGCTTAAAGAAGCAGAAAAGTTTTTTGGTGTAGCAATACATCCAGAAAAAGAGGTTATTTTGATATTAACGTTAAGTAAGTTTAGAGCCGATATAATGAAGTCAATTTGCAGTAAAACAGGTTTCCAAACAGAAGCTAAGACAATAGCATTTTCTCTTCCAGTAAATGAAGTTGCAGGATTACCAACATTCTTTCAAGAAAATAATATTTAATTAATAATTGACAACTATTTAGTTTTAGAATATTAAAAAGCTTTGGAGGGATGTATATTTAATGTCAAGATCTATTGCAACTAAAAAAATGTTAGCAGAATCATTAAAAAAAATAATGAAGACAAAACCCTTAAATAAAGTGTCAGTAAAAGATATAGTTAATGATTGTAATTTAAATAGGCATACTTTTTATTATCACTTTAAAGATATTTATGATCTTATTGAATGGATATATAGAACAGAGGCTATTGAAGGAATAGCAGGACATAAAAATTATGAAAATTGGACTGACGTTTTTTACAGTATATTTATATATATAGAAAATAATAAAGAGTTTTGCTATAATACATTAAATTCTTTAAGTAGAAATAATTTAGAGATGTATTTATTTTCTGTTATAAATAATTTTATTATGGGAGTAATAGAAGAAGTAGCTATTAATATAAATGTAAAAGAAAATGACAAAAAATTTATAGCGGATTTTTATACACATGCTTTTTCAGGAATTGTTATACAATGGATGAGGAATGGGATGAAGGAAGATCCAAAGGTATTAATAGAGAAGTTAAAGTATTTAATAGAAGGTAGCTTTATAAGAGCATTAAATAAATATGAAACAATGGCTTAATCGAATAGATTAAGTCTTTTTTTATGAATTTAATAATTATTATTAAATATAAATATATAAAGTTATTATTTTATATATGGGGGATTAAGGTATGCCTAAAGGATTTTATACATTTAATAATTATTTAAAAGGGAATACAAGTTTAATTACGGCTTCTATGGAAGACTATATTGAAATGATTTATAGATTATCTAGTGAAACAGGTTTTACTAGAGTTGGAGATTTATCTAAAGCTTTAAATGTTAAGCCATCTTCAATTACAAAGATGATTAAAAAGTTAGATGAACTTAATTTGGTTAATTATGAGAAGTATGGATATATTAAATTAACTTCAAATGGAAGTAGCTATGGTGAATATTTATTATATAGACATAATACTATAGAGAAGTTTTTAAAAACTATAGGAGTTAATGAAAATATATTAGAAGAAACTGAAAAAATAGAGCATGTACTAAGTAAGGAGACTTTTGAAAGAATTGAATATTTTATAGAAATTATTGAATATCATCCAATAATTAAAGAAGAATTAGGGAATAATATATAATATAATAGTTTACTTAATTTTAAATAGGAGTGATTAGATGAATTCAATTTGGAGTGAAAGCTATAATATAGAAAGTCGAATGGAGTTAAAGTATAAGGAGGAAGCAGAAGTTGTAATTATAGGGGGAGGAATAGCAGGTTTGCTTACTGCTTATATGCTTAAAGATAAGGGGATAGATGTTGTAGTGATAGATAGAGGCAGGGTTTTAAAAGGAAACACTTTAAATACTACTGCAAAGATAACAATACAACATAATATTATATATGATAAATTGATTAATGAGTTTGGAGAGAATAATGCGAAAAGATATGCTATGGCAAATATGCTTGCGTTAGAAAATTATGAGGAAATAATAAGTAAGAATAATATTGATTGTGAATTTGAAATCGAAGATGCATATGTATATTCTTTAGATAATCCTGAAAAAATTGAAAAAGAATACAAGGCGGCAATAAAACTTGGGATTGATGCTGAATTAGTAAATGAAATAGAACTTCCATTCAAAATTGCAAAGGCAGTTAAGTTTAAAAAACAAGCGAATTTTAACCCTATTAAATTTTTAAATTTTATAGCTAAGGATTTAACAATATATGAGAATACAAGGGCAATAGATATAAAAAATAATGTAGTAATTACAGATAAGGGAAGAATAAAAGCAAAAAATATAGTAGTAGCGACTCACTTCCCAATTATAAATACGCCTGGATATTATTTTTTAAGAATGCATCAAGAAAGAGAATACGTAATGGCTTTTAAGAATGCTCAAATTCTAAATGGAATGTATATAGATGAAAAGGATGGAGGATATTCATTTAGAAGATATAAAGACTATTTAATTTTAGGGGGAGCAGCAGGGAGAACTGGTAGTAATGAAGAAGGCGGTTCTTATAATAAGTTAAGGGAATTAGCTAAAAAACTTTATCCAGATGCTGTTGAGAAGTATCATTGGTCAGCTCAAGATTGTATAACTTCAGATGGTATTCCATTTATAGGAGTTTACTCTAAGGAAATGCCTAATGTTTACGTTGCAACTGGATTTAATAAGTGGGGTATGACATCTTCGATGGTATCAGCAATAATAATAAGTGGTATGATTACTGGAAAAGCATATACATTTAATGAAATATTTTCACCAAGTAGATTTGATATGACGGCATCTATAAAGAATTTGGCTAAGGATGGATTTGAAACTACATATAACTTTATAGCTCAAAAAATAAGAATTCCAATGGAGACTATAGATAATATAAAAAATGGAGAAGCTGGAATAGTTACATATGAAGGTAGTAAGGTTGGTGTTTATAAAAATAAAGAAGGAAAAGCATATACTGTATCTACTAAATGCCCTCACTTAGGTTGTGAACTAAAATGGAACGGAGATGATTTATCGTGGGATTGTCCATGTCATGGATCAAGGTTTGACTATAAGGGAAACCTTTTAGACTCACCTTCTATTAAAGAATTGAAATATGAAAAATAATAATTTCTATAAGAATAAAAAAACTTTTTTTGAGGGATGGTATTTTAAACATCAATCTAAAGATTTTAGCATTGCTTTTATTCCAGGTATCAATATAAGTAAAGATGGAAGAAAATATTCTTTTATTCAAGTTATTACAAAAGATAGTTCTTATAATATCAACTATGATTTTAAAGATTTTTCTATTAGTGAAGATAGGCTCACTATAAAAATAAAAGATAATATTTTTTCTAATAAAGGGCTTATATTGAATATAAAACATAAAGATATTACTGTAAAAGGAAGAATTATTTATAGTGATATTATTACAGTTAAAGGAGATATTATGGGACCATTTGCCTATTTTCCTTTTATGGAGTGTGTTCATGGAGTATTAAGTTTAAGTCATAAGGTAAATGGAAATTTATTTATAAATAATGAAGAAGTAAATTTTATAAATGCCAAGGGATATATAGAAAAAGATTCAGGAAAATCATTTCCAAAGACTTACTTATGGGTTCAAAGCAACGATTTTAAGATAGAGGACATGAGTGTCATGGTATCTATAGCAGATATACCTTTCTTAGGCTTTGAATTTAAAGGATGTATAGCGATAGTTTATTATAAAGGAAAAGAATATAGATTAGCTACATATAATGGAGTGAAGTTAATTTTATATGGTGAAAAGGGATTAATAATAAAAAGAGGGGCATATAAGTTAGAGATAGAAATAAAAAATTTATCTTCACAAAGTCTTTTAGCGCCTAATGGAGGAGAGATGATAAGAACTATACATGAAAATATATCATGTAGTGCTAGATTTAAATTTTATAAAAATAAAGATTTACTATTTGACTTAGAAAGTCATAATACTAGTTTTGAATATGTAGGGAAATAAGAAGTTTACTTATATAAATTTTGATAAGTATTTAAATAATAAAAGGTGCATACATTTGTATGCACCTAAATTAATTACATTGATTTGTGGAATGTTCTGTTTATAACATCTAATTGTTGCTCTCTAGTTAACTTAATGAAGTTTACAGCATAACCTGAAACTCTTATAGTTAATTGAGGATATAATTCTGGATGATCCATAGCATCTAATAGAGTTTCTCTATCAAATACATTTACGTTTAAGTGATGAGCATCTTGACCAAAATATCCATCCATTAATGAGCTTAAGTTCTTAATTCTATCTTCAGGAGTTTTTCCTAAAGCATCTGGAATTATTGAGAAGGTATTTGATATACCATCTTGTGAATGCTCATATGGTAATTTAGCAACTGAGTTTAATGATGCTAATGAACCACTATTATCTCTTCCGTGCATTGGGTTAGCACCTGGAGCAAATGGTTCTCCTGCTTTTCTTCCATCAGGAGTAGTACCAGTTTTCTTACCATAAACAACGTTTGAAGTTATAGTTAAAACTGATTGAGTATGATATGCATTTCTGTATGTCTTGTTCTTTCTGATCTTGTTCATCATGTTTTCAACTAGATATACAGCTATATCATCAACTCTGTCATCATCGTTTCCGTATTTAGGGAAATCACCTTCGATTTCGAAGTCTACAGCAATTCCTTCTTCATTTCTTATTGGCTTAACTTTAGCATATTTAATAGCTGAAAGTGAGTCAGCACAAACTGATAATCCAGCTATGCCACAAGCCATTGTTCTGAATACATCTCTATCATGCAAAGCCATTTGTAATTTTTCATAAGAATATTTATCGTGCATGTAGTGAATAACATTTAAAGTGTTAACATAAAGGTTAGCTAACCAATCAGTCATTATTTCAAATTTATCCATTACTTCATCGTAATTTAAATATTCACTAGTAATTGGAGCTAGTTTTGGACCAACTTGCATTCCATACTTTTCATCTCTTCCGCCATTTATAGCGTAAAGTAAAGTCTTAGCTAAGTTAACTCTAGCACCAAAGAATTGCATTTGCTTACCAACTCTCATAGCAGATACGCAACAAGCAATTGCATAATCATCTCCCCAATATGGAGCCATTAAATCATCATTTTCGTATTGAACTGAGCTTGTATCAATAGAAACCTTTGAGCAGAAATCTTTGAAGCCTTGAGGTAATCTAGTTGACCAAAGAACAGTTAGGTTTGGTTCTGGTGATGGTCCTAAAGTATATAAAGTGTTAAGAATTCTGAAGGAGTTCTTAGTAACTAAAGTTCTTCCATCTAATCCCATACCACCAATTGATTCAGTAACCCAAGTTGGATCTCCTGAGAATAAATCATTATATTCTGGAGTTCTTAAGAATTTAACAAGTCTTAACTTCATAACGAAGTGGTCAACTAATTCTTGAGCTTCTTCTTCTGTAATTAATCCAGCTTTTAAGTCTCTTTCAATATATATATCTATGAAAGTAGAAGTTCTACCTAGAGACATAGCAGCACCATTTTGGTCTTTTATAGCTCCTAAGAATCCAAAGTATAACCATTGAATAGCTTCTTTTGCATTATTAGCAGGCTTTGATATATCGAAACCATAAGTTTCAGCTAATCCCTTTAATTCTTTTAATGCAACGATTTGATCAGAAATTTCTTCTCTTAATCTAATTACATCTTCATCTATACATCTAACTTCTAAGCTCTTCTTTTGTGCAATTTTATCTTCTATTAATCTATCTACTCCGTATAGAGCAACTCTTCTATAGTCACCTATGATTCTTCCTCTACCGTAAGCATCTGGAAGACCAGTTATTACACCTGATTTTCTTGCAAGTCTCATTTCATCAGTATAAGCATCGAAAACACCTTGGTTATGTGTCTTTCTATACTTAGTAAATATTTCTGAAATTTTTGGGCTTACTTCATATCCGTATGATTTTGCAGCGTTTTCAGCCATTCTAATTCCACCAAAAGGCATAACAGCTCTTTTTAATGGAGCATCAGTTTGAACGCCGACTATTTTTTCAAAAGCTTCATCAATGTAACCAGCTTTATATTCATTGATACCTGAAATAGTTTCAGTATCAACATCTAAAACGCCGCCATTTTCTCTTTCTTTTTTGAATAATTCACTTACTTCTTCCCATAACTTTTTAGTTGCATCTGTTGCGCCAACTAAAAAACTGTCATCGCCAGTGTATGGAGTATAGTTTAATTGAATAAAGTTTCTAACATCAACTGATTTAGTCCATTGACCTTCTTTAAAGTTGATCCATTCTTGCTTCATACATTGCACCCCTTTTTTATAATTTACGAATATTTTTGCAGATGGAAATTATTCTCAATGAATAATTTTTATCAATTAGATAATAACATTAAATAATAAAAAGTGCAAGTAGAACGTTTAATAATTAACAAAGTATTCCATTTTCAAATTTTAATATATTGATTATATAAACTTGCACACATATAATTATAAGGTATAATTATAAAAATTTGGAGGTTTTTTTTATGGGTGCAGGTAGAAAAATTTGCAGATGTAGAAATGTTAGTTATTTAGATATAAGACATGCAATGAAAGCAGGAGCTAGAGATATAGAAGATATAATGGAAAATACAGGGGCAGCTACTTGCTGTGGAGGTTGCACAAGTGAAGTATTATCAATATTAGAATCTGTATGTAGTTGTAATTCTGTTTCTATGCAAGAAGTAGTGGAAGCTGTTAAAAGTGGAGCAGATACAGTTGAAAAGGTAGGAGATATTACTAATGCTGGAACTACTTGTGGAAGATGTAGTTCTTTAATTCAAAATATTATTGATTTAAAAAGATAAAGCATTTCTTAGAATAGCTTTTTATAGTTTTAGCTTTTAGTTCTAAAGTACTTCTATTAATTTTGCCAGGACTTCTATATTGTAATGGAATAAGCAAAATTGATAGGGGTACTTTTTTATACAATTTGTAAAATCAGTGGTATTAATTTTAAATTTTATTTAATTAAATTAAGTATATTTGATTGAAAATTAGATGATTATAAAGAAAAATATGATTATTTTTGAATGAAAATGACTGAAAATGGTTGAAAGCGATTTAAAAATATTATATTATTTGGTTAGGGAGTGATTTTTATGTTGACGGAAGAAAGACATAAATTTATTTTAGATGAGCTTAGAAGGAAATCAGTAGTATATGTAAGTGAACTTGTAAAGATGTTGGATACTTCAGAATCAACTATTAGAAGAGATTTAACTTTTTTAAATTCTGAAGGAAAGCTTAAAAAAGTTCATGGTGGAGCTACTTTACTTGAAAGAGAGTTCAATACTAAAGATGACTATGTATCTATTAGAGAAAATCTAAATATGAAGGATAAGGCAATCATTGCAAGATATGCAGCTGCTTTAGTTAAAAAAGATGACTTCGTATATATAGATTCAGGAACTACGACAAATTTAATGATAGATTACTTAGAAGAAAAGAATGCAGTATATGTAACTAATGGTATAAATCAAGCAAAAAAATTAATTAGTAAGGGATTTAAAACTTATATTATTGGAGGAGAACTAAAAAGCTCTACTGAGGCAATAGTAGGAGTAGAAGCTATAAATAGCTTAAAAAAATATAATTTTACTAAAGGTTTCTTTGGAACTAATGGTATCTATGAGTATAGAGGTTATACAACCCCAGATATGAGAGAAGCATTGGTAAAAGAAGAAGCAATTAAAAGAACTAGAAATCCGTTTATATTAGCAGATAAAACAAAGTTTAATGAAATAAGTTGTATTACATTTGCCGAGTTAGATGAGGCTGTAATAATTACTACTAAATTAGAAGATACTAGATATTATGATGAAACTAAAGTTGTGGAGGTACTAAATTTATGATTTATACTATAACATTTAATCCAGCTCTTGATTATATAGTTAGAGTTGATGAATTTAAATTAGGTCAAGTTAATAGAACATCTTATGAAGAGATTTATGCTGGAGGAAAAGGAATAAACGTTTCTATAGTCCTAAATAATTTAGATGTAGAAAATATAGCATTAGGATATATTGCTGGATTTACAGGAGAAGAAATTGAAAGCAAAGTAAAGGATATGGGATGCAAGACAGACTTTATAAAGCTTGATAATGGTATGTCTAGAATAAATGTTAAGTTAAAATCTAATGAAGAATCAGAAATAAATGGTCAAGGACCAGATATTAATGAGAGTGATTTAAATAAATTATATGGAAAGTTAGATTTATTGAAAGAAGGTGATATTCTAGTTTTAGCAGGAAGTATTCCTAAAACTCTTCCAGAAAATATATATGAAATAATAATGGATAGATTAAAAGATAAAGAAGTTAAGATAATAGTAGATGCAACAGGAGATTTATTACTAAATGTATTAAAATATAAGCCATTTTTAATTAAGCCAAATCACCATGAATTAGGAGAATTATTTAATATTGAAATCAAAAATGAAGAAGAAATAATTAAGTATGCAAAAGAGCTTAAGAAAATGGGAGCAATGAATGTATTAATTTCTAGAGCTGGTGATGGAGCTATATTTATAACTGAAGATAACAGAGTTATTAAATCAGAAGTTCCAAAAGGTAAATTGGTTAATTCTGTTGGAGCAGGAGATTCTATGGTTGGAGGATTTGTGGCTGGTTATTTAAAAAATAATAACTTAGAAGAAGCCTTTAAAATGGGCGTAGCAACAGGAAGTGCCAGTGCTTTTTCAGAAGGTTTAGCAACAAAAGATAAAGTTTATGAATTATTAAAAGAAATACAATAATTTGGAGGTTTAATTATGAAAATTACAGATTTATTAAGTAAAAAATCTATTGCGATAAATCCTAAAGTTTCATCAAAAGAAGATGCTATAAATACGTTAGTTGACTTAATGTATTCATCAGGAAAGTTAAATGATAAGGAAGAATATAAGAAGGCTGTTTTAGCGAGAGAGGAACTTAGTACTACAGGAATAGGGGATGGAGTAGCTATTCCACATGCAAAGACTAAGGCTGTAAATGATGCTGGATTAGCAGCAATGATAGTTAATGATGGAGTAGACTATGATTCATTAGATGGAAATCCTGCTAAAATATTTTTTATGATTGCAGCTCCAGATGGAGAAAATAATCTTCATTTAGAAGTATTAGCAAGACTTTCTACAATGTTAATGGATGAAAAGTTTAGAAGTGCATTAGAAAATTCAAAGTCTCCGGATGAGTTTTTAAATTTAATAGATGAGTTTGAAAATGCAAAAGTTAATAAAGTTAAGGAAGAAAGCAAAGATGGATATAGAGTTTTAGCAGTAACAGCATGTCCTACAGGAATTGCACATACTTATATGGCTGCTGAAAGTTTAGAAGAAAAAGGTAAGGAGATGGGAATCTCTATAAAGGTAGAAACTGACGGATCAGGTGGTGCTAAAAATATATTAACTTCTAAGGAAATTGAAGAAGCAGAATGTATAATTGTAGCAGCTGATAAAAAAGTAGATATGGCAAGATTCGATGGTAAGAAGGTAATTCAAACTAAAGTATCGAATGGAATACATAAGGCAGAAGAATTAATAAATAGAGCCGTTTCAGGAGATGCGCCTATTTATCATCATAATGGAGCAAAAGCTTCAGAAGAGGATAATTCAGAAGAGAATGAAAGTATAGGACGTCAAATTTATAAGCATCTTATGAATGGTGTATCTCATATGTTACCATTTGTAATAGGTGGAGGTATATTAATTGCTTTAGCATTCTTATTTGATGACTACAGTATAGATCCTAATAATTTTGGAAAGAACACTCCATTTGCAGCATTTTTAAAGACTGTTGGAGATACTTCATTTAATTTCATGTTACCAATACTAGCTGGATACATTGCAATGAGTATAGCTGATAGACCAGCCCTTGCTGTAGGGTTTGTAGGTGGTATGCTTGCAAATCAAGGTGGTTCAGGATTTATTGGAGCATTGCTTGCAGGTTTTATTGCTGGATATTTAATGTTATGTTTAAAGAAAGTGCTTTCTAAACTTCCTAATAGCTTAGAAGGATTAAAACCAGTATTATTATATCCTTTCATTGGAATATTATTAATAGGAGCGGTTATAATTTTTGCAATTAATCCACCAGTAGCAGCATTAAATAATGGAATTACTAATACTCTAAATAACATGGGAGAAAGCAGTAAGATATTACTTGGTGCAGTTTTAGGTGGAATGATGGCCTTTGATATGGGTGGTCCTTTAAACAAGGCAGCTTATGTATTCGGAACAGCATCATTAGCTAATGGACAATTTGAATTTATGGCAGCAGTTATGATTGGTGGTATGGTTCCACCATTAGCAATAGCTTTATGTAGTACATTCTTTAAAAAGAAATTTACTGAAAAAGAAAGACAATCAGCATTAACTAACTATATTATGGGATTATCCTTTATAACTGAAGGGGCAATTCCATTTGCAGCAGCAGATCCACTTAGAGTAATACCTTCATGTGTAATAGGATCAGCAACAGCAGGTGCTTTATCAATGTTCTTTGAATGTTCATTAAGAGCTCCTCATGGAGGAATTTTTGTATTACCAGTTATAACGAATCCATTTGGATATTTTATAGCTTTAGTTGTTGGATCTGTAGTAGGAATGATAGTTCTAGCACTATTAAAGAAAAGTAAATATTAATATAATTATGAAAAGCCATGAGATTTTCTTATGGCTTTTTAATTTTTTATTAGTTATAAAAATGGGTGTATAAAGTAAGTATTCTGGAGAAAATCGAAGAAAAATAAAAGAATATTCATGGGGAAAAAGAAATAAAAGAAAATGTAACAGATAATTGTTATTATTTACAAAATAAATATTTGAATAATAAATCTATATGTAATATAATATAATTATAGGAAAAAAATACAAGAATTATATATAGGAGTGTGGTAAAAATGAAGAGTTTAAAAGGAACAAAAACAGCTGAAAATTTAATGAAGTCTTTCGCAGGTGAATGTCAAGCTAGAACAAGATACACATATTATGCAAGCGTAGCCAAGAAAGAAGGATATGTCCAAATTTCAAACATATTTATGGAAACTGCTGAACAAGAAAGAGAACATGCAAAGAGATTTTATAGTTTCTTAAAGGATGAATTAGCAGGTGAAGCTATAGAAATTAACGCTGGATATCCAGTAGCATTATATAATGAAACAGCTAAGAACTTAAAAGCTGCAGCAGCAGGAGAAAATGAAGAGTGGACTCAACTTTATCCAGAATTTGCAAGAGTAGCTAGAGAAGAAGGATTCCCAGGAATTGCTATAGCTTATGAAAGAATTATTGAAGTAGAAAATATGCATGAAAAGAGATATAATAAATTACTTAAGAATGTAGAAGAAGGAAAAGTATTCAAAAAAGATGAAGTAGTTCTATGGAAGTGTGGTAACTGTGGATATATTTTTGAAGGAGAAGAAGCTCCAGAAGTTTGTCCAGCATGTTTACATCCAAAAGCATATTTCGAAGTATTCTCAGAAAATTATTAATAGACAAGCAAGGCTTAAGAGTATATCTCTTAAGCTTTTTAATTTATAATATCTTATTTATGAATTATAAGACTACATATTATTTAATGTATTATATAATATGTAGTCTTATTTTTCTTTAGGAAATTACACTGATATACTTTTTATTTGAAATAATATTATATAATGTACTTTAATGTATAATAATTATATAAATAAAACCGAAAGGGGAATAGTATGTTTAATTCCTTAAAGAAAAAGTTTAAAAAATTATATATTTTTTTAGTTTTGATTATAGTTTTTATAGGTGTAGTATCTACTTTGAATGCAGAAAGATTAAGAATTTCTATAGATGGTATGATTAGTAATAGCTATAAAAGTATTAATTCAACAAATGGAATGATTGATGCTATTAATAATCAAAATAGAGCAATACTAATTTATCTTCAAGGTAATAAAGAAGAAGCAATAGATATATTTCATAGTAATGATGATGAATTTTATAAATGGCTTTATATTGAAAAAAGCAATATAACAGAGCAGGGGGAAGAAGAGCTTGTAGATAAAGTAAATATTGAGTATATTCAATTTAGTAAATTATTTTCATCTTTACAGGATTATAGTAATGGTCAAAATCATGATGAGCTAGTTAACTTTTATCAAGAAAAGATATCTCCCCAAGTATTAGTAGTAATTGAAAATTTAAAAACTTTATCAAAATTAAATGAAAATAGTATGTACATTAATCAAGATTTAATTAAGACTAGAATAGGAGAATCTATATATTTTATATTTTCTATATCTTTAATAGGTGCTATAGTTTGTGCAGTTATATCAATAGTATTAACAAATAGATTTTTTAAACCTATAAATTTATTAGTTGATTCTATAAAAGATCCAATATTATTTTTAGATAAAAATAATAAGATAAAATTTATTAATGATGATGGTAAGAAATTATTAGGAATAGAAAATATTAATTATGAAAATAAAAATTTCTTAGATGTTTTAAATTTGCCAGAAGTATATAATTTTATAAAGGATCCAATAAAAAATGAAGGCTTAAATAAGATTATAGAGTTGAATTTTAATAATAAGAGGTACTATTTTAATTTAACTATATCAGTTTTTAAAGGAAAAGATAATGAAGTAGAAGGAATAGTATTAATATTGAAGGATATAACTAATTTGAAAGAATTAGAGGTAGTTAAGAAAAATTTTGTTGGAACAATATCTCATGAATTAAAAACTCCTTTAACCTCAATTATGATGGGAATTGGGCTTATTAATAATAAAAGTATTGGAAAGTTAAATGATAAGCAGCAAAATATAGTTGACACGATAGAAGAGGATGTACAAAATTTAAATGATTTAGTATCAAATTTATTAAAAATATCAGAGATACAAGCAAATAAGGATAATTTTAATATTAAAAATAATGATATAAATAAAATAATGGAAGAGGTTTTGATGAATTTTGAACATCAAGCTAAGGAAAAGCATATTTCTTTAGAACTAAATTTAAAGGAAAAGCTCCCGTATATAATGATAGATAAAGAAAAGATAAAATGGGTATTAAATAATTTGATTTCTAATGCTATTAGATATACTGATTCGGGAATGGTTAAATTAGATGGAAGTTTTGATGAAGAAAAAATATATATATCTGTAACAGATACGGGTAGAGGTATACCAAAAGAATATTTAAAAAAAGTATTTGAAAGATTTGTTAGAGTTGAAGAATTTGAAATTCCAGAAGAGAGTACAGGGTTAGGACTTGCTATAGCAAAAGAAATAGTTGAAATACATGGAGGAAAGATCTGGTGTGAAAGTAAGGTAGGGGTAGGAAGTAAATTTATTTTTACAATTCCATTATATTTGAATAAACTTTAGGGAGTTGATTTTGATGAAGAAGGTTTTAGTAATAGATGATACAAAAAACATAAGAATGTTATTAAGCACTTGTTTAGAACTTAGGGGATATAGTGTAATAACAGCTGATAATGGTATAGAAGCATTAAAAATTATAAAAAATCCAGAAGAAGTTGTAGATTTAATTTTTTTAGATGTTAGAATGCCAGAAATTAGTGGAACAGAAGTTTTAAAAGTTATTAAGGAAGAGAGAGCAGAATGTCCAGTAGTAATTATGACGGCTTTTGCTACAGTGAAAAATGCAATAGAATGTACAAAATTAGGGGCATTAGTATATCTGCAGAAACCTTTCTCACCAGATAGAATTAATCTTGTTTTAGATGAAATTGAAAGGAAAGAGGATAGTAAAGAGTTACATAAATCTTCTATAGATATATTAGAGAAGGTAAGAGGATTATTAAAGGATAGCAATAATGCCTTAGAAGCCCATGAATTATTGAAAAGGGCTATTGGTAGAGATCCATATAATAAGGACATATATTTATTAATAAGTAAGGTCAATAAGATATTAGGTAATATTGAGGAAGCAATAAGGTTTGAAAAGATATATGAATTGTTTTAAATATATATTAATTTAATGTTTAATATGTTTTATATTTAGTGTAACTAAGATATAATTTATATATTAACAAATTTATATAATTGGGAGGGAAGAATTATGTTTTTAAAAGAATTAAATAAAGATGAAGCAATGTGTTTTTTGAATTTAGTATCAATTTTTGCTAAAGTTGATAACAAGTTTGCAAAGGAAGAAAAAGTATTAGTAGATGAATATAGAGAAGAGCTAGGGATACATAGCGAAGAAATAACAACTATAGAATATGATGAAATAATAAATATACTTAAGGAATCATCAGATAGATCAAAAAAAATTATTTACTTTGAGCTAGTTGGATTAGCACTAGTAGATGGAGAATATGAAGATGAAGAAATTGATTTTTTAGAAAAAATTGCAGCTGAATTTAATATAACTAGAGCAAAGAAATTTGCAATAGCTAATTATTTTTACAATTTCAAAGACGTATATGATTTTACAACAGTAGATGCTGATAATAATATTGAACTATTAAAGAATCAAGCAGAAGCAATCATAAATTAAATATATTGAATTAAAGAAATTTTAATGGGCAAAATAACACCAAAATAGGATGTGTTATATGAATGATAAAATGATAATATGCTTGGAGGTTTACCTGTAAATACAAATAGAGAGGTTCCAACTCCTAATATTAATTCACAATCAATAATTGCTCTAGTTGAATAATAAAGAAAAAAATATAGTGGGATATGCGATTAAGCATATCCCAATTTTACTTTTTAGAAAATCAAAGTTACCAATAAGTTATTGATAACTTTAATATGTGGATAAGTGAAGAATGGTATGTTAAAATTGTGGAAAGTTATCCACAAAATGTGGACAAGTTCGAAAAACTGTTGAAAACTTTCAAAAACATATTGACACAATATATATGTACTGAATATACGTTTGTAACAATATGATGATTTTTGATGAAGGATAGTAGTATATGGTGCATGGATTAAAATGATAAAAATTCTATTTTTATACATAAGGATAAAGTTATTCACAGTTTGGACAGAATGTGGATAAAAACTGTGGATAATGTTACAATTATAATGGAAATATAGTAAAAATAGTATGTTTAGAAAAACAGCCTGTGGAAAACTTTTTTATTATTAGTGGATAATTAGAAAATATTTAGAGAAAAATGTAGAAAAACCTAAGAATTTTAAAAAGGAGAAACAAAATGAAATTTGATAAAAATATTTTTGAAGGGATATTTATAAGTAGACCTAATAGATTTAATGCAAAAGTATCACTTAATGGTGAAGAAATAGTTGTTCATGTACCTAATACAGGTAGATGTAGGGAAATATTAATGGAAGGAACAAAGATCTTCTTAAGAGAGGAGTTAAATCCAACTAGAAAGACTAAGTATGATTTAATTGCAGCAATGAAGGGTGATGTTCTAATAAATATTGATTCGCAAATTCCAAATAAGGTAGTTAATGAAGCTTTAGAAAATAAAAAAATTGAAACTTTACATAAATATAGTAAAATAAACAGAGAAAAGACTTTTGGGAAAAGTAGATTTGACTTCAAATTATCTACAGAGAATGAAGAGGAAATTTATTATTTAGAAGTTAAGGGAGTAACTTTAGAAGATAAAGGGCATTGTAAGTTCCCTGATGCACCTACAGAAAGGGGAGCAAAGCATATTTTAGAACTAATTGAAGCAAAGAAGCAGGGATACGGGGCTGGAATTTTATTTTTAATTCAATTAGATAATGTTAAATCCTTTTCGCCTAATGATATAACAGATCCTGAATTTAGTAATGCTCTAAGATTGGCTAAAGATAGTGGCGTTGATATAATGGCATATAATTGCATTGTTGAAAAAAATTCAATTGAATTGAATAAAGTAGTTGATATAATATTGTAATTAATAAAGTTTTAATAGTTAAGAGGTGGAATATGAAGTATAAGTTTTGTCCTATATGTGGAAGGGGTTTAGAAGAAAAATATAGCTGGGATGAGGGGGGAGTACCGTATTGTTCTCATGATGATATTATGTTCTTTGATACTCCTAAGCCGTGTATTATGGTAGCAATCTTGAAAGAAGATGAGATATTATTATTAAAGCAAAGTTATATATATGAAAATTCTAAGGTTTTATTATCAGGGTATGTTGGACATAATGAAACAGCTGAGGAGGCAGTGTATAGGGAGGTTAAAGAAGAAGCTGGAATAGAAATTAAAAATATTAGATATTTAGGCTCGGATTTTGTACTAGATAAAGAAATATTAATGATAACATTTATGGCTGATTTTGTTTCGGGGGAAGTTAATAAATCAGCAGAAGTAGAAGGAATTGGATGGACAAAACTTTCTAATGCCTTAGAAGAAATGAAGGAAGATATTATTGGAACAAAAGTTGTTGAAAAAGTTTTAGAATTAAAAGTGTGTTAGAATAAAAAATATATCTTGTATAAAAGCTATTCTATAAGTAATTTTTATAGATAGTCTATTATAAGTTGAGATTAATAAAAATAAAAGAATAGATTATTTATTTTCAGCGTTGTAAAAAGTTAATATTTTTATAGTAGAGTATTTAAACTCCAACTAATATAAAATAAATTAGTTGGAGTTTATAATTTATATATAAAATATGTATATTCTATAGAGTGCATTTTATTTTCTAGAATTATAATCTTTTCTATATTTTTTAGGGGTAATTCCTTTGATCTTTTTAAACGCTTTTATAAAATAGCTTAAGTCATTAAAACCACAACTAAAAGCAATATCTGTAACTGAAAGGTTTGTAGTAGTTAATTTATTACAAGCAATTTCTATTCTATAGTAATTAAGATATTCAATAGGAGTTTTTTTTATCATTCTATAAAAAAATCTACATAAATATTTAGTGGACATTCCTGCTGCTTTAGATAAATCATCAAGAGTAATATCCGATGAATAAGAAGTTTCTATAAGATTAATAGCTTTCTTAAATTTTAATATTTGAGATTGTTTTAACTTAGTGACGTTATTATATGAATAAAAATTATTTTTTATTATTAATCCTAATAATTCGTAAAGCTTACCTTGAACTATAAACTCATATCCTGAATATTTCTGATTTATAGCATCAAATAAATCACATGTAATATCATGTATTTCAATATTTTTTTTTGAAAAAAAGTCATTAATTATTAATGTATGATCAATTATTTCAGATATTATTTTCTTACATATATTATTATCTTTTAAAATAAAATTAATATCAAAAACAATACATTCATAGATACAATTACTAGGATTTCCACCGTGCAAAACACCATCATGAATTAAAATTACATCTCCTGCTTGAGCAAATAATTCTTTCTCATCTAATAAGAGTGTAAATGTTCCTTCTAATATTCTTATTATTTCATACTCGATATGCCAATGATAAGGCATCATATAGTTGATATGGTTTTCGTCTACATGATAAAACTCTATTGGAAAATCAAATGTACCTCTTTGTTTATTTTCTTTAAAATCTAAATATTTCATAAATCTCCTAAAAGTGAATATTGTTATATTTTATGTCAATTATAGCACAAGTAATGTGAAGAAAACAGCTATATAATAACATTAAGAAAAACATAGGAGGGATACAATGTTTAATAATAGATTAATTGGTGATTATCCTGTTATTGGTATAAGACCTACCATAGATGGGAGAAGAGGAGTATTAAAGGTAAGGGAATCTCTTGAAGAACAAACTATGAGTATGGCAGAAGCCACAGCGGATCTTTTTAGAAATAATTTAAAGTATTCTAATGGAGAGCCTGTAAAGGTTATAATAGCTGATACAACAATAGGCGGAGTAGGAGAAGCAGCTGCTTGTGCTAATAAATTTAAAAAGGAAGGTGTAGATATAACATTAACAGTGACCCCTTGCTGGTGCTATGGATCAGAAACAATGGATATGGATCCTATGACTATTAAAGGTGTATGGGGATTTAACGGAACAGAGAGACCAGGAGCAGTTTATTTAGCAGCAGTTTTAGCAGCACATGCACAAAAGGGGTTACCTGCGTTTGGAATATATGGACATGATGTTCAAGAATCAGATGAAAAGGAAATACCAGAAGATGTTAAAGAGAAGTTGCTTAGATTTGGAAGAGCAGCAATAGCTGTAGCAACAATGAGAGGAAAATCATATCTTCAAATTGGATCTATATGTATGGGAATAGCAGGTTCAATTATTAATACTGATTTCTTTGAAAAGTATCTAGGTATGAGAGTGGAGTCAGTTGATGAGGTTGAAATAATTCGTAGAATGACAGAAGGAATTTATGATGAAAAAGAATATAATGAAGCTTTAAAATGGGTAAAGTCTAATTGTAAACAAGGTTTTGATAAAAATCCAGAAAGAATTCAAAAATCTGAAGAAGAAAAAGAAAAGGATTTAGAATTTGTAGTTAAGATGATGTGCATAATAAAGGATTTATATAATGGAAATCCGAATCTTCCTAAAGGGTGTGAAGAGGAAATGATTGGACATAATGCTATTGCAGGAGGTTTCCAAGGACAAAGACAATGGACCGATTTCTATCCGAATTGTGATTTTGCCGAGTCTCTTTTAAACTCTTCTTTTGATTGGGAGGGCGCAAGAGAAGCTTATATACTTGGTACAGAAAATGATACTTTAAATGCTGTAAGTATGCTATTTGGAAAGCTATTAACAAATACAGCTCAAATTTTTGCTGATGTTAGAACTTTCTGGAGTCCTGAAGCAATAAAAAAAGCTACAGGATATGAATTAGAAGGTATGGCTAAAGAGTCGGGAGGAATAATTCATTTAATAAATTCTGGAGCTGCTTGTTTAGATGCTTGTGGAAAGATAAAAGATAGCAATGGAAATTCTGTTATGAAACCATTTTGGGAAATGACGACAGAGGACCAAAAAGCATGTCTTGATGCAACAACATGGAATGCTGCTGATACTGGATATTTCCGTGGCGGTGGATTCTCATCAAGATTTATAACTGAAGCAGAAATGCCTGTTACTATGGCAAGATTAAATATTGTACAAGGGTTAGGACCAGTATTACAGTTAGTTGAAGGATATACAGTAAAACTTCCGGATGAAGTATCAGATATTCTTTGGAAAAGGACAGATTACACTTGGCCATGTACATGGTTTACACCAATACTAACAGGAAAAGCTCCATTTAAATCTACTTATGATGTAATGAATAATTGGGGAGCAAATCATGGAGCAATAAGTTATGGACATATTGGTGCTGATTTAATTACATTATGTTCAATGTTAAGAATTCCTGTATGTATGCATAATGTTTCAGAGGACAAAATATTTAGACCGGCATCATGGAATGCTTTTGGATCAGATAAGGAAGGTCAAGATTATAGAGCTTGCGCAGCATACGGTCCAATGTATAGATAAAAGGTGATAGGAGTGCTTTAATATGGGTAAAGAGGACAAAGTTCTTGCATTTGATTTAGGTGGATCTAGTGGTAGAGCAGTTATTGGAATTTTTGATGGAAATAAAATTAAATTAAAGGAAATTCATCGCTTTTCTAATGATCCTGTGACAGTAAACGGAACTATGTATTGGGATATTTTAAGATTATTCTATGAAATTAAGCAAGGGTTATTAAAAGCAAAAAAATATGGAAAAATTAATAGCATAGGGATAGATACATGGGGAGTAGATTTTGGGCTTATAGATAAAGAGGGTAGATTAGTAGAAAATCCAGTTCATTATAGGGATAAAAGAACTAAGGGAATAATGGAGAAAAGCTTTGAAAAAATAGATAAAAAAGAATTCTACAAAATAACTGGAAATGAATTTATGGAAATAAACACTGCTTTTCAATTATTGTATTTAGTTGAAAATAGAAGAGAGTTAATAGAACGTGCAGATAAAATGTTGTTTATACCAGATTTATTTAATTATTTTTTATCAGGAGTGAAATCTACAGAATATTCAATTGCATCTACTAGTCAATTACTTAATATTAATAAATGCGTTTGGTCAGATAGGGTTATTTCAGCTTTAGGAATACCAGAAAATATACTGCCTGATATTATAGAGACAGGAAATAAAATAGGAGAGTTAAAAGATGAAATTTGTGAAGAATTAGGAATAGAAAAAACTAACGTAGTTTCTATTGCAAGCCATGATACAGAAAGTGCATTACTTTCTGTATTAGCACAAGAAGAAGATTATATATTTATAAGCTGTGGAACTTGGTCGCTATTTGGAACTGAATTAAAAAAGCCTATGATAAGTGAAAAATCAAGTCAATATAATATAACGAATGAAGTTGGATATAATAAAAAGTACTTTTTTCTAAAAAACATAATTGGATTATGGCTTATTCAAGAAAGTAGAAGACAGTGGATTAAAGAAGGAAAAGAATTTGATTTTGGTGAATTAGAAAAAATGGCAAAGGAAGCAAAGCCTATGAAGTGCTTTATAGATACTGATGCAGAGGAATTCATGTCAGAAGGTAATATACCTAAAAAAATACAGGAATTTTGTATTAGAACTAAGCAAGAAGTTCCTGAGACAGTTGGAGAAATTGTTAGATGTATAAATGAAAGTTTAGCATTTAAATATAGATATTCTTTAGATCAAATAAAAGATTGTACAAATAAATTATATAAAAATATATATATGATTGGAGGCGGAGTTCAAAGTAGTTTATTATGTCAATTAACAGCTAATGTATGCAATTGTAATGTTGTTGCAGGACCAATTGAAGCAACAACAATTGGAAATATAACTTTACAGTTGTTAGCTGACAATAAGATAGATAGTTTGAAAGAAGCTAAGGATATAATAAGAAATTCTCAAGATACTAAAAATTATTATCCAGAAAATGATGATGCTTGGGAAAAATCATATAAAAAATTTAAAAATATTATTAGAAAATAAATTTATTGACTAGGAGGAAATTTTAATGAAACACATGGAAATAAGGGAACAAATTTGTGATGTTTGCCATAAGATGTGGCAATTAGGTTGGGTAGCAGCAAATGATGGTAACGTATCTGTTAAGCTTGATGATGGAACATTTTTAGTTACGCCAACTGGAATTAGCAAAAGCTTTATAACTCCAGAAAAGATACTTCAAATAAATAGTGATGGTGATATAATAGAAGCCTCAGAAGGATACAAACCATCTTCAGAAATAAAAATGCATTTGCGTTGTTACACTGAAAGAGATGATGTTAGGGCTGTAGTACATGCTCATCCACCAACTGCAACAGGTTTTGCTGTAGCACATTTAGATTTAGATAGATATACAATGATTGAAACAGTTGTATCATTAGGATCAATTCCTATTACGCCATATGGAACACCTTCTACTTCGGAGGTACCAGATTCAATTGCACCTTATTTATCAGAGCATGATGCAGTACTTCTAGAAAATCATGGAGCATTAACTGTAGGATCAGATTTAATTAATGCATATTACAAGATGGAAACTTTGGAACTTTTTGCGAAGATAAGTCTAACAGCTCATCTATTAGGTGGAGAAAAGGAAATATCAAGAGAAAATATAGATAGACTTATTGGAATGAGAAAAGATTATGGAATAACAGGGAGACATCCTGGGTTTAAAAGATATAGGAAATAGGTATTATAAATTTAAGATAATTAGAAATGATTATCTTAAATTTATTTTTTTTATATGCCGTGCTATAATATTTTATAAAATAGTAATTATTGTAATTATAAAGAATAATTAGTATAAAAATGTATTAATTTTATTAAATAATATAAATAACAACTTTGGTGGGGTGCTATATTTGAAGAATGAAGATAAAATAAGGATGGTTATATCAACTTTAAGTAAAGATATTGTAAATAAAGGCGGAAAAGGAGTTACAGCACAAGATATAAGTGAGGTATTAGGAATAAAAAGAAATGTTATAAGTCACTTTCTTAATAAAATGGTTGAAGAAGGAACTGTTATAAAGACAAGAACAAGACCTGTTTATTTTTTATATAAAGAAGTGGCAGAGTCATTAAATACAAATAAATTAGATTTAGAAGAAGATGTATTTAAAAAACTTATAGGCAGCAATGGAAGCTTAGCAGAAGCCGTGGAAGAATGTAAATCTGCAACATTATATCCTAACAATGGATTACCAATACTATTAACTGGTAGTAGTGGTGTTGGAAAAAGCTTTATGGCTAAACTTATATATGAGTATGCGAAATCTAAAAAAGTTATAAAAGAAGATGCTAAGTTAATAACTTTTAATTGTGCAGAGTATTCTAATAATAAAGAATTATTATCTTCAAAGTTATTTGGATATGTAAAAGGTGCTTTTACAGGAGCAGATATAGACTCAAAAGGAATAATTGAAGAAGCTGAAAATGGATATTTATTTCTTGATGAAATTCATAGATTATCACCAGAAGGACAAGAAAAATTATTTTTATTACTTGATAAAGGGATTTTTAATAGAGTTGGTGAAAATGGAAGTGTTAGAAAAAGTAATGTTAGGCTAATATTTGCAACAACTGAGAAATTAGATAAATTTTTAATTGATACTTTCATAAGAAGAATACCAATAATTATTAACTTGCCTAATGTAAATTGTAGACCTATTGATGAAAGAATAGAGCTTATAAAGAGATTTTATAAAGAAGAAAGAGATATATTAGGGAAAAATATAATTGTTGATGAGAAAGTTATTAATATTTTATTAGCTATGAATTCTATTGGAAATGTTGGAGCTCTTAAAAATGCAGTTAAATATAGTTGTGCAAGTAGCTTTATGAAAAATATATATGGCGATGTTATAGTTGAAGTTAAACATTTACCTAAGAATATAGTTAACTTAAAAGAAGTAAAAAGTATTTATAATTTAAAAAATATGTATATTACTGAAGGAGATAATACATTTGATGAAGTATCAAAGTTTGAAACAGAAAAAACATACAATAAATATATTAGCTATATGGATGAAATATACGAAGAAACTGAAAAGTATGAAGAAAATTTAATAAGCTCTGAAGAATATAAAAAAATATTAAGTGTGAAATTGAATAAAATAGATTCAATTTTTATTGAAGCAAGTGGTAATTTAGATAATAGTACAGGATTTAATGTTTTAATAAATACAATTGAAATAGCTTTAAAGGATTTAGAAAACAAATATGGAATGAAATTTTATAAAAATACAGCAAGAGCAATAGGAAATATCTTTATATTTTTTAAGAATAATAAAAATGCAAATAACATGGGGATTGTTTCAATTGAAGAAAGTATATTAAAAATAATAAAATCTAAAAATTTTAAATATAATTATATAGCAAAAAAATTTTTGGAAAATATTAAACAGAGTATAGGGATAAGCTTTGGTATAAATGAAGAAACATATATTAGTTTATATATTTTTTTACTTATAAAAACAAATCATTTGAGTGACATAGATGCGTTTATAGTAGCACATGGTCAATCAACAGCAACAAGTATAGCAAGTGCTGTAAACCAATTATTAGGTCAATTTATATTTAAGTCTTTTGATATGCCTATATATATGAAGCCACAAGAAATAATAGAAGATATAAAAAGTTATATCAAGAATTTTACTAATAGTAGTGGAATAATATTTTTGGTTGATATGGGATCATTATTTGAAATACATTCAAGTGTTAAGGAAATTTTAGATAGTGAAGTAGCAGTAATTAATAATATTAGTACTCAGTTAGCACTAGGTGTTGGAGAGATGATAATAAAGGGTGATGGAATAAAAGAAATAATAGATAAAACAGTAAAAAATACAAAGATAAGTTATAAATATTTTGAAAGTAAGGAAAAAGAAAAGGCTATTATAACTAGTTGTGCAACTGGGATTGGTGTGGCAAATAAGTTAAAAGATATAGTAAAGGGATGCATAGATGATAAATCGATAAAAGTAATTTCATACGATTTCTTTAAATTAAAAAATAATGGTATGAGTGATCCTATATTTGATGAATATGATGTACAGTTAATTATAAGTACGTTAGATTTAACAATATCAGGTGTTGAAGTTTTAAAATTAAATGATTGTTTAAAGAATGATGGAGAAGCAAAACTAAGGGCATGTTTCAAAAAATTAGTTAAGAATAAAAGCATAGATGCTATAATAAATGAATTAATAAAATTACTATCTCTTCAAAATATAATAAGCAGAATGATTATTTTAAATCCTAAAAAAGTAATTGATGATGTAGAAAGAATAATTAATATAATAGAGAATCAATTAGAAATAAAATTAAATAGTGATTTAAGATTAAGTCTATTTATACATACAGCAATAATGATAGAAAGAGTTGTATTAGATAAAAATTCAAAAATTGAAGATGATACAATATGTGTAAAATATGATAAAAATCAATTTGAGATTTTAAAAAATATTTTAGAAAATGAATTGAAGGAGTATTCCATATCTATACCTGCGAATGAAATTGCATTAATGTTAGGGATTATAAATTTTAAATATTCATAAAGTTACTTATATGTAATACACAAAAAAGAATTAGCACGAGTTTTGCTGATTCTTTTTTGTCTTTTCAAAGATTTATGGAAAATAATATATTAAATTAAATAAAACTATGACACAAAATTAGTAAAACTATGACACAAACTTTTTGTAATATTATTTTAAAGAATGCCAAAGCAGTAAATAAGCCAATTATAAAGAAATTATAGTATTTTGAAAAGCGTTACAGAAATTGGCATAGATATTGCTCTATAAATAAATGAGAAATTAAAATAAAACACATAAAAATAGCAATAATTTAGTAAATAAAAAAAGAAGGAGGGAAAAAGTTGTACGAAATAATTGTAGCAACACATGGAAAACTTTCAGAAGGATTTAGAGATACTATTGATATGATAATGGGTGAACGAAAAGGATTATATTTCATAGAGTTCTCACAGAATGATGAAATAGAGAATTTAAGAGAAAAGTTCATAAATATTACAAATAGTATAAAAGAGGAAAATGAAATATTGATTCTAACAGACTTATTTGGAGGTACTCCATGTAATACAGCAATAAAAATAGCATTAGAAAGTAAACTAAGGATAAAAATATTATCTGGAGTTAATTTACCTATGCTTATAGAGGCTGTTTTAAATCAAGATAGTATTTTAGATGGAGTTATTGAATCAATTTTAAGCTCTTCAAAACAAGGTATAATGAATATTGAGTTTAATTCTCAAGTATCAATGGAAGATGAGTAAAAATTAAGGGGGAAGAAAATATGAAAGTTGAATTTTGGCAAATTATACTATTGACTTTGTATGCTTGGTTTGCAGTTTGGGATTCATTAAATCCACAAATTGGATTTAATAAACCTGTAATAGCTGGATGTTTTGCAGGTTTAGTATTAGGAGATATAACAACTGGGTTAGCTGTTGGAGGAACATTACAGCTTATGATTCTAGGTGTAGGAACTTATGGTGGAGCTACTGTTCCAGATTATATGTCAGGAGCATTAATAGGGACAGCCTTTGCAGTAATTTCTAATCAAGGACTAGAATTTGCTTTAGGATTGGCAGTGCCAATTGGATTATTATTAGTACAATTTGATATATTAGCGAGATTTTCAAATATAGTGTTATTACATAAAGCTGAAGCATATGTTGAAAAAAGACAATATAGAAAAATGGAAATAATGAATTTATTAGGAATAGTAACATGGGGATTATCTAGAGCTATACCAGTATTTTTTGCATTATATTTTGGAAATGATATAGTACAAAATATATTAAATGTGTCTCCTGAATGGTTACTTGGAGGTCTTAAAGTTGCTGGAAGTGTATTACCTGCTTTAGGTGTAGCTATATTATTAAGATATTTACCAGTTCAAAATTTTATTGGATATTTATTAATTGGTTTTGTAGCAGCAGCGTATTTATCAGTGCCAATGTTAGGAGTTGCAATAGTTGGAGTAGGATTAGCAATTATAAATTATAAAAGATCATCAAAGATAGTTCAAGAATCGGTAAATAATGTTCCAGTTTCAACTGAAGGGGGAATAATAGATGAAGATGAATAATGGAAAGGCTTTAAATAAGAGTGATATTAACAAAGTTTGTTGGAGATGGATTCTCAATGGTGAAAGTGGTTGGACTTATGAAAAAATGCAAGGCTTATGTTATGCATATACTATGATGCCGGCATTAAAAAAGATGTATAAAGATGATGATGAATTAAATATGGCAATTAAAAATCATTTTCAATTCTTTAATTGCAACCCAACTACAGCTCAATTTATTCTAGGAGCTAACCTAGCAATAGAAGAAGAAAGTGGAATAGAGGGCAAAGAAGCAATAGCAGCAATTAAAACAGGATTAATGGGTCCATTAGCTGGAGTAGGAGATACTTTATTCGGTGTAATATGGGAAACTGTACTAGGATCTGTTGCGGCTTATATGGCATTGCAAGGAAATTATTTCGGAGTAATTATTTGGATAATTGCAGGATTGGCAAAGTTATTTATTTCTAAAGCATTTATAAATATAGGATATAGAGAAGGTCTTAAGTTAGTTGAAAATATTGGTGGAAAATTAAAGAATATAGCAGAAGCGGCTAATATTTTAGGATTAACAGTAATTGGAGCACTAATACCAACTGTAGTTAGCTTAAAAACAGCATATGTATATCAAAATGGTGACGTTACAATGGAACTTCAAAGCATATTAGACCAAATTATGCCAGGGTTGATTCCAGTTGCTTTAGTTGCATTTGTATATTGGATATTAGGGAAGAAGAGAATGACTTCAACAAAGGCAATTATTTTATTAATAGTAATGTCAATTATAATTCATTTATTAGGAATTGCTTAATATGTAAGGAGTGAATAAATATGAACAGTATAGTACACATAAGAATAGATGACAGATTATTACATGGACAAGTTGTTAACTTTTGGGGAACATCATTAAAAGTAGGTAGAATAATGGTAGTTAATGATGAGGTAGCTAATGATGAGATGCAAAAGTCAATTTTAAGGATGGTTGCACCATCAGGAGTTAGAACATCAATAATTACTAAAGAAAAAGCAGCTAGAAATATATTAAATAATAGATATGAAGGCCAAAGAGTAATGATGATTGTTAAAAATCCAAAGGATATATTAGATTTAATGGATCTTGGATTAGATATAAAAGAAGTAAATGTAGGAAACATGGCTAATAGAAAAGATACTATACAAATAAAAAAATCTATAAGTTTAACAAAAGAGGAATTTAATGATTTTGAAGAGTTAGAAAAAAGAGGGGTAGTATTGACAGCTATAATGGTTCCTGACGAAAAGAAAACTTATTTAAAAGAATATATGGTAAAAGCTAAGAAAGATAAATAATAAATATGTTAATATTGAGAGGAAATAGATATGGGTGTATTAACAGACAGATATTTTAAGGCTATAGATGATTTGTTAGAGAAGTTAAAGATAGATCAAAATGAAAATATTATGAAAGCAGCTGAAATAATAGCAAGCAGTGTAATGAATGAAGGTATAATTCAAACTTTTGGAAGTGGACATTCGTATGGAACTGCTTTAGAGATATCAGGAAGAACAGGGGGATTAATTCCTACAAAGCTTTTAAGAGAACCTTCTACAGGAATGTATGAGAGAATTGAAGGTGTAGGGGAAATATTTGCTAAGGAATGTGATTTTAGAGAAGAAGATTGTATTATTATAATATCTAATTCAGGAAGAAATCCTATAAGTATAGAAATTGCTAAAGTAGCAAAGGAAAAGGGATTAAAGATAATAGTATTAACTTCATATGAAGTGTCAAAAAATATTAAATCAAGACATTCTTCAGGTAAAAAGCTTTTTGATTATGCAGATGTAATTTTAGATAATATGGGAGTATATGGGGATTCTGCTTTAGAAGTTGAAGGAATACCAGTTAAGGTTGGGGCTACTTCATCTATAGCTGGAGCTATGCTTTTAAATTCAGCAGTCCTTGAATCAATGGATTTAATGTTAAAACAAGGTTTTACACCTCCTGTATTTATGAGTGCTAATATTGATGGTGGGCTTGAGTACAATGACAAATTATTGTGCAAATATAAAGATAGATTAAATAGATTATAAAAGAGTATTGGAGGATATCAAATGATACTTAAACCAGAGTTAAGAATTGAAAATTTTGAGCAGATGGCATTTGGATTATTTATTCATTGGGGATTATATTCGTTAAAAGAATCTGGTGAATGGCTTATGGAAATACATGGAATACCTTCAGAGGAATATGAAAAGTATGCAGAGAAATTTACAGCAGAAAAGTATAACCCTAGAAATATAACAAAGCTTGCAAAAAAGGTTGGAATTAAATATATAGTTCTTACAACTAAACATCATGAGGGATTCTTTTTATATGATACTAATGGACTTTCAAATTACGATGCACCGCATAGTGGGGCAAAAAGAGATTTATTAAAAGAATTTTTAGAAGCCTGTAGAGAAGATGATATAGTTCCAATACTTTACCATGCAACCTTAGATTGGCATGAAAAAAATTATAAGACTGATTTTAATACTTATCTTGAGTATTTAAGAAAATCAGTAGAAATTCTTTGTACAAGGTATGGCGAAATAGGTGGATTTTGGTTTGATGGCAATTGGGATAAGAGAGGTGCAGATTGGAAACTTGATGAATTATATGGAAC
Source organism: Clostridium nigeriense (assembly GCF_050585265.1). Classification (GTDB taxonomy): domain Bacteria; phylum Bacillota; class Clostridia; order Clostridiales; family Clostridiaceae; genus Clostridium; species Clostridium nigeriense_B. The sequence goes on along the minus strand of NZ_JBNOOE010000020.1, from coordinate 10,727 downwards.
TATAAGAAAATATCAGCCTAATGCAATGATAATAAACAATACTGGTTTAAGTAGGCGTGGGCAGCTTGAGCATAATGAGATAGATAGCGTTACTTTTGAACAAGGATTACCAACCCCTATAGATAGAAGTAAAATGAGTAAATATGTATCAGGAGAAATGTGTCAAACTATGAATTCTCATTGGGGAATAGCTAAAAATGATTTTAATTATAAATCGACAGCTCAGCTTATAGAAACCTTATGTGCATGTAGAAAAGTTGGAGCAAATTATCTTCTTAATGTTGGACCTGATAAAGATGGAAATATAACAAGAATGCAAGAAGCTATGCTTGAAGTTATAGGACAATGGATGAATATTAATGGTAAAGCAATATATGAAGGAAGACCTTGTGAAATAAAGTCTCAAGGAAAGGATTTTGCATTAAAAACAAAGGAAGGGAAAATATATTTATTTATTCATGACTTAAAAATTGTTGGAAATAAAAATGTCACATTAGGTGGAGAAGGAGATAATCCAAGGACTTTCACTAATTTCTTTGAAAAGGTAAATGGAATTAGGTGGATAGACAATAATGAAGAATTAGAATTTACTCAAAATAATGAAGCAGGATTATTATGTATGAATGCAACAGGATATAAGTATGGAACTAATTTAGTTGTTAGAGTAGCTGAAATATATTAATCAGGACCACCCGTTAAATGGGTGGTTTTCTATTCCTATAACAATATGTAAATAGTTCTTAAAATGGCTTGTTACAAAAATCTTTTCTTTCTTCATGCTTACATAGTTTTCTAAATTTTTTTCTTACATCAGCTTTATTTACCATCATTCCAACTAGGGAAAGATAAGCATCTGATTAGTATTCCCCACCTAAGTGCCAGTAGCATTCTTTAAACTCATGTTGACTTTTGTATTTAATATATTATTTAATAATTTTAGTTCATAGTAGGCACAATATTATTAAATTTCAACAAAATAATAAAGTAATTAGAAGAAATGTAACTATACTACCAATTTTAATGTAATCTCAAATTTATATATCTTGAATTGATATTATTTTTTAATTCTTAAAAAAATTTTATTTGAGAGTCTAAAATAAATACAAAAATGATATACAGTGGGTATAATTTGTTTTTTCTTATATAAATAACCTCTTAAAATTTTTAATAATATTTATTATAATAAAATTAAATATTGATTATATAGCAATAATTTTATAAAATAATTTAGCTATATATATCTTAGTATAGGATAAAGGTAGTATAATGTAATTATATATAAATGGTAATAAGCACCCTTTTATTTAAATGAATATATTAAATTTTAATCTTACATTAGCGTAGGGTGTAGAGTATTAATTGAAACATATATAGTTAAAAAAGTAATAGAGAAAAACAGAAAATAGGAGGAGTTTTATATGGATGGGAAAAAAGTAAAGCATGTACCAGAGATAAAAGGGGCATTAAGAAGCCATGTAATTGAGGTCCCTTCTTGTATTAGAGACTGTAGCGGAATAAAAATATTTGGTAAGAGAATTAAGTCTTTATTATTTACGACAGATGTTGCTATTATAAAGAATACTAATGCTGATGCTATAATAGCTGTCTATCCTTTTACTCCTCAACCTATTATAACTCAAGCTTTAGTAATGGCGGCTGATGTACCAGTTTTTTGTGGTGTAGGTGGAGGAATAACTCAAGGTAAAAGAGTAGTTAATTTAGCGTTAGATGCAGAATTCAAAGGGGCGATGGGTGTAGTTGTAAATGCGCCGACTGCTAATGAAATAATAAGAAATGTAAGAGATTCTATTGATATACCAGTAATAGTTACTATAGTATCTGAATGTGAAAGCGCAGCAGAAAGAATAGAAGCTGGTGCAACTATAATAAATGTATCTGGTGGAAAGAATACCCCAAAAATTGTTAAAAAAATAAGAGAAGAGTTTCCGAATTTCCCGATCATAGCAACTGGAGGTCCAAGTGAAGAAACAATAATGAGGACTATTGAGGCAGGAGCAAATGCAATAACATATACACCACCACCATCAGGTGATGTAATGGGAAGTTTAATGGATAAGTACAGAGGGGAAAACTAAAAAAACACTTAATTAATATTTGTATAAATATAGAATAATTGTTAAGAAAGTGTATAATAATATATATGATAGTATAGCCACTATGTTTACCATAGTGGTTTTATTATAAGTAAAAAATATTGTTGGAGGAAATATATGAAGTTATTTGGGGCAAGCAAAATAGAAGAAAATGATTTATTCATAGGAGGAATAAAGGCAAGTGAATTAGCCAATAAATATGGGACACCACTTTATGTAATGGATGAGCAACTTTTAATCGATAAATGTAGGGGCTATATAAAAGCATTTAAAGTAAAAGAAGATAATAATAGAGTGGCTTTTGCAGGAAAAGCATTTTTAAATATAGAAATGTGCAAGATAATTAATAAAGAAGGTTTATACTTAGATGTAGTATCGGGTGGAGAGTTATATACTGCTTATAAGGCTGGATTTCCTATGGATAAAATATATTTTCATGGAAACAACAAAACTTTAGATGAAATAGATTTAGGAATTAAATTAGGTATAGGAAGATTTATAGTAGATAATCTTTGGGAAATGGCAAAGATTAATGAAATAGCAGAAAGATATAATAAAAAGCAAGATATATATTTAAGATTAACACCAGGAATAGAAGCACATACTCATGATTATATAAAAACAGGACAAATAGATTCAAAATTTGGTTTTGCACCTATTGAAAATATTATTATTGATGCGGTTAAGAAGGCCTTATCTTTAGATAATGTAAATCTAATAGGGCTTCATTGTCATATAGGATCACAAATATTTGAAACTGATCCTTTTGGGGATGCAGCAGAAGTTATGTTAAATTTTATAAATAACATAAAGCAGGAAACAGGTCATGTTATTGAAGAATTAGATTTAGGTGGAGGCTTTGGAATTTACTATTCAGAAGGAGATAAGCCTAAGAAAATAGATGATTATTGTGAAGTAATATTAGATAGAGTTAACAGAGTTTGTAACAAATTAGGACTTAAAAAACCTATATTGACTATAGAGCCAGGTAGGTCAATTGTTGCAAATGCAGGAACAACATTATATACAATAGGTTCAATTAAGAGTATTCCCGGAATTAGAAAATACTTATCAGTAGATGGAGGAATGACAGATAATATTAGGCCTGCCTTATATGGAGCAAAATATGAAGCATTAGTAGCTAATAAAGCTAGTGAAGAAATGAATGATAAAGTAACTATTGCTGGAAAGTGCTGTGAATCAGGAGATATATTAATTCAAGATATAAATATACAAAAGGCAGAAAGTGGAGATACTTTAGCTATATTATCTACTGGAGCTTATGGATTTTCCATGGCAAGTGGGTATAATAGAATACTTAGACCAGCAGTTATTTTTGTTAGAAATGGTGAGTCAAGGATAGCAGTAAAGAGGCAAAGCTATGAAGATTTAATAAAAGAAGAATTATCATCTTAAGTTTTAGAAGTAAATATGTTGTATTAGGCGATTTGAAGCTTTTCATGGAGCGACTAATATACTATATTTGCTTCTTTTTTATATGATTCCTATTTTGATAGCTTGTATGCTATTTAAAATTATTATAATATGATATACTAAAAGATAAGATGAAGAAGAGGAGGGATTTATAAATAAATAATTATGGAGGAAAAAGAATATATAGTTGATAGAATAGAAGGAAACTATGTAATTTTAGAAGGCAAAGAGGGTAATTTATTTAATGTTGAAAAAAGTTATATAATTGGTAATGCAAAAGAAGGAGATTTACTTTATAAAAAAGATAAAATATATTTTATAGATGTTGAAGCAACAAAACGAAGGAAGGAAGAAATAGATAATTTAATGAAAGGATTATGGGAAGAATAATGGAAAATCATATTGAAAGTGATGGAAAAGGAAAAAATTCTATAAAAAATTTTATATATGAATGGGGAATTCCTATAGTTTCTGCAATAATTATAGCACTTCTTATAAATAAGTACTTACTATTTAAAGTTTTGATTCCATCAGAATCTATGGTGCCTACTTTAAATGTTGGGGATAGGCTATTTGTAACAAGAGTATACAATTTAGATAAATTAAAAAGAGGCGATATAGTAGTATTTTACTCAGAAGAACTTCAGGCGGATTTAATTAAAAGATTAATTGGATTACCAGGAGATAAGATTAAGATAGAAAATGGTGTGGTATCTGTAAATGGAGAAGTATTACAAGAAGACTACATTGGAGCAGAAGATAATTTTAATGGTGAATATGAAGTTCCAGAAGGAAAATACTTCTTTTTGGGGGATAATCGACTTTATTCAAAGGATTCAAGATACTGGATTAATCCTTATATAGACGGTGAAGATATAACTGGAAAAGCACAGATTAAGGTATATCCTTTTGATGAGATTGGAAAAGTAAAATAGAATTTTAGAAAGGAAATATTATGAATAATAAGAACACTGAAGACAATAATAACAAAAATAAGATACAGCATACTATATTGTATGCAGTTTTAGCATTTCTATTTTTATATGTATTTACATCAACTAAAAATTTTATGACTACAGATGAAATAAGTTATAATAAATTCTTAAGCATGGTAGAGAATAATCAAGTAGAAAGTGTTACTATTTCATCAAGTGAAATAAAAATTATACCTAAAGAAAGCGAAGATAACACTTCAAAAAGGAAAGTATTATATACGGGAAATGTAAATGATCCAAATTTAGTTAATATTCTAAATGAATCAGGTATAGAGTATAAAGCTGAATCTATGCAAGAAAATTATTTTGCTGATTTTATATTTAGCTGGATTATACTTCCGGTGTTATTATTTATGTTTTTAAGGTTTATGGCAGGTAGAGTAGGTAAGAAAATGGGTGCTGGTCCTATGATGGGATTAGGAAAGAGCAATGCTAAAGTATATAAAGAAAATGATATAAAGATTACTTTTGATGATGTAGCAGGCCAAGATGAGGCAAAGGAGTCTTTAAAAGAAATAATAGACTATTTAAACAATGCTTCAAAATATACAGAAATAGGAGCTAAGCTACCGAAGGGAGCTCTTTTAGTTGGGCCTCCAGGAACAGGAAAGACATTACTTGCAAAAGCAGTAGCAGGTGAAGCAAATGTTCCATTTTTATCAATTTCAGGATCAAACTTTGTTGAAATGTTTGCTGGAATGGGAGCTGCAAAAGTGAGAGATTTATTTCAAGAAGCTGAAAAAAATGCTCCATGTATAATATTTATAGATGAAGTAGACTCAATAGGTAAGAGTAGAGATTCTCAACTACAAACTAATGATGAGAGAGAGCAAACTTTAAATCAATTATTGACTCAAATGGATGGATTTGATTCTACAAAAGCTATAGTAGTTTTAGCTGCAACAAATAGACCTGAAATATTAGATAAAGCTTTATTAAGACCAGGTAGATTTGATAGAAGAGTTATTGTAGATAGACCTGATTTTAAAGGTAGAGTAGATATACTAAAGGTGCACTCTAAAGGAGTTAAACTTGGTGATGATGTTGATTTAGAGGAAATTGCAAAAAGCACTCCAGGAGCTGTAGGAGCAGATTTAGCTAATATAGTAAATGAGGCGGCATTAGGAGCTGTTAAGCATGGTAGAGAATATGTTATGCAAGAGGATTTAAGAGAAGCTGTTGAAGTTATAATTGCTGGTAAAGAAAAGAAAGATAGAATTTTATCTCCAACAGAAAAGAGAATAGTAGCTTTCCACGAAGTGGGTCATGCTTTAGTAGCGGCTCTTTTAGAAAATACAGATCCAGTACATAAGATTACGATAGTTCCAAGAACTATGGGAGCTTTAGGTTATACTATGCAGCTACCAGAAGAAGAAAAATACTTAGTTTCAAAAGATGAACTAACTAATCAAATAATGGTTATGTTAGGAGGTAGATCTGCGGAAGAGGAAGTGTTTAATTTAGTTTCAACTGGAGCATCAAATGATATTGAAAGAGCTACTCAAACTGCAAGAAGTATGGTAACTATTTATGGGATGACAGATAAGTTTGATATGATGGCTCTAGAGTCAGTTCAAAATAGATATTTAGATGGAAGAGCTGTTAGAGAATGTAGTGATGAAACTTCAACTTTAATAGATGAAGAAGTATTAAACATAATAAGAACTTGCCACCAAAATACTAGAAAGCTTTTAAGAGATAATAGAGACTTATTAGATAAGATTTCAGAATACTTATTAGAGAAGGAAACTATCTTTGGAGATGAGTTTATGGAATTTGTATATGAAAAATATCCAGAGCTTAAAGAAAAGAAAGTTAAAAAGGCAATGCTAAATAGTTCTGATAATGAAGTACTAGCAACTATTGATGATAGTGGTGAATTAGTTACTGATTAAAATAATATTAATAATTATATTGATTTAGATAAAACAGAAGTTTAAAATAATAAAAGTTATTTAATTTAATGAGAGAGTGTACAAAATTTTTGGTACACTCTTTCTTAGTAAAAAAATTAAAGGAGGAAATGCTTTTGGATAAAATTGAATTATTTAAAGAAGAAGAAAATTTAGAGAAAACATTAGGTATTCTTAATGAAGAAACTCTAAATTATATAGAAAAGAGAAAAGCTATTTCAGATTATATACTTGATTATAGAAAAAAATATATTGAAGAATACAGAGATGATGAAGATAAATTAGTTGAATATTTTGATCATGAAAGATATATAAAGGAAGAAAGTTATAAGGCAATAGATAGGAAACTTTCAGAATTTATAAAATTAAAGGAATCTCCTTATTTTGGAAAAATAAATTTTATAGATGATGGATATGGTGAAGAATTATATATTGGAAGGTATGGTTTAACACCAGAAGGAAGTTATGATCCAGTTATAGTTGATTGGAGAGCACCGGTTGCATCTTTATTTTATAAAGGAATGTTAGGAAAAACTAATTATTCTAGTCCACAGGGAGAAGTACCAGTTGATATATTAGGTAGAAGACAATTAATAGTTAAAAAGGCTAAATTAGAAGGGTATTTTGATTCGGATATTAATATACAAGATGAAATTTTACAAATGGTTTTATCATCTAACTCAGGAGAAAAGCTTAAAGATATAGTAAATACTATACAAAAGGAACAAGATGAAATAATAAGAGCTGACAGAAGTAAAGTGGTTGTAGTTAATGGAGTAGCTGGATCAGGTAAGACTACTATTGCGCTTCATAGAGTTGCATATTTACTTTATAATTATAGACAACAGTTAACTGATAAGGTATTAATTCTTGGACCTAATGATATATTCATGGATTATATATCAGAAGTATTACCTAATTTGGGGGAAACTGCAGTTAAAAATGAAACTTTCTTATCTTTTGCATATAAGGAAATAGGTCTTAATGAAGAGGTTTTAGATATAACGTCTTATTTAGAACAAGTTCTAAGAGGAAATGAAGATGTAGTAAATGAAATAAAATATAAATCTTCTAAGGAATTTATTGATTTACTAGATAAGAAAGTAAATGAAATAGAAGAAGAATATTTTAAAATTAAATCAGTTAGCTTTTTAAATGAAGAAATAGTTTCTATAGATGAGATAATCGAATTATTTGAAAAGCATTATAAATATATGCCTATTTTTAGAAGAAGTCAGAAGATAAAAAGAATATTATTCTCTAAAGTAAAAGATAAAAGAGATGAAAAAGTTAGAGAAATTAATCAAAAGGCAAAAGAAGATATAGCTAAATTATCACCAGATGAATTAGTAGTTGAAGAAAATAATATTGAATTTAGAAGAAGGATAGCTATAAGAGATGTAGTTAGAGAAGTTATGAAATCTAAGGCTGATATAGAAGGCTGGATTGAAAATAAAGGAATAGTAGATATTTATAAGGAATTTATGAATATTGAAAAGCTCTCTTACTTAGACTTAGCAGGAATTATATATTTAATGATAAAATTAGATGGAAAGAAAGCTAATTATGAAATTAAGCATATAGTTATAGATGAAGCTCAAGATTATAATATGCTTCAATTTATGGTTCTTAATGAATTAACAGGTTGTAAAAGCTATACCATAGTAGGGGATTCAAATCAAAGATTAATTAAAGCAGAGGAAATTCCAGCAATGTTAAGGTTAAAAGATATTTTTGGAGGATTCTTTAACTTGTTTGAATTAAAGAAAAGTTACAGATCAACTTATCAAATTATGGAATATGCGAACAAGTTCCTAGATGAAAATTCAGTGGTTCCATTTGTTAGAAAAGGTGAGTTTGATGTTCTAGAAACAACAGTTCCAAAGAATGATATGGAAGATTTAATAGATGTTATATTAAATTTATTAGAAGATTATCAAGAAGAAAAGTATGAAAATGTAGCTATTATTACTAAAGATAAGGAGGAACTAAATATTATAGCTCCTGAACTTAAGAAGTATACAAATATATTAGCATTTAATAAATCAGATATAATTTATAGAGGTGGAAAGGTACTAGTACCATCATATTATGCAAAGGGATTAGAATTTGATGCAGTAATAATAGTTGATTTTGATGAGAGTACAGATAATTTAATTAAATATATTATGAGTACAAGAGCTTTACACAGATTATCAGTAGTTAAAGTTAGATAGAAGAATCTGCAGTAAAAATAAATATTGCATATGTAACTTGAAGTAATTCTATTAATTTTACAATTACTTGGAATTCAGAAACATAATAAAAATTCATAATTCTGAGGAATAAGGAATTATTACCTTCAGTGTATAAAGAGATAAATATTTTATGAGGTTGAGTTGAAGTTTACAACGGAGAAAGGAATATAATATTTATCTCTTTTTTGTAAGATATCACAATATATTTTTATATTTATTAGTCATAATTTAGGAAAATAAGTTGATATGTTTAATAAAATTGAAATAAATAAAAAAGATAATATAATTAAAATATAAGGTTTCTGTAAACGATATTAAGGGGGTGGGGAGAATGGATTGCTTTTATGAGCAATTTCAAACAAAAGACTATAAGGAAATTGAAAAAATAATAAATGTTATATCAAAAATAACCCTAGTACTAGCAATATTGTTTGCAGTAATGCTAAATATAGTAGGTGCAATAACTTTATCATTATTATATTTTATAACCTTTATAGTTGGTAGGAAGCTGATAGTAGAATATGAATATGAGCTTACTGGAGATGAACTTTCAATATATAAGATTATGAATAAGAGCAAAAGAAAAGAAATAGGAAGTTTCAGTGTAAGAGATATATCTGGTGTTAAAACATTAGATAGGATTAGTAGCAATACCAAAGTTGTAAAAGCATATTTAGAAGAATCGGGAATTAAGGCTATGGTATATATAGCTAAAACTTCAAATGGAGTTTTAGGATTTCAACTGGCAATGGATGAAAATTTATTAAATTTAATTAAAAGAGTTAACCCATTAGCATTTTATTAATATATTTGGAGGAGAGAAATATGGCAGGTTTAAAATTAAAAAATATTCAAAAGGTATATGAAAATGGTTTTCAAGCAGTTAAGGACTTTAACTTAGACATAGAAGATAGAGAGTTTATAGTATTTGTTGGACCATCAGGATGTGGTAAGTCAACAACTCTTAGAATGATTGCAGGATTAGAGGAAATATCAAATGGAGAATTATATATAGATGATAAGTTAGTTAATGACGTAGCACCTAAAGATAGAGATATAGCAATGGTTTTCCAAAACTATGCATTATATCCTCATATGACTGTATATGAAAATATGGCATTTGGTTTAAAACTTAGAAAATTACCAAAGGACGAAATAGATAAAAAAGTAAGAGAAGCTGCTAAGATACTAGATATCGAGCATTTATTAGATAGAAAGCCAAAGGCTTTATCAGGTGGACAAAGACAAAGGGTTGCAATGGGAAGAGCAATAGTTAGAAGTCCTAAAGTATTCTTAATGGACGAGCCGTTATCAAACCTTGATGCTAAATTAAGAGTTCAAATGAGAATAGAAATATCTAAGTTATATAACGAGTTAAATACTACATTTATATATGTAACACATGACCAAACTGAAGCTATGACTTTAGGAACTAGAATAGTAGTTATGCAAGATGGCGTAATTCAACAAGTTGCATCACCTACAGAAATCTATAATCATCCAGCAAATCTTTTTGTTGCAGGATTTATAGGAAGTCCTCAAATGAATATGACTTATGGAAGAACTTTAGTTGAAAATGGAAAACAATATGTTAAAGTATTTGATAAACTTATTGAAATTCCACAAGATAAGCTTTCAATTGTTAAAGAAAAGAAAGCAGAAAACATTGAAGTTATAGTTGGAGTAAGACCAGAAAATATTCATTATACTTCAGAAGAATTAGCAATGCCTGGAGTTGCAATATTTAAGGGAGAAGTTGACTTGATGGAAAACTTAGGAGCTGAAACAAATATTCATGTTAAGAAGGATGGAGCAAACTTCATTATTAAATCAAGATCAGCAATAAACTATAAAATTGGTGATACAATAGAATTCGGATTTGATGCTAATAAAATTCATATATTTGATAAAGAAGAACAAAATACAATATTCTAATAAAAAAGAGATACATTTTAATGCAATGTCACTTAGTTAACATTATGGCAGCCTAATAAAAACATGAAGCTATCGCTATCTGTATAAAAAATCCGCTAG
>NZ_JBNOOE010000019.1:0-58124 GCF_050585265.1 Clostridium nigeriense | reverse complement strand
GGCTCGATAGCTCAGTCGGTAGAGCAGAGGACTGAAAATCCTCGTGTCCCTGGTTCGATTCCTGGTCGAGCCACCAGAGAAAAAGCACTAACATAAGTTAGTGCTTTTTTATTCCTTTAATAAATTATAAAGAGGTTATTCATAGAATAACCTCTTTATAATTTTCTTCCATCATATCTTAAGCTCTTCTATTAATTCTGAGATGATTTGGAGCTTACGGCGTAATAAACAAAATTATATAGAAGTATTTTTCTATTTTAATTCATTTAAAACTTGTTCAACATGTCCCTTAACTTTAACTTTTCTAAATTCTTTTATTAGTTTACCTTCTTCATCAATAATAAATGTGCTTCTTTCTATACCAAGAACTTTTTTACCATACATATTTTTTTCTTTTATAACATCATATAGCTGACATACAACTTTATCTTCATCACTTAGAAGGATAAAAGGCAAATTAAATTTTTCAATAAATTTATTATGTGAATTTAAATTATCTTTACTTATTCCAATAACTATAGCATTTAAATTATGAATTTCATTTATATTATCTCTAAAGTCGCAAGCTTCAGTAGTGCATCCAGGGGTATTATCCTTAGGATAAAAATACAATACGATTTTCTTTCCTCTATAGTCACTTAATTTATGTTCTTTTTCATCAGATCCAATAAGTTTGAAATCTGGCATTAAACTTCCTATTTCCATTATATTACCTCCTTTGATATTAATTATATTATAATACTAAGAATAATTATTATCAATAAATAATGATAAGCTTAGATAAAATTAGATTAATTATAGAAAATTTGTATATTTCATAAGAAACTCTGCTATAATTAATGATGTTAATAAATTATAAGACGAAGGAGAGAATTTTAATGGAAAATAAGGTTTTAGCAACAGTTGCAGGGAAAGAAATTAAGGAATCAGATTTAAAAAATATAATATCAAGATATCCAGAAGATAAGAGAGCATATTTTACTACGGATGAAGCTAAAAAACAATTGTTAGAACAAATTGTATCATTTGAATTAATAAATATACTAGGTAGAGAGTTAAAGATTAATGAAACAGAAGAGTATGCAGATAATGTAAAACAAGCTGAAAAAGATATATTAACTCAATTGACATTAAATAAGATATTATTAGATGTAACAGTTACAGAGGAAGATGCATTAAATTATTATAATAATAATAAAAATTTATTTACTCAACCTCCAACTGTTTCAGCAAAACATATATTAGTAGATAATAAAGAATTATGTGATCAAATAAAAAAAGAAATAGATAATAATGAAATAACATTTGAAGAAGCTGCAGTTAAATATTCAACTTGTCCATCTAAAGAACAAGGTGGAAATTTAGGATCTTTTGGTAGAGGTATGATGGTTCCTGAATTTGAAGAAGCTGCATTTGGATTAGATATTGATGTAGTAAGTGATCCAGTACAAACTCAATTTGGATATCATTTAATTAAGGTTGAAGAAAAGAATGAAGGATCAGAAGCTGAGTTTGAAGATGTTAAATCTAAAATAGTTAATCAATTATTACAAGAAGGACAACAAAGAAAATATTTAGATGTTGTTAAAGAACTAGAAAATAAATACGGAGTAACTAGAGCTTAGTATGAATTAAAAAGGTATGCTAAATATTAATTATATTGAGGCATACCTTTTTATTATTTAGGAAATTATAAAAGGTTAACATGTGAATAACGTTTTGCAATTTTATTTCTTAATTTATGAAGTGCTTCTATTAATTTTGACATGGCTTAGAACCTGCCATGGAATAAGTAAAAATTATATAGAAGTACTTTTTTATAATAATTCATTAAAGCTAAAAATATATTTATCAGATAATTTTTCTAACTCTTCCCTTTGATGAGCTGAGCTCTTATCATAAATGGCATAAACTGTTGCTCCAGATAACTTAGCACCTTTAACAGCTTGTATAATATCTTCAAAGATTAAACATTCAGTGGGATTTACATTAAGCTTAGCTGCAGACAATAAATATATATCAGGGTTATCTTTTGATTTATTTATCTCTTCAGTAGTAGTTATAGCGTCAAAATAATGATATATGTTATTGTTTTTTAATACTGCTTCTAATAAGGGAACTGAATTACTAGTAGCTAATGCCATTTTCACACCTTTATCTTTCAAGCTTTTTAAAAATGGGAGTACACCATCTTTTAGTTTAATATCATTTGAATAGTGATGTAGAGCCATAGTATTCCAAGTGGAAATTATTTCTTTTGTATCATCTTGTATTTTAAATCTATCTTTAAAATAATTTGCAGTTTCTGTAAGAGTAAGATGAGTTATATCTTCTTGAAGATTTTTAGAAACTTCATATCCAAAAGATCCTAAGTATTCTTTATCTATCTTAGACCAGATTTCCATAGAGTCTATTAGTGTACCATCTAAATCAAAAATTACTGCTTTAAAATTATTCATTTGTAAAACCTCCTTTTATAAAAATATATAAAAATTGTGACTATAGTGATAACTTTTTCATACAATAAAGTTAAATAGAATTTATTAAAAGGGGATAAAATTTATGTGAAAATTAATATTTTGTATTTACATTTCTATAATTCCAATAGTATTAATCTCTTGTAAATCTCTTGGATTCGATGAAAAGTTTGAAGAATTTCATAATTACATAGATTGTAAGTAATTATGTAGTAAATTCAATTTAGTAAGCTTATAATATTTAAATTTGAAATTAAAAAAAACCTCTCAATTTGAGAGGTTTTTTTGGTCGGGGTGACAGGGATTGAACCTGCGACCTCATGGTCCCAAACCACGCGCGCTCCCATCTGCGCCACACCCCGAAGTACATTATAATTATAGTAACTATATTTAATTGTGTCAACACTTTTAAAAATAAAATTTAAAATTATTTTACATAGAAATAAAAAATTGATAAAATATTTTAAAAGAATGTTTATATTTGTAATAAATAGGCAATTATTAAGATAGGAGGAAGAAAAATGAAAAGTACAACTTTAGTTATATTGTTTGGTAGTATAGGGTTTATGATAATAGGATTAATATCTTTATTAAGTAAGAAGATGAAAAGGTATTTTAAAGAAAGTGGTGTTTATAAAGACACTGATAATTTTATGAAATATAATGGAATATTTAATTTATCTTTAGGTTTAATAGGGTTAATATTAGGAATATTAGATATTATTTTAGTAGGAATCTCTAAGTACATAATAGTAATTTATATAATATTCATAATGACTTTATCAATATTACAAAATAGAACATTAAAAAAATATAGAAATATATAGAAATATATAGCTTAATACTAATATCTTTATAGAGATAAGATATAAAAGTTGATATAGAGAAATATAATATTATAAGAGCATTTTATATATCAACTCTAAGGACGAATTAATCCCAATTATGTATAGAATACATTTACATGCTCTAAATATCACATTTTTAAAAAATTACCATTGTCCAAGCTTTCCATAAGTGTTATAATGGTAAAGTATTATGTAGGGAGAGGGGGATGGTCGAGGGAGACCGATCAAGTATGAAGAAGAAAATTTTATCAATTGTTATAGCAGGTGCTTTAACAATAACTTCGGTAACACCAGTGTTTGCTACTCCTAATGAGGAAGTAATAGAAAATCAACAAAAGTATGACGCATTAAATCAAAAGATAGATGATATTCAAGGTGAAATATACAGTTTAAATGAACAAATAGCGCCATTAGCAGAAAAAGTTGAAAGTAATAAGCAACAAATGGCGACTATTCAAGAGGAAATAGACAATACTAATAAAGAAATAGAGGCTTCAAAGGTTGAAATTGAGGCTAAGGAAGAAACACTAAATAAAAGATTAAGAGAGTTATATAAATCAGGTGGCCAAGGAAGTTATTTAACTCTTTTATTCAGTGCAGAGAGTTTTAGCGACCTTATTTCAAAGATAGATTCTGCTAGTAGACTTGTTAGTATTGATAAGAAAATAGTAAATGATTTGCTTGATAAAAAAGAGAATTTAGATAAGAAAGTTGCTTCATTAGAAGAAAAATCTAATGAAATAGCTAAGATTAATGATGAAACAAATAAAACATTAGCTGAATTTGAAGCTAAGAAAAATGAACAAGAAGATCTTATTGCTCAAGCGCAAGCAGAGCAAGAGAAATTTGATGCAGAATATTTATCAGTTTCAGAAAGAAGTCTAGTTGAATCCCAAATTGAAACTTTAGGATCATCTAGTGATATTTCAGAGCTAAAAAGTGCAATTAATCAGTTAATAAGTATTAGGGACAATCAGCCATTAAAGAGCCCTACTGTTATAGAAGAAGTAAATAATGCAATTGAAAGTGGAACAGCAAGAATTGAGGATTTACAGGCTCAAGCAGCTATTTCTGATACTACTAATAGTAGTAACAATAGTACTATTACTCCAAATAGAGGTCAAACCTCTTCATCAGGAAATGCAATAGTAGACTATGCTTACACGTTAATGGGAACTCCATATGTATATGGAGCAACAGGTCCAAATTCTTTTGACTGTTCAGGATTTACAAGCTATGTTTATAGAAATGCAGCAGGAATAGAAATAACTAGAACTACTTATTCACAACTTGGAGTTGGTACATCAGTATCATACAATGAATTACAACCAGGAGATTTAGTATTTACTTATGGATCAGATCACGTAGGAATATACGTTGGTAATGGTCAGTATATACATGCTCCACAACCAGGAGAATCTGTTAAGGTTTCACCTGTTACATCATTCTATGCTGCAAGAAGAGTACTTTAATTAAGAAGTTAATATTAATTAAAATAAGTTTCGTCTAATTGACGGAACTTATTTTTTCCTTTAGAAATTATAAGAATGTAACCATTTCAATAATCTTTTATAAGTTTGTAGAAGTTTGTAGAAGTAAATATGTTGTGTTAGAGCGACTTGGAGTTGTGAGGTCGTGACTAATATAGCATATTTACTGTTTTTTTATATATAAGAAAATGAAAATTATGATATAATTTAATGGATTTAAGCTAAGACTTAGATAATGTATATAAATTTGTTATATATACGTAGAAATCTTATATTGAGGTAATTAAATGAGTAAGAATATTAATTTATTAGAAGATGAATCTATAGATGATTTACAGTTAGATAACTTATATTTAATACAAAAAAAGCAAGGGTTTAGATTTGGAGTAGATGCGGTGCTTCTATCTAATTTTGCTAATATAAAAAATAAACATAGGGTTGTAGATTTATGCACAGGTACAGGAATAGTTCCTTTTTTAGTTTATGGTAAATATAAGCCTAAAGAAGTAATAGGAATTGAAATTCAAGAGGATATGGTGGAGATGGCTAATAGAAGTAGTCAGTATAATGATGTTGAAGATATAGTTAAATTTAGAAATGCTGATTTAAAGAATATAGATTTCTTAAAAACTTTAGGAACTTTTGATGTATTAACTGTTAACCCTCCATATAAATTAAATAATTCAGGTATATTAAATCCTAATGATAAGTTAGCAATTGCTAGACATGAAGTAATGTGTAATCTAGAAGATGTAATGATAGCAGCTAGAAGGCTTTTAAAGGATAATGGAAGGATGTATATGGTACATAGGCCAGAAAGACTAATAGATATCTTTGAGCTTATGAGAAAACATAAAATTGAACCTAAAAGGGTACAAATGATTCAACCTAATGTTAAAAAAGCTCCTAATATAGTTTTAGTTGAAGGTCAACGTGATGGAGGGGCTTATTTAAAGTGGGAAGCTCCGCTACATATTTATAATGAAGATGGAACTTATACAAAAGAATTAAATGAAATTTATGGTAGGGAGGAATAATGATGGAAAATGGAAAATTATATTTAGTTCCAACTCCTATTGGTAATCTTAAAGATATAACTTTAAGAGCTTTGGAGGTTTTAGAAATGGTAGATGAAATAGCAGCAGAAGATACACGAACTAGTTTAAAGCTTTTAAATCATTTTAATATTAAGAAGAGTCTATTCAGTTATCACAAACATAATGAAAAAGGTAAGAGTCTAGATATAATAAATAAACTTAAGAGTGGATTAAATATTGCTTTAATTACTGATGCTGGAACACCAGGGATTTCAGATCCTGGAAGTGTAATAGTTGAAAGATGTATAGAGGAAAATATAGAATTTGAAGTTTTACCAGGTGCAACTGCAATAACTACAGCTTTAGTATATTCAGGACTAGATACAACTAGATTTTTATTTAGAGGTTTTTTACCTAGAGAAAATAAGGAAAGAAATCCTGTTATTGAGGAAGTGAAAAATGTTAGAGATACATTAATATTTTATGAAGCCCCTCATAGATTACTTAATACTTTAGAATACTTAAAAAATAATTTAGGTAATAGAAGGATTGCTATTTGTAGGGAGTTAACTAAGTTACATGAAGAAATATACAGAGGGAAAATATCAGAAGCAATAGATTTTTTTGTTGATAATAGGCCAAGAGGTGAATTTGTATTAGTTATAGAGGGAAAATCTCATGAAGATATTAAGGCTGAAAAAGAAGCACTATGGAGTGATTTAACAATAAGGGAACATTTGTTAAAAATGACAGAAGAAGGAATAGATAAGAAAGAAGCTATAAAATTAGTTGCTAAAGAAAGAGGAATAGCCAAAAAAGAAGTTTATAAGCATTCGATGGATATATAATTAAAACATTAGCCCCCTATAGTATACTATAGGGGGTTCAATTAAGAATTATTTTTTTAATTCATTTAAGCAGTTTTTACAGATATTCTTACCTTTGTAGTTAACAACATCTCTAGCATCTCCACAGAAAATACAAGCTGGCTCATATTTCTTTAAGATTATTTGTTCTCCATCTACATAGATTTCTAAAGCATCCTTCTCTGCTATATCTAATGTTCTTCTTAATTCTATTGGAATAACTATTCTTCCAAGTTCATCTACTCTTCTTACAACTCCTGTTGATTTCATAAACATCCTCCTTAAAACAAGTTTCGACATCGCGCAATGTTAATATTACTAAAAATGTAATTAAAAGTCAATAACAAAAGAAAAAAATTTTCAAAAAGTACAAATTTATTAGATTAAACAATTTATAAATACAATATACTACCATAAATTAGAAAAGTCAAGACTAATTAATCAAAATTAGAGTAAAATAGCAAAAAAATGTAGAATGGCTTGTCCTCTAGGATTGAGCCTTACTAAAAAAATAATTTAAAAATTTTATTAAAAAAATATTAATAAAAAAAGAAAAAAATGTAAATGATAATAAGGTATGAATAATAAATAAAATTATACAGATAGAAATAACTTGTAATAAGTTTATACATACTATATAATTTAATTAGAATAAAGAATAAAAGCGTAGAGGTGGATATAATGGTAAAGAGGATAGATACTAATTATATAACAGAAGTTGCAGAAGAAATGGCAAACGGTACTATGATTGCTTACGACGATTTACCGAAATACGATCTTTTTTTATCTCAAGTTATAGATTTTTTAAATGATAAATTTATTGAAGATAAATACACAAATAATATAGTTCAAAATTATATAAAGAGTGAAGTGATTAGTAAACCTGAAGATGGGAAAAAAAGAGGATATACTAAGATACATTTAGTTCAATTAGTTTTATTAAGCTATATGAGACCAGTACTTACTACAGAGGAAATTAAAAAAGTATTTAGTTTAGCTTTTAATGAAATTAATGATAGGTCAGATGATATTATATCTTGGGAAAAGGCTTATAAAATATTCTCAGAGACTCAAAGTGAAAGTTTTAAGGAATTTTTAAGTAAGCCTGCGGTAAATGAAGAGAAATTAGATAGCATAATTTCAGAATTAGAGTTAAATGAAAAAGATGAAAATAGTATAAGAACTTTTGTTATAGTAATGTCATTAATTGCTCAAGCAAGTGCTATTAAAAAGTTAGTTCAAAAAATAGTAAATGAATATCATTCAGAATAATAATGAGAGTTTAAAATTCCCCACTTATTAACGTATATAATAAGTGGGGTGATTTTATGGAAGAAT
Source organism: Clostridium nigeriense (assembly GCF_050585265.1). Lineage (GTDB taxonomy): Bacteria > Bacillota > Clostridia > Clostridiales > Clostridiaceae > Clostridium > Clostridium nigeriense_B. The sequence continues at coordinate 50,068 of NZ_JBNOOE010000019.1, read as the reverse complement.
TAGTTAATTTAGTTGCTAATATAGGATTTCCTATTGCTGTTTCTTTATATCTTTTGATTAGGATTGAAGGAAAGCTAGAGAATCTTACTAATAGTATAAATAACTTATCTCAAACAATAAATTCAATGAAATAAGAATAATCTTATGGAGGAGCTGTGGCATAATAAAAAATTAAGAATGAATAATGAAAAAATCTTGAAGAAGTTTTAAAAAGAAATTAATTTTAGTAATTCTTCATTTTTAATTTGTGATGTTTGTGCAGCAGCCCCTTCTATTTTTCATTAATACTTATCTATTAATTAGATATTTTTAGGCTTATAATATATTTAAAATATAAAGATTGGAAGAACTTTAATGAAGGATAAAATTATTATTAAAGAATCTGTTAGAGGAATCATTGAGTATATATTAAAGACAGGCAGTATAGATGATAGATATATGGGGAGCACTAGAGCTTTAGAAGGAACTATTGCTCATCAGAAGCTTCAGAGCAGTAATGAAAAAGCATATAGTAATTATCAAAAAGAAGTAAAACTTCAACAGGCCTTTGAAATAGAGAATGTGACTTTAATAGTAGATGGTAGAGCTGACGGAATAATAATTGAAGATAGTGATATTTATATAGAGGAAATAAAATCAACTATGAAGTCATTGGTTCTTATAGATGAAGATTATAATGAATTACATTGGGCTCAAGCTAAATTTTATGCTTATATATATGCAATTCAAAATAATATAGAATTAATTAATATAAGGTTAAGTTATTTTAATATAGAGACAGAAGAAGTAAAGAGTTTTAATAAAAGTTTTAGTAAAAATGATTTAGAAAATTTTGTGTTATCAATAATAAGTGAATATAAAAAATGGGTAATATTAAAATCAAATTTATTAACTGAAAGAAATGAAAGTATAAGAAAATTACAGTTTCCATTTGAAAGTTATAGAAAAGGCCAAAAGGAACTAGCTGTAGCTTGTTTTAATACTATAAAAGAAAAGGCAGTATTATTTGCTCAAGCACCTACTGGAATAGGTAAAACAATTTCCACAATATTTCCTGCAGTAAAATCTTTAGGAGAAGATAGGGGAGAAAGAATTGTATATTTAACTGCTAAGACTATAACTCGTACTGTTGCAGAAGAAGCTGTAAATAGATTAAAGAATAATAAGCTTAGTTGTAGAAGTATAACAGTAACAGCAAAAGAAAAGATTTGTTTTAAAGATAAATCAAGTTGTAATCCTGAACAATGTGAATATGCAGTAAATTATTACGATAAGGTAAATGATGTTATATTATCAATGTTAAAGGATGAAGATAGTTTTACAAGAGAAAAGATTGAAGAATATGCTAGAAAAGAAAAGCTATGTCCATTTGAACTATCTTTAGATTTAAGTCTTTGGTGTGATTTAATAATTTGTGATTATAATTATGCTTTTGATCCTAGAGCTAGATTAAAGAGATTTTTTGAGGAAGATGTGAATAAAAATATATTACTTGTGGATGAAGGTCATAACCTTGTGGATAGAGCAAGAAATATGTTTAGTGCCGAAATTTATAAGGAAAGAATTTTAAAGTCTAGCAAGTTGATAAAGGGAAAAGCTCCTAATTTATATAAATCCTTAAATTCTATTAATAGGTATTTAATTGATATTAGAAAAGAAGTTCAGGAGTCAGAAAGTACTAGCATATATAAGAATGAAGAATATAAAGACCTTTATAAATTACTTAGAATGTTTTTGAGTGAATGTGATGAGTATCTAATAAAGGCAACTAATACAGAAGGATATGATGAAATTAGAGAGCTTTACTTTGAAATAAGAGCATTTATATCTATTTCCGAGTTATATAGTAAAGAGTATGTAACTTTAGTAGAAATAAATAAAAATGATGTAAAAGTTAAATTATTTTGTGTAAATCCATCTAAAAATTTATCTAAGATAGTTAAAGGAAGTTATTCTACTACAATATTTTCAGCTACATTAACTCCCATTAATTATTATATAGATCTACTTGGTGGAGACGAGAAAAGCTATAGAATGAAACTTCCTTCACCCTTTAAAAAAGAAAACTTAAAAATTTACGGACATCCATTAAATATGAGATTTAAACAAAGAGAAAATAATATAGATAATGTTTGTAACTTAATATATAAGTTTAAGGGGGAAGAGGAAGGCAATTATATGGTGTTTTTACCATCTTATTTATATTTGAATCAGGTATATTCAAGATATATAGAACTATTTGGTGAAGAGAATACTATTTGCCAGGGAGAAGTATTAATAGAAACAGAAAGAGAAGAGTTTTTGAATAATTTTAAGGAAGATACAAAGATAATAGCCTTTTGTGTAATAGGAGGAGTTTTTTCAGAGGGGATAGATTTACCTGGAAGAAGGCTTATAGGAAGTGTAATAGTAGGAGTTGGTTTTCCTAAAATATCAAATGAGGGAGATATAATTAGAGACTATTATGATGAGAAGGGGTTTGATTATGCATATATTTATCCTGGAATAAATAAGGTTATGCAAGCAGCTGGTAGGGTAATAAGAACAGAAACGGATAAGGGAAGAATACTACTTATAGATGATAGGTATTATACTTTAAAATATAGAAGTTTACTTCCAAAGGAATGGGAATTAACAAAATAAAGGAGGGGTTTTATGAATGTTATTGATTTAAGTCATATCATAAATAGTGATATGAGCACATATACAAAGGACGAAAAGTTAGAAGTCTATAACATAGCATCTATAGAAAAAGATGGATATAATGAGAAACTTTTAAAATTATGTACTCATGCTGGAACACATATTGATGCTCCTAGTCACATGATAAATAAAGGAAGAACTATAGATGAATTTAATATAAGCGATTTTATAGGTATTGCAACTATTATAGATATATCTAATATCAATAAGGTAGATGTAGAAGATTTGATTTTTTATAGAGAAAAAATCAATAATTGTGATTTTGTTATACTAAGAACTGGTTGGGACAGGTATTGGGGAAGTGATGAATATTTGAATGGATTTCCCAGCTTAACAGAAGAGGCTGCTAAATGGTTATGTAGCTTTAATATTAGAGGAGTTGGAATAGATACAATTTCTATAGATAAATTTGATAGTATAGATTTTGAAGTTCATAATACAATTTTATCAAGAGGAAAAATTATAATTGAAAATCTAACTAATTTAGACGAAGTAAGAGAAGAAGAATTTACACTTGTAGCTACTCCTTTGAAAATAGAAGGTGCAGATGCATCTCCAGTTAGGGCCATAGCTATAACAAATTAAAGAGGTTGTTTGAGAAGCAGCCTCTTTAATTTTAGTTAATTTATTTAATAAATAATTTATACTCTGCATTAAACTCTTCAGAAATTGATAATTTTTCAATTCCTTCTTTATTTTTAAACTCACCATTGAAGTCTTTGTAATCTGCATGTCCATACCAAGGTTCAATACATATAAAAGGTGCTCCTGTAGGTTTAGTCCATAGAGCTAAATAAGGAAATCCTGAAAAGTCCATAGTTAATTCCTTGTTATTTTTATCAGATTTTAATGTAATTAGATTAGATTTTAAGTTATTAAATGCCAAAGCATCATACTTAAAAAGATTTATATTTAAATTGATTTTATTTGAGTTATTAAAGAATTCATTAGTTTTACCTGTAAAGTATCCAGTATTAGCATCTAATTCCATAGTACCGATATTTTCTTTTTCATTGAACTGAAAATAATAATCTTCAAATTTTTCTCCATTTAATAGTGGACACATAAATGCTGGATGTCCTCCAATTGAAAAATATATTTCTTTATTATCAAGATTTTTAACATTATACCCAACTTTAACGCCATTTTCTAATAATTCATAAGAAAGCCTTAGAGAAAATTTATAAGGATAAACTTTTAATGTATCTTCAGACCATAAAAGCTCAAATACAATATGATTATCATCTTTTTCTATCATTTCAAATTCTCTAGTTCTAGCAAGACCATGCTGAGGTAATTCATATTCTCTATTTTCAGCTCTATACTTATTATTAAATACTTTACCAACTATTGGGAATAATATAGGTGAATGATACTTCCAATATTTTTCATCACCATTCCATAGAAATTCAATATTATCTTTCTTTGTTATTAAATTGGTAAGTTCAGCACCAAAAGTATTGGTTGATATTTTAATATTCTCATTTTCTAATATGTAATTCATAACAACACCCTTTCAGATTTTTAAATATTATATAAAAAATTATACTACAATAGACAGTTTTGAGAAAGAAGTAGATCATTTTACTTATATAATTAGTGATTATGTAGTATTATATATAAAGTAATATAATAAGGGCTATAAAAAATTATAGTAATGTGGTGATTTAATGGATAAAGAAAATACAAATAATAAGTCATTTTTAGATGGAATTATTTACTTTATTGTAAAAGTTAAAAACGATGATATTTTTGCTTTAGGTGCACAACTTGCTTATTATTTAATGTTATCATTTTTTCCATTTTTAATATTTTTAATGACTGTAGTTGGTTTTAGTAAATTAGATTCAGCTGATATATTAGATGGGTTAAGAGCTATTTTACCTAATAATGTTTTTAGTTTAGTAGATACAACAGTAGTAGAGTTGGTGGGAACCCAAAATGCAGGATTATTAGGAGCATCTATTGCTCTTACTATTTGGTCTGCTTCTTCAGGCTTTAGAGCTGTTATTAAGGGACTGAATAAAGCGTATAATGTTAAGGATTCTAGATCATTTATAAAAAGGTCATTTGTGGCTATTATATTCACATTAGCTTTAGTTATAATAATAATGTTAACATTGGCTATGCTAGTATTTGGAGAGATAATAGGTAAGTATATTTTAGCTGTATTTCCATTTGAAGATATAATAATGTATGCATGGAATATAAGTAGATATTTAATAGTAGTGTTCATGATGATATTAATATTTGCAAGTATGTATAGATATACTCCGGCAAAGAAAATTTCATGGAGGGAGGTTTATCCTGGAGCAATAATAAGTACCTTAGGTTGGATAATGGTCTCTCTAGGTTTTTCGTATTATATAAATAATATTGCAAATTACTCAAGATTATATGGGAGTGTAGGGGCTGTATTTGTATTAATGACTTGGCTTTATATTACTTCTATGATACTTATATTAGGCGCAGAAATTAATTCTGTTTTAAATATAAGAAGAAAGTAATAAAGAAAATCATAAATTGCATAAATAGAATAGTCAATGCTTTTTTGAAATGGGAATTTTATGAAACCCTGAATAGAAAAATTTTAAGTGGATATAATCAAAGAAGAAATATTCAGGAGGTGTAAAAAATGAATAAAATTGTATTACTAGGAAAATTAATAAAGGACCCTGAACTTAGAACTTTAGAAGATGGCAATAAGGCGTTTACTAGATTCATTATTGCAGTAGATAGAAACTTCAAGGCTCTAGATGGAACAAGAAAGTCAGATTTAATTCCAGTTACTCTTTGGGGAAGAAAAGCAGAAGTAGTTTGTCAATATATGAAAAAGGGAAGTTATATAAGTTTAAGTGGAAGATTAAGAACGGGCAGCTATGAAGATAAAGATGGAAATAAAAAGTATATAGCAGAAGTGGTAGCTGAAGATTTTAAATTTGTAGGAAATAGAAGAGTAGAAAAAGAAAATAACCAATCTGAAAATAATTTTGATGATTTAGCAACTAATTAGGTTTGAAATATAAATTTAAATAAATAGAGTAAAGGTGCTGTCGTAGGACAGCACCTTACTAATTAATAGAGTCTAAATAGCACCTTTACTTAAAACAGTTGCTTTATCTTCTCCTTTTTGAATTCCTTCCATAATCTTAGCAGATGTTGATACATCTCCAATTAGTATACCACCAATTAATTTATTGCTTTGGAAGAATAATTTAGAGTATTTATTATTTACACTATCTACATATCCGATTCTTTCTAATGATTGATCATCGAAGTCAACAGTTCCTGCAGAGAATACTTGAGTATTCATTGCTTGGAATATTGTTGATGAAACAAATTTTTCAAACTTGATATTATCCCCAGTTGCATTAGCACCAGCAACTTTACCCATTTCTATAGCAGCTGGCCAGTTTCCATAATATACACCATCATATTCAGCAATATCACCACATGCATAAATATCATTAATATTTGTTTGCATATATTGATTAACAACTACACCTCTATTACAATTAATACCAACAGGTTGTGCTAAGAATATATTTGATCTAACTCCTACTGAGAAAATAACTGCATCTGCATTTATAGTTTTTCCACTCTTTAATTGTAGAGACTTAACTCCATTTTCATCTGCATTTATAAACTCTACGGCCTCTCCTAGAAGAACTTTAACAGGAGTTTTGTTAACTAGAGTTTCAAAAAGCTTAGATCCGTCGTTATCTAATTGACGAGGAAGCATTCTTTCAGCCAATTCAACTACTGTAACATTTATTCCACGTTTTTGAACTTCCCATGCAGCTTCTAAACCTAATAATCCACCGCCGATAACTACTACATTTTTAGTAGAAGGTAATTCTTCCTTTATAGCATTAATATCAGCAAGTTTCTTAATAGTATGAATTCCTTTTATACTATTGTAAGTCCAAGAGTTAATTTCGGTTTCAGAACCATTTATATTGACCTTAGTTGGAGGAACAAAATTGTAACTACCGTTAGCTAAGATTAATTTATCGTAACGAACGCCATGCTTACTATCTAATCTAACAACTTTCTTTTCTCTATCTATACTATCAACATTAGTATTAAGGATTTCTACAATATTATTTTCCTTATACCAGTTTTCAGCTGCTAGATAGAAGGAATTATCTATATCTTCAGTTAATAAGTCTGAAAGTTGAGTTCTTACATATGAATGTACTGGTTCATTAGATATTAGTTTAATTATAGCACTTTTATTTCTTTCTTTAATAGCTTTTGCAGCATAGAAACCAGCAGCGCCATTACCTATAATTACATAAGTTTCTTCTTTATCTATTTTATAAGTTGATACTTCTCTTTTTACCTCTACAAATGCGTCACTTCCAGCTCCGCATACAGGGCAGTATTCAGGAATTGTTTCAGATTCTATTATTTCTCCACAAATTACACATTTCCAAAGCTTTAATCCGCCAGTAGATTTAGGAGCTTCCTTGACTTGTGGAGCTTCTTGAGGTTTAAGTGTCTTATTACCAAGTAGAATATGCCCAAATTCTAATCCGTAGTCAAAGGCTTCTTGAAGTTCAGTGTCCGATGGTTTAAAGTTTATTTTGAGACTTGGACAAAGTTTCATATTTAACTCTTTTAACCTAGTTTCCATTCTTGGTATAGCTTCTCCGCTCCATCCGTAAGATCCAAATGCTCCAGATAATTTTCCACCATGAATTATTGGATTTAATTTAGAAAGTATATCACGGATTGGTTCAAGTAATTCTCCAACTATAGTAGGTGAACCGCATAAAAATCCATCAGATTCAGCAATGCTATTAACTATATCATCAATTTTATAATTTGTTGCATTAAATAATCTAACTTCAATATTTCCAGCTGCCTCTATACCTTCAGCAATTTTTTTTGCTAATGATTCTGTGTATCCATAAGCTGAAACATAAGGAATGGATACTATTTTCTTTTTATCAGTTGAAGGAATTGGTGAAGTACTCCAAGTTCTATAATATTCAACTATTTCCATAGGGTTTTCAACTAAAACAGGACCGTGTCCAGGTAGTATCATATCGATTTTTAAATTTTCTATTTTTTTAATTGCCTTTAATACAAAAGATTTATATGGTCCAAAAATACAATCAAAGTAGTATTTTAACGCTTCCATATAATTTTCCTTATTTTCCACTTTACTATTTAAAATAGCCTCAGATGAATAGTGAGATCCAAAAGAGTCACAAGTAATTAAGACTTCATCCTCAGGAATATAAGTGTAAATTGAATCCGGCCAATGTAAGAAAGGTGCTGATATAAAATGTAATGTTCTATTACCTAGACATATTGTATCTCCATCTCCTACAGTAATAGATTCAAAATCTCTATTAGCAATTTCTTTCAAGAATTTTATTGCTGGGGCTGATCCTACAACCTTAGCATTTGGTGAAATTTCTAACAATTTAGATACTGATCCAGCGTGATCTGGTTCGGTATGATCTACAACTATATAATCAATTTTTGTTATATCTACATCTAAATCTTGTAATCTTTCAATATATTGATCAAAAAATTCTGCTTTAACTGTTTCAAATACAGCTGTTTTTTCGCTTCCTTTTACTACGTATGAGTTGTAGCTTGTGCCATAAGGTGTATACATAATAATATCAAAGACTCTTAAATTTGGATCTAAAGCTCCAACCCAATGTATATCTTTTTTTAATTCTAAAGATTTCAAAGTTAACACCTACCTTAATTAAATATTAATTAATAACAATTATTATAAAATTATTATATGTCTAATTATTAACAATATCAATAAGAAAATGAAATAATTACAAATAAATTTGCATTTTAAAAGTATTTTTATATGTTGATATTAAATAAACAATATTGAAACGAATACAAAAATAATATATCAAAAAAATACAAAAATAATTAATATATAATCAAAATTATAACTTTTTATATACAAAATGAAAGTGTATTTTATAAAAAATGCAAAATAAATGGTAATTTTGATGAGGATTTTATCTATATTAAATAAATAATAGGAAAATATTAAGCAATACATGAATTTTGCTGAAATATAAAGAAATATTTTAATCTTATAGGAAACAATGTTTGACATTGTTTTATGAAAATCTATGATATTGTAATATTGTGTTATTTAGATAAATTATAGCTTAAAAGGGAGTGAATAATAATATGTACATTGTTGATAGCCTATATAGCAGTAGTAAGAATGATAAAAAAGAAGTAAGATATTCTTATAGAATGATTAGCGAAAGCTTTTTGGGGGGACAAGCTTTTGGGATTGAAGCTGAGAGGCAAGATTTAATTGGAGGAAATGTTGTACAAATTGAAAGGGATTTAATTAGAAAAATATCTAATAAGGAAGATAAAGTAAAAACTCTTCTAAATTTATTACAGGATTATCAAGTTTCACCTATACATCTTGTTGACATATTAGGAGAATATGTTGATAACTATGTTTCTGATTTTTATTTTTAGTATATAGAAAATAAAATCCTATATAGTAAACTATATATAGAGGTGATTTTATGATTATTGGAATAGGAACAGATATAATTGAAATAGATAGAATTGAAAGGGCTATCAAGGGAAATAATGGGTTTTTAAATAAGATTTTTACATTTAAAGAAATTGAAATGTTTAAAGAAAAAAGTATGAGATCAGAAGTAATAGCTGGAAACTTTGCAGCTAAGGAGGCAATAAGTAAGGCGTTGGGAACGGGATTTAGAGGTTTTTCGTTAATAGATGTAGAAATATTGAGAGATGAATTAGGCAAGCCAATAGCATACTTAAGCGATAATATAAAAGACAATATTGCTACTGAGTACAGGCTTAATGTTTCTATATCACATAATAGAACATCTGCAATAGCTTTTGCTGTATTGGAGGAAGCATAATGGAAGTAATGTCAAGAGAAGGTTGTAAAGAGATAGATAGGTATACTATAAAAGAAATTGGAATACCAAGTATTGTTCTAATGGAAAATGCAGCTAAAGAAGTTACAGATAGGATAGTTAACTTAGGACATAAATTTATAATATTTTGTGGAAGTGGAAATAATGGTGGAGATGGGTTATCTATTGCTAGAAAATTACTTCTTAAAAATAAAGATGTTTGTATAGTTATAGTAAGTGAAAATGATAATTACTCTAATGATTTTTTTATAAATTATAATATTTTGATAAAGCTTACAAGTAATATTATTCATTTAAAAGATATAAAAGATATAGAGCTATTAAGCAAAACTTTTAGTGAGTATGAAATCGTAGTAGACTGTATTTTTGGTGTGGGGTTAAATAGGAATTTAGATGAATTTTATATAAAAGTGATAAATATTATAAATGAGAAAAGTGCGTTTATAATAAGTGTTGATGTACCATCTGGTTTAAATGCAGAGGATGGAGAAGTTAGGGGAGCGTCTATATTAGCAGATATAACCTTTAGTTTTGAGGTTATTAAGAAGGGGTTCATTAAATATAAAGCTTTAGAATACTTAGGAAAATTAGAAATTTTAAATATAGGAATACCAGAGTTTGTAAAAAAAATGAATTCAGAAAAAGTATTTTTATTAGATAAAGAAGAGTATAGACAACTTTTGAAAGAAAGAACTGTATATGGACATAAGGGGGATTATGGGAAAGTAGCAATTTTAGCAGGGAGTAAGGGGTACACTGGAGCTGCTTTTATAGCAACTGAGGCTTGTGTAAGAGCAGGTGCTGGATTAACTACTTTGGTATCTACAGAATATGTACAAGACAAATTAAGTTGTAAGCTAGTAGAGGCTATGACAGCAAATGTTGAATCAAGAGAGGAACTAAAAGAATTATTCAAAAAGGTAGATGTAATTGCTATAGGACCTGGTATTAATAATGAAAAAATGTACAAAGAAATTTTAATAGACATAATTAAATATGAAAATAAATTGTTTGTGATTGATGCAGGTGCTTTTGATTTAACAAAAGGGAATAAAGAAATAAGGGAGGGATTAAAAGGAAGAGCTATATATACACCACATCCAGGGGAAATGGCAAGACTTATAGACAAAACAATAGATTATGTAGAAGAAAATAGAATAGAGGTAGCAAGGAAGTTTGCAAGGGAAAATGAAGTTGTAGTTTTATTAAAAGGATATAACACAATAATAACTAATGGCGAATATGTTTACATAAATAATACTGGAAGTAGTAAAATGGCTTCAGGGGGAATGGGAGATTGTTTAACTGGAATTATATCAGCAATTTTAGCACAAGGTCATTCTCTTATAGACTCAGCGCTACTAGGAGCATATATACACGGATTAGCAGGAGAGATAGCTTCTGAGGATAAATATTCTGTAGTAGCATCAGATGTCATAGAAAATATATCTAGAGCTATGAATTATATATGAATAAATTTTGAGTAGGTATAATATTAGTAATAATAAGTAGTAAAGTTCAAGGGGGATATGATGAAGAAAAAATTATTACTAGGATTGTTGGTATCTATACCTATAATATTAATTGTTTTAGTTATTATATTTAGAGTAACAGCAGAACCTACTAATGAAGAAATAATCGAATCTTTAAAAGGAATAAAAGCCTATAAAACAGAAATAGAATTTATTGTGAAAAATTCTAGGGATGAAGAGAGACAAGATACTATTCAATATTATAAAAAAGATATTGGTGGAAGAATAGATTTTGGAACAGACAGAACTAAGATATATAAGGATGGGAGTATTTTAGTTAAGGATAATATAGCTAATAAAGAATATGCAATGGAAGAAAGCATGGATGAATTATATTCTTTAAGTTTCGTGGATAAATTGTTATCTTATCCAATTGATAACGAAGGTATAAGTGAAGGTCAGGAGGAGTGGGGAGATACTGAATATATAGTGTTTACAAGTGAGTTATTTATTAAAAATGATAGTTTAAATAAAATTAAAATTTTTATAGATAAGCAAGAAAAAGCCCCTATTGGTGCCATAATCTATGATAAGGATAATAAAGATAGAGTTAGAATTGTATATAGAAACTTTGAAAAATTAAAGGATTTAGATGAGGGATTATTAAATTAAAAAATAAAAAAATAACCAGTTCAATATTTAGTTCTTTATGTTAGTACAAGTTAAGAAGTTAGAAAAAGTGGAGTACATAAGTATGGAATGTGTTTTACGTATTAAGACAAAAGTTATAAAATAGCAAAATAATATGAATATATATAATTGTTTAAAAAGTTAAACATAAGTTTTGACAAGGGGACATAATTTGCAATATAATTTATTTATACATAGATCCTTTACTATCTGGAGGCAAATTATGTCTAAAAAAATTATAAATCCACGAATTACAAAAAAAGTAGATAAAAATAAAAAAAATAGTCAATTTATTGAGTATTCTTTAATAGAATATAATGAAGATCAATTGAATATGGATGTTTTTGAAATGATGAAAGAAGGCTACAAAGCAATGGCAAAAATTAACTTGGAGCTTTCACAACTTCCTTTCGAGTGCGAAAGTGCAGATATTGATGAATATGAGAACTGGCTTTGCGGAGTGTGATATTTCTAATGACGACTATGGTAGTAAAAAGAGGGGATATTTTTTATGCGGATTTAAGCCCTGTAATAGGATCTGAGCAAGGTGGAATTAGACCAGTTATAATAATTCAGAATGATATAGGGAATAAGTATAGTCCAACAGTTATTGTTGCAGCTATAACATCACAGATTAATAAAGCTAAGTTACCAACTCATGTTGAGATTTCCTCAGAGGAATATGGATTAAATAGAGACTCTGTTGTTTTATTAGAACAGTTAAGAACTTTAGATAAAAAAAGGCTAAAGGAGAAAATAGGACATATGACAGATGCTGATATGAGAAAGGTGAATAAAGCACTATTAATAAGTTTAAATTTGGCATAATTAATTATTCTAGAAAAAAATTAGATAATTGAGTATCTTAAATACTTAAGAAACCCTTAATGGGTTTCTTTTATTATATAAAAATATAGGGAAAAATGCTATACAATATACAAATAGTATAGCATTTATATATAAAAATACATTAATTCAATAAAAAATAAGAGTATTAGTGTATACAAATTAAATATGTTGTGTTAAAATAATTTTATCAAAATATGGCACAATATATGTACAGGTAAATCAAATCTTAGGAGGATAAAAGATGATTAAAAATGTTGAAGAATTAAAATCAATAGCTAAAACTGTTCGTAAAGACATAGTTTCTATGCTAACAGAATCATGTTCAGGGCATCCAGGTGGATCGTTATCAGCAGCGGATATCCTAACAACACTATATTTTGGAGAAATGAACATAAATCCAGAAAATCCTAAGGATGAAAATAGGGATAGATTTGTATTATCAAAAGGACATGCTGCACCTGTTTTATATAGCGTGCTTGCTAGAAGAGGATATTTTCCAGTTGAAGAATTAAATACATTAAGAAAAATAGGATCTAGATTACAAGGGCATCCAAGTATGAAATGCTTACCTGGAGTTGATATGTCAACAGGTTCTTTAGGTCAAGGTATTTCATCGGCAGTTGGAATGGCTTTAGCTGGTAAGCTTGATAATAAAGAATATAGAGTATATGCACTTTTAGGTGATGGTGAATTAGAAGAAGGTCAAGTTTGGGAAGCTGCTATGTCAGCAGCTCATTATAAACTAGATAATTTAACTGCTTTTGTTGATTTTAATGGATTACAAATAGATGGTGATATAACAAAAGTTATGAATCCTTCACCAATAGACAAGAAATTTGAAGCTTTTGGATGGAGTGTTTTGGTGATAGATGGTCATGATATAGAAGCAATTCAAAATGCAATAGAAAAAGCAAAAAGCTTTAAAGGTAAACCAACAGTTATAGTTTGCAATACTGTAAAAGGTAAAGGTGTTTCTTTCATGGAAAACCAAGCTTCATGGCATGGTACAGCACCAAGTAAGGAACAATGTGAACAAGCGTTAGCAGAAATTGGAGGTAACAACTAATGAGTAAGAAGATTGCAACAAGAGAAGCTTATGGAAAAGCATTAGCAGCATTAGCTGATGTAAATAAAGATATTGTAGTTTTAGATGCTGACCTTTCAAAATCTACAAAGACTGCTGATTTTAAAGCTGTTTGTGAAGAAAGATTCTTTAATATGGGTATAGCAGAAGGAAATATGATGGGAGTTGCAGCAGGATTAGCTACTTGTGGAAAAATTCCATATGTTAGTACCTTTGCTATGTTTGCAGCTGGAAGAGCTTTTGAACAAATTAGAAACTCTATTTGTTATCCAAAGTTAAATGTTAAAGTATGTGCAACTCATGCTGGTTTAACAGTAGGAGAAGATGGAGCATCTCACCAAGCTATAGAAGATTTAGCTTTAATGAGAAGTATTCCAAACATGACTGTAATATGTCCTGCTGATGCAGTAGAAACTGTAGCTGCTATTAAGGCTATTGCAGAATATGATGGACCTTGTTATGTTAGATTAGGAAGAGCTGCCGTTAATGTTATAAATGATGAAAATACATATGAGTTTAAAATTGGTAAGGGTGTTGCTTTATCAGAAGGAAATGATGTAACTATAGTTGCTACTGGTATTATGGTAGATGTTGCATTAGAAGCTAAAGAAGAATTAAGTAAAGAAGGAATTAATGCAAGAGTAATAAATATACACACATTAAAACCAATTGATAAAGAAATCCTACTTAAGGCGGCTAAAGAAACTGGAGCAATAGTAACAGTTGAAGAACATAGTGTTATTGGAGGGTTAGGATCAGCAGTTTCAGAAGTATTATCTGAAGAGATACCTGTACCAGTACTTAAGATTGGAGTACAAGATGTATTTGGTGAAAGTGGATTACCAAATCAATTATTAGAAGCGTATGGATTAACAGCTACTAATGTTGTTGAAAAGGTAAAAAAAGCAATTTCACTAAAAAAATAAGATTAGTTTACTAATAATAATTTAAATAAATCACTAAAAATAGCTATATTTACCATTAAGCTGTAGAATATTCTACAGCTTTTTATTTTAAAAAATAAATTACAAATATTTATAAAAAAATATATAATGTTTATATAAATACAAAATTTGTGGATAAAAAACTAATATCATTGGATAGAAAGATATATATTGTGGAAAAATAATAAAAACTATCTAAGAAAGGGGATTTATATGAAAGAAAGTTTAAAAGATTATGTATTAATATTTACTGGGGTTTTCTTAGTAGCATTGGCATTAGAATACTTTTTTATACCAAATAATATAGCAGCAGGTGGACTTACTGGGTTAGCTATAGTAATAAATCATTATATTCCGGCTATTTCCACAGGGCCTCTAGTTTTTGTAATGGATTTATTTTTATTTATAATTGGTTTTATTTTTCTTGGAAAGAACTTTGGAGTTAAAACTATAATTTCAAGTTTTAGCTTAGCTGGAATGATGACAATTATTGAAAATTTCTTTAATCCGAAAGCCTTAACTAATGATCTAATGCTTGCAGCTATTTTTGGTACTTTTATTACTGCAATTGGAATGGCGATAGTATTTAATGCAAATGCATCAACAGGAGGAACAGATACTATAGCAAAAATACTAAATAAATTTTTTCATATAGATATAGGAAAGTCTTTATTAGCAGTTGATTTTATAGTAACCTTATTAGGGGCAATGACTTTTGGTATAAATATAGGTCTTTATGGATTACTTTCAGTAATAATTAATGGAATAGCGATAGATAAAGTTATAGAAGGGTTCCATTCTTGTAAAGAGGTAACTATAATAAGCAGTAAAAGTGATGAAATAGGTAAATTTATTATGGATGATTTAGAGAGAGGATGCACATATTTAAAAGGAATCGGGGGATTTACTGGACAGGATACTTGTGTATTATATGCTGTTTTAGGTAGAAGTGAATTTATAAAACTTAAGCAGTATATAGGTAAAGTAGATCCAAAAGCCTTTATAACTGTCGGGGAAGTACATGAGGTTATGGGAGAAGGCTTTAAAAATATTCAATAACCTTTAGGATAGGACTATATATTAGAAGGAGAATAAAATACAAATGGAAAAGTTAAAAGAATATTTTTTATCTACAGTAGGAGTAGCAATAGGAGCTTTTGCACTAGAATATTTTTTCTTTCCGCTTGATATAGCGGCAGGTGGTGTTTCGGGTTTAGCTTTAGCTATAAATCAGTTAATTGATATTAATCCAAGTATATTAGTTTTTATATTTAATGCGATATTATTTGCATTAGCATTTTTCTTAATTGGGGCTTCTTTCGGAGCTAAAAGCATATATTCGACAATAATGATGTCTGTAATAATGTGGATTTTTGAAACATTTTTTGAACCAAGAGCAATAACTGATAACTTAGTTTTAGCATGCATATTTGGTTCGGCTGTATTAGCTTTTGGAACAGCAATTACTTTTAATCAAGGTGCATCAACAGGTGGAACTAGTATAGTTGCTAAAATTATTAATAAATATTTTCACTTACCTATAGGGCAAGGATTATTATTAGCTGACTGTACAGTAACTTTATTAGCTATTTATTCTTTTGGTGTAGAAAAAGGACTGTTTGGTCTTTTAAGTGCTACTTTAATAGGAATTTTAGTAGATA
This sequence comes from Clostridium nigeriense, assembly GCF_050585265.1. Lineage (GTDB taxonomy): Bacteria > Bacillota > Clostridia > Clostridiales > Clostridiaceae > Clostridium > Clostridium nigeriense_B. The sequence continues at coordinate 33,739 of NZ_JBNOOE010000019.1, read as the reverse complement.
AATTCATTGCGGGTATAAATCCTGTTAAACAAGTATTTGTAATTACAAATAAGGAAAAATTGGTTGTAGAATTTATTAATAATGATATAGATAGAGGTTGTACAATATTAACTGGAAAAGGCGGATATACAAAAGAAGATATGACTGTCATATATACAGTTTTAACCTCTAAACAATTTATTACATTAAAACAATTTATAAAAGTTAATAATCCAGAGGCATTTCTAACCGTTAGTGAATCAACAGAGGCATTAGGAAAAGGATTTGCAGATTATTAAGATTTAATGAAAATTTAATAAAAATATAGAATATTATAGGTTTTATTCAGGGGAAAAGTACAAAAAACATTTTTCCTAAGGCATTGTTATGCTATAATAACGCTATAGGTTTTAAAATACGCTGATGTGCGAGGTGTTAGAGAATGATAGAATTTAAGAATGTATCTAAGCTGTATGATAATAATGTTAAGGCTTTATCAGATGTAAATATAAATATTGAATCAGGTGAATTTGTATTTTTGGTTGGACCTTCAGGTTCAGGAAAGTCAACTTTTATAAAGATGTTAATAAAAGAAGTAGATCCTACTGTAGGAGAAATAATTGTAGCTGGAAAGAATCTTTCAAGTGTTACAAGGAGACAAACTCCTTACTACAGAAGAAAGATAGGTATGGTTTTTCAAGACTTTAGATTAATTCCAACATTAAATGTATACGAAAATGTTGCTTTTGCTATGAGAGTAGTTGAAGCTTCACAGAAGGATATTAGAAAAAGAGTACCAATGGTATTGTCATTAGTAGGTTTATCTCACAAATATAAGATGTTTCCTAATGAATTATCTGGAGGTGAGCAACAAAGAGTTGCTTTAGCTAGGGCAATAGTTAATAATCCATCAGTTTTAATATGTGATGAGCCAACAGGTAACTTAGATCCAGAAACAGCAAAGGAAATAATGGAACTATTAGAAGATATTAATAGAGCTGGAACTACAATTTTAATGGCTACTCATGCTAAAGATATAGTTGATAGTATGAAGAAAAGAGTTATTGCTATAGAAAAAGGATGTATAGCAAGAGATACTACAAGGGGGATGTACGAAGATGAAGTTTAATACTATAAAATACTTTTTTATAGATGCTTTTAAGAGTCTTAAGAGAAATAGAACATTAAGTATAGCGGCCATGATTACTGTGCTAATTACATTCTTTATATTTGGTACATTCATATTGCTTGGCTTAAATTTCAATAAAGCTGTAGAAGATGTTGCATCAAAACTTGAAATTAAGGTTTATTTAGATAATGATATTAAATTAATTGACCAAAGAGAAATAGAATTAAAGCTTAATGAACAAGAGGGCGTTAAGGAAGTTATTTATGAATCTAAAGAAGAAGCCTTCGCTAACTTACAAGAAATGCTTAAAGATAACCAAGGTTTGTTGGAAGGTTATGATTTATCAGAAAATCCATTGCCAAGTTCATATATTGTTAAATTAGATGCTCCAGAATATGCAACTCAGATTGTAGATGCAGTTCAGGGTATGAGTGGAGTAGAAGATATATCTAATCAACAAGATATGATTGATACTATAAGTGCTTTTGTTAATGGAGTTAGAATTACTGGTATGGTATTATTTGTAGTGTTTATAGGGGTGTCTATATTCTTAATTACAAATACAACAAAAATAACAGTATATTCTAGAAGAAGAGAAGTTGGAATAATGAAGTACGTTGGAGCTACAGATTGGTTTATTAGATGGCCATTTATAATAGAAGGTATGATAATAGGCTTTGTGGGTTCACTTATATCAAGCATACTATTATTTATGCTTTATAGAGTGGTTTATGGATACATAGTATCTAATATGTTCCTTGTTTCTTTAGTTTCACCAGGGTTTGTTTTAAGTACTTTAACTTGGGTATTCCTATTAGGTGGTATAATAGTAGGAGCTTTAGGAAGTATAGTTGCTTTAAGAAAATTCTTAGATGTATAAAGGTATTAATAAAAAGAAAGAATAAACTATATAATTTAAGTGGAGATATATCTCCACTTAAATATTATTTAACGTAAATCTATAGAGTTTTATGAAAGGAAGTATTAGAGTATGGAGGAGAATAAAAAATCAAAGGGTAAAATATATAAAAAGCCCTTAATTATAGTAGGAATAGTATTAATTATCTTACTTTCAAATGTTACATTTTTCTACATGGGAAATGTTCTTGCATTTAATGGTGTTACTTTAAGAAGTGTTAGTGAAGATGTAGCTAAGGATGTTAGCGATGTTAAGGATGTTAAGAAGTATGAACTTCTATTTCAAGTGAGAGATGCATTATTAACAAAGTATGATGGAGAAATAGATGATAATGATTTATTAGAGGCAGCAATTAAAGGAATGACTCAATCTTTAAATGATCCTTATACAGTATTTATGAATTCTGATGAATATACATCATTTGTAGAACAAAGTGAAGGACATTTTGTTGGAATTGGTGCACAGTTAGGAATTAAAGATGATAAAGTTACAGTAGTAGCTCCATTAGAAGGTTCTCCAGCAGAAAAATCAGGATTAAAAGCAGGAGATGTAATTTTGAAAGTTGATGGAACAGAGATTACTGAACCGAATGTAGAAAAAGCTATATCGATGATAAAGGGAGAACAAGGAGAATCAGTAACGCTGACTATTTCAAGGGAAGGGTCTGAATATCAAGATATAACTATAATTAGAGATGTTGTTAAGGTTGTTTCTGTTAAGGGAGAAATAATAGATGGAAACATAGGATATATACAAATGTCTTCTTTTGATGAAGATGTTGCTGAAAATTTTAAACAAAAAATAGTTGAATTAAAGAACCAAGGTATGGAAGGAATGATTTTAGATTTAAGAGGAAATCCTGGTGGATACCTAACTGAAGCAGTAAAAGTAGCATCACAATTCATACCAAAGGGAGAAATTGTAACATACACTATAGATAAATATGGTAATAAGCAAGAGTCTAAATCTGTAGGTGGAGAAGCAGAAGGAATGCCATTAGTAGTATTAATTGATGGTGGAAGTGCGTCAGCTTCAGAAGTTGTTACTGGAGCTTTAAGAGATTATGAAGCAGGAACTATAGTTGGAACAACTAGCTTTGGTAAGGGGGTTGTTCAACAATTAATAGAGTTTGGTGATGGAAGTGGTGGATTAAAGGTTACAACTTCAAAATACTATACTCCAAATGGAGAGAATATACACAAAATTGGAATTAAACCAGACATAGAAGTTGAAATACCAGATGAAATATCACAACAAGAGTATGATAGGAGTATAGATCCTCAATTTAACAAGGCATTAGAAGTGATTAAAGAAAAAATTTAGGAGGATCATTGATGGAGTTAATGGTATATACTTTAAGAACTGTAGCTTATGCTATAGTTGATCCGATGCATCTGTTTATGCTGGTAGCTTTGGGAATAATGTTTTATATAAAAAATAGAAGAATATCTATAATGCAGAAAATGACTATTGGGGAGAGTATTAACTCCCCTTTAGAACTTACATTATCACAAATTGCATTAGGGATTATTGCAGGAGCTATAGTTAGTATAATATTAAGTGGTTTTGGAATAATTTTCAATGAAAATTCTGGTATAGAAATCATGTTTATGATATCAATTGCCTTACTTTTTATTAAAAAGCGATATATCGGCTTTGCATATTCTGGAGCAATATTAGGTGCTATTAGTATATTTTTTAATATATTAGCAGAATTAACAAGAACTGAATCATACATAAATGTAAATATATTAGTACTTATGTCTTTTGTTGGCATAATACATATAGTAGAAGGCATTCTAATTATGGTTGATGGAAGAAGAGGCGCTATTCCTGTATTTACTAATAAAGACAATAAAATAATTGGAGGATTTGCTTATAATAGATATTGGGCATTACCTGTAGCTTTATTTATTGCAATTACTAGTAATATATCTTCAGTTAATACATCTGCAGTAGCAACACCAGATTGGTGGCCAATAATTAATAGATCAGGAGCATTATTGCTTTTAAGCTCTGCTATAATTGCTTCAATACCTTTATATGGAGTTATAGGATATAATTCAGTTTCTTTTACAAAAGAAAAAAATAAAAAACCTATTTATTCAGGAATTGGAATATTAATATATGGAGTTGTGTTAACATTAATAGCTCAAATATCTAGTTTTGGAATAGTTGGACAAATTATTGTAGTAGCATTTGCAGCATTGGGATATGAAATTACGATTAAAATACAAAATAAGATTGAGGAATCAGGAGAATATTTATACGTGACTGATGATACTGGGGTAGCAGTATTAGAAGTAGCACCTAATTCACCAGCCTTTGAATCAGGAGTAAGACGAGGAGATAAAATATTAGAGGTAAATAGAAATAAAGTTACATCTGAAGTGGAGATTTTCAAGTCTATAAGAGAAAATTTTGGCGAAATTCCCTTTAAAATTAAAAAAATTTCCGGGGAAATAGTCGATTTAAATATAATACCAAAGAATAAAAGAGTTGGAATGCTATTAGTACCCAGAATGGTAAAGGCAGATAGCACTTTAAGTGTAGACAATGATGATTTTAAAAAAATATTAGAAGAAATGAAAAGAAAGCGATAGCTTTCTTTTATTTTTTTAAATTGTAATAAAAGATATTTAAATGTATAATTTATTTATTAGAAAAGGGAAGAATTAAGTATGAAAGAAAGGAGACGTTACTTTTAATAAATATAAAGTAACAGTGAAAATATGCCTGAGTTTAAAATAGAATCGAAATTTAAACCAACTGGAGATCAACCTCAAGCAATAGATAGCTTAGTTAACTCAATAAATAATGGGGATAGAGCACAAACACTATTAGGTGTAACTGGTTCAGGAAAGACTTATACTATGGCAAATATTATTGAGAGAGTTCAAAGGCCAACATTAATATTAGCTCATAACAAGACTCTAGCAGCTCAATTATGTTCAGAGTTTAAGGAGTTTTTCCCTAATAATATAGTGGAATACTTTGTATCTTATTATGATTACTATCAACCAGAGGCTTATGTACCACAAACAGATACTTTTATAGAAAAAGATGCATCAATAAATGATGAAATAGATAAATTAAGACACTCAGCTACATCTGCATTGCTTGAAAGAAGAGATGTTATTATAGTTGCATCAGTTTCTTGTATTTATGGCTTAGGTAATCCGGAAGAATATAAAAAGCTTACTATATCATTAAGACCAGGAATGGTAAGAGATAGAGATGATATAATAAGAAAACTTATAGAAATTCAATATGAGAGAAATGATATAGATTTTGCAAGAGGAAGTTTTAGAGTTAGAGGAGATTCTTTAGATATTATTCCAGCATCATCTTCAAATAAGGGAATTAGAGTAGAATTTTTTGGAGATGAAATAGAGAGAATAAGAGAATTTGATGTTCTAACAGGAAATATATTAGGTGAAAGAAATCATGTATCTATTTCACCAGCATCTCACTTTGCTACATCTCAAGAAGTATTAGAAAAAGCTATAGGTAAAATTGAAGATGAGCTTGAAGATAGATTGAAGGAACTTAATAGTCAAGAAAAGCTATTAGAGGCTCAAAGGTTAAGACAAAGAACTAATTTTGATATAGAAATGATTAGAGAAATGGGATATTGTAGTGGAATAGAAAACTATTCAAGAATTCTAGATGGGAGAGCATCAGGAACACCACCACAAACTTTGCTAGATTACTTCCCAGATGATTTTTTAATGTTTATAGATGAAAGTCATGTTACATTACCACAATGTAGAGCTATGTATGCAGGTGATAGATCTAGAAAAGATACTTTAGTAGAGTATGGATTTAGATTGCCATGTGCTTATGATAATAGACCATTAAAGTTTGCTGAGTTTGAGAAAAAGATAAATCAAGTAGTTTTTGTCAGTGCAACACCTTCTCAATATGAATTAGATAATTCAATGAATATAGCAGAACAAGTAATAAGACCAACAGGGTTATTAGATCCAGTTATAGAGATAAGACCTGTGAAAGGTCAAATAGATGACCTATATTCAGAGATTAAGAAAAATACAGAAAGAGGATTTAGAACTCTTATTACTACATTAACTAAGAGAATGGCTGAAGATTTAACTAAATACCTAAAGGATTTAGGAATAAAAACTACTTATATGCATTCAGATATAGATACTATAGAAAGAATGAAAACTATAAGAGATTTAAGGCTTGGAGAGTTTGATGTACTTGTAGGTATCAACTTGCTTAGAGAAGGACTTGATATTCCAGAAGTAGCCTTAGTTGCAATTTTAGATGCTGATAAGGAAGGTTTCTTGCGTTCAGAAACATCACTAATACAAACAATAGGTAGAGCAGCTAGAAACTCTGAAAGTAAGGTAATAATGTACGCAGACACTATTACTAAGTCTATGGATAAAGCTATAAAAGAAACTGATAGAAGAAGAAAAATACAAATCAAGTACAATGAAGATAATGGAATTACACCACAAACTATTATTAAGGATGTAAGAGATGTAATTGAAGCAACTAAAGTTGCAGAGGATAAAGTAGAATACAAGGCTGAAGACACTAAAGTAGTTTCAGAAAAAGATAAGAAGAAGTTAATCAAGAAGTATACTGAAGAAATGATGGAGGCAGCTAAGAACTTACAATTCGAAAGAGCAGCAGAATTACGTGATATAATTAACGATTTAAAAAGTAAAAAATAATATAGATTTACAAAATCTTTTGAAATATCTGGAGTGATTAATAAATGGAATTATTAGAAAGTTGTAAGCTATGTCCAAGAAATTGTGGGGCAAATAGATTAGGTGAAAAAAGAGGATTTTGTGGAGCAGGAGAAAAAATAAGGGTGGCAAGGGCTGCCCTTCATTATTGGGAAGAACCTTGTATATCCGGTGATGTAGGTTCTGGAACAGTATTTTTTTCTTACTGCACATTAAAATGTGTTTTTTGTCAAAATTATAATATAAGTCAATGTTCATGGGGAAAAGAAATATCAATTAAGAGATTAGCAGAAATATTTATGGAACTTCAAGAGAAGGGAGCATTAAATATAAATTTAGTTACGCCAACACATTATGTTCCTCAAATTATTGAAGCTATAAAAATAGCAAAACAAAATGGGTTAAAGTTACCTATTATATACAATAGTAGTGGATATGAAAAGGTAGAAACAATTAAGCTTTTAAGAGGATATATAGATGTATACTTACCTGATATGAAGTATTTTGATAGTAAATATTCCAGTAAGTATTCTAAGGCAAAAGATTATTTTTCTTATGCGAAGGATGCTATTAATGAAATGGTAAATCAAGTCGGAGAGGCTAAGTTTGATGAAAATGGAATAATACAAAAGGGCGTAATAATAAGACATCTAATGTTGCCTGGATTATTATTTGATTCCAAAAAGATAATAGATTATATATGTCATACATATGGAAATAAGGTTTATATTAGCATTATGAATCAATATACACCATTAGATTATGTGAAGAACTATCCAGAATTAAATAAGCCTTTAAATCAAAATCATTATGAATCACTTATTGACTATGCTTTAAATTTAGGAGTACAAAATGGGTTTATTCAAGAAGACGGAACAGATAAAGAAAGTTTTATTCCATTATTTAATTTTGAAGGAGTATAGATGTTGCGCATAATTAAGAATTAATAATGTATGAAAAAACTCCAAAAGGAGTTTTAAATTTGAAATTAATGGTTTAAATTATTAAAGAGTGTAATAAATTAAATTTGGGTTTATTACACTCTTTTTTTGCAAATACTTTAATATATAATTGACAAGGTTTATAATAAAAATTAGAATAGAATAAAGAACGCTTGTTCGAATAAGAATGTTAATAAGAGGAGAAAGGTCATTAAATATGAAGGATAAAATTATAATAAAAGGTGCTAAAGTACATAACTTAAAAAATGTATCTTTAGAAATACCAAGAGATAAATTAGTAGTATTTACAGGGTTATCAGGATCAGGAAAATCTTCATTAGCTTTTGACACTTTATATGCAGAAGGACAAAGGAGATATGTTGAATCCCTTTCATCCTATGCAAGACAGTTTTTAGGGCAGATGGATAAGCCTGATGTAGAATATATTGAAGGATTATCACCGGCTATATCCATAGATCAAAAGACAACAAGTAAAAATCCACGTTCCACAGTAGGAACAATTACTGAAATATATGATTACTTAAGATTATTATATGCAAGGGTTGGAAAACCTTATTGTCCAAAGTGTAAAATTCCGATAGAGCAACAATCTGTTGATCAAATTGTGGATAGTGTTATGGCTCTTGGGGATAGAACTAAAATTCAAATTTTAGCTCCAGTCATAAGAGGGAAAAAAGGAACTCATGATAAGATACTTGATAATATAAAGAGAAGTGGGTTTGTTAGAGCAAGAATAGATGGATCTATTTATGAACTGTCAGAAGAAGAAGTATCTTTAGAAAAGAATATAAAGCATAATATTGAGGCAGTTGTAGACAGAATAATAATTAAAGAAGGTATAGAAGGAAGATTAACAGATTCAATTGAAACAGCATTAAAACTTGCTGAAGGATTAGTAGTTATAAATATTATAGATGGAGAAGATATATTATTTAGTGAAAAGTTTGCTTGTCCAGAATGTGGAATGAGTATAGATGAATTAGCACCAAGATTATTTTCATTTAACTCTCCTTTTGGTAAGTGCGATTACTGTGATGGCTTAGGGACTTTAATTGAAATAGATGAAAATCTAGTTATACCAAATAAGGATTTAAGTATATTAGAAGGTGCTATAGCAACTTGGGGAGAAGGAAGATTGAAGGAAGACTCTTGGACTTTTGCCATTTTAAAAGCCTTAAGTGAAGAGTATGATGTAGATTTAAGTAGACCTGTAAAAGAACTTAGCAGAAAAGAATTAGATTTAATTCTTTATGGAACTAATGGAAAGAAGATGAAGGTAACTTATACAAAAGAGGGAGTAACTTCACAATATAATTATGCTTATGATGGAGAAATAAATTCTTTAAAAAGAAGATATAGAGAAACTAACTCAGATATTATAAAAAGCGAAATAGAGCAATATATGAGTGATAATCCATGCCCTAAATGCCATGGTGCAAGACTTAAGAAAGAAGCACTAGCTGTATTAGTGGGAGATAAGAATATATATGAATTTACTAAGCTTTCTATAAAGGAGGAGCTTGATTATATAAATTCATTAGAATTTTCAGAAAAGGATACAATAATAAGTGATCAAATAATAAAGGAAATAAAAAATAGACTTAATTTCTTAATAGATGTAGGTTTAGATTACTTAAATTTATCTAGGAATTCTGGAACCTTATCGGGAGGAGAGTCTCAAAGAATAAGACTTGCCACTCAAATTGGCTCAGCTCTTATGGGGGTATTATATATATTAGATGAACCTAGTATAGGTCTCCATCAAAGAGACAATGATAGATTAATAAGTACACTTAAACATTTAAGAGATGTAGGAAATACTGTAATAGTAGTTGAGCATGATGAAGATACTATGAAGGAAGCAGATTATATCGTAGATATAGGACCAAGAGCTGGTGAGCATGGAGGAGAAATAGTAGCTGCTGGTACTGTGGAAGATATTAAAAAGTGTAAAAAGTCTATAACAGGGCAATACTTATTAGGAGAAAAGAAAATAGATATTCCTAAAGAAAGAAGAAAAGGAAATGGCAACTTTATAACAGTTAAAGGAGCTAAGGAAAATAACTTAAAAAATGTTAATGCAAAAATTCCAATAGGAACCCTTACTATGGTTACAGGAGTATCTGGTTCTGGAAAAAGTACTTTAGTGAATGAGATTTTATATAAGGGATTAAATAGACTTGTAAATAGAAGTAAAAATCCAGTAGGTGATCATAAAGAAATTTTAGGTTACGAAAATATTGATAAGATTATCGATATAGATCAAAGTCCAATAGGAAGAACTCCAAGATCGAACCCAGCTACTTATACAGGGGTTTTTGATATAATAAGAGAGTTATTTTCTAATACACCTGAAGCTAAGATGAGAGGATATAAACCAGGAAGATTTAGTTTCAATGTTAAGGGTGGAAGATGTGAAGCATGTACAGGAGATGGAATTATTAAGATAGAAATGCAATTTTTATCTGATGTCTATGTACCATGTGAAGTTTGTAAAGGTAAAAGATATAACAGAGAAACTTTAGAAGTTAAGTATAAAGGTAAATCTATAGATGATGTGTTAAATATGACTGTAGAAGAAGCATTAGTGTTTTTCGAGAATCTTCCAAGAATTAAAAATAAGATGCAAACTCTGTATGATGTAGGTCTTGGATATATAAGATTAGGTCAACCATCAACACAATTATCAGGTGGGGAAGCTCAAAGAATTAAATTAGCTTATGAACTTTCTAAGAGAAGTACAGGAAAAACTCTGTATATTTTAGATGAACCAACTACAGGGCTTCATATAGATGATGTAAGTAGATTAGTAGAAATACTTCAAAGACTTGTAGATACTGGTAATACAGTAGTAGTTATAGAACATAATTTGGATATGATAAAGTGTGCAGACTATATCATCGATTTAGGACCAGAAGGTGGAGATAAGGGTGGAACAATAGTTGCAACAGGAACTCCAGAAAAAATAATTAAGGTTGAAGAGTCCTATACAGGGAAATATCTTAAAAAGATGTTAAATAATTAAAGAGTACTTGTCATTTTTAGCTATAAGTTTTAATATATAATGGTAACATAATACTAATTTTGAGGTGAAAAAATGGGTTTTTCAAAGCTTATGACAATTGTTTTTGGTGTGGCTTTTATAATTGTACTTTATTTTATAATCTATTATGCATTAAAAATAATGTACAAGGATGTAAAAGGTGGTGGAAGAAGGAAACAATCTTCTGCTAAAAAGAATTATGGAATAGAAGTACTAAGTGTTGGAGAAAACTCAAACTTAGAAGAAGGATCCATATTATTGTTAAATGGGGTAATAACTATAGGAAGAAGAGACGGAAATACAATAAAGTTAACAGATCAATATGCTTCTGGAAACCACGCTAAAATAGTAGTAAAAAATAATGAAATATTAATAGAAGATTTAAATAGTACAAATGGTGTATTTATTAATGATGAAAAAATTAATGGATATTCTAAAATTAGAGCTAATGACAAAATAAGAATAGGAAGTGCTACCTTTAAGGTTATAAGAGCAGAAAAAAACTAGAGGTGAGAAAATGAATAAGGCATTAAAGTTAGAAAAAAGAGTTCTTAAATTAATCTATTTATTATGCTTACTTCTATTTACAAATCTAGCTTTACTACAAAAACCTTTTGATACCAAAGCATTAATTATCGGAGTTGTATTATGCTTTATAATAGGTTTATCTCATTATATTTTAAGACGTTTTTATCCTGATGGAGATAAATTTATGTTTATTTTTTCAAGTATATTAGCTATTGTAGGAATAGCAGTACTATACAGAATAGATCCTAGCTTTGCATATAAGCAATTAGTTTGGGTTATACTTGGAATAATTGGATATATGACTATAGTAATAGCCTTACCTGATTTAAAAAGCTTTGCTAAGTATAAAAAGATATATATGATAATAACTTTAATTCTAATGCCTATGGGGTTAATTTATGGGCTAATAACAGAACAAAGTATAAATGGAGCTATGAACTGGGTTTATATAGGATCTTTTGGATTCCAGCCATCTGAATTTGGTAAGATAGCTTTAGTTTTATATTTATCAGCTTCGCTTATGAATTATGAAAGTAAAAATGTAATTAAAGAAGACTTTAAACAACTTATAGAACCAGCTTTAGTAGTAATGTTTTCTTTAGTTTGCATGGTACTTCAAACAGACTTAGGATCAACATTAATTTTCTTTGGTATATCTGTGACTATGTTATATATTGCAACTTCAAAAAAGAAATATGTGTTTACATGTTTAGGACTATCAGTAGTTGGTGCCCTTGGAGCTTATGGAGTTTTTGGACATATTCAAAGAAGAGTTATGATTTGGTTAGATCCATGGGAATATGCTACTGCAGAAGGGTATCAAATAGTGCAAGGTTTATATGCAATATCAACAGGAGGATTATTTGGTGTTGGGCTTGGAAATGGTTATCCGGATTTAATTTTTGCAAGTGAAAGCGACTATATCTTTGCAATTATTTGTGAAGAATTTGGAACTATCTTTGCAGTGGGCTTAATGATAATCTACTTTTTATTATTTTATAGAGGGATTAGAACAGCCTTTCTAACTAAAGATAGATTCAGTTTATTAGCAGCAGTAGGTTTTAGTACGATGATAGCTTGCCAAACATTAGTTATAGTAGGTGGGATTTTTAAAGTAATACCTCTTACAGGAATTACTTTACCACTAATAAGTTATGGTGGTAGTTCTATGCTAACTATATTTTTCGCTTTGGGAATTTTACAAAAAATTTCTGAAGAATATTAAAAGTATTAAAAAATATATTTAATTATAATTAAATGTTGTATAATATTAAGGGAGTATTGAACTCAAAATCAATACTCCTTTTATATAATCTTTTATATGTAGCTTTAAAAAAAGCAAGGAGGAGTTTATGAACGATTTATCAAAAAGCGTAAGAAACATTATGGTGATATTCCTTTTTTGTTTTATAGCCTTAATATCATATATAGCATATTTTCAAGTCTTTAAGGGGCCTGATATAGCTAATGATTCAGGTAATAAAAGACTTTGGGCAAAAAGAAATGAAGTTTTAAGAGGTACAATTTATGATAGAGATGGAAATGCTCTAACTAATAGTGTAAGAATAGATGAATATAATCAAAGTAGGAATTATACTTATGGAGATTTATATGTTCATGCTTTAGGATACATAGATGAGAGATTTGGTATAACAGGGTTAGAAGATGAATATGATAGTGAATTATCTACATATAGTGGATTTTCTAATGGAATTAGAAACTTTTTTAAAGACTTTAATTTAAAAAGTGCTTTTGAAAATAGAGATGAAGAGAAAGTAGGGAATGGGGTTGTAACTACTTTAGACTATGATATACAAAAGGCAGCATATGATGCAATGGGAGATTTAAATGGAGCAGTAGTAGCTTTAAATCCTAAGACTGGAGAAATACTTGCAATGGTATCAAAGCCTACATATGATCCAAGTAATTTAGAGCAAGTAATTGAAGATGCTAATTCTGGAGTTGATACTAATAGTAAATTATTAAATAGAGCTATTGATGGGTTATATCCTCCAGGTTCTGTATTTAAGACAGTAACCTTAGCAGCAGCTTTAGAAAATGATCCTAATATAGTTAATGAAACCTTTCATGATACTGGTAAAATAACATTTGCAGACGGGACTAGTTTAAGTAACTATATGAATCAAGTTCATGGAGATTTAAGTTTACAGATGGCATATAGGGTTTCTAGTAACTTTGTATTTGGTACATTAGCAATGGATATGGGAAATGCTAAGCTTAAGGAAGTAGCAGAAAGATTTGGATTTAATTCTAGAATAAGTGGAGTTGGACTATTAATACCAGCAAGTAATTTTCCTACATTAAATGATTATGAAGAAGGTAATATAGCACAAAGTGGAATAGGGCAAGGTAGCGTATTATCAACGCCAATACAAATGGCTATGGTAGCAGCAACAGTTGCTAATGATGGTGTTTTAATGCAGCCAAAGTTAGTTAATAAGATTGTTGATAAAGATGGAAATACAATTAAGGAGTTTTCTAATAAGGCTCTTAAGGAAGATGTGATTTCTGATGATATAGCAAATACAATAAAAGAGTATATGGGATATTTGGTTTCAAATAATCTTTATAGATGGCCTGCTTTTGAAGGTACTAATGCAGGAGGAAAAACAGGTACAGCAGATTATATGTTAGAAGATGGTTCAGAAGGTGTACCACACGGATGGTTTATATCAGTAGCACCTATAGATGATCCTCAGATTGCAGTTGCTGTAATAGTAGAAGAAGGAGAAAATGGAGCTGGATCGGCAGCTGATATAGCTTCACAAGTTGTAAGAACTGCTATTTTAGGCCAGTAAATATTAAGAGGCTATGGCACAAACAGACCAAATTAAAAATTAAAAATGAAGAATTATTGATGTAAGTCTTATAGAATTACTAAAATTAATTTATTTTAAAAACTCCTTCGGGAGTTTTTTCATTAGTTTTTTATTATTCATTCTTAAATTTTTATTGTACAAAAGCTTCTTTTTCGATAAAAATTCACTTTTTTCTTGCTTCACTATTTATATCCTAATTCATATATTAAATTATGACTATTTTTAAAACTTTTAGGATAAAAGGAGATAATTTTGATATGTTTAGGGTAAAAAAATTAGAAGTGGAAGGGTGCTACTTAATTACACCAACAGTATTCATGCAAAATACATGTGACTTAATTAAGGTTTTTAATGATACTCAATTTAATATATATGGATTAAGTACGGAGTTTAAAGAAGAATATTATGTTATTGTAAAACCAGGAGTAGTAAGAGGGATGCATTTTCAGCTACCTCCTGAAGAGCATGATAAATTAATTACATGTATTATAGGAGAAATTCAAGATGTAGTAGTAGATTTAAGAAAGGAATCAAAAACCTTTGGTAAATATTCAGTAGTAAATTTAAATGAAGATAATAAGAACTTAATATATATTCCATCTGGTTGTGCTCATGGGTACTATATTAAGGGAGATAAACACGCCTTAGTTTTTTATAAGGTAACAAAGCCGTTTGTTAGAGAGTTAAGGGGAGGTATACATTGGAATTCTTTAGATATTCCTTGGGAGTTTGATAATAATAAAGTTGAAGTAGAAGGTGAAGATAAAATATGGCCACGATTTGAAGAATTAAATTCACCATTTTAGCAATAATTTTTAAAGTATAGTGAACTATAAAAGATTTAATCTATGAATAACCTTTTATAGTTTACTTATTTTTTTATATTCTTAATTGCAAATTAATTTACTAGTGATAAAATTTATATAGCAAAGTGAAAAAATAAGGAGAGATTTAAATGTTTGATTTTGAATACCATTTAAAAAACTTACCAGAAAAGCCTGGTGTTTACATAATGAAAAATTCACTTGGCGAAGTTATATATGTAGGTAAAGCTAAGGTTTTAAAAAATAGAGTAAGAAGTTATTTTCAAAATTCTAAAAATCATTCTGAAAAAGTTAAGGTCATGGTTAAAAATATTTCTGAATTTGAATATATTGTTACAGATTCAGAGATGGAGGCTTTAATTTTAGAATGTAACTTAATAAAGAAATACAGTCCAAGATATAATATTGCTTTAAAGGATGATAAATTTTATCCTTTTATAAAAATTACGAATAATGATGATTATCCAAGGGTTTTTGTAACAAGAAAATATGCTAAAGATGGAGCAAAATATTTTGGACCATACACTAATGCAACTGCAGTTTATGAAACTATAAATTTAATCAACAAAATATTTCCAATAAGAACATGTAAGCTAATGATTAAAGAGAATGGAGAAAAGGTTAGACCATGTTTAAATTACCATATTAAAAAATGTGTTGCGCCATGTGCAGGATATATAAAAAAAGAAGAATATGCTGAAATGATTAATGATATTATGGATATACTTAATGGTAAGGATAGAACTATTGTAAATGAGTTAAAGGCAGACATGGAAGAAGCATCCAAGAATTTAGAATTCGAATTGGCAGCAAAACTTAGGGATAAAATCCTTGCTATAAATGCGATAGTAGAGAAACAGAAAATATTTAAAACCATGGAAGGTGATGAAGATTTTATAAATATATACAAAGACGAAAAGGATAGTTGTATTCAAGTATTTTTCTCTAGAGATGGTAAGATTACTGGTCGTGAGCATTTTATTTTTGATAATACTGCTGATGATAAAGTAGGAGAGGTTTTAGAAGATTTTATTACGTCATTTTATGGAGGAACAGCGAAGGTTCCTAAAACAATATATGTACCAGATATAGAAGATCCAGGGCTTATAGAAGATTTTTTAACAATTAAAAGAGGAGCAAAGGCTTGGGTTAAGGTTCCACAGAAGGGCCAAAAGAAAGATATGCTTGAGATGGTAAAAAATAATGCTAAGATTACTTTAGAGCAATTTAAAGATAAGTTCTTTAAGGACAAAGAAATAAATAGAATTTCTTTAGAAGAATTACAAGAATTATTAGATTTAGATGAACCTCCCTTTAGAATAGAAGCATATGATATTTCTAATATTCAAGGTGTAGACTCTGTTGGGACTATGATAGTTTTTGAAGAGGGAAGATCTAAAAATAGTGACTATAGACGATTTAAGATTAAATCAGTTAAAGGTGCTAATGATTATGATAGTATGAGAGAAATATTAGAGAGAAGATTTACTCATGGACTTGAGGAAATTAAAAAGATACAAGAAAAACAGTTAAACTTTTCAAGTGGTAAATTCTCTAGTTTTCCAGATTTAATTATGATGGATGGAGGTAAGGGGCAAGTAAATATTGCGCTAGAAGTTTTAAGTAAGTTAAATATTAATATTCCAGTTTGTGGATTAGTTAAAGATGATAAGCACCAAACTAGAGGAATTATTTATAATAATAAAGAGCTTATAATTAATAGAAGTTCAAACTTAATGCAAATGATAAGAAGAATACAAGATGAAGTTCATAGATTTGCTATAACATATCATAGAACTTTAAGAGATAAAAGAACATTACACTCTATATTAGAAGATATACCTAATGTAGGAGAGAGAAGAAGAAGAAATCTTCTAATGAAATTTGGAAGCGTGGAAAATATAAAAAAAGCTACATATGATGAATTAATAGAAACACCAAGCATTGACAGAAAAGCTGCAAATAGTATAATAGACTACTTTAAAACACAGGAAAAATAGTAACAAAATGGTTACAATTCAATTATACTATATAAATATGATATTAATGGGTTGTGTAATAAAGCTTTTTAATTTATACTATGTTAAGGTATTATCAAATATTTAATAAAGTAAAAAAAGCAAATTTTATTTGAACTAGATTAAGATATTACGAGGTTATTTATAAGGAGTTAGGTATGAATCAATATAAAGTATTTGAAGGCTTATTTAAAGAATTTTACAAAAGTGAAAATGTTATTCTTGATGCTGAAATGAAGCATTATGTTCACTTTAGAGTTGGTGGACCAGCAGACATCCTATTAATTCCTGAAAATAAAGATCAGGTTATAAAGAGTATAGAAATATGTAAAGAAAATGGTATTCCTTACTATGTAGTTGGTAATGGCTCAAATTTGTTGGTAAAAGATGGTGGAATTAAAGGGGTAGTTATAAAATTAAGTGAAGTTAAGAATATAAAAGTTTATGGAGAAACTATAGAAGCTGAAAGTGGAGTAATGTTAAAAGATGTATCTAGCGCAGCTGTAGAAAATTCTTTAACTGGTTTTGAATTTGCTTGTGGTATACCTGGAACTGTAGGTGGTGCTGTGTTCATGAATGCAGGAGCATATGATGGAGAAATTGCTCATGTTATTGAAAGCGCAGAGGTTATAGATAATAATGGTGATATTAGAGTTTTAAGTAGGGATGAATTAGAATTAGGATATAGATCATCAATAGTTATGAAGAAAAATTATATTGTTTTATCAGCTAGATTTAGCTTGAAGCATGGTGAAGTTAGAAAAATAAAAGAAATAGTTCAGGATTTAACTAGTAAAAGAGAATCTAAACAACCTCTTGAATATCCTTCGGCTGGTAGTACATTTAAAAGACCAACAGGATATTATGCAGGAAAACTTATTCAAGATGCAGGATTAAAAGGATATAGTATAGGTGGCGCTGCAGTTTCAGAAAAACATTCAGGTTTTGTAATTAATAAGAAAAACGCTACAGCTAAAGATATATTAGATTTAATAGAACATATACAAAAAGAAGTTAAAAAGCAATTTGGTGTAGATTTACATCCTGAAGTTAGAATAATAGGCGAAGATGAAAGATAGAATTATAAATTAACATAGGAATTCAGTTTATACTGGATTCCTATTTTTTTTAATAGATTAATAAAATTAATAATATAAAAATTCTTTACAAGAAATTATTGACAGTTACTAAATGGTATAATATACTGTATTTAAAGTTAATTAAAAATGTTTAAGGGTGGATGATTTATGAAAAAATTTTATGTTAAGGAAAGATTATTTGCTATAGGAACTAAATTCGATGTTTATGATGAAGATGACAATAAGGTCTTTATTGCAGAAGCTGATAAGTTTGATATAGGGAAAAATATCAATATTTATGATTTAAATAATAGAAAAGTATTATATATGAGGCAACAAATTAGGTTTGGAGCTCATAAGTATATTGCATACGATGAAAATATAAGAGAAATAGCCACTATAAAGAAAGAATTTATGGTTCCTGAATATGATATAACAGGAGCAGTTGGAACTATGAATATGGAGAGTTCAAGTATTTTAGGAAGAAACTATGAAATAAGAAAAAATGGAGTAGTAATAGGAACAATAGATAAAGAATTTACTTTTGGAAGTGATAGATATTTTCTAGAAGTGATAGATGAATCATATACAAAATTTTTTGTTGGACTATTAATTATGGTAGATATGATTCGATTCCATAATGATAATTAATAATATTAAGAGGAGAGATATAAAAATAGCTCATGATATTGATTATGAAATTAAAGGTAATGAAATGCAATTTGTAGAAATTGAATTAGACCCAAGAGAAACGGTTATTGCGGAATCTGGAGCAATGATGATGATGGATAATAGTATTACAATGAATGCTATATTTGGGGATGGAAGCGAAAAATCAAAAACAGGTGGATTTTTTGGAATGTTAGGAAGTGCTGCAAAAAGGGTTATAACAGGTGAAAGCTTATTTATGACTGCATTTACAAATGAGGGTATGTTAAAACAAAGAGTAGCTTTTGCTTCGCCTTATCCAGGAAAAATATTAGCAGTTGATTTAAGAAGTATTGGGGGAAGATTAATATGCCAAAAGGACGCTTTCTTATGTTGTGCTAAGGGAGTAAGTATTGGAATTGCGTTTACAAAAAGACTTGGTACTGGATTCTTTGGTGGTGAAGGTTTTATACTACAAAAACTTGAGGGTGATGGCTTGACTTTTATTCACGCAGGAGGAACTATAGTTAAGAGAAGTTTGATGCCTGGAGAAACTATAAAAATAGATACAGGTTGTCTAGTTGCCATGACTCAAAATATCCATTATGATATTCAATTTGTAGGTGGAATTAAGAATGCTGTATTTGGAGGAGAAGGACTATTCTTTGCTACATTAACTGGACCAGGAGATGTCTGGGTTCAGAGCCTTCCATTTAGTAAGCTTGCTTCAAAAGTTTATGCATCAGCTCCACAAAATATGGGGAAGTCAGTGGATGAAGGAAGTATACTGGGTTCTTTAGGTAATATATTTGAAAAATAGTTTTAAAGATTTTTTATTTATATAACCATTTTAATAATTAAAAATGAAGAATTATTGATGTAATTCTTACAGAATTACTAAAATTAATTTATTCTCAAAACTCCTTCGGGAGTTTTTTCATCATGAGACAGCTCCATGTTATAGAAATTATATTTTGTAATAGTATTATGATAACTTATTATAATAATAAGGGGAATATGATATAATTCAATTAATGAACTTTAATTTTAAAGGGAGGTAGTATCATGAGATTTATAATAGTTACAGGATTATCAGGAGCGGGGAAAACAGAAGCAACAAGAAGCCTTGAAGATATGGGATACTTTTGTGTAGATAATCTTCCTCCAAAACTAATACCAAAGTTTGCAGAAGCTTGTGTACAAAGCCAAGGTAAGATAGATAAAGTTGCTTTAGTTATAGATATTAGAGGAGGAATATTCTTCGATGATTTATTTGAAAGCTTGAATTATTTAAAAAATCAAGAGTTTAAATATGAAATACTATTCTTAGATGCTTCTGATGAAGTTTTAGTAAAGAGATTTAAAGAAACTAGAAGAAGTCATCCGTTAGCACCTGGAAGTAGAATAATTACAGGAATAAATGAAGAAAGAAATAGATTAAGAGAAGTTAAAGATAGAGCAGATATAATAATAGATACATCAAAATATGCTATTAAAGATTTAAGAGAAGAAATGACTAAAAATTATGGAGATGTAGAGCAACCAGAAAGGCATCTTTCTGTAACTATATTAAGTTTTGGATTTAAATATGGAATACCTGTAGATTCAGATTTAGTATTTGATGTTAGATTTATACCAAATCCATTTTACATCCCGGAGCTTAAACCCTATTCAGGAAATGAAGAACCTGTTAAAAATTATGTTTTAGCTCAAGAAGAAACTAAAGGATTTATAAAAAGAGTAGATGAATTATTACAATTCTTAATTCCTAATTATAAAAAGGAAGGAAAGAGACAACTTATTATTTCAATAGGATGTACAGGTGGAAGACATAGATCTGTTGCAATAGCAAATGCCCTATATGAAAGTTTAAATAGTAAAGATTATAATATTTCTGTAGAACATAGAGATATTAGAGAAGATGTACATCAAGGAGCTAAGAAGCTATGAGTTTAAAGGAATGGTTAAAGCCTGGAGTTAGAATAAAGAGATGGCTTTTCTTTGGAATATTTGGAATTCTTCTAATTGCTTTTGGTTTTACTGAATTAGCAGTAAGAAGGGTCTATGATATTTATTATAAGGTTTTTTATATATTCTTAAATATTACTGGAGTTTTAGTAATATATATTTCAGTTGTTGAGAGTATGAAATCAATAATTGCTTTAACTAATAAGGGATATATTCATTTATCATTAGATAGTAGGAAGATGGAAAATTTAATTTATGAAAAAAGGCTGTTAGTAAAGGGACCTAAAATAGTAGTTGTAGGTGGTGGAACAGGCTTATCTACAATGCTTAGGGGATTAAAGTATTATACGTCTAATATAACTGCAATAGTTACAGTTGCTGATGATGGTGGGGGTTCTGGAGATCTAAGAGAAGATTTAGGAATGTTACCACCAGGTGATATAAGAAACTGTATATTGGCATTAGCTGATACAGAGCCATTAATGGAAGAACTTTTACAATATAGGTTTCAAGATGGTAGACTTAAAAATCAAAGCTTTGGAAATCTATTTTTGGCTGCTATGGATGGAGTAAGTGATAATTTTGAAGATGCAGTTCAAAAGATGAGTTCAGTACTAGCTGTTACAGGAAAAGTTTTACCAGTTACTTTAGAGGATATGAAGCTAGTCGCAGAACTAGAAAATGGAAATAGAATAGAAGGCGAATCACAAATCCCAGAAGAATCTATAAGTCAAAATTCAAGAATAAAGAAACTTATGATTGAACCTAAAGATGCAAAGCCTTTACAGGATGCGATAAAAGCTATAGAAGAGGCTGATGCAATAGTTTTAGGTCCGGGAAGTCTTTATACGAGTATAATTCCTAATCTTTTAGTAAAAGATATTGCAGAAAGTATTAGAAAAAGTGATGCAATTAAACTTTATATTTCTAATATAATGACTCAGCCTGGTGAAACACACGGTTTTAAAGCTTCTGACCATATAAAAATATTAAAAAAATATGGTGGAAGAGGAATTGTTGATTATGTTATTGCTAATAGGGGCGATATCCCTGTAGACATAAAAGAAAGATATTTAAAAGATAGTTCTCAATTAGTAGAGCTTGATAGAAAAGAGCTTAAAAGCCTTGGAGTAGAAGTTATAGAGGCTTCTTTAGCAAAGATAGAAAAAGGTTATGTTAAGCATGATTCAGAATATTTAGCAGAGGTTCTTGTAGATACAATAATGGAGAAAAAATTATTGTATGATAGGAAGAAGATAATAGAATATATGTATGTTTCTCAAAAAATTAAAGAAAGAGAAATAAAAAGCAAGGAAAATAAAAAGCAAGAGAAATCATAAATAATGACTTAGAGACTAAAAAGTAAATTTTTAGTCTCTTTTTTTACAAAATACATATAATTTTGAGAAAAATAGAGGAAATTATAGAAAATAATACAAAAATTTGTTAAAATGTAGGTTAGGTATAAATATTTATAAAAGTTATAGAAAGGGAAGTTGGGTATGGGTGTGATAATGATATTTATTGAAATGATCCTTGTTGTAATGCTGTACAATAGTCTATTTAATAAGGGAAAACTAGATAATTTTCTGTTATATTGTTCAATAGTTTTGGTATGTAGTGTATTATTTTACAAGTTTAGCCCTATTAATGTCACCTTCGTTTATGTAGTATTATTAATTGCTGAGATTTTTGCCTTAGCCTATGTAGATAGAAAAGATAAAAATTTAGTTTTGACAGAGATGATTATTTGTGTTGTTACTACCTT
Source organism: Clostridium nigeriense (assembly GCF_050585265.1). GTDB lineage: Bacteria > Bacillota > Clostridia > Clostridiales > Clostridiaceae > Clostridium > Clostridium nigeriense_B. The sequence goes on along the minus strand of NZ_JBNOOE010000019.1, from coordinate 11,310 downwards.
TATTATTCAAAATAGTCTACTTACCATAATATTTTTTATTACTGGAAAAACAAGAGAGTTTAGACTATTAAATTTAATTTTATATGCAATTAGTATATTTATTATTATAGGTTTTCTAAGGTATTACAGAAGAAAAAAATATATTGATCTAGAAGAGTATATTGAAGATAATTTATTAGTATCTAATATATTATTAAATATATTTATGTTCTTTATGATATTGAAAATAATTTATGATAGTGGAAAGTTATCAAATGGATCAATTGTGGAAATTAATTTTCTTATTTTTATAAATATTTTATTAAATATAAGCTTTTATAGATCATTACATAAGACTATACTGAAAAATAAAAATATTGAAGTAAAGAATGCCTATAATCCTTTATTAGATGAGATAATACAAAATATAAGAGCAAATGAGCATGAATATAAAAATCATATTAGTATGCTTTATTCAATGATTCAGGTATCTAAGAGTATTCCTGAAATAAAGGAGAAGGCAGGAAGTTATATTGGAAATATTACTAACACTAATGTTTTAAGTACAGTGTTAGATATAGAGAGTGCAACTCTTAAGGCAATTTTGTATAGTAAGTTAGTAGAATGTGAACAACTAGGGATTAACTTAAGTTATACTATAAAGAATAATATAGAAGAGGCTTATTTAGATGATACAGAAATTACTATAATTTTAAGCAATTTATTAAATAATGCTATTGAAGCAACTAAAGAATCTAGCAATAAGAAGATTTCAATTGATGTAAGAAAATTAGAAAAATATAAGATAGAAGTTAAAAATAATATTTCTGGGTTAAATATAGATCCTAGTAAAATTGAAAATTTCTTTAACAAGGGATTTTCTAGCAAGGGTAATGGAAGGGGATATGGACTATATAATGTAAAGAAAATAGTAAAAAAATATAAAGGGACAATATATGCTAGAGTAGTTGATGATTATCTAGTTATTGAAATATTTATTTAGATGTTTTAAGCTATAATTTACATATAAATTTTTATTATTATTTATGTTATAATAACTTGATAAGAATAGTAAATAAGGAGAAATAGGCAATATGTCATTTTCATCAAAAGTAAAAGGAGAAATTTGCAGATATTCAGAATTAAGTAAGGAAGAGGCATTAGCTGAAATTTCAGCTATAATGAAGGTGAGTGGAACTATATCTTTTAGTGGATTAGGCTTATCTTTTAGAATTACTACTGAAAACCCTGCATCAGCAAGGCATATATTTAGTTTGCTTAAAGAACATTTTAATATACATTCAAAATTAATGGTTAAAAAGAGTAATTCTTTAAAGAAGAATAATATATATATGGTTCTTATAGAAGAGGACATGGGGGTTAGAGGCCTTTTAAGAGATACAGGAATACTTACCGAAGTTGAAGGGGTATTAACTTTAAATTATAGAATAGATGAGAATATGGTTAAATCTGATGAATTAAAAAGAGCATATATAAGAGGCGGGTTTATAGGTGGAGGAAGTATAAGTAATCCAGAAAAAACTTACCATTTAGAATTTGTAACTCATAGTGAAGAGTATGCAAGGGATTTATCATCTTTAATAAATACGTTTGGATTAAATTCTAAAGTTATACAGAGAAAAAATAGCTTTATTATTTACTTAAAAGAAGGAGAACAAATATCAAATCTTTTGGGAATAATAGGAGCACATACTTCATTACTTGAATTAGAAAACATAAGGATAATGAAGGAAATGAGAAATAACGTAAATAGACTTGTAAACTGTGAAACAGCTAACTTGAGTAAAACTGTTAATGCTGCTGTTAGACAAGTGGAGAGTATAAAACTTATACAAAGAGAAATTGGACTTCAAAGACTGCCTAAGAATTTAAGAGAAATAGCAGAACTTAGATTAAGTTATCCAGATGAATCTTTAAAAGAGCTAGGAGAAATGCTAAATCCTCCAGTAGGAAAGTCTGGAATTAATCATAGATTAAGAAAAATAGAGAAAATAGCAGAAGAAATTAGATCAGGAACATATTAGTTCAATGTATAATGCATAGTGGAAAATGGATAATTTATGATGAAACTCAGCAAGCTGAGTTTCTGAATTTTTTTTTCTAGTGATTTGGAACAAATTACATCCATAATTATGCATTACGCATCATTAATTATTAATTAAAAGGTGGTGTTTTATATGGAAAAAAAATTTGCTCATTTACATCTTCACACCGAATATAGTTTACTTGATGCTTCTGGAAAAGTTAAGAAGTTAATAAGTAAAGCAAAAGAGTTAGGAATGGATAGTATTGCTATTACTGATCATGGTGTTATGTATGGATGTGTAGCTTTTTATAAAGAAGCTGTAGAACAAGGTATTAAGCCTATTCTTGGTTGCGAAATTTATGTGGCTGCAAAGTCTATGGATATAAAAGTAGCTGATAAAGAAAATAGTACTCACCACCTAGTTTTATTAGTTAAAAATGAAGAAGGATATGAGAATTTAATGGAAATTGTATCTGAAGCTTCAATTAGAGGGTTTTATTATAAACCAAGGGTTGATCATGAGTTTTTAAGAGCGCATAGTAAAGGTCTTATAGCTTTAAGTGCATGTTTAGGTGGAGAGGTTCAGCATTGGCATCTAAAGGATAATTATGAGAAGGCTAAAGAAGTAGCTCTTTTATATAATGATATTTTTAAAGAAGGATTTTATTTAGAAATACAAAATCATGGTATGGATGAGCAAAGGAAGGTTACAGAGGCTAACATCAAATTATCAAAGGAAACAGGAATACCTTTAGTTGCAACTAATGATGTTCACTACATAAATCAAAGAGATTCAGCATCTCATGATATTCTAATGTGTATCCAAACTGGAAAAACAATAGAGGATCAAAATAGAAGAAGATATCCATCAGATCAGTTTTACTTAAAATCACCAGAAGAAATGTGGGATATGTTTTCTTATATTCCAGAAGCATTAGAAAATACTATAAAGATATCAGAAGAATGTAATTTTGATTATGAGTTTCATGTTTCAAAATTACCTAAATTCCCATTACCACAAGGTGTAGAGCCTTATGTTTACTTGAGAAATCTTTGTTATTTAGGTTTAATTGAAAGATATGATGTATTTAAGGAATGTTTAAACAAACCATTAAATGTTGAAGAACTTGTGGATTATTATAAAGAAAATGAAGAAGCTTGTGGATATATAGAAAGATTAGAATACGAATTATCAGTAATTAAACAAATGGGATATGTAGATTATTTCTTAATTACTTGGGATTTTATAAGATTTTCTAATGAAAATGGAATTCCAACAGGACCTGGTCGTGGATCTGCGGCAGGTTCAATAGTTGCATATACATTAGGAATAACTAAGATAGATCCAATAAAATATAGCTTACTTTTTGAAAGATTTTTAAATCCTGAAAGAGTAAGTATGCCAGATATAGACTCTGACTTCTGTTATGAAAGAAGACAGGAAGTTATAGACTATGTTGTTGATAAATATGGAGTTAATAATGTATCACAAATTATAACTTTTGGTACCATGGCTCCTAGAGCATGTATTAGAGACGTTGGTAGAGCAATGAATTATTCTTATGCAGAGGTGGATAGAATTGCTAAGATGATTCCAACTATGCTAGGGATAACTATAGATAAGGCCTTAGAAATAAATCCAGAGCTTAAGGCGGCATATAATAATGAAGAAAGAGTAAAAAGTCTAATAGATGTTAGTAAGGATTTAGAAGGGCTTCCAAGACACTCATCTACACATGCTGCAGGAGTAGTAATATCCTCAAAACCTTTAGTTGAATATGTACCACTTCAAAAAAATGAAGACTCTATAGTTGCACAGTTTGATATGACAACTTTGGAGGAGTTAGGATTACTTAAAATGGATTTCCTAGGTTTAAGAACATTAACTGTTATGAACGATGCAGTTAAGATGATTAAAGAAAACCAAGGAATAGATATAAATTTAGATAAGATAAATTTTGAAGATAAAGATGTTTATAAAATGATTGGTGAAGGCAAGACTGCAGGTGTTTTCCAATTAGAATCACCAGGTATGACATCATTTATGAAGGAGTTAAAACCAGACTGCTTAGAAGATATAATAGCGGGAATATCTCTTTATAGACCAGGACCAATGGCTGAAATTCCGAGATATGTAGAGTGTAAGCAAAATCCAGATAAGGTTGAATATGTAGTTCCAGAACTAGAAGATATACTTAATGTTACTTATGGAGTTATGGTTTATCAAGAGCAAGTAATGGAAATAGTAAGAAAACTTGCTGGATACTCTATGGGAAGAAGTGACCTTGTAAGAAGAGCAATGTCAAAGAAAAAGCACAAGGTTATGGAAGAGGAACGTAAAAACTTCATTTACGGTGTATTAGATGAGAATGGTAATATAGAGGTCCCAGGGTGTAAAAGAAATGGAATTTCAGAAGAAGCTGCAAATAAGATTTTTGATCAAATGATGGACTTTGCAAGTTATGCATTTAACAAATCCCATGCAGCAGCCTATGCGGTTATAGGATATCAAACAGCATTTTTAATGAAGTACTATCCAGTAGAAACTATAGCAGCTATGCTTAATTCTGTTATGGGAACAAGTGAAAAAGTAGCTCACTATATTGCTTTTGCTGAAAGTTTAGGAATTCAAGTACTTCCACCTGATATAAATGAAAGTTACTCAAAGTTTACTGTTAAAGGTAATAAGATAAGATTTGGCTTGGCAGCTATAAAGAATGTAGGTTATAACGTTGTTGAAACTATAGTAGAATCTAGAAATAATAAAGGGGCTTTTGAGTCGATAATAGATTTTATTAACAAAATTGATTTATCATCAGTTAATAAAAGATCTATTGAAAGTTTAATTAAGGCTGGAGCCTTAGATTGCTTTAAAATTTTTAGATCAAGGCTGTTGGCAGTATATGAGAAGTTAATGGATGGAGTTGCTAATGAAAAAAAGAGAAACATAGATGGGCAAATTAGCTTATTTGGATTAGAAGAGGAATTAGAGCTTCCTGAAGTTAATTACCCAAATATAAAAGAGTTTGCAAAGAAAAATTTATTAGCAATGGAAAAAGAAATGACAGGTTTATACTTATCAGGTCATCCATTAGATGAGTATTCAGATAGTTTAAAAGTTCAAACATCTACTAATATAGATAAGGTATATAAATCTTATGAAATAATTAAAGAAACTTTTAATCCAGGTGATTTACCAGATGATATAATTCACGATGAAGAGAGAGTAATACTTGGGGGAATAATTTGTGAGTATAATCAAAAAATAACTAGAAATAATACTATGATGGCATTTTTAAAACTTGAAGACTTGACAGGTATTATTGAAGTTATAGTATTCCCAAAGACTTTAGATAAGGTAAGAGAAGGCTTAAAAGAGGATGCTTTAGTAGTTATTAAAGGGAGAATAAGTATTAAAGAAGATGAACTTCCTAAGCTGATTTGTGAAAGTATAGAGCCTTTAGAAAAAATCAATACATCTAAAGTTTATATTAGAGCTAAGGATATAAATAATGGAAAGGCATTAATGAAAGAGTTGAGAATGATGCCAGATGAGTATAGAGGAGATACTACTGTATATTTATTTACAGAAAGTGATAGAAAAAATTATAGAATGCCAAAGGATATTTGGGTAAATCTAGAATCAGATGTAATAAGCTACTTTAAAGAGCTTACTGGAGAAGAAAATGTAAAGGTAGTTGAATAATAAAATGAAGTTTACAGATGCGTACTATTAAGGGTTATAGTATTTGTAGGCTTCATTACTTTGTTATTTTTTATAAATTGAAATTTTATTTTAAATTTAATAGAAATTTAAGTATTTACATTTAAAATATAAAAAAAATTAATAAAAATTTAAATGAAAAAATTTACAAAAGATAAATGAGAAAAAATTTTTAATAAATATATAAATCATATTAAATTAGGTTATAATATAAGTTATAAGGTATAAAAAAGTCGATAAAAATCGTAATATTGTATTGATTTTAGTTGCATAAACTTAAGGAAGCAAGTAAAATAAAAAAAGGTGATAAATTAGTAAAAAAATTAATTAATGTGGTAAAAATTTTAAATTATTATAGTAAATAAAAATGGATAATTCCACAGAAAGTGGGACAACCTTTGTCCCGGTGGTGTTAAGGAGGAAACAACATGAAAAAAATAGCTATTTTAACTAGTGGTGGAGATGCTCCAGGAATGAACGCAGCAATAAGAGCCGTTGTAAGAACTGCTTTACATCATGGTATTGAAGTAATGGGCGTTCAAAGAGGATATAGTGGTTTAATTAATGGAGAATTATTCACTATGGATAGATCATCTGTTTCAGATATCATTCATAGAGGAGGAACTATCCTAAGAACTGCTAGATGTCTTGAATTTAAAAAGGAAGAAGTAAGAGTTAATGCTACTAAAATATTAAAAGCTTATGGCGTAGATGCTTTAGTAGTAATTGGTGGAGATGGGTCATTTACAGGAGCTAAGCTTTTATCAAAGTTAGGTGTTAAAACTGTAGGTTTACCAGGAACTATAGACAATGATTTAACTTATACTGATTTTACAATTGGATTTGATACAGCTTTAAATACAGTAATAGATGCAATAGATAAAATTAGAGATACATCAACTTCTCATGAAAGAGTTTCAATAATAGAAGTTATGGGAAGAGATTGTGGAGATTTAGCTTTATATGCAGGTATTGCAGGTGGAGCTGAGTATATAATTACACCAGAAAAGGGATTCTCTAAGGAAGAACTTTGTAAAGTAATTTTAGAAGGAAAGCAAAAAGGTAAAATCCATAACCTAGTATTATTAGCTGAAGGTGTTGGTGGAGCTCAAGAATTAGCTGAATATGTTGAAGGAGTTACTGGAATTGAAACTAGAGCAACAGTTTTAGGTCATATTCAAAGAGGTGGTAGCCCAACAGCAACAGATAGAATTTTAGCTTCTAAAATGGGATCTAGAGCAGTTGAAGTTCTTTTAGAAGGAAAAACTTCAAGAGTAATAGGAATTAAAAATAATGAGATAATCGATCAAGATATAGATGAAGCATTAGCATTAGATAGAAAATTTGATGAAAAATTATTTGAAATAGCAAACGAGATTTCATCTTAGATTATAAATCTTTGATTTATTACTCAAAATATATATGACTATTTTAAGTCAAAATTAATATTTAAAAATATTATATTTAATTAAAGGAGTGTTATTACATGAGAAAAACTAAGATGATTTGTACTATAGGTCCAGCCAGTGAAAATCCAGAAATACTATCAAAAATAATTGAAGCAGGAATGAATGCATCAAGACATAACTTTTCACATGGAGATCATGCAGAACATGCAGAAAGAATAAACTTAGTAAAAGACTTAGCTAAGAAACATAATAAAGAAATAGCTATAATGTTAGATACTAAAGGACCTGAAATTAGAACTGGAAAGTTCGAACCTAAGAAAGTTGAATTAAAATCAGGTAATGATTTTGTTATATATGCAGGTGGAGATGTTGTAGGAGATACAACTCAATGTACAGTAACTTACGAAGGATTAGCAAATGACGTAAAAACTGGAGATACTATATTAATAGATGATGGTCTAGTTGGATTAAAAGTTGAATCAGTTGAAGGTAACAAAATTAACTGTAAGGTTATGAATACAGGTTTTGTTGGAACTCATAAGGGAGTTAATGTTCCAGGAGTATCAATTAAGTTACCTGCTTTAACTGAAAAAGATATAGCAGACTTAAAATTTGGATGTGAAATAGGAGTTAACCTAGTTGCAGCATCATTCATAAGAAAAGCAGCTGACGTTGAAGCTATAAGAAAAGTTTTAGTTGAAAATGGTGGAGAGCACATTCAAATATTCTCAAAAATAGAAAACCAAGAAGGTGTTGATAATATAGATGCTATATTAGAAGCTTCAGATGGTATAATGGTTGCTAGAGGAGACCTAGGTGTTGAAATCCCAATGGAAAAACTTCCAGCAGTTCAAAAGATGATAATAGAAAAATGTAATAATGCAGGAAAGCCAGTTATAACTGCTACTCAAATGTTAGATTCTATGATAAGAAACCCAAGACCAACAAGAGCAGAAGTATCAGACGTAGCTAATGCTATATATGATGGAACTGATGCAATCATGTTATCAGGAGAATCAGCAAACGGAGATTGGCCAGTAGAAGCTGTTCAAACTATGGCTAAGATAGCTGTAGAAGCTGAAAAACAATTAGATTATGAAATAGCTATTTCAAAGGCTAAGAAGCATATACCTGCTATAGCAGGAGTTATTTCAAGAGCTGCTGCAAATGCTGCTAACGAATTAAAAGCTTCAGCTATAATTTCATCAACTCAAAGTGGAGCAACTGCAAGAAGATTATCTCAATGCAGACCAGATTGTCCAATAGTTGCTGTTACTCCAGATGAAAAAGTAGCTAAGAAATTAGCATTATGCTTTGGTGTTTATCCAGTTGTTTCTGGACAAATGCAGTCAACTGATCACATGATGGAAGAATCAGTTAAAGTTGCAGAAGCTAACGGATTTGTTAAAAAGGGAGATACAGTAGTAATAGCTGCAGGTGTTCCAGTTGACAAAATTGGTGCAACTAACCTATTAAAGATTAGCGTAGTTGAATAATATATTATTAATTAATAGAAGCCTTTAGGGCTTCTATTTTTTTTAGGATTTTATAAAAAACATATCATTTGATAATCAATATCATTAAAATCAAATAAAGTAATAATAATAATATAAATTTGTATTAAAATAGTTAAATTTAAGATGAAAAATAGATAATTAACAAAATGTTAATAAATATATTGATAAAAGTTAAGTTATAATGTATATTATGAAATGAATAATGTAATAATATTATTATGGAATTAAATGGCAACAAATTCTGAACTTAGGCATCGCTTTGATGCCGTTTTTTTTTACCTAAAAATAAATAGATTGTTTAGTAATCTACATCTTTTGTAATTTATATATTTTTATGCTATCATAAGATGAAACTTTAGGAATAATTAAATTTAAAAGGTTCTAAGAGGTGAATAATTTGGTTTTAAAAAACAATGAATATATATTAGATATAGTTAGTGTAGGATATGAAGGAGAAGGTATAGCAAAAATTGATGGTTATCCTATATTTATAGAAGGAGCAATTTTAGGGGAAAAAGTTAAGGCTTTAATGGTTAAAGTTAAGAAAAACTATGCCTATGGAAAACTGATAGAAGTAATAGAAGCATCTGAAGAAAGAGTTGAACCAAAGTGTAGGGTATATAAAAGATGTGGTGGATGTACAGTTCAGCATATGAGCTATAAAAAGCAATTAGATTATAAATTTGAGAGAGTTAAGGACTGTGTATCAAAAATCGGTGGATTAGATAGCTTACTAGTGGAGTATCCTATAGGTATGGAAAAGCCAGAAAGATATAGAAATAAGGTTCAATTACCTGTTGGTATAGTAAAAGGAGAATTAAGTATAGGTTTTTATGCATCAAGAAGTCATAATATAATCAATCTAGATACTTGCTTAATTCAAGATGAAGTAGCAGATAAGGTTGCTAATATTACGAGAAATTGGATGATAAAATTTAATATATCAGCAGCTAGTATTGATGGAAGCTTTAATAAAAATGGACTAATAAGACATGTAATGATTCGTAAAGGCTTTACTACAAATGAAGTTATGGTAGTATTAGTATCAACTAAGAAAGATGTTCCCAATTTAGATAGATTCATAGAAGAAATTAAAGAAAAGATAGATGGAATAAAAAGTATCATTTTAAATGTAAATAAAGAAAATACTAATGTGATTTTAGGGCAAGAGTGTATAACCTTATGGGGAGAAGATACTATAACAGATTACATAGATGATTTTAGATTTAATATTTCACCACTTTCATTTTTCCAAGTAAATCCAGTACAAACAGAAAAGCTTTATTCAAAGGCATTAGAATATGCTGGATTGACAGGAGAAGAAATAGTTTTTGATGCTTATTGTGGAACAGGAACAATTACACTTTTTCTTTCACAAAAAGCAAAGAAAGTTTATGGCGTTGAAATAATAGAACCAGCTATAATTAATGCAAGAGAAAATGCAAGAATCAATAATGTAGATAATGTAGAATTCTTTGTAGGAAAATCAGAAGAAATAATTCCAGAATTAATAGAAAAGGGAATAATACCAGATGTTATAGTAGTAGATCCACCAAGAAAGGGATGCGATATAAAACTTTTAGACGCAATAGGAAAAGCAAAACCTAAAAAGGTAGTTTACGTTTCTTGTGATCCTAGTACTTTAGCAAGAGATTTAAAGATATTAGAGGAAAAAGGTTATAAAACAGAAAAAGTACAGCCAGTTGATATGTTCCCACATACAAGTCATGTGGAGACGGTAGTATTGATGTCAAGGAAATAATTAAAAATGGCTAGAAAAGCCTGCAAATAAGACATTTTAAAGGATTAGTGTTATTTTAAAAAGTGGTACCTATGTCAAGGACATTTTAAAAAAGAGAGTTAAGAAGCTAAAAGCTGATTTCTGTATTTAACAGGAGTCAGCTTTTTTAAGTTCCACTGACAACGGTCATTGTTATAATAATCAATGTAATCATCTATGATTAATTGTAGTTCTTCTAAACTCGAGCAAGATTTATAATCAATTTCATCTTTCATATGTCCCAAAAATGATTCTTGTGGTGCATTATCCCAGCAATTTCCGCGTCTGGACATAGATTGTCCAAGCTTTTTGGATTTCAAAAGTTTTTGAAATGTCGGACTTGTATAATGGCTACCTTGATCTGAATGAATAAAAGCGTCTTTAGCAAGTTTTACATTAGGATTTATCATTAATTTATGTATTGTATTTGTAGCAATATCTAAAGTTATTCTATCTGATAAATTATAAGCTAATATTTCATTTGTTGATGCATCTTTTATGGTCGACAAATAGGCCGTATTAGAATTTGAATATGGCAAATATGTGATATCTGTAAGTAATACTTTACCTGGTATATCTTGTTTGAAATTCCTATTAAGCAAGTTCGGAACTACAGTATGCTCCTTTGTAGCTTTCGCTATACATTTATAAGGATTAGGTTTTCTAATTGGACAAACTATATTAAATTTTCTCATTATTCTTTGTATACGCTTCCTACTATAGTTAATATCAAATTTTTCTTTCAATGTCATTTTAATAGACCTTGATCCTTTTTTATAACCTCTATAATTGAAAGCTTTCAAAACATTATTTTTAATTATCTCATCTTGTTTTTCACGTTTTCTACGATTATT
>NZ_JBNOOE010000018.1:0-62701 GCF_050585265.1 Clostridium nigeriense | reverse complement strand
AAATTAATATATTTTAAATTATATTACATATTTGTATAAAATTAAAGACTGCTGACACTTTGTCAGCAGTCTGAAAAGCTAATAAGAGTAATTAAACTCTTATTAGCTTTTTAAATGTAATATATAATTGTATCTTTTGATTTTTTATAATTATCTACTAAGTCTTCTAATGTTATTGAAGAAAAATAATCTTTAATTAAAACATTTATATCTTTCCATAAATTCTTATTAATAAAGTCTTCTAATTCATTTTCTTCTTTCTCATTAATATCTATAAAAATACTATCCCCTTCTAAAACCTTTAATATTTCTATTATTGTAAGTTCACTAATATCCTTACCTAAGATATATCCACCTTGTGCTCCTTTTCTTCCTAGTATAATGCCAGCTTTTCTTAATAAGGAAAAAATTTGTTCTAAATATCTTTCCGAAATATTTTGCCTTTCTGAAATAGACTTAATACTTACATTTTCAGAATCCATATTAATAGCTAGGTCAATTAAAGCCCTTAATCCATATCTACCTTTAGTTGAAATCTTCACTTAATCACCTTTCTCTATTTATTATATATCTTAATAATAAAAGCCATTACTAAAAATAGCAATGACTTTATTATAAATTACTTATATAAATCAGTTGATAAATATCTTTCTCCTGTATCAGGTAAAATTACAACTATATTTTTCCCTTTATTTTCTTCTCTTTTTGCTAATTCTGTTGCTGCAACTATTGCTGCTCCTGATGATATTCCAACTAATAATCCTTCTGTCCTTGCTAAATCTTTCGAAGCTTTAAATGCAGTTTCATTATCTACCTTTATTACTTCATCAATAATTGAAACATTTAAATTTTTTGGTATAAATCCTGCTCCTATTCCTTGAAGTTTATGAGGTCCTGGTTTTCCGCCTGATATAACTGGTGAGTTAGTTGGCTCCACAGCAATAACTTTAACGTCAGACTTCTTAGCCTTTAAAACTTCTCCAATACCTGTTAAGGTACCACCTGTACCTACTCCAGCAACTACTATATCAACTTGTCCATCTGTATCATTCCATATTTCTTCTGCTGTAGTAACTCTGTGTATTTGTGGATTTGCAGGATTTTCAAATTGTTGAAGAATGATTGAATTCTCATTTTCTGCTTTTAATTCATTTGCCTTAGCAATAGCTCCTTTCATTCCTTCTGCACCTGGAGTTAGCACTAATTCTGCTCCTAAGGCCTTTAATAAATTTCTTCTTTCTATACTCATTGTATCTGGCATAGTTAAAATTAATTTATATCCTTTTGCTGCTGAGATATATGCTAATGCAATCCCAGTATTACCACTAGTTGGTTCTATTATAACTGTATCTTTATTTAATAAACCATCTCTTTCGGCAGCTTCTATCATTCCAAATCCTATTCTATCTTTTACACTACCACCTGGATTAAAATATTCTAATTTTCCAATAATTGTACCTAAAGTTTCCTTTTCCTCATTGTAATTTGATAATTCTAATAATGGCGTATTACCTATTAATTGAACTAAACTTTTTGCTATTTTCATATAAATCTCTCCTTTATTCCTACTATTCCGATATGTTTTTTCTTTAATAATATATTACTCCTTTTTACCATATTTGTGAATACCTTTTTTTAAAAAAAGCAAAAAAATTTGCATCAGTAATATACAAATTCTTTTTACTTATTATTTTATTTCTCTTTTATTGAACTTAAAAATAATTTTAAGAAATTAAATAAAACAAATGATATTATAGCTGTTGTAATATATAGCTGTATTCCTGATATTTGTTTTATTATATTTCCAAGAGTCTCATACCCAGCATTAATTAAAAAGCCAGACATTTTTATTGAAGCTAAAGTTCCTATTGCCATTGGGAATGTCAATCCCGCAAAAGCTGGAGTAAACTTAAATGAAAAGAATGCATTTAGCTTGTACACTACAAAAAGAAATGTAATAACCACAATGAAATATAAAGGATATATAACAAATTTATTTGGATTTTCTATAACATTTAAATATGAAACCACACAAAGACTAGATGGTGCTAATAGTATAGCTTGAGTATGATATAACGCGTCCTTTAGTGGAAATTTTATTAATCTTTTTACCATAAATGGCATAATAATAATTAAAACTATTATACCATAATATAATACTATTTTATTTATTAGTGGTTCCCTCATAGCTCCTCCTACTACGACAGAAACCATTATACCATTGTATGTTACAAACCAACTTGGTACAAATGTATCTTTATTAATTCCTTTAACAACATTTCTATATGTAAATATTAATATATGTATAGCATGTAAAGTTAGTCCAATAATCCATAATGATTTACCCAGAAAATTATTATATTCAAAATAGTAAGATCCTAAAATCATTGTAATCATTGTAAAACCTGCATATAAACTTGCTGGAATAGTATTAGAATATTCTTTTTTACAAACATCTGCAAATGCTAAAATTTTAACTAAATAAGCTAATAAAATCGCAGTTGTTATCCACATAGTTATATGTCTTATCCAACTGTATCCTAAACTGGAATAAATATTAGATAATGTAGCTGCTCCAACCATAGTCGGCAGTAATGGAACTGGAATATTTTCTGTTTTTTTAAGTAAGTTATTCTTCATTTTTCCTCCTAATTTAATCTAATTACTTCTTAAATTAACCTTATCATTTGTTTTCTTGTTAATTTTTTCACTTAAACTGTTATAATAATTTTAGTAAATAAGATTACTCTTAAATTATACACATTTTACATATTAATTCTGTGATTATTATCACAAATTTTATTTAAAAATTAAATAAGCCAAAGAAAACTTCTTTGACTTATTATTAGTTAACCTTTCTATAACTTTTAACTAAAATATTTATAAAATTATATAAAACAAAAGCTATAATTGTAGTTGTAATATAAATTTGTATTCCACTAACTTCTTTTATAATATAAGATAATGATTTGTACCCTACACTTTCAAAATATGAGTATGCTTTTATAGATGCCACTATTCCTATAGCCATTGGGAATGTTAATCCTGCAAATCCAGGCGTAAATGTGTAAGAAAAAAACCTAGGAAGCATATACATAATAAATAGTAATGTCATTAAAATAATTATATATAATATACAAACTATTATTTTATTAGGGTTATTAATAAAATTTAAGTAACTAACTAAACAAAGGCTAGAAGGTGCTAAAAGTATAGCTTGAGTATGAAATAATGCTTCTTTTAAAGGCTCCCTCCTTAACCTTCTAATCATAAAAGGTAAAATTATTATAAAAATAATAATTCCATAATACACTACTATCTTTCCTATAAATGGTTCATTCATGACTTTTCCAACTACTGTAGAAACCATAATTCCATTATAAGTTACAAACCAACTTGGAACAAAGGTTTCCTTATTAATTCCTAAGAATACATTTCTATAAGTAAATATTATTATATGTATAGCATGTAGGATTAATCCAATAAACCACATGGATTTACCTATAAAATTATTATAGGTAAAATAATATGAGCCTAATATCATTAAAATCATTGTAAATCCAGCATATAAACTTGCCGGTACAGTATTGCTATACTCGCTTTTACAAGTATCAAAATATAATATAATTTTAATTATATATAAAATTAATATAATTGTAGAAGTCCACATAGTAATATGCCTAATCCAATTATATCCTAATATTTGATAAACGTTAGATAATGTCGCAGCACCTACCATAGTTGGTAAAATAGGTACAGGCATATTTTTAATCTTTTTTAAAATAGAATTTGATTGCAAAATCTCACCTACTTTATTTATTAATAAACAAATTCTAAATTTTGTGTTTCGTTAAAGAAATCAGAATAATCTATATCAAATAAAGGCTTTTTAACCTTATTAATATTAATTTTTTCTTTTATTAATTGAGTTAAAACTCCTACATAAGATAAATCTCCTTGGATTATAGCTCCATAAATTGCACCATCCTTATATATAATTTTTTTATAATCCTTGCCATCAATATCTATTACCTCTTCATAAGTATCATCTGGTTTAATTACAACCCCAAGAGACATTGTTGCGAGTCCACAAAAGTTCATTGTATTTTTACTTCCAAAGAAATCTTCCATGTATGTTTCTTTTCCAACCATATTATTAGCTGCTATAATTCCTTCCTTAACTGCTGTTGGCCAAATTGGATTTCTTCCTGTTATATCACCTGCACCATATACATCCCTAACATTCGTTTCTCCCTTTTGATTAATAATTAATCCAAACTTATCACATTCAACTCCACTATCCTTTAAAAAACCTATATTTGATCTTACCCCTGTGCAAGCTATAATAACTTCACAAGGGACCTCTTCCCCAGTATTTAGTTTTATTGAAACTGGATTATTTTCATTATCTACAATAACCTTTTCTGCTCTTACTCCAAATTTTAAGTTAACTCCTTCTTTTCTTAATCTTTCCTCATATGCACTTGCAGCATATTTATCTAATTGTAAAGGAAGAATTCTATCTCCCATTTCTATTAAAGTAATATTAACATCATAATGTAATAATCCAGCTAAAGCATCTACACCAACAAGTCCTGCTCCTAATATTGCTATATTCTTAACCTTTTTTGCCATTTCTTTAATTTTTATTACATCATCTAAATTTCTTAATCCAATGACATTATTAGCACTTCTTAAATTTTCTATTGGTGGCAAGAAAGATGATGAACCCGTTGCTAATAATACCTTATCATATGATATATACTCTCCATTATCTAAAGACAATTTCTTTTCTTTAACATCTATTCCTGTTACTTCAACACCTTTAATCCAATGTATTTTATACATATTAAAAAAATTATCTGGGGTAAAATCTAAATCTTCTATTTCTCTTCTTCCATCTAAAAAGTGATGGAGTATGCATCTTGAATATACAAATATGTCCTTAGAAACCAATATTATTTCACATTCCTTATCGAATTGTCTAAGAGTTCTTGCTGCATTTATGCCTGAAGCAGATGCACCTACTATTACATATTTCATTATTCTTTTACCTCCTCTAATGTTAAAGCATCCATAGGGCATTTATCTACACATTGAGGGTATTTGCTTTCTGTAGATAAACACATATCACACTTCATAACCTCTCTATTAGTTTGATAATCCATTTTTAGTACTCCATAAGGACATGCCATTATACACATATAACATGTTGCACATCTGCTTTTGTCATAAATAACATAGCCAGTTTCATCATCTCTTCTCATTGCACCAGTTGGACATGAATAAACACATTCTGCTCTAGTACAATGCCTACAATAAATCGGAGCATATCTCCCTTCACTATTTATCACTATCCTTCCCCTAGTATCTCTACATCCATGGGAAACCTTACAAGCAGTTGTACATGTTAAGCAACCAATGCACTTTTTTCTATCTATATTAATTCTCTTCATTAATATCACCTTCTATCTTTTCTATCTTAACTGGTGTATACTTATAGTTAGGTTCCTTAGAATAAGTATCGAATACTGAAGGTAATATTGAGTTTGCTTGAATATAATGCATAGGCGCATACAATTGATCCTTTTTTACAGTTCTACTTAACTTAACTAAAAATCTATTAGTAACACCATTAGGTGAACTTACCTTTACAATATCATTTTCCTTAATATCAAGTTCTTCTGCCAAATCAGTATTTAAGTTAATATATCCTTTTTTTACTATTATTGCTTCTACATCTGGTATTTCTCTAGTTCTAGTTTGAGTATGCCATTGACCAACAGTTGCTCTACCAGTGTTTAATATATATGGATATTCTTCACTCTTCTCATATGGTGGATTCATAATTTCTTCGTATATAAATTTAGCCTTTCTATTAGGCGTATAAAATTTTCCATCTTCAAATAATCTTCTTTGGTTATTTTCAATATTTTCATTTTCTCTATAAGGCCATTGAACCCCTTCTGATCCCTCTAATTCATCATAACTTACACCTGTAATATCGCAAGGCATTCCTTTAGTGCATTTTTTTAAAATCTCAAAAGCATCCTTAGGTGACTTCCACTTATCTAATAAGCTCCCCATTCCCAAAGCTTTCCCTATTCCAAGCATAATTTCATAATCTGATAATTCATTTTCTTTTTTATCTAGAACAGGTTGAATTTTAGATAGTCTTCTCTCCGTGTTAATAATTAGTCCTTCCTTTTTCAATCCATTTGTAGAAGGAAGAATTAAATGGGCATATCTAGCAGTTTCTGTATCAGAATAAATATCTTGTACTGCTAAAAATTCAAGTTTTTCAGCAGCCTTCTTAAATTCTAAGTCGTTAATCCATGAAACTAAGGGATTAGTACATAAAACCCATAATGCCTTTATTTCTCCATTGTTTATTCCATCTACTATTTCGTTATAAGGTTTTGTTGGTTTCTTTGGTAAAAGTTCCTCATCAATTTCTAATATTTCAGCTACAGCCTTTCTTCTCTTTTCATCACTATACTCCCCTCCTCCATAAAGACCTGTTGTATTACTAAAAAGCCTAGATCCCATTGCATTACATTGTCCTGTTATAGAGTTAGCACCAGTTCCAGGCTTTCCGATATTACCCGTCATTAATGCAATATTTATTATTGCTTGTGCAGTCCTTACAGCTTGAAATCCTTGATTTACTCCCATAGTCCACCATAAAGAAACTTTTTCTCCTTTATGAATTATTTCTGCAAGTTCTAATACTCTTCCTTTTGATATTCCTGTATACTCTTCTATATCATTAATATCATATTTTTTTACATGATTTTTAAAACCTTCAAAGTCCTCTGTATTATTTTTAATAAACTCTTCATCAATCCATCCTTTTTCTATTAATACATTTGCTAATGTATATAATAATCTTATATCTGCTTTTGGTTTAATATCTATCCACATATCGGCTCTTACCGCAGTTTCACTTTTTCTTGGATCTATTACTATTACTTTTTTGTTCTTATTTTTATTTTTTGCAACTCTACTCCATAATATTGGATGAGCTACTATAGGATTGCATCCAATAAATATCATCACATCTGAATGCTCTAAATCATCTAAAGTATATGGAGGGGCATCAAAGCCAAAGCTTTGCTTATAAGCTACTACTGCTGTTGCCATGCACAATCTAGTGTTTCCATCACCATTACCACCTAAAAAATTTCTTCCAATATATCCAGCTAATGCCATTTCTTCACTTAAAAGCTGACCAGTACTTAAAAAAGCAAAACTTTCTTTTCCATATTTATCTTGAATTTTTTTAACCTTGTCTGCGAAAACATTAAAAGCTTCTTCCCAAGAAATATGTTCAAATTCTCCATTTTCTTTTCTTATTAGAGGTAAAACAGGATTTTCATGTATAGTATTTTGCTTGTCTAAATTTAAACCTTTTACACAACAAAAACCTTGATTAACTGGATAATCCTCTGCTGGTTTAACTCTTTCAATAAATCCATTATCATTTACATGGAAATCAAAATTGCAAGCTATAGAACAATAATTACAAGTAGACCTAACAACCTTCATATTTTTATCTCCTTTATTTTCATATACTTTTCATAATTAGTATTACAAGTATTTACTATCTATATTCATTTATCCCTTAATAAAAAAAATTGCTAGCAATACTTTTTAGTACTACTAGCAATATAAATAATTAATTTCTTATAATGTAAAAACTTTTTTTTCACTTTCTAACAAAGTACATTTATCTCCAACTTTTACTTTTCCACCCTTCAAAACCTTAGTGAATATTCCGTTTTTAGGCATTATACATTCACCAACTTGATAATATATTGCACATTTATCATGGCACTCTTTTCCTATTTGAGTTACTTCCAATAATACTTCTCCAACTTCTATTTTTTGTCCTATTGGTAACTTATTTAATTCAATACCTTCAACTACTAAATTTTCTCCAAAGGCACCAAAATCAACATTTCCACCTTTATTTCTAAACTCATCTATTTTTTCAAAGGCTAATAAACTAACTTGTCTATGCCATTTACCCGCATGAGCATCTCCTTCTATCCCAAAATCCTCTATAAAATTTCCTTCATTAATTTCTTTTTTTAAAGTTCCCTTATGCTTACTAGTACATACAGCTAATACCTTGCACATATATTTATCCTCCAATTTGATTCATAAACTTTAATTCCTTATCTTTACTTTTTTCTAAGAATAAATGTTTCTCTGGTTTATTGAAGATATTATCTTTGATGAGATTTAAAATTTCCTCTTCTGATGCTCCACTTCTAATCAATTTTCTAAGATCAATACCATAATTAAAATGAAGGCATTGTTTTAGAAATCCTTCTGAGGTAAGCCTAATTCTATTGCAATTTTCACAAAAGCAATTACTAATTGCACTTATGAATCCTATTTGCCCTTTGCCATCCTTTAACTTAATATAAGTTGCAGGACCATCAGTTTTATTTCTTCTTACTTCTTCAATATCTTTATAATTTTCATTAATTAATTCTTTAATTTCTTCGTTACTTACTCCTTTATACTTACTTCCAATACCTATTGGCATAAGCTCTATAAATCTAACATCTATATTTTTTTTTAAAGTAAGCTTTACAAAATCTAATATTTCATCTTCATTCATACCCTTTATCATAACTGTATTTAACTTAACCTTAATTCCAAGTTCTAAACATTTATCTATGGCAGACAATACTTTTTTTAAGTCTCCTAATCTAGTTAACTTATGAAACATTTCTTCCTTTAATGAGTCTAAACTAATATTTACCCCCTTTAATCCAACTTTTTTTAGTACTTCAACTTTTTCTTCTAATATAATTCCATTTGTTGTTAAGTAAATCTCTTCTATTTCAGGAATATTATTTATTTTTTCCATAAGTTCAACAATATCATTTCTTACTAAAGGCTCACCACCTGTTAATCTAATTTTCTTTATACCAAGTTTTGCACTAACACTAACTATTTTACATATTTCATCTTTTGTAAGTTTTTCTTCATTTTTAAAAAAATTACTACCTTCTTCCTCCATACAATAAACACATCTTAAATTACATCTATCTGTTAATGAGATTCTTAAATAATCTACTTCTCTACCATACTTATCCCTCATATTATATTAAAGAGCCAATTATAAGAAGTTAAATTCTCCGCTCTTACCTCCTGTTTTTTTAAGTAAATGAGTTCCCTCTATTACCATTCTCTTATCAACAGCCTTACACATATCATAAATAGTTAATGCAGAAATAGTAACAGCCGTTAATGCTTCCATTTCTACTCCAGTTTTATCTACTATTTTCACTGTTGCTTTAATATCTATATATCTTTCTTCATCATTAATTTCAAAATCAATATTGCAACTAGAAATCATAAGAGGATGGCACATAGGAATTAAATTTGATGTTTGTTTACTTCCCATAATTCCTGCAATTCTCGCAACTCCTAATACATCGCCTTTCCCTATTTTTCCTGCCTTTATTAGAGATAACGTTTCTTCACTTACTCTTATTCTAGAAACTGCGATAGCCACTCTTTCAGTTTTATCTTTTTCAGATACATCCACCATTCTAGCATTTCCACTATTATCAAAATGAGTTAATTTATTATTCATTAATACCTCCTACTTACCAAAAGAACAATGAGGAAATGTACAAACTTTACAATCTAAACATAGTCCACCATGCCCATATGCAGCTATATCATCTAAAGTCAATTTTTCATTTGCTAAAACTCTAGGTAAAACTAAATCCAAAATTGTTCTTTTAGAATACATAGCACAGCTTGGAACTCCAAGTATTGGAATATCATTGTAATATGCTAATAGGAACATAGCTCCTGGTAATACGGGTGATCCATAAGTAACTAATTCCCCACCACATTCTTTAATAGCTGTAGGGGTTACATCATCTGGATCTACTGACATTCCACCTGTACAAATTATCATATCAACTTTTTCATCAAATCCTTTTTTTATTTCTTCTATAATTCTTTCCTTTGAATCTGGTAAAATTACTTGTCGAATAACTTCACTTCCATAATATCCAAGCTTAGACTTAATTACAGGTAAAAAAGCATCTTTAATTCTACCACTATATACTTCATTTCCTGTAGTTATGAGTAAAGATTTTTTATGTATTATTTTTTGAATATGAATAATCTTATTTTGTATAAGTTCTTCGGCTTTAATAATTTTATCTTCTTCTATTATCAATGGAATAACTCTCGTTGCACCTATTTTTTCACCTTTTCTTATTGGAATATTATTATGTAATGTTGATACTATAATTTCTCCTAAAGAATTTAATTTAAGTAGCTCCTCTTTGTTTACTTTTAATACTCCATCTCTATCAGCAAAGAAATCTATCTTTCCTTCTTTAATCTCTTCCGATTTACTAACCCCTTCACCAAGAACAAGGTTTGCTAATCTAATAGCTGCATTATTTTCATGTAATTCCCCTTCTTTTGGCTCCCAAACATAAATATGCTCTTTTCCTATAGATAAAAATTTTTCAATATCTTCTTCCTTTATTATATGACCCTTTTTAAATAACCTTCCCTTAAATTCTCCAGGTATTATTTGAGTAACATCATGTGATAAAATGCATCCTACTGAATCATATACACTTATCATCTTCATATAAAACATCTCCTAAATTATAATTATTTTCTTGCACATTCATTTTGTTCACCTAATAAAATACCAATGCCATGCTTTAAATCTTCTAATACAAAGTCTAAAGCTTCCTCACAGGCCTTCGGACTTCCTGGTAAATTAACTATCAAAGTATTACCTCTAATTCCAGATACTGCTCTAGATAACATTGCTCTTTTAGTAATTTTAATACTAAACATTCTTATAGCTTCACATATTCCCGGTGCTTCTCTCTCAATTATTTCCTTAGTAGCTTCTGGAGTAATATCTCTTTTTGAAAAACCAGTTCCTCCTGTACTTAATATTAAATTTAAATTTAATTTATCAGACATATAAATAAACTCTTTTTTTAGCATTTCTTTATCATCCGGTAAAATAACATATCTTTTTACTTCAAAACCTACTTCTTCTACTATTTTTTTTATAATTTCTCCACTTTTATCTTCTCTTTCTCCCAGATACCCCTTATCACTACTAGTTATTATTCCAACTGTATACAATTAAATCTCCTCCAGTAATTCATATTCTTTTTCTGTGTTTATATTTAAAAAATCTTTTGAACATAGATTATCTTTTAAAACTTTATACTCTGTAGATAAAATGAACTTTTGAATCTTATTATCTCCATTAAATAATGCCTTTTCAATCTTAGGAATTAAACTCTTAGAATATATAGCACACATCGGTTGAAGTCTATTATTAACCCTTGGGATTAAAACTTCATAATCCCCATAAGTATTTCCAATAATTCTCAAAGTTTTTTTAGATATTAATGGCATATCACAGGCTATACAAAGAACCTTATCATTTTTTGAATTCTTTAAGGCAGAATGAATTCCAGATAAAGGGCCATTTCCAATGTATATATCATGGTATACTCTTAAATTTAAGTTTTTATATTCTTCTATTTTATTTGCTATAATTATTATTTCATCAAATTCTTGTCCTGAATTTATTATATTTTCTATAAAGGTTTTTTCTTTATAACATAATAATGCCTTATTATTATAATTCATTCTGCTACTTTTCCCACCTGCTAAGATAGCTAAAGTCTTTTTAATCATTTTTATCTCCTAAAGTTTTATAATATCTACTAAATCTCCATTTTGTATTTCCTTATTGTTAGCTTGAATTTCTATTATACAATTAGAATTTATTGTTGAACTAAGTATTCCATTACCAGATTTTTTTTGAGTAATATAAACGTATTGTTTATATTCTTTTATTTCAAAGTATCCTCTTACAAATCTTCTTTTTAAAGATTTTTTAATACTTCCTTCTGCTAATATAGCCTTTTCTCTATTAATTTTAATTTTCTTATTTCCAGAAAGCTTTTCAAGAGTAGTTTTCCCTAAAAGTTCAAATGTAGTTAATGCAGCTGTTGGATTTCCAGATAAACTAATAACAATAACTTCATTAACCTTACTACACAAAACTGCCGATCCAGGTTTAATCATTATTTTCCAGAATAATTTTTCTCCACTTATACTATCAATAGCATCCTTCAATAAATCCTTTTCTCCAACAGATACTCCACCTGTTGTAATTATTAAATCTACTTCTTTAGATATTTCTTCTATTTTGCTACCTATTTCCTTATAATCATCATTTATATGAATAATTTTATTGATATCGTATCCAAGTTCTAATATCCTTGATATAATCGAATATTTATTACTATTATATATTTTACCATCTAATAGTTTATCCCCTATATCCATAACCTCATCTCCAGTACTAATAAATGCTATTTTAGGTTTTCTAAAAACCTTTATTTTATTAATACCTGAACTAGCTAAAATTCCTATATCTGCATAATCGAGTTTTTTATTTTTACTTATTAGTAAATCTCCTTTAGATATATCTTCTCCTTCAATACATATATTTTCATTTTCTTTTACATTGCTTGTAATTACTATATTTTTTCCTTCTACAATAACATTTTCTTGCTTTATAACAGCATTTGCTCCCTTTGGTATTGGAGCTCCTGTCATTATTTTAACAGCTGTATTTTCTGTTACAAAACTTTTACAAACCTCACCTGCATATACCTTATCTATTACTTTTACCTTATTGTTCATGAAGGAATCTTTTACTTTTATTGCATATCCATCCATTGCAGATTTATCGAAAGGTGGGTTATTTATTTTAGAGTACACATCTTCACTCAACACTTTTTTTAAACCATTAAATAAGGTAACTTCTTTATCATCTAAATTATTTACTTTTTCATTTAATATATCTATAGCTTCTTCTAATGAAATAAAGGATTTCATCTTGCCCTCCTATAAAATACTTAAATAGTAAAAAGGCTTATTATTCATTTTGCGAATAATAAGCCTAAATTTAAATATGCTTAATAACTATAAATATAGTATTAAAATTTAGCTTAAGATAACATTTTACATAAAAACATTTCTTAGACTACTATTTAAATCAACTTATTTTCCTTCCCAAAACGTGGAGATACTACCTTTTCAGATATGTACCCTGTGAATTTAAAATTCAGGTATAAGAACCATAGAATCTCCTTAGGAATCTTATACTCTAGAAAATTTTATTGATAATTAATTTTTAAGTATTGTATTCTTTTTCTTTTAAAACTAAATCTGCTAATTTGTTAAAATCATCTTTTTTTATTACTAAAATATCTTCAAGTTCTAATTCATCATCACTAGCAATTGCTATTAAGCTTTCCTTTGATGATATTATTTCTTTACTAAAACCTTTTCTATACACTTCTATTTTTCTTAAGCTACTATTTTTATATCCTTCTACTAAAACTATGTCTTTATCCTCAGCTAAATCAATAAGACTTTCTAAATCCACTTCTTCTTTAACTTCTTTAATCATAGCAAATCTTTTAGGTGAAGAAATTATTACCGTTTCAGATCCTGCTTCTCTATGCTTATACGTATCCTTGCCTTTCTTATCAATATCAAAACCATGAACATCATGTTTGATTGTGGCAACACTTAGTCCTCTATATATTAATTCTTTTATTAACCCTTCCATAACAAAGGTTTTTCCTACATTAGATTTATCTCCAACGATATTTACAACTTTCGCCATAATACTTCATCCTTTAGCTTAAATTATTAAAACTATTTTACATAAATATATCTTCTATACTTATTATAATAATTTTTATAGCTTTAACAATTAAAAAGTAATAAAATTTACTTCTATATTAATTTTCTTATTATGTCAGAACCTATAACTCAGCGTAAAATTAATAGAATAACTTCAGCACTAACGAAAAGAATTTAACTTTAGTAATTCTTCATTTCAAATTTTTAATTCTTAATGTGGGCTGTTTCTACCACAGCCCACATTCTATTTATAACTAAACTCAAAATTCTTTTCTAAATTAAAGAAATCTGCATAATCTATATCAAAAATATTTTTAGTTACTTTTGATATATCAATCTTTTCTTTTATTAATTGTGTTAATACACCTGCATAAGATAAATCGCCTTGTAGTATAGCACCATATATTTTACCATCTTTATGAATTATCTTCTTATAATTATCTTCTTCAATATTTATCTCAACCTTATAGCTTTCATCTTTAGGTTCAACATCCCCTAATGACATAGTAGCAATTCCAACAAAGTTCATTGTATTTTTGCTACCAAAGAAATCTGTCATTATCATTTCTTTACCTAACATATTATGAGCTGCTATTATACCTTCTTTTACTGCAGTTGGCCATATTGGATTTCTACCAGTAACATCGCCAGCTCCATATATATCTTTAATATTAGTTTTTCCCTTTTCATCAATTATTAAACCAAATCTATCACATTCAACATTACTATCTGTTAAGAATCCAATATTCGATCTAACGCCAGTTGCAACTATCACTAATTCACATGGTATTTCTTCTCCTGTGTTTAATAATAAAGCCTTAGGATTTTTTTCTTCATCAAGTATTAACTTTTCTGCTTTAACTCCTAGCTTTAAGTTAACACCTTGTTTTGAAAATTCATTTTCATATACTGAAGAAGCATATTTATCTAATTGAATAGGAAGAACTTTATCTCCCATTTCTACTAATGAAATATTTACTCCAGTATCTATAAGTCCACTTACAGCGTCTATTCCAACAAGTCCAGCTCCTAAAACAACAATATTTTTTATCTTAGAAGCTTCTTCCTTTATTAAAATTGCATCATCTAAATTTCTAAGACCTACTACATTTTTACCTTCTCTTAATCCTTCAACTGGTGGTATAAAAGCAGATGCACCACTACAAATCATTAACTTGTCATATTTAACAGTTTCACCATTTGAAAGATTTAATGTTTTTTCTTCATCCTTTAAAGCTACAACTTCTACACCTTTAATCCAGTTTATATTATATTCTTCAAAAAAATTTTTAGATGTAAAATTTAATTTTTCAATATTTCTATGGTTAGATATATAATGATGTAAAATACATCTTGAATATACTTCAATATCTTTAGAAATTAATATTATTTCAGCATCCCTATCTAATTCTCTTAAAGTTTTTGCACCGCTAATTCCAGCAGCAGATGCTCCTATAACTACATATCTCATTAATTAGATACCTCCTCTAATGTAATAGCTGCCATTGGACATTTTTCTACACATTGTGGAGTGCCTGCATCTTTACATCCATCACATTTCATTATTTCCTTATGAGTTCTACTATCAGCTTTTAAAACCCCGTAAGGACATGCCATAATACACATATAACAGCTTGCACAACGATTTTTATCATAAGTTACTAATCCCATATTCTTATCCTTGCTCATGGCTCCTGTCATGCAAGTATAAACACATTCAGGTCTATCACAATGCCTACAAAAAATTGGAACATATTTACCATTACTATCTATAGTTATTCTGCTTCTTGTATCCTCGGAGTTATGTGAAACTATACATGCAGTTGTGCATGTTAAACAACCAACACATTTAGATCTATCAATCTTAATTCTTTTCATCTTTAAATCTCCTACTTCTTAGAAATATTTACTGCAACAGTTTTAAAAGATGGCTCCTTTGAATAAGGATCATAAACTGAAGGAGTAAGTGAATTTGTTTCAATATAATGCATAGGTGCATATATATGATTTTTCTTTACATTTTCTGAATACACTACATTAAATTCGCTAGTATTTCCATTTTGAGAAGTAATATTTATTCTTTCATTTTCTTCAATATTTAATTCTTTTGCTAATTCTGGATTCATTAAAACATAAGATACCTTACTATAAATCTTATTATGTTCTATTTCTCTTGATCTAACTTGAGTATGCCATTGCCCAACTGTTCCTCTTCCAGTATTAAAGATATAAGGGAACTCTTCTGAAGTTTTATTCGGATTTTCTGCTATATCTTCAAATAAAATATTAGCCTTCTTTGAAGGTGTATAGTAATTTCCATCTTCATATAATCTTCTTTCATCTTCTTCTAATACTTCCCCCTCTCTAAATGGCCATTGAATACCCCTAGAGCTACTCATATTCTTTCCTTCTAACATTTCATAAGTAACACCAGTAATGTCACAAGGCATTCCTTTAGAACATTTTTTTAATAATTCAAAAGCATCTCTTGGAGTCTTCCAATTATCTAATAAGCTTCCCATGCCTAACTCTTCACCTATTTTGAAGAAAATTTCATAATCAGTAAGTTCACCTTCTTCTTTAGCTATAACAGGGTTAACCTTTGATATTCTACGCTCAGTATTTATTAGTACACCCTCTTTTTTAATAGCTGGAACAGATGGTAAATATAAATCACAAAGCTTAGCTGTATCTGTATCCTCATATATATCTTGAACTACTAAGAAATCTAAGTTTTTAGCAGCTTTCTTAAATTCCTCATTGTTTACAAATGAATGTCTTGGATTTGTACAAATTACCCACAAGCCTTTAATTTCACCAGCAATAGCCTTTTCTATTATTACGTTATATGGTAATGTTGGCTTAGTTATAAGTTCTTCTTCTTTAACACCTAAAGCTTCTGAAACAATTTTTCTTCTTACAGGATTATCAAAATCTCCACCACCATAAAGTCCAGCTGTATTACTAAATGCTCTCGATCCCATTGCATTACATTGTCCTGTTAATGAGTTAGCCCCTGTTCCTGGTCTCCCTATATTTCCAGTAATCAAAGCTAAATTAATTATCGATTGTGCTGTTCTAACTGCTTGATAACCTTGGTTTATTCCCATTGTCCACCAGAAAGATACCCTTTTACCATTATGTATTATTTCTGCTAATTCAAGAACTCTTTCTTTTGAAATTCCAGTTTTATCTTCAACATCTTCTAAAGTAAACTTAGAAACATGCTCTTTAAACTTTTCAAATCCTTCTGTATGTTCTTCAATATACTTATTATCAATCCACCTCTTTTGAATCAATGTATTAGCTAATGTATACATTAAAACTAAATCAGCTTTTGGTTTAATATCAATCCACAAATCTGAATTTAAAGCTGTTTCTGACTTTCTTGGATCTATTGTAATTATCTTAGCATCATTATTTTTTCTTATTCTTCCCCAAAATACTGGATGAGCAATTACAGGATTTGCTCCAATTAAAAATATTGTATCTGAAAGTTCAGCATCATTTAAAGTATATGGAGGAGCATCAAAACCAAAGCTTTGCTTATGAGCTACTACAGATGTAGCCATACATAATCTTGTATTACCATCTCCATCCATTCTCATATAATTTCTACCAACATGACCTAGTAAAGCCATTTCTTCAGTAGTCATTTGACCTGTACTAATATAGGCTACACTTTCTTGTCCATATTTATTTTGAATATTTGTCATTTTTTCAACAAATAACCTAATTCCTTCTTCCCAAGATACTTCCTTCATTTCTCCATTTTCATCTCTTAATAATGGAGATTTTCTTCCTTTAATTTTAGTTTGTTGCTTATCTAAACTTAAGCCCTTTATACAACAAAACCCTTTATTAACTGGATAATCTTTAGTAGGAGAAACCTTTTTTATTTCACCATTTTCAACATAAAAATCTATGTTACATGCTAAAGCACATAAGTTACAAGTTGATTGAATTTTTTTCATATAATTTACATCTCCACTTCTAATTTTAGAAATTAATTTATATTGATTACATTTTAACATTTATAAAAAACATAAACTGTGATAATAATCACAATTAAAATATTTTTTGTTATATTATTAACAAAATTAGATTAGTGGTTTTCTAAATACAAAAAAAGAGGTTAATTAAACCTCTTCTATATATAGCATCTTTTGCTCAACAGGCTCACCCTTTAGCAAAATATATCTATTAACAAATTCCTTCACTTCATTAATATCATGAGTAATTATTATTACTGTTTTTTGCTTTTCCTTAAAATAATCTTTTAGAAACTTTATAATTCTTTCTTTATTATCCTTATCTAGACCCTTAAAAGGCTCATCCATAATAAATATATCTCCATCAGATAATATTGCTCTAGCTATGCTAACTCTTTGTTTCATTCCTCCACTAAGTTCATGTGGAAAAAGACTCTCTATACCTTTTAAATTCATACTATTTAATATTTCTTCAATTACTTTTCTTCTTTGATTTTTATTATATTTATCTTTTATAACTAATTCTAAGTTTTTATATACATTCTTCCAAGGAATTAATCTACTTTCCTGAAATGTAAAACTTATTTTATTCCCTTTTGTTAAAAGTTCATCTTTTAAATACTTTATTAATGTTGTTTTTCCTATTCCTGATTCTCCCATTATAAAATTTATAGAGTTTTCAATAAATGAAATAGAAAAATCTTTATACAGTATTCTCTCATCAAAGGATAAATTTATATTCGTAAACTTAATCAATTAAATATCTACCACCTTTTAAAAGCTTGTTTATAAAACTCATAATTACTTTATCAGTTATAAAACATAAAATTGAAACAATAATAATCCATGCAAATATACCTGCTGTATTAAAATTAATTTTTTCTCCTTGTATTGCTGTTCCTATACCAAAGGTTGGTTGTCCAAAAACTTCTCCTGCAATTACAACTTTAAATACTAATGAAAATGTTGAGGTTGCAATTTGTGAAATATTAATTATAATAGACTGAATATGTAGATTCAAAAGTCTATCAATAAAATTAATATTAAAAGATTTAAGCATTTCAAGTAAGTCTTCATTAGAATTCAAAATAGAGTTTAAAGTACTTTCATATAATATTGGAAAGGCTATAACAATTCCAATTAAATATGGTGCATAGTTTTTATTTAGCCAAATTAATGCTATAAGTATAAATGCAATATTAGGTATAGATTTTAATATTGCATTAATTGGATAAAAAAAGTTGTAAAATAATTTACTAAAGCTTGATATAATCCCCAATATAACTGCAATTATTAAAGCAATTATAAAGCTAAGAGCTCCTCTTATTAATGAATATATTATATTTTTAATAAATCCTTTTTCTTTTGTAATAGTACTAATTTCCTTAATTACTTCACTTACCTTAGGTAAATATATAGAGTTATTTATTATATTAGATATAATAATCCAAATAAGTATTATTAAGATTAATGATATAAATATAAGTTTTTTATTCTTCATAGAAGAAGTTTTCATCTGGTAACTTGTCTCCTATAGATTTAGCATTTTCACTTTCTAAAACTTTAAAGTAAGCCATATAATCTTCTTCATTATCTTTTGCTTTTATAAATGCTATATTGCTGTTAGATATTGACTTTTCTAATATTGCTTCTTCTACTTGTGAACCATTTTCTATTGAATATGTTGCTGCATCTTTATTATTTTTATTTACCCAATTTATAGAACTTTCAATTTCCTCTGTTAACTTATTTATAAAGTCTTTATTTTCATTAATCAATTCTTCTTTTACTATTAAGCTTGCTTGTGGAAAACCCGTTTCACTATTAAATTTATCTTTCCATAAGTCATTTAGACTAGCAACTACCTTAATATTAGGATTTTTAGTTAATATGGTAGTTAATACTGGTTCTGGAACTACTGCATAATTTGCTTTTCCTCCTAATATAGATGGTGCTAACTCAGTTGCCCCACCAACGTAACTTAATGTAACATCTTTAATTCCACTTTCATTTAATAGAGCCTTAAATACTATATCTGGTGTTAATCCACTTCCAATATTAAATACTTCTTTTCCACTTAAATCTTCAAAGTCTATTTCTCCTTCAGTTGATACTAGATATAAGGCTCCTAGGCCTGTTGTTCCTACTAACTTATATCCTAATCCCTTATTATATGCCTGAAGAGCTAAATTAGATGGAACTATTGCTATATCAGGTTCTCCCTTCATAACAGCTGTAGCTAAAGTATCAGATGTGTTTTCAATAGAATAATTAATATTATAATTATCATCTATTTGAACATTTTCTTTTATCATCTTAGAAATAGCTGTAGCTGGTACTCCACTAGGTGCAACAAAAGAAATTTCCTTTTTCACTATATTTGCATTATCATTAGCCTCTTCTTTTGGGCTACATCCCACAAATGCTAACAACATAAAAATTGATAATGCCAAACTAAATTTAACTTTATTCTGTTTATTCATAATCTCGTCCCTCCTGATTCTTCCATTATATCACTTTTTAAATATAAATAAAATGAAAAGCATAAGTGGTGTTTTTGCATTAATCTCAGTTGTAAGAAATATGATATGGCTTTCTTAATTTCAATTAGAAGAAATAGAAGATACTTCTTATAGCAATTAAATTTAAAGCCTTAAAGTTTAATTTATAAACTTTAAGGCTTTTATCATTCCATCTTCCCCTATTATAGTGTTTTCAAATATAGATTTTGCATTTTCTATAAAATCTTTGGGTTCGTTCATTGCAGGGCTAAAGTGAGTAAGTAATAATTCATTGACTTTTCCTAAATCAGCTAAGGTTGCTGCTTCTCTAAAGATCATATGCTTATTTTTAATAGCTTTATTTATATCATCATCACTACCATAAGTTCCTTCGCATATAAATAAATCACTACTTTTTATTAATTCTATAATTTTATCTATTGGCCTTGTATCTGTAATATAGCTTAACTTTATTCCTCTTCTTTCATCACCTAAAACCATAGAACTATCATAGACTACTCCATTAAATTCAACCATTTCTTCTTTTTGCAACTTACTCCATAATTCCTTTGGAACATTCATTTCTATAGCTTTTTCTAAATTGAATTTTCTTCTTCTTTTAAAATATAAACTATAACCTAAACAAGGAGCAGAATGATCAAGCTCCTCAGTATCTAATATAAAATCACACTTATCATTACTACTTAACTCTATTAAATCTCTATTAAATATAAATTCCAATTTTCTTGGATTTTCTATTATTTTTAATTCATAAGGTAAATATTTAAATAAAACACTAAGTCCTTTTATTACATCAATTATTCCAACTGGACCTATTATAATTAAAGTATTTTCTCTTCCACTATTCCCTATTGTAGAAAGAAGTCCAGGCAATCCAACAATATGATCTCCATGAGCATGAGTTATTAATATTATATCTATATCTTTAAATCCTAGCTTATTTTTTCTTATTGCAACTTGTGTTCCTTCTCCCACATCTATTAATATCTTTCTTCCTTTAATATTAATAAAAAGAGATGATAAATGTCTATTAGGCATAGGCATTCCACCACCACATCCAAGTAAAGTTAAATCTATCATAATACACCCCTTAGTGTGCTTCGCACAATGAATAATTAATAATTAAAAATGAATAATTATAGAAAAAACTCCCGTAGGAGTTTTCATTTTAATCTTTTTTTATTTTGCAAGCTCTAAAGCAATTTCCATCATATCTGTAAAGCTTTCTTGTCTTTCTTCTGGTGTAGTTTCTATTCCCTTAAATATATGATCAGATATAGTAAGAATTGATAATGCTTCTACTCCATATTTTGCAGCAAGAGTATATAATTCTGCTGACTCCATTTCTATAGCTAAGCATCCATATTCTGCCCAAAGCTTTGCTCCACCTACATTTGTATCATCGTAAAATAAATCTGAAGATAATATATTACCAACCTTTATATTTAAACCTTTTTCTTTTCCTTTATTATATGCTTCTAATAAAAGATCAAAGTTTGCTGTAGGAGCATAATCCATTCCAAGGAATCTTCTTTTATTTATTCCTGAATTAGTAGATGCACTTTGAGCTAAAACTATATCTCTAACATTAACATTATCATTTATTGAACCTGCTGATCCAATTCTTATAAGTCTTTTTGCCCCATAGAATCTTATTAATTCATTTACATAAATTGAATGTGATGGTAATCCCATTCCTGTTCCTTGTACTGATATTCTTTTTCCCTTATATGTACCAGTATAACCATACATTCCTCTAACTGTATTGTAGCAAACAGGATTTTCTAAGTAAGTTTCAGCAATAAACTTTGCTCTTAGTGGATCTCCTGGTAATAATACTGTTTCTGCTATTGCCCCTTCACTAGCCATTATGTGTAAATGCTTTGACATTTTAAAAGCCTCCTTAATTTATATTTATAAAAACTTTTTTATAATCCTATACTATTATATACTTATATTATTATTTTAAAAAGAGTATATATAAAAACACTCTATATTAACTATATTTTATACTTATTTATCCTATTAAATATATCTCTCATTTGTCCAATCATATACAATGATCCAGCTGCTAAAATTAAATCTTCTTTACCTGCTTTTTCTATTGCAACTCTAGCTGCCTCTTCATAATCCTCAAAGGATAAACAATTTTTATTATAGTTCTTTACTATTACTTTTAAATCTTCTGAACTTTTTGCTCTAATAGAATTAGAAGTTACTGTATAAACTTCTTTAGCTAAAGGACTAATTATTTCTACTATTTTTTCTACTTCCTTATCAGCAAGTATTCCAATAATTAAATATAAGTTTTTATAAGCGAAGTATTCCTCTATATTTCTTTTTAAAAATTGAATTCCAGCTACATTATGTGCACCATCAATCACTATATAAGGATTTTTACTTAATATTTCTAGTCTACCCTTCCATTTTACTTTTTGAACAGCTAATTTAATTTTATTAATATCTAAATCAATATAATTTAAGTTTTCTAACTCTTTTACAGCTTCTATAGCAAGAGATAGATTAATAATTTGATGCTTTCCTAGTAAGGATAAATTTAATAATTCATCTTTACCTTTATAATTAACTAAAATTTTTTGACTTATTGTATTATTTTTATCTATTTTTAGGAAATTATAATTATTAGGATTAACTATTATTAAGTTAGAATTCATCTTAATAGCTTTTTCAGTAATCACCTTCATTGCTCCATCTTTTTGTATACATGTTACAATAGGAATAAGCTTCTTAATAATACCTGACTTTTCCCTTGTAATTTCTTCAATAGTATCTCCTAAAATATTGGTATGGTCTAAGCTTATTGATGTGATTACAGATAAAATTGGAGTTAATACATTAGTAGAATCTAATCTACCTCCAAGTCCAACTTCTATAACTCCAAAATCAACATTTTGCCTATATAAATATAGAAACATAATACAAGTTAAAACTTCAAATTCAGTTGGATGATTAAACCCTTCTTCAACTACCTGATTAACAAAAGGTTTTATTTCATTTATTAAATCTATAAAGTCTTCTTCTTTTATATTTTCATCATTTATTCTTATAGTTTCTTCAACTTCCTCTAAATGTGGAGAATTAAAAAAACCAACTTTATATCCATGCTCTATTAGTATACTACCTAAAATTGCAGATGTTGAACCTTTACCATTAGTACCTGCAATATGTATCAACTTTAAACTATTATGTGGATTTCCTAATAGTTCTAATAATCTTTCTGTACGTTCTAGACCATAATTTGATCCAAGTACTCTTAATTCTTCTAAATATTTTAATGTATCTACATCCTTCATTTTTACTCCATCCCTTTAATTTCATTAACTATATGATTTAAAAACTTCTCCATAGTATCATTTATACCTAAGTAGCTTAACATCCTACTTCCAACAGCATCTTCAAATTCATTAAATAATATTTCTCCATTTTTTAATAGTAGGAAGTCTATTCCACCAAAATCTATATTTATATTTTTTAAAATCTTATTTATAATTTCTTTTTCTTTAATAGAATAATTATAAACTTCTACATTCCCACCTTGTGTAAAGTTTGAAACTAAACTATCCTTCTTTGGAATTCTTATTACTGCATGTTCAATATTGTTATTTATTATGTAGAATCTTATATCTCCAACATAATCTTCTATATATTCTTGATATACATTTTGGCTAAAATTTAAACTATTAAATTCTTCTAATATTCTTATATTAGCTCCACCATGACCATTTTTCGGTTTTTCTATAATTTTTTTATCTTTTTGAAATTCTTCTAAACTTCTATATACTTTAGGATATTTTATTCCTAAAGTTTCAATATAATCATAGGCAATTAATTTATCATTTCCTAATATACAAAACTTATATTCATTAAAAACCCTAGTTCCACTCTCTTCTAACTTATAAGTTACATTAAAGTTTCTAGACCTATTTATTGCAAATTCATATTTACTTGTTAATTTATCTATATCTTTATCTAACACAAGCTTTATTATAATATCCTTATTTTTTCCTTCTTCTATTAACCAATTAATATAAGTTTTATTTCTTTCTACATCTTTTTCATCATAAATAACCAAACCTTCTATCATAAGATTTCCCCTAATACATATTCTAATATTTTTTCACCAAAACTTTTTCCCCAAATATTTTCAAAACTTAAAAAATTCAAGTTTGAGTTTACTTCACATAATAAAGGCTCATCATTTTGTCCAAATAACAAATCAACACCTGAAAAATCTAATCCTAGAACTTTATGTGCTTTTAGTGCTATTTCTTCTTGTGATTTAGTAAGCTCTACTAATCTACCTGTACCACCTTGTGAAATATTAGCCCTAAAATCACTACTAGACTCCCTAAGCATTGCCCCTATTACTTTGTTTCCAATTATATTAACTCTTATATCTCTTCCAAAACTACTTTTAATATTTTCCTGAATTATAAAATCAACCTTATTCTTATTTAATTCAGTAACCTTATTAATAAATTCTTCCCTATTATTTATTAAATAAACTTGCATTCCAAAGGATCCCATAGACTCTTTTATTATTACACTTTCACCAAGAGTCTCATAGCATTTTATTAAATAATCTTCACTATTTAATGAATAATCAAATATCATAGGAGATAAAATAGTTCTTGGCATTTTTATATTATTATTTGATAGAACTAAATGCATTAGTCCTTTATGATCACAATACTTTATTGCTTTACTTGAATTAAAAACTTTATAACCCATTTTTTCTAAATGACTAGCAAGTAGTACATCTTTATCCCAAAAAATTATAAACTCTGGTTCTTCTAATTTCTTTAGATACACTAATTCTGCTTTTCCTTCATTTGAATACATAGGAATTATTTCAGTATTTTTAACAGCTTCTAATTTTATATTTAATTTCTTTCCTTCCTCAACTAGAGTATCTACTAGTTCTTTTATCTTTGGTACATTTAATGTTCCATTATATATTATCCATCCTGTCATATTCAACCTACTCTCTTGATATGTAGTATTAATTAAGCTATTTTTATCACTTTTAAAATTCTTTGTCAACATATATACTTATATTATCAAAAAAATACAAAGGAGATAATTATGAATGATTTAAAAGAAGTATTAAATTTAAATTTAGACAATATATCTATTTTTGAAATAAATGAAGAAAAATTAATAGAACTAAAAAATTGTGATTATTATTTAAAAAACAATTTCTATTTTTGGCTTATAAATAAGATTTACTATTTTGAAGATACAAATAATAATAAAGATTTAGCATATGCCCACTATCTAATGTCTTATTATATATTTATAGTTCTAACGCCTTTATCCTATGAGTCTTTAGCTTTTAATCATATAAAAAGAGCTTTAAAATATGATGATAATATTAAATATAAAGAATGGATTCTTATATTCTCTACATTGCCAACTAGTTATCTAAAGCAATATGATGCTATAAAAATAGCTGAAGAAGTAATTAATGAAGATCCTACTAGCTCATTGGCCAATACTATATTACAGATATTTTAATATTAAAAAGTTGTCTATTAAAATTTATTGTTTTTATAGCTATTTTCATAATAAAAAAACTCTCCAATAAACTTGAGAATATCAAGTCTATTGGGAGTTTTTTTAATAAATCTAATCTCAGTAATCTGGTACAAATTACTTCATTAATTTTTAATTTTTCATTCTTAATTCTTCATTCTTAACTAAGCGCTTCTATTCTAACTAAAACTGCATTTAACATTTCTTGATACTTTTCTCTCTTTTCTTTTTCACCATCTATTACAGCTTGTGGTGCTTTAGATACAAATCCTTGATTAGAAAGCTTTTTATCTATTCTTTCTACTTCGCCTTCTAATTTCTTCTTTTCTTTATTTAATCTTTCAAGTTCCTTTTCCTTATCTACTAAGTCAAGTAAAGGCATAAATAACTCTCCACCCTTAACAACTAAAGATACTGCATTTTCTGGAACTTCATTTTTATCAGCTATAAATGCTACTTCAGAAGCAGATGCTAACTTTTCTATATAATTAACCCCTGATTCAAAGGCTTCTTTTGCTTCATTTGTTGTATAAGCTATAACCTTAGCTTTTCTTGATGGTGGAACGTTCATTTCAGCTCTAACATTTCTTAAACCCTTAATTGCTTCAATTATAAAGTCCATATCTTTTTCAGCTTTATCATTTCTTAAAGCTTCATTATATTTTGGCCAATTTGAAGTAACTATTGCTTCACCATCTGTTAATGTAGTAAATATTTCTTCAGTTATAAATGGCATTACAGGATGTAATAATTTAAGTCCTGTTTGTAGAACTGTATTTAAAACATTATAAACTATTCCTTTTGCCTTTTCATCTTCACTATATAACACACCCTTAACTAATTCTATATACCAATCACAGAATTCAGTCCACATAAAGTCATATACTTTTTGAAGAGCAATTCCTAGTTCATATTTTTCCATGTTTTCAGTAACTTCACTAACTAGAGTATTCATTCTTGAAAGAATCCATTTATCTGCTAAACTATATTCTTTGCAATCTTCATATTTTTTCATAATTTCATTATCTAAATTCATCATAACGAATCTAGATGCATTCCACATTTTATTTGCAAAGTTTCTAGCTGCTTCAACTCTTTCTGGAATATATCTTATATCATTTCCTGGAGAGTTACCTGTTACTAGCATAAATCTTAAAGCATCAGCACCATATTCATCTATAACTTCTAATGGATCTACACCATTTCCCAAAGATTTACTCATTTTTCTTCCTTCTGAATCTCTAATAATTCCGTGAATTAATACAGTATCGAAAGGAGTTTTATCCATGTTGTGTAATCCTGAGAATATCATTCTTGCAACCCAGAAGAAAATAATATCATATCCAGTAACTAAAACATTAGTTGGATAAAAATATTCTAAATCATCTGTTTTATTTGGCCATCCTAAAGTTGAAAAAGGCCATAAAGCTGATGAGAACCAAGTATCTAATACATCTTCGTCTTGATGCATATGTTTTGATCCACATTTTGGACAAACTTCTGGTGCATCAATTTCAACTATCATTTCTCTACAATCATCACAGTACCAAACTGGAATTCTATGTCCCCACCATAATTGTCTTGATATACACCAGTCTTGAATATTTTCCATCCAGTTAAAGTATATTTTATCAAATCTTTCTGGAACAAATTTAGTTTCGTTATTCTTTACAACTTCTATTGCTGGTTTTGCTAAAGATTCCATTTTAACATACCATTGCTTTGATATAATAGGTTCTATAACAGTTCCACACCTATCATGAGTACCTACATTATGAGTATGTGGTTTAACTTTAACTAATAAACCTAAATCTTCTAAATCTTTAACCATTTGCTTTCTTGCTTCGTATCTATCTAAGCCTTGGTATTTTCCACCTAACTCATTAATAACTCCATGATCATCCATAATTCTAATTTGAGGTAAGTTATGTCTAAGTCCTACTTGGAAGTCATTCGGATCGTGAGCAGGAGTAATTTTAACAGCACCTGTTCCAAATTCAATATCAACATAATCATCTACAACTATAGGAATTTCTCTATCTGTTAGAGGTAATTTTATTGTCTTTCCTACTAAATGCTTAAATCTGCCATCATTTGGGTTTACGGCAACTGCAGTATCACCAAGTAATGTTTCAGGTCTTGTAGTTGCTATTTCTAAATATCCACTACCATCAGCTAATGGGTAATTTATATGCCAGAAGAATCCTTCTTGCTCTTCATATTCTATTTCTGCATCTGAAAGTGCTGTTGAACACTTTGGACACCAGTTAGTTATTCTATTTCCTTGATAAATTAAGCCTTCATTATATAACTTAACAAAAACAGTTCTAACTGCCTTATTTAAATTTTCATCCATAGTAAAAGCTTCCCTTGAGAAGTCACAAGAAACTCCCATTTTCTTAAGCTGAGTTCTTATAGTTCCTCTATATTCCTCTGCCCACTCCCAAACTTTTTCTAGGAAGGCTTCTCTTCCCATTTCTTTTTTAACTAAACCTTCTTTTAAAAGTTCATTTTCAACCTTAACTTCAGTTGCAATTGAAGCATGGTCTTGACCTGGTAGCCATAAAGTACAATATCCTTGCATTCTCTTAAATCTTATAAGCATATCTTGAAGTGTATTATCAAGAGCATGACCTAAGTGAAGCTTTCCAGTTATATTTGGGGGTGGCATAACTATTGAAAATGGCTTCTTATTTTTATCAATTACTGGTGTAAAATACTTATTTTCTTCCCAATTTTTATATATTCTTTCTTCAAACTCTTTTGGGTTATATGTTGTAGCTAAGTTCTTCTTTTCTGACATATATTTTCCTCCTTTATCTAATTAGCTAATACTAGAAATATAATATTTAAAATAATATGGCTATTAACCTATTATAAATATCTTTTTAAATAACAAAAAAAGCCTTCATCACAAAAGGACGAAGACTCGCGGTACCACCTTTTTTCTTAATATAAATATTTATATTAAGCTCTTTATATATTAACGACTAAGAACAGCCGCCTTTACCTACTTTATTTCAGTAAAGATGCTCAAAAGCTACCTTCAAGATACTTTAATATAGAAGGCTTTCAGCCTGTGACCTTCATTCTCTTTATATACAGTATTCCCTACTCCTCTTTATCATTGCTTTTATTATATGATTTTGTAAGGTTATATTATACTATATTATTATTTTTGTCAATATTCTGCTATTCAAATAAAATTTTAAAATATAAAAGCTACCTTAATGGTAGCTTAATTAAATAATAACTTTTATAATATTAAATTTTAAAATCCTTCATATCATGTTCTTTTGCCTTTGGTTCTCCAAAAGCTGCTTTTACACTTTCTACTTGTGGATTATGATTAATATGTTTTTTATGACTATTTTTAGGTTTCTTACTCATTTCTTTCACCTCCAAGATTATATAATTATCTTATGTAAAAGAAATTAAATTATGTAATTAGCCTTCTATCCAAGTCATATTTTTTATAAATTCACTAACAAAATCTTCACTCATATTTGGATTTATAGTTTCTTCGTGCATTATAGTTACTATAGACATAGCCATAGCATATTTTACAGTATCCTTTATTGAAAGATTATTCATGTATCCATATCCTACACCAGATACA
This sequence comes from Clostridium nigeriense, assembly GCF_050585265.1. Taxonomy (GTDB): domain Bacteria; phylum Bacillota; class Clostridia; order Clostridiales; family Clostridiaceae; genus Clostridium; species Clostridium nigeriense_B. The sequence goes on along the minus strand of NZ_JBNOOE010000018.1, from coordinate 33,263 downwards.
AATGAATCTCCAGCTCCTGTAACATTTTTAACATCTACACAAGTGGTTTTTATCTTCCCTTCTTCCTTAGAATTCTTGTAGTATATTCCATCTTCATCTAAACTTATAAAGACATTTTCTACTCCCAATTCTAGAAAATAATTTGCTGCATTAATTAAACTTTCATTACTTTCAACTTTAAATCCACATAGCATCTCAGTTTCAATTCTATTTGGTTTTACTGTATGAAAATATTTAATTAAATGACTAACCCTCTTTGCTTTAGTTGCAGAAACTGGATCCAAAATAAATTTAGTTTTTCCATAAAACTTAGTTAAAATATATTCCAATAATTCTGGATTATCTGCATCTAAAATTACATACTCAGCATTTTCAATAACACTTGCCTTTGAATCTATAAAGGAAGTATCCATTTTATTTAAACATTCCATATCTACAATAGCTGATTCCATTTCACCATTTTCATTTAAAATGGCCATATATGTAGGTGTATATTCATTTTCTAAAATTAAAGAATGCTCCATATTATATCCTATCCTCTTAGAATTTTCTAATATATTCCTACCTTGATCATCTCCACCTAATATAGATATAAACTCAGTATTTACATTAACTCTTGCTAAATTTTCAGCAATATTTCTACAAACTCCACCTAAAGATATTTTAATATGTCCAGGTATTGAATCTCTTTTTTGATATTTCTTTCTGCTAAAGCCTATAATATCTACTATTGATGCCCCTAATACTAATATATAAGGTTTATTCTTACACATACCATCTCTCCCGATCTATAAAGTCCATTCAAAAAAACATAACTACATTATATTAAAGAAACATAAAAAAATAAAGATTTTTTTTAAAAACTTTGTCGAATTTTATTTTTACTATAAAACTATCTATTTGTAACCATAATTTATATATCTTTCATATATTGAATATTAACTTACTGAAATGTCAATAATTTTATTAAAAGATAATTATTTCTGGAGGTATTTATGAATTTCTTTGATGAAGGTAATAAATATTATAATCTTAAAGATTATGAAAAAGCTATAAATTTTTATAAAATGTCTATAGAAAATAATGAACATACTGCATGCTCTTATTACAATTCTGGGGTTTGTTATATAAAATTAAAAAATTTTAATAAATCAATAGAAATGATAAAAATAGCTTTATCTACTCAACTAGACAGCAAATACTTTTTTAATCTAGCATATTGCTATGCTATGAAGGATGATATGAAAAAAGCTTTGATTTATTTTAATATGTCGTGGTCTTTAGATCCTTCTGATAAAGATTGTGAAAAGGCAATTAATTTAATTATGACAAAAAATAAAAAAGCCTTATAACCTTTTTAGGTCATAAGGCTTCTTTAATTCCATTCCCCAGCAATTTCTGCATTTAAATGATCATTATTAAAATCTACACTATCAAAATAATCTCCCGATAAATAGAAAGTTGGATCTACATTAATCCATATTCCTTCATCCTCTAAATAAGCTTGATTCCATGCATGAGGGCCATAACTTTGCCCATCATAAGCATCTCCAGTAATTATTCTACTACCAAGCCCAACTGCTCTAGACATAGCTACATAAAGACATGCATAATCAAAGCATATACCACTTCTAGTATTCCATGCTTCTACAGCTCCACTATTAGTTACCCCTTCAGGTCCAAGAGCCATTTCAGCTTTGCTAAAATCATATTTTATATTAGAACCAATCCAAGCATATAGTCTTTTTGCCTTTTCCCTATCTGTTTTAGCATTTCCCACTATTTCTTTTGCTTTTTCATCTATTTCTGGCAAAGACTTTATTCCATCTTCTAAAGTTACACCATTATAGTAAACAATAACATTAGTATTAGCTGGTATATATTCTTTAAAATCATTATAAGATAGAATCGGTTTATTAATAGTTACTATATTTTCTAATGTATTATATCCGTTTATACCGTTAAAAATGTTTATTTTCATACCTCTACCAAAGGTAGAATTATATGTTATAACTCCCATAAACATTATTAATATAATTATTAAACCTTTTACAAAGCCAAAAATTGTTGAAAACAAAACTATTCTCATTTTACCTTTATTCAGTAAAAAATTATATGCTTTTGTTAAAGGTTCATTTAACCATTTCAAAATCAAATAAATAATACTTTGAAGAATAAGAAACATCCCTCCTAATATTAAAGCCTTAAATAAATTATTATTTAAGCCATATAAATTAGGATTATTGCTTATAAATTTTAGAATCACTAAATATATTTTTTCTAAATTTAGGAGCATAATTAAAAATGTTATAAATATAGAAAAATAATATATTAATTTATTTAAGGAGTATTTTGCACTTTCTTCTTCTAGAGAACCCTTAATACTATCTTTTATTGAAAAAATAATCAATAAGGCACCAATAATTTGTGGTAAATATGCAATCATTATCTTTCCTCCTTTGAAATATTTTAAATATCATTCATATTTGTAATTTTCTTTACAACATATGAAACTGTATCATAATCATATCCTTTTGATAATAAAAATCTATATAACTTTTGTGATAATTTAAACTTATCATTTTCCCTTTTAGCTATTGTATTATATTTTTTTATTGCTAAATTGTATGCACCTTCTCTTTCATCTTCTTTTTCTATGCTTGATATTTCTTCTTCTATTATATTATCTTTTATTCCTTTTTTTATTAAATCAAACTTAATTTTCTTTTTTCCTTGAATTCTACTTTTATCCTTAACATACATCTTTGCATAATTATTGTCACTTAGGAAATTATACTCTTTTAAAAAATTCATTGTTTTATCTATAGATTCATTATCATACCCTTTTAAAATAAGTTTATCTTTTAACTCTTTTTCACTTTTATATGCTTTTTCCACTATTCTTAACGCAGTATTTTTGCATTTCAAATAATTATCTTTACTTGCAATATCTTTTATTTTTTCTATATCAACTTTTTCATTAACCTTAAGTCCTTCTTTATAAACTAACTCACAACTTAAAGAAAAAGCATAATCATTATCAATATAGATATTAACCCTATCTTTGTTCCTCTTTTGCAATTCAATTTTTGTAATTATATTCATAATTATCTCCAATTTATTAAGATTTTAATATATGGATAGTTGGATTATTTAAAACTGTATTTGCAACTTCATTAATCTTATTTATATCTAATCCATTAAGCTTTTCCATATCATCTACAAACTCATAAATATCTTCCTTATCTAGTGCCTGATGAAGCATATAATTACATAATTCAGATGGGTCTTCTAAAGTTGAAATAACAGCAGTCTTATGAACCTTTTTCATAAGTTCTAAATCTCTTTCGCCTATTGATAGATCTCCATTTTTTACAGATATTATTGTTTCATCTATTGCTTCAATAGCAGAATTTAAATCATCTTCCCCTACTGCTGTATATATATATAAAGTCTTTACATTATTAGTCATATCTATACTAGTATAAATATCATAAGCAAGTCCCCTTTTTTCTCTTACTTCTCTAAATAATAGTGAATTAGAACTTTCACCTAGCCTATGATTTAAAATCCTAAGAGGTAATTCTAAATCCTTACTTAAATTATAGAAAGTATATAAGTAAACTATAGTATTTTGCTCAATATTATCTTTAATTGTAGTAACTGATTTTTGAAGATTATGTTCTTTAACAAATAATTTTTCAGGGCTTTCACCAATTTTCCACTTAGAAAATACTTTTTTAATTTCCTCAAAAGCTTCACTGTGATTATAAGAAGATACTATAGTAACTAAAGAATTATTTGGTAAGTAATACTTATTATAATAATTTAATAAATCCTTTCTTTTATAGGATTTAACATTTTCCTCTAATCCTGCTACATCATATTTTAGCGGATTCTTATTAAATGCAATTTCATTAGTTCTTTTGAAACTTAAATCTTCAATATCATCTTTACTTGCTCTCATTTCAGCAAGTATTACTCCTCGTTCTTTTTCTAATTCATCACTATTAAATGCAGGATTTATTATCATATCACCCAAGATGCTGATTGCATTTTTAATTTCTTCTTCAAGACAACTAATAGTATAAACAGTGGATGTATAATCTGTATATGCATTATACTCTCCCCCTAAAAATTCAAGTTCATCATTTAATTCCTCATAAGTTCTACTTTTAGTACCTTTAAATAACATATGTTCAATAAAGTGTGATATTCCCTTTTCATTTATTTCTTCATACAATGATCCAACCTTAACTCCAACATTAATTGAAGTTATTTTAGTATCCTTTTTTATAGTAATAACTTCTAATCCATTATCCAAAAAATGTCTTTTGACATCAAAATTCAATTTTAACATTCCAGTCCACCCATCCTCATATTATCTTGTTTATTTAAAATATAATATGACTACATTTAAAATATAACAATATAATTATATCCATGTTTATAGTAATTATCTACATAATTATCCTTATTTAATTTAAATAATTTATAATAAGACTTTACCATATTTTTATTGGCATTTATAATAAATATAAGAAGAATAAAAAAGTGAGCTATATAAATTTGCTTATTATGCCATATTCCTTAAAAGTAATAGTATCCTTATATAGCACACTTCGAAGCTAAATTATAAAAATTATAAAACCTTTATTCACAGAATAAGATTTTTATAATTTCAAAAAAATAAATGAGGAGGACTTTTATGAAAAAAAACATTCTTTTAATAGAAGACGAAACTCGTATAAGATTTTTACTTAGAGATTATTTTCTTAAAGAAGGTTTCAATATTATAGAAGCTTGTGACGGTGATGAAGGAATTAACTACTTTATAAATAATAAAATAGATTTAGTAATTTTAGATATTATGATGCCTAAAGTAGATGGAATAACAGTTCTTGAAACTATTAGAAAAGTTTCTTCTGTACCTGTAATTCTTCTGACTGCAAAGGGACAAGAAGAAGATAAACTTTTTGGTTATGAGATGGGTGCTGACGATTATATGACTAAACCATTTTCTCCAAAGGTATTAATTGCTAAAGTAAAAGCTCTACTTAAAAGAACATCAGAAGAAACATTTTCTAGTTCAAATGAATATGATGGCTTAACTATTAATAAGTTATCTCATGAAGTTAAGATTAATGATGAAATTATAAACCTTTCTCCTAAGGAATTTGAGTTATTACTATACTTATGTGAAAATGAAGGTATAGCTTTATCTAGAGATACCATATTAGATAATGTTTGGGGGTTAGATTATTATGGTGATTTAAGAACTGTAGATACAAATATAAAAAGACTTAGAGAAAAGCTTGGAGATAAGGCTTCATATATAATTACAGTTAGAGGAAGTGGATATAGATTTGAAGCAAAAAATTAAATTTAGTCTTTCAAAAAAATTATTTTTAATAACCTTTGGATTAATTTTCATAGTCTTAATTATTAGTATGCTGTTTCAAATTTTATTTTTTGAAGATTTTTATTTAAGTAAAAAAATTAAAGATTTGACAAGAGAAACAACAAAATTTAGTGAAATTTATTCCTATGATATTTCTGACTATAATAATCTAAAAACAGCTTTATTTAGGTTTGAGCAAGAAACAAATTCTAGAATTGCTATTTTTTCTACAGATGGTCAACTTAAATTTTTACTTAATTATAATAATTCAAATAGTGATGATTTGCATACATTAACTTCATACTTTTCAGAACTTATTAATGATAAATCTCTTATTAATAAAGTTCTTAATACTGATAAAGCACAAGCTAGTGTTTTTGAGAACAAGCTTAGTAATACTACTAAAATTGGTATTGTAGCTCCAATGTCTTTAAATTCAAAAAATGACTCTATTATAGTAACTGTATCTTCCATGCAACCTATTCATGAAGCTAATGTTGTAATAAGAGAGTTTTATATTTATTTATTTTTAGGCTTTAGTGTAATTGGAATATTTTTATCTTCTGTTTATGCAAACTTAATATCAAAACCTTTAGTGAATATAAATAAAGTAGCTAAAAGAATGTCTTCTATGGACTTTACTGTAAAATGTGAGGCAACCTCTGAAGATGAAATTGGAAATCTTGCTATTACACTAAACTTTTTATCATCAACCTTAAAAAGCACCTTGGATGATTTGAAACTTAAAAATAAAAAACTTGAAGAAGATATTGAAAAAGAACGTAAACTTGAAGAAATGAGAAAAGACTTTGTTGCAAGTGTTTCCCATGACTTAAAAACACCTATAGGTATAATTGAAGGCTATGCCGAAGGATTAAAAGATGGAATAGCTACTGGTGAAGATGCTTTATTATATCTTGAAACTATAATTGATGAGTCACATAAAATGAATAGATTAGTAACAAATATGTTAGAGTTATCAAAACTAGAATCAGGTAATTTAGAGCTAATAATAGAAAAATTTAATATTTTAAGATTAATTCGAAAATTACTTAAGAGTTTTAAACTAGAATTTGATTCAAAGAATATTAATATAATGCTTAATACAGATTTAGAATATTGTTATGTTATAGGTGATGTTTTTCAATTAGAGCAAGTAATAACTAACCTTATAAGCAATGCTCTTAAATACACTCCAAATGGAAATGATGTAATAATAGAAGTAACTTGTATTGATGACTTAGTAAACTTATCAATTGAAAATAAGGGAATTCATATCCCTGAAGAAGAAATAGATAACTTATATAATAAATTTTATAGAATAGATAAAGCTAGAAATTCCTCTAATAATAGTAATGGTTTAGGTCTTGCTATAGTTAAAAGAATTTTAACTTTACATGAAAGCTTCTACTCTTTATATAATACTGAAAATGGAGTAAAATTTGAATTTACATTAAAAAAAGCTGATGATGTTGAACTAATATAACATTTATTAGTTTGAAATTATTTTAAAACTCTTCAATATATCTTTAAACTAAAAAAGAGGAATTCTAAAAATGAATTCCTCTTTTTTATAATCTAATAAGAATAAGCTTTTGTAATTATTTTTATTAGCTAAAAGGTTTATAAACACTACTATCTAAATATACTTCTGATATTTGTTCACCAGCTGAATTATATCCATATAAATAAGTATCTGCTGATAAAGTACCAGTTTGATAAGCCTTTGGTTCGTAAGTTATTCCACCTGTTGCTTGGCTATTTGACCAGAACTCTGCTGTAATAGATCCAGATCCATCAGAATAAACATTTACTACTATAGGATAATCATATGGATTTTCAAAAATCAAATCTGGCCATTCATCACCAATAGTTGCATCTAACCCTTGTGGTACATATGACACTGTCATTTCATGATTCATTCTATAAGTTGGAATAATTCCTGCTCTTAATTCTGCATTATAAATAGTGCTAGATATTTGACATACTCCACCACCTAAACCTGGTACGACTTTACCATTAAGATAAGTATTAGCTGATACAAATCCACGATCTAATGTTGTAGGTCCTATAGCTTCTACTGTTGAAAATTCATCCCCAGGCATAAGCACTCTACTACCTATCATTCCAGCTCCCCTTATTATATTAGTTCCACTAGGTCCTGCTGGAAAATGAGTAGTATAAGAAGAAATTTTAGTATCTACTGTTTGTAATGCTTCTGCAGTTATATATGGTTGTACTTCATTAAGTTGTCCAGATATCGATACTAAATTTTCTCCATTTACATCAGATAATGCTGTTTCTATTTTGGTTGTTAAATCTTCTTTATTTAACTCATATCCAATTGTACTAGGTGTGATATTTACAGTTCCATTGCTTATAGTTACTCCTGCATCAGTTGGATTAACTAATACATGGTCATTTACCTTATCTAAAAATGTAGAAATCTTTTCATCACTATATGTCAAATCAAACTCATAAGTTTTACTTTCAGGTTTTTTTATCAGATTAAGCTTTTCAAAAAAACTCATATCCTTTCCATACCCGAATACTTCATTTTCAAAAGTTTCATAATCTATAGTAGTGTCAAAATCTAAATAACTTTCTTCAAAAGTATTATCACCTATAGAAATATTTATCTTTCTTGATGAAATATCATTTACCATTGCTTCTAAAACATTATGCAATTCATTTTTAGTTAATCCTGAAACATCTTCATCAAAAACAAATGTTCCTGGATACACTTTATCATTATAGGAATTTACAAGGTCTCTATTTTTTATACTTAAGTAAGTAACAGTTGCTCCAACTAATATAATAATAGCTAATATTACAAAGAACACTATTTTCTTCATTTTATTTTTTGGTTTATTAATTAATTCATTTGTTTGAGGTGTAATATTATTATCCATCACAATCTCCTTTCTCTGCAAATAACTCATACCATTTTTGTAAATCCATGGTCATAATATATTATATACATATTTCATTTTTTTTACAATTATCTTTTGATTATTTTTATATAAATAAACTTATAACTATTAAAATAGATACTATTACATTTAAAGTTAACAGTAGCTTATTATTAAAAGCAATACTTTTCAAATCCTTTTCTTCCTTATTTTCAATCATATCTACAAGTATTAGTAATTGATCTAACTTATTTAAAATTTCTTTATTAACCTTCTTATTTTCGCTAATTTCATTAATATTTTGTATAACTTCATTTTTACTTTTTAATACTTCTTCTTTTATATCATCAATTACAACATCCTTATAAAGTAATTTTAGCTTTTCTTTAACACTTTCCTTTATTGTATCATCACTTAAATAATTATCCACCTAATAACTCCCTCTCTATAAATATCATTTTTTTAGTTATTAATTTCAAATGCTCAAAAGTCAATATTAACTTCATATCCTCTAAATTATTAAAGTTCAAATTATTAACTAACTTTCTTTTTTCTTTATTAAATTCTCTTTTTATATAACTTATAAATATATAAACTAAATTTTCATCTTCTAAAGATGATTTATTAAAACTATTAAATTGTTCCTTTATATAATTTACTTTTTTCATTTCAATATCTAGTATTCTTTTAATTTCTAATATAGCATCTCTAATATCTTCTAGTTTTTCCTTACTAATTTCACTATCTTCATTCATTTTTTCTAACCTTATATCTTTTTCAACTTCCAATTCTTTAAAAGTTTTATTTAGTAATATAATATTCTTTTCAATAAAATTAATTTTTTCTTTAAATTCACTTCTCTTAGATTTAATATATCTAAGAGTATATAGCTTTGATTCGTAATATCTTTTAATGTATAAACTTTCATTTATGCTAATATCACTAATATTTCTTTCATAATCCTTAATAAATGCTTTTATTCCATTTGTTAAAAACATTTCATCATTTATATATGTTTTTTTTTCTAATTCTTGTACCAATTATTTTCCTCCCTTCATTCAAATTACCCTTGAATACTTATGTTATGTTTATTAAATTTTATGCTTACAACATTAATATTATTATAAAAAAAAGAAATAACTAAGTTGCTATAAGAACATCTTAATTATTTCCATTAATACTATATGAAAATTACATAATATTATTTAATTATTTATCATCAAGTTTCATTTCACCAAGAAGAGCTGCAAAAGGATTATTATTAAAGTCTTCTGCTTCCTTTTTCATTTTTTTCATAATATTATTTACTTCTCTTTTATCAACTTTCCCCTTCTTATCAAATCTCTTTTCAAATTGTGATGCCTTTTCTCTAAAGTTACAATTTGCTCCTGTACAAATGTAAATCTTACCTTCACCTTGACCTCTGATTTCTAGTTTCTTTTTACATTCAGGACATCTAGCATTAGTAACTCTACTTACACTTTCCCTATATCCACATTCCCTATCTTGGCAAACATTCATAACACCATTCTTACCTTTTACTTCTAAAAGATATTTACCACAATTAGGACACTTTTTTCCTGTCTTATTATCATGAATAAATTTACTATTGTCTTCTTTTACTGCCTCAACTAATGCAATTGCATAGTTTTTCATCTCTTTAATAAAAGTATTTGGATTTTGCTTACCCTTACTTATTTCATCTAATCTTTTTTCCCACTTTGCTGTTAGTAAAGGTGACTTCAGTTCATTTGGAACTAAGTCTATAAGTTGCTTTCCTTTTGATGTTGGAAGTATTTCTTTTCCTCTCTTTTCAATAACAAAAGAATTAAATAATTTTTCTATTATGTCAGCTCTTGTAGCAACTGTTCCAAGTCCTCCTGTTTCATTTAAAGTTTTAGCTGCTTCCTTATTTACATTTACATACTTTTGAGGATTTTCCATTGCAGATAAAAGTGTTCCTTCATTAAATCTTGCTGGCGGCTTAGTTTCTCCCTTAATTAAATCAATTTTATTTACTTTTATTAAATCACCTTGGCTAAGTTTAGGAATAACCTGTTCCTTTAACTCATCATCATCTATATCCTCTTCAGAATAGTCCTTGTCATATAATGACTTCCACCCTTTAGATTTAATTACTTTTCCTTTAGCAATAAAATCTTCTCCATTTATTTCTGCTCTTATATTAGTTTGTACATACTCAAAAGTAGGCATAAGTACACTTAAGAATCTCTTTACAACAAGATCATATATATGTCTTTCCTCACTGCTTAAATTACTTAAATGTGGTTTTTGTTCTGTTGGTATTATAGCATGGTGATCACTTACCTTACTATTATCTACAAAACTTTTATTAGCATTTATTTTCTTCTTAAGTATATCTGATGTAGCCAACCTATATTCACCTATTGATATAGCCCTTAATCTTTCTGGTATAGTTGCAACTATATCTGTAGAAATATATCTTGAATCAGTTCTTGGATAGGTTAAGATCTTATGATTTTCATAAAGTCTTTGCATTATTGATAAAGTTTGCTTTGCTGAATACCCCCATATCTTATTGGCATCTCTTTGAAGCTCTGTTAAATCGTAAAGGGCTGGTGAGAACTTTTTCTTTGGAGTTTCTGTTATTGAAACTATCTTTGCATCATGTCCTTGTATTTTATTAACTACTTTATTCGCAAATTCTTCACTAAATATTCTTAAATTATTATCTTTATTCGTCCATTGGAAACTTATATCCTTGCCTTTAGTATATACGGTAAAATACTCCTTAGGTTTAAAGTTTTTAATTTCTTCTTCTCTATCTACTATCATAGCTAATGTAGGTGATTGAACTCTACCTGCTGATAGTTGAGCATTGTACTTACATGTTAATGCCCTTGTAGCATTAAGTCCAACTATCCAATCTGCCTCTGCTCTACAAACTGCTGCCTTATATAAATTTTCATATTCACTTCCTTGCTTTAAATTTTTAAAACCTTCTAAAATAGCCTTATCTGTTTGAGAAGATATCCAAAGTCTTTTAATAGGCTTTTTAACTCCTACTTTCTCAATTATCCACCTTGCGACAAGCTCTCCTTCTCTTCCAGCATCAGTTGCAATTACTATTTCCTCAATATCATTTCTATTTAGTAGTTTCTTAACTTCATAAAACTGCTTTGATGTTTTCTTCAAAACTGTTAGTTTCATGTTATTAGGTAACATCGGAAGCGTTTCCATACTCCAAGTTTTATATTTTTCATCATAGCTTTCAGGATCTTGAAGTCCAACTAAATGTCCTAAAGCCCAGGTAATAACGTATTTATTTCCTTCAATATAAGCTCCTTTATTTACATTAGATTTTAAAACCTTTGCTATATCTCTACCTACTGATGGTTTTTCTGCTAATACTAGTATTTTTCCCATATTCATATCCTTTCTGGCGCTGCCTTAAGGACAGCAAATTAAGAATTATTAATTAAAAATGAAAAATTACATCAATAATTTTTCATTTCTAATTGTGCAATAGCACTAAAGTCATTATACCATAGAGTTAGAATTATTGTTATTTTATGATATAATAACCATAAACATATAATGGAGGACAAGTTTATGGTAGAAATATTAAAATTAACAGCAAGTTTTATAAATGATTTACATGATAAAGTATTAGATATTGTAAGCATTGCAGGCTATCAATTAAATGATAAACAACTTCATTTTATATTTATGGCTCTAATTGGCATTTTCATATTTTCTTTTACTCAACTTATATTTAAACAACTAGCTAAATATAGTATTACTGCAATTTCATTTATCTACACATTTACAGTAATGATAGTTATAGTCTTTGCAATAGAAATACAGCAAAAGTTAACAAATAGAGGTAATATGGAATTTGCTGATATTGTATATGGACTATACGGTTTTATTTATATATTTTTAATTTATCTTCTAATTAAGCTAATTGTATTAGCTATAAAAAAACTTTATAAAAAATACTTAAAACAATCTAAAAAGTCAAAATAATAGGCTGTTACAAACAGCCCATTATTTTATATACATTCTGCATTTTAAATTATGTGATATTATTTAAATCATTCCACCATCTATTTTTATAATCTGCCCTGTTAAATATTCACACTTATCACTACATAAAAAAGTTACCATTTTAGCTACCTCTATAGTATTTCCGAATCTGCCAAATGGAATTTCTTCCTCTAATTCTTCTCTTTCTTCCTTTGATAAGAATGAATTCATTTCTGTATTAATTACTCCCGGTGCTATAGCATTTACTCTTACCCCCATTGGAGCTACTTCTTTAGCTAGAGATTTTGTAAATAAATTAATAGCCCCCTTAGTACTAGAATATAATACTTCACATGATGCCCCAGACTCACCCCATATAGATGAAATATTTATTATATTCCCTTTTCCTCTATTAATCATATGTGGAATTGTTTCTTTACTTAAATACATAGCTCCTAATACATTTATTCCAAATATATCATTTATGTTGTTTTCTGAAAAATCCATGAATAATCCTCTAAATGATACTGCTGCATTGTTAATTAATATATCTATCTTACCAAAAGTATCTATTATATAATCTATCATATCTTTGCATACATTATATTTTGATATATCACCTTTGTATAATTTCGAATACCCACCTATATCCTTAATTTCTTTAAGTGTTTCTTCAGCAGATAAATCATTCTTAGAATAATTTATAATTACTGTAGCTCCTTCTTTAGCTAATTCCATAGCTATAGCCTTTCCAATCCCCCTAGAACCACCTGTTATTAATGCTATTTTTCCTTGTAAGTTTTCCATTTTTAACTCCTTAATTTAAATTATAACCATTCCTTAAGTACTCTTTTAATATTTCCATAAAACATTTTATCAATTTCTGAATTCGTAAATCCTTCTTTTAACAATGCATCTCTTAGCTTGCCAATTTCACCTATATTTAAAACTTCAACTTCATTTTCTATTCCATCAAAATCTGTACCAAGTGCTAGTACATCTATCCCCCCAACGTTCTTTATATGTTTTACATGAGATATCATTGAATTAATTGAAGGTATCTTCTCATTACCTAAAAAAGGTGCACAGAAATTCAATCCCATAACCCCACCCTTATTTGCAAGTTTAACTATCATTTCATCAGTTAAATTTCTTGAATGATTTGTAATTGCTCTAGCGTTTGAATGAGTTGCAATAAAAGGCTTTTTACATATATCAACTAAATCATAAAAGCCTCTATCTGATAAATGAGAACAATCTGGTATAATTCCAACTCTCTCCATTTCTTCAACTATTTCTTTTCCTTTTTCTGTTAATCCATAATCTTTATATTTAAATCCAGCATTAGGATATCCAATACTATTCTTAAAATTCCATGTTAGAGTAATAAATCTAATTCCCATATCATAAATTTCTTTTACTCTTTCTACCTTTCCTTCTAAAACCTCTCCCTCTTCTATAGATAGAAATGCTCCAATCTTACCTTTATTGTTTACTTCCTCTAATTCTAATAAATTTTTAACTAACTCTATATCATTTTTATTTTCTTCTAATTCTTTCATGAAATTACTGTACATCTTCTTAAATTCAGTATAAGGATTATCTACAATATTTAACTCTATAAAGTGAGCAAAAACTTGAGCTTTTGCATTAGCTTTTTTTAGCTTTTTAATATCTACCTTACATTCACTTTCCTTTAATTTTAAATTTTCATATAGTAATCTACTTGCAGTATCACAGTGTAAATCAATTGAATACATTTTATTTCCTCCTTAATCTTTCTTCCTTCTTTTCTTCTATCATTCTTATTCTTTCATCTCTTGCCCATAGCAAATAATCCTGTAAATTATTAGGTCCTGTAATCACTTTTCTTCTAACCCATAAAACTCCTGACTCTTGAGATTCTATATTCCATTTAACTAAAGCTATCTTTCCTCTTTCAATCTCTATTGTTGTAATTGCATAGGGTAATATACAACATCCATCATTAAAATAAGGCGGTTCTTTGCATTCTGGCATACGACTATTATGAGTGTGACCACAAAGTATCATTTTACCACTATCTTTTGACCATTTTTCAAGCTTTCTATCAACCTTACTACCTTTTTTATTATTTTTTGCAGGACTTGTAGGATCATTAAAACCTGCTAGTCCATTTAAAAACTTCCATACATATCTTACAAGAAATCTAGATAATAACCAATAAGTTGAATTCATCGGATCTACTTGATGACCATGAGTTACTAAAAACTTTTCATTAGCTGGTATATATTTAAAATTTATTCCCTCCAAAAATTCTATATCCTTTATGAATTTCAAAAAATTTTTCCCATAATTTTTACCTACTTTTTTAAGAGTTCTATATTGAGTATTATAAAAGCTTTCCCTATTCTTTATTATATCATGATTACCATAAATAAGATAAATTCTATTTTCTTCTTTAAATTTATTTAATAACTTGAAAATATCATTATAAATATAAGAAATATCATTACAATTTCTATTTTTCCACAGTTCATCTCCATCTCCAACTTCTACGTAAGTAAATCCTTTTCTATAATAATAAGATAATGCAGTTTTATATATATTTTTATTAGGTAAAAGAGAGTCATAATATGTTCCATCTCCTCTATGAATATCCGAAATAAAAACAAAATTATCACTATCTCCAAATTTAACTTCTTTTGAATTTTCATATAAGTAATTTAATTTTTTCATTATAAAGTCCTTTAAAAATTAATTATTTATATTATATGGTTTATATAACTTTTTTGCTAAAAACATCCTATTTAAATAATCATAACTTATAGATAAATTTAATGTTTTTAGTACAAACTACATTTAAAGTTTAAACGAAAGGAGAAGGAAATTTTTGAAGTTGAAATTAATTAATATAATCTTAATTGCTTTACTTACTTTTAATATAATTCCTATTTCAACTTGTTTAGCCTTTGAAGATGAGTCTAACTCCTCAAAAGTAGATTATTCATCTGATGAGGTAAAAAAAGAATTTAAGGATTTATTAGAAAACTTATTTGCACAAAGAAATACAGCAATAGTTTCAGCTGACACTGAACTTCTTAAGGGATTCTATGATTTAGATATTAAAGTTAGTTTATGGGCCTATGAAAGCGAAGCTAAAAAAACTCAATATTTAATTAATTGGTCAGAAAAACAAGCTGTAAAATTTAAAAATATAGAATCAATAGTAAAGATTAGAAAAGTTGCTGAAAAAGAACCTAACCTTTATGGTGTTATTTGTGATGTTGCAACAGATTTCAATTATTATTACATAGATAGCCCAGAAACTGTTAATCATTTTAGACTTGGAACTAATCATTATTTAAATTTAAAAAAGCAAGGAGATAAATATATTATAACTAAAGAATGGTATACTGATCCCTTTGCAGATTCTTTAGAATTAAAGAATTTAAAATCTGAAGAAATAAAAGAATATATATTAAGCCAAAAAGCTCCCGAATATACTCCTAATGAAAAAATACAAAATGCAATAGATTATGCACATAAATACTGTGGAGTTTCTGAAGATGAAGATTTTACCTTTAAATATAATTCTAACTATAAAGACCATAATCCTGATGGTGGAGATTGTGCAAATTTTGCTTCTCAAATATTATTTGAAGGAGGTGGATTCAACAAAAACTCCACATGGAATTATGCTGCTAAAGCAGGTACAAAAGCTTGGTTAAATGCTCAAGGCTTTAAAAACTATATGGTTAATAGTGGTAGAGCTTCCTATATTGCTAAAGGCTCCTACGAACAAGTTTATAAGGCTGCCTTTAATATGAGGCCAGGTGATTTCGTAGCATATGAGAAGAAAGGAAGAATAACTCACGTATCCACAGTAACAGGATTTGATTCTAAGGGATATCCTCTTGTAACTTGTCATAATACTAATAGGCTTTTAGTTCCTTATGATTTAGGTTGGAGTAACGATAATATTAAATTTCATCTTATACATGTTCACTACTAAAAAAGTGCTTCTATATAATTTTGCTTATTCCGTCACAAGCTCCAAGCCATCGTAATTAATAGAAGCACTTCAAGGCTGAAGGAAAGAAATTGCAAAAAAGTTATTCACATGGTAACATCTTTATAATTTCTAAAGAGTAAAAAAGAGATAAATATTGTATTCATTGATCTGTCATACAATATTTATCTCTTTATACACTAAAGGTAATAATTATTTTTAATTACTCTAAAAATAAAAGTGAATTTTCTGGTAATATTAAATATAAATTTTCTTTATTTTTTCTATTATCCCATTCTTCTTTTTTCACTTTATATAAAATTATACTGGTGTCACTTTTTATATTTGAATTTTTATTTTTAAACATTATGTTATATTCAAATACATCTTCTACTATTTTATCTATTTTACATTCTATAATATTTCTTTTGCTATTTTCACAAATGTTATCGATAATTTCAAAATTATGTGCTCTAATTCCTATATAATTTATTTTATTATTAATCTTTTGTTCAACTTCTAAAGTAATATCCCAATCTAAAGCATACACCTTATTATCAGATATAATTTCACATCTTGAAATGTTTTTACACCCCGTAAGAATTGCTACCTCTTTAATTTTAGGATTTTCAAAAATCTCTTTAGTATTGCCAATTAAAATAGAATTTCCTTTTTCAACTACAACTATATTTTTACAAAATTTATAAACTTCATCTCTACTATGAGTTACCATTAAAACTTCACCTTCATAAATATTTAGAAGCTCTAAAACTTCTGTTTGAAGTTTTTCTTTTAGATATGAATCTAATGCAGAAAATGGTTCATCAAGCATCAATATATCTGGTTTATAAATTATACATCTAGCTAGAGCAACCCTTTGTTGTTGCCCACCAGAAAGCTCATTAGGATATTTTTTTTCAAGTCCTTGCAAATCAAATAAATTAATCATTTCATTTACTTTCTTCTTCTTTTCACTTTTAGATGTAACAAGGCCTATTCCTATATTTTCTTCAACTGTCATATTGGGAAATAAAGCATAATTTTGAAATAAATATCCAATATTTCTTTCTTGAGGCTTTAAATTAATTTTATTCTTAGAATCAAATAATACTTTTCCATTTAACACTATAATACCTTCATCAGGAGTTTCAATTCCTGCAATACATTTAAGTGTCATACTTTTCCCACTTCCAGAGGCCCCTAGGATTCCAAGATAATCACCATTTGTTTCAAAAGAAACATTAAGATAGAATCCCTTTAACTTCTTTTTTATATCTACAAATAAACTCATTATCTTCTTCCTTATTTCAAATATTTTCTTTCTTTTATAGTAAAATAATTTGTTAAAACAACAACTACAAATGAAATCAGAGTAACAATTAATACATAGTTTAAAGCTATATCCATATTTCCTGCTGATACTTCAGAGTAAATTGCTAATGGCAATGTTCTTGTTTTATTAGCAATATTTCCTGCTATCATAGCCGTAGCTCCAAACTCGCCTAAGCCCCTTGCAAATGCTAAAATGCCTCCTGCTGCAACTCCAGGTAGTGCCATTGGCATAATAATACTCCAAAAAATCTTTCTTTCTGACATCCCTAATGTTCTTGCAGCCATAATTAAATTTTTATCCACTTGCTCAAAAGCTCCTCTTGCAGAACGATACATAAGAGGAAATGATATTACTATGGAAGCAATTACAGTAGCAGACCAAGAAAAAACTATTTTAACTCCAAGAAAATCTAATAACATCTTTCCTATAGGTCTATTAACTCCAAAAACAATTAATAGGAAAAACCCCATTACCGTTGGTGGTAAAACTAATGGTAATGTTAAAATTCCATCTAAAATCATTTTCACTTTTTCATACCTTATATTTACAATAAACTTTGCTATAAAAACACCTAATAAAAATGTGAAGATCATTGATATAGTTGCAGTTTTTAACGAAATTATTATTGGCGATATATCCATTACATTCTCCTATTTATTTGATGAAAATCCATAAGACTCAAATACCTTTAACGCTTCATCTGTTTGTAGAAAATCATTAAAAATCTTAGCCGTATATTTATTTTTACTGTTCTTTATTATTCCTATTGGATATATTACTTTAGAAACACTCCCTTCAGGAGCTTCTGCTACAACTTCAACTTTATCATTTGAAATAGCATCTGTTGAGTAAACAACCCCCGAATCAGCACTAGCTTCAGCGACCCAATTTAAAACCTCTGTAACATTGGTTCCTAAACTTGCTTTAAGAACTACTTCATCCCAAATATTTAAATTTTCAAATAATTCCTGAGCATATTGTCCTGCTGGTACACTAGCTGGATCTCCTATAGCAATTTTATCAGATTTTAATATGTCTTCAAAGTTTTTTATTCCATTATCACTTCCCTTTGGGACAATTAGCACTATTTTATTTTCAACAAGCTCCACTATAGATTCATCTTCAATTAGTCCTTCTTCCTTCAATGCATTCATTTGTTTTTTTGCCGCAGACATAAATATATCTATATCTGCACCTTCTTCAATTTGACTTTGTAATTTTCCTGAACTATCATAAGTTGCTTGTACTTTGATATTAGGATACTTCTCATTAAACATAGGAATTAATTTATCATCCATACAATTTTTTAAACTTGCTGCTGCAGCAATGGTAATGGTTACTTCTTTTTCATTATTATTTGTATTATCTAAAGATTGATTATTATTAGTACATCCACTTAAACTGAATATTAATAATCCCATACTTAAAATTAAACTAATTTTCTTTTTCATTTTTATTCACCTTACCTATAAAATAATTATTAACTCTAATATACATTAATTTTTAATTACTCATTTCCTTGTATTTATCTAATGAATCTGCAACTATATTCATAAGTTTTTTTTGATAATTTTCATCACATAACATCTTATCTTCGCTATAATTACTCATAAATCCCATTTCTAATATTATAACTGGTACTGTTGACCAATTAAACCCTGTAATATCACTTCTTTCAAAAACTCCATTTACTTTTATACCTTTATTTTTTAAATCTTCCTTTAATATATTGGCAAATTTATTACTTTCTTCATAAATAGCTTTAGTATTACTTTCCTTACTAGATGGAACTAATATAGTTGCTCCTGTTTTACTTCCATCCTTTAAACTATCGCAGTGGATTCTAATAGTCATATCTGCCTTTGAGTTATTTGCTATTTCAGCTCTTTCGGCATTACTTATATTAACCTCATGACTTTCTCTAGTCATGATAACATTATATCCTTTATTAGATAAAATATCTTTTAATATAACTGATGCTTCTAAATTCACTACATACTCAGCCTTTTTTGTTCCTACTCCTTCTGTTCCTTGCGATACCCTAGGTTTTTTATTTCCTGAACCAGGAGAAACAGATTCTAATTTACTATCACCTTTCTTTTGATGTCCTGGATCAATACAAATAGTAAATTGTTTTTGACTTTCTCCTGCATTATATGCAAAAGATAACTTAGCATTTAAATTTAAAAATACTATTGTTAATAAAAATAAACTTATTTTTCTAAATTTTTTCATTTTAACCTCCAAAATTATAATAATTAATATTATAATTTCCAAGGCTTGTTCAAATTATTCGTTATCATTTATTAACTTAATTAATTGACAATACATCACCCCCATTTATTATAATGTTATTTTTCTCTATAAATGTAATAAAGTTACTTTATCATTATATTAAAAATGGTAAAGTAACTTTAAATTAATCTAAATATTAATTGTAACTTCTACAGGACAGTGATCTGAACCTAAAATTTCTGTATGAATTTTAGCATCTTCTAACTTATCCTTTAAAGAATTTGATACTAAGAAATAATCAATTCTCCATCCAGCATTCTTTTCTCTTGCTTTAAACCTATATGACCACCAAGAATATGCTCCTGTTACATCTGGATAAAAATATCTAAATGTATCTATAAATCCTGAATTTAATAATTCTGTAAATTTACTTCTTTCTTCTTCTGTAAAGCCTGCATTTCTTAAATTAGTTTTAGGATTTTTCAAATCTATTTCTTTATGTGCAACATTTAAATCACCACAAACTACCACAGGTTTTTTCTTATCTAGCTCTAATAAATATTCTCTAAAGGCATCTTCCCAAACCATTCTATAATCTAGTCTAGCAAGTTCATTTTTAGAATTAGGTGTATACACTGTTACCATATAAAATTTATCAAACTCTAAGGTAATAACCCTTCCTTCTTTATCATGCTCTTCTATACCAATACCATATGAAACATTTAAAGGCTCTTCTTTAGTAAATATTGCTGTACCTGAGTAACCTTTTTTTTCAGCATAATTCCAATATTGGTGATAACCTTCTAAGTTTAAATCTATTTGACCTGATTGAAGTTTGCTTTCTTGAATACAAAATATATCTGCATCCATTTCATTAAAATAATCTAAAAAGCCTTTTGTAACACAAGCTCTTATTCCATTAACATTCCATGATATTAACTTCATTGAATTTCTCCTTTATAGTAAAAATATTATATATATATTATAACAGTTTTAACAGGTAAAACATAATAAATCTACATATTAATAATTATATAAAGGGTGTTTTTCACATAAAGTTTTTACCCTAGCTTTTAGACTTTCTATATTAGGATTTTCTACAGAAAGAGCATCATTTATAATAGAAGCTATTTCCTTCATATCTTCTTCATTAAATCCTCTAGTTGTAACTGCTGCTGTTCCAATTCTAATTCCAGATGTTATAAATGGACTCTTTGTTTCATTAGGAACTGTATTCTTATTTACTGTAATACCTATTGAGTCCAATAAAATTTCTGCATCCTTCCCAGTAACATCTTTATTATTTAAATCTACTAAAATCAAATGGTTATCTGTACCACCAGAAACAATTTTAAATCCATACTTCTTTAATTCATTAGCTAATATGCTACAGTTACCTACAACATTATTTATATATTCCTTAAAAGATGAATCTAATGCTTCTTTAAAACATACTGCTTTTGCTGCTATAGTATGTATTAGAGGTCCTCCTTGTATTCCTGGGAAAATAGTCTTATCAAGTTGCTTTGCATATTTTTCTTTGCAAAGTATCATACCTCCCCTTGGTCCTCTTAATGTTTTATGAGTGGTTGATGTAACAAAATCTGCATATGGAACTGGTGATGGATGTGCTCCTGTTGCAACCAATCCTGCTATATGAGCCATATCAACCATTAAATAAGATCCAACCTCATCGCAAATATCTCTAAAAGCTTTAAAGTCAATTATTCTTGAATATGCACTAGCGCCTGCTACAATTAGCTTAGGTTTATGTTTCAATGCAATTTGTCTAACTTCATCATAATCAATTGTTTCTGTCTCTTTATTCACTCCATAAGAAACAAAATTATAAAGCTTACCAGAGAAATTAACTGGTGAACCATGAGTTAAGTGACCTCCATGACTTAAATCCATTCCTAATACCGTATCCCCATATTCAAGTACTGATAAATATACTGCCATATTAGCTTGTGATCCAGAATGAGGCTGAACATTTGCATGCTCTGATCCAAAGAGTTCTTTCGCTCTTTCTCTAGCTATATCTTCAATTTCATCTACTACGTGACATCCACCATAGTATCTTTTGTTTGGATATCCTTCTGCATATTTATTAGTAAGATATGATCCCATCGCTTCCATAACAGCTTTAGAAGCAAAATTTTCAGATGCAATTAATTCAATTCCATCTTGCTGTCTTTTTAATTCCTTATTAATTAATTCGTTAATAACTTTATCTTCCTTTGAAAGATTTTCAAAATTCATTTTATCACCCCAATTTAAGATTTTAGAATATACTTTTTAATAAATTATAAATTTAATTCCAATAATAATCAATTAAAATATGTAATTAATTATTATTTTTATTATTTTTTCTTTTTTATTATTAAATATATAAAGTAGTGTATACTATACAATATTCAATATGTTATAATACCTTAAGAAATTTTAGTTATAAGGAGTATATCTTATGGATTTAAATGAAATACTTCATGTAGCCACATTTGCTGGAAAAATTATGCTTGAGTCCGGTGGAGAAACTTATAGAGCTGAGGAAATCATATGGCGAATATGCAAAATTTACGGTATAGAAGAAGCAGAAAGTTTTGTAACTACTACTGGAATAATGGTTTCAATTTGCCATAACGGGAAAACCCATTCTCTTATCAGAAGAGTTTCAACTAGGACTATAGATTTAAATAAAGTAGATAAGGTTAATGATTTATCGAGAAACATAATTAATAAAGGATTAACAGTTTCAGAATTAAAAGAACAACTTAAAATAATTAATAATGGTGAAAGATACAATGATAAAACAGCTATACTAATTTCTGCTCTAGGTGCATTTTGCTTTGTTTTTCTTTTTGGTGGAAAAGTCCCTGAAGCAATAGCTGCATTTTTTATTGGACTTGTCATAAAGTCATTATCTATAAAATTTGCTACCCTAGAAATAAATCAATTTTTTATTAATAGCATATGTGCAGGAACAACTGCAATAATGGCAATTATATTTTTAAAACTGAACCTTATAAATGATATTGATAAGACTATTATTGGATCTATAATGCTATTAGTTCCAGGTCTTGCTATTACTAATGCTATACGTGACACTATTTCTGGCGATTTATTAGCAGGATCAACTAGAGCAGTTGAAGCTTTTTTAGTTGCAATATCAATTGCTGTTGGAACAGGAGCAGTACTTAGCTTTTGGATTTCTACATTTGGAGGATTATAATGAGTAATGCAACAATGATTACGCAATCGATCTTTGCTTTTTTTGCTACCCTTGGTTTTGGAATATTATTTAACATTAAAGGATATAAACTTTTTTATGCTGGATTAGGTGGTGGTATAAGTTGGTTTATTAGTTTATACTTTGAGAATCTAGGATTTGATACAACTTCTTCCTTTTTTATAGCCTCTATTATTTTTAGTATTTATTCAGAAATAATGGCTCGAGTTTTAAAAACTCCTGTTACCACTTTAATTATTTGTGCATTAATCCCTTTGGTTCCAGGCGGTGGAATGTACTATACTATGTATGAGGCAATCAATGGGAACATTATGGAATCTATTGAATTGGGTTTACATACCATGGCTAATGCTGGCTCCCTAGCATTAGGAATAATTTTTGTATCTACTTTAACTAGACTTTTTATGTCTGCAAAAAAGAAAAGAGAAGTTCGTGAATTAGAAAAATTAGCAAAGAAAAAGCCACATATTTAAGAAATATGTGGCTTTTTCTTGTGTATTATTCTTCTACTGATATTGCACTTACTGGACAGCTGTCGCAAGCTTCTCTTGTAGCATCTTCAAACTCTGCAGGAACATCTCCTTCTTTTGCAGTAGATACTCCTGTTTCTAATGTAAATATTTCTGGACAAATTCCTTCACATAATCCACAAGATATACATGTATTTTCATCAACAAATGTTTTCATAAACCCGCCTCCTTTATTTATATTAAACTTAATTTTCCATAAGCTAACATTTATCTTTCAATAATTATTTATACACTCATTATAGATAATTATAAAAAATTGTCAATAATTTTCATAAGGCATAATCTGCGATAAATATTAGTTGCATCAAATTAAATTGCTTATAATAGTTTTATATCGTATTCTCTACATATTTTCATATTTTTATCATCCCATGTACTTGCTTGAACTTCTCCAATATGAGCTTTATTTAAAAAGAACATGCAAATTCTAGATTGTCCTATTCCTCCTCCAACAGTAAATGGAAGCTCTTCTTTTAATAAAAGCTTATGAAATTCTAATTCTCTTCTATTGTCATTACCAGAAACACTTAACTGATAATCTAATGCTTTTTTATCTACTCTAATACCCATTGATGAAAGCTCTACTGCTCTTTCTAATAATGGATACCAAAATAGTATATCTCCATTTAGGCTCCAATCATCATAATCTGGACTTCTTCCATCATGCTTTTTTCCAGATTTTAAAGTATCTCCAATTTTCATTATAAATACAGCCTTATGTTCTTTACATATAGCATCTTCTCTTTCCTTTGGAGTTAAATCAGGATATATATCTTCTAACTCCTGAGTTGTAATAAAGAAAATATCCTCTGGAAGTTTATCCTCTTCTTTAATCAAATCACTATGAACATATTTTTCAGTTTTCTTAAAAACATCATATATATCTTTAACTATCTCTTTTAATTTTTCTTCATTTCTATCTTCTTTAGTTATGATTTTTTCCCAATCCCATTGATCTACATAAATTGAATGTAAATTATCTAATTCCTCATCTCTTCTAATTGCATTCATATCTGTATATAAACCTTCTCCTACATTAAATCCATATCTATATAGACTTAATCTTTTCCATTTAGCTAAAGAATGAACTATTTCAACCTCTTCGCCAGTTGCTAATATATCAAATTTAACAGGTCTCTCTACCCCATTTAAATTATCATTTACACCACTTTTAGCATCTACAAATAAAGGTGCTGAAACTCTAGTTAAATTTAATTTTTCTGCTAAAGTCTTTTCAAAAAAATCTTTAATTTTCTTAATGTTTACTTCTGTTTCAATTAATGTAGTGTTACTTTTATAATCCTTTGGTACTATTATTCCTTCGATTTTCATAGAAAAATCCCCCTTTAATCTATTAGTAATTTATTTTATAAAATAAAAAAACTTTCATCCTATAAAAGGATGAAAGTAAAATTCCATGTTGCCACCTTAATTCGTTATTATTTCACAATAATAACCTTATCAAGTACATAAGTAAACTTAGATACTCTATCACTATAACAGGTGAACCTGATTACCGCCTACTAGTTGTTATCTTTCGGGGTATAGCTCAGAGATGTTATTCAAATTAACTTTCTTATTCTACTTTCAGCCATGG
This sequence comes from Clostridium nigeriense, assembly GCF_050585265.1. Lineage (GTDB taxonomy): Bacteria > Bacillota > Clostridia > Clostridiales > Clostridiaceae > Clostridium > Clostridium nigeriense_B. Next base: position 8,003 of record NZ_JBNOOE010000018.1, on the reverse strand, counting down.
TAGAACTCTCTTTGAAGATACATTAACTCTACTTCTTCTCTTCATTGCCTCTATATACAATATTTTGTTGAAATAAATAATATCATCTTATTATAAAAATGTAAATACTTTTTTTGAAAATTATTATATTTATTTTACAAAAGTATTAATAGTTTTAATAAGTTGTTTTAAGGTTTCCTGTTCCATTGATCCTTCTTCTATATTTAAGCAATTATTAGCATAATATTCAATAGTTAGTCCTCCGACTCTATTTATAGCTGATCTAATAGCTGAAATTTGTACTAGTATATCTGAACAGCAAACGTTTTTTTCAAGCATACCTTGAATTCCCTTTACTTGTCCTTCAATTCTTTTAAGTCTATTAATAATGTCTTTTCTTATCTTTTCATTTTCTTCTTCCAATTTAATACCTCCATATTACTATACCTCTATAGGGTATCTTTATTTTAACATTTATCTATGTATCTTTCAATTAATAAAAATATATCATTCTATTAAATATAAAATGATATAATTAATATATATTATTATGTTAATTTATTTATAATGTGATACCTTGGAGGTTATTATGGAGAAAATATTAAATATATTTAATAGTCAAAAAAACTTTTTTTATACTAATAAAACTAATGATTTAAATTTTAGAATTAATACTTTAAAAAAACTTAAACTTATTATCAAAGAAAATGAAGAAGAGATAATGGAGGCATTATACAAAGATCTAAAAAAATCGAACTTTGAGTCTTATGCCACTGAAATAGGAATAGTATATGATGAAATTAACCTTCATATAAAAAAACTAAAATCTTGGGCAAAAAGGGAGAAAAAGAAAACTCCTCTAATACATTTTCCTGCAAAAAGTTATATATATAAGGAACCTTATGGCGTTGTTTTAATCATCGGACCTTTTAACTATCCATTTCAGCTTATTATAGCTCCTTTAATAGGTGCTATTTCCGCTGGAAATTGTGCAATAATTAAGCCTTCTGAAAATAGCCAAAAAACTGCTTTACTTCTAGAGAAACTAATAAATAATAACTTTGATGAAAGCTATATTTCAGTTATTGATCCTTTAGGTGGAAAGGAAACTGTTTCTTATTTATTAGATTTAAAATTTGATTATATATTCTTTACTGGAAGTGTACGAGTTGGCAAAATTATTATGGAGAAAGCCTCAAAAAACCTAACTCCTGTTACATTAGAATTAGGAGGGAAAAGTCCTTGTATAGTAGATAGCACAGCTAATATAGACTTAGCTGCTAAAAGAATTGTATGGGGTAAATTTTTAAATTCAGGCCAAACTTGTGTAGCTCCTGATTATATATTAGTTGAAAGCAGCATTAAAAATAAATTATTAAAGGCCTTAGCAAAAGAAATTACAAGCCAATTTGGAAATGATATTAAATCTAGCCCTGACTTTCCTAGAGTTATAAACAAAAACTCATTAAATAGGCTAAAAGAATATCTTACTGATGGTGAAGTATACTTTGGTGGCTCTTTTTATGATGAAGATCTATATTTAGAACCTACCATTCTAGTAAATATTAAGGATAACTCTAAAGTTATGGAAGATGAAATATTTGGTCCAATTCTACCTATTGTAGAATATTCAACTCTAGATGAGGCTATAAAATTTATTAGATTAAAAGAAAAACCATTAGCCTTATACTATTTTTCAGAAAATAAATCCTCTATTGAAAAAGTATTATTAAATATTTCTTCTGGAGGATCAACTATTAATGATACTATTATTCATGTTGCTTCTTCCTACATTCCCTTTGGTGGTGTAGGTACTAGTGGAATTGGTCAATATCATGGTAAGGCAAGTTTTGAAACATTTTCCCATAAAAAATCAATTATAAAAAGAGGAACTTTTTTTGAGCTTCCTATTAGATTTGCCCCATACAACAATAAGCTTTCCACTATAAAAAAACTTATGAAATAAACAACTATATTTCTTTTTATTTGAAAGACTCTAATATATAAAGTATTATTAATATATAAATATATTTATTTAGGAGGATTTATGAGAAATTTTAATTACAAAAATGATACAGAAATTATCTTTGGCAAAAATACTGAAGAAAAAATCGGTAAGGAAATAAAAAAATATACTAATAAAATTTTACTTCATTATGGTGGAGGTAGTATAAAATCTAGTGGATTATATGATAAAGTTATTTCATATTTGAAAAATGAAAATATTGAAATAGTTGAACTTTCTGGAGTTAAACCTAACCCAAGGCTTTCTTTAGTTAAAGAAGGTATTGAAATTTGTAGAAAAAATAATATAGACTTTATCCTCGCTGTTGGAGGAGGAAGTGTCATAGATTCTGCCAAAGCAATTGCTGCTGGAGTAAATTATGATGGTGATGTTTGGGATTTATTTATAGATACTTCTATTAATCATCCTTGTTTAAATGTTGCAACTATATTAACTATTCCAGCAGCCGGTAGTGAAACAAGCTCTGGTTGTGTTATAACTAACGAAGATGGGTGGTATAAAAGAAGTACTGGCCACCCTTCTCTAAGACCTGTTTTTTCAATTATGAATCCAGAACTTACTTTTACTCTACCAAAATATCAAACTTCTTGTGGGATTTCCGATATGATAGCCCATATTCTTGAAAGATACTTTACTAATGAAAAGCATGTTGACTTAACAGATAGATTATGCGAAGGTACTTTAAAAGCTATAATTGAAAATGCTTTAAGATTAAACATAGACCCTAATGACTATAATGCAAGAGCTGAAATTATGCTATCAGGCATGATAGCTCATAATAACTCTTTAAGTATGGGAAGAATTGGTGATTGGGCAACTCATGATATTGAACATGAACTAAGCGGTATTTATGATATAGCACATGGTGCAGGGCTTTCAATACTTTTCCCTGCTTGGATGAAATATGTATATAAACATGATTTAAATAGGTTTGCTCAATTTGCTAATAGAGTATTTAATATTGATATTAATATTAACAATCTTGAGGAAACTTCTTTAAAGGGGATAGAGGCACTTGAAAACTTCTTTACTGATATGGATTTACCAACTAGATTAAGTCATGTAGATATTGATGATAATCGCATTGAAGAAATGTCTAAAAAACTAGTTGCTTATTGTGATCATGTTGGTAACTTTGTAGAAATAAGAGAAAAGGAAGCTTTAGAAATATTTAAATTAGCTTTGTAATTTTTACTTACAAATTAAACAAAATGGAGCTGCTTATGTCAGTTCCATTTTGTTTTTATATAAGAATAATCCCTATGCTGATATACTTTTATCTTCTTTATTTTTCTTACTGAAAGTCTTTTTATAATAATATAATTTACATATAAATATATTGGCTATTATTATGAAAATTATGACTATTGCATATAACATAAAAACTTCTTCTGGTAAAACTTTTATAATAGGATCTGTTCTTTCATCAAAAATCCAATAGTCATTATTAAAAAATATCTTATGAAATATAATAAATGCTTTTGAAAAATCAATAAATATAGCTGATAAAAGTACAACTATTATACATGTAAGTGTATTAACTCCATAATTAAATAGCTTATAAATATTATTTTTTTTCTTTTTATTTCTTCTTATAATAAATAAAATAATAAAAAATATTAAAATTATAAATGTTAAAAGATAAATTGATAAAAATATTTTCTTGACTTCATAAAAATGAAACTCTCCATTATTGCTCATAGAAAAATTTTCAAACTTCAACTTATCTACAAATGGATTTTGTAAATAATTAATTAATGTACTATAATCCTTAATAAGCATTTCTTTAGATACTTGTCCAACTTTATCTAAGTTATATTTATCTATAGACAAATTATAAATAAACTTTAAATTTAAAGATATAATAGTTGAAATTCCTATAGTAAATAATGCTACTAAAACGCCATAAAAAAAATTTTTAATGGCTTCTAATATTCTCTTCATATTCCCATCCCCCAATTACTTATTTATTTTTTATTTAATAATAACATAAAATTTATTATATATACAAAAAAGAAGGTTACCCCTTCTTTTTTAGATAAATTTCTTAGACTTTATAAATTCAAGTCTAATATGTAGATTTTTTATTATCATATTAAATAGATTTTTCTTTAAATTTCCAAAATATAATTGCTCCTAACAATAAAGCTCCACAAATTGCAATAAACACTAAAAATAATGGATTTGTAAAACTACCAAAGAAAATTATAAGTGATCCTACTGATGCTAATATTGGATTAATTTTACCCTTCCAAACTCCTTTAATTTCTCCACTTAAACCCATTTTAAAAACTTTGAAATACAATAATATGTATAATAAATAATTTACAGTTATAGATATTTCAGACACATCTGCATTTGGTAAATAATTATTTTTTTGAGTTATATAATGAATTATTAAACAAACTAAAGTTATTATAAAAGCTATAATTGCTGAATAAATTGGCATTCCTATCTTTTCATTAATTTTTTTTATTTTTTCAGATTTAGGAAACATACCTCTAATTGCTAATGAATAAGGCATTCTTATATGACCCATAATAAGTCCATTTAAAGTTCCTAAAATTGAAACAACTACAAATGTTAATATGATTTTAGCACCCCATGCACCAAATAACATATTAGCTGCTAAATTAACGTGTGCATCTTCTAAAGCCATTATTTTTTCAGGTCCTACATATATACTAATTCCAACAAAATACAAAACGTATATTATTAATATAAATAATGGAGCAATTACTAAAGCTTTTGGAAGATTCTTTTTTGAATCTTTTATTTCATGTCCAATAGATGTAGCTATTATCCAACCATCAAAAGAAAATGCAATTGGAGCTATTGCTGCCATCCATGTTGCTGACTTCATATGAGTAACATCACCAATATTAATTACATTTGGATTTCCAAAAAATACACCAGCTAATGCAATCAATATTAAAGGAATAACTTTAATGACTGTCGATACATTTTGAAAATAGCCACCTAATTTTCCTGATAATATGTTTATAATATAAAACATTACTATAAATACAAATCCAATAGCTATATTAATAGCTAGTCCACCATCAATTCCAAATAACATACATATATATATTCCTGCAACCCATGAAACTACAGCAATTAAAGTTGGATAATACAAGAATGTATGAAACCATCCAAATGCACATGCTGCAGATTCATTATAAGAATATTCTGCATATGTTATTATTCCCCCTGGTCTACTTTCCCTAGAAGCAAGCTCTGAAATAGTTAAACTTCCAAATATAATTCCCAAAGCAGCTATGGAGAAAACTATAACTCCTAGACTTATACTACCATTTGTTGCAACAAGTATATTATCACTCTTAAAAAATATACCTGATCCAATTACTATACCTACTATCATACCTATGGCAGTAAATAAACCATATTCATTTTTCTTCATAATTCCACCTCAATTTTAATATAATATTCTATAATGCCAAATTTATATGTACAATATATCATATAAATAAAAAAATTAGAACAATAAATTTATTATAATTAAAATTTTTTAAAAATATTTAATTTAACTCTTTATAATTAAATTAAATAATTTTTATTTCTATAAAAATTGTTCCAGTATATAATTAATCTATAAAATAAATTTTACAGGAGATTATTATGAAAAATATTTTATTTTATTATTTAATTTTAATTAATACTATTGCTTTTATTACTATTTATATAGATAAGAGAAAAGCTATTAAACATAAGTGGCGAATCAAGGAATCATCTTTATTTTTATTATCAACTTTAGGAGGAAGCTTAGGAACTCTTTTAGGTATGTATACATTTAGACATAAAACTAAACACTTAAAATTCACAGTAGGAATTCCATTAATTTTAATTCTTCAAATTTTAATTTTTATCTTTAAATAACAATAATAGAAATATATCATAGTGCTTGCTCCGTCGCTTTGCTCCAAGTCGCCACACTATGATATATTTCTATGTTATTGAATATCTTTTTTTGCATATAAATTTGATGTTATATAATACGAAGATAAAATTAATGTAATTATACAAAGCATAATTAGTGCTATAAAAATATTGTTATTAAAATTTATTGTAGCTAGAATTTTAGTTAATTCTGTTGAGTATACTAAAGGAAAAACTGTTAAAAATACTAAGGCAATTCTTCCTTTTTCGAAACCCAATAATATCTCTAAAGGAATTAATATGCTCATCATAAATATTCCTATCCCAGCTATCGTTAACATTAATGCCCATAACGGTCCTAAATCTCCTTTATTAATGATTGTCATATACATATATATTATAGATGATATCATCATTGATATTATAGTATTAATTCCTACAAATATATATTTAGATAAAATATATTCGTTACTTTTTACCGGCAATGAATGTATTAAGTAGTTTGATTTGCTTTTTTCTTCGTAAAATGCTGAATTATAACAAGTTGCCATTATAAAGAGAACACCTACAAATTGAAGCATATTTGGTTGTGTAAATACCATAAATATCGCTATAGCTAATATTATTCCCATATATTTTTTTAATGCAAATACAGTTTCGAACTGTAATAATATTAAATTTATAATTCTACTCATACTATTCCCTCCCTGTATAATAGACCATAATATCTTCTAGTGTAGCCTTTTCATATATTACTTCTTTGCCAAATATCTCAAAGGCTTTTGCCTTGTTAGCTGTTAGGCCTTCAAAGTTATATCCACTTGTTTTAATTGATACAAATTCCTTTTTTGTATCTATATCCAAAATTTCTTTTTTCCCCTTAATAATTGAATGGCTTTCTAATATTAAATCTTTTTCTCCATATAATATTAGCTTACCTTTATAGATAAAAATTATATAATCAGCACACTTTTCTAAATCACTAGTTATATGAGTTGAATAAAAAACAGTACTATCTTCATTTTCCATTTGCTCTTGCAAAACTTCTAAAAATTCATTTCTAACTACTGGATCTAAATTTGCAGTAGGTTCATCCATTATTAAAACTTTTGGCTTTCTAGCTAAAGCCATAGCTAATTCAAATTGTTTCTTTTTACCTTTAGATAATTTTCCATAAATAGAATCTTCATTAATATTAAATTTATTAATCAATTTATTATAAAGGTCATTATCCCAAATTTTATAAAATCTTGAAACTGAACGTTTAATATTTTTGACCTTATTTTCTTCTAAAAATCCATATGTATCTCCTACAAAGGAGACTGTTTCTTTAATATTTACATTATTAAATATATTCTCTCCAAGAACTAAAACTTCTCCTGAGTCAATATTAATCATATTCATAATAGCTTTAATTGTAGTTGTCTTTCCTGAACCATTAGGCCCTATAAAACCAGTAATATATCCTTTCTTTACAATTAACTCTTTAATATCTAACTTAAAATTTTTATATTCTTTTTCTAAACCTCTAATCTCAATAGCTTCCATATTTAAACCTCCCCATATAAGCTTCTTATTATATCTAATGTTTCTTCTAATGTTAATCCTATTGCTTTAGCTGATATTAAAGCATCTTCTAATTTATTTTCTATCTCATACATTGCCACTTCTCTTAATCTTTCATTATTTGCTTCAGCTACAAATGTCCCTTTTCCTACTACAGTTTTTATAAACCCTTCTTTTTCTAACTCTTCATAAGCTCTTTTAGTAGTTATAATACTAACCTTCAATTCCTTTGCTAAAGTTCTAATAGATGGCAAAGGCTCCCCTGGCTTTAAAACCATATTAACAATTTGATTTTTTATTTGACTTTCTATTTGTTCATATAATGGAATTTGCGAAGAATTACTAATGATAATATTCAATTTTTCACCTCCAAGTGTATATAAAGTGTATATATTACCTATATACATATATTAATACCAATATACATTCATGTCAATAATAAATCTAATCTTTTATTTATCGAGTAGGAGGAAAATAATTATTTTATTTTCCGTCCTCTCACACCACCGTGCGTACCGGCCTGGTACACGGCGGT
>NZ_JBNOOE010000017.1:0-69391 GCF_050585265.1 Clostridium nigeriense | reverse complement strand
TAATCTTAAATTTTATCCACAACTAATAATAGAAAAACCCTCTGTTTTTAAACAGGGGGTTTTTCAACAAACTGAAAGAATTAGCTAAGCTAATTCTTTCTATTTAAATAAATCTTTTAAACCTTTTTTATGAGATGTTCCTTCTCCAACTTTTTCTCCGCAAGCTTCCATAAATGCCTTTAAAGCATCCTTTTGCTTTTCATTTAAGTTCTTAGGAATATCTACTATTACTTTAACGTATTGATCTCCTCTACCAGATGAGTTTACTCTTGGTACCCCTTTTCCTTTTAATCTAAATAGTGTACCTGATTGAGTTCCTGCAGGAATTGTGTACTTCACATCTCCATCTACTGTAGCAACAGTTATTTCTGTTCCTAAAGCAGCATTACCCATAGATATATGAGCATCAATATATATATCATTTCCTTTTCTTACAAACTTCTTTGAAGGAGCCACATTAATTTTTACGTATAAATCTCCTGGTGGGCCATCATTTGTACCATGATTTCCTTGTCCTCTTAAAGGCATAACATTTCCTGTATCTACACCAGCTGGAATATTAACTGTAATTTTTCTTGTCTTTCTAACATGACCTCTTCCATGACATGTAGTACATGGTTCTTCAATAATTGTACCAGTACCATGACAAGTATCACAAGTTGAAGTACTTACAAAACTTCCAAGCGGAGTTTGTCTTTGAACTCTTACTTGCCCTTGACCATTACATGTTGGACATGTCTTTTTTGAAGTACCAGCTTTAGCACCTGTTCCTTTACAAGATTCACAAGATTCGCTTCTATCTATTGTTAGTTCCTTTTCAACTCCAAAAACTGCTTCTTCAAATGTTAAATTAATTGTATATTCTAAATCAGAACCTCTTTGAGGGCCATTTCTTCTTCTTCCGCTGCCACCGCCGCCTCCAAAGAAGCTTTCAAATATGTCTCCAAAGCCACCCATCTCTGAAAAATCAAAGCCGCCAAATCCACCTGCACCAAATCCACTTCCATCGAAATCAGCTGTTCCATACCTATCATATCTTTCTTTTTTCTCTGGATCTGAAAGCACTTGATAAGCTTCATTTATTTCTTTAAATTTATTTTCAGCTTCCTTATCGCCTTGATTCTTGTCAGGATGATATTTTATAGCAAGCTTTCTAAAGGCTTTTTTGACTTCTTCTTCTGAAGCTCCTTTTTCAAGCCCAAGGGCTGCATAATAGTCCTTATTTGCCATCTATTTTCACCACCATTTTCAACTTCATAAAAGGGAAGACGACTTTTGCCTTCCCTCATATATTATATATATCTCATTAATAAGTTACAACTATTTATCGTCTTTAACTTCAAAATCTGCATCTACTACATTATCATCATGTGAAGTATTTCCTGCTCCACCCATATTGTTTGGATCAAAGCCTGCTCCACCCATGTTATTTGGGTCAAAACCTTCAGCTCCACCAGCTGCTTGATACATTTTTGAAGATAATGCATAGAATTCTTTATTTAATTCTTCCATTGCATTTTTAATAGCTTCTAAATCTTCGCCATCTTTAACTTTATTTAATTCATCTAATTTAGCTTGAACTGTAGCTTTTTCATCAGCAGATACCTTATCTCCTAATTCTTCTAAAGCCTTAGCTGTTTGATAAGAAACTTGGTCTGCATTATTCTTAACTTCTATTTTTTCTTTTCTCTTCTTATCTTCTTCAGCAAATTTTTCTGCTTCTTTTACTGCCTTTTCAACTTCTTCATCACTTAAGTTAGTTGATGCTGTAATAGTAATATTTGCTTCTTTATTAGTTGCCTTATCTAAAGCTGATACTTTAACTAATCCGTTAGCATCTATATCAAATGTAACTTCGATTTGTGGAATTCCTCTTGGGGCTGGAGCTATTCCAGATAGAGTAAATCTTCCTAATGTCTTATTATCAGCAGCCATTTGTCTTTCACCTTGAACTACATGAATTTCAACTGATGTTTGACCATCTGCTGCAGTTGAGAATGTTTGACTCTTCTTAGTAGGAATTGTAGTATTTCTTTCAATAAGTGGTGTCGCAACTCCACCTAATGTTTCAATTCCTAAAGTTAATGGTGTAACGTCTAATAATAATACGTCTTTAACATCTCCAGTTAATACACCTGCTTGAATTGCTGCTCCAACTGCAACACATTCATCTGGGTTAACTCCCTTTGAAGGTTCTTTTCCAGTAAAGTTCTTAACAGCGTCTACTACTGCTGGAATTCTTGTAGATCCACCAACTAATATTACTTTATCTATATCACTTAATGAAAGTCCTGCATCTGATAATGCCTTCTTCATTGGTTCAATTGATCTTTGAACTAAGTCATGAGTAATTTCATTGAATTTAGCTCTAGTTAAGTTCATATCTATATGCTTTGGACCTGTTGCATCAGCTGTTATAAATGGTAAGTTTATGTTAGTTTGCATTGATGAAGATAATTCAATCTTTGCTTTTTCAGCAGCTTCTTTTAATCTTTGAAGTGCCATCTTATCATTTCTTAAATCTATTCCATTTTCAGCTTTAAATGACTCTGCAATAAAGTCCATAATTTTTTCGTCAAAGTCATCTCCACCTAGCTTAGTATCTCCATTTGTTGATAAAACTTCGAATACACCATCACCAAGTTCTAGGATAGATACATCAAATGTACCACCACCTAAGTCGTAAACAAATATTTTTTGGTTAGTATCCATTTTATCTAGACCATATGCTAATGCGGCTGCTGTTGGTTCGTTTATTATTCTTAAAACTTCTAAACCTGCAATTCTACCAGCATCTTTAGTTGCTTGTCTTTCAGAGTCATTAAAGTATGCAGGAACTGTTATAACTGCTTGAGTTACACTTTCTCCTAAATAGCTTTCAGCATCTGCCTTAATTTTTTGAAGTATCATTGCTGATATTTCTTGTGGTGAATGATCTTTACCATCTATATTAACTTTATAATTGGTTCCCATATGTCTCTTAATAGAGATTACTGTTTTATCTGGATTAGTAATCGCTTGTCTTTTAGCTATTTGTCCTACTAATCTTTCACCATTTGCTTGGAATGAAACTACTGATGGAGTTGTTCTAGCACCTTCTGAGTTACTAATAACAACTGGTTCCCCACCTTCCATAACAGCTACACATGAGTTAGTTGTTCCTAAATCAATTCCTATTATTTTTCCCATAATATATTTCCTCCTAAAACTATATATTATATATTAAAATTTAGTTAATATGTCTTAATATTAATTAGCTACCTTTACTACGCTATATCTAATTACCTTATCTCCTCTTTTATATCCCTTTTGGAATACTTCCGCTACTGAATTAGCTCCAAGATTCTCATCTTCAATATGCATTACTGCTTGATGATAATTTGGATCAAATTCTCCAGTTGCATCTATTTCTTCAACTCCTAATTTTTCGAAAGAAGCTTTGAATCCTTTAATAGTCATTTCTATTCCTTTTTTAATATCTTCAACACTTCCCTCAACAGAAATTGCTCTCTCTAAATTATCTAGCACAGGAATCATTTCCTTTAGCACATCTGTACATGCATCCGTGTATATTCCTTCTTTTTCTTTAGCTGTTCTTTTTCTATAATTATCATATTCTGCTGTTAATCTAAGTAGTCTTTCTTTTAAAGCCTCTACTTCATTGTTTAGCTTCTTATTTTCATCCTTTAACTTACGCATAATATCTAATTCATTTTCCTTATCATTATTTTCAAAAGCTATATCTTCTGAAGAGTCCTCTGCCATATTATTTGAAGAGCTATCTGTTTCTGATTCAAGATTAGAGTTTACTTCTTCATTCTCATCAACTTTATTATAAGTCTCATTAGTATTCTCTAAACTTTCTTGATCGTCTATTCTCTCCTTCATATCCTCCACAAAAACACCTCATCTCTTTATTCTATAATTTGATTTCTTAAGCTTTTATTAAGCTCTTTCATAACTTGATTCATAATTGCAACAACCTTAGAATAATTAATTCTCTTCGGTCCAATTAATCCAATTTTTCCTATTGGTCTGCCATCTACAGAATACTCTGCTGATATAATAGAACAGTCCTTTGCTTCAGGGAAGAAATTTTCTTCTCCTATTCTAATAGTTATATCATTTCCTGGTTCAATTAACTCTAGCAAATTATCTTTATCATTAATTAAAGATAAAATTTCTTTTGCTTTTTCAATGTTGTTATATTCAGGATAATTAAAAATATTAGTTGCCCCTTCAATAAATACTTCTGTATTATTAGATTCCTTTAAGGTTTCATATAAGGCAGGAAGTAATCCATTGAAAACTTCATCAAACCCAGCTAATTCATGTTTTAGGTTGTTTATTACTTCCAAGTTAATTTCTTCAATAGTTAAATTTCTTAGTCTTAGATTTAAGACTTTATTTATCATTTGGATAGTTTCAGGCTTTGGCATATTATTTACTCTTATTCTATGGTTTTTAATAACTCCACTGTCTGCTACTATTACAGAAACCAAATTATGACTATCTATCGGAAGTAATTGAATGGATTTTATATAACTACTTCTTACAGAAGGTGTTTGTACTATAGTTGTTAAATTTGTAAGCTCTGACAATAATGAACAAGCCTGCTTTACTATTTTATCAACTTCATACATTGCTGAATTAATTATATATTCCTTTATTTTTAATTCCTCGTCCTTACTGAGCCTTCCTGTTTCCATTAGTTTATCTACATATAATCTATATCCCTTATTGGAAGGTACTCTTCCGGCAGAAGTATGAGGTTGTTCTAAATAACCCATTTCTTCTAAATCAGCCATTTCATTTCTAATTGTAGCTGATCCAACCCCTAAGTCATATCTTTTAGCTATTGTCCTTGAGCCTACTGGCTCTCCTGTCATGATATAGTCATTAATGATAGCCTGAAGTATTTTTATTTTTCTTTCATCAATAGCCATTATATCACCTCTACCTGTTAGCACTCAATATCATCGAGTGCTAATGACTACAATATCAATATATTCCTTATTGACTTTTTTGTCAATTTGATTAGAGCATAAAATAAATAATCTCATTTAAATTTATAAAATTATCCTTTATTTTCTTTGTTTTTCTAATATTTTCTCTTTTTTTCTATCATGATTAAGTTAGTATGAAATCACTCATAACAGAATTCGATAACTCTATACCCTTTTCAGTTAACCTTAAATTATAATTATCTAAAAGAAGTAGTTTATTATTAATATTTTTATCAATTACCTCTTTATATATACTTTCAATATTTACTCCAAACCTTTTTTTAAACTCATTAATATTAATACCTTCTATCATTCTCAAGCCCATAAAAATAAATTCTTCCATACTATCTTCTAATGTATTTATAGTAATATGTTCCATTATATCTTCGCCTGAATTTATTTTATCTATATAAGCTTTTACATTTTCTATGTTTTTTATCCTTTTACCATCTATAAATGATGTGGAAGCAGAGCCAACTCCTAAGTAATCATAATTCTTCCAATAAACTTTATTATGATAACATTCAAATCCTACCTTTGCGTAATTAGATATTTCATATTGATGATAACCATAACTATTTAATACATCTTTAGTTATTGAATACATCTCTCTCTCCTCTTCCTCTGAAGGTAATATTAATTTATTTCTTTCCCAGAGCTTATAAAATGCTGTTCCTTCTTCGACTATTAGACTATAAGCAGAAATATGTTCTGGATTTAACTTTGCAACAACCTCAAGGGATTCTTTCCATTCATCTAAGCTTTGATTAGGAAGTCCAAACATTAAATCTATATTTATATTTTTAAAACCCACTTTTCTTGCTAAGTTAAAATTTTCTTCAAATTGTTTAAAACTATGAATTCTCCCTATATCTTTAAGCAATGAATTTTGAACAGCTTGAAGTCCCATACTAATTCTATTTACTCCTCCATCCAACATTGCTTTAAGTTTTTCTTCTTCTAAAGCTCCAGGATTACATTCCATAGTAAATTCCATACCTTCGCTTAATGTAAGCTTATTTATAGACTTTAACATTTTAGTAATTTCTTTAGTTTCTAAATAAGATGGCGTACCACCACCAATAAATATGCTTTTTATTTTATATTTACTAGCCTTAGTTTCTATTTCTTTACATAAAGCATCTACATAATCCTCTCTTAAGTGATCAATAGATGCATATGAAGGAAAATCACAATAAAAACACTTTTGTTTGCAAAAAGGTATATGTATATAAAGAGATAGCTCTTTTTTCTTTTCCATTTCATCAACTCTTTCTATAATAATTTATTCTTATCCTTATTATACAAAAAGAAAATAAAATAAAAAGCATAATCCAATATTTTGAATATATTAATAACATCAGTAATTAAATTTGTTAGGAGGATTTAATTTGAAAAAGTTTAGAATTCTTTCCTTTGATGGAGGTGGAATAAAAGGTTCTTTAAGTCTTGAAATATTAATTAGAGTTCTTGATAAATTTCCAAACCTTTTAAATGAAGTTGATCTTTTTGCAGGAACATCAACAGGTGCTATAATAGCAGCTTTCCTTGCTAAAGGAATTCCATTAAAGGAGTTAAATAATTTATATACTACTAAAATTTCAAAAGAAATTTTTTCTCCTTCTAGGTTTAATTTAATAAGACCTAAATTTAGTAATAAAGCTTTAAAAAATCTAATTAATAATTATTTTGAAGATGACTTTAAAATTTCAAATTTTAAAAAGTTTATCTTTATTACTTCATTTTATTTAGGTAATAAAGATAAAACATCTTGGGAACCTGTGTTTTTTAATAATTTATCTATAAATTCAACTAGTAATTTTATTGCTAGTGATGCTATTTTAGCTAGCTCTGCTGCCCCTACATACTTTCCATCTCATAAAAATTATATAGATGGAGGGGTAATAGCTAACTCTCCTACTGCAATTTCAATTTTATCATCATTATCTTCATTTCCTAAATACACTATAGATGATATTGTACTTTTATCCATAGGAACTGGAAATAGTCCCGAAAAAATAATATGGAAAACTGAAAATTGGGGAATATTACAATGGTCTTTCCATCCTTTTTCTAAGATGAAATCTCCATTGTTAGCATTGTTAATGGATGGAATGTCTGATTTAGAAGATATGTATTGCAAAGAATTTTTAAAGAATAATTATTTTAGAATAAATCCTAGAGTACCTAATTTTATAGAATTAGATAATTATAAATTCATTCCTTACCTAAGAGCTATAGGGAATACTTGTGATTTATCAGAACTTTATAGTTTTATAGAAAATATATATTTAAAATAATGAATATGTAACAAATTTTCCATTATAAGTATATAATAAACTATATTAACACCTCAAGTTAATATAAACCAATACTATTACCACCTTACTCTTATAGTTATCTAACAAAAAGGCTAAATCAAAATGATTTAGCCTTTTTGTTAGTTTATTTATCTACTTTTAATACTGCCATAAATGCTTCTTGAGGAATTTCAACTGATCCTACCTGTCTCATTCTCTTCTTTCCTTCTTTTTGCTTTTCTAACAGTTTTTTCTTTCTTGAAATATCTCCACCATAACATTTTGCAAGAACATCTTTTCTCATTGCTTTAACTGTTTCTCTTGCTATTATCTTTGATCCTACAGCTGCTTGAATTGGAACTTCAAACATTTGTCTTGGAATTATTTCTTTAAGCTTCTCTGCTATTCCTCTTCCTTTTTCGTAAGCTTTTTCTTTAGGAACTATCATAGATAAAGCATCTACAACATCTCCATTTAACATAATATCAAGCTTAACTAATTCAGTTTGAGTGTATCCCTTAAATTCATAATCTAATGATGCATAACCTCTAGTTCTAGATTTTAATGTATCAAAGAAATCATAAACTATTTCATTTAATGGAATGTCATAATTTATTGAAACTCTTGTTTCTTCTAAATATTGCATATCAATGAAAGTTCCTCTTCTTTCTTGACATAATTCCATTACAGCACCTACATAGTCAGAAGGAGCTATTATACTTGCTTTAACTATTGGTTCTTCCATATATTCTATTTCAGTTGCTTCTGGAAGATTAGTTGGATTTGTAAGCTCTATAACATCTCCATTAGTTTTTATTACCTTATAAATAACTGATGGTGCAGTTGTAATAATATCTAAATTAAATTCTCTTTCTATTCTTTCTTGAATTATTTCCATATGTAATAATCCTAAGAATCCACATCTAAATCCAAAACCTAATGCTATTGATGTTTCTGGTTCAAAGCTTAATGCAGCATCATTTATTTGAAGCTTTTCTAAAGCATCTTTAAGCTCTTGATATTTAGCTCCATCTACTGGATAAATACCTGAATAAACCATTGGAACAGCAGGCTTATATCCTGGTAAAGCTTCTGATATTGGCCTATCTGCTTCAGTTATAGTATCACCAACTCTTGCATCTCTAACATTTTTTATAGATGCTGCAATGTATCCAACATCTCCTGCTCTTAATTCACCAATTGGTAAAGTTTTAGGTGTAAATACACCAACTTCTGTTACTTCATATACTTTATTTGTAGCCATTAATTTAATTTTTGTTCCAGGCTTTACAACACCATCAAAAATTCTCACATAGGATACAACACCCTTATAACTATCATAGTAAGAGTCAAAGATTAATGCCTTAAGAGGGGCATCTTCATCTCCTGTAGGTGCTGGAATCTTTTCAACTACAGTTTCTAAAACATCGGCAATATTTAAACCAGTTTTAGCTGAAATCATAGGTGCATCTTCTGCTTCTATTCCTATAATATCTTCAATTTCTTGTTTAACTTCATCAGGTCTTGCAGATTGTAAATCAACCTTATTGATAACAGGTGCAATTTCTAAATCATTATTTAATGCTAAGTAGCAGTTTGCTAATGTTTGTGCTTGAACACCTTGAGTGGCATCTACTACTAATATTGCTCCTTCACATGCAGCTAGGCTTCTTGAAACCTCATATGTAAAATCTACGTGTCCTGGAGTATCTATTAAATTTAATATATATTCTTCTCCATCAGGTCTTCTATAAACAAGTCTTGCTGCTTGTGATTTTATAGTTATTCCTCTTTCTCTTTCGATTTCCATATTATCAAGGATTTGCTCTTCCATTTCCCTTTGAGTAAGAGTTCCTGTGGCTTCTAATAATCTATTAGCTAGGGTTGACTTCCCATGATCTATATGGGCTACTATAGAAAAATTTCTAATACGTTCTTGTCTATTACTACTCATATATAAAACTATTATGCAACATGGCTAATAGTCACTTCACCCCCATTTTAAATTTCAAGGTAAATTATATCACAAAGTCTAGGTTAGATGTCAATATAAATGTTAAGTTGTTATTAAGTGTTAATCATCATTATTATTTCCTTCCAAAAAATCATTTATAATTTTATCTAAATCTTCACTATTATTAATATCTTCAGTATTATTTGTTTTTCCGTTAAATTTATTTATTATACTATTAAAGCCATTATATATAAATCCTCCAAGATCATAAAATTTCTCTGTAATTTTATTGTTCATATTAACTACAAACTCTTTATTAAAAACTTTAACCATTATATTTTCATTATTACTGTTAGCAGTATAAATTTTCACTTCTGCATCATCTCTTATAAACTCCTCAAAATCTTCTCCAAACTCTTCCTTAACTAATTCATAATTATCTTCACCATTACCAATTGGTGATAATGCCTTCGTATTAATTGTATTTATTTGGATAAATCCTAATACTATTATCATAAGAAAAATTATTGTTCCAACTACTACTTTTTTATTTATCAAAAAAGCACCCCCTAGTATTTTACTATCTAAAGGATGCTCACAAAAACTAATTTTTATTCATATTTTATCTATTTAAGTGTTCAGCTAATATTCTTGCAATATACTTTGCTGTTAATTTAGCTTCTTGAGCTGTATTAACATTTGCACCTACTTCAATTAGTATGAAATTATCACTTAAGCTATAATTAATAGATGTTGCTGCTATCTCATATTCATAAGTATCTCTTATTATTCCAGGAAATAATGTATTAGCAGTATTATATAACTCATCTACTAAGGCCTTGTTTGCAGCATATCTCGTACTATTTTGTCCAGTAACAAACATCATTTTTGCTAAATTTTGATCATTTATATTAACAGTATAAACATTTTTTAACTGATCAGCTCTAGCACTATCTACACCATCTCTATGTAGATCTATTATTAGCTTAAAATCGCCATACTCATTTAAATATTTTTTTAAAGTCTCATTTGATCTTGCATAGCTATCATTATAGGATACACTATGATTTGTTTTATCATGAATAACAGATACTCCATAGCCTTCTTCAAGTTCTTTAGATAATACATCTCCAACCCCAACTACATTAAAATCACTTTCCATAGTATCTTGACCTGCTTCAGCGTAATTTTCTGTAGTATGAGTATGGAATATAAGAACTTCTGGCTTTGTATTATCTATTGTCTTTTTTAAACTTGGATCGTATGCTTCACTAACTTTATTCAATTCTGCAATTTCTTCATCAGTCATTTTAGCTATACTTTCATTTTTCAGTGAAAAAGGTGTTAATTTCTTTATAGATGAAGTTATTGATGAGTTTCCAAGAATATTACTAAATAATCCTATCTCTTTACCTACTATGTTATAAGCATTTACCCCATTAACTCCCAATGCCTCAAAAACTACATTTTTTAAAGAAAGATTATTATCTGCATAGGCTCCTTCATCATATACTTGGGTTTTTACTACTGGCATAGAAAAGTTAAGCATTTGAACATATGCATAACCTCCTCTTTCATTGTAACTATTTATTACATTTATTGATCTTATTATAAATAAGATAAAAGCTACTATAATAATTAAATAGCCAACACTAAAATTAGTATTACTAGGCCCTACCTTTCCACTTTTATTTATTCTTTGCTTATTAGGTAAACCTTGTCTCAATGAATACATGAAACTCCCCCTTCCTCTAATAAATATATTGAGAGAGTTACATAATTATTAATAAATTTAAAAAATATTTTTTAATTCATAAATTTATTTATATCCTCCATATCAAGATTAGGTTGTATTGCCATATTAATTCCATTTGCTATAATTTTAGCTAATGACTCAATTACAGCATCTACATCTTTTGGAGTAACCATTAAATCTCCTACAAAAGGATCTAATACTTCTTTAATTAACTGATTTTTTTCAGCTCTATCTACTGATTTTAGCATATTATAAAATTCTTTTCCCTTTTCAGCTTTGCTTATAAGTCCATCTAGAACTAAATCTATAGTATCATTTGCTATAGTGGCAGCATGAACTACTGTAGGAACTCCCATTGCAATTACCTTAACTCCTAAGGATTCTTCATTAATTTTCATTCTATGATTACCAACACCTGCTCCTGGTGAAATACCAGTATCACTTATTTGTATAGTGCTATTAACCCTTTCTAACTTTCTAGATCCTAAGGCATCAATACAAATAACTAAATCTGGTTTTATCCTATCTACTAGAGATTTAATAATTTCCCCAGTTTCTATTCCTGTTATCCCCAAAACCCCAGGAGATATACAACAAACAGGTCTTACAGAATCATCTATTGCATCTGGCATAACTTGTTTTAAATGTCTTGTTACCATAATTTTTTCTGTTACCTTTGGTCCAAGAGAGTCAGGTGTAACATTCCAGTTTCCAAGACCTACAACTAGTGCAGTTTTTTCTTCTGGCATATTTACCAATCTACTTAAAACATTATCAACAACCTTTGAAACTTTATCCATAGATTCTCCATCGTAATGAGTAAATTCTGGGAAATCTATAGTAATATAATTTCCTTTTGGTTTTCCAAGTTCACTACCAGCCTCATCACTTTCAATAGTTACTGTAGTTATCTTTATATCTCCCTCTTTCTCTTCATCTACAATAACTCCATCAAGCTCTCTTTTATTTTCTTTTGTATACATATCTCTTGCTTCAATTGCCAAATCAGTTCTTACATTAATCATAAAAATACCTCCAAAAAAACTATTATCTATTCTATTTTTCCTTAATGTCGTAATTTAATACTTGAACTTCTAAACTTTCAATGATATAATCTAGTATGTTAAAAACGAACTCGAACGCAGATTTCCCCAAAACTGCAAAGAGACCCTAATAAAATTATTAAGGGGGTGAATTTAGAATGGCAAATATTAAATCAGCAAAAAAGAGAATAAAGGTTACTGAAACTAAAACTGCTCAAAACAGAATGATTAAATCAGCTTTAAAAACTGTTGTAAAGAAGTTTGAAGTAGCTGTTGCTGCAAACAACGTAGAAGAAGCTAAAGTTCTTTTTCCTAAGGCTGTTAAAGCTTTAGACATGGCTGCTCAAAAAGGAGTATGTCACAAGAACATGGTAGCTAGAAAGAAATCAAGATTAGCTGCAAAGTTAAACGCTATGGCGTAATCAAATAAGAAGCCGATCCATTGGATCGGCTATTATTTTATTACTTAGTCACTATGAAAACTCCTAAGGGAGTTTTTTTATTAATTTTTCCTTTTAAATTCTTAATTTTTTATTAATATATATCTTTTACTTAACCATAAATATGTTAAATATCATAAGCTCCATCTCCATATTTTTGTCTACACCAGTGGTTTTTATCTTATTTTCAGTTTCTAAGCAAATTTCCATTAGTCTTTGAAGTTGTTTAACAGAAAATTTACTACACTGATTAATAAGTTTTTCGCAAACAAAGGTTGGAAGCTTAAACTTATTAGAAATATCATTTACCCTTGCTCCATTTTGAAGAGAAATTTTAATTTCATAAAGCCTCTTAAAATTATTTTCTATATTAGAAATAATAAGCATATGTTGATCACTTTTTGATAATAATTCATAAAGCAAATCTAATGCTTTTTCAGCTTTTTTTTGTGATATAAAATCAACCAAATCAAAAATATCATCTTCACTAGAATTTGCTATTAATTTATCTATATCACTCTTAGTTACTCCCCTGTTACCTGTATAAGAAATAAGCTTATCAGCTTCTCTTCTAATAATATCAAAATTATTTTGTACTTTTTCAGCAAAATATCTTAATTCAATTTTTCCTATTTCTTTTCCCTTTTCTTTAAATACATCTTCTACTTTTTTATAATATCTATCTTTTTTTAATTTATCAAAATGTACAACTTTAGAAACCTTATCTAAAGCTCTTACTTTATTGCTTTTCTTTGGAGTATCTCTTTTATCATTAAATAAATAATACATAATAAGGACAGTATAGGGTGGCAAATCTTTTAGATATTTTAAAATTTCATTATATGTTTTAGTTCCAGCTGAATCTGTTTTATCCTTTAAAAAACTTGCTCTATAAACTACTACTACCTTTCTATCTCCCATAAAAGGCATTGTTTCACAAGCATTCATAATATCATCAAAAGTTGTAGTTAATCCATCTAATCTTATATAATTTAAGTCTAATAAAGATTTATCAACAGTGCTATTAACTACTAAACTTATACCTTCTTTAATTAGTTCTTCATCTAATCCGCAAAAAATATAAGAATTATCAATCTTACCTTTTTTTACTTCACCTTCTAGTACATCAAAATCTATCAAAGCAATCTACCTTTCTTAATTAAATACTAAAACCTGATCTTTATATAAAATAATTTTTATATAATTACTATATTTGCAGTCTATTATATCATAATTATAATCTATTTTCCCTCTAGAAAGCTTTATTAAATGATTCTTATCCTTATTTTTTATTAATATATCTTTATTGCTTTTTTCTATTTCTACGCCATATTTTATCTTTATTTTATTAAAATCTTTATATTCATTATTTGATAATGTAATAATCTTATATTTTTCTAAATCTACTCCTTCTTTTAATGCAAATATATTTCTATCACCTTTGTAACTAACTGATATTATTCCATCTTTATAATATTCTAATTTTGGTAGAGGACTATAAATATCAATATAACTATACATTAAAATCACAACAGGAAAATACACAATATTTTTATACCCTTTTTTATAAAAATAAATTGTAAAAATAACAACAATATAACTTATTGCAATTATCTCATTTAAATATAAAATACTCGGTAAAATACTTAGTAGTTTTTCTGAAAGTATATCTAAAGCTAAGGTAGCATAATAAGCAATAAATGATAAATAATTAAATATAAATTTTATTTTAAATGTTAATGCTAAAAGATTACCTAAGATTACAACAGCATTCATTAAAGGCATTAAAATTAGATTTCCCGCAAGAAAACCTAATGAAAATTCTCTAAAATATAAAACTAAAAATGGAAATGTAAATACTTGAGAGGCCAAGCTTATTGCTACTCCTTCCCTAATTACTTTGGGAAGCTTATAGAAAACTTTATTAAATTTCTTATTAAATAAAATAATTCCAAGAGTAGATAAAAAGCTTAATTGAAATCCTACTTCGAAGATACTATAGGGCTTATATAAAATAAGTATTATTCCTGCTAAGGATAACCCAGCCAAAGGATTATAATTTCTTCTTAATGGCACTGCTAAGCTTAAACTTAAAAGCATAATATAAGATCTAATTGTTGATATTGCAGCACCTGTAAAAATTACATATATAACTGCTACTATTGGAGCTATGTTTCCTCCAAAAATCTTTTTTAATATGGTGTAAACTAAAACCATATGAAGTCCAGATACAGAAACAGCATGCAATACCCCTAAATTTTTCATTGTGGTCTCATCTTCTCTATCTAAAAATTCAGTATATCCAAAGGACATAGATGTAATTAGTGCAGCTCTTCTACTTCCTAGCTTTTCACTAACTGCATTAAAAATATTTTCTCTAATTCTATAAATTTTCCCTTTAATATCTAAATTTAATTTGTCAAAATCATTTATTTCTATCTCTCCAATAATGCCCTTTTCTATATTTATATCTTTATTTAATTTAATACCAGCTATTATTCTATCACCTAAACTTAAATCATTTAAATTTCCAGATAAGTAAGCCTTTCTACCTTTTATCTCTCCGATTCCCCCGTAACTATTAAGTGATATTATCCTTATTTCTTCAACATTTTTTAGGTCTATATTATAATAGTAAATATTATTTACTATAGGTATTAAAAAGAAAATTGATAATATAATAAATAAATCTATTTTCTTATATAAAATAAAGAAAATAAAAAAACAGCTAACAAGGATTATTGCTAGCCACCTATCTTTATAATAAAGTAAAAATATACAACTTGATAATATAAAAACTATAAATATATAAAGTAATATGTTTGTTTTTTCTTTAATCATAAAATGGTAACACCTCATCTTAAAGTATTACCATTTTTATATAATTAAATCTTATGAAATAAAAAAGATATCATAATACCTAATATATACTTAATATCTACTTTATTATAAAGGAAACCCACTACCACGCCCTTCGTAGGAGTAAGTTCAGCTAACTAAATCAAAGATTTAGAGCTTCACTTAACTTAGGATTTTGTCTTTGGATTAAATATTAATGCCATAATATATCCAAAGAATATTGCTGCTGTTATTCCTGCAGCTGTTCCTGTTATTCCACCTGTAAAAGCTCCTATTAATCCCTTTTCTTCCACTGCTTTTATAGCTCCTTTAGCTAATGAATTTCCGAAACCAGGTAAAGGAATACTTGCTCCAGCACCTCCTATAGCTACTAATTTATCATATATTCCAAAAGCACCTAATACAACTCCAGCTGTCACAAAAATCACCAATATTCTAGCAGGAGTTAACTTAGTTGTATCCATAAGCACTTGACCTATAATACATATAAGACCACCTACTATAAAAGCACTAACATATTGCATAACTATTTCTCCTTCCTATTGCTTGAATTCAATTGCAACTGCATGTGCAATTCCTGGAATACTTTCTCCTTGTAAAGATGACGTAGTACTCATTAATGCTCCAGTTGAAACTAGCAACATATTTTTAATTTCTTTTCTAATCATCTTTTTATAGAAATATCCTGATGATACCACTGCAGAACATCCACATCCACTTCCACCTGAATCTGTTTTTTGAATTGTATCATCATATATCATGTCTCCACAGTCAAAATAATTTTCTCTAATGTCATAACCATATTCTAAAAGTAATTTACTTATGATTTCTTTTCCCACTTTTCCTAAATCTCCAGTTACTATAGCATCATAATAACTTGGATCTCTTCCCGTATCTTTAAAATGTATTGATATTGTATCTACAGCTGCTGGAGCCATAGCAGCTCCCATGTTATTTGGATCTTTTATTCCATAATCTTTAACTACACCAGTTGTTATATGAGTAACTTCTGGAAAGTTCCCTTCTTTTGCAAGTACCATAGCACCCGCTCCAGTAACTGTCCATTGAGCTAAAGGACTTCTTTGAGCTCCATATTCTAATGGAAATCTAAATTGTCTTTCTGCTGAACTAAAGTGTGATGAAGTTGCTGCAACTACATAATTTGCAAATCCTCCATCTAACATCATAGATGCCACACTCAATGATTCAGACATAGTAGAACAAGCCCCATATAACCCAAAAAAAGGTATATTTAATTTTCTTGCTGCAAAAGAAGAGGATCCTAATTGATTTAAAAGGTCTCCTGCAAATAAATAATCTATATCATCTTCTGTTAAATTAGCACGATTTATTGCTGATGTAATTGCTGTATATAACATTTCACTTTCTGCTTTTTCAAAACTTTCTTTTCCAAATAAATCATCATTTAAAATTTCATCAAAATAATTTCCTAATGGTCCTTCCCCTTCTTTTGGTCCAACAATTGAATAAGTTGCTACAATTTTAGGAGGATGAATAAGCTTTACAGTTTGTTTTCCTATCTTTTTTATTTTTGTATTGTTACTCATAACTACTCACCTTTCTTAAGTTAATAGTTGTATTATATAATAAATAATTCCTACAATTACTGAACTTCCTATTCCATATACTAATACTGGTCCTGCTATAGTAAACATTTTAGCTGCTACTCCAAATACAAAACCTTCTTTTTTAAATTCTATAGCCGGAGCAACTATAGCATTAGAGAATCCTGTTATTGGAACCACTGTACCTGCTCCAGCATAAGCTGCAATTTTATCATATATTCCAACTCCAGTTAATAGTGCTCCTAAAAACACCATAATTATAGGAAGTAACATCTTAACATCTTCCTCAGGAAACCCATATTTCAATAATAGCTCTTGAAATACTTGCCCTATAGTACAAATGGCTCCTCCAACTAAAAAAGCCCTTGAACAGTTTCTAACAATTTTTGGCTTTGGATTTGTCTGATCTGCAATTGTTTTAAATTTTTGAAATAATTGTTGTTCACTAGGTAATTTCTTCTTATGCATAATATTACTCCTTTCTATAATTGTATAGTTTTATTATTCCACTTACTTTAAATATAACACTGGAATTTTTTATACGAAAAAAAAGCCTCAAATTTAAAGGCTTTTTAAATAAACATTTATTCCTGCAGTTTTTCTCTCATTAGTCCTAATACTTTTTTCTCTATTCTAGAAACTTGAACTTGGCTAATTCCAAGCATCTTTGCAACTTGCACCTGAGTCTGATCTTTAAAATACCTAAGCATTATTATTTGCCTTGATTTACTATCTAAGCTTCGTAATGCCTCCTTAAGTGCAATTTTGTTTATCATATCACTGTCATCTTCTCCTTTTTCGCTTAATTTATCAATTAGCAAAACTGGAGCCCCATCATCTTGGTGAATAGTATCATATAGATATTGCATATTTACTGAAGATTCTATAGCAAATAAAATTTCTTCTTTTTCTATACCTGAGTATTCAGATAATTCCTCGATTGTTGGCTCTCTATTTAATTTTTTAGTTAGTTCTTCTCTATCAAAATGAAGCTTTCTTGCTAAACTTTTAACATTTCTACTAACCTTTATCATCCCATCATCTCTAATGAATCTTTTTATTTCTCCTATTATCATAGGAACTGCATAAGTAGAGAACTTTACATTAAATTTTTCATCAAAGTTATTTATAGCCTTAACTAAACCAATAGATCCTATTTGAAATATATCTTCATAATCATACCCTCTATTTAGAAATTTTTTACTAATGGATGATACAAGAGGTAAATTCATTTCAATAACTTTGTTCATGGCATCTTGATTACCTGCTTTGGCTAGAGGTATTAATTGTGAATTTTCTTCGTAATTGTACACCTCTTTTCTTACACTTCCATTTTCCATCTACTTCACCTAACTTACTGTATTAAATTTCTTCTTCATAACAACTTTTGTACCTTTTCCACATTCACTACTAACTTCTAAACTATCCATAAAGGTTTCCATAACAGTAAATCCCATTCCAGACCTCTCAAGTTCAGGCTTAGAAGTATATAATGGTTCCATCGCTTGTTTAATATCTTTAATGCCTTTACCATTATCTTCAATAATTATAGTTATTTCATCTCCACTGATACTTGCCTCTATTTTGATTATGCCCTCTTTTTTATTTTCATAACCATGAATTATAGAATTTGTTACAGCTTCTGATACAGCAGTTTTTACATCTGTTAACTCTTCAACCGTTGGGTCTAATTGAGATACAAAAGCAGCTACTGCAACTCTTGCAAAACCCTCATTTTGGGATTTACTCATTAATTCAATACTAATTTTATTATCTACCATTTTAAACCCTCCACTAAATATTCACTATGGCTTCATCTATATCTCTATAAACATCTATTATCTTATACATACCAGAGATTTCAAAAACTTTATTTACAGTTCTATTTATTTCAGCCACACATAACTTTCCACTTCTATTTTGCATCTTTTTATATCTTCCAATTACAACTCCAATTCCTGAACTGTCCATAAAAGTTACACCATTAAAATTTAATATAACTTTTTTTATGTTATCTCTATCAATTCTATCATCGATCTTAACTCTAACCTCTTCAGCACTATGATGATCAAGCTCTCCCATTAAATTTATAATTAGCTTATCACCTTTTTTATCAAACTTTAGATACATACAATATACTCTAAGGCTATTTGCCTTAGAGTCGTCACCTCCTCCACCGCCTTATTAATTTCCTTCTTTTTCCATAATTTTAACATATTAGTTTATTCATAGTCAAACATATTTATGAATTTTAAATTAAAATAATACAAAAAAAAGAATTAATATGGAACTTCATACTAATTCTTTGATAATTAACTATTTAATTTATTTTATTTTTTATTTTTATACTTTTCTAATTCTTCATTTAATGATATATAAAAATCCTCTAGACTTTCATTATCTTTTAAAATTAAAGTTTCTATTGCATCTTCTAAAGTATCCATAATATATATATGAAAATCTCCATCTTCAATTGCTTTCTCTACTTCAGGCATTAATATTAATTCATCTTTATTTGAAGATGGTATTAATACGCCCTTATCCTTATAACTTTCTAAAAATTCACAAACTCTAAAAAATCCCTCTATTTTTTCATTTACTCCACCAATCGCTTGAACTTCCCCTAATTGATTTATAGATCCAGTTACAGAGATGTTTTGATTTATAGGCCTCTTGGTTAAAGCTGACAGCATACATATTGTTTCTGCAACAGAGGCACTATCCCCATCAATCATTCCATATGACTGCTCAAAACTTAAATAAAAATCTACTGGGATATCTTCATAAGCTCCTAATATATTTCCTAATAATCCTCTTAAAATATTAATAGATTTTTCATGAATTTTCCCACTTAATCTACTTTCTTTATGGATATCAACTATTTTTCCATTTCCTTTATGAGTAACACAAGTTATTCTAACTGGCTTACCAAAGGAATGATACCCAGTATCTAAAACAGATAAACCGTTAACTACCCCAACCCTACTCCCTGTTACAGAAATTAGTATTTTATTTTCTTCATAGAGCTTATCATATTCTTCCTCAATTCTCTCCTTAGCATAAGCAATTTTTCTTATATCTTCACCATCAATTAGCAAAGCTCTTCTTTTTTTAGCATTATCATTAGCTAGAATAATTATTTTATCTATTTCTACTGTATCTACATTTACCTTTGTCTTTCTACTGGCACTTCTTGATAGATATTTTATAACTTCATTTCTTCCTTCTTTTGTAATCGGCATTAAATTATTATCTTTTATCTTACTATCAATAGACTTATTCACATAATTAGTAACATTTGCATTAGCCTCAACTATAGGATAGAATTCTGCTCTTAATGAAAAAAGTCTTCCAAAATCCTCATCCAAATTATATAATGTATCATAAGTTTCCATATCCCCTATTAATATTACCTTAACATTTATAGGTATAGGCTGTGGCTTAAGGGGATTAATAGATATTATATCTAAATATGACTTTGAAGCATCGTAGGTTATCTTATTTGTCATTAAAGCCTTTTTTAAATGATAGTAAGAATATCCATTACTTACCAATGCATTCATCCGTATTATTAAGCAGCCTCCATTAGCTTTTAATAAGGATCCAGAATTAATTAAATCTATATCTGTAGTATACACACCATTATGATTCTCATATTCTAAAAAGCCAAGTAAATTATTAATGCTTGGATCTTCTTCATATATTATTGGTGGATTATGAAGCATACTGTTATCCACTAATAAATGTATCTCAAACTTATTAATAACTTCATATAACTTTTCTTCATCCTCATCTATATCCATGCTATAACATTCTATAATCTCTTTTTCCAGTAAAAGAAATAACTTTTCTAAATATTCATAGGAATTATCATCATCTATAAATTGAAATAATATTTCATCTTTTAAATCTTCCATTTCTTTTGTTAAAAAATCACTATATATTTCTTTTAACTTTGTTATGGATTTTACTTCAATCTCTTTAATCTTTCCTAATATTACTTCTGCCTTTTTCTTCAATACTGTAGCCTTTGATACTATTACTTCTTTCTTCTCTCTTTCTAAATTGTCATATTCTCTTTCACTAATTACTTTTCCATTTATTAGAGGTATAAATGCAAACCCCTTATTAGTAACTTTTACTTCAAAATTTTCTTTTTTAGCCATTTCCATCAATTCGCTTATATAAGAGTTTCTCTTATTTTGTATTTCTTCAATTAATTCATCTTTTTCATCTTCTGTAGAAGAGTTATAAAATTCTTCTACTAAGTCTATATAATTATTTCTTACTTCTTGAACTGCATCTTTTAACTTTTTGCCATTACCATTAGATACAAATAAAACTTCTGGTTTTTTATAATCTTCTAATACTACATAGCAAATATCTTTTGGAGGTTCTAAATACTTGTACTGCTCCCTTATATAAGCTTGAAGTTTCATTAGTTTTTCTTTAGAAAATGAATCTATTAAATAAATATTATAGCCCTCTTTTTTAATATCAAGAGCTCTTCCTATTTTTTCATACTCTCCATCTATTTCAGGTATCATTGTTACACTACCTTCTAGTCTACTTTCTTTAAAGTTAAAATTAAATTTTACTTCTTGTGAAGTCAATTCTTTTTTCATAATCTTCCTACCCTCAAATTGCTTTTGCAAATTTTAGAAGCAGTTCCCCCCCTTTTGATAGTTATTTATTATATAGATATTCTTTTAATAGCTGTTTAGGGAATAAAATTTGAAAATAAATTATTTTATATAAATACATTTTATTATATGAGTATTACAATTAACTAATGACAGTTTAAAAAAAGTAAAAGGTTGTTGAAAAACCATATTAAAATAGCTTCTCAACAACCTTCTTATTCTTTAGGAAATTATAAATATGTTACCCTATGAATAACATTTTATAATTTCCTTCCTTCAGCTTTGAAGTGTAACTATTAATTTTGTGATGACTTGGAGAATAGCGACGGAATAAGCAAAATTAATAGTTACACTTTTTTATTACATTAATTCTATAAATTTATTTACTACTTCCTCTACATTTTTATAATCTTCTTCTGAAGGTACAAAACAGAAAGATAAACCTGGCTCTACAGCTTTAAGTTTTAAATCCTTAAGTCTAGCTGTAAGCATTTTTACACCTTCTCCGCTCCAACCAAACGAACCAAAAGCTAACGCTGCTTTTCCTCTATTAACAATAGGGCTAACTAGAGATAATAAATCCCAAGATGGTTTAACTGCATCTTGATTTATTGTAGGAGAGCCAATCATAAATCCCTTAGCTCTTTCTATTTTAGCTATACTCTCCTCTAGTGGAATTGAAGTTATTTCGGTAATATCAGCCTTATATCCCTTAGCTTCAACTTTTTCTTTAAGGAATTTAGCCATATCTTCTGTATTTCCATAAGCTGAAATATAGAAAATTTCCACCTTTTTATCATCTATTTTTTCTTCTGTTGCCCATTCTCTATAAAGATTTAGTATCTTATCAATATTTTCAACGTGTACAGGGCCATGACTTGTGGCAATACATTCAATATCTAAGTCTTTGATTTTATCTAGTCCCATTAATACAAATCTCTTAAATGGTCCCATAATACAATCAAAATAATACTTCATTTCAACAAAGTAATCTTCGTCTAAACTTGAGGTAATACCACCTTCAGGACAATAATGTGATCCAGTAAAATCACATGTAAATAATAATTTTCTTTCTTTTACATAAGTGAACATTGTATCAGGCCAATGTAAATTTGGTGCTGTAATGAATTTAAGAGTAGTTTCTCCAAGATTTATTTCTTCTCTAGCTTCAACATAATCAAAGTCTCTATTTAAAATGTTTTTTAAATAAGTTATAGCTGCTTTTGTTCCAACTATCTTTGCTTCTGGATAATCTGAAATTAATTTAATTAGAGAACCACTATGATCTAATTCAGTATGCTGAACTATAACATAATCGACTTTTTTATCTCCAATAACAGATACCAAATTTTTTTTAAATTCATCATAAAATCCAGTTTTTACAGTATCAACTACTGCTACCTTCTCATCATTAATTACATAGGAGTTATAGGTTGTTCCTTTTTTTGTTTCCATTATTATGTCAAATACTTTTAATTTAGGGTCTTTAACTCCAACCCAATAGATGTTTTCTTTTAATTTTTCCTGTAACATTTCCCTGCCTCCAATTTTAATCTAGTAGTTCATTTCCTTAGTAATATTTTACCATAAAATTACTAGTCAAACAAATATAAAATTCGACTATTTATTGTATATTCCTACTTTATAATGCACTTTAAGTTAGTTTTTAAAATCTAAGGTTTTATCAATTTAGTTAAATTATCAATTTCAATTAAATATTCATAATGTAACGCTCTTGTTAGTGAAACATATAGAAGCCTTTGATCTAGTATATTATCTTTATAAAGAAATTCACTTGGATTATATATTATAGTTGCATCAAATTCTAATCCCTTAGTTAAATAAGATGGAATTATTATTATATCTTCATTATTTTCTTTTTCATTACCTTTTACTAAGGAAATTTTTAGATTTGTTACCTTTTTAATAAGTCTTTCCAAGACTTTTCCTTCTTCTAAAGTCTTAGTAATAATTGCTATACTTTTTTTACCTTTATTATTAACTTCATAAACTATTTCTTCTATTTTTTTAGCAGCTTCCTTTGACTCATTACATTTAATAATTTTAGGCTTTTCTCCATGTCTTAAAACAGGTCTTGCATTTTTTAAATTCAATTTTTGTGCTTCTAAAGCACCATTTGCAAAATCTATTATTTCTACAGTAGATCTATAACTTTGTGTTAGTTGAATATATGTAGCTTTTCCTTCAAATACTTTATCCACTATATCTTCCCAATTCTTTAAACCTTTATAGTAATAAATTCCTTGAGCAATATCGCCAACTAATGTTAAAGAATTTCCCTTAGTTAATTTATTTATTAGATATACTTGAAATGGATTATAATCTTGAGCTTCATCTACTACAATATGTGAATATTTTTCTTTTTCTTCAACTCCCTCTAAAAGCATATTTATATATAACAATGGAGCTAAATCATCTTCATCTATTATTCCTTTACTATTATTAACTTCTATTTCTTCCTTCATAAATTCTGAAAGTTCTTCAGGAATATTTCCTAATGAAGCAATTTCAAAAAATTCTTCATTTCTAAATAGATCAAAATATATATCTTTTGAGGTTATTCCTCTCCAGTTTTTAAAATACTCATTCATAATTTTTTTAGAGTTATTTTTTATATTATCCTTGATACTATCTCTCTCTGAATAAATTTTAATAAGTTTTTCTCTTCTTTTGTCACCATCTTCAATTTCTCTTTTAACTTCCTTAATTTTTATGTCCCAATCTAAATCTACTTGAAGACAAAGGACCTCAATTTTTTCTTTAAGTTTTAAATTTAAATATCTCTTTATTTCATCTTTTCTTTTATTAATTGGATATGACTTTAAGTCCTTTAAATAAAGTCTCATTATCTCTCTCTTACCAAATAAGACATAATTATCTATAGTAATATCAGCTATATCTACAGAAGCACTTTCTAATAAAGAAATATATCTATCTATTATAGACTTAAATGCTAATGTTCCCTTAATCTTAGATGAATTTACAATAAATCTACATTTTTCAAGGTCATTACATTCAATTATTTCTCTTATTTTCTCATCTTTACCCTTGATTTTATATCTAGATTTCAAATGCTTTAGAGACAAATCTTGAAAGGTAGTTTGATTTACTTCATCTACTCCTAGGTTTGGAAGTATATCTGAAATATAATCTAAAAATAATTTATTAGGTGCTAAAACTAATATATCTTTCCCTCTTATAGTTTCTGAGTATCTATAAATTAAATAAGCTAATCTATGTAAAGCAACTGTTGTCTTACCTGAACCTGCTGATCCTTGTACTATAATAGGTAAATTCTTAGGCCATCTTATAATATCATTTTGTTCTTTTTGGATAGTTGCTACTACTTCCTTTAACTTTTTCCCTCTACTTTCCTCTAGATTAATCTTTAGAAATTCATCTACTAAATCATTTTCTTCTAATCCACTTTTTACTATTATTTCGTTAATTCCTTCATCAAATATTTCTTGTAGTGAGTCTTCTTTAAATAAAAATTTTCTTTTTAAAGACAAGTTACCTTCTATTATTCCATTTGGTGATTTATAATATGCATATCCACCAGTACCACTATAATAAAGATCTGCTACTGGAGTTCTCCAATCTACTACTATTTCTTCTCCATCTAGACTTGAACTTACTGACTGTTTACCAATATAAATATTTTCATTTTCTCCCTTTGCTTCCCTAAAATCTACTCTTCCAAAGTAAGGGACCTTAATTGCTTCTTCATAATTTTGAATGTCTTTTTTTAATACAGAATATATTTTTTCTGTAGTTTCCTTTTCTTCACTATAACTTCCTTTTGCTTCTTTTCTTAAATTCTTAAGTTTTTCATCTATAAATTCATAACTTCTTTTCTTTTCTATAAGTTCTTCATTTATCTTTTTTCTTTTATCCTTAAGAATCTCTTTTTCTAATCTTAAACCTTCTTTCTCCATACAAATTACCTCTATCTTAGTTTTCTCTTTCAATTATAGGCTAAGTAAAACTCAAATTCAATGAAATAGCCATTTAAAGTAATAAGTTAACTATATAAATTTACATTAAATAACTGTTTATATATTAAAATTATCTACTTAAAAAATAATTATTATTCTCTTTATTTATTATATTTTCTTTATTTTACATATATAAACTAATTAATGTTTTACTTTCTACCTTTCTGTGCTAGAATTTGTATGTAAAGGAGTTGATAATTTTGTCTAAACAAACCAAAACACCTAACTACATAAAAATAGCTATAGATATAGCTTATAGAATTATAAATAATGAATTTATTGAAGGTGAAAAAATAACAGGTAGAACAACTTTAGTTAGTATATATAACGTATCTCCAGAGACTATCAGAAGGTCATTAGCTCTACTTAAAGATATGAATGTTGTTACTATTAATGAGAAAAGTGGAATTATAATTAATGACAAGATCTCAGCAAAAGAGTTTTTAAATAAATTTAAGACTAAATCAGATTTTACATATTTGAATAATGAAACTTTTGAACTAATAAAAAAGAGAAAAGAAATAGATGATAAATTAGAAAAAAATATTAATTCAATAATTGAATTTGCAACTCAACTTAGAAACGTTGGTTCTATTATTCCTTTTGAAAGCATAGTTGAAAAAGATAGTATTGCCGTAGGGAAAAGCATCGGTGAGTTAGACTTTTGGCATAATACAAAAGCTACTATTATTGCAGTTAAAAGAAATGGAGATATGTTCTTATCACCAGGACCATATTTTATAATAAATGAAAGAGATATAATTGTATACGTTGGAGACGACTCTGTTTTAGAAACAGTAAAAAATTATATTTCTCTACCAATAGCTAATAAGTAAAAAAAGCCTAGTTTAAGGAAATTCCTTATCTAGGCTTTTTATTATTTAATAAATCATACATCCTTCAAATTTCTATATTACTATTTTAATTTCATCTCCATTTAAGATTATTTTCTAAATGGTAAAGAATATTATACTAGAATCATCTCTCTTCTTAAGTCTTGGAAATAAATTGCATTCATCATCTTTT
Organism: Clostridium nigeriense; assembly: GCF_050585265.1. Lineage (GTDB taxonomy): Bacteria > Bacillota > Clostridia > Clostridiales > Clostridiaceae > Clostridium > Clostridium nigeriense_B. Next base: position 42,759 of record NZ_JBNOOE010000017.1, on the reverse strand, counting down.
TCTTGACTAGTATATAAGTTATCATATAAATCATCTATATTTATACTTTTTACTATGTTTATAAATTCATCATATCCTTTAGCTAAATTAAAAGTATCGTAGTACTGAGAAAATCCATCCGATGTTAAACAGATATCTAATTCTTCAGATATTAAAATTTTACCATATAAAGCCTTATCTATAGCTTCTTCATTTAATTCTAATATCCAGTATCCATCTAATGTATTTTTCTTTTTTCTAACCTTAAGGACCTCATCACCACAATGTTTTCTAGCTTCTAAAATTGATATTTTATTTTTCTTTGCTACTTCTACCATTCTATTTAAAATATATTCTTCTAAGTCTATTAACTCTTTATTAACTATCTCTACTGGATTTTTTCCTTTTTCCTTTAATATAAGTGTACAATCTCCAAGAACAAAGTATTCAAGCTCCCTATCAGTAAATCTTACTAGGGCTATGGCAGCACATGGATAATCTGCTTCTTCTAGGTTCTTATATCCATTAAACTTACTATAGTTTTTCTTTACTTCTTTAATTGCACATTTCATTATTTCTTTAAGACTTCTAGAAGATTTTATATTTTCTTTTAAATAATTATTTATAAATTCTACATACCAGAGTGCATCTGTTTCCTTATCTGTAACTCTTTTCCCTGTAATACCTGTCGCTCCATCTAATACCCAAGCTGCTCCATCTAATATAGTTATCTTATCTTCATTAGGCTTAATATTTGAGCCTTGCTTTGATAAGTATTTTAAATTTCTCATATTAATTTTTAAATGAGTGAATTGGGGCAGGTATTCTACCACCTCTATCAATAAATAAAGATGATGAATATTTATTTACAGGCATTACTGGAGCAGTTCCTAATAATCCTCCAAATTCAACTAAGTCCCCTACTTTACATCCTGGAGCCGGAATAACTCTTACAGCAGTTGTCTTATTATTAATCATACCTATTGCTGACTCGTCTGCAATCATAGCTGCTATAGTTTCTGCTGGAGTATCTCCTGGTACAGCTATCATATCTAATCCTACTGAACAAATTGCAGTCATAGCTTCTAATTTTTCTAAATTTAAAGATCCATTCAATACAGCATCTATCATTCCTGCATCTTCTGATACTGGAATAAATGCTCCACTTAATCCTCCAACATGACTACATGCCATAACTCCACCTTTTTTAACAGCATCATTTAATAAAGCTAAGGCTGCTGTAGTTCCATGGGTTCCTACTACTTCAAGGCCCATTTCTTCTAATATATGAGCAACAGAATCTCCAACTGCAGGAGTTGGTGCTAATGATAAATCTACTATTCCAAATGGCACTCCTAACCTTTCAGATGCTTCCTTTGCTACTAATTGACCCATTCTTGTTATTTTAAATGCCGTCTTTTTTATAGTTTCCGCTACTACATCAAAAGACTCACCTTTAACCTTTTCTAAAGCCCTTTGAACAACTCCAGGTCCACTTACTCCTACACTAATTACTTTATCAGCTTCACCAACCCCATGGAAAGCTCCAGCCATAAATGGATTATCTTCTACTGCATTACAAAATACTACAAGTTTAGCACATCCAAAACCTTTAGTATCTTTTGTATATTCCGCAGTTTTTTTAATTATTTCACCCATTTCTTTAACTGCATCCATATTTATTCCACATTTAGATGAACCCACATTTACAGATGAACATACTTTACTAGTTTTGGCTAATGCTTCAGGTATAGAGTTAATAAGTATCTTATCACCCTTAGTATATCCTTTTTGAACTAAGGCAGAAAATCCACCTATAAAATCTACACCCAAAACTTCAGCAGCCTTATCTAGAGTTTCTGCAAACTTAACATAATCTTTTTCATCAGTAGCTCCAGCAATTATAGAAATTGGCGTAACTGAAACTCTCTTATTTACTATTGGTATTCCAAATTCATTTTCAATTTCTTTTCCAACCTTCACTAAATCCTTAGCACTGCTTACTATTTTATTATATATTTTTTCTCTAGCTTTATCTCCATCTGAATCTATACAATCTAATAAAGATATTCCCATAGTTATAGTTCTTATATCTAATTTTTCTTCTTCTATCATTTTTATAGTTTCTAATATATTATTACTATTCATGTCTTAACCTCCCCATCATGCAATTATAGAGTATGCATTGAATTAAATATTTCTTCTCTTTGTATTTTAACTTCAACACCTAATTCCTCTCCCTTAGAAAGCAAGGAACTCTTAATTTCATCAAAACTTGAATTTGACTCCTTTAAATCTAACATCATTATCATTGTAAAATACTTGTCCATTATGGTTTGGTTAACATCTAAAATATTGATATTTAATCTCAATAGCTCATTACTAACACCTGCTATAATACCAACTTTATCTCTTCCAATTACTGTTAAAATCCCCTTCATAATCTTCATCTCCTACTTTCATCTAATTATTTTATATCCAAAAAAAGTTAATATAATTTTATCCTTACTAATGTTTTTTGTCAATTTTATAACATAGATGAAAATGCGAACATTTTTATAATGGATAATTGCTAATGCCTACTGCATTATCAATTTTAAATTTCGCTTTGCGAAATTAAACAATCTCTACAACTTACAATATCTATTCCTGTATTTAGAATATTTGATACAATAATATCTCCTATTTTAATTGGTGCAATTACTTCTATATTTTTCAATTCTTCCATACACTTAAATATTAATTCTTTAGGGATCTCACCTTTTGTTTTAACAGGAAGAAGAATATTTTCTCCACCTCTCACTTTAACTGTTGTAGTTACAACTCTAACTGGATTTGTTAATTCACTTAAGCCATAATTTATTCCCCTTTTGCAGCCATTACCTATAACTTTATTTTCTTCTATATTTACTTTTAAGTGACATCCTATGGGGCAACATATACAAATTAATTCTTTTTCCATTTTTCTCCCCCTAATTAACTTCTTCTAAAGATATTACTATATCATCTTTTAAGTCCTTTAATAAATCTTTTTTTAATATAACTCTTTCCATTTCTGATGGAGTTAAGTGTTTTTTCTTTAATATTTGAACTATCTTTTCTCCTGATGTAATTTTTAAAATCTTATCTTTATAAACATTATTAACTCTCATAAAAATAGTTAATTTATCCTCTATATCATCAATAGATATTTTTTGTGGCACAGTATAATTAATTCCATTAGCATTTTTAATATTAATATAAGCTTTCTTTTCTAAATTATTATTTAAATATTTAGCTACAGCCTTTCCTGTATGCCTGGCTTCTTCAGTGACAAAGTCTACTAAGTCATGAACATGCACTACATTTCCACATGCAAAAATTCCATCAATATTAGTTTCCATACTTTCTGTTACTATTAAGCCATTTGTTCTATTATCTAAGTTAACTCCAACCTTTTTAGATAATTCATTTTCCGGTATTAACCCTACTGATAAAAGTAATATATCGCACATAAATTCTATCTCACTACCTTTAACAGGCTTTTTATTTTCATCTACTTTTGAAATAATAACCTTTTCTACTCTATTATCTCCAATAATATCTATTACTGTATGAGACAAATAAAGAGGTATATCATAATCCTCTAAACATTGGACAATATTTCTATTTAATCCATTTGAATAAGGCATAAGTTCAACTACTGCCTTAACTTTTGCTCCTTCTAAAGTCATTCTTCTAGCCATAATTAATCCAATATCACCAGATCCTAAAATTACTACTTCTTTTCCTGGCATATAGCCTTCAATATTTATATACCTTTGAGCAGCACCAGCTGTAAATATTCCCGATAGCCTATCTCCTGGAATACCAATTGCTCCTCTAGTTCTTTCCCTACATCCCATTGCTAGTATAATTGATTTTGACTCTAGAATCATATATCCATCTTCAGTATTTATCGCATGAATTTTTTTATCTTCTTCTATTTCTAAAACCATAGTATCTAGCTTAACTTCTATATTTGTATCTTTAACAAGTTTTATAAATCTATCTGCATATTCAGGGCCAGTTAGCTCCTCCTTAAATGTATGAAGGCCAAAACCATTATGAATACATTGATTTAATATTCCTCCCAGTTCTTTATCTCTTTCTATAATTAAAATATTATTAACCCCATTAATATAAGCCTCATAAGCAGCGGCTAGGCCTGCAGGTCCTCCTCCAACTACAATTAAATCATATATCATAATATCACTCCTATCTTGATTTCCCAGATAAAATATAAGATCCATATTTTTCTAAAACTATACTTTCAAGTGGAACATTTAATTCTCTGGCAATTATTTCTTGTACACGAGGTCCACAAAAACCGCCTTGACATCTTCCCATACCTGGTCTACATCTTCTCTTTACCCCATCTAAAGAAATAGTACCAAAGGATCTTTTTATGGCATCAATAATTTCTCCTTCTGTTATTTCTTCACATCTACAAATTATTCTTCCATAATTTTTATCCTTTTTAATAAGCTCTCTTTTTTCTTCTATAGATAACTCCATAAATCTAATTTGTTTTCTATATGGATTAAAGCTTTCTTTTTTAACTAAGTTAAGTCCTGAGTTTTTTAATATTTCAGCTACTTCCTCTGCAATAGCTGGTGCTGCTGATAATCCTGGAGATTTCATACCAGAAACATCTATAAAGCCCTTTACTTTATTGTTTTCTTCTATGATAAAATCACCTATATCTGCCTCTGCCCTTAGTCCTGCAAAATTTCTTATAGAACTTCTAAAATTAATATTATTAGTAGTTCTAGTAGCAGTTTCTCTTATAAACTCTAGGGCTTCTGTAGTGTTTTTAACTGAATCTTTATTATCTATTCCCTGAGCATTAGGTCCAACAATTAAATTTCCATGTACAGTTGGAGTAACTAAAACTCCTTTTCCAACCTTTGATGGACATTGGAAAATAGTATGGCTAAAATTTTTTCCTTCATCCTTGTCTAAAACATAATACTCGCCTCTAATTGGAATTATTTCAAAGCTTTCATCACAAATCATATTATGAATTTTATCTGCATAAACACCTGCTGAATTTATTACATATTTAGCTTTTATTTCTTTACTATCTTTTAGTTTAATTGTAAATACATCCTCCTTAGTTATGGATATTACTTCTGAATTCAGCTTAACTTCTCCACCATTTTCAACACTATTTTCAACTAAGGCTATTGTATATTCAAAAGGTCCAACTATCCCACCTGTTGGTGCATATAAAGCTCCAACAATATTATCACTAATATTATGTTCAAGCTCTAAAACCTCTTCTTTACTTATTATCTTTAATCCCTTTACATTGTTTTTAATTCCATTTTCATAAAGATGTTTAATTACTTCCATATCAGCATCATTAAAAGCAATAACTAATGACCCATTTCTCTTAAATGGTACAGAAAGTTTCTTACATAAATCTTCAAACATCTCATTTCCTATAACATTGTACTTAGCCATTAATGTTCCATATTCAGGATCATATCCAGCATGGATTATTGCTGAGTTTGCTTTTGTAGTTCCCATTGATACATCATTTTCTTTTTCTAATATTACAACTTTTAAATTAAATTTAGATAGTTCTCTAAATATTGAAGCTCCTATGACTCCAGCTCCAATAATTGCTACATCATACATTAAAATACCTCCCTAAATTATATTTATATTTCCCTTATATTCAGCTTTTAAACAACAAAAAAAGCATAAAAATAAGAGCAAATCTTACTTTTATGCTTATCTCTATATCTCTCAGCACATTAAATATATTATAGTATAATTTTACCATAAATTATATGAAAAATATATATTTTGTTTAATTTATTTTTTTACTATTCAAAAACTTATATAAAAAACTCATCCTCTAAACCTTCAAGATCTATAATTTTAATTTCTTTCAAGTTAAAATCAATTAGTCCCATCTCTTTCATCTTAATAAGTTCCCTCGAAAGTGATGGTCTCGGAATTCCAAGTTCTTCTGCTAATTCTTTCTTAGATCCTAGTTTATAAATATAACTATCGTATTTTTTATAATTGTCTAGTAGTATTTTGCATATTTTCCTTCTAATAGAATCTAATTCTATTAAGTTAATTTTTCTATTTAATATTACTATCTTCTGAGATAATAGTTCTAACATATTTTCTGCAAATTTAGTATTCTTCTGCATTATTCCTAAAACACTTTTCTTAGGGAAGGATAATACCTTACAGTCTTCAACTGCCATAACAGTTGCAGGATATTCCCTATCTTTAGAGAATAAAAGAGCCTCTGCAAATACATCACTAACATTAAAATTAGATAGAGTTAGTACCTTGCCATTTTCATATATAGTTTGTATAACAGCCTTTCCTTCAAGGATTACAGATAAACTATTACATTTCTCACCTTGATTAGCTATTACATCATTCTTCTTATATCCTCTTGTTAAATAAAGTTCACTTTTTAAGATATCCTCTATCTCATCTTCTGAAATTCCCTTAAAAAAACAGGTGTTTTTTAAAACTTCTATCATAATTTATTCCTTTCTTATATTAAGTTAGTATTGATAATTTTCTAATCTTAAAACTGTATATTATCCACTATTTTCTTTATATTTTTAAGTTTAACAAATTGTATAAAAAAAGTCATTGTAAAACTAAGCACTTTAGTTTTACAATGACTTTAAGATTTTATGCTAAAAACATCTTTAAATCATCTTCAACATTAGTTATTCCACCAATTCCAAAGTTTTCAACTAATACTTTTGCAACATTGGGTGAAAGGAAAGCTGGTAATGTTGGTCCTAAGTGTATGTTCTTAACGCCAAGATATAGTAATGATAATAATACTATAACAGCTTTTTGTTCATACCAAGCTATATTAAATGCTATTGGTAAATCATTTATATCTTGTAGTTCAAATACTTCTTTAAGCTTTAATGCTATTAATGCTAATGAATATGAGTCATTACATTGTCCTGCATCTAAAACTCTTGGAATTCCACCAATATCACCTAAATCTAATTTGTTATATTTATATTTTGCACAACCTGCTGTTAATATTACAGTATCTTTTGGTAAAGCCTTTGCAAAATCTGTATAGTAATTTCTTGACTTAGCTCTTCCATCACATCCTGCCATTACAAAGAATTTCTTAATAGCTCCTGATTTTACAGCATCTACAACCTTATCTGCAAGTTGCATTACTTGATTATGAGCAAATCCTCCAATGATTTCGCCTTTTTCTATTTCTGTTGGAGCCTTACATTTCCTAGCAAGCTCAATGATTTCTGAGAAATCTTTAGTTTCTCCATCTACTCCATCTATATGCTTACATCCTGGGAATCCTGCTGCTCCAGTTGTAAATACCCTAGCCTTATAACTATCTTTTGGCGGTACTATACAGTTTGTAGTCATTAAAATTGGTCCATTGAAGCTTTCAAATTCTTCTTTTTGCTTCCACCATGCATTTCCGTAGTTTCCTACAAAGTGATCATATTTCTTAAATGCTGGATAATAATGAGCTGGTAACATTTCTGAGTGAGTATAAACATCAACTCCAGTTCCTTTTGTTTGCTCTAATAATTGTTCTAAATCCTTTAAATCATGACCTGAAACTAATATTCCTGGATTATTTTTAACACCTATATTAACTTTTGTCACTTCTGGATGTCCATAAGTTCCAGTATTAGCACTATCAAGTAGAGCCATACCATCTACCCCTACCTTACCTGTTTCTAAAGTTAAGGCAACTAATTCATCTACTGTTAAGTTATTATTTAATAATTTAGCTAAAGTTTCTTGCATAAAAGCGCTTACTTCTTCATTATCATAACTTAATTCATTAGCATGTTTCATATATGCTGCTAATCCCTTTAATCCATAAGTGATAAGTTCTCTTAAACTTCTAATATCTTCATCCTTAGTTGCTAATACTCCAACTACTTTTGATTTTTCATCATATTCTTCTCTAGTAGTAGCATTCCACAATGCTGCTTCTGATAAACCATCTTTATTTGATAATTTATTTAATAAGTCTTCTTTTAATTCTAAAGCTCTTTTTACTCTTTCATAGAATATTTCATCATCAAAATTAGCATTAGTAATTGTAGTAAATAAATTTATAGTTATAAAGTGATTTACTTCACTTGAAATTTCTTTTCCTTCTTTTCTAAGTCTAGTTGTAACTTCTGATAATCCTTTGCTTACATATACTAAAAGATCTTGCATTCTTGCTAAATCTGGTGATTTACCACAAACTCCAAATTGTGTACATCCTGTACATCCTGCTGTTTCTTGACATTGGAAACAAAACATCTTATTTTCCATAAAACAAATCCCCCTTGTTTCTGACTAATTATTTATCTTATGGCTATATTATATTAATATTACTGAACTAACTCGGTAACATTCGTTACAATATAAATATTTTTTTATTTAAATACAGCTTTACTTCCTTTATTTGTTGAGACTACTTCTAATTTAACATCTATTCTATCTTTTAATTCTTGAACGTGAGAAATTACACCAACTACTCTTCCATCACCTTGAAGTCCAACTAAGCATTCTATTGCCGCATCTAAGGATTCTGGATCTAAGGTACCAAATCCCTCATCTATAAACATAGTATCTAACTGTATTCCACCCGAATATCTTTGTACAACATCTGCTAAACCTAATGCCATTGATAATGATGCCTTAAAGGATTCTCCACCTGATAGAGTTTTAACATCTCTAGATTTTCCTGTATAATTATCAAAGACCTCAAGATCTAACCCTTGACCTTTTCTTTTATCTCCTAGTTCTTCTTTCCTTAAAAGTTCAAATCTATTACAAGTCATTTGAGAAAACCTTATATTAGCTGCCTCAATAATATCTTCAAAATACGCAGCCAACACATATCTTTCAAAACTAATTTTTCTTGGATTATCACCATTAATTATCTTAGCTAATTTACCAACAGTCTTATATTTTTCTTCATCAGCTTCTATTGATTTATTAAATCTTTTACACTCTTCAAGTATTTTGCTATTTTGGTTTACTCTTAAATAAATATCTTTTTCTATTAATTCTTCCTTATTCTTTTCATTATTTTTTAATATTAATAATTCTTCAATAGAATTAATATCTGTAAATTTTAAATCTTTGCATCCTTCCACTGAGATATTATAAATTTTTTCTGCATTAGATAACTTAATATTATATTGATTTATATTATTTTCAAGAACCTCAAGAGCTTCCCCTGTAACTTTACTTTCCGAGTAATCTTTATATCCATTAAAACCTAATTCAATAACCTTATTTTTAAATTTTTCTATTGATAGGTTTAATTCTTCTTCCAAGGTTTTTAACATAGATTCTAAAGAAACCTTATTACCATTTTCTTTATCAAATATAGTTTTACTATCGTTAAAATACTTTTCAGCCTTAGAGTAATCTTCTTTTAACTTATCTAATGTTTTATTAATCTCTACTTCTTCTTTTTCTAAAACATCTATAGTTTTAATTTCACCATTAAATTCCTTTATTATATTATCTAAATTAGCTTCTTGGGACTTAACTTCTCCTTGTATAATAACAAGTTCATTATTTTTAGTTTCTAATTCTGATCTTAATATTTCATTAGACTTTTCAATATCATGTTTTTCCTTATTCTTTTCTACTTCTTTTGAAATTTCTTTTTCCATCTCATTTTTTTTATTCTTTACTTTATTTACTTCTTCATTAATTAATCTTATATTCTCATTAACCTTTTCAATGCTAATATTTAAATCTTCAACATTATCCTCATTGAATATTTCAGTAAATAAAGGCTTAATATAATCATTTTTAAGAGAATCTATTTCAGCCTTAATTTTAGTAAGCTCCCTATAATATTTTTCTCTAGTATTATAAGCTTCTTCTGTTTTTAACTTTGCCTCTTTTACAGCCCCTTCATTTACACTATCTACTTCAAGAACTGCTAGTGATGGATGATTAGTTGATCCACAAACCGGACAACGCTCACCTTCTTTTAATTCTTTTGCTAATATTCCTGCTACATTTCTTCTAAACATATCTTCTAGCTTTTCATAATCAGACTTCTTATCTAAGTAATCCTTATTAGTTTCTTCATAAAAATTACTTCCCTTTTCATGCCTTAATGATTCTTTTATACACTTATCTAAAGATGATCTAAGCTTATCTAGCTTTTCCTCTTTACTAGCATAATTAATTTCTTCTATTTTTAATTTGTTACTATCTTCCTTTAGTTTACTTATCTTATCTAACTCTTCAGATAAAATCTTAATCTTACTAGAATTTTCATCTATATTCTTATTAATAATAACAATTCTTTCAGCAACAGTTTTAGATTGAGATTTTAATAACTCTAGTTTTTCTTTATTAGTTAAATAGTTTAAAGATTTTTCTTTTAATTTTTCTATTTCATCTAAATTTTTAATTAATTGATTTTTTAAAGGTTCTTTATTACTTTCTTCTTTAAACTTTAAATCTGCCTTCTCTAAACCTTCTTTATATTTTAATAAATTAGCTTCACTAATCTTTAAAGATTCTCTTACCCTATTAAAGGATTTTTTCTTTTCTTCATATTTTTCTTCAAAGGATAAGGCTGTTTGTGCCTTTTTAGCTAATTTTAATTTTTCTTCTTTAAATTTATATTCATCCCTTAGTAAATTTAATTTTTCAAGCTCAACTTTATATTTTTCTAAATCCTCTAGTTTTTTATTTGATTCTCTAGCTAATACTAATTCTTTAGAGATATTATTAATTTCATCATTAATTACATTTAATTTTTCCTTTAATATCTCTTCCTCTTCTTTATCTTTAATTATAGAATTTTTGAACATATCCATAATTAAATCAATATTTAAGTCCTTATTATTTATTATGTTAATTAGATTTTCATCATCATTTCTACAACTAAAAGATCTAATTCTATTTTCTCTATCTCTTTGAACTACTTCTATAGATTTCTTTAGATTATTTGCTTCTAGTTTAATATTTTGTTGGATATCTGAAAATATTTTAGTTCCAAATATTTTCCTAAATATCTCTTCTTTCTTATCACTATCAGAATTTAATAACTTTTTAAACTCTCCTTGAGGAATCATAACTAATTGCTTAAATTGCTCACAGGTTATTCCTAATATTTCTTCTACTAATCTTGTAACTTCTTTTGGTCCTGAAACTGTCTTATCTTCTAACTTAATTTCTGCATAAGGCTTACTTTCTGTAAAACCTTCACCTCTTTGTTTTGCCCTAAAATATTGTGGTGATCTTTTTATATAGTAATTTTTTCCCCTTAGAGAAAACCAAAGCTCCACTTCCGTTGGAGTAGTTAGATCAGCAAAATCACTTCTTAAAGACTTTCCTTCTCTTTCACTTCCACTTGCTTCTCCATATAGTGCAAAATTTATAGCATCAAATATAGTAGTTTTTCCAGCTCCTGTATTACCAGTTATAACAAACATATTCTTTCCATCAAGATTAGCTTCAAAGTCTAATTCCTGTCTTTCAGCATAGGGTCCAAAGGCTGAAATTATAAGCTTTTTAATCTTCATATTATTCAACTCCCCTTTCTGCTGATTCCATAACTCTTTCCATTATATTTAATTCTTCTTCTTCACAATCTTCGTCCATTATATCCTTATAAAAGCTTTTAAATAATGAAAGCTTTGATCTCTCCTTAATATCAGTAGCTACGCTTCTACTTCCTCCTCTTATAGCCCTCTCTTCCCTTGTAAGCTCCATAACATTTGGATACACTGCTCTAATCTTTGCCATTGGATCTAAAAGCTCACCCTTATCCTTTAATATAACCTTAATGTAATCTTCATTATTTTCTTTATCCTTATCATAAGAATTTAATACTTCTTCTAAAGTTCCTATTTTTATTCTAAAATCTCTTCTTGGCTTCAAATCATAAATTTCAATATGAATATTCCCATCCTTATCTAAGTCTACTATAGTTATTCCTTTTCTTTGATTTACTTCTGAAAAAGAATATTTCATAAGAGAACCAGAGTATCTTATTTTATCACAACCTACCTTTTGAGGACCATGTAAGTGCCCAAGAGCAGTATAATTAAACTTTTCAAAATGCTTAGAATTAATATAGTCAGTTCCACCAATTGATAAAGGCTTTTCTGAATCACTTTCTTCTAATAATTCATAATCATCATCCTTTATTTTAGTAACATATCCATGAGCTATAGCAACATTTCTTTCATCACCATTAAAATCTTTATGTATTTCTGAAACTATTCTTTCCATTGCTAAATCATGTGTCTTTATATTTTCATCTTCAAATAAGTCTCTAACATAGGGAACATCTGCATATGGTATTGGATAAAAATTAACTTTTCCACTTTCGTCTTCTAAAGTTATTTTATCTATTTTATTTTTTAAATTACCAACTATATATAGCCCACTATCATATAACAGTGAACTAGCAAATTCTATTCTTTCATTACTATCATGATTCCCTGCTAATGCTATTACTTTAGTATTTAAATCCTTAACTATTTTTCTTAAGGTTTCATTTAATAATTCAACAGCTTGAACTGGGGGAATCGATCTATCATATAAGTCTCCTGCAATTATCACTATATCTGGTTTCTTTTCTTCTATTGCCTTGTAAACTTGTTCTATAACATATTTTTGATCCTCAGTCATATAGAAGCCATTTACAAGCTTTCCTATATGCCAATCCCCCATATGAAATATTCTCATTTAAGTACCTCCTATCTTTAACTATTTATAAACTTTATTAAAGCTTCTGAAAGTGCTTTAGCATCTTCATATCCCTTATCATATATTTCTTCCAATTTAATCTTATTTCTTTCAAACTTTCCTACTTCAAGAGGACTGCTAGGTCTTATAATAAAGCATTTTCCTTCTTCCTCTAATTTATCTAACATTTCTAATGTATCATTATATATTTTATATCTATTTTCTATTGTATCTATTAAACTAGGATAATTTTTATATTTTCTTTTAATTACAGGCATTATTTTATTTCTGCTTTTTTTATATCCTTTATGTTGAGTTAAAATGACTACATGTTTCTTTACTCCATCATCTATAGCTTTTTGAATTGGAATTGGTGCTGCAATACCACCATCCAAAAACTTTTTATTATCATAATCTATTATACTTGCAACTAAAGGTAATGATATAGATGCTTTTAATGAATCATATCCATCTTCATTAAAATCTTTTATATTATAAAATTCAGGTAATCCTGTTTCACAATTAGTAACTCCTACAAAAAATTTTGTTCCTGCTTTTTTAAATGTTTCATGATCAAAAGGCTCTAATTCATTTGGTATTTTATTAAAAAGCATATCCATACCAAAAGCAGAACCTGTCTTAACTAAATTTCTAAAACTTAAGTATCTTTTATCATTAATATAATTTATATTAACTCTATAATTTCTTTTCTTTTGCTTTGAAATATAAGAAACACAATTACATGCACCTGCTGATACTCCTATACAATATTTAATATCTATATTTTTATCTAATAACAAATCTAAAACTCCAGCAGAGTAAACTCCCCTCATTCCTCCACCTTCTAATATAAGTGATGTATTGTCCATATTTCTTCCTCCAAACTTTTATACTCTAATCATTTCCATTAATTTTAAATTATATCACTTTAGCTTTAAAATAACTAGAAAGTATATAAATTTCCTAAAGAAGAAAAAAAGCCTGTCAACTATATAGACAGACCTTTAAATATGTTATTTACTACATTACTTCACTTGTAAATACTTCATAAAGATTTTTTCTTCTAGCCTTGGCTAATGCATTGGCTAACGCATATGATATTGCTCCATCTACAAAATGATGAATAATAGTTCCAACTGCAACAACTACTACAAATTGATAAACTGAAAATCCAAATGGAATAACTATTAGTCCTTCTAAAATTCCATGAATAGGTGCTGTAAATAAAATGGCTTTTTTAAAATCTTTATCCTTGTCAATTATTAATGCTCCAACAAATCCAACTACTATATGCATAGCAGCTCTAGCTGCTACAACTAGTGGTGTTGTTATAAAAAATCCAAGTGCTGAACCTAGTCCTACAAATATTGCTACTGATGGTGATATTAGCATTGCTAAAAACATAGGTACATGTGATGCAATTGTTGCCGTAAATGGACCTATAGTTATTTTTAAAAATCCAAATTGAGTTGGAATTATAATAGCAATAGCTGTTAAAACCGCTGCAAATACCATCCTTCTAATTTTTTCTCTGCTTTCCATAAATACTCCCCCTAACTAGTGTATATACATTAGTATATTACTAAAGTATTCATTTGTAAATATTAAAAATATAAAAAGCTCACTAATGTATTAGTAAGCTTTTTAATTATATCTATTTATTTGTTTTTTTTAATTTTTTATAAGAGCTTTTTCCTGTATCAATACTTATATTAACAGGATAAAATATTCCATCATAAACCTTATTTACTTTTTTCCTAGATAAGATATAAATAATTAGAAACGGACTTAATAAAATTAATATATTTTGAATAATTCCTATATTCCACTTAGGTATAAAGAAGTAAATTAACATAACTAAGTAAATATGAAAAACATATATATTCATAGTAGATTTACCTAAACTAGAATAAGTTTGTTTTTTCTCAGGAACTATTGCTATAACACAAACTCCAAAAATAATTGAAGATATATATAATATTCCCCTAAAAATAACACCACTTATTAAAGAAACTTCTAGAGCACTAAATGAATAAGAATAGTATAAGAATTTATAATCAAATAAATCTATTTTAACAATGTATAGTGCTAAAAATAAAAATATTAGTATTCCTATAATAGCTAATGATTTATCAACTCTTTTTACCTTTGTTAAATGTTCCTCTTTAGTATAATAACCTAATAAGAAAAATGGTAAAAAGACTATTGTTCTTGAAATTGATAAAAAACTTCCTACACTTGGTACTACCCCTACTAGTATTCCTATAAAAAAACTAAATAATAATACATGTTTTAACCTAACTATATATTTTAAAGATACCCGCCAAAAAAAGAGACTTAATAAATACCATAGGGTCCATCCTGGTAAAAGTAATGAAAACATATTTTCTTTAGTCCCAATATAAACTGCAGTGTACCAAATCATATTAAAAATTATATAAGGTATTAATAAATTTTTTATAGCCTTTCTTTTCATTCTATAAAAATTTTTAGAAAGATATCCTGAAATAAATACGAAAAGTGGCATATGAAAAATATAAATAAATACATATATTGTTCTAATAATACCATTATCCTTTATGTAATATTCTATTACGTGACCAAATACAACAAAAAATATTAATACTACTTTTAAATTGTCTATTAAATAATTTCTTCTTTTTACTGCTTCCATACTTCTTCTATAAAATCTAAAATTTCTTTAGATCCCTTTTCTCCTTTATTTATGAATAAAGATACAATATCAGAGTGATGCTTTCCAGTTAATATGCTTAATCTAGCACTTCCATTTAATTTTTTTATTCTCTCTACAAAACTTACTGAGTTTTTCTTACTTATTAAAGTATCTCTATCTCCATGTAAAGATAAGACTTTAACATCCACATTTTCATTAACTAAATTAATTGGATTAAATTTCTCTATTTCATTTTCAAGACCTATATAATTTTCAATTAAAGTTTTTGAATGCTTAGAAGTACATTTATTAAAATCTAAAACTCCTGATAAAGTAATTAAACCTTTGAAAATACTTTTATCTATTCCAAATTCTTTTTGCTTAATTTTATTAAAAACTAAATTAGTAGAAAGTTCTCCTCCAGCTGAAAACCCAATTATAATAAGCTCTTTTATATTATTATATTTCTGCAAATAATCTTTAACTGCTGTAAACACATCATTAATCTGAGTTGGATATTTATATAATGGAACTAATCTATATGCAGGAACTACAACATTATATCCTAAATCATTAAAAAACTTTCCAATAAAACTAGAAGTTTTAGGGCTTCCATGCCACCATCCTCCCCCATGTACAAATACAATGGTAGGTTTCTTTAAATCTCCTTCATATACCCTATAATACTGCTTAATATTCTCTCCATATTTATAAGTTATAAAATTACTTTTTTTACTCTTAATATTAAGGAAAAAGGTCTTTATAATAATTGGAATCATTATTATCTTTTCCTCTATTTTATATAACCACATATTCATCTCCCAATTTTGATAAATTTATTCTACTATATATTATAAAATTTCACTTGCTTTGCATAGTATTTTTTTATTTAAATATATTTATAAATATATTTAATACTTTATGAGGAGAAATATTATGATATCACATCAATCTTTTATTCCACTTATACTTTCATTGATTGCAGGCCTTTCTACTGTATTAGGAGCATTTATATTATTTTTTTCTAAAACTGAAAATAAGAAATTAATAACCTTTGCTTTATCCTACTCAGCAGGAGTAATGATAACTGTTTCCTTTACTGATCTTTTTATATCTGCAGAAGAAACCTTAAGTAAATATAATGGTAACCTTAAAGGAGTGGTATACTCATTATCATTTTTACTTATAGGTGCTTTAATGGCATTGCTTATAGATCAATTTGTACCTACTGAACCAAAAGGATATAATTGTAATTCACCTGACAAATTATATAGGGTTGGATTTGTGTCAATGATTGCCCTAATGATACATAATTTTCCTGAAGGTATAGCTACCTTTGTTTCTGGATATGAAAATACCTCTTTAGGTATATCCATAGCTCTTGCAATAGCCCTTCATAATATTCCTGAAGGAATATCGATAGCTATGCCAATTTATTATTCAACTAAAAATAAACTCAAAGCCTTTAAATATACTCTTTACTCTGGTCTAGCAGAACCCCTTGGCGCATTTATTGCATTTTTATTTCTAAGACCTTATATAAACGAAACTATTTTATCCATAGTCTTTGCTTTAGTTGCAGGTATAATGCTTTATATCTCCTTTGCTGAACTTATTCCCGCTGCTAGAGAATATAAGCATCACAAGACTTATTTATTCTCAATTTTCCTTGGTATATTTACTATTATATTAAGCCATATATATTCCCATTAAAAAAGAAAGAAGGAGATATGTTATGTTAGTTGCTCCGTCGAAAGCTCCAAGTCGTCCTACATAACATATTTCCTTCTATTTCTCATTTATTATTGTACTCCATCTTCTACCATCAAATATCCTAATCCGGGTTGTTTATTTAATAAACCAATTATATATATGGTATAAAATTTTCCATTAGTTAAAGTTTTATTACTAATAAATTTATATACTCCAGATAAAGATGAAAAACTTACTTTAAAATCATATATAGCTGGAGATAAAGCATAATATCCTGTAGTTTCTAAATACTCAACATTACTAAAAAGAGAAGTATCATTAGATAATGATAATGTTAATAAAGGCGCATTGGGAGACAAATTCATAAATCTTAAAAAGCAATTTGCTAAACCACCCTTACCAGTTGCATCATTTAATGTTAAAGTATATAATTCTCCACCTAAAGTTACTAAATTTACAGTTGAATTAGTATTGGGAAGAATATCAATCTCCTTACTTATTAATGGAGTATCATAAGTACCTGTTTTATATAATTGAAGTTCATAATTTCCTGGTGATATATTTTCATAGCAGGTAATATCTGAAAACGCTACGTTTCTTCCAAATAATGATCCGCTTAAGTAAATATCAACAGCTTGCATAGTTGGAATTGCATGTAAAAATCTTATTTTACTTTGCAAGTTAGGCATGTTCTGACGAAATAGCATATTTATTCCCCCCACTTAGACTTTGAATTTTCTAATGTTATTTTAATTATTTTTTTAATAATTAAATTAGAAATAGGTTTTGGAATATTATAAGCTTTAAAGGTTTCAACAATAGAATTATCACCTTTTATCACATTAAATATCCTATCTATTTCCTCTATTTGATTACTTGACTCTCCTCTGTATGAATTATCTAAATAGAATTCAAAGTTAAAATTTCTTAATAAATTCATGTGGATTGGCTCATCTTGATTACCCTTATTATTATTCATATTTTGCATATTCATATTCTGCATATTGATATTTGGCATATTAGTATTTTCCATATTCATATTATTAGTAGAATTATTTATTGATTTGCATCCCTCATCTTTATTATATGAGTATAGTTCTTCTGATAGAGTTTCAGATGGATATTCCAAATTAAAATCCTTAGTGAAATCCTCAGCTGATTGATTATTTTGTGCATTTTGTACATTCAAATTATTATTTTGAATAAAATCTAAGGTTTTTAATGAATTTCCTTGCAAATTAGAATTATCAACAGGAGTTGCAAAACCTAATAAAAAATTATTAGAAAGTTCACTAAAGGTAGGTAAAGCCATATCTATAATAGGAAACCAACTTGAATCTTTATCTAAAAATGGTTCTCTTATATTTAAAGGCATGAATTTTAAATCATCGTATTCTTGTTGCCTATTTAGGTTATTATAATACATATATTTCCTCCAAAAAATATTTCATTATAAGTATATGCTATATATTTATATATGTTCTATGGAATGTCATTAGAACAATCTTATTATCACCTTAATTTAGTTAACTGAATAATATATAAAGGGAGGTTTTTCTATGAATGATTTAACAAATAATTCTTTTAGAGATCTATTTATAGGCCTTGATAAAAAAGTTCCAATTTTGAACAATAATAAAATAGAATCAATAAATTTTGATAATGCTGCTACAACTCCTGTCTTTAAAAGTGTTCTTAATAGTATAACAAAAGCTTGTGAATTATATGGAGCCATAGGTAGGGGGTTAGGGCAAAAGTCTGAGTATTCAACAAAGATTTATCTAGAATCTAGAAATTATATTTTGGATTTTTTTAAAGCTTCAAAAGAGAAATACACAGTTATATTTGTAAATAATACTACTGAGGGTATAAATAGATTGTCTAATATGCTAATAGAAGATAAAGATAATATTGTAATAACAACTAGAATGGAGCACCATTCTAATGATTTACCTTGGCGTGGAAAATGTAACTTAAAATATATAGAAGTAGATGAACTTGGTAGGTTAAAGCTAGATGAGCTAGAATACTTACTTGAAAAATATACTGGCTTAGTAAAATACGTTACAATTACTGCTGCTTCAAATGTTACTGGATATCTTAATGACTTATCTTATATATCTAAGCTTGTTCATAAATATAATGCTAAATTAATAATAGATGGTGCTCAAATTGTAGCCCATAAGAAAATAGATTTTACTGAAACTTTAATCGATTATTTAGTTTTTTCGGCCCACAAAATGTATGCCCCCTTTGGAAGTGGTGCAATAATTGGCCTAAAAGAAGAATTTGAAAGACTTAATTCTGATCTTAAAGGTGGTGGTACTGTTGACACTGTTTTAGATGATTCTGAAGTTTTTCTGCCACCCCCCGAAAAAGATGAAGCAGGAAGTCCTAATTTTTTTGGTGCTATAGCCTTAGTTGAAGCAATGAAATCTCTTAATACTATAGGCTATGAAACTATAGAAAAAAATGAAAAAATACTATTAGATCATACTATTAAAGGATTAAATTCAATAACGGATATAATTAATTATGGAGATAATATTAATATAGATGACAGGCTTGGAATAGTAGTTTTCAATGTTAAAGATATATATCATGCAGAAACTGCTAAATTATTAGCATCACTCAGAGCAATCGCCGTTAGACAGGGTGCTTTTTGTGCTCATCCATATGTAAAAAGATTACTAAAGATAAATAACGAAGAAGCTAGTAGACATTTAGTAGATTCAACTTGCAAAATGCCAGGAATGGTTAGAGCAAGTTTTGGAGTATATAATTCAATAAGAGAAGTAGATATTTTCTTAAACACCTTAGAATTGATATGTAAATTAAAAAATAAGTAAAAAAGAAGTAAATATGCTATATTAGTGTCTCCTTTACAATCTCCAAGTCGCCCTAATATAACATATTTACTTCTACAAACTCAAGGTAATAATTACTCATTCCTCGGAATTATGAATTTTTATTCTGTCGCTTCGTTCTTTAATTATTATCTTTTTGCTATTAAGAATTTAATATTAATGCCTTGTTCACTAAACATATTTTCATGTTCAGTTCTTACATTACCTTCAAAATCACTTTTATGTAAATCATAAGTAATATATTCAATTTCAAAACCTGACTCTTTAAAGTATTCTAATGATTCATTAAATAAATCATCGTCATCGGTTTTAAAATAAATCTTAGCACCCTTAGCTAAAAATTGTTTATACTTTTCTAATTGCTTACTATGAGTAAGTCTTCTTTTTTTATGTTTTTTCTTTGGCCAAGGATTACAAAAATTAATATATATTCTATCTACTATGTCTTCCTCACTAAATACATCATTAATTAAAGAAATTTCTTGAGCCATGAACTTTAAGTTATTTACTTCTAAACCTTTTTCATCATAGGCTTTTTCTATATTTCTCTTAGCTAAAACTAGAACTTCATCCTTTATATCTATAGCTAGATAATTAATATCAGGATTTTCTGAGCCATGAACAGCTATAAATGTTCCTTTTCCACATCCAAGTTCTAAATATATTGGATTATTATTATTGAAAGCTTCTCTCCATTTTCCTTTATATTGGCTTGGATTTATTATAAAGAAATTACATGCTTCTAATTCTGGTCTAGCCCATGTTTTTTTTCTTAATCTCATCTTATTATTCACTCCATTTACTATAATTCATTACAATTATACAAATTTATAATAATTATATCAAATTTTATTTTTCTAATGGATTTATTTCTATATTTACTGCTTAAGTTATTTTTTTGTAACTCTCGCCTTTATTATAGTTACTTCTGAATATTTACCAACTTCATCTTTATATGAATCTAAGTTAATCGTATTTTTTTCACTATCATCTTCTTTGAATTTAACTAATCCAACTAATACTACATCCTCATCTAAATTTTTACCAACTTTAGTTATAGCCGATTTACTGTCAAAATCTAAAGCTTCTCCATAGAATTTACTTATCTTATATTCAGGATTACTACTATCTTCTGTATTTTCTTTATCTACTTCAGCTATGGAATATATGGATTTATCAGCTTCACCATCATTAATCTTAGCTGTATTAACAACAATATGAATTATTGAATCTTTTTCTATAGTATCTGTAGAATAATTAGCTATCTCATTAGTTTCTATTAAATCACCATTTGAATACTTTTCAGCAAATAAATCAATATTATATTGAGAATCTTTTGGTAATACCATTGATGCTACTGTACTCTTATCATTACCATAATTAGCTGATTCTAAAAGTAATTCAACTACTCCTTGTACTTCTTGATTTACTATCTTAACATCACCTTCTGGTAATTGTGCTTCACTTGTACATCCTGCTAGTCCAACTGTTAAAACTACAGCTGCTAAAAGTGCTGATATCTTCTTTATATTCATATGCTTACCTCTTTTCCTTAAATCTAGTCGTCCATATTATATCATATGTACAATATATAAATGTATAAATTTTGTAAACTATATGTTAACTAATTTATCTATAAATATCTCCTTTTTTTCTACTTAATAAACACATCTTTAAAATATTATTTCTATTTTAAAAGAGCTATATACTAATTATTTTTAGTACTATAGCTCTTCAAATTATTTAAATTACTTTTATGATTCTAAATTTTTACCGTTAGTTTCTATAACTTTTTTATACCAATAAAACGAATCTTTTTTATATCTTTTCATTGTTCCATTACCTTCATTATCAAGATCTACATAAATAAATCCATAACGTTTTTTCATTTCACCAGTAGAAGCACTAATTAAATCAATACATCCCCAAGGAGTATATGCAATTAAATCAACTCCGTCTTCTAAGGCACCTTCCATAGATTTAATATGTTCTCTTAGATATTCAATACGATATTCATCATGTACTTTATTTTCTTCTGTAAGTTTATCTATTGCTCCTAGTCCATTTTCAACAACCATAACAGGAATTTCATATCTATTATAAATTTCATTTAGATAGTATCTTAAACCAATAGGATCCATTCCCCATCCCCATTCAGAATATTTAATATATGGATTTTTAGATCCAAGGCTAAAATTACCTAATCCATCCTTAGCAACGCTTTCATCTGCTGAAGTACAAGTTGTTGAATAATAAGAAAAACTAAAGAAATCAACTTTTCCTTCTTTTAGATCTTTATAGTCATCTTCTATAAACTCTAAATTAACATTATCTTCTTTCCATAATCTTTTTGCAAATACCGGATATTCTCCACGAACCATAACATCTCCACAGTAATAAAAACTATCTTGCATCTTTTTTTGATTCTTTAATACATCTTCTGGAGCACATGTTAATGGATAAGAACATGCTCCTGCTATCATACAACCAACTTTATATTCTGGGTCAATATCATGTGCACGTTTCACAGCCCTTGCACTTGCAACAAACTGATTATGCAAACATTGATAATTATTTGCTATATCTTCTTTTGACATATTAGGAATAAAATCCTTAAACATTAAAAGACTATTTATTTCATTAAATGTTAACCAATATTTTACTAAACCTTTATACTCTTTAAATAAAACTTCAGTATAACGATCAAATAATGAAATTAACTCACGATTTTTCCAACCATCTAATTCCTCTTCTAAATATAGTGGAGTATCATAATGAGAAATTGTTACCAATGGCTCAATATTATATTTTTTAAGTTCTTCAAAAACCTTACGATAAAAGTCAAGTCCCTTTTGATTTGGTTTCTCTTCTATGCCATTTGGAAAGATTCTTGACCATGAAATTGACATACGGAACATTTTAAATCCCATTTCAGCAAATAATGCAATATCTTCCTTATAGTGATGATAAAAATCAATTCCATTATGATTTGGATAGTAATAACCATCTAAAATAGCACCTTTTGCCTCTTTTGGATATGGTGTAAATTGAGGAGCTAGTCCAGTTTCACCATTTGGTAAACGATAAGTTATACCACGTGGTGTTTTAGCTGTTCCAGCAGTTGTAACATCCGTTCTTGCTAGTCCCCTACCATCTATATTATAAGCACCCTCACATTGATTAGCAGCAGTAGCACCGCCCCAATAAAAATCTTTTGGAAAGCCCATACTTAATTCCTCCTATAATATAACTTTTAGAAGCTCATTACCAACTTCTACATTTTTATTATTTATTTCTATAACATCTAGATAATGATCAGTATTTGTAATAATAATAGGTGTTTCTGTAGAATACCCTTCTTTT
Organism: Clostridium nigeriense; assembly: GCF_050585265.1. GTDB lineage: Bacteria > Bacillota > Clostridia > Clostridiales > Clostridiaceae > Clostridium > Clostridium nigeriense_B. The sequence goes on along the minus strand of NZ_JBNOOE010000017.1, from coordinate 19,428 downwards.
TTAAGAGCATCTATATCAAAGGTTACTAATACATCTCCCTTTTTAACAGTATCTCCTTGTTCTACAAAACTTTCAAAATATTTTCCTTGCAATTGTACAGTATTATAACCAATATGAATAAGTAGTTCACAGCCATTATCAGATACAATACCAATAGCATGTTTTGTAGGGAATAAAGTTCTAACTATTCCATCAAATGGAGCAACTATTTTTCCTTCAACAGGTTTTATAAGAACTCCTTTTCCTAATGCTTCACAGGCAAATGCTTCATCACATGATTCCTTTAAAGGTGCTAAATCACCTTTAGCAGGAGAAAAAATAATTTCTTGTGCCATTTTTTTATCTTCTTTATTAACTTTTCCTTCAACTTTATCATCTTTGAAATACATATATGCTAAAACGAAAGCAACAACAAAAGGTACTACAGATGTAATAATAAGTGGTAATATTTTAGGGTCTTGTGGACTTATTAAACCTATTAACCCAATTACTCCTGTACCTGTATATGTATACATCATAATATTAGTTAAATATACTAAAATACCAGATGTAGCTGCAGCAATACAAGAAATTACAAACATTTTTATACGTGGTAATGTAACACCATAAATAGCTGGCTCAGTAACACCGAATATTCCTGATATAAATGCTGGTAAAGCAATTGATTTTAACTTCTTATCTTTAGTTTTTAAATAAATTGCTAAAACAACACCAATTTGTGCAAAAGATGCAAAGAATGTATATGCCATTAATTGACTAGGAATACCTTGCATTAAATCCATGAATGGGAACATAAATAATACTCCATGCACACCAAATAATACAAATACTTGATAAAATCCAGCTAAAAGAGTTCCTGCTATTATTGGACTAACTTTAAGTAATGAATTAATTCCAGTATTAATTCCTACTCCAATTAAATTTGCCATAGGTCCTATTAAAACAAATCCTATTGGAACAATAATTAGTAATACAATTACTGGTACAATAAAATTACTAACAAGCTCTGGTATATATTTTTTGAAAAATCTTTCTAAAGGTGCTGCTGCTGCAACCATAAATACTACTGGTAAAAATGTACCTGTATAAGTAGCATTAAATACATATCCAAATAAATTAATGTCTACACCATTAATTGCTGGATAACACATAATTGCTCCAATAAGAAATCCTAAGAAAGGATCCATCTTAATTTTCTTAGCCACATTATATCCAAGCATTAGTGGTAAGAAATAAAAAATTGCATCTCCAATTGCAGTAAGAAGAAGATATGCTCCATCTTCTGGTTTAACAACGCCTAAAAATGTTAATAAAGTTGTAAGACCTTTAATAATACCACTTGCACAAATCATATTTAAGCAAGGGCCCATTCCTCCCATAACTACATTTAAAACACGATTAAACAGACTTGCTTTTTTCTCTTCATTACCAGTGTCGTCTTTCCCACTATAAGGTTTCATGCCGATTTTATCACAAACTTCTGCATATACATGAGGTACATGTTCACCAATAACAACCATATATTGTCCCATGGCTTTCATAACTGTAATTACGCCATCCATATTTTTTAAAACATCATCATTTGCAATACTTTCATCCTTTAAATTAAAACGTAAACGAGTAATGCAGTGTTGTAATCCAATAATATTTTCTTTTCCGCCGACGTTCTTAATAATATCATCAGCTAATTTTGAGTATTTTCCCATTTTCTTTACCTCCATTTTAACTAAAATTTTAGAAATTGAAGGTTTAGCCAACTTAATGTTACCATCCAAACTTAAAAACAACCTTTATTATTATTTAAATACGACCATTAACCACATCCTTTCAAATCTATATCATACCTATAATGGTATTTTTTTAATTTTTACTTTTATAAACCACACGTTCAATATGAATTGTGAGATATAACTTTTCTTCATGGGATAATTCATAATTATATTTATGTTTCAAAAATGTATTAACTTTTTCTACACATTTATATGCAGCTTGATATTTTAACTTCACAACATCCAATAATCCATCATTGCTTCCATCATCAATTGTTTTCCCTAATACTAATCTTTGAGCAAAAAATTTAAGATGTGTTATAAATCTAAAATAATATACTGAATTAACATCAAATTCAATTCTAAAATAATATTTTACAACATTAGATATTTCCTGCATAATGCGTGTTATATCCATTATTTGTTCCATATTACTTTCATCCATACTTGCATTTACAATATGTAATGCAATAAATCCAGCTTCATCTTCTGGTAAACGAACATGAAATACTTCTTCAATCATATTTAATGCTTTCATACCTATTTCAAATTCATCTTCATAAAAGCGCTTAATATCCCACAGCATAGCATTTTTGATAGTAATTCCATCCAAATAACGAGATATAGAGGTATATATATGATCACTTAATGATATTATTAAGCTTTCATTAAGACGTTTTCCTAGCTTTACTTCTGCTAAATTTATAATCTCATCTGCTAATCGAATATGATCTAATGGAATATTTAATAATAACTGTTTAAATTTTTCATTCATACCTTGATCTTTTAAAACAAATACTTTATTAATTTGTTTACTATCAAGTTCATCTCCAACCTTCTTTTTAAAAGCTATTCCTTTTCCACATACAACACGTTCTTCACCATTTTCATCAAGTATAATTACTACATTATTATTGAGTATTCTATTTATTATCATATTAATATCCTCCAAAAGAAAAAACCTATTTATAAATAAACGAAGATAAAAGCTATCTACGTTATTTATAAATAGGTCTAGCTTGCTCAAGGCAATTACCATCCTAATTTCTATTGACTTTATATTAACATATTAATTATTTCTTTGCAAGCGTTTTCTTATATAATTTTATTTATTTTATTACTTTAATACTATAATATTCATAATTATAAAAAAGTAATTGTATAATTTTTCTTACTACATTGCAAGCTCCAAGTCATCGCAAAATTAATAGAATTACATCAAAGCTTACGGAATTTATTTATAAAAGGTTACTTAATGGATAACAGTCTTATAATTTCCTAAAGAAAGTAAAAGGTCCAGTACAGCTTGTACTAGACCTTTTCTCTATAATATTTATTAGTTTTGTCCAAAATATCTATCTAATAAACCTTTGAATGCTTGTCCGTGTCTAGCTTCATCTTTACACATTTCATGAACTGTGTCATGGATTGCATCTAAGTTTAATTGCTTAGCTAATGTAGCTAAATCTTTCTTACCTTGGCAAGCACCGTGTTCTGCATCAACTCTAGCTTGTAAGTTAGCTTTTGTATCTGCAGCTACAACTTCTCCTATAAGTTCTGCAAATTTTGCAGCATGTTCTGCTTCTTCGAAAGCTATTCTCTTGTAAGCTTCAGCTACTTCTGGATATCCTTCTCTATCAGCTTGTCTTGACATTGCTAAGTACATTCCTACTTCTGTACATTCACCCATGAAGTTAGCTTGTAATCCTTCCATAATTCTTGGATCTACATCTTTAGCAACTCCAACTCTGTGTTCATCTGCCCAACTTAAATCTCCTGTTTGTTCAACAAACTTATCAGCTCCAGCTTTACATATTGGACATTGTGCTGGTGCCACTTCCCCTTCATAAACATATCCACATACTGTACAAACAAATTTTTTCATAATTAAACTCCTCCTAATTTCCACATTATTTATTTTAATTATTTTCTTTGATGTGTTTATTATATAATAATTATTATCCGTTGTAAATAGTTTTTATTAAAATTTATTTTAATTTTGTTTATAAAATGTAAAAGATGAGAGTAAATCTAAGTAGCCCTCATCTTTTACTTACTTTTTAATTATATCTCATAATCAAGCTTTTGACTATTTTAGCTAATTGTAATATCTTTACTTTCCTTTATTCTATCTAAAAGTTTATACGGTAAACCTAATATATGCTTTATATATTTATCTTCAACTTTTTTAGCTATTAATATAACTACCTCAGCTAAAATTATTGCTACAACTCCATCCAATATAAAATGCTGCTTTATAAATAATGTTGATAGCATTATTAATATTCCAATTATATTTGTATAATAAAACCAAGATTTATTATCCTTAAATTTTGTAAACCTCATAATTATATAGGTATTTAATACATGGATTGAAGGAAAGCAATTAACAGGTCTATCATTTTCATAAATTATATTTACAAGTCTATTTGCTATTGTATTATTATCAATTACTGGTCTTGATATCTCTACTGGATATAAGTAGTAAAAAACATAACATATACACATTCCAATATAAATTGCCATAAGAGTTCTTAAGTATCTTTTTCTATCCTTAGATAAAATAAATATTAATCCAATAAAAATATAAATATACCAATATACATAAGGAAAAACAAATAAAGATACAAAAGGGATTTCCCTATCTAAAATTAAATCTAGGCTTTTACCATTTTGAGATAATGCACTAGCTATTACATAATTTATATTTATTACCGGTAAAATTAAAAGCCAAATCAAGTCTATCCACTTAATTTCTTCTAAATTATGCTTTAACATAAAACTCTTAAAAATATTCGACATAAAAACTCCTCCTAGATTCTTTAGAACATAAAAATTTTCCATATATTTATTTTACAATATAAAACTTACATTGTACTTCAAATTTTTATTATTAAGAATTTTATAAGATTTCCTACTACTTCTTAAGAATTTCTTCAACTTTTAACATATCTATATTTTCTTCAAGTATATTAGCTAATTTATTTAATTCATTACTTTTATATTCATTATAAGACATAGTATCATTAAATTCATTATTTATATTATTTTTTTCTAATAGTAACTTTATAAAAGCTTTTAAAAAATCTCCATTATCGAATATTCCATGTAAATATGTTCCAAACACATTTCCACTATTGTTAATTGCCCCTGCTATTTCTCCACTATCTAGTTTTATAAATATATTATCTTTATTATTTATCGTAGTTTCTCCATTATGGATTTCATAACCTGAAACTTCAATCTCATTAATAGATTCTAGTATACTAGATATAATTCTCCCAGAAGCTTGTTTAGTTACTTTCTCCTTATTTAAAATAGTCTTAATAGGTAATAATCCAAAACCTTTTTCAGCTCTAATTTCTCCTTCAACACCAAACTTATCTTCAATTGCTTCTCCAAGCATTTGATATCCACCACAAATTCCAAATATTATAGTATTAGTTTTTTCTAATTTAATAATTTCATCATAAATACCTTTTTCCTTTAAAAATTTAAGATCCTCTATGGTATTTTTACTTCCTGGAATTATTAACAAATGTGGATTTCCAATATCCTTAACCTCATTTTCATATCTTAAAGATACATTTTCTAATCTACTTAAAGAATTGAAATCTGTAAAATTAGACATATACGGTAATCTAATTACTACAATATCTAATCCATCACTCTTTTTCCCTTTATTAGTTATTCTTTCCGTTACACTATCTTCATCCTCTATATCTAAATTATAATAAGGCATAACTCCAAGAACAGGTATTTTTATAATATTTTCTAATTGCTTCATAGCTGGCTTAAAATATTCTATATTACCTCTAAACTTATTAATTATTACACCTTTAACTCTACGTCTTTCATCCTCATCTAATAACATTATAGTTCCTAGAACTGATGCAAATACTCCTCCCCTATCAATATCTGCTACTAAGATAACTTTGGAATCACTTGCTTTAGCCATATACATATTTGCTATATCGCTTTCTTTTAAATTTATCTCTGCACAACTTCCAGAGCCCTCTAATATCATAATATCAAAGAATTGCGATATTTCATTATAAGTTTCCTTAACTACTTCTTTTAACTCCTTATTTAACTCCTTATACTTATATGAATCCATATTACATTTTACTTTACCATTAACTATAACCTGTGTTTTCATATTTCCACTTGGTTTTAATAATATAGGATTCATCCATGCCTTTGGCTCTAATTCACAAGCATCCGCTTGAACTACTTGAGCCCTTCCCATTTCAAGACCATCCTTAGTTACAAAGGAATTCAAAGAAATATTTAGGGCTTTAAAAGGAGCAACTTTCATACCTTTATTTTTAAAATATCTACAAAAAGCTGTTGCAATAGTACTTTTTCCTACTGATGAGGCTGTTCCTAAAATCATAATACTCTTACTCATTCATAACACCTACTATATCCAAAAATCCATGTGTCTCATTAGTAATAATTCCATTATCTTTGAACTTAATTGGATATTTAAATAATGGTCCATCAAAAACAAATGTATGGTATTCTCCATTTTCACCACAAGCATCCGAACCTGCTTCAACTATATTCTTAACTACTGATTTTGTTAATTGTTTCCCTAAGAAATCCGTAGATAATACATCTAACCTTACATTTTTAATAACTGTTTTAAATCCAGTATCTATAAATTCAAAAGTTAATCCCTCTCTACTTTCCTGCCATAAAGGAAAAACAGCTTCAATTTCAGCTTCATTACATCTATCTGTACACCATTTCCTATGCGCTTCTATATCAATATCTCCGAATACACATATCTCTGCTCCTAGCTCATTTTTTGCTTTACTTAAAGCTTTATCAAAAGAATCCTCATATTCTTCTCCCTCACATTTAACTAAGAGTAATGGTATATTTAAAGATTTTGATATTTCTTGTAATAAATCTTCTGGAACTCCATGAAACCAAGATCTTATAGCCTTTTTATCCACAGTTATAAGTAATGCAACTGGTTTATGGCCTTTTCTTATCATTCTATATAAAGCTAGTGTACTATCTTTTCCACAACTATATGACATTACAAATTTTTTACTCATAGCTCTCCTCCTATTTCCATTTACCTAAAGTTCTTAGCATAAATGCTTTTATATCTATTCCATATACTTCTTCTAAATCACTACCATTTAATACTTCTCTGGTGTTTCCATTATTTTTAATTACTCCATCTTTAAGCATTAATACCTTGTCACCAAAATTTTGTACTAGATTTAAATCATGAAGTACAGCAACTACTATTTTATTATTTTCTCTTGCCCAAAGCTTTAAATAATCTAACATTTCAATTTGATATCTTAAATCTAAGTGATTTGTCGGCTCATCTAATAATATTACATCTGGATCTTGAGCAAATGCTCTAGCTAAAAATACTCTTTGAAGCTGTCCACCTGATAATTCACTTATAAGTTTATCTTTAATATCTAAAAGTCCAACCTTATCTAAACTACTATTTATTATTTCTTCATCATTTTTATTTAATCTTGAAAATACACCATTTAAATGAGCATATCTTCCTAATGCAACTGTATCATATATACTATATGGAAATAGTATATTGGAACTTTGAGTCATTAATGCTACTCTTATAGCTAAATCCTTTCTTTTTAATGATTTAGTATCCTTTCCATCTAAAAATACACTTCCCTTAAAGGTAATTAAATTTGATATAGCCTTTAGCAATGTACTTTTACCACATCCATTTGGACCAACTATACAAATATTTTCTCCTCTGTTCACCTTAAAATTAACATTTTTTACTACGTCTTCTCCATTATAACCACAATATAAATTTTTAACTTCTAACATATAATCAATCACCTACTTTGACTTTTTAAAGTATAGATATGCAAAGAATGGTGCACCTATCATTGCAGTTACAGCACCTACTGGTAACTCTGAAGGAACTATGATAGTTCTCGAAATTAAATCTGTAATAACCATAAGACATCCGCCAAAAACTACCGACATAGGAATAACATAAGAATGTTTTGAACCAAAAACTTTTCTTACTAAATGTGGAGCAATTAAATCTACGAAACCAATAGTTCCACTTATAGCAACAGCAGCTCCAGTTAATATAGCTACAAATAAAAAAAGATATCTTTTAACTTTTTCTGTTTCAACTCCTATTGCTTTCGCTTGATCCTCTCCAAAAGTTAATACATCCATTTCTTTAACAAAAAGCATAATACCAATTATGCCAATTAAGAAAAATGGAAGTCCAGCCCTTAGATAACTCCAACCTCTCATAGAAAAAGAACCCATTTGCCATAATGTTACAGATTCCATTTTCTTTGTAAATAATGCTGTTAAAGTAGTTAAGGCAGCATTGAAAAATAGTGAAAAAACCATTCCTGTTAAAATAATAGTATTATTCGATAGCTTTTTATCCACTTTACTTGCAAATAATAATACTATAATCATAGTAGCTAAGCTACATAAGAATCCAACTACGGGCATAGAGAAGTTTCCTATGAATGGGATAGCAACTCCAGAAACTACTAAAAGCCCTACTCCTAATGAAGCACCTGATGATACTCCTAGTGTATAAGGAGATGCTAGTGGATTTTTCAAAATTGATTGAACAACAGCTCCACTAGCTGCTAGGGCTCCTCCAACTGAAAAGGCTAATAATACTCTAGGTAACCTTATACTCCAAATTATTGAAACATCCTTAGCCTCAATGCCCTCTAATAAATTTATATTAAATAATTTATGTACAATTATTGAAATAATATCCATAATGCTAATATTGGAACTTCCTATGGAAGTTCCAATACAAATTGTTATAAATACTAGTGGCATTGATAATATCATCAAGGTTTTATTTTTCTTATCTCTACTTATATTCATCTGGATAAATAGCCTTAGCCATTTCCTTTAATGCTTTAATTACATTTTGAGAAGATCTAGATGAAGAATTCTTATCTATACTATATATTTGACCTTCCTTTACTGCTGTTATACTATCCCAACCTTCACGGCTCTTTATGTCATCAACAGCACTTACTCCATTAGAATCTGGAACATTTGTTAATATTACATCTGGATTAGCATCAATTACAGATTCAGGAGTTGGTGAAATCCAAGATTCTTCATTTGCAAATATATTTTCTGCTCCAATTATTTGAATCATTTCGTTTAAGAAAGTATCTTTTCCAAAGCTATATAAAGATGAACCTGAACCAATTTCAAAGTAAACTGTTTTCTTATCAGTTATCTTGTCTCCTATTTCTTTTATAGCTTCAACTTCTTTTTTCATATTTTCAACTATTTCTTTACCTTGTTTTTCAGTGTTAGTTATGTCTGCAATAAATTCAATATCTCCATATATCCCATCTATGCTATAACTACTTGGAATATATACAACTGGAATTCCTGCTTCCTTAACTAATTGAAATGGATCTTCTTCTCCAGACTTATTATGTCCTGACGCTATAATTATATCTGGATCTAATGATATTAAAGTTTCTGCATCTGGGTTTCTAAAATCTATTTGTGGTAAATCAGTATTAACACCTTCCACATCTGCTGAATACTTATCTATAGCAACAAGTTTATCAGAAAGCCCAAGTTCTACTAATACCTCAGTATTAGATGGTGCAGTTGATATTATTTTTTCAATTTTGTTTGGTAAAGTAAATTCATTACCTTCCCTGTCTGTCATAGTTTTTTCAGTCTTGCCACAGCCTGTAAATAGTGCTAAAGAAAACATCATGGCAAAAACTAATGAAAGAATTCTACTTCTTTTTTTCATAATAAATCCTCCTAATTTTTTATTAGGGTTATTCTGTAATTATTTTACAAAATAAAAAGACATACTAAGAGTATGCCCTAAATACTTTTTAATAGTTTTGAATTTTAAATATACTTCAAAACTATGTTAGTATTCCTATTATCCAACCCTCAGAAGATAATAGTTTTCCCATAAAAGGCAGGTATCCCGGCTTTACTTCATCCTACTCTCAAACCTTCCCGCTATTGCAGTGGCATTAATAGATTTCGTCCATTACACGGTTACTGGGGTAGCTCAGGAATATACCTGATTCCCTATTAAGCTTTTAAAAGCACCTAATATAGTTATATAGCCTAAATTCCAATTTGAATTATATTATTAATGCTATTATATGTCAATTAAAATGTATTAATTAATTGCATTTTTTAAAGCCATGATTAATTTATCATTTTCTTCTCTTGTTCTTACTGCAACTCTATAATAACTATCATTTAATCCAATATAATTATTACAACTTCTAATAATTATATTTTCTTTCATTAACTCTAGCTTTAAATCAATATTATTAATTATCTTAAACATTATAAAATTGACAGATGGATTAAATACTTTTATATCATTAAATTTATTTAATTCTTTATATAAATAGTTTTTTTCTTTTTGTATATATGATATTGTTCTATTAATATATTCCTTATCTTTTATAGCCTCCAAAGTAGCTTTCTCAGCTAAAATATTTATATTCCATGGTACTGAAACCAATTCCATCTTATTTATAATTTCTTTATTTTCACACATACCATAACCAATTCTAATACCTGGTATTGCAAATAATTTCGTCATAGACTTAATTATAAAAATATTATTATATTCCTTTAGTAAATTAATTACAGAGTAGCTTTCTCCATCTCTTACAAAATCCAAAAATGATTCATCTATTACTAATATTGTATTTGTAGATAATGCTTTCTTAGCAATATTAATAATAACTTCTTTATCAGTAAGTATCCCTGTTGGATTATTAGGATTACAAATAAATATCATGTCTATATCCTCATTAATATGGTTAATTATATCTTCATCTATCATCCAATTATTGTTTTCTTTTAAATAGTAATATTCAATATTACTACCAACACTTAATACTGCTTCCTCATATTCTCCAAAAGTCGGTCCAGGAATCAGCACCTTCTTTGGATTAATAGCCCTTACTAAATTAAATATAATTTCTGCTGCCCCATTCCCCAATATTAAATTATTATAATTAATTTTTTCAAATTCACTAATAGCTAATTTCAAATTGTAATATGTAATATCTGGATATCTCTCTATTTCATCTAAAGCATTAATAATTGCTTCTTTAACTTTTATATTTACCCCTAAAGGATTTATATTTGCAGAAAAATCAATTAAATTTTCCTTATTTAATTTATAAATTCTAGACAATTCATCTAAATTTCCACCATGAACTACTTTACTCATATTAAAAATCTCCCTATTAAAGTTAAAATCATAGCAATTAAATAACTTAAAAATGAAACTAAATATAAAATATTATTAGTTTTATTTACATCATCAATATTTATTTTCTTTATTTCATCACCAATAGTTGGCTTTTCCACTAATTTACCGAAGTAATAATTAGCTCCACCTAATTTTAATCCTAAAGCACCTGCCACTGCTGCTTCTGGATGAGCACTATTAGGACTACTATGATTACTTTTATCTCTATGATAAATCTTATATGAATTTTTATAATCTAACCTTAATATAAATGATGCCAGCACGATTAAATATCCCGTAAGCCTTGCTGGTATATAATTAAATACATCATCTAGCTTTGCTGGAAAAAAGCCAAAATCTTTATACTTATCATTTTTATATCCAAACATAGAATCCATAGTATTTACAGCTTTATAAACAAAAGCAAAGTGTGCTCCCAAAAGTCCTGCATAAAAAATTGGTGCAACTACTCCATCTGACATATTTTCAGCTATAGTTTCAACTACTGCTCTTAATATTCCTTCCTTATCTAATGACTTCGTATCCCTTCCAACTATATATGAAAGCTGATTTCTAGCCCCTTCTATATCATCTTTTAATAAAAATTTTATTACTTTTAATCCCTCAACCTTTAGAGCCTTTGTAGAAATAGTAAAATATATCATTATACCACTAATAACTATTCCAACTATATGATTAATACTAAAGCTTATCTTTACAATGTAACAACTTACTAAATAAACTATTAAAACACTAAAAATCCAAGTTAATAATCCTGCAATCTTTAATGAATTTTTTAAAATTTTTCTAAATATCTTTTCTAACTTCTTGCATAAGCTTCCTATTAATCTAATAGGATGAATTGGATTTTGAGGGTCTCCAATTATTAAATCTAATAAATAACCAATAGTTAATTCCTTCATTTTTTTCTTCCTAACTTCTATTATTTCTTTAACTCCATAACTTTTCTAATTTCAAAACTATCAACTAGAAATTCTACTGAAAGTTTATATCCTTCTCCAAAACTTGGCTGCCAGCTATAGAAATTCTTACTATCATCATAAAATTCTTCTAATATAGTTCCTATAGTGCCTCCGTGAGAAACTAATAAAGCTGATCTAATTTCTTTTTTTCTTAAATCATTAATAAATCTTACAAATTCAGATTTTATCCTAGCTTTATAACTCTTCTTACTTTCTCCCTTTGGACATAAAACTTCACCAGTATTATCCATTATCCAATTAATATAATTTTTATCTTCTTTTAAATCCTCATAGGATTTCATTTCAAACTCACCAAAGTCATACTCAAAAAAACCTTTTAATTCTTTATAATAGCAATCTTTATATAAAACCCTAAAAGTTTCATTTGCTCTTTTTGCACCACTAGTAAAGTACATCTCACAATCCGGATAACTTATTTTTTTCTTTAAATCTATAAGTTCATTTATTCCTTTATGGCTTAATTTTAAATCAGTCTTTCCACAGTACAACTTTTTTTCATTAGCTATTGTTTTTCCATGACGTATTAAAAAAATATCTATCTTATTCATCATTAATCACCATTGGTATTCCACAGAAAACTCTATAAATAACTTCTGAGTTCTTACCTATATATTGAAGACATCTTCCTGTATTTTCTCTCCAAAATCTATCTTCTTTCTTTAATGGAACTATTCCCTGGGAAATATCATCACATACTATTATTTTATTTTTAAATAACTCTTGATTTTCTATAATATAATCTAAAGCATCTATATTATCTAAGGAAAGCTTATAAGTTAACTTATGAAAATTATTAATCACTTTTTTAGAGAAATCTACATTTAAGTCTTTTAAATCATCATTAACTGTAAAAATATCTTCATTTGATATATTAAATTTTTCTTTAACAAAATTAACTTTTCCATTATAAGCACCACCAAAAACTAATATCAAAAATATCACCCCCTACTATATTATACATAAACATAGTATTCCTACTACTTCTGCAATTACAAGTCCATACCCTGCACTATCTCCAGACATTCCTCCAAGTTCTTTAGTACTTTTATTTACAGATAATACTGCAGAAACTATCATAAATATAGGTACTAATATAGCTTTAAAATTAAATATTATAATAAAAGAAATTGAAGAAACTAATAAAAATAAATATAAAATAACTGTATCTATTTTACTAGTGTCCTTTTTAAAGTAAGATCCTAAAGAGCTTTCTTTCATAGAATCTTTTTTTATAAGCATAAGTGCCATTAAACATCTTGATATTATAGGGATAATTATAATTCCAATTATATTTACTTTATTTTCTACTAAAGTATAGGTTGCTGCAAAATCAATAATAAACAAAATAGCTAGAGAAATAACTGCAAAAGCACCTGTATTTGGATCCTTCAGTATTCTTATCTTTTCTTTTTGATCCCTTCTAGATAATAAAGCATCGCTTACATCCATAAATCCATCTAAATGTAACATTCCTGTAATTACAAAAGGAGTTACCATAGTAATTGCAGATATTAAAATTATAGACAGATTAAAATAATCTACAATTCTATAAACACAGTAATTAATAAGTCCAACTACTAAACCAACTAAAGGATAAAGCTTCATCATATGTCTAACTGCTTCATCCCTCCAACTTTTATAAGGCATTGGTATTATTGTAAACATGCTTATGGCCATTATAAAACCATTAAATAAATTTTTCATTTAAATCCCTCACATAATTTTTACCTTTATGAATTATTTCATTACCAAAGGAAAATTCAATAACAATATCAGCTATAGAAGCTAATGATATATTAATACTTCCTAACTCTCTTCTAAAGGAATCTGTATAATCATCATATATTATTCCATCACTAAATAAATAATCTGTAACTATAACTAAGTTTTTTACATTATTACTTATAGACTTTATTTCACTAATAATCTTATCACTAACCTCAGAAATAAAAGCATCTTTAGGAAACATTTCGTTTGTAACTAAGGAGGTTATACTATCAATTAATATAGTATCCTTATTATCAATCTTATAAAGTATATCTTTTATATCTTGATTCTTCTCAATGGTTTTAAATCCCCATCCTTTTCTATCTTCAACATGATTTTTTATTCTTTTTAAATCCTCATCATCATATGGCTTCATTGTTGCTATATAATATAAATAACCTTCTCTATTCTCTAACCCTTTTGCATATCTTTGCGCAGCCATTGATTTTCCACTTTTTGAACCACCTACTAATAAAATAATCATATTTATCAAGCCTCTTTATTTCTTATTTACTATATAACTTTTTTTATCTCTAATTTCTTCTAAGTAGCTTGGATCTATTTCAGCTTCTTCAAAAGTTGCCATATTATTCATCATGGCACATGCATAATTTACTATTGAAAATGCTATAGGGCACCCACTACCTTCACCTAATCTCATATCTAAATTTATCATTGGATCAATTCCAATGTTATCTATAGCAATTTTATATCCTATTTCTTTAGAAATATGTGATGCTATTAAATAGTCTTTTATATCTTGGCATAACTTAGTTGCTAATAAGGCTGCTACTGCTGATATAAATCCATCAATTACCACTGGAAGCTTGTAATAAGCAGCTCCTATATAAACTCCTACCATTCCAGCTAAATCAAATCCACCAACCTTCGAAAGTACATCTATTGGATCATTTTTCTTTGGTTTATTAATATTTATTGCTCTTCTTACTACTTCTATCTTCCTTTTAAAGGCTTCATCCGTAAGTCCTGCCCCCTTACCTACAACTTCTTCTATTTCACAATTCAATAAAGAAGCTAAGACTGCACTGCTTGTTGTAGTATTTCCTATACCCATTTCCCCTACGCCAACTATTTCATATCCTTTTTCCTTAGCTTCTCTAACCATATCTATTCCTATGTAAATAGCTTTTAATGCTTCTTCATAGCTCATTGCAGGCCCTTTAGCTATATTATAAGTTCCTTTTCTAATCTTCCTATTAATAGCTCCCGGAATTTCCCCATCACAATTAACTCCTATATCTATAACAAATAAATCAGTATTATTTTCTTTTGCTAATACAGCTACACCAGTAATTCCTTTAGAAAAATTAATAGTTTGAGCTAATGTAACATATTGTGGAGATGAAGCAACCCCCTCTTCTACAACGCCATTATCTGAAGATAAAATTATTATACACTTTTTATTTATTTCATTATTAATCTTCCCTGTTATTCCTGCTAATTTTATCGCTATTTCTTCAAGTTTTCCTAAACTACCTAAAGGCTTCGCTAGAGAATCTACTCTTTTTTTAGCCTTATCTATGGCTGATTTGTTTCCCTTTTCTATGTTATTTATAACTTTAAATACTTCTTCTTCATATTTCATTTATAATCCCCTATTTAACTATTATCTAATTGCAATTATTAAAAAAGTTCTTCTATATAATTTCCTAAAGATTAAAATAGGATATAAAAAAATATCCCCATTTATAATATTTACAATTTGACAACTTCTTTTATAGCCTCAACTACTCCATTATCATTATTACTCTTTGCTATAAATCTAGAAACTTTCTTTAAATCATCATGAGCATTTTCCATAGCAAAGCTGTAATAAGCCTTCTCCATCATTTCTAGATCATTTAAATAATCTCCAAAAACCATAGTTTCTTCAGGAGTTATATCAAGTATTTCTTGTACCTTATCAATTGCTACTCCTTTATTAACTCCTTTAGCCGTAATATCTAACCATATTTTTCCTGAAACTGTTACTTGAAGATTGTCCCAATATTCCTTATAGTGATTATTACTATTTAATTCTGATCCTGAAAAATCGCAAACAGTAACTTTCAAAACATCATCATCTACTTTTGTTAAATCATCAACTATTTCATATCTTTCATAATATTTTTCAGTTTCTTTAATTAATCTTTCATCATTATTTTCAATATAAGCTGATTTCTTACCACAAAGAATTGGGAATGCATTATCTATATTTCTAGCTATCTTTAAAAGATCTACTGCTATTTCCCTATCTAATGAATTAAGTAATATTTCTTCTCCCTTATACACTACAAAAGTTCCATTTTCAGCAATAAACATAATATCATCACTTATTCTTTCGAATCTCTTTAATAGATTATAATATTGTCTTCCACTTGCTGCAGCAAATATTATATTTTTTTCCTTAAGTTTATTAAAAACCTCAAAAAATTCTTCATTTATTTCATCTTTTTTATTTAATAAAGTTCCATCCATATCAGATGCTATTAATTTTATCATAATCTAATTTCCTCCATTGTAAAATATTAATATAGTGCTTTAAGATTATTCTGCACCATCTTTTCTTCTCGTTTATTATTATTTATTATCTTCTATTACCATTTTGTATTATTTTCTTTAGATTATCAATAGAAAAAGCTAGTAAAATCATCTATACAATTTCTTACTAGCTTTTTGTTATTAATTTAAATTATTAAAATCTTCAAAATTCATTATTTTCTCTTCATTATTAATATTGCTCTTTCTAATTAATAATATCAATAATGCCATTCCTATAGTACCTACTACTGTAAATATAATATAAAGTAAAGTCCCACCAATATAATCTCCTAGCATAAAAGAAGCTATATTTGCAGTTAAATTATTTACCATATGCATTATTATAGCTGGCCATAAAGATTTAGTTTTATAAGTAACATAACCAAATACTAATCCTAAAAGTGTTGCATAGGTACCTTGAACTAAATTTCCATGGAATACACCAAATAAAATTGCTTGAATAATTATTGTCCACTTAATAGAGATTTTCTTCTTTAAAGTATTATAAATTACACCTCTAAATAAAAACTCTTCAGCAATAGGTGCAACAATTCCAACAGTAAGCATTGAAATTAATATGCTTCCTTGGCTTATTGGAGCTAATATATCATTCATATATTCAAATTGGCTTGAAAAGAAACCTGCTTCCTCAACTAAGCTTAATACTCCTGAATTAAATAGCCAACAAGAAATCCCTAATATAATTGCAAAAAAAATATTAAACCTATTAGCTTTTACAATTTGAAGCTCCTCTTTATAATTTCTCCTTTTAATTTTATATATAAGTATTAAAGCTAATATTGTTATTACTGATGAAATTAATAAGAAAATATTTGTTAAACTTAAAATAGAATTAATCGTACTATCCATTTCGTATTCTAATGTTAATCCATTCTCCATTTGAATGACTCCATTAATTACATAGTAAAAGCCAATTGCAATTCCCCCTACTATAGATACAGCTAGTTGTATTAAAACCGTTAAAAGTAAATACCCAATAGAAGCGAAAAATGCTTTAAATTTTTCTTTCATATAATCCTCCCTTTTATACTTAATTAGTTTATACTTTAATTATATATTATTTTTACTTTTTATTCCATAATTTATAACTATTATCCACTTAATATTGATAAATAAATATCTATAACCTTTAATTTATCTTCTATCCCTTTATTTTTTTCTAACCTTAGTTTAAAATTATAGATACATATTTATTTAATCTTTGATTTAAAAGTAAAAAATAGTGTATAACTATATATAACAATAAAAGATAATTTGTATAGGAGAGGTTTGCATATGTCAAATGAAAACATGTCATCTAACTTTATAAGAAATATAATTATTGAAGATTTAGAATCAAAAAAACACGATGAAATAATTACTCGTTTTCCACCTGAGCCAAATGGATATCTACATATTGGTCATGCTAAATCAATAGTTTTAAACTCAGGTCTTGCAGAAGAATTTAAAGGGAAGTTTAATTTAAGATTCGATGATACTAACCCAACTAAAGAAGATACTGAATATGTTGAGTCAATTAAAGAAGATGTTAAGTGGTTAGGCGGTAATTGGGATGATATCTATTTTGCTTCTAACTATTTCGATATTATGTATGATAAGGCAAAGTTATTAATAAAAAAGGGATTAGCTTACGTTTGTGATTTAACTCCAGAAGAAATAAGAGAATATAGAGGAACTTTAACTGAACCAGGAAAGGAAAGTCCTTATAGAAATAGATCAGTAGAAGAAAATCTTGATTTATTAGAAAGAATGAAAAATGGTGAATTTGAAGATGGAACAAAAGTTCTAAGAGCTAAAATAGATATGGCTTCTCCTAATATCAATATGAGAGACCCTATAATATATAGAATTGCTCATGCTACACACCATAACACTGGAGATAAGTGGTGTATTTATCCTATGTATGATTTTGCTCACCCACTTGAAGATGCTATTGAGGGAATAACACACTCAATTTGTACTTTAGAATTCGAAGATCATAGACCTCTTTATGATTGGTTTGTTAAAGAATGTGAAATGGACAGCACTCCAAGACAAATAGAATTTGCTAGACTTAACATGACTAACACAGTTATGAGTAAAAGAAAGCTTAAACAATTAGTTGATGAAAATGTAGTAGATGGATGGGATGATCCAAGAATGCCTACAGTATCTGGATTAAGAAGAAGAGGCTATACCCCTGAAGCTATTAGAAATTTCTGTGGTGCTATTGGTGTTTCTAAGGCTAATTCTGTTGTAGATTCTCAAATGCTTGAATACTTCATAAGAGAAGATTTACAATTAAAAGCAAATGCTGCTATGGCTGTTATAAGACCATTAAAAGTTGTTATAACTAACTATCCAGAAGGTCAAACTGAAATGCTACCAGTTCCAAATAACGCTAAAAATGAAGCTGCTGGTACTAGGGAAGTTCCTTTTTCAAGAGAAATTTATATAGAACAAGAAGACTTTATGGAAGTACCAGTTAAAAAGTACTTTAGATTATTCCCAGGAAACGAAGTGAGATTAATCGGTGCTTACTTTATTAAATGTAATGATGTAATTAAAGATGAAAATGGAAATGTAGTTGAATTACATTGTACTTATGACCCAGAAACTAAGAGTGGTTCTGGATTTACTGGAAGAAAGGTTAAAGGAACTATTCACTGGGTAGATGCTAAAACTGCAAAACCAGCAGAATTTAGACTTTATGAACCTTTAATTTTAGATGATGCTCCTGAAAATGAGGGTAAGCATTTCTTAGAACAAATAAATCCTAACTCATTAGAAGTACTACAAGGATATATTGAAGATACTACTGCTAAAGTAGCAAAACCACAAGATAAGTTCCAATTAGTTAGAAATGGATTCTTTAATGTAGATCCAAAGTACACTACAGATGATAAATTAGTATTTAATAGAATAGTGTCACTTAAGAGCTCATTTAAAATTAATAATTAAGAATTAAAAATGAATAATTATTGTAAGAAGCTGTCCTTTGACCAATGTCATTAAGTTAAGAAATTGGTTTTAAAAAAATCTACTAAGAGCAAGATATAAATTAATATCTTGCTCTTTT
>NZ_JBNOOE010000016.1:0-71384 GCF_050585265.1 Clostridium nigeriense | reverse complement strand
CTCAGTTGGGAGAGCACTTGCCTTGCACGCAAGGGGTCAAGGGTTCGAATCCCTTTACCTCCACCAAGAAGTTATGGAAACATAACTTCTTTTTTTTTATTCTAATCAAATTATAATAGGATTATTCTGTAAACAATATTTTACAATTTTCTTCCATCAACTCTTAAGTTATTCTATTAATTTTGCAATGACTTGTATTTCAGCGAAATAAGCAAAGTTATATAGAAGTACTTTTTATTCATAAAATTAAAATAATTTATATAATTGATAATAAAAATATATAGTGTTATTATTTGTATAGATACGAATAATAACACTATATATTTTTAGAAAGGTGATTTCGATGGCTTTATATAGAGTAAAGCAATTTATTTGGGGATTTACTTCATTGTTTAAAGAAATAGATTATGCATATGTAACTAAATTTTTAAATGAAGAAGAAGTTAGAATATTTAATAATCTTAAAAATAATGATAAACATCATTGTATTAGGGTATGCAAGGATTCTATAAAGATGAGAAATGACTTAAATATAGATGTAGATATATATAAATTAGGTAGAGCAGCTCTTTTGCATGATGTAGGTAAGGGGTATGTACATTTATCATTAGTTGAAAAGTCTGCAGTTGTATTATTAGATAAGATTAGTAAGGGTAAAATAAAAAAGTACGATAATATAAAACAAATAAATGTATACTATAATCATCCTAAGATAGGATTAGATATATTAAAAAATAATGGTTTTGACTTTGAAAAAGATGAAGAATTATTACAAGTAGTTAGATATCATCATAGTAAAGATTTCATAGAGAATAATAATATACTTAATATAATAAAAGTTTGTGATGATAAAAATTAGCTTTCGAGGTGGTTTATGAGTTCTAAAAAAAGAAGAGAAGAGATTTGTAAGATGCTAGTTGAAAGCAACAAAGCTATAAAGGGAACGAAACTAGCTTCTTTATTTGGAGTTACTAGGCAAATTATAGTAAAAGATATTGCAATTTTAAGAGCTGAAGGTAATACTATTATAGCAACCCCAGATGGATATATTTATAATAAGGATATAAATAAAGTTAAATCTATAATAGCTGTTAATCATGATGAAAATAAAACAATAGATGAACTTGAAATAGTAGTGAAATATGGCGGAATAATAGAAGATGTAATTATTGAGCATCCTTTATATGGAGAAATAAGAGGAAATTTAATGATAAAGAATTTAAATGATTTAAATAAGTTTGAAAGTGAGTTTAAAAATAAAAATGTTAAACCTCTATCTAATTTAACTGATGGAATTCATCTTCATACGATTGCAGCAGATAGCGAAGAAGACATTAATGCAATAAAAAATGAATTAAAAGAAAAAGGGTTTTTACTATAATTATGGTAGGAGGTAAACTATGGATTATGATATTCTTATATTAGGTGGAGGTATAATAGGCTGTGCTGTAGCTTATGAATTATCTAAATATAATTTTAATATAGCTTTAATAGAAAGAGATTATGACATAGCAGATGATATTTCATTTGTTAATACATCTATAGTATATGATGGCTCTGAGACCTCTGATGATGTAATGGCTGGACTTGAGTATATAGGAAACTTAATAATGGAGGAGACTTGTAATAAGTTTAAAGTTCCATTTAAAAAAATTGGGGCTCTAAGAGTAGTTAATGATGAGAATGGTGTAAAAAAACTAAAAGAAATGTATGATAGAGCTAGGAGAAGGGGAATTGAAGGGGTTCATTTAATTGATGATAAAGAAGTATATTATATTGAACCCAATATAAATCATAATATAAAGCAAGGTCTTTATTCAGAAAATATAGGAATAATAGCACCATATGACCTAGCTATTGCATATGCAGAAGTAGCTGCTGATAATGGGGTTATTTTCAGATTAGAAGAGGAAGTTCTAAATATACAAAACTTATCAAAAGGATTTAGGGTAACAACAAATAAGAATAAATTTAGTTGTAAAGTGGTCATAAATACTATTCCTCATGAAATATATATAAAGAAAAATGGTAAAGTAGAGGATAATGAAACTAAAGGAGAAGGAACTCATTTTAAAAATATGAGTTATTTATTAGTAGATGATAATTATAAAAATAAGTTAAATAAAATAGTTATAGAAACATTTGATAAGGATACATTTGTTTTAAGTACCCCTACTACAACTACAGGATCATTAATAGGGATAAAAAGTACTGAAAAGACTAGCTTAAGACATAATTTGTTATATGCAAATAATTTATTACAAGGTTTAGAAAAAAATAATATAAATAATCTGTTTAGAGAAAGCTATAATAAAGATTCTATGTTAATAGATGATAGTGAAGTAGATAAGGGATATATTAGAGTAACTGGAACTCATTACGGTAAAATAACTATAGCTCCTGCAATAGCAAAGATGCTTTGTGATACAATTGCTAATAATTTAAATTGTACATTAAAGAAGAATTTTATAGATAAAAGAAGAGAAGTGTATAAGTTTAGAGAACTTAGTAAAAAAGAAGCAAATGAAATAATTGCTCTGGATAAGAGATATGGGAAGATTATATGTGTATGTAATAATATTTCAGAAGGAGAAATCGTTGATTGCATTAGGAGACCCTTAGGTGCTAGAACTGTAGAAGGTGTTAAAAGAAGGACTGGATCAGGATTTGGAAACTGTCATGGATCTTATTGTTATGAAAAGATAGTAAACATACTTGCTAGGGAATTAGATAAAAATATAACTGATATAGTAGATGATTCTAAAGACTCTAAGGTAATATCTAGTAGAATAAAGGAGTTTGAAGATGTGTAAATTAAATAATGATGATAGCAATAAGGACATATTTACATCTATAGTTAGAGTTAAGGGAAGTGACAAGTATAAGGTGGTACCAGTAAAATCTAGTAAAGAAGTAGATAGAAGTCTTTGGATAGAGTTATCTAAAGTAATTGGAAGAATATATGTAAGTGTTCCTGTCAAGGTAGGAAATATAATATGTAAAAATATATTAAATACAGGAATAGATATAATCTGTACAAGAGATTTATTTGATGAATAAAATATTGACATAAATATTTTTTTATACTATATTAAAATAAATATAATAAAACTGTTGAAGAGGATAGTAATATCATTTTTACTTTAAGAGAGTCGATGGTTGGTGTAAATCGATAGTAATATGTTATGAATCCACCTCGGAGGGACTGCGATGAGCAGTACGGTAGAAACCGTTAAATTTATTAAGTGAATAGCATATTATTGCTATTAATTAGGGTGGCAACGCGGAATCTTTCGTCCCTTTTGGGGAGGAAAGGTTCTTTTTTATTTTAAAAAATAAGAGAGGAGATATAATAATGTTAGATTTAAAATTTGTAAGAGAAAACCCAGAGATAGTTAAGAAAAATATAAAAAATAAGTTTCAAGATAGTAAACTTCCGCTTGTAGATGAGGTAATAGAATTAGATAAAAAGCTTAGAGAAGCTAAACAACAAGCTGAATCTTTAAGGGCAGATAGAAATAAATTCTCAAAACAAATAGGAGCTTTAATGGCTCAAGGAAAAAGAGAAGAAGCAGAAGAAATGAAAAAGAAAGTAACTGAAAACTCAGAGAGTTTATCTGAGTTAGAGGTTAAAGAAAGTGAATTAGCTGAAAGAGTTAAGTCTATAATGATGACTTTACCAAATATAATTGATCCAAGTGTTCCAATTGGAAAGGATGATAGTGAAAATGTAGAAGTTGAACGTTTTGGAGAGCCAAAGGTTCCAGATTTCGAAGTTCCATATCATACAGAAATAATGGAAAGGTTAAGTGGATTAGATCTAGATAGTGCTAGAAAGGTAGCAGGAAGTGGATTCTATTATTTAATGGGAAATATCGCGAGACTTCATTCAGCAATAATTTCATATGCTAGAGACTTTATGATAGATCGTGGATTTACTTATTGTATTCCTCCATATATGATTCGTAGTGAAGTTGTAACAGGTGTTATGAGTTTTGCTGAAATGGATGCTATGATGTATAAAATTGAAGGTGAAGATTTATATTTAATTGGAACAAGTGAACATTCTATGATAGGTAAGTATATAGATACTATATTACCTGAAGAATCATTACCACATACCCTAACAAGTTATTCTCCTTGCTTTAGAAAAGAAAAGGGAGCGCATGGAATAGAGGAAAGAGGAGTATACAGAATCCATCAATTTGAAAAACAAGAGATGATAGTTGTATGTAAACCAGAAGAAAGTATGGAATGGTATGAAAAATTATGGGTAAATACTGTAGATTTATTCCGTTCTTTAGATATACCAGTTAGAACTTTAGAATGTTGTTCTGGAGATTTAGCAGATCTTAAAGTTAAGTCAGTAGATGTTGAAGCTTGGTCACCAAGACAAAAGAAGTATTTTGAAGTAGGAAGTTGTTCAAACTTAGGAGATGCACAAGCTCGTCGTTTAAAGATTCGTGTAAATTCTAAAAATGGAAAATACTTTGCTCATACATTAAATAATACAGTTGTTGCACCACCAAGAATGTTAATAGCATTTTTAGAAAATAATCTAAATGAGGATGGTTCAGTAAATATTCCAACTGCACTTCAACCATATATGGGGAATATGAAGGTAATTAAGTAATTTTATTAACTGTTATTAAATAAAATAACAATAGATTTAAAGTGAGATAAATCTAAACATAATAATAGGATGTATAATATAACCACCAGTAGATTAGTGGAAAAATAATATGCATCCTATTTTTATTAAATTAATTATAAATATAATTTAATAAAAAATGTTGACATAATATTTTTCTGTTGCTATAATCATATTTGTCGAAAGACGAAACATGGAGAGATGGTCGAGCTGGCTTAAGGCACCGGTCTTGAAAACCGGCGTACCTTTACGGGTACCGTGGGTTCAAATCCCACTCTCTCCGCCATAGAAAAAGCATCTAAAATTAGATGCTTTTTAATTTAATTATGAACATAATAAAAAAATATTAAAAATTTAAAAAAAATAATTGACAATATATATAGCGGTTGCTATAATAGTATTTGTCGCAAGACTGAAATATGGAGAGATGGTCGAGCTGGCTTAAGGCACCGGTCTTGAAAACCGGCGTACCTTTACGGGTACCGTGGGTTCAAATCCCACTCTCTCCGCCATATAACCTTTATAAGAAGGCACATGGAGAAATACTCAAGTGGCTGAAGAGGCGCCCCTGCTAAGGGCGTAGGTCGGGCAACTGGCGCCCGGGTTCAAATCCCGGTTTCTCCGCCAAAAGCATCTAATGAATATTAGATGCTTTTTTATTATTTATAAACAAATTTATCAAATGCTTTAATGAAAATTGATTCATTGTAAACATTTTTAATAAATGATATACTATTTTTATGATTTATAAAAGTTATATTATGAGGTATATATAGGAGGATGGAGATGGAAAAGAAATATGTAATTGGTGTAGACTTAGGAGGGACTAAGATATACACGGCTTTAGTTGACTTAGAAGGAAAGATAATTAAAGAAGTTACAGTTAAGACTGAAGCACATAAAGGCGATGAGGCTGTTTTAGAGAAACTATTAAAGACTATAGATGATGTTTTACAAGGAACAGATATAAATGAAGTTAAAGCTATTGGAGTTGGATCTCCAGGGCCGCTAGATTTAGAAAAGGGATTAATAGTTTATACTCCAAATTTACCATTTAAAAACTTTAATATAGTAAAACCTATAAAGGAAAAATATAAAATTGATACTTATTTAGATAATGACGCAAATGTAGCAACATTAAGTGAGTATATGTTTGGATCAGGAAAAGGTAGCAAAAATATGGTTTATGTTACTGTAAGCACCGGAATCGGTGGAGGAGCTATTTTAAATGGAAGTTTATTTAGAGGAAGTACAGCAAATGCTTTAGAAATTGGACATATAACAGTAATGAAGGGCGGTCCTAGATGTGGATGTGGTAATACTGGATGTGCAGAGGCTATGGCATCAGGAACTGCAATAATGAAAAGGGCAAGAGAAGCTGTAGAAAGCAAGGTGGAAACAACTTTAAAAAATTATGAAGAAGTAACTGCAAAAGAAGTATTCATAGAAGCAGAAAAAGGAGATAAGGTTTCTCAAGATATATTAAATGATGCACTATCATATTTAGGAATAACTATTTCTAATATCGCAAACTCATTTGATCCAGATAAGATAATAATTGGTGGAGGAGTTAGTGAAGCAGGTAGAATAGTGTTTGATAAAATAGAGTATGAGATGGAAAGAAGATGTCTAAAGACTATTTATAATAACTGTAAAATAGAAAAGGCGGTTTTAGGAAGCCAAGCAGGGGTTCTAGGTGCAGCAGCACTTGCAATTTTAGAAGGTAAATAATTAATTAAGGCTATATCACAATAGATATTAAGTGTGGTATAGCCTTAAATTTATAAAAATATAATATTAATTTTAAAGACATAGATATAAATATAATTATCATATTTGTACTCTTCTTTTATTATGTATAAAAGATTTATAATAAAAGTAAAAAGATTAATCAGGGAGATGATGTAAAATGATATATGGAGAAAGTATATACCTAAGGAATCCAGTTAGAGAGGATATAGAAGAACTATATGATATTTGTGCAGATAAGGATGTGCTAAAATATAATGGTTTGTCTACAGCAGTTATGACTAAAGAGTATTTAAATAGTCAATTTCATCATTTTACAAAGCCTAATAAAAAAGAATTAATTATAGTAACTAAAACTAGTGATTTAATAGGATATGTTTATTACAAGGAAAATAGTTATACAAGAGATGTATATTCTATTGGAATAACAATAGGAAAAAAATATTGGAATAAGGGATATGGATTAGATTCTATAAGAACTTTATGTAGCTATTTATTTAATAATAAAAGAGCGCATAAGATTGAATTAGAAGTTGTGAAAGAAAATAGAAGGGCAATTAAATGTTATAGAAAATGCGGATTTAAGGGTGAAGGAGTAAGAAGAAGTAAGTATTATTATAATGGAAAATATATAGATACTTTAGTTATGGGACTATTAAAAGAGGAATTTATTTAGAACTATGGGATATAATTAAGATATTAAATAATAGGAGTGTTTGAATGGGAATTAGATTTATTTTTGGGAGAGCAGGAACAGGGAAAAGTAGGTTTTGTTTAGATCAAATTAAGAAAAAGATAGAGAATAATGATTCAAGTAATAAGCTTATATTAATAGTACCAGAGCAGTATACTTTTGATACAGAAAAAAAATTTTTAGATATTGTTACGGAAAAAGGTTTCTTAAGAGGAGAAGTTTTGAGCTTTAAAAGAATGGCTCATAGAGTTTTTGAGGAATGTGGAGGAAGAACAGATATTAAAATAAGTGATTCAGGTAGGAATATGCTTATTTATAAGTTATTAAGGGATAAGGGAGATGAGCTTCAGTACTTTAATAGGATGACGAAGGAACAAGGTTTTTCTTCTGTTGTGTCAAAAATAATAACTGAATTCAAAAAATATAATATTTCCACGGAAATACTGGGGATTAAAGAAGAAGAAATTCATGATGATGAATTAAAAAAGAAAATGAATGATTTAAAGATAATTTATCATGATTTTAATGAAGTGCTTCATAAAAGATTTATAGATTCAGATGATGAGTTAACATTGTTAGCAAAGAAACTTTCTGACTGTAATATTTATGATGGGGCGGAAATATGGATAGATGAATTCACTACTTTTACACCACAACAATTAGAGGTTATAAAAATATTAGCTAAAAAGGCAAAGACAGTAAATATAACTTTATGCAGTGATAATTTAAATGGTGGAAAAGAAGTAGATTATACAGATATATTTGATGCTATAAAGAATACTGAAAATTCCATTTTAAATATTATGAAGGAAGGAAATATATCTTATTTAGAGCCAATTGATTTAAATAAGGGGTATTCCTATAGATTTTTAAAGAGTGAAGATATTCAACATTTAGAAAAGCACTTCTTTACTTATCCTTTCAAACCATATAAGGGAAAGCATAATAATGTAAGACTTTATAAAGCAAATAATAGCTATGAAGAAGTCGAAACTATTGCTAAAGATATATTAGTTATGGTAAGAGATAAAGGGTATAGATATAAGGATATAGCTGTTGTTTGTAGAAATATAGATCAGTATGAAAAAATAGTTACAGTAATATTTAATGATTACAACATTCCATTTTTTTTAGATAAGAAAAGAGAAATATTAAACAATCCGCTAGTAGTATTGATAATTTCTTCTTTAGAAATATTATCTAGTAATTGGTCTTATGAAAGTGTATTTAAATATTTAAAAAGTGGTTTAGTTAATGTAGAGGAAAAATATATAGATATACTAGAAAATTACGTTTTAGCTAATGGAATAAAAGGATATAAGTGGACTAAAGATCTTTATGATAAAGAGGATATGCAAGATGATGAAAATCTAGTTTTAGAAATTATGGAGGAAATCAGAGCTCCTTTAATGAGACTTCATAAAAAAATAAAAGAAAATAAATCTGTAAAAGAAATAGCTACTAGCCTTTATGAGTTTTTACTTGAACTAGATGTATTTAAAACTCTAGAATCCTGGCTTGATGAATTCAATGAATTAGGATTTCAAGATAAAATTAAGGAATATATGCAAGTTCCTGAAATGGTTATAGAAATTTTGGACCAATTAGTAGAAGTTCTTGGAGATGAAGTAATAGATATTAAAGAATTTACAAAGATCCTTATATCGGGTTTTGAAGATAAGGAAATAGGAGTAATACCTATGGCCTTAGATCAAGTTAATATTGGAGATATATCTAGAGTTAAGGGTAGAGAAGTAAAAGCACTATATTTAATAGGAGTAAATGATGGAGTACTGCCATCTGTTAATAAAGATGAAGGAATAATTAGTGATAGAGAAAGAGATTTATTAAGAAATATAGGCATAAGATTAGCTTCAGATACAAAAAGTAGAGCTTTTGAAGAACAATTTATAGTTTATACTGCTCTTACAATTGCTTCAGAATACTTAATGATAACTTTCCCTATGGCAGATTTTGAAGGTAAGTCTTTGAGACCTTCTATAATTATTCCAAGGATAAAAAAAGTACTGCCAAATTTAATAGAAGAAAGTGAGATTTATAATTTAAGAGATAGAAAAGATAAGTTTAGTAAAATAACTTCGCCATTACCTACTTTCAATGAACTTATTTCAGCCTTAAGGATGGAATTTGAAAAAGAAGAGGTAGATGAATATTGGGCACAGGCTTTTAAATGGTTTGAAAATAATGAAGTATTTAAGAACAAAGCTAATAGAATGTTTAAGGGACTAACTTATACTAATTTAGTTGAGAAGGTTCCTAGAGAGAAGATAAAAAAACTTTATCAACTAGAAAATAAAAAGCTAGTATTTAATATATCTAGAATAGAAAAATATGCTCAATGTCCATTTTCTTATTATGTTCAATATGGATTAAAGGCAAAGGATAGAAAGGTATATGAATTTTCAGCGCCAGACTTAGGATCATTTATGCATAATGTATTAGATGATTTTACTAATACTATTAGAAACGAGAAAATAGCTTGGTCTGATTTAAACAAGGGAAAATGCACTGCAATAGTAAATGAGCTAGTAGATAAAAAATTAGAAAATGATGTTAACTCAATATTAAATAGTACTAAAAAATATAAATATTTTGCAGATAGGTTTAAGAGGACTATAACTAAGTCTGTTATGGTTATTTCAGAGCAGATGAGAAAAGGTCGTTTTGAAGTATTTAGAAATGAGTTTCAATTTGGCGGTTTTAAAGATGGTGAACCTATAAAAATAGATCTTCCATCTAAGGAGACAGTATATTTAGTTGGTAGAGTAGATAGAATAGATACTTTAGATTTAGACGGTAATACTTATATTAAGGTTGTGGATTATAAATCTGGTAATAAAAAGTTTAATTTAACAGAGGTATATTATGGACTTCAAATACAGCTTTTAGTTTATTTAGATGCTCTTATAAAGAATTCAAAATATATATTAGAAAAACAAGCTATGCCTGGAGCAATTTTATATTTTAAAATAGATGATCCTATAATTAAATCTAAAAAGCAACTTACAGAAGAAGAAATTAAAGAAAATATATTAAAAGAATTAAAAATGAGCGGTTTATTACTTAAGGATATAAATGTAGTTAAGGCTATTGATAGTGATATAGAATCATCTTACTCTTTAATTATTCCAGCTGCTGTTAAGAAGGACGGTAATTTTACTGCTGCTAGTTCAGTAGTTACAGAGGAACAATTTGATATATTAAGAAAGTATGTAAATGACAAGATGGCAGATCTTTGTGAAGAGATGTTAAGTGGAGAAATAAAAATAGTTCCTTGTAAAAATAATAATACTCCATACTGCGATTACTGCGATTATTCATCTATATGCCAATTTGATACTTCTATAGAGAATAATAAGTATAAGATAGTTTTAAAAAAGAGTAATGAAGAAGCATGGAAATTAATAAAGGATGAAGTAGGGAAGGGAGGTCAAGTTTAGGATATGGGAGGTACTAAGTGGACTGAGGATCAGCTTAAGGCTATTACTACAAGAGGATGTAATCTTTTAGTAGCAGCAGCAGCAGGTTCAGGAAAAACAGCAGTTTTAGTTGAAAGAATAATTAGGATAATCACTAATGAAGATAATCCTATAGATATAGATAGGCTTTTAGTAGTGACATTTACTTCAGCAGCAGCAGCAGAAATGAGAGAAAGAATAGCAGATGCTATATCGAAGGCGTTAGAGGTTAATCCAAATTCAAAGGTATTGCAAAGACAATTAACACTTTTAAGTAGGGCGAATATAACTACTATGCATTCTTTTTGTTTGGATGTTATAAAAAATTATTATCATATTATTAATTTAGATCCAACATTTAGAATAGCTGATGAAACAGAAAATACATTATTAAAATTAGAAGTAATTAATGACATGTTCGAAGATTATTATGAAAATGAAGATAGTGATTTTAAAAATTTAATTGAGGCCTATAGTACTTCTAGGGATGATGAAAGATTAAAAGAAATTATCTTAGATTTATATAGATTTTCAATGAGCGGTCCTTGGCCAGAAAAATGGCTTGTAGAAAGTGCAGAAAGTTTTAATATAGATACTATTGAAGATTTAAATAACACAGAGTGGATTAAAATATTAAAACAGACTATTGAAATTGAAGTTTTAGGATATGTGAAGGTCCTAGAGAAAGCTTTAGATATGATTAGATCAACGGAAGGATTAGAGCCTTATGAACCTACCTTTAATGATGATTTAGAGATGTTTAAGAGAATTTTAGATTCATTAAACTATGGAATAGAAGAACTATATACTGAAGTTAATAAAATAAGCTTTGGAAGATTGAAGTCAGTTAAGAAAAATAATGTTTCAGATGAAGAAAGCTTAGAAATAGTAAAATCAATAAGGGATAGTATTAAGAAAAAGGCATCTAAATTAGTTGAAGATAGTTTTTCTATGCCTTTAGAAGATGCTTTATCTGGAATTAAAAATTCTTATACCTATATGAAGATGATAAGTAAGTTAACTTTAGATTTTATAGATAGATTTAAACAAAAGAAAAGAGATAGAAATATATTAGATTTTAATGACTTAGAACATCTATGTTTAAAAATACTTATAAACCATGACGTTGATGGGAATATTATTCCTTCAAGTGTTTCAGAGAAATTTAGAGGGTACTTTGATGAAGTTCTTGTGGATGAATACCAAGACTCTAATAATGTTCAAGAAGCTATTATAGACTTAGTTTCAAGAAAAAGCTTAGAAGATCCTAATGTATTCATGGTTGGTGATGTTAAACAAAGTATATATAGATTTAGACAAGCGAAACCAGAGTTGTTTTTAGATAAATATAATAGATATCCACTAGAAGAAGGAAGTTTAAATAGGAAAATTCAATTATATAAGAATTTTAGAAGCAGAGAAGAAGTTATTAATGGGGTAAATTATATCTTCAAAGAAGTGATGTCTAAAACAGTTGGTGAGCTTGAATATACTGATGAAGAGTCATTAAATCTAGGTGCAAGCTATAAAGAAAATGAATATGAAAATACAGTGGTTGCAGGCTCAATAGAACTTCATATTTTAGATAAGTCAGGAAATAAGGATATTCCTGAAGAAGATAAAATAGAAGAAGTTAATATTGGAGACTCAGATGTAGAAGAAGAGGAAGATGTAGATGCTATAACTCTTGAAGCAAGAATAGTAGCAAGAAGAATTAAGGAGTTATTAAATCCTGATTTAAAAACAGGAAAGGTATTTAAGGTATTAGATAAGGAAACAGTAGAATATAGGCCACTTAAATATAAAGATATAGTTATTCTATTAAGGGCAACTAAAAATTGGTCAGAGATATTTTTAGATGAGCTTGGATATGAAGGAATCCCTGTTTATGCAGATACAGGAACAGGATATTTCGAAACTATAGAAATTAGAACTATTATGTCATTATTAAAAATAATAGATAATCCAATGCAAGACGTTCCTATGATTTCAGTTTTAAGATCTCCTTTAGTAGGATTTACAGCAGAAGAATTAGGAGATGTTAGACTCTTAAATAAAGAGAAGTACTTTTATGAGATCATAAGTGAAGTTGTTGAAGATAATTATGAAGTGAGTGAGGAATTAAAAAATAAGTGTAAGGTATTTATAGATAATCTAAAGAAGTGGAGAAAGAAATCTATATATACTCCAATAGATGAATTTATATGGTATATCTATATGGATACAGCTTATTATGGATATGTAGGAGCTATGCCAAATGGTAAGCTAAGACAGGCAAATTTAAAAATATTATTCCAAAGGGCAAAACAATTTGAGAAAACTAGCTTTAAAGGATTATTTAATTTTATAAACTTTATTAACAAGCTCAGAAATTCATCGGGAGATATGGGAAGCGCTAAAGTTCTTGGGGAAAATGAGGATGTTGTTAGAATAATGAGTATCCATAAAAGTAAGGGTCTTGAGTTCCCGGTAGTATTTACTTCAGGTTTTGGAAAACAATTTAATTTAATGGATTTAAACAAATCTATTCTTTATCATGATGATTTAGGTTTGGGACCTGACTACGTTGATTTAGAAAAGAGAAATTCATATAGTACCTTAGCTAAGGAAGCAATAAAAAAGAAGATATTATTTGAAACTCTTTCAGAAGAAATGAGAATTCTTTATGTTGCATTTACTAGAGCTAAAGAAAAATTAATTATTACAGGAGCAACTAGAGATTTAGAAAAGTCTATAACAAGATGGATGTCAGCAGCTGCTTTAGATGAAGATATTGTTCCACCATCAGAAGTGCTAAAAGGAAAAAGCTATTTAGATTGGATTGGAATGGCTTTATGTAAGCATAGAGATGGAGAGAAGCTAAGAAATTATATTGGCTCTACAAACAGTTTGCTTGTTAATGATTTTTCAACATGGAAGGTTAAAATGTGGAGTAAAAGTACCCTAACTGTGGAAAAAGATGAAGTGGCTGTGGATGAAAATGATGAAGAAGACTTATTTATATATTCAGATATAAATTATATAGATAAAGAAATAAGAAGAAGATTAGACTATGAATATAAGTATAGCTTAGCTGGGGGACTACCTAGTAACGTATCAGTATCTGATTTAAAGAGGTCTCTTTATGAGAATGAAGATGACGATGTATTAACTGTTAATATTTTTAAAGATAAAGAAGTATTAAAACCTAAGTTCCTTCAAGAAAAGAAAGGTTTATCAGCATCAGAAAGAGGTACTGCTGTTCATTTTATAATGCAAAAATTAGATTTAGAGAGAATAGCAAATAATGAAGAAATAAGAGATCAAATACAAGAAATGAAAAATAATAACTTACTTTCAGAAGAAGAAGTTAAAGCTGTTGATAAAATTAATTTCTTAAGATTTTTTAAAAGCAATTTAGGAAAAAGAATGTTATCTGCATATAGTGAAGGTAGATTGCTAAGGCGAGAACTTCCTTTTTACACTGAAATTAGTAGCTTAAATGTTGACAGTACATTACCAGAGAAGATTTACGAAAAAGAAAAGGTAAGGCTTCAAGGGATAATAGATTGTATATTTGAAGAAGAAGATGGAATAGTATTATTAGATTATAAAACTGATTATGTAGTAGAGGGAATGGAAGAAGAAATACTAGATAAATATAGAATACAATTGAAGTATTATAAAGAAGCAGTTGAAAAGATAACTGGTAAAAATGTAAAAGAAAGTTATCTATATCTATTTGGATTAGGTAAAGAGGTCTTAATATAGAAATAGATTAAAATAAGAGCATTTTTATTAGGTAAAATGAAGAATTAATAATGAAAAATTAAGGGAAAAATTCTCTAGAATTTTTAAATAAAAATTATCTTCTACTAATGAATTTTAAGTTCTATGGAGGAAAACATCCTCAATTTTTCATTCTTCATTCTACCTTCTTTTTTAAGATTTTGCTTCGCAAAATCTGGTTTTAGCTAATTCCAATAATATATCTTTTGAGTTTAAATTAGGATTTTTTAAAACTCTATCTAAAATATAATTTAAAATATCACCAATTATTTTTCCAGGTTTTAATTCTAAATTAGATATTAAGTCTTCTCCAGTAATATCTAAATCTTTTATAGTTAGAGGTTCATTGTTTTCTAAAATCTGATTAGCTAATTTTTCAGTATAACTTACTTTTTCTAAAAAAATCTTGGGATTATCTAGAGAATTTATATCTGCTCTTTGGAGCTTAAATAATAATGATATATTATTCTTACTAACATCATTCAATAGCTTTTTAACTTCATATTTAGTAGGCATTGTATTTGGGTTTAAAACCAAATGGTGTTCTATTAATTTAGAAACTATTTTTATAGTATTGTTATCAAACCTTAATTTAGAAAGTATTTTTTTACTCATTCTAGCTCCTTCTATACTATGTCCAGGGAAGCCATAAAAACTTCCATCATTGAAAGGAGTTAGTGTATTTAGTTTTCCAACATCATGGAAAAGTGCAGATAACCTCAATAATAAGTTATTTTCAGTATTATTAATAACTCTTAGTGTATGAGTAAATACATTTCTATTATGATTAGTACATTTAGGTGAAAAATCAACTAGAGAATTTATCTCAGGAAGTATTAATTCCAATAATTTAGTATCTTTTAATAGTTCTAAGCCTCTTGAAGGATTAGGAGAAATCAGTATTTTACAAAGTTCATCTCTAATTCTTTCGAAGCTTATATTTTCAATTAGCTTATAATTATCCTTAATTGCATTATAAGTATTTTTCTCAATATCAAATGTTAATTGGCAACTAAATCTTATAGCACGAAGCATTCTTAGTGCATCTTCTTTAAATCTTTTATCAGGATCACCAACACATCTAATTGTCTTATTATTTATGTCATTAATTCCATTAAAGTAATCAATTAAGCCTTTATTCTCATTGTAAGCCAATGCATTTATAGTGAAATCCCTTCTTGATAAATCTTCTTTTATATCAGTAACAAAATCTACTGAAGAGGGGCGCCTATTATCTAAATAAGTTCCTTCAGTTCTAAAAGTAGTAACTTCATAAGGATTACTATTTATAAGAACAGTAATAGTTCCATGCTTTAAACCTGTAGGAATAGTTTTTTCAAATAGGGATATGGTTTCTTCTGGTTTTGCAGAAGTAGTTATATCATAATCCTTAGGTAATGTTCCTAAAATACTATCTCTAACGCAACCTCCTACCATATATGCTTCATAGTTATTTCTATAAAAAGTACTAATAATATAATTAACGTCTTTTGGAATATTTATTTTCATTGTCATCCTACCTTTAAAATTTTATATATAAATAATACCATAAAATGAAATAATTAATAATAAATATAAAGGTTTTAATATGTTATACTTTTAATGCAAGCTGATTTACAGAGGAGGTAGTTATGAAAAATAAAAAATATATGGTATCAATAGTTTCTATCTTAGTAATTATAGTTATTCTCACTTTTAGTTTT
The DNA here is from genome assembly GCF_050585265.1 of Clostridium nigeriense. Lineage (GTDB taxonomy): Bacteria > Bacillota > Clostridia > Clostridiales > Clostridiaceae > Clostridium > Clostridium nigeriense_B. Next base: position 55,340 of record NZ_JBNOOE010000016.1, on the reverse strand, counting down.
TTCATGTATAAGGCTAAAAAAGAAACAAAAGTAATTAATAAAATAGAAACTTTAATATTGAATGGAGATTATGAGGAATCAATAAAATCTATTGATGAAAATAAAGATAGCGAAGTATTAATTTTATATAAAAATATACTTGAAGAATTTTTGAATATAAAGGATGAAAGTAATATTGAGAAATCTAAAGAAAAGGTAAATGGTTTTAAAGATAAATATAATAGTAATCTAAATAATCAAGTTTTTAGTAAATTAAATGAAGAGTTATTGGATATTGAGAAAAAAGTAAAATCTTATTATGATGAAATTGAGAAAGAAAAAGAGTCTGATTCTATAGATAGAGATAGAAGTACTTATAGAACCGATAATATTGCTAAATTAGGAATTGAAGATACTTTAGTTTCTAAATATTCCAGTCAGATAGTAACTGTAGTAAGTAAAGGTAGTTCCTATGGTGAATTAGTATTTTGGGAAAAAGATGCTTCTGGTAATTGGATTTCAGTGGACAAGGTATCGGCTAGATTAGGTCAGAATGGAATGAAGGTTGCTAGTAAAGTTTATGAAATGGACAAATGTACTCCTACTGGGATATATTCTTTAACAGAGGGTTTTGGTATAAATGATAATCCAGGGAGTGGAATTAGATATAGGCAGTTGGATGGTACAGAATATTGGGTAGATGATGAAGGCTCTGAGTTTTATAATACTATGCAGTTTGGAGAGCCTAATGGGAGATGGCTATCAGCAGAAAGACTTATAGATTTTCAAGGATATTATAATTATGCAATAGTTATAGATTATAATAGATGGCCAGTAGTTCCAGGAAAAAGTTCTGCTATATTTTTACATTGTGATACGGGATCATATACATATGGATGTGTTGCTATACCTCAACAAAATTTAATTAATCTTCTTACAAAATTAGATCCAGAGAAGGATCCGGTTATAATAATGGATTTCTCATATGAAGATATTTATAATAATTATTAATATTAATATAAAAGGTGATGTCATACGATGAAAAATTAAGAAAGAGTAATAAAAAAATTAATGAAAAAACTCCCGAAGGAGTTTTGAAAAGAAATTAATTTTATTAATTCTTCATTTTTAATTTTGACTATTTGTGTGACAGCCTTTTTTTTATTTATTAAATAAGTTAATTTATGATAATTTTAGTATCATTAGCAACATTATCGTATAGCCATTTAGCATCTTCAACTGCTAGTCTTATACATCCATGGGATGATGGTTCACCTATAGTATAATCTACAATATTATTTTGACTTTGATCAAAAGGTAATGAATGAAATAAATAATCTCCCATAAACTGAACCCAATATTTAGCTCCTTGCTGGAATTCTTCAGAGTAAAACCATTCCCCCCTATTAGTAACTGAAAAAACACCTTTAGGAGTTTCTTCTCCATCTATTCCAGTGGAACTAGGAAATTCTTTAATAAGACTCCAATTGTTATTAGAACCTTGGTATACATAAGTAATTTGCTTATCTAGATTTAAATAAACGAGATAAGTTGTTTTACTAGCAATTGATAAACTATTTATATTATTAGGAGTTATTTCTTGAAGTATAGCATTTGATGTATACTCAGAATCCTCACCACTATATTCTTCTCTAAACATTGTTATAGAATTTATTTTATTTTCTATTTCGGTGATTTCTTCTTTAGTTAAAAGACTTTCATCATAATTAGATAAAATATTAATTGCTTTAGTGTAATATTTATTAGCAACTAAATCATCTATACTTTCAAGTAAGTATTCTTTATAGTTTGATTTATAGTCTTTAATATAACTTTGTGCTATTTCATAATCTTTAGGAGTAGATTTAGTAATTTTATTAAAATATTCTATGGCTGTATCATAATCCTTAGAATTAAACGCTGATATTCCAAGATTTAAAAAGCTATCTTCGTTATAATTATCAAGAGAGGATTCTGAATTATTAGTTGTACTATCTTGATTATTAGTTGCAATATTTTTATGGCTTTCATCTAATGAAGTTATTAACTTATCTAGTGAAGAATTAAGAACATCATAATCTTTAATTTCGTTTAAAATTTCTAAAGCTTTATTAGAACTAATCTGACTATTAGATAATGCTATACAAACCTTGTTAACTACATCAGTAAAGTAAGAATTTAAATCATTATTAAGTTTATTTTTCTTAATAGTTAAAACTTTATTATTTAATATAGGTTTTGCATCAGAAAAATTATAATTATTAAACTCATTATAAAAATTAGAAGTTAATAATTCATATTGTGAGTTTAAATAAACATTTGCAGTAAATCCTAATAATATTAATAAAACAAAAATAGAAAATAATTTAAAAAAAGAAAATCTATTATGTTTTTTGGATTTATTACTATACATTTTTTGACCTCCTTAAAACTTATACTATAATGATTAACAAAAAAGAGGAAATTTAATCTTAAAAAATTAACTTTTATATAAATTACCGTTTATTTATAAAAATATTTTTATATGTTAGAATATTAATTAAATAGAAAATTCTAAGGAGTTTAGATAATTATGAATGAAAAAATAAACTTTATTAATAAAGTAAGGTTAAGTACGACTAGTATAAGAAAATATAAAGATTTAATTAAGGAAAATATTTCTCAAACTATAATTTATTCCATATTATTATCTCTAGTAGTAGGGGTTATATTGGGGGCTGTAAGTTTTACAGCAATAGGAACTGTACAAAAAACTATGGAAAATGTCATATCATCAGATGAATTTAAATTTACATTAGATAATGGCATACTAAATTTTGAAAATTCTCCTATTACAAGAGAAGAAGGAAGGGCTATGGTCTATATAGATACTAATATATCTTTAGATGATGTAGAAAGTATAAGAAAGATTGTAGTTCATAAAGATTTATCATTTGCAATATTAAGTGATGGAATTTCTTATAGAATAAATGGAGAAGAATATAACTATAAATTTAGTGATTTCCCACTTATGAGTAAGATGAATAATGAAACCTTATTAAAGTCTTTAAATTTAATTGGTATTGCTAAATACATAGCATTTTTAGTAGCTATAATAACAACATATATTAAATTTATATTAAATACACTTATATTATCAATAGTTGGAGTTATATTAAATAAAGTAAATTATTTAAGACTTAGTTATGGTGAGATATTTAAAATTTGTGTTTATGCTACAACTCTACCTACAATTCTAAATTTAATATTGCCAATGGGTTCATTTAGTATATTAATATCAGGAACTTACCTAATATTTGTTATAAAGTATATGAAAAAAGATATAATAGCGTAAAGAAAGTATTGAAAATTCCTAGAAAGTATTTGCTAGGAATTTTTTTTTGTAATTTATTTAAAATTAGTTAGTAGGTAAATAATATTTAGGGAAGAATATACATATATAAATGCAATTAATCTATAAAATAAATAAATAGTAAAGTGATAATATAATAAAAAATAAAAAAATTGGAAAAAACTACAAAAGATGTTGTTGTAAAAAAGTGTATATGATAAACTAATGTTATGGGGTATAGAAATAAAAGCTGAAGCTGTTACGAAAGGAATTTTTATGATGATTATTAACGAATTTATGGAGAGGGAATTATTATCAAACAAAGATAAATTAAATGAATTTTTTTTTAAAAGTGGTAGGAATCTCACGAAAGATGACTTAGTAGGCATCATAACAGAGTTAATTAATAAGAATGCAGAGCAAGAAAATTTTTTGCTTAATATTTCTCATGATTTAAGGAGTCATTTAAATGTTATTCTAAGCGTTATGCAAGTTATGGAATATGGATCTATGTTAATAAGTGATAAGAAAGCTAATGAATACATGAAAATAGTTAAAAGAAATAGTTTAAAGATGCTTAGACTAGTAAATAACTTAATAGATACTACAAAACTAGAAAACCATTACTATGTATTAAACAAAAAAAATATTGATATTATTTCAATGGTAGAAAGTACAATAAACTGTATAGATAAATATGCAAAACAAAAAAATATTCAGCTTATTTTTGATACAAATGAGGAAGAATGTATAATGGGAGTAGACCCAGAAGTTTTAGATAGAATAATTATGAATTTATTATCAAATGCAATAAAATTTTCGTATAGTAATACAAATGTTTATATTGATATGTTTGTTTTTAATGATGAAATAAGGATTTCTGTTAAAGATGAGGGACCAGGAATATCGAAAGAGTATCAAGAAAAAATATTTAATAGATTTTATCAAATGTCAAAGAACAGAGAAAGTGATGCTGCGGGAAGTGGAATAGGGTTAGATTTAGTAAATTACTTAGTACAATCTATGGATGGAGAAATATCATTGAAAAGCAATGAAGGATATGGATGTGAATTTATAATAAATTTTCCTATAACAACCGTTGAGGAAAAAGAGGATTATTGTTTAAATGATGAAGGAAGTAATAAGATTCAAATGTTAGAAGTAGAATTTGCCGACATATATAGCAATTAAAAACATTTTCTATTAATTATAAGTTGCTTGATTTATTTAAGTAGTTATGATAATATAAATATTGTTAAAAATATAATATGCGGTGGTAGCTCAGTTGGATAGAGTAGCTGGCTACGAACCAGTTGGTCGGGGGTTCGAATCCTCTCCGCCGTACCATAGAAAGCCTTGTAAATACTAAGTTTACAGGGTTTTTATTTTGCTTAAAATCAATTAAATTATGAGTTTTGCCTCCTTTTTTACCCCGTATAGCTTTTTAAAATTAAAAAATAAGTAGTTCCTAATATTTTCACTATTTCTTTAAACTTAAAAATCTTTCAACAAAAATATTAATTTTATTTAATATAAATTTTATTCGGAAAAAATTAATTTGAAACTAGAATATAAAACTAAAATATCTAAAAAATATTGATATTATCTTAAAAAGTCGTATAATATTCTGTGGACTATAAAAAATGTTCGTTGGAGGGTTACTTAATGAATAATAATTATGATGTCATTATAGTTGGGGCTGGACCAAGTGGTATTTTTACTGCATATGAGATTTCTAAAACAAGTCCCGAAAAGAAAGTTTTAATTATTGAAAAGGGAAAATCTGTTTATAAGAGATATTGCCCAATACCTAAATTAAATAAGTGTGTAAAGTGTAAACCGTATTGTAATATAACTACTGGATTTGCAGGAGCAGGTGCTTTTTCTGATGCTAAATTATCATTATATGATAAGGATTCAGAAGAAGTATTGGTTGGAGGTAATTTACCAGAGGTAATAGGACATAAAAATACTAAGGATCTGATTGATTATTGTGATCAAATATATTTAGATTTTGGTGGAGAAAAGAACATAGCAGGAATTGAACATAAAGATGAAATAAAGAAAATTAAGGATAAAGCTAAATCAGAAAATATAAATTTAGTAGATATTCCAATTAGGCATTTAGGTACTGAAAAGTCTAGAGAGTTATATGGAAGAATTGAAGATTATTTGATATCAAATGGTGTAGAAATAATATTTGGAACTATTGTTAAAGACTTAATAATTGATAATGGAGAAGCAAAGGGTGTATCTACAGAAAAAGGAGACTATTTTGCAGAAAAGGTAGTAGTTTCAGTAGGAAGAAATGGAGCTGATTTCTTATCGGATTTATGTGATAAATATAATATTGAAAAGGAAGTTGGAGTTGTAGATATCGGAGTAAGATTTGAGATGAAATCGGAAGGGGATATTCAGAAGGTAAATGAACTTATGTATGAGGGAAAATTCATTTCTAATGTAGCGCCTTTTAATGATAAGGTTAGAACCTTCTGTCAAAATCCAGATGGATTCGTTGCTGCAGAGGTTTATGATAATGGAGTTTCATTAGCTAATGGTCATGCTTATAAGGAAAAGAAAAGCATAAACACTAATTTTGCAATTTTATCATCTCATAGATTTACAGAACCATTTAATAAACCAATTGAATATGCAAATAAGATAGCAGAACTTACAAATTTATTATCTAATGGAGATGTAGTAGTTCAAAGATTTGGGGATATACTAAATGGAAAAAGAACTTGGCAAGAAGAACTTGATAATAACTCTGTTGAAGCAACATTAAAAACAGCTATGCCAGGAGATATAACACTAGGAATTCCATATAGAACTATGACTAATATAATTAATTTTATATTAGAGATGGACAAGGTTGTTAAGGGATTTGCCAATCCAGATAACTTACTTTATGGACCAGAAATTAAGTTTTATTCAAACTCAGTAAAGCTTAATGAAAACTTAGAAACTAATATTAAAAATCTTTATGCAATTGGAGATGGAGCAGGGCTTACAAGAGGATTAATGATGGCTTCATGTTCAGGGGTATATCTAGCAAGAAATTTATATAAATAGAAGTATTAGGAGAGATTTATCAAGGTAGATCTCTCCTTTTTGTTAATAAAAAATTATAGTGTAATAGATAATTGTAATAAAGGTGTATTTATAGTTATTAGGATAAATTGATAATTATTTGGATAAATTAAAGATATATTATTTTTAAAGAGGAAAGAATTTATGAAAATAGATATTTTAGTTAACCAATTAGATAGTCATAATGAGGCCAATATACTTGCAACAAAAAGGTTTAATCCTAAGGAAGTAATATTTATATACAATGAAAATGATGAAGTTTTAATGAATTCATTAAAAAAATACTATGAGACATATTTACGTGAAAATATTTTAAAAATGATAGCTATTAATGAAGGAGATTTAAAATCCTTAAGTAAGAGTATTAATGAAAATAAAAATAAAAATATAATAGTAAATTTAACAGGGGGAAGTAGAATAAATTCTCTAGAGTTATTAAATATATGTAAGGATAATTCTATAAAAGCAGTATATATAGATATAAAAAATAAAAAACTATATGAATTTGATAGTAAAATAGAAGTAATTAATGAGGAATATGAAGATTTAGAGTTAGATAAATTATTAAGAGCTAGTGGGGGAGAAGTTATAAATGATTCTACAGAACTCTCAAATAAAAAGGATTTAGTTTTATTAACTAAGAAGATATATAAAAATCTAGCGACTTGGCATAAATACAAACAAAAATTATATGAATCTAATATTTTTATTCATGATGCAGGGAAGCCTAAAGAAATTAAAATAAATTTGAGTTTATTAGAAAATGAAGAAAAAGTATTATTAAATAAAATACTAAAAAATCTAAAAGAAATAAAGGGAATAGAATATTTTAATGAGTCAAGTGAAGAAGTTAAAGTTTATTTTAAAAATGAATATTTGAAGTCTTTTATTTTTAAAAGTGGGACTTGGCTTGAAATTGCAACAAGTAATATTATTAATGAAATTAGGGAAATTGATGAAGTTAAAAGTGGAGTTATGTTTTTATGGAATGATAAAAGTAAGATAGTTAGAAATGAAGTAGATGTAATTGCAATGAAAGACTCTATTCCTATTTGTATTTCATGCAAGGATAGTGATAAATATAATGAGGATGCTTTAAATGAGTTAGATGTTTATAGTAAACAAATTGGAGGGAAAAATACATATAAGATTTTAGTTGCTACCAAAGAGCCTATTAAAGCAGCAGTTAAAGATAGGGCTAAAGAAATGGGGATAAATATTATAATTTTTGATGGAAATGAGGAAAAGTTCAAAAATCAAATAAAATCAATCATTATTAAGAAGTAAATAAGGATTTTCAAAATATGAAAATGTTTACTGAGAATACCAGGTATAATTGAATTGTCAGAAAAATCAAAATAAATATCTGGGGGTTGAGCATATGGGAAAGAAACCTTTAAAAATTGTTACAATAGGTGGAGGATCAAGCTATACACCTGAATTAGTGGAAGGATTAATTAAAAGATACGATGAGATGCCAGTAAGTGATTATTGGTTAGTAGACATTGAGGATGGAAAAGAAAAATTAGAAATAGTTGTAGCATTAGCTAAGAGAATGGTTGAAAAAGCTGGAGTTCCAATGAATATTCATTGGACTTTAGATAGAAGAGAGGCATTAAAAGATGCCGATTTTGTTACTACTCAATTAAGAGTTGGACTATTAAAAGCAAGATGTAAAGACGAAAGAATTCCGTTAAGTCATGGATTTTTAGGACAAGAAACTAATGGAGCTGGAGGATTATTGAAAGCTTTAAGAACAGTTCCAGTAATCTTAGATATAGCTAAAGATATGAAAGAATTATGTCCAGACGCTTGGTTAATTAATTTTACAAATCCAGCAGGTATAGTAACTGAAGCATTATTAAGATATGGTGTTCACAAAAAAGTAGTCGGAGTATGTAATGTTCCAATAGGATTACAATATTCATTTGCAGATATATTAGAAGCAGATAAAGATAAAGTTACTGTGGACTTTGCAGGATTAAATCACATGGTTTATGCAGAAAAAGTTTATTTAGATGGAAATGATGTTACGCAAGAACTTATTAAAAGATTAACAGCACCTGATACTAAGAGTCAAACAATGGCTAATATTAAAGATTTAGATTGGGATATTGCTACAATTAGAGCTTTCGGGATAATACCTTGCCCTTATCACAGGTATTATTATAAGACTAGGGATATGCTTAATGATGAATTAGAAGAATTCAAGAAGGGCGGAACTAGAGCAGAAGTAGTAATGGAACTTGAAAAGAAATTGTTTGAAATGTATAAAGACGTTGATTTAAAAGAAAAACCAGAAGAGCTATCGAAGCGAGGTGGATCTTACTATTCAGACGTTGCGTGTAATGTAATTAATGGAATATATAATGATAAGAATACTATAATTGCTGTAAACACAAGAAATAATGGAACACTAAAGCAATTTGAAAATGATTCAGCAATTGAGGTAAGTTGTTATGTAGGCAAAAATGGTCCAATACCGGTGGAGACTGTTACTGACTTACCTGTATTTGCTCAAGGATTAGTTGGTCAAATTAAGTCTTTTGAAAGATTAGCAGCAGAAGCGGCTTATACTGGAGATTATAACACTGCACTTTTAGCAATGGTTACAAATCCATTAATAGCAGATGATATAAGGGGAAGAAAATTATTAAATGAGATGCTAGTAGCTCATAAAGAATATTTACCACAATTTAAAGATGTTATAGAGAAAATTGAAAAAGTAGAAAGAGGAGAGTTTTAGGTAGATTAATAATTTATAATGAATATAATAACTTATTTATATAAGTTATTTAATAGAAAGAAAAAGAGGATTATTTTAAAACTAATCCTCTTTTTTAGTGTTTTTCATTATTATTTACATAAGTAATAATTAAAGAAAGTACATTATAAATAAATTAATTTAAAAATAAATATATTTAATAAAATTAAATGATTAAATTAATAATTTTAATTTTAATATAATAAATTTTAATTTTATGATTGACAAATATTATAAAAAGGAATAATATGTAATTAACAGGAGGGGATAATGGTATGTATAAAGTAATAACTTCTTGTCCAGTATGTAATAAAAAAATGAAAGTAACTAGGTTAAAATGTTCTTCATGCAAAACTATTATAGAAAACGAATTTGAATTTTCTAAGTTTGATTATTTAACTAAAGAGCAATTAAAATTCATTGAAGTATTTATTATGTGTAGAGGAAGTATTAAAGATGTGGAGAAAGAATTAGGAATTTCATATCCAACAGTAAGAGCAAAGTTAGATGAGGTTATTAATGCTTTAGGATATAAAAGTAATTCAAAGCAATTAAAAACATCAACAAGTGATGTTATTGATGCATTAGAAAAAGGAGAGATATCTCCTCAAGAAGCAATTGAGAGAATGAGAGAATAATAATTAAATTTTGGAGGGAAAGAAAATGAGAGAGGATTTATTAAAGGTATTAACTATGTTATCAGAGGGAAAATTAAATATTGGGAAAAGCGCAGACTTAATTGAGGCAATGTATGTAAAAGAAGAAAAGAGTTTAGAGGTAGTTAAGAATTATGATAAGAGAATGCTTAGGGTACTTGTAGATTCAGCAGATGGTGATAATGTAAAAATTAATTTACCAGTAGTTGTTATAACATCAATATTAAAAGCAACAGGAAAGCTACCTATTAAAAGTGCAGATATGGAAGGGATTGATTTTGAAATGTTAACTGAGTCAATTATTGCTGCATTAGATAATGAAATGATAGGAGATATTATAACTGTTGATTCAAGTAACGGTGACGTTGTTAGAATTATTATTGAATAGGTGAAAAAATGAAGATAGTTATTAAATCAGAAGGGAAAAACCTTAGATTTTATGTTCCTATGTTTGTTATAACTAGTGGTATAAGACTTTCAAAATATATTAGTAAGTATGTTGATTCAGATAAAGGTATGAATGAGGCAATAAAATATGTTGATTATATAGATACAAAGATTTTGTTGACTGCAGTAAAAGAATTAAAGAAGTTCAAAGGGCTTACATTAGTAGAAGTAAAAGAAAGTAATGGGGATTATGTATTAATAAAAATTTAAATATAAAAGGGTAATAATTTTCTAAATTAAACTTTGAAGTAAAATTATTAATTTTGCGATGACTTCGGAGGAATATAGTGTAATAATAATTCATAATTCCGAGGAATTATGAATTATTACATTTATTTCTTTTTTATGAATTATTTTTATATAAATTTCCGTATCGTGCATATATATATTCAATAAGATATGCTAAATCATATCTATGATTTTGAACATATTCATTTGAATCATTTCTAGGTGGTAGATAAATTAAATAGTCACTTCTCTTTAGGTATTCTGGATTCTGCATTTCAGTAATAACAATCACTTTAGCAGGACTTTTTTTGATTTTAGTCCAAAGTCTTTCATGGTAAAGGGGAAATTTACCTGTTGGGGAAATTAATATTGCTAAAGAATTTTTATCTAGCTCACTAGCTATTCTTTCCTGCTCTTGAACATCGTTAGCGTTATATATTATTTTCGATAAATTTACCAACTTTCTTTGAAGGTCCTGAGCCATTAATTGAGAATATTGAGTTCCAAATATACAAACATTATTGCTATTATGAATAAGCTCTACAACACTGTCAATTATTTTTAAATCAACAAAAGATTTAAAGTTTTCAATTTCATTTACAATTTCTAAAGACATATTATTTAAAATATCTTCCCGGGATAATTTATAAGTTATTGATTTTGGTTTCATAAGACCTTCGTTATAGTTATCTATATTAAGTTTCATATTTCTTTTAAATTCTATAAAGCTGGAATATCCAAGCTTATGACAGAATCTTGTTATAGCTGCTGGAGAAGTATAACAAAGGTCAGACAATTTATTAATAGACATATTAGGTATAATTTCAACATTTCTAAGCATAGTAATTGCGATATTATAGTTAATATCATTTTCCTTACTGCTATTTAAAAATATTAAAAGCCTATAGATTAAGTCCCCCATAAATATTCACCTCTATTTAGATATTTTTACTCCTATACTTTCACCCATTAAAACCATAGTTTCAAATCCTAGGTTTGTTTGATTTATTATATCCTCATCAATTTTAACAGTATCTTTCTTTAATAATAATATAGTTGTTGATCCACCAAATTTAAAATAACCTTTTTCTTGACCTTTTATAACTTTAGTATTTGGAGAATAACTTTGAATTATTGTTCCAACGCAAGTAGCACCGACTTCAATTTGAATTACGTCTCCAAAGTTTTCAGACTTAAAAATACTCCATTCTCTTTTGTTTTGACAATATAACTTTGGGATCCTTTCAAGAGCTATTGGGTTTACAGAATAATAATTACCTTTAATAAAGTGATTTTCTAAAGGAGTACCATTATCTATAAAATGGAATCTATGATAATCTGTTGGGCAAAGTCTTAAAACTAGGCAGACACCCCCTTCATATTCCTTAGCTATTTCATTATCGCCAATTAATTCTGATAAGCTATAATGAATTCCCTTAACTTGGATTAATTTATCTGTAGAAATATTTTCATATGCAAATAATCTACCATCGCCTGGAGAAATTAATAAACTACTATCTTTAGCTATTGGCCTAGCATCTTCCTTTAACTCCCTAATAAAAAATTCATTAAAGCTATTAAATTCATTCAAGGCATTTGAACTAATTCCCATATCTATATTAAAATCTTTTATAAAGTTTGAAATTTTTTTCTTACTTAGTGAAGTATCACAATAAGAGCCATAAAGTCTTGAAAATAGTTTTTTCTTTATAAGTAGTTCAGTAAAACTTTTGCCAACAGGAGATTCATAAGACCACTTAATGTAGTTCTCGCCAGCAACCTTTTCTACTTCATATTTTTTTATCCTTCTATTATATACTTGTATCATAAGTTACCTCATCGAAATATTTTTATATAGTATTATATTACCATAAAACAAAAATAAAAATTCTTCAATATATAAAATAGAAATTTACTTTACATATTATAGATTATAAAAGATAATATTTAGTGAAAAAAAGTTTTGGAGGAGGATAAGTCGTTTTAGGATATTTTATAAAATTGATTACTTTGTTGCATACATATACCGGAATTTCTAATAAACATTTAAGACAGGGTAGATCTTTACTAAAGACATAATAACTAAAGATAAATATATGAGTTAAAGTGAATTTTACTTAATAAATAGCATTAAATGTGGAGTTTAAGCTTTAAGTAAAAATATAGTATAAAGATTGACTTTATATAAGAAATATTAAAAACATTATCTTTTATTTATAAATTAAAAGATAGTAATTATTTTAAATGTGGTGTACAATATAATTGTTAATATTATAACAATAAAAGTGGTTTCATTACATTAATTATAGGGGGAAATTTCAATGAAAAATATAACTATCAATGGAAATAAAATTCTAGTAAGTAATGAAGATAACTTAATTAAAGTAGCAAAGGAAAATGGAGTAGATATTCCTGCTTTATGCTTTTTAGAGGATTGTGGCAGCGTTGGACAATGTGGAATTTGTTTAGTAGAAATTGAAGGACAAGAAGATTTAGCTAAGGCTTGTTGTATTATTCCAGAGGATGGAATGGTTATTAATACTAATACTGAAAGAGTTCAAGAAGCTGTTAAAGAAAGAGTTTCAGCTTTATTAGATAAACATGAATTTAAGTGTGGACCTTGTAAAAGAAGGGAAAACTGTGAGTTCCTAAAGCTGGTAATTAAAACTAGAGCTAGAGCTACTAAGCCTTTTGTTGTTGCAGATAAATCAGAATATGTTGATGATAGAAGTAAATCAATTGTTATAGATAGAACAAAATGTGTAACTTGTGGTAGATGTGTTGCAGCATGTAAAATTAAAACTGGAACAGAATCTATAAAGTTTATAGAAGTTAATGGTGAAAGGATAATTGGACCTGAAAATTTAAAATGTTTTGATGATACTAACTGTTTATTATGTGGTCAATGTGTAGCAGCTTGTCCGGTAGATGCTTTATCAGAAAAGTCTCATATGGATAGAGTTAAAGATGCATTAGCAAATGAAGAAAAGCATGTTATTGTTGCCATGGCACCGTCAGTAAGAACAGCAATGGGTGAATTATTTAAAATGGGATATGGGGTAGATGTAACAGGTAAAGTGTATACTGCCTTAAGACAATTAGGATTTGATAAAATATTCGATATAAACTTTGGAGCAGATATGACTATAATGGAAGAGGCAACAGAGTTAGTAGAGAGAATCAAAGCAGGTGGACCATTTCCAATGTTTACATCTTGTTGTCCAGCATGGGTAAGACAAGTAGAAAATTATTATCCAAACCTTTTAGGAAATTTATCAACTGCTAAGTCACCACAACAAATATTTGGAGCAGCTAGTAAAACTTATTATCCTACAACTTTAGATATAGATCCAAAGAATGTATTTACGGTAACTATAATGCCTTGTACTGCTAAGAAATATGAAGCAGATAGACCTGAAATGGAGAATGAAGGACTAAGAAATATAGATGCAGTAATAACTACAAGAGAATTAGCTAAGATGATTAAAGATGCAAAAATTGATTTTGCTAAACTTGAAGATAGTGAAGCAGATCCAGCAATGGGAGAATACACTGGAGCAGGTGCTATATTTGGAGCTACTGGCGGTGTTATGGAAGCTGCTTTAAGAAGTGCAAAAGATTTTGTTGAAGGAAAAGATTTAGAAAATATCGAGTATGAACAAGTAAGAGGACTTGCAGGAATCAAAGAAGCTACAGTAGAAATTGGTGGAGAAAATTATAATGTAGCAGTAATAAACGGATCTTCAAGCTTATTTGACTTTATAAATAGTGGTAAAATTGATGAAAAGAAATATCACTTTATTGAAGTAATGGCTTGTCCAGGTGGATGTGTAAATGGTGGTGGGCAACCTCATGTTAATGCTTTAGATAGATTAAATATGGATATTAGAAGTGTAAGAGCATCGGTACTATATAATCAAGATAAGCATTTAAAGAAGAGAAAATCTCATGAAAATGGTGCATTAAATAAGATGTATGATACTTATATGGGTAAACCAGGTCATGGAAAGGCTCACGAATTACTTCATATGAGTTATAAAAAATAAAATTAAAGTTATAATATAAAAAGTGTGAAAGATTATCTTTCACACTTTTTTAATATGTCCCTCTTAAAAAATAACTACATTTTAATTATATAGTGATTTGGATAAAATTTACATAGTATTTTATAATGTGTTTTTTAAAAACAAGTTAAATTTTAAATATTAAAAATTTTTCTAACAGTAGTATGATATAATTTTTAAGGAATAAATAATGGGAGAGTGAATTTAATGAAGTATTTAGCTTGTGATTTAGACGGAACTTTATTAAAGGAAGATCATACTATTAGTGAAGAAAATTTAGAAGCTATAGTAAGATTTAAAGAAGCCGGAAATAAATTTATAATATCAACAGGAAGAAGTTTGGATTCAATTTATGATTTATTTAAGGATTATCCAGAGATAGAATATGATTATATAGTAGCTTGTAATGGGGCTATAGTACTAGATAAAAATAAGAAGGTAATTTCAAATAATTATATAAATAGCAATATAGCAGAAGGAATTTTCAATGACTTTATAGATGAAAAGGATATTTGTATACACTTTGAGGCGGATGGACAACATTATCTTGTTGAATCTAAAGGAATAGAATGTACAAGCTCCTCATCAAAGGATATAAGTGAAATTTTATTTGATTTTAGAAATAGAATTTCAATAGAAGACTTATTTTCTGAGAAAAGAAAGTATTCATTTATAAGTGTTTTTTCAACTAACAAAGATATAGAAGTAGCAGAAAAGGCAAAAGATTTGTTAATTGAAAATTATGGACATGGTTTAGAGGCTTTTAGAAATCAATATTTTGTAGACATAGCTCCTAAGGATTGTTCTAAGGGAAATGGATTAAGAAAAATATTAGAATTAGATAATATTCATGTAGATAACCTTTATGCTATAGGAGATTCATTCAATGATGTTTCGATGTTTAATTTAACTAAAAATAGCTTTACTTTTCATAATGTAGAAGAGGAGCTTAAGAGTATTGCAAATAACTATGTTTCAAGTGTTGGGGAATGTATAAAAAGCATAATGAAATAATATTGACAATAATAGTATACTATTATAGAATTTTATAAAATGAAGATATTTGAATAAATATATCGCCGGATATATTTATTTGTAGTGTAAGCATTAGAGATTTATACCGTTAGGCCTTGGGTATAAACTATCTAGTGCTTTTTTAGTTCATTAGTGAAATAAAAATATTTTAAATTTAGGGGGATTTATATGGTAGCAAATATAAAAAATAATATTCTAAAAGACTTTGCAAAATATGTATCATTAAATGTAATCAGTATGATTGGAATGTCCTTTTATATACTTGCAGATACATTTTTTATAGCCAATGGCGTAGGAAGTATTGGATTAACTGGATTGAACTTAGTCTTACCATTATGGAGTTTAGTTAGTGGTACTGGATTAATGATTGGAATGGGAGCGGGTATTAGGTATTCTATACAAAGAGGTAAGAATAATGAAAGAGGCGCAAATAGAGTATTTACTCATGCTATAGTAATGGGAATAAGTATTGGTATTATTATAACTATTATAGGCTTATTCTTTTCTTATGATATAGTAAATCTATTAGGAGCAGATGAAATTGTAGCTCCATTGGCAGGAGAGTACTTGAAAACACTTTTATCTTTTTCTTGTATATTTATTTTAAATAATATAATAACAGCCTTCGTTAGAAATGATAATGAGCCTAATTTGGCAATGATTGCAATGATTCTAGGAAGTCTTAGTAATATAGTACTTGATTATGTATTTATTTTTCCCTTTAAACTTGGAATGTTTGGAGCAGCCCTTGCAACGGGAACTACACCAATTTTAAGTTTAATTATATTATCAACTCACTTTATTAGAAAGAAAAACAACTTTAAGCTTACTAAATGTAAATTCAGTTTATCTTATGCAAAGGGGATAATTTCATTAGGAATACCATCATTTATTACTGAATTTTCTTCTGGGATAATAATATTATTATTTAATTTTACTATTTTAAGAATATCAAATAATACTGGAGTTGCAGCTTATGGAATAATAGCAAATTTAGCATTAATAGTAGTCTCTATATTTACTGGAATAGCTCAAGGAATTCAACCTATTATAAGTAAAAATCATGGAAAAGGTGATGCTAAAAATATTAGAGCAATATTTAAGTATGGATTAATAACTTCCATTGTATTAGGTATTGGATGTTATTTCATTGGATTTAGATTTTCAGATGGAATAGTTAACTTATTTAATAGTGATGGAGATAATATATTACAATCTATGGCTGTAGATGGTGTAAAAATATACTTCATAGCATTTATTATTATGGGATTAAACATTGTAACAACATCTTTTTTTGCATCAATTAATAAGGCAAGGGAATCATTTATTATTTCTATATCAAGAGGTTTAGTTGTAGTTGTTCCATTGATATTATTATTACCTAACATATTTGGAATGACAGGGGTTTGGCTCACTATACCATTAGCTGAAGTAGTTACTTTATTAATTAGTGTTATATTATATCTAAAATATAGAAAAGGGATAAGAGTATAGATAGACGATTAAATTTATAATTAATATTAATACAAGAAAGGGGATGTTTAAATTAACAGCCTCTTTCTTATTATGTTACTCCATCTAAATTAATACTTTTTAATACCCATTCATTATTTTCAACAGATAATTTAATAGTATAGAGTTTAGCACCTATTGGACTTTTATAATTAAGAGCCGTAATAATTATTCCATTATCATAAGAGGTATAATCTATGCAATCTATCATTAATATCTCACCATTTAGTTTAATATTTCCTATATTATCAACCAAGCCTATTTCTTTTAGACTAAAAAGAGAAGAATTAACTATAACTTTATCATATTTTCTGAAGTGATTTATCATTTTTTCTCTATCTTCATATGAAGTATCTGAGAAGAAATAAGATTCCATATCTAGTATTATATAATCTACTTCGAAATTTTCAGATTCGTTATACATAGCATCATAAGCTAATATATAAGCATCAATAATTCTAGGAGAGATATTTTCTATATTTTTATTAATAGATACTGTGTTAAATATAAATAAAGATGAAGTTAAAATAGATAATAGTAATTGCATTAGAAATTCTCATTTAATTTTATATTTATAATAGTTTAACCATAAAATTAATAAAAATACCCATATGTAAAATAATGTATATAGTATATAATTATATAGAAGAGGTCTAGGATAAGGAGATAAATTTATGAAGAAAAAAATAATAAAATGGTCTAGAGTAGTATTATTTTTCATAATAATGTGGGGATTGCTACATAGTACTCCACATAGTGCATTAAGAACACGATTATTTCTTGAAGGACATCCTAAGTTGGCATTTACTACAAGTATAGAAGAAATTGAATTAGGATCAGAAAGTGAAAGAGTAAAACTTTATATTTTTAGCCCTAAACCAAAGGATAGAGTGACAGGAAATTCTAAATTAGCATACAAGACAACTAGGATAGGAATTTTTTATATAGTTACATATCATGGAGGAGGCTAATATTTGTTTAGTAAAGGAAGGGATTTAATGAAATCAAGCAAGATTAAATATTTCATTGTCGGAGGCACTATTTTTTGTTCATTAATATCAATAGATGTTTTATTAAAATCAAATGATAACGATAAGAAGAGTAACATTATTATTAATTACAATAGAAATAGCATTACTAATGAAAAAAGTGAAATTAGGATAATCCCTGAAAATAAAAATACAGGAGCAGACTTTATACCTGTTCCAGATATAAACAAATCTATAACTTTAGATGCTTTATAGAGAGATACCTAAAAAAGGTATCTCTTCTTTCATTAAAAGGTGTATAATTATGTTGATATGAAATATTTGGGGGAATTAAGGATGAATATAGAATTTAGAGAAATTGATAGAAGTAATTATAATGAATGTATAGAATTAAAAATAAGCGAGAATCAAAAGAGATTTGTTGCTTCAAATATGTATTCTTTAGTACAAGCAGCTTATGAGCCTAATTTATATCCATTAGGAATTTATAAAGATAATAAGATGGTGGGATTCATCCTGTATGATTTTGATGATGAACTTAATGGCTGGTCGATGAGCAGGTTTATGATAGACGAGAAATATCAAAATCAAGGAATAGGGAAAGTAGCAGTACAGAAGTTTTTAGAGTTCTTTGTAGATAAACATGGACATCTAAAGATTTATACAAGTGCTGAAGTTGATAATATAATTGCAATTAATTTATATGAGAAAAATGGCTTTGAAAAAAGAGAAGTTTTTGAATATGAATTTTCAGGAGTAAAATATAAAGAGATTAGAATGGTTACTCAATTATAATAGGAATATGACTAAAAATAAAAAAAGTCAGCATTGCTGACTTTTTTCTATTTGCCTGTTTTTCCAGAAAATTCTAGATATTCATCGTATGTCATAGTTCTATCTACTATTGAACCATCTTCTTTAATATCTATTATTCTGTTAGCAATAGTTTGAATAAATTGATGGTCGTGAGAAGCAAATAAAACTACGCTCTTATAATCTTTTAAGCCATTATTAACAGCAGTAATAGATTCAAGATCTAAGTGGTTAGTAGGTTGATCTAAGATTAATACATTAGCATTTGTAAGCATCATTCTAGATAACATACATCTAACCTTTTCTCCTCCTGATAATACGCTAGCTTTCTTTAATGCTTCTTCTCCTGAGAATAACATTCTTCCAAGGAATCCTCTTAAGTAAGATTCTGATTGTTCTTCAACAGTCTTTCCAGCATATTGTCTAAGCCAATCAACTAAGCTTAAATCACAACCTTCGAAGAATTCAGTATTATCTTTAGGGAAGTAAGAGTTAGTTATAGTTATTCCCCACTTATATTCTCCGCTATCTGGTTCCATTTCACCGTTTATTATTTTAAATAAAGTTGTTATAGCAATTTCATTGTCTCCAACGAATGCAATCTTATCATCTTTATTAATTCTAAAACTAACATTATCTAAAACTTTAACACCATCAATAGTCTTAGTTAATCCTTCAACAGTTAAAATTTCATTACCAACTTCTCTTTCAGGTTTAAATCCAACGAAAGGATATCTTCTGCTTGATGGTTGAATATCATCTAAAGTAATCTTATCTAATAACTTCTTACGAGAAGTCGCTTGCTTAGATTTAGAAGCATTAGCACTAAATCTTGCGATAAAGTCTTGTAATTCCTTAATTTTTTCTTCTTTCTTCTTGTTTTGATCCTTAGCCATTTGAAGAGCTAATTGGCTTGATTCATACCAGAAGTCATAGTTACCAACGTATAATTTGATTTTTCCAAAGTCAACATCAGCCATTACAGTACAAACTGTATTTAAGAAGTGTCTATCGTGGGATACAACTATTACAGTTCCTTCAAATCTTAAAAGGAAGTCTTCTAACCAGTTAATTGATTGTATATCTAAGTGGTTAGTAGGCTCATCTAGAATTAATATTCCAGGATTTCCAAATAAAGCTTGAGCTAAAAGAACTTTAACCTTTTCAGAACCAGTTAATTCAGACATTTTCTTATAATGCATATCAGTTCCGATACCTAAACCTTGAAGTAAAGAAGATGCATCTGATTCAGCTTCCCAACCATTCATATCAGCAAATTCACCTTCTAATTCAGAGGCTCTTATACCATCTTCATCAGAAAAGTCTGGCTTTGCATATAAAGCATCCTTTTCTTCCATTATTTCATATAATCTTTTATTACCCATAATTACTGTTTGTAAAACTTCATACTCATCATAAGCAAAGTGATCTTGTTTTAAAACAGACATTCTTGTATTAGGGGCTATGCTTACATCACCTGTATTTGGTTCTATTTCTCCAGATAATATTTTTAGGAAAGTACTTTTACCAGCTCCGTTAGCACCTATAACACCATAACAGTTACCAGGAGTAAATTTTATATTTACGTCTTCGAATAGCTTACGGCCACCGAATCTTAAACTTACGTTTGATACAGTTATCACTAAAAACCTACCTCATTTCTAAAATTATTCATTTCGTTATTATATCATAAAGTCAACATAATTTCATTGAAAGTAAAATAATATTTAGAAAATTTAATGGAAACTAAGTAAATTATTTATTTTTAAGATTTTTTTAGTTTGACATTTAAAATTTCAAGTGGTAATATTTATTAAAAAGTAGTATGAGTAGTATTAGGAGAAGAAAAATGGCAGGGAGAATTAACTTTAAAAGTATAAAAGTTAATAAAAATTATTATTATAGCTATTATAGATAGGCTTTGTATTTATAAAATGATTATAGATACAAGCCGTTAGTAAAATTTATGGTTTGTATCTATGATGGTTATAATTATTAGCGATGCCAAGAATTAAGTTAATTAACCACATAGATAATCTATGTGGCATTTTTTATTTAGATAATTAACCACATGGGAAAACCTATGTGGTTTTTATTATATATTAGAAGGAGAGTAGGTTATGAAGAAAAGAGAACATTTTGCAAGTAGTGCAGGATTTATAATATCGTGCATAGGAGCAGCAGTAGGATTGGGAAATATATGGATGTTTCCTTATAGGTTAGGACAAAATGGAGGTGCAGTATTCTTAATTCCATACTTTATATTCGTTTTAGTCTTAGGATATATAGGTCTTATTACTGAATTTACTTTTGGAAGAACAGCAGAAGCTGGATCATTAACAGGAATAAAAAAGTCTTTTGAGAAAAAGAAACTTAAGGGTGGATTATTAGTAGGTGCTATCCCAGCAATAGGATTAGCTGGTGTGTTTATGTTTTATAATGTAGTAGTAGGATGGATAATAAAGTACTTCACTATCAGTGTAACTGGAGAAATGAAAAATATAGATGTAAATACATATTTTAATAATTTTTCAGGAAGTAATGAGAGTATAATATGGAACGCTATTGCAATATTTGTAGCTCTAATTATTGTAGTTATAGGAATAAATAAAGGAATAGAAAAAGCTAATAAGATAATAATGCCAATACTCTTTATAATTTTTTTATTATTAGCAATAAGATCTTTAAGTTTACCAGGATCTATAGAAGGAGTTAAATATTTATTAACTCCTAAATGGGAATACTTATTTAAGATAAATACATGGGTAATGGCCCTTGGACAAGCATTTTTTACTGTATCATTAAATGGATGTGGTATGGTTGTATATGGTAGTTATATAGGAAAGGAAATGGATATACCAAAGGCAGCTATAAGTACAGCAATTTTTGATATTATCTCAGCTTTACTAGCAGCATTTGTAATAATGCCAGCAGTATTTGCGTTTGGGCTAGATCCAATGTCAGGACCACCATTATTATTTATAACTTTACCTACTATATTTAAGTCAATGCCAGCAGGTGGATTAATGTCAATATTATTTTTCTTAAGTGTAATTTTTGCAGCTATAAGCTCATCAATTAATATGCTAGAAGGCCCTGTGGAAGCTTTGATGTCTCAAAGTAAGTTAAGTAGAAAAAAAGCAACTATATTAATAGCTGTAGGATTATTTATTTTATCAATACCTTTGAATTTAAATATGGATTTATTTAATAGCTTTTCTGATTTTATCACAATAGTTATATCTCCATTGGGGGCATTAATAGTTCTTATTGTATTTTATTTTATAAGAGATAAAAAAGAAATTTTAAATGAAATAAATATGGGTGCAAAAAGAAAGGTAGGTAATAAATTTATTATATTTGCTAAGTATGGATTTACATCTATAACTATCTTAGTGATAATTTTAGGAATAATATATGGAGGAATATAAGAATATTTATTATAAAAGTGATAGTTAAACAAGGATAATATAAATAAGGCTGTATCAGAAGGAATATAAATTCAATCTGATACAGCCTTTATATATCTAATAATTTTATATTACATATAAAAAAACACAAATAAAGTGACACAAGCTTCCTAGAATAATAAATATATGGAATATTTCATGAAAACCAAATTGCCCAAATTGAAGCTTTTTAGGCTTAAGTCCATAAATAATTCCACCTACTGTATAAAGTACGCCACCTAAAACTAATAGAGCTAAACTTATAGGGGCTAAAGCTTGTGATAATGGTTTGAGCATAAATATAGCAGCCCAGCCTAGGCCTATATAGAGAGCCGTTTGTAACCATCTTGGACAGTTGAACCAAAGCATTCTAAATAGTATACCAGCTATTGCAATAGAAGCTATAGTTGCAAAGAATACAGTTCCCTTAGAGCCTCCAAGAGCTATTAAACAAAATGGTGCATAAGAGCCAGCTATTAATATAAAAATCATAGAATGATCTAATTTTCTAAGTCTAAAGATAATTTTATCACTTGTTATAACTCCATGATAAGTTGCGGAAACGCTATATAGTAGTATTAAGCTTATACCAAATATTACTATTGAAACAATTGAAATAGTAGATGAGTTAGTTATTATACCTTTTACTAGCATTGCGATTAAAGCAAAAAGTGATAGAATAGCTCCTACTAAGTGAGTTAAACTATTAATTGGTTCTCTAAAATGCTTTTCCAAAATAAACACCTCTTTACATATAGTTTTAAAAACTACGTATTGTTATTTATATATTAATAAAGCATATTTTAAAAGTCAAAGCTCAAAAAAACTCAAATATTTAGAAAAATTTATATATTTAATTAATTTTCTTGAATTATCTAATGATTACTAGTATATTTAAATATAGACACATTAATAAGTAGTTTACAAAACTACATGGAGGAAATTATGGATAAAAATGAATTAATGGAAAAATTCAAAGAATTAAACTTGCAAAATCAACTAACATTAGATGATATGCCAGAGATAGATTTATATATGGATCAAGTTACTCAGCTATTTGATAGTAAGTTTAATGATAGTAAAAGAACAGAAGAAGATAAGGCTTTAACAAAGACTATGGTAAATAATTATGCTAAGGGAAAATTACTAATGTCTATAAAGAATAAAAAGTACAGTAAGGAACATTTAATACTAATGAGCCTTATTTATAATTTAAAAGGAGGACTATCAATAGGGGATATAAAAAATTCATTAAATAAGATAGTTACAACCTTTGAAAATGGAGAAGAATATCCAATTAGAGAATTATATAAATTATATTTAGAGCAATATAGTGAAGATTTAAATTACGTAGAAAAAACTATAGAGGAAAAATCTAATAATATTGAAAAAAGGATATTAGACGAAAATTTAGAAGAGGATCAGGAATTTCAAAAGAACTTTTTATTACTTAGTTCCTTTATTAATATGAGTAATATGTACAGAAGAATGGGTGAGAAGTTAATAGACGAATATTTCAATAAGTTATAAGAGGTGTTAATATGAAGAATTCTATAATTTTAAAAAAAGAACTTCAAAGAATAGATGGAAGAGGATATAAGTCCTATAAGGATTTACAAGGAGAATATGACTTTAAAGATTATATTCTAAGTATTGACTACGTTCAAGGAGACCCATTTGCATCACCTTCAAGATTAAGGATTATTATAAATAAAAATAAGGCTGGATTTCCGGAAGATTTAATAAGTGAGTATTATAAGAAAGTTGCAGTTTCAGACTTTTTAACTAGATTATTTTATTTTAATATAAATAAGTTTAGTGAAAAGATATTTAGTTCGGGAAAAAGTGGATTAATTGCCATAAGTAGATGTCCACAAGAAATATTAGAAAGAACATCAATAATAATAAATAGAGACAATATAGAAGCTAGATTTTATGTTGGTTTTCCAGCAAAGGGTAGAACTGTTTTAGCAAGAGAATTAGAAAAAATTTTATATAATGTTATACCAAGTATAGTTGAAAATACATTAATATATAAAAATATTAATAAAGCTAAAGTAATAGATAGGGTTAAATTAGTTCAAGATCAAGAATATATAAGGTCAGAGATTACTAAGAGAGGGTTAATTGCATTTATAGCAAATGGGTCAATATTACCAAGAGAAAGCGGCGTATCACAAAAGCCATTAAAAAATGCATTACCTTTTAAATCTCCTAAATCATTAGAAGTAGAAATTAATATTCCTAATAGAGGATTAATTAAAGGAATGGGAATTAAAAAGGGGGTAACTTTAATTGTTGGTGGAGGTTATCATGGTAAATCAACTCTTCTAAATGCTTTAGAACTAGGAGTATATAATCATGTTGAAGGTGATGGAAGAGAATTTGTTATTACAGATAATACAGCAGTTAAAGTAAGAGCAGAGGATGGAAGAAGTATTAAAAATACAGATATTTCATTATTTATAGATAATCTTCCTAATGGAAAAGATACTATAAGATTTACTACTGAAAATGCTAGTGGGAGTACATCTCAAGCTGCGAATATAGTAGAGGCTATTGAATCAAAATCAACAGTTTTACTTATAGATGAAGATACATCAGCAACTAACTTTATGATTAGAGATGACTTAATGCAAAGATTAGTTTCTAAGGAAAAGGAACCAATAACTCCTTTTATTGAAATAGTTAGGCCTTTATACAGTCAAAAAGATATTTCAACTATATTAGTTATAGGTAGCTCAGGAGATTACTTCGATGTAGCAGATTGTGTTATACAAATGGATAATTATGAAGCAAAAGATGTTACAAAAGAAGCAAAATCTCTTATGAGGGGTGAAATAAATAAAAGAATAGGAGGAAAAAATACTAAAATAAATATAAATTTCAATAGAAAACTTCAAAAGGGAACTATAGAAAGCACCTATAAGGGTGTAAAAATAAAGACTATGGGGTTAAGTAATATAAATATTAATAATGAGAATATTGATTTAAGAGCAGTAGAGCAAATAGTAGATAATGAGCAACTAAATGCTATTGGATTTATTATGAAATATATAGAAGATAATATGATGGGAAAAGATTTATCTTTAGAGCAGGCTGTAACTGAAGCGTATAAGGAAATAGAAATAAATGGATTAATTTCTATTGATACGATAAAAGGTGGTTCAGGAAGCATGTCATTACCTAGAAAGCAAGAAATTATGGCAGCTTATAATAGATATAGGAATTTAAAGATAAATAAGTAAATTATGATAATATTTTATTTTTTATAAGACTTGAGATAAAAAATATCAAATTAGATTTAAATAGGTTTTAAATGATAATTAGGATAACTTAACAAAATTATTGAATAACAATAAATTGGTTGATATAATAAGTATAATAATGGAAATAAAGTAGTATTATATTAGGGGGATGAGTATGTTAGAGGTGAAACCTTTAGATGATGTGATGAATCATTTTCAATGGATATTTATTGCTTATATAGTCTTATTTATTATAGTATGCATTAATTTTTATAAAGCAATAAAGATCAGAAAGAAATTAATAAATAATAATGCAATTAGAAAATCAATTCAAACTTTAGATTTGATTATTGATATTTTATGTGGATTAGCTATGTATGCAGGACTTATGTTTCAAGGGGTATTAGCAGATAATAATGCCCTAAATTGGACTTATTGGAATGATATACTTATAATACTCTCCATGGTAAGCTTAATTATTTTTATATTAAATGTAATATTAGTAGTTAAAAAAAGAAAAATTGATTATTAGTAAAAAATAATAATGTAAATTACTAATAAAAAGTAGGGATAAATTAATTAAATAATTCGGGTTAATATGATTGTCCTATAGGGTATAAAATATATTCTATAGGACTTTTATTTATAAAAAATTTAAGCTGGAGGTATAATTATGGGTTCATATAATGAGATAATGGATGATCTCCTTATAAAGGAGGTTCAAGAAGGAAGAGTTGTAGGGGCTAATGTTTTAGTTATACATAATGGAAGTGAAATTTATCATAATACTTTTGGTTATTCAGATAAAGAAAAAGGGATAGCTATGAGTAGAGATACTATCTTTAGAATGTATTCTATGACAAAACCAATTACTGCAGTAGCAATAATGATACTTGTGGAAAGAGGAGAGATAGATCTTAATGATTTTGTGAGCAAGTATTTTCCTGAATTCTCAAACCAATTAGTGTATAGCTTGAATGAAGAATTAGAAGATATGAAGAGGGACATTACTATAAATGATTTACTTAATATGACGGCTGGAATTCCTTATCCAGATGAAAATCATGAATCAGGTAGACAAATGGGAAAGCTTTTTAGAAGCTTGATAGAAAGAAGAGAAAAAGGAGATTCACCAGATACTCAGGAATATATAAGAGCTATTGCAAGAGTTCCATTGGTACAGCAACCAGGAGCTAAGTGGGTATATGGTTTATCAGCAGATATTCTAGGAGGAATTATTGAAATTGTAACTAATAAAAAGTTTGGAGAGTTTCTTAAGAAAGAAATATTTAACCCTTTAGAAATGAAGGATACAGCTTTCTTTGTGCCTAAAGATAAATTAAATAGATTTGCACAAAACTATATGTGGAATGAGGAAATGAATACTTTAGTTCCATTCGAAAAAAGTCATTTAGGAGAATATTATGGTGAAGATGTGGCCTATGAATCAGGTGGTGCAGGGCTAGTTTCTACAATTGATGATTATAGCCATTTTGCTATTATGATGATAAATAATGGAGAATATAATGGAAAGAGAATTTTAAAAAGTGAAACTATAGACTTTATGATAAAAGATAAATTAACTAAAGAGCAAAAAGTTGATTTCATTTGGGATGGAATAAAAGGATATGGATATGGGAGTTTAATGCGTATATTAATAAACAAAGAAGAGGCTGAAACTAGCGCAAGCGTTGGAGAATTTGGATGGGATGGATGGACAGGTAATTTTGTGAGTATGGATCCTAAAGAAAAGTTAATATTACTTTATTTTATACAAAGATGTGGTTCAGGTGTTACTCCTATTGTTAGAAATCTTAAAATGGCTACTTATGAATTTATAAAATAATATAAAGTTATAAGGCTGTCGTAAAGAGCAATATCATTAAGTCAAGATATTAAATTAGATTTATACGTAATAGAGTTTAGTATAAAAAATACTAGGCTCTTTTTTTTATTGTAAGAAAAAACTTGAAAAATATATAGAAATTTGAGGCATAGTCTATTAAATATAAAGATTTTAAGGTAGCTATATAAAATTTAAAGTTACTAAAAACAAATTAAACATAAGCTTTCATCAATTATTAAAAATATTGATAGATACGTTAGTGGTCTTATGTCAATATCTTGGACACAAAAAGTCAAACTTTTTTATGCTGCACTTCTAGCTAGTGATTCAAATTGATTCGGATTAATGTAATTAATAGAAAAATGTAGCCTTTTTCTGTTATACAACCCTTCAATATATTTAAATATAGCTATATTAGCCTTTTCGAAGATATGGTGTGTATTTCTATAGATTTCTTCCTTCTTTATTGAAGAATGGAAAGATTCTATGCAAGCATTGTCATATGGACAACCTTTTTACTAAATGATTGTATAATATTAAATTCATTACATAGCTCTTTTAAATTATTACTAGTGTATTGGGAGCTTAAATCTGTATGAAATATTAGTGATTTATTTTTATCAGGATTTTGGATGTAATAGGCATTTTTCAAAGCTTTAACAACTAAATTATTAGTCATTCTTTTACCGAAAGCGTAGCCAATTATTTTTTTAGAATGTAAGTCAAGAACTGAGGCTAAATAGAACTAACCATATTTTATAGTATGAATATATATAATATCTCTACCCATTTTTCTTTGAACTCTCTTTAAGGATATATTAAAGCCTTCTGTACCAAGTATATGATGAATTCTAGGAGATCCATATATTCTTTATTATATTTATATATTCTTATAATAGCTGCTTTTAATTAATTATTTTCTACTTCTCTTGCAGATTTAGTTTTAGTCCGATATTTATAATATGTACTTCTGGCTACGCCTAGAACGATGAACATAGTCTTAATAGCATGTTAGCATATTTACTTTTATTACTATCTATAAATTCTATTACTTCATCTAATTTTTTGTTGCAAATATGCGTATAGCTTTTTTGGCTTTGCTCGCCTTTAGTGTAATAGTTCATTTTCATCTATGTTAATTTCTTTGACATCTTTAATCCAGCCATTAATTGTTGACTCTGCAATGCCATATTCGCTACTTAGCTTTGCTAAGCTTATTCCTGATTTATATAAGTCTACTACCATATTCTTATATTCTTGATTGTATATTCTGCCCTTTCCCATAATGGATACAGCCTCTCTTAACTAAATAATATTTTACTTAGTTCGACTTAATGTGACCACTACTTTATACTAACACCAATCCTGTGTGACAGCCCCTTGAGCTTAACTTAATGACATTGTTTTTTGTAGAGAAGGTCAATCCCGATTCATAATCCAAAGAAAATCAAGTCACGGTATTATTGGAAGTAAAATATATTGATCATTAGGCTAATTTTGACAATTATATAATTATATAATATAATGTTAAGATACTTAACATGTGAGGTGTTTATATGAATAGACAAGAATTAGAAGAATTTAACCAAACTTTTTTAAGTTTTATAAACTCTTATAAAGCTTTAGAGAAAACACAACATTTTAGTTCAATTGATTGTACGCTGAGCATTAGTGAAGTTCACACTGTTGTAGATATTGCCAAAAACCCTGATTCGAATCTGTTGTCATTATCTATAATACAAGGGATTAGTAGAAGTGCAGTTACTCAAATGATTACAAAACTTGAAAAAAAGGAATTAGTTGAGAAGCAATCGTCCTCTAATAAAAAAAATGAATATAAGCTAGTATTAACTGCTAAAGGGAAAGATGTTTTTAAAGAACATCAGTTCCAACAGGATTATATTACAAATGAGATATTGAATGTGCTAAATTCATATCCTAGCGAAGCTATAAGTTATGTTGAAAGTTTGATGGAAGAAATAAAGATTATTTGGGAAAGTCTTCCGTGGCTTTGAAAAAATCAATATTTCATTTTAAAGGAATTAGGAGGAGAAAAATATGAAACCAAATATAAGAATAAAACAAGATTCTTTATTGGCAGATAGCCCATTTCATATTGTGATTGATAACTTAGCTGCTAATAAAATATATACAATAAAGATGATATTAACTAATTATTATTGTATTAATGCACCAATGAATTTAGATTTACAAACACCTTGGTGTGGAGAAGCAGACTTTTTATCTAATAATATGGGAATAATAAATATTGATACAGATTCAGCATTATCTGGTAGTTATACAGGAATTAATGGAATGGGAATGTTTTGGAATTGTAAGCCAAATTATAAAAAGGAAAATTTGAAATCAAAAATTATTAAAAATATTCCTTACAATAAAGAATTTAATATTACAGTTCAAGTTTATTTAAATGAAAAATTAATTGGTTCACATACATTTAAAAGGTATTATCAATTACCGGATATTAATGAAAAAGATATTAAACTAAATAGTGGTCTGGCTAGACTATTTTACTATTCAGATAAAAATCCAAAACCAGCAATTATTGTTTTAAGTGGGAGCGATGGGAGAATCGAAAAAGCTCAAAATATAGCACAAGTATTAGCAGGACATGGATTTACTACAATGGCAATTGCTTATTTCGGGTTAGATTCATTACCATCGAATTTAAATAAAATTCCAATAGAAGTTGTTAAAGAAGCTATTGACTTTTTAAAAAAAGAAGAATGTGTAGATTCAACAAAAATTGGAGTATATGGCCGTTCAAAAGGTGCGGAACTGGCATTAGTATGCGCTAGTTATTATAATGAAATTAAAGCAGTTGTAGCTAATAGTCCGTCATGTGCAGTATTGGAAGGAATTGATGGATGGAAGAATTCTAAAACATCATCATGGACAAAAAATGGTGCAGAGTTGCCATTTACACATTTTAATCTTATGGAGTTTTTTAAAGGTAAATTAAGATGTGAGCAAATAATAAGCTATAAACCTGAAAGTTACATTTCAGTCGAAAATATCAAAGGAAATATTTTATTTATAGGTAGTTCACGCGATGAAATTTGGAATGCCAAAGATTCTATTCTGGCAATGCTTAAGAAGTTGTCAATAAAAAACAATGCTAAAACTCTACTATATAGTAATTGTGGTCATATGCTCAGTATTGCATATCAACCAAATTACCGCTATAGAAAAATTCCTTGGGAAAGAATTATGGTGGATACTAATCATTCTTGGAAAAATACAATTGATTTTCTAAATGATAATTTTAATGATGAAAAACACTAGATAATTTAAGGAGTGTAGTAAGATTTATAAATTATAATGGATTATATGTCATTTTTAGAAGGGTAAAACTCGTTTGAAAATAAGAGAGAATACTTTCCATTTTATTATCCTAAGTGTAATTTAGAAATTATAAAATCATTAAAAATAACAGTAATTAAGGAGCGATATGCAAAGACGTGGGTACAATAATATAATATATAATATCTTCTAATTGTTAACTTTTTATGTTATATGTGAATGTTATGAGAATAGTGAGGAAAGGTATATATTTTAAACTAATTTTATACAGTAAATTTTTGCTGAAGTAGTTAATTTCAAACATCTTTCGAGATTTGCTGAGTACGAAGCATCTTTCTCAGAGGTTGGCTATTATCTTCTAAATAATTTTGCTACTAAAGATAGTTATTCAGCAGATTTTCAGCTTTTTACAATTAATGATATATCTGTTGGTATTAAAAATGATTTATTAAGTGAAGCATTGATAGATTTGCTAGATAAGAAATGGAAAATTATATCATTGTTCTACTTTATGGATATGAGAGATTCAGAAATAGTTGAATTGTTGAAATTGAATCGATATACTATCTATCGGCATAAGACCAGTGGAATAGCGATAATGAAAAAAGTTTATGGATAAATTAGAAGAATTAAAAAACAATATCCACTCATTCCAGTTCATATCATTGCAAAGGCTACTGATGGTAATGCGAAAGTTATTAATCAGATTCCCAATCTTATCGGAAATATATGACAAAATGTTTACTGCATTTAATGAAAGATAAATTTGTAAATAAAATCAATCAAATACGTTAAGATAAGAAAAGAGGTAACGGAACTAATATAATATAAGTATAACGAGAGATTTAGTTAGTGATCTAAGAAGAAATATTTAGCAGGATTTGCAGCAAAGACATTCTTATAGACATAATGATTCTTCCGTACAGTACAAAGTATGAGAGTTATAAGCATCATAATGATTGTACATTGTAGCATCAAAATGTAGGAAAACTCCAACATCAATATGCACTAAAATTCTAAAGTAGATATATTAATCATTGACATTGATCCTCCACATATATAGTTTTATAGCCTTGTAACTAGCCATCATAAATGAGGATATATCTAAAGTTAGGCTATTATATATGTATCTCAATGTAAATGGTGTACTTCGTTTAATATATCAGCCTGCTTTATTTTGAGAAACTAAATTTATCTATTCGTGGAAACAACTATCAACTACAGATAGAGTGCTGTCAGAAAAATGCGATTATATGGTACTGCGGGAGAAAATTGTAGAGGTAAAAAAGATGTTTAGGATAGTATCGATATAATTGGTAAAAAATTGAATATTTGATAAATTTATATAAAGAAAAATGGCTAATTACCTAATGTAAAAAGGTATTCAAAATGTACGTAAATATCTGATGGATATTTTAAAGAAAGATAAATTTGGTGCAAGAAACATAGATAGCATTGAACAGTCTGACTCGAAAGAATAGGCTATTAGAATGAATAAAAATGATTACAGTTGTTAAACTATTGATAAATATAAGCGTTCTTTGAGAACTGCCATACAATATGATTATGTTCGTAAGAATCAATTTGATTTTAAACTAAATACTGTAATTGATGATGATACAGTTCTTAAGATTGTCTTGATAACAGATTAAAGAAGAAAAGCTGTTAGCCTTTTAAAAACAGGTATTAGTAGTGGTTTGAATATTTCCAATTTATATTTTGTACTAACTGTACTAATGCCAGTATTAATCAAAAAGCCTTGTGATATATCATGGAACATGCAAATATGACCATGACATTAAATTATTATGCACATATAACTTGTGATTCAGTTTAGAAGAAGTTAAATGTTTGGAAAAAGAGAAACAAAAAGGAGTAGCTTAGGCGTATGAATGAATTTACTACCTATTTACCACTTTTTACAGGCAAGTCATAATAAAGTAACAAAGAAACAAGAAGTATCTTCCTAAAGAAAAAAATGCCTGAAAGCCTATATAACAAGGCCTTGATGGCATTTTAAAATATTCAAAAATGATAATTGAAAATTAATATTATGTTTATGCTTAATAATTCAATATTTTAATTAAATCCTTTAAGTTTGAAATTTCATATGTAGGTTTTAGTGTAGTTGAGTTTTTAACCTTCTTAAAGTTTGTCCAACAAGTATCTACTCCGAAATTAACTCCGCCTTTGATATCAGAAGTTAAACTATCACCTATCATTAAAACTTTACTTTTATCATTAAAATTTAATCTATTTAGGGTAATTTCAAATATTTCATAATTAGGTTTTGATACTTGTACTTCTTCGGAAATAACAATTGTATCAAAATATTCAGCTATGACAGATTGTCCTATTCTTTTAGATTGAACATCTTTAAGACCATTAGTAATTATAGCTATTCTATAATTTTTACTTAACTCTTTAATTATCTCTAAACTATCTTCATATAAAAATGAAGCATTAGCTAAATGTTTTATGTATGCTTTAGAAAATTCTACTGCATCAAAAGGTACATTTAATTCTTCAGATAATCTTCTAAATCTTTCTACCTTTAATTTCTCCTGAGTTATTAGACCATTTTCAAATTCTAACCAAATACCTGTATTAATTTCTTCATAAATCTTTAAATAATAATTTTCATCATATTCCATATTAAATTCACGAATACTATTTTCAAAAGCTTGCTTTTCAGATTTCTTAAAATCAAATAGTGTTTCATCTGCATCAAATAATAAAATTTCGTATTTCATATATAACCTCCATAGTTGTATCATTATATATAAATATTATAACAGCTTGGAATTAAAATCCATTAAATCATTAAATTAATAAATATGATTATAGATTTATTTTATTGTTATGCAAATCTTTTTTATGTAATTACATAATTTATATTAAAAATAATAGAAATTTTGATTATATTCTTATTTGTTCTATATTAGGTTATAATATTTATGATAAAAATAGAATATAAAAGATTGGGGAATATGATATGGGAAAGGCATATAAAATACAAAAACCTAAGTTTATAGATGAGCTTGAAGAAATAGAAAGAGTAGAAGATGAAGTGCTTAGATGTGAAAAATTACAAAATAAGATAATAGAAAATGTAGAAATAGATTATTTGAATGAAAAAGGGTTAACTATAGATTCTTGTATATTTAGAAATACTACATTTAATGAATGTTCGTTACAAAATATAGATTTATTAGATTCAGTTTTTGAAAATTGTGATTTATCAAATATAGACTTTGGGGGAGGAAGTATTCATAGAGTTGAATTTATTAATTGCAAACTACTTGGAGCAAAATTTGATGACTGTAGTATAAGAGAAGTATTATTTAATAGTTCAATTGGTAAGTATATGAATATTTCTTTTTCAAGACTTAAAAATATTATTATCGATAATTGTAATTTCTCAGAGGGAATTTTTCAACAGGTAAAATTAGATAAAGTTATGTTTAATGAAACAGATTTAACTAATGCTTACTTTAATAAGACAAGTTTAAATAAAATTGATTTTACAACCTGTGATATTACAGGTATAGATGTTGAAATAGAGGATTTAGCAGGAGTGATAGTTAATACTATGCAGGCATTAGATTTAACTAGGCTTATGAAAATAGTAGTAAATAATAATTATTAATTTACAAAAAGGCTACCCATTGAGGCAGCCTTTTGTTAA
The DNA here is from genome assembly GCF_050585265.1 of Clostridium nigeriense. Taxonomy (GTDB): domain Bacteria; phylum Bacillota; class Clostridia; order Clostridiales; family Clostridiaceae; genus Clostridium; species Clostridium nigeriense_B. Next base: position 20,877 of record NZ_JBNOOE010000016.1, on the reverse strand, counting down.
AATATAAAATTTGCTATAAGAACTATTACAGGTAGTGTAATTATAGTTCTTTCTATAAATATTATTAATAGTTGCTTTAAAGATACAGGAATTTTTGATCCAAGTAGGACTCCACCTACTTCAGACATATATATTAATTGAGAAACCGAAGTACAAGCAACTATAAATTTAGTCATATCACTAGTAATAGAGTTAGCAGCTAAAACTGATGGAAGTAGCATATCTGCAAAACCAACTACTAGAGTTTGTGATGCTGCTACTGCTTCTGGAACTTGAAGTAGGTTTAAATAAGGTATAAATGGTAAACCTAATACTTGAAATACAGAGGTATATTCAGCTATTATTAATGCAATAGTAGCAAGGGCCATAACTACAGGAAGAACTCCAAGCCACATATCTAGAACATTTTTAAATCCATCTATTATAAAATCCTTAATTCCAGGATTTTGTTCAGCTTTTTCTAAAGCTTTTTTATATCCCCAAGAAAATGAATTATATCCTTCTGGAATTGTTTCATCATCTCTGTTTTCTCTATTATTGTAATATGTATTAGGAATATTACGTAAAGGATATATTCTTGGAAGAATAATAGCTGCAACTATTCCAGAAAAGGTTACTGTTAAATAAAAAGGAACAAATAAGTGAGATAATCCAACCGTATCTATTACTATTAGACTAAAGGTTATAGATACAGCTGAGAAAGTTGTACTTATTATAGCAGCTTCTCTTTTGGAGTAAAATCCTTCTTCGTATTGTTTATTAGTTAATATTATTCCTAAGGTTCCATCACCAAGCCAAGAGGTAATACAATCTATTGATGAACGTCCAGGCAATGTAAATACAGGTCTCATAACTTTAGCAAGAACTGCACCAAAGAATTCTAATAATCCAAAGTTAAGTAGTAAAGGTAATAATAAACCAGCAAAAAAGAAAATAGTAAATAAAATTGTAAGTAGATCATTTAAAACAAAAGATCCAGTTGCAGAATTTGTTATAATAGCAGGCCCAAAATTAAATAATGATAGAGTACAAAATACTGCACCTAAAATTCTAGCTATAAACCAAATAGTGCTTACATTAAATAAAGTATTTAAAAACTCATTTTTTATAATAAGGTCCGGTTTTAAAATTTTAGTAATTATACTGCATATTGCAGAAATACAAATAATCAAAGTAATTATAGTTGTTAAATATCCATCCAAAATAGTTGCTAAGAATTTAGACATTAAAGCTACAGGAATAGTAATTTCTTCATTAAATTTAATAGGTACTATAAATAGCAGTATCCCTACTAGTGAGGGAATAATAAAAGTAAGTGATGACTTCAAAGAAAATTTATCATTAGTTAGTTTATTCATTCATTTTGTTCTCCTTTAAATTCAATTATTAATATTTATATAGGGCAATTAATCTTAATACATTTTAAAACTAAAAATCAATAGATTTATAGACAGAAACAACAAAAATTTATTAAAAAATCATATGTTAATATTTTCTTTTAATAAGGATAAACTAAATTTATTAAGTAACTAAAGGAGAGTTTAATTTATGAAAAAGAAAAATGTTTTAATGTATTTAGTTATTTTAAATTTATTTGTACTACTGATAATTTTATTAAGTAAGATATCCCTAGTAGAAAGCTTTATAGACGTAGTTTTTTCAGTAATAGTTATACCAATAATATTTGGAGTATTCTTATTTTATATACTTAAGCCACTAAATAATATATTTGTTAAAAAGAAAATGAAAAAAGGTAGAGCTGCAGCTTTAACATTGTTTATATTTTTCTTTATAAGTACCGGAATAATTAAATATTTTGGAGATTATTTTATTGAGCAATTTTTATATATTAAGTCCATATTTTTTAATATAATAAAGGAAAGAGGCGGAATAGATTATATAAAGGATCTAGTTAGGGGAAATAATTTTAGTACTAATTATTATGATAAATTTTTAGATGAGATACAAAATTATATATTTATATTAGGTATTAATTTAAGAAAGATATTTGATAAAGGAATGCAATTATTTTCAAATGCATTATTAGTTATTTTAATAGTATTCTACTTACTTAAAGATGAGGAAAATATAAAAGAATCCATGGTAAATGTATTTCCTAGGAAATATAAACATAAGATTTATGATATTGTAGAAGAGGGAGATGAAGTATTAGGATTATATATTATTGGTCAAGCAAAAGTGGCTCTTTCTCTGGCAACAATGATGTTTATTGGGTATAAACTAATAGGAATGGCAAGTCCGTTGCTTTTAGCCTCTGTTACATTTATATTGGCTTTTATACCCTTTGTTGGTTTCTTCATATCTTTAATACTTCCTTACATAATTGCAATAGCTTCAGGATGGAATATGATTTTAAAACTAACGGCATTAGTTCTAATAGCTCAAACACTTAAAGGTAGAATAGTTGTGCCGTTAATTATGGGAAAAACAATGAAAATACATCCAATTACAGATATTTTCTTAGTAGTAGGGGCAGCATCTTTAATTGGACCAATTGGAGCTTTTGTTGTAGTACCAATTTACTCATTATTTAAAGTTATTTTTAAACATTTCAATAGAGAAGTAAAAGAAAAGATAAAGGAGTTTAAAGAAGAAAATTAAAAGATTGTGATGTAGAAAAAGTATAGAAAAATATTTATAATTAAACAAAGAACAATAATGGGGGATTAGTAGGAATGAATTATAGAGATAGAATAAAAAAAGCTAATAGAATAGTTGTTAAGGTAGGAACTTCAACATTAACATATGATAATGGAAGTATAAATTTAACTAGAATAGAAAAGTTAACAAGAGTATTAGCAGATGTTATGAATTCTGGAAAAGAAGTTATATTAGTTACTTCAGGAGCTATAGGTGTTGGAGTTTCTAAACTAAAACTCCAAGAGAAACCTAAAACTATAAGAGAAAAGCAAGCTGTTGCAGCAGTAGGACAATGTGAATTAATGCATATATATAGCAAATTTTTCGGTGAGTATAGCCATACTATAGGTCAAGTGCTTTTAACTAGAGATGTAGTTGAAGATGACCATATTAGAAATAATGTCTGCAATACATTTGAAACATTAATTGAAAACGGAATTATTCCTGTTGTTAATGAAAATGATACAGTTTCTATAGATGAAATAGAAAATATAGTTAGATTTGGAGATAATGATAATTTATCAGCGATAGTTTCTAAGTTAGTAAATGCTGATCTTTTAATTATATTATCTGATATAGATGGATTTTATGATTCAGATCCTAGAAAAAATATAAATTCAAAGCTTATAAGAGAAATAACAGAAATTACGCCAGAACTTGAGGAGTGTTGTGGAGGTGCAGGAAGTAATTTAGGTACTGGAGGAATGATAACTAAGTTAACTGCAGCAAGAACAGCAATTGATGCAGGGGTTCATATGGTATTAGCTAATGGAGAAAATCCTAAGATAATACTAAGTATATTAAATGGAGAAGAAATAGGAACTTTATTTGTTTCAAATAAATAGGGAGGATAATTTATGATATTAGATTTAAATGATTTAGGAAGAAATGCTAAAGAGGCTTCCTATGACTTAGCAATAGCAGCAACAACTGAAAAAAACTATGCTTTAGAATCAATGGCTAAGGCTTTATTAAATAATAAACAAGAGATTATAGATGAAAATAAAAAAGACTTAAATCTAGCTATTGAAAAAGGCACTTCAAAAGCTATGTTAGATAGATTATCTTTAAATGAAGATAGAATTGAAGATATGGCTAAAGGATTGATGAAACTTATAGCCTTAGATGATCCTATTGGAGAAGTTGTAGAGATGTGGAAAAGACCTAATGGAATTAAAATAGGGAAGCAAAGAGTTCCAATGGGGGTAATAGGAATAATATATGAAGCTAGGCCTAATGTAACTTGTGATGCAGCAGGGCTTTGTTTAAAAACTGGGAATGCAGTTATTTTAAGAGGTGGAAGTGAAGCTATAAATTCAAATAAAGCTATAGTAAAGGTGTTAAAGGAAGCTGTAAAAGAATCTGGTTTACCTGAATTTTCAATTCAATTAGTTGAAGATACTAGTAGGGAAACAGCTACTAAAATGATGAAACTTAATGAATATATAGATGTGCTAATTCCAAGAGGGGGAGCAGGTTTAATACAAGCTGTAGTGAAAAATGCAACGGTTCCAGTTATTGAAACAGGGGTTGGAAACTGCCACATTTATGTAGATGAAATTTGTGACTTTGAAATGGCTAAGAATATAATAGTAAATTCAAAAACCTCAAGACCAGCAGTATGTAATGCAGCAGAAAAAATGCTTATTAATGAAAATATAGCAAATGAGTTTTTACCAATTATTATTAAAGCATTAAGAGAAAAGGAAGTAGAGGTAAGAGGAGATGAAAAAGTTAAGTCTATAATATCTGATATTATACCTGCTACTGAAGAAGATTGGGGTAAGGAATATTCAGATTATATAATTGCAGCTAAGGTAGTTAAAGATATAAATGAAGCTATTACACATATAAACAAATATGGGACAGGTCATTCAGAAGCTATAGTCACAGATAGCTATAAGAATTCTCAAAAGTTTTTAAATAAAATTGATGCAGCAGCAGTTTATGTTAATGCATCTACAAGATTTACAGATGGAGGAGAATTTGGATTTGGAGCAGAAATAGGAATAAGTACTCAAAAGTTACATGCAAGAGGTCCAATGGGACTTAAGGAGCTTACTACTACTAAATATATAATATATGGAAATGGTCAAATAAGATAATAAAATTCAGGACAGAGATATTTTTGTTTTTATACATATATATCTACTGTCTAAATTTTTGCATTATAAAAACAATCTAAGTTACTATTTCATATATTCGTTAACTAATTCATAGCATCTAGATTTAGTATTATTTGATAAACTTCTAATACGACTTAAGGGGGCTATTGTGCCACCATTAAATTGTTCATATGCATCTTTTGATTTTTTATCTCTGTTTTCGATCCAAGCAAGTTCTTCAATTCTTAATTTATCCATATCTTCTTTTGACAATTGTAACTCTAATTTTTCATAAACTTCATTCAACATATTATCCCATTCAATATATTCCTTATTAGCGGCATCGATCATATCTTGAGTTTTTGGACTAGCATATTTTTCTTTTAAGGATGTGTTTAAATTTTCTTCTAATTGATTTAATTTATCTAAATAAATTTGCTTTGTAGAATATTCATTAGTAATATTATCTTTATTTTCTATACTATCTTCATTTTGATCATCAATAGTAGTTTCTATTTTTTGTGCAGAACTTGATTTATTTTCTTTTTCATTGGTTTGTTCTTCAATTTCATTTATGTTAGTAGCGCAGCCTGTTAAAAACAATGTAAATAGAACTACAATAAAAATTATACTTTTCATAAATTTTCTCATAAATAGACTCCTTTATTTATTATAAACCACAATATATTATAATATATTTTCCAATGTTATACAAATAAGTTTTAAAAAACAAATTTTATTATTCGAATCCCAATACTAATATTAAAAATATAAAATAGCAAATTAAAAACCTTATATGAGTTTTTAATTTGCTATTTTATATGATATATCTTAAGATTTATTTTTTAGTTTGTATGAAGATAATCCTAGGAGTATTAATGATATTCCTAATAGTAATACTATAGTAGTAAGTTCATTTCCTAAAGTTGCACCATAAAGTATATTGCTATTAGAAGCATTTATCCAAGTTGTTGGTACTACCTTAGATATATTTTGTAGTACTGTTGGCATTATATCTCTTGGCCAGAAGCATCCACCTAGCATTGCAAAAGGTAGTATTACAAGTGTACTTACTGTTCCAGATACCCTTAAATCTTTAGCATGTGTAGTAATAAATACTCCAAGAGAAATAGTGAATACGCCAAATATTAGGAATAAGATATAGAGACTTAAAGGAGAATCTCCTAAATTAAATTTAAATATATATTTGAATATTAAAAAGTATAATGTAATTTGTGCAAATGTAATTACTAAAAATGAAAGTAAACTTTGTAATATATATTTAAATCTTGTTATTGGTGTGGTAAATAATCTTGTAAATACGTTCTTTTCCCTATCTTTTAGTATAATATTAGTTGCTGAAGTTGCTGAAAATAATAAATTAAGTACTATAAATGCCATAGCAGTATCTGTCTTGGATTTATTTCCTTCACCCTTATCTACACTTGTGTAGGATAATTTATAAGAACCATCTGAGTAGTACTTAACTGCATCATAAAACTTTTCTTCATCACCATTAGAGTTTTTAGCAAAAGTTTTTAGTATATTTATATAGTTATCTAATGAAGTTTTTATAGCTGTGGAAGTATTTCCTTCCTTTGCCTCATAAGTTTTTATTACAGGATCTTCATCATTAATTAAAGCTTGTGTATATCCCTGAGGAATAACTATTGCATAATCTATTTCATTATTAATTAAATTATCTTGTATAGTATCTTCATCATCAAAGTTAATCTCTGCCTTATCTTTTATATTGTCAATTATGTCTTCTGTAATAGCTGTATTGTCCTTATCTATAATAGTGACCTTTAAAGGGGCAGTGCCATTTGACCCAGAAAAGGCAATAATCATAAAAATTAATGGTAATACTATTAAAAATAGAAGATTTAATTTTTGTCTAAATAATCTTTTTAATGTTGATTTAAATATTGTCATGCTCTTTCACTCCTTCCTATTATATTTGCTCCCAAGAATAATAGAGCAGATATAATCCAAAGGCCTAATATATTTAAAAATACTTCTTTAGAAGCTCCCCCATAAATTGATTTAAACATAGCATTTGAAGCTAGATAGTTAGGTGTTAATTTTGATAAATAACCAAGAACTCCACTAAAGTTTACCTTGACAAATCCTCCGCTCAAAAATGTAAATATAGGAACTATGACATTTAAAAGAGCAAGTCCTATTAGACCTTTCTTTGTTGCCATTACAGCAAATATACCTAGCATGGTAGATAATACTGATAATGAAAATGCTGATAATAATATTGTTGGGATACTATTTGCAAAATTTACTCCAAATGCTAAATTTGAGATTAGTAATAGAATTAAGGCTTGAACCATGATTGTTATAACTACACCAACAGTTTCTCCAATAAATATTTCAGAAAGACTTAAAGGAGTAGATCTAAATCTATTTCCTACTGGGCCATAATAAGATTTATCTATAGCAAAGTTAGCATAAATTGATCCATACATTATTATCATTACGAGCATTGTTATAGAATAATAATCTATAGCAGAAGGTTTTTTACCGGATACTGAAACTGCCTCATCTTGAAGATTATTACCTTGATTTAAGGTAAAATCTCTTGATTGAATCTTAGCTAAAGCCTCCATAGCATTTGCTGAAGATGAATATGTCTCTATTATTCCTTTTACTATAGAGACTCCAAGTTGATTGTATTCAGATCCAATTAACTCAAGCTTACCAGAAAAATTTTCATCATAAATAACTAATGCATCATATTTTCTATTTTCAATTAATTTTTTTCCTTCCTCGATATCATTAATTTTTTCTACTTGAATTATATCTCCAAGTTCATCTAGTGTTATAAAGTTTTCAAAGGCTCTAGCGCCATCGGTTGAACCTTTATCTACATATAATAAATTTACTTTATCAACAGTTCTTGCAGTAAAGTCTTCATTATTTTCAAGTGCATTTCCTAAAATTAATATTAGAAATATTGGTATTAATATCATTATTATAAGGCTTTGTACATCTCTTATTGATTGTAATAGTCTATACTTGACTATAGTTAATATTTTCATAAGGTAATACCTCCTAATCCCTAAGGCTTCTGCCAGTAAGTTGAAGGAATACTTCTTCTAGAGAAGCTATGCTTCCATCTTCATGTTTTACTAAAGCCTTAAGTTCATCATTAGTGCCTCTTGCGATTATTTCTCCATGGTCTATTATGCAAATATCAGAACATATAGCATCTACTTCTTCCATATAGTGAGAAGTATAAATTACAGTAGAGCCTTGTTCATTAAGTTTCTTTATAGTTTCTAAAATATTATTTCTTGATTGAGGGTCAATACCTACTGTTGGCTCATCAAATATTATTAATTTAGGTTTATGAACAATAGCACAAGCTATGTTTAATCTTCTTTTCATTCCACCAGAAAATTTTGGAGGAAAGTCTTTTCGTCTATCCCATAATCCAACAAATTCTAATGTTTCCTTAACTGCTTCTTTAAGTTGTTTTCCTCTTAATCCGTACAATTCTCCAAAAAATTTAACATTTTCTTCAGCTGTTAAATCATCAATTAAAGCTAAATCCTGAGGTACTACACCTAAGTTTTTTTTAATAGATACAGGATCTGATTTTATATTTTTTCCAAATATTTTAACTTCACCAGAGTATTTAGAAAAAAGTCCACTTAAAATACTTATAGTAGTTGTTTTACCAGCCCCATTTGGACCTAGAAATCCAAAACTATCTCCTTCCTTAATGTTTAATTCTTTTATGTCCACAGCTTTAAAATCTTTGTAATTTTTTACTAGATTTTTTATTTCAATTACCATATAAATTCCTCCTATATGAACATTGTTCATTTAAATATAATTTAATATTAATACTACGAGTTATCTTATACAAACTTAACAAATCCTTAAAATACCTAAAAAAGATGTAAATTAATTCAATATGTTTAGATAAGTTCTTATATCTTAAAAATTCATATTAAATGTATTTATTTTAAAATTTAAAATTATAATAAAGTCTTATAGTTTTAACTATGGTTATTTATAGAAAATATAAAATAATAATATTATAATTATAATGAATGATAAGTGTGATTGATAAGGAGTATTATATGAAGAAAAAATATGAAATTAGAAGTAAGTATTTTAATGAACTTAACATAAATGAGATTTATGAAATTGCTAAGGCAAGATATGAGGTTTTTGCATGTGAACAAGAAATAACATGTGAAAATGATTTTGATGATAAAGATAAAGAATGTATGCATTTATTTGCTATAGATAATGAAAATGGAGTGGAGAGAGTAGTTGGATACTGTAGATTACTTCCACCAGGTCTTTCTTATGATGATGCTTCAATAGGAAGAGTACTAGTATTGAAAAAATACAGGGGTAAGGGTCTAGCTAAAGAAATGATGATTAGGGCAATTGATGAGATTGAAAAAAATTATAAAGTGAATAATATAAGTTTATCTGCACAATGTTATATTAAAGAATTATATAAGAGTGTTGGATTTAAAGAAGTTTCAGCGGAATATGAAGAAGCGGGAATACCGCACGTTAAAATGAAATTATGAATATAATGGAGTAGGATGGTTCTATGAATATATTTAAGGTTAGGAAGTGGAGAAAAAGAGGTATGGGAATATTTATATCTTTACTAATAATATTTGCATTAACCATAAGTGTTGCCATTTCAATAGTTAATAGTTATAAAAAGTATATATATAATTTAGAAGATATACCTAATGATAATTATGCCATAATAGTTCTTGGAGCAGGAGTCAGAAATGATGGAACTCCTTCTGATATATTAGCAGATAGGCTTGAAACTTCCTTAGAGGTTTATAAAGCTAATATTGGTAGTGTATTTATTTTAAGTGGCGACCATGGAAGGGAAGAGTATAATGAGGTCAGATCTATGAAGGACTATATTATGAAAGATAATATAGATGAAAAAATAATTTTTATGGATCATGCAGGGTTTAGCACTTATGATAGTATGTATAGAGCAAAAGAGATTTTTAAAGTAGATAAGGCTATCATAGTTACTAATGAATATCACTTGCCTAGAGCATTATATATAGCTAGAAAGTTAGGAATAGAAGCTTATGGTGTAAAATCAGATAAAAGAGGATATCAATTAATGGATAGCTATAAAAAACGTGAGGTTTTAGCTCAATTAAAGGATTTCTTTTATGTGAATATATTAAAACCTGAACCTAAATTTTTAGGTGATTCTATTCCTGTGAATAATTCTGATGGAAGAGTAACGGAAGACGAAAAGTAATTTATAGATAGTTGGAGAAGTGAGAAATTAAAATCTCACTTCTATTTTTATGCTACAAAAAGATTAAATGAAAAATAAATACACGGATATTCATCTTGTGGATAAAGTGTTAATATTCGTATTTTGGGGAGTTGAGATATAAACACTATGAAAAAAAATATAAATATTAAAAAAAACTTGGATTAATATGAGAGAATTTATAAAATAAGAAAAAATATATTGATTTAATACGAATGAAATGATAAGATATCAATGTAACATTCGAATTTTGTGAAACGAGGTAAAAATATGGAAAAGTTTTTTAAACTTAAGGAAAATGGAACTGATGTTAAAACTGAATTGATGGCTGGTTTAACTACATTCCTAACTATGGCATACATTTTATTCGTAAATCCTACTATTTTATCAGCAGCAGGTATGGATAAAAATGCGGTTTTTGTTGCTACTATAATTGCAGCAGCTGCAGGAACATTAATAATGGGCTTAGTTGCTAATGTACCTTTTGCACAAGCACCAGGTATGGGATTAAATGCATTTTTCACATATACAGTAGTATTAGGTCTTGGTTTTACGTGGGAACAAGCTTTAGCAATGGTATTTATTTGCGGTATTATTAATATTATTATTACTACAACTAAGATAAGAAAAATGATTATACAAGCAATTCCTCATTCACTTCAATATGCAATTTCAGGTGGTATAGGTTTATTTATTGCTTTTATAGGTATTAAACAAGCTCAATTTATTAACTTTACAGGTGAAGCAGCAAACCAAATTGCTTCATCAGAAGGTTCATCAATATTTAATAGTGTAACTCTAGCAATAACTGATTTTAAAGATCCAGCGGCTTTATTAGCATTAATTGGATTAGTAATTACACTTATTTTAATGCTTATAAACTTTAAAGGAGCGATTTTAGTAGGTATTCTTTTAACTACGGTTATAGGGATTTTTATGGGAGTAACACAAGTACCAGATTTTTCACAAATTGATTTTGGTATTCCAAGTTTAGCACCAACATTCTTTAAGCTAGATTTTGCAGGATTGTTTAGTGATCCTACTAAGATAGTTTTAGTGTTTACAACTGTATTTGCATTTTCATTATCAGATACTTTCGATACTATAGGAACATTCTTAGGAACAGGTAGAAAAGCAGGAATCTTTGATGATAATGATGAAAAGTTATTTGAAAGTGAAAATAATTTCTCATCAAAATTAGAAAGAGCATTATTTGCAGATGCAACAGCAACATCAATTGGAGCACTTTTAGGTACAAGCAATACAACTACATATGTTGAAAGTGCAGCAGGAATTGGTCAAGGAGGAAGAACTGGACTTACTTCAGTTACAGTAGCTGGATTATTCTTAATATCATTATTCTTATCACCAATAATGGGTATGGTACCATCAGCAGCTACAGCACCAGCGTTGATAGTTGTAGGTGTTCTAATGATGGAATCTTTCAAGAATATTGATTGGGCAGATTTTGAAGTAGCTATGCCAGCATTTTTCATAGTAACATTTATGCCTTTTACTGGAAGTATATCAAACGGGGTAGCAGCTGGATTTATAACATACTGCTTAACTAAATTAGTTAAGAAAGAAGCAAAAGAAGTTCACCCAATAATGTATATAGTTAGTGCATTATTCTTACTAAGCTTCATAATCAATGCAATATAGTATATTTTAAATATAAAAATAATTTTGGGGATAAATAATAATTGAATTTAACTGGTGAAATATCATCCTAATAAATATGATATTTCACCAGTTTTTATTTTTTAAAATATTTATATTTTAAATACATTATGATATATTAAAAATTAAAGTTTAATATCTAAATATAAATGGAGGATTTTTTTATGGGTAAACCGTATGGTAGGAGTTGTGTGTTAATAACAGGAGCTACTACTGGTATAGGATATGAATTAGCAAAGCTATATGCAAAAGATGAAAATAACTTGATTTTAGTTGCAAGAGACGAGGAGAGATTAAAAGAGGTAAAAGACGAGTTAGAATTTTATAATATTAAAGTTTATACTATTGCCTTGGATTTATCTGAGGATAACTCTTGTGAAAAAGTATTAGATTTTGTGAATAAAAAAAATCTGTCTGTGGATATTTTAATTAATAATGCGGGTATGGGTTCCTTTGGATATTTAAGTGAAATAGAAATGGAAAGTGAACTTAAATTAATTGATGTAAATATAAGAGCTGTAACGGAGCTAACTAAAATATTTTTACCAAGCATGATAGAACATGGTGAAGGAGCAATAATGAATGTTGCGTCAACAGCAGCTTTTTGTGCTGGACCTAAAATGGCCACTTATTATGCTTCTAAATCTTATGTACTTAATTTTACAGAAGCTTTATATGAAGAGTTAAAAGGAAGTGAAATAAAAGTAAGTTGTTTATGTCCAGGACCTGTAAAAACTAACTTTCAAGAAAAGTCAGGAATAAAGAAGAAGGAATCAGCTAAAAAGGCATTAATGACACCTAGAGATGTAGCAAAAGTTGCTTATAAGGATTTTAAAAAGGGGAAACTAATAATAATTCCTGGATTTAAAAATAAGCTAATTATAACATTAAATAAATTAGTACCTAGAAGTTTGTCTAGAAAGATAATATTAATGATGAACGAAGGATAGGTGATATTAGTGGAAGAAAATATAAAAGATGAAATTATAGAACTATATGAGACCTTAGTAGATAATGGGGTTACTTTTTACTATGGAAGTGAATCAATACCAACAGGAGAAGTGACTAAATTTGACCTATTAAATGATGAAATAATTGAGATTGAGTTAGATGGGTTTGAAATATATGAAATTAATATTGATGATTTTATAGAACATCATTCTAAAGAAGGAGCTAATTATCATACTTGGCCTGATTGTAGAAAGTTTGATAACAAACTTATTGAAATGAAAAATGGAGAATGAAAAATGTAAAATTAAGGAAGGGATTCAGCTTAGAGCTGAATCCCTTTAATTTTTATAATAATTCACCGAGGTGAATTATATCCACAATTCTTCATTTTTCATTTCTAGTTTCTAAAAATGACTTCTTCTTTAGAGAACATGAATTTAGCAAATATAATTGAAGCAACTATATACACTATATGCCATCCAACTACTATAGCTATATGTTTAATGTCAAATATTCCAACAGTAAATTCCTTCATTAAGCAAATTGCATTAGTTATAGGAATATTAAAGAATGATGGGTTTATACCTTTTGCATCCATCATATATGGTAAGAATGATAGTATCATAGTTGGCATTGTAATAGCAGCTAAATATGAGTTAGCTTCTTTAGTTGACCTTGCATATATACTTACTGAAATTTGTAGTGCAGATAATGTTACTAGCACTAAACAACCTATTACTAACATACCTAATATAGTTGCTGGTGATAAATTGAACTGAATGTCTCCTTCTCCAAAGGTCATAAATTTTTGCATTGAAAATACCATTGCAGCTAAGTTAGCTATTAGAGCTATAAAGGAAATTGTGCATAATGCTGTTATCTTACCCCAAAGTAACGAAGATCTTTTTGCTGAAGTTGAAAGTAATGGCTCAAAAGTAAATCTTTCTTTTTCTCCTGCTCCAAGATCAGCAGCCATACCAACTGTTGAAGAAACCATAAGTATTACTATAAGTGTTGGTATCATAGTAAGAAGCATAGACGCAGCACCATTTACATCTTCACTATCTAAATTTATTCCAGATTGAATATTAACTTCAAATGGCTTTAATATTGAAGGGTCAATGCCGTTTGCTGATAATCTTTGTTCTACGATTGTATTTTTATAGTTTTCATAAATTTCACTCACCATACTACTAGCAATCATTGATTTATTAGATTCTTCATCTATTAATAAATCAATAGTATCATTTTTACCAGCAGCTATATTTTCATCAAAGTTTTCTGGAATATTAATAATAAGTTGAATATCTCCATTTTTTAAGGCTTCAGTAGGAGAGTCTACTTCAGGAAGCTTAATATTTTCTAATGAGGTGATTACCTTTGCCATATTAGAATCAGTATCGCCTTCTATATAAATATTAATTTCTTTTTCAACATCAGTTTGAGCTTTTTCTATTGATGATGACATAAATTTAAACATTAAAGGATAAATAAGAATTGGTAGTATTAAAGTAAATACTAATGTCTTTTTATCTCTTACAATATCTATAAGTTCCTTCTTTAAAATAGTTAAAAAGTTACTCATTAGTATTACCTCCTATAAGTCCTAAGAATGTTTCTTCTAGGTCATCATTATTATATTTTTCTTTTAAATGAGATAGAGTACAATCCTCTAATAGCTTACCTTTATTAATAATAACGACCCTATCACATAATTTTTCAACTTCTTTCATAGAATGGCTTGAAAATAATATAATTTTATTTTCTTTTTTACATTGAAGTATGAAGTCTTGTACAATTCTTGCAGCACTTACATCTAATCCAGTAGTTGGTTCATCAAAAAGCATCACGGAAGGATTATGGACTATTGATCTAGCAATAGAAATTTTTTGTTTCATCCCTCTGGAGTATTTACCAACAGGTTTATTAATATAATCTTCCATTTCAAAGCTTTTAGCTAATGAGTCTATTCTTTCGTCTGCTTCTTTTTTATTCATTCCATAAAGGTTAGCAAAATATCTGATATTCTCTCTTCCACTAAGTCTATCATATAGACCTACATCACCACCAAAAAGAATTCCTATTTCTTTTCTTACTCTTTCAGGGTTTGATTTTACATCGATATCATTAACTTTAATATCACCGTCGGATATTTCAAGCATGGTAGATATCATTCTAAGTGTTGTTGTTTTACCTGCACCATTTTCGCCAAGTAGCCCAACTATCTCGCCTTTATTTACTGAAAAAGATAAGTTATCAACTACTTTTGCTTTTTTAAATTGTTTACTAACATTATTAAGTTTAAGCATGGATTTACCTCCCTTTTTATTAATAGTAAAATTTATTGTTTTAAGAGTTATTATATACTATATTATAACATTGAAAAATGAAATATCAATAGAATTTATAAAAAATACCAATTAATTCTAATTATATAATAAATTAATACTCAAAATATTTCTATTACTGTAAGTCATTATATAAATGACTTAAGTAACTATTTAATAATAATTATAGGATATTTTTACAAAAAAAGCATTTAATACACAAGGGTGTATAAAAATTTATAATTATTGAATATTTATTCATAAAGGCGTGTAATTATAAATAAATATGATGTATTATATATATAAGTATATAATTTAAGATTTATCTACTATCCTAAGTATTTATATCAGTTAAGTTTATTTGAAAATGTAAAATAGATAATACAATAAATATTATTATAATAATATTTATTGTATAATTATTAATATAAAATTTCTTGACATATATATGGATAAAATATAAAATATTATCAAAAGGATAAATAATTATCAAAAAGATAATTCATAAGTTAAAAAGTACACTTTAAATTGGTCCTGTGAGGCCAGAAAGGGAGTATATGATTATGTTATATTTATATTCACAAGATAATTGCATAGCTATGTCAGTAGAGACATTTTCTAGTACTGATATTATATATAAAAGGATAGTAAGGAGAGAACTGTAATTTCGTTGTCTCCTTAGTATCCTTTTTATTTTAGTAAGATAAGCTTTTATGAAGTGTATTTTTAGCTATATATATTTAATTTTTAGGAGGGCTAAATATGAGAGCAAAGCTGATATTAGAAAATGGCATGATTTTTGAGGGTAAAGCCTTTGGATACTTAAAAGATAGTATTGGAGAGGTAGTATTCACTACAGGAATGACAGGTTATCAAGAAGTTTTAACAGATCCATCATATTATGGACAAATAGTTACTATGACTTACCCCCTTATAGGTAATTATGGAATAAATTTAGAGGATATGGAATCAAAAGCACCAAAGGTTAAGGGGTTCATAGTAAGAGAAAAATGTAATTTTCCAAATAACTTTAGATGTGAAATGGACCTTGAAAGTTATTTAAAGCAAAATAAGATAATAGGTTTAGAAGGAATAGATACAAGAGCATTAACTAAGATATTAAGAAATCATGGAACAATGAAGGGAATGATTTCTTTAGAAGATATTACTTTAGAAGATGTAAAGGAAAGAGTTGAAGGCTTTTCAAACAAGGATGCAGTTAGTATAGTAAGTACAAAAGAAAAGTACACTATAGATGGTGAAGGAAAGCACGTAGCAATAATTGATTTTGGAATAAAAGAAAATATAATTAGAAACTTTAAAAAGAGAGGCTGTAAATTAACAGTATTCCCGATGAGTGCAACTGCAGAAGAGGTTTTAGAGATAAATCCAGATTTAATATTTTTATCAAATGGACCTGGGGATCCAGAAGACCTAGGGGATGTAATAGAAAATATAAAGAAGTTAGTAGGAAAGAAACCTTTAGTAGGTATATGTTTAGGACATCAACTTTTAGCATTAACTTTAGGTGGAAAAACTACTAAGTTGAAATTTGGACACAGAGGATGTAATCATCCAGTTAAAGACTTAGAAGAAAATAAAGTCCATATTACATCACAAAATCACGGATATGTAGTTGAAACATTACCAGAGGATGTTGTAGTAACTCACGTTAATATTAATGATGGAACTATTGAGGGAATGAAGCATACAAAACTTCCAATATTCTCAGTTCAATTCCATCCAGAAGCTGCAGCAGGACCAAAGGATAGCGAATATATATTTGATAAATTTATGAAGTATGCACTATAGGAGGGATTAGGATATGCCATTAAATAAAGATATTAAAAAAGTTTTAGTTATAGGATCAGGTCCAATAGTTATAGGTCAAGCTGCAGAGTTTGATTATTCAGGAACTCAAGCTTGCCAAGCTTTAAAAGAAGAAGGAGTAGAAGTAGTATTAGTTAATTCAAATCCAGCAACTATTATGACTGACGCGGAAGTTGCTGATAAGATTTATATAGAGCCATTAACAGTAGAATTTTTAGAAAAAGTTATTGAAAAAGAAAGACCAGATAGTATGATTACAGGAATGGGTGGTCAAACAGGTCTTAATTTAGCAGTAGATTTATATGAAGCAGGAATTTTAGATAAGTACAATGTAAAAGTAATTGGTACATCTATTCAATCTATTAAAGAAGGAGAAGATAGAGAACTTTTCAGAGATATGATGAATAGAATTAACGAGCCAGTTATTCAAAGTGAAATAATAACTGAAATGGAAGCTGGAATTAGATATGCAGAGCAAATAGGATATCCAGTAATAGTTAGACCAGCTTATACACTAGGAGGAACTGGTGGTGGAATAGCTAATAATGAAGCAGAGCTTAGGGAAATATTAGCATCAGGATTACAATTAAGCACAATTGGACAAGTACTTTTAGAAAAATCAGTTAAAGGCTGGAAAGAAATAGAGTACGAAGTAATGAGAGATTCTTATGGAAACTGTATAACTGTATGTAACATGGAAAATATAGATCCAGTTGGTATCCACACAGGTGATAGTATAGTTGTAGCACCATCACAAACTTTATCTGATAAGGAATATCAGATGCTTAGAACTTCAGCTATAAATATAATAAATGCTGTAGGAATTGAAGGTGGATGTAATGTACAATTTGCTTTAAATCCAAATTCATTTGAATATGCAGTAATAGAAATTAATCCAAGGGTTTCAAGATCATCAGCTTTAGCGTCTAAGGCTACAGGATATCCAATTGCTAAGCTTGCTGCAAAAATAGCTTTAGGATATGGATTAGATGAAATTAAGAATGCAGTTACTCAAAAGACATATGCTTGTTTTGAGCCAACATTAGATTATGTAGTAGTTAAGATTCCAAAGTGGCCATTTGATAAGTTCTTTACAGCTGATAGAGCTTTAGGAACTAAGATGATGGCAACAGGAGAAATAATGGCTATAGGAGCAAACCTAGAAGCTGCACTATTAAAGGGTATAAGAAGTTTAGAAATAGGAAAATACTCTTTAGATCATCCGAAGTTTAAGGAATTAAGTATTCAAGAATTAAAATCAATAGTAGTTAAACCAGATGATGAAAGATTATTTGCTTTAGCTGAAATGATTAGAAGAGATTATAGAATAGAAAGTATTGCTAAGATAACTGGAATAGATATATTCTTCTTAGAAAAGTTCAAATGGATAATTCATGAAGAAACTAGATTAAAGTTAAGCAAAATAGAAGATTTAGATAAAGAATGGTTATTAAACTTAAAGAAAAAAGGATTCTCAGATAAGGCTATAGCAGATATGCTAAGAGTTAGTCCAGAAGATGTTTATAGACTAAGATCTATATGGAATATTAAGCCTGCATATAAGATGGTTGATACTTGTGGAGGAGAATTTGAAGCGTTATCACCATATTACTACTCAACTTATGAGCAATATGACGAAGTAGAAGTATCAGATAATAAGAAGGTAATAGTTATAGGTTCAGGTCCAATTAGAATAGGACAAGGTATTGAATTTGACTATGCTTCAGTTCACTGTGTAAAATCATTAAAGAAAATGGGAATTGAAACTATAATAGTAAATAACAATCCAGAAACAGTAAGTACAGACTTTAATATTTCTGATAAATTATATTTTGAACCACTAACAGAAGAAGATGTATTAAATATAATTGAAAAAGAAAATCCATATGGAGTTATACTTCAATTTGGTGGTCAAACAGCTATTAAGCTTGCAAACTTCTTAAAAGAAAAAGGAATTAAGACTTTAGGAACTACAGCAGATCAAATTGATATGGCTGAGGATAGAGAAAAGTTTGATGAATTATTAGAGAACTTAGGAATAGATAGACCAAAAGGTAAGGGTGTTTGGACTATGGAAGAAGGATTAGAAGAGGCTAGGAGATTAGGATTCCCAGTATTAGTAAGACCTTCATATGTTCTAGGTGGTCAAGGAATGGAAATTACTCATGATGAGGAAGAATTAAAATATTACCTAAAGAATGCGTTTGCAAAGGATAAAAAGAACCCAATATTAGTAGATAAATACTTAATGGGTAGAGAAATAGAAGTAGATGCCATATCAGATGGAGAAGAAATATTAATTCCAGGAGTTATGGAGCATTTAGAAAGAGCTGGGGTTCACTCAGGAGACTCAGTTACAATGTATCCAAGTCAAAACATTAGTAAAGAAATTAAAGATAAAGTTTTAGATTATACTAAGAAATTAGCAGTTGCTATAGGAATAAAGGGAATGATAAA
Source organism: Clostridium nigeriense (assembly GCF_050585265.1). Classification (GTDB taxonomy): domain Bacteria; phylum Bacillota; class Clostridia; order Clostridiales; family Clostridiaceae; genus Clostridium; species Clostridium nigeriense_B. Next base: position 1,570 of record NZ_JBNOOE010000016.1, on the reverse strand, counting down.
CATTCAATTTATTGAGTTTGAAGGGGAGCTGTATATAATAGAGGTTAATCCAAGAGCTTCAAGAACTGTTCCTTATATAAGTAAGGTAAGTAAGGTTCCAATAGTAGACTTAGCTACGAAAGTAATGCTTGGACACAAGCTAAAAGATTTAGGTTATGGAGTAGATATATACAAAGAACCAGATTTAGTATCTGTTAAAGTTCCAGTATTCTCAACTCAAAAGCTTCCTAAGGTTGAAGTATCTTTAGGACCTGAAATGAAATCTACAGGAGAAGTACTAGGAGTAGGAAGAAATATTAAAGAAGCTTTATACAAAGGCTTTGTAGCAGGAAGTATGTATCCTTCAAATAAAAAGGGTAAGATATTAGCAACTATCAAAAACCATGATAAGAAAGAATTCTTACCAATAGCTAAGATGTTAGCAGAAGTTGGGTATAAATTTGTTGCAACTGAAGGAACTGCAAATCTTTTAAGAGAAGCTAATATAGAAGTAGAAGTAGAAGTAGTAAGAAAATTACACGAAGAAAAGCCAAATATATTAGATGTAATAAAGAATAAAGAAGTTGATTTAGTAGTTAATACGCCAACTAAGGGAAATGACTCTAATAGAGATGGATTTATAATAAGAAGAGCTGCTGTAGAGAGAAATATAGGAGTAATAACAGCTTTAGATACTTTAAGAGCAATAGCAGAAGTTAAGGTTCAAGGAATAGAAGAGAAGGATTTAGAAGTATTTGATATAACAGAATAGAGAAATAGCTTATATAGGGGATAAGAAAATTACTGATTTATAAAAAAAGGAGTTCAGGTAAGTATCTGAGCTCCTTTTTTATATAGTACATTAAAAAAAGTTATATAATCCATGAAATATTATTGATGGGGTTAAAGATTTAGAGGAAGTATATAATTTGCCTAGAAGATAACCTAATAAAAGAGGTAATAATGAAGTCTTTAAGTTATAAGTTCCATAATGAGCTAGCATAAATATAATTGATTGGGCAATGTTAGCTTCAACATCACTTAATTTATAATACTTTAAAGCAAAAAAAGAAAGCCCTCTAAAAATAATTATGTAAATAAAATTTACTAAAAGCATTGACTTTGAACGTGTGTTCGGTTAATATAATTATAGAACTTATGTTTGGTTGGAGGGGTCATAATGAATAATGATATTTTTGTAAAATTGAATTATAAAACAATTGGTGAATTTAAGAGTTTAATAATAGATAGACAACATAGAGATTATAATAATAATAAATATATGATTTGCACAGGAAAATATGATAAGAATGGTTGGACGTTTATATTTAAAGCAAATAGCTTAAAGGAAGCAGAAGATTTTATTAATCAAAATTCAATAAAAAGAAAAAGTATAATTAGTAAAAAAAGAATAATTGAAGACAACATAACACTAATAAATAGTGATAAAATACATATTCCAGCTTGGATATAAATAAGGGCTCAGATTACTCTGAGCCTTTATTTTGCTTTAACGAGAGTGTAAAATAGTCTGTGTAAACTTCAGAAAATGATATAATAAATTATCAATTATGGAGGGAACACAGACTAT
>NZ_JBNOOE010000015.1:0-74684 GCF_050585265.1 Clostridium nigeriense | reverse complement strand
AGCGGATTTTTTATACAGATAGCGATAGCTTCATGTTTTTATTAGGCTGCCATAATGTTAACTAAGTGACATTGGTCGAAAGGCAGTCTCTTTTTACTCTTGAGGAAATTATAAATATGTTACCCTGTAAATAACTTTTTTATAATTTCATTCCTTAAGCTTTGAAGTGCGTCTATTAATTTTATGGTGTGAAGCTTGTAACTGAATAAAAATTCATAATTGCGATAAATGAGTAATTGCTACCTTTAGTTTGTAGCAGTAAATATGATTTGTTAGGGCTTTTTTATATGCATTAATTTGGTAAAAATATTAAAAATAATAATAAAATAGTAAATAATTATGATAAAATAATATATATATAGTAATAAAATATTTTAGGGGTGCTTTAATGGAAAAAAGGAATGAACAATTATTAATAACGGAAATTTTATCTAGGGCATTTAATATATGCAAGGATAATGTTTTAGAAATTCTAAAATCTATAGGAATATTTATGGTTCCTTCGTTTATATTAACAATGGTAATAAGCTTTACATTTATTGCTGCAGTATTTTTTAGTATATCATATATAGATTCATATACTTATTATGATAATAGTTTTTCAGCTATAGGAGCAGGAGCTATATTCATAATAATAATAGTAGGAATAATTGCAGGAATTTTATCTTTATTTGGTACATTTGTAATAACTAAGATTTTAGATGATGCTAATAAGGGGAATGAAGTAAGTTGGAAAAGTGCTACAAAATATATTTGGAAAAAGAAATGGAGTGCTTTAGGATTAAGTATATTAGTTTCATTAATGATGTGTATAGCAATTACAGTTCTAATTATTTTAGGGACATTATTTTCTTTAATAACTCTAGGAATAGGAGCTATAATAGCGGTTCCTTTAATAATTGCAATAATAGTTGTTATAATACCATTATGTTCTTTATTTAATTCAAGTTTTGTAGTAAATGATTTAGGCGCAATAGATGCAATTACAGAGACTTTTCATTTATTTAGAAAGGGATATTTTTGGTCAACAGTAGGAAGATTGGCAGCTATTTCAGGTATTTCAATTCTATTAGTTATAGGACTAGTAATACTTGATTTTATACCTATTTTAGGAAGTATACTATCAGTGATATTTCCAGTAGTTATTAGCATATATGTATCAGCTTATTTAAATATATTTGTTCTAGATAGAACTAAGCCACAAATTGATAATTTCCTAGGTAATTCTGGAGATGATAATAATCAAGATGATGGATTTATAGATCCAATAGTTTAAAATACAATATTAAATAATTTGCATTTAAGGGAGCTGTCGTACAATGAAAAATTAAGAATGAATAATTAATTTTAGCGATTATATAAGAATTACATCAATAATTCTTCATTTTTAATTTGGGATGTTTGTGCGACAGCCTCTAATTTTTAGGAGGTATATTATGGGGAAGGCTTATGAAAAAGAATATGAATTACATTACTACGATGTGGATAGAAATTTAAAGGGAAACATGTCAACTATAATTAATATTTTATCTGACATTGGAACAAAGCAATCTGAGGAATTAGGTTCAGGTATGGAGAGTCTTATTGAAAATAATATGACTTGGGTATTTTATAATTATCATGTAAAAATATTTAGGAATCCAACCTATGGTGAAAAATTAATGGTTAAGACTGAAGCTGTTGGATTTAAAAAATTTTATGCTTTAAGAAATTATGAAATTAAGGATAGTAATGGAAATGTAATAGTCATTGCAAATGCAATATTTTTATTAATAAATATAGAAAAGAGAAGAATGATGAGAATTCCTAAGGATCAATATCAGGTATATGGTGTTGATGGAGATATGCAAGAAGATTTTAAGATTCCAAAACTTGAAACTATTACTGAGCATAAATACGAAGATACATTCAAGATTAGGTATTCAGATATAGACTCTAATAAACATGTGAATAATACAAAATATATTGATTGGGCTATTGAAACTTTACCAGAAGAAATAGTTAATAATTATACATTAGATGAAATTAAGGTTACATTTGAAAAAGAATGTAAATATGGAGAAACTGTTAGGGTGCTTACAGATATTAGAGAAGAGGAAGGTGATTCTTTAGTAACTATACATAAGATAGAAACTTTAGATAATAGAGAATTAACTAGATTAATAGGATGTTGGAAGAAAGATATCAATAATTAAAATATGAAAAATAAGTTATTAAATTGAGGAAGCAATTTTTAAAGATGAATTGCTTCCTCAATTAGTTTTATATACTTAATTATTTCTAGTTGCAATATTTCTAGCTACAAAGTGGCCTGAACTCCATGCCCATTGAAGATTAAAACCACCACAATCACCATCTACATCTAAAATTTCTCCACAGAAATATAAGTTTTTTACTATCTTTGATTCTAGAGTGGACGAATTAACTTCTTTAGTATTTATACCACCTATGGTAACTTGAGCTTGATTAAATCCATTAGTATCTACACATTTAAACTTCCAAGATTTCAAGATATTTATTAGATCCCTTTTATGATGCCATTCTAGTTCATAGCAAGGCATATGTAAATTTGGAATATTTGCTGCTTTCAATACTGTGGGAATAAGCTTTTTATTGATAATCCCTATAAGTGAATCTATAACTGGTCTATGTGAAAACATAGCAAAATGTCCTTCAAGGAAGTTTTGTAAATCTTCAATATCTTCATTAGGTAACATATCAACAACAACTTCTACATTTTTATTATTTAGTAAAGCCTTTGAGGCATAACCGGAAATTTGAAGTATAGGAGGTCCTGATATTCCATAGTCAGTAAATAAAATTTCTCCAAATTCTTTTCTTGTAGCTTCTCCATTTACTAATAAAGTTGCATATCCATCAAACTTTACTCCAGAAATGGATTTAAGATAAGGATTATCTAATTTTAATTGAACTATTCCAGGAACAGTTTTAATTATTGTATGCCCTAAAGATTTTGCTAAGTTATACCCAGACCCATCAGATCCGGTTTTAACAGCAGATTTTCCTCCACAGGCCAAAATTAGTTTATTACATGTGAATAACTTTTTATCATCGTTACTTGTGGATAATTTAAAAACTTTTCTCTTGTGGATATCTTTTACTTTACAATCTGTGTATAAAGGAATTTCTCTATCATCAATAGCCATTTTTAATATATCTACTACTGAAGAAGCTTGAAGAGATTTCGGATACATTTTACCGTTTTTTAGCTCTATAATAGGAAGTCCTAGAGATAAAAAGAAGTTTTCAGTATCTTCAACTCCAAAATTAGATAAAACCTTTGAAAAAAATCCTGTATTTTCACTATGATATGAGAAGAAAGGAAATGAAATATTTCTATTAGAAATATTACATCTACCATTTCCAGTAGTTAAAATCTTTTTACCTACTCTATCAGTACCTTCTATTATGGCAACATCTAAACCAAAATCTTTTGCATTAATTGCAGCAAATAATCCAGATGCTCCGCCACCTACTATAATTAAATCATGATGTATCATAATAAAACTCCTTAAAAAATTAATATAATAAATTTATAGTAAAATATCATATAATAAGATTATAATATATTTATAATAAATATAAGAAGTTTAATTTAGTCTAAAACCAATATTTTTCTAGGTTTTATAAGATTTTTTTAGCAGTAATAAAAAAAATAAAAAAAAGTTATAAAAAAGTGTTGACACTATATTAAAATTTATGTATTATAGTTAATGTGCTCGCCGGGAGAAAGGCAAGCGCAAGAGTGATAAAAAAAGATATGGCTCCTTGGTCAAGCGGTTAAGACACCACCCTTTCACGGTGGTAACAGGGGTTCGATTCCCCTAGGAGTCACCATTATGGAAGCATAGCTCAGCTGGGAGAGCATCTGCCTTACAAGCAGAGGGTCACAGGTTCGATCCCTGTTGTTTCCACCATATTGGCTCAGTAGCTCAGTTGGTTAGAGTGCCGGCCTGTCACGCCGGAGGTCGAGGGTTCGAGCCCCTTCTGAGTCGCCACTTTAAAGTTTAAAAAATGCATATGGCTCCTTGGTCAAGCGGTTAAGACACCACCCTTTCACGGTGGTAACAGGGGTTCGATTCCCCTAGGAGTCACCATTATGGAAGCATAGCTCAGCTGGGAGAGCATCTGCCTTACAAGCAGAGGGTCACAGGTTCGATCCCTGTTGTTTCCACCATATTGGCTCAGTAGCTCAGTTGGTTAGAGTGCCGGCCTGTCACGCCGGAGGTCGAGGGTTCGAGCCCCTTCTGAGTCGCCATTTAAACTTTAAAATAATCATGCTGGCATGGCTCAACGGTAGAGCAGCTGACTTGTAATCAGCAGGTTGTAGGTTCGATTCCTATTGCCAGCTCCAAAATTTCATGGCTCCTTGGTCAAGCGGTTAAGACACCACCCTTTCACGGTGGTAACAGGGGTTCGATTCCCCTAGGAGTCACCATTATGGAAGCATAGCTCAGCTGGGAGAGCATCTGCCTTACAAGCAGAGGGTCACAGGTTCGATCCCTGTTGTTTCCACCATATTTGGCTCAGTAGCTCAGTTGGTTAGAGTGCCGGCCTGTCACGCCGGAGGTCGAGGGTTCGAGCCCCTTCTGAGTCGCCATTAAAATTTTAGAAATAATCACGCTGGCATGGCTCAACGGTAGAGCAGCTGACTTGTAATCAGCAGGTTGTAGGTTCGATTCCTATTGCCAGCTCCAAAAGCTTTAGAATTATCTAAGGCTTTTTTTGTTTAATAAAATATAAAGAATACAAATAATTTAAATAAAAATATATGAAACAAAATTGAAAAGATAAAAAACTCCATAAGGAGTTTTTTATCTTCTTTTTAAATTTAATTGAATTCTTATATCTTCTGTATAAAATTTATATAATTTAAAGTTTCCTAAAAGTCTTGATGAAATTCTTTCAGTATAAGTTACCCTTATATCAGCTAAATTTAAGTTTGTTGATATAAGCATTTTCTTTTTTCTAAGTAACTTTTTATTTAATAAATTAAAAAATTCACTTGTAGTGAAATCTGTTATTTGTTCTGCACCTAAATCATCTATAATTAATAAATCACAATTTATAAGTAAATCTTCTAATTCAGAATTATTTTCAAATCTTATTTCTCTTAAGTTCCCCATGAGCTCATCTACTGTTCTATAAACTACTAAAAAACCATCATCTAAAAGTTCTTTAGCTACACAACAGCTTAGAAAAGTCTTTCCTGTACCAGAGTCTCCGTAGAATAATAAGTTATCATCTATATCACTAAACCTTGGAATATAGTCTTCTCTTAAATATCTTAGAATATTTTCGATATTTTTTCTAGGAGAGAATCTATCAGCTTCATTTAGTTTATGAGGAGAGAATAATGCTATATTAAAGTTTTTGAAGTTATTAACTGAAAGAGAATCACTTAATTCTGAATCTTTGTAGTAAAGTTGAACTAGTTTTTTCTTATAGCAAGAACATCTTTTAGAGCCAATATATCCTTCATCTTTACATTTTTGACACCTATAATGAAGTGCTAAATAATCTGAACTATATCCCTTTTCTACTAATGCTTCGCTTTTTTTAACCCTTAAGTCAGTTATTTCTTCTCTATATTTTTTTAATATATTCTCATCAATACCTTTCAATATTGATAAAGAAAGTCCAAGAGACTTTTTTTGAATTGAATTATCTAGTTCTAATATCTCTGGGTGATTTTCTTCTATTACCTTACGTCTTTTTATTAAATTTTTTTGTTCTTCCGTTCTAATATTTTCATAAATTAAAGCTAATTCTTTTTCATATCCTTTAATCATCAGTATCCCATCCTAACAATTTCTTTTCTAAATCGTCATAATCGTAGTCTCTGCCTTTAAAGTTGTCAAATCTTAATTTTGGCTTATTATTAGTCTTTGAATTATTATAAACCTTCTTAGAAGATGCATTTTTGAAACTAGCTTCCTTATTTTCAATATCTTTTAGAGTTCTTAAGTTATCTTTATTCCAACTTGATAGTATTCCATCAATATATTTAAAATCAGCTCTATTCAATCTTTGAAAGCAAATATCACAAGCTTTTTTGATTATATCTAAAGAATAATTATATGATGAAGTCCATTTTTCTAGCATATCTTCTTGAGGTTTCATAATGTCAGCATTTCTAATTCCTAGGAACTTTAGAATTTCTCTATAAGTTCCCCATTTATCTTCAGTTTTTTTTATATAGTTTTGAGCGTCATCAATTGTTTTTATATTCATTTCATTCCATGCTATAGCAACTTTTTCTATATATCTAAAGTTTGTTTTTCCTTTAGAAGCACAGTATTCAATTAATAATAGTATTAGCTCATATGAAAAATTAAATTCTTTTTTCCATCCTATATAGGTTTCAACCTCAGTAGGGGATAGAGTTCTGCCTAGTAGCCTTCCTATATCCTTTAACATATCCCCATTTGATGTATTAGTTAGCTCTTCGACTAAGTTGAATTTTTCAACATTTGCATTTCCATCATTAGATAAATCTACAAATTCTATATTGAAATTGCCCATCTTATCTATTGGTACAAGCTTTATAACCCCTTCTTCATTCCAATAGTTAAGAGCATTAATTATATCTGATTCTAAAAGGTTTAAGGATGTAGCTAGCACTGTAGAATTAACTCCAGGCTCGCCAGTAAAATTATATTTAAGCATTATAAGATAGACCTTAACAAATTCTCCTCTAGCCTTAGGCATATATCTTTCAATAAATATATTGCTAACAGGAGTAAATTTTAGAGGCTTTGATTTAAACATAAAAGTGCTCATATTTACATTTACCTTTCTAAAAGTAATAATATACATTAAGTTAATTATAACAAAGTGGGGTAGTTGCCTCAACTAAAGTAGAAAATATAAATAGGAATATTATTTGTAGATATGGAAAAACTAATAAATGTGTTTGTTAACTTAATAATAAAAGAAGGGAGTGCTTATGGATATAAAGGGAAGTTCGGGAAGGCTTATAAATATAGTAAATAAGCTAGCCGTAATGGTGATTACAATAATTATTACTTTTAATATCAATTATTCTAAATATAGTGCGTCTGTTAATACTAATTTAAATATAGACATAAATAATAAACTTTATTCTGTATCAAATGAAATGTCTGATAATATGTTAGATAACTTAATGGTTGCTTTAACAGGAAAGATTAATGGATATGAAGTAATGTTAGATGAAAATGTAATAGGATATACTTTTATAGAAAATAACTTGGATAATATAGAAGAAATAGTTTTGAAAGAGTATATAATTCAAAATAATATAGGAGAGGATATGGTTAAGTCCTTTGAGATTGAGGGTAATTTGGAATTAAAAGAAGAGAGATTCGATGTAGAACTTCTTCAAACTAATGAAGACTTAGCAAAAAGTATCTATAACTTACATAAAAAAGATTCAGAAAAAATTAAAATAAAGATAAAATATCTTAAAGAGGAAGTTAATAATATAAAACCATCTACTCTTATAATTCCTACTGAAGAGTTATATTTAGGGGAGAGTAAAGTGGAAGAGGGTTCATATGGGTTAAAAAAGAATACTGTACAGATTACATCTGAAGGTGGAGAGGTTATAGAGACTAAAATAGTAAAAGAAGAGATTATAAAAGATCAAGTAAGTAAAAAAATATATAGAGGTACTAAAAATCCCTATGATTATGGAGTAGCCTTTTTAAGACAACCAACTAGGGGGGGCTACATGACCTCTGGATATGGTGAGAGGTGGAATTCATTTCATAAGGGAATAGATATTGCAGGTAATATAGGTGATCAGGTATTTGCAGCCATGGATGGTAAAGTTATTTATTCTCAATATAATGATGGTGGTTATGGAAACTTAATAATAATTGAGCATGAAGATGATATGAATACATATTATGGGCACTTAAGTAAATTTTCAGTAAAAGTTGGAGATAAGGTTAAAAAAGGAGATGTAATTGGTGAGGTAGGTAATACTGGATTTAGCACAGGGCCACATTTACACTTTGAATTAAGAGTAAATAATGAACCCGTTGATCCGACAGATTATATAGTTCAATAGATTTATATAAAAAACTCAAGCTTGTTTTAGCTTGAGTTTTTATTTCAATATAGATTTAATATTAATTATCCCATTACCTTGATAGTTATTTGGGATATTATCCAAAGACTCACAAGATACTTTTAATAATGAAGCTATATCCTTGGGAGTTAGATTTTCATTATCTTCATAAATTAAGGCACAAACTCCTGCGACATAAGCGGCTGCTATAGAAGTACCACTAAAGGTTTTATAAGATAAATCTAATTTAGATGGATATAACTTATTTCCATCTCTTTCTGATATATATGTTATATCAGAATTTAATGAAACTATATCAACACAAGATGCACAAAGATTTGGTTTAGAATCTTTTCTTGATGCTCCTGCTGAGGAATAAGTATAAGGTTTTATATTAGAAGTAGAATCATATCCTGCAACTGTTATGCAATTGTTACAAAGGGCTAATCCTATAATTGAGCCATCTGAGTTTTTATTACTTCCACTTGGAATTATACAAGTTATATTCTTACTTATTATTAATGAAGTCATTAAATCAAAAAGTTTTTGTAAGAATATATTATAACTTAACAATTCAAATGGAAGACAAAGTATTTTAATATTATTTCTTTCATTTTCTTTAGATATTAGTTCCATTGCGTATAAAATATCAGAAAAATATCCTTTTCCTGTTTTATCAAAAGCTTTATAAGAATAAATATTACTTTCAGGTGCTATTCCACTATACATACCATTGGATTTTTTGCCATTACCAGCAATAATTCCAGCTGTACAGGTTCCGTGCCCATTATCATCATATGGATGTCCTAAGTGATTAATTAGATCTACAAATGAAGAAATTCTATTATATGGAGTAATTAAATCTTGATGAGGATAGACTCCAGAGTCTATTATAGCAACTCCTATTCCCCTTCCTTTATTTCTATTTTTATTGGGTAATCTAACTTTATTTGCAGTATTAACGCTAATACCACATAAAAATAAGTATTCATCAAAGCAAATATATTCAACTTCAGGATATTCTAAGAGCCGCTGTATACCCTTATAGTTTAAACTAGCAGAAATTATCTTACAGTGTTCTATATGACATATTACTTCACCTTTGTAAGAATTTATTTTTTTTAGTATGCTATCTTGAAATCTTCTATATTTAATTAGAATCCTATAATTACTATAGGGTTTTGAAATTATACAAGCTTTTAAGTTTGGTTCTAATTTTCTATTTAAAGAAAACATATTACACTCCTAAAATTAATTACAATATATATTATATTAAAATGTGAAGTTTTGTTAATATAATAAATTATTATATGAAAGTAGTATAAATTACATTATATTTGTCAAAATAATTTTAATGCTAAGGATTGGTTAATAAATTTTTCTTTTGGTGCCATCTTATACTCGTATATATACTAGTCATACAATTATCAGTATATTGTAAAGAGGTTTAAATGTGAGTATAAAATTTATGTTATAAAAGATATTCTTTTATTTATTAATTAGGTTTATGATATTAGTGTTATTATTAATAGCGAATTCCTTAAATAAATTGGTGGCAGGATTCAAGTAGAGCCCTTTTAACATAATCAAGAAAAAAATCTCCCGTATTTAGTTAACTGTACATTTCTTCCTTTCATTTCAAAACCATAATTGATATTTAATTATCATTTATAAATAAAAGTATAATAAAAACTATAAAAGAAATCTATTAATAAGTATAAAAATATCTATTATATTAATAGGCAAATATGAATTATAATAATATTATAGAAAATTAAGGAAATTTATTTGGGGTAAATTATCACTTTTTTTAAACTAATAAGTTATAAAATTAACAAATGTTTAAGTATTTATATGATATAATTCTGGGCCCTATCCATAATGGAAAATTATACATATAAAGTATTAATATAAATTAAGGTATGACAATGATTTATGCCTAAATTTTAATTATAGAAGGGAAGAGATAAAATGTCAGAACGTATTTCAGGAAAAACTAAATTAATAGGATTATTAGCAACACCAATATCCCATTCAAAATCACCTAAAATGCACAATGAAGCATTTGCAAAATTAGGATTAGATTATGCTTATCTTGCTTTTGAGTGTGGACAGGATCAGTTAGAGGATACTATAAAGGGATTCAAGGCATTAAACATTCGAGGATATAATGTTTCCATGCCTAATAAGATAGCCATATGCAAATACATGGATAAGCTTTCTCCAGCTGCTGAAATGATAGGTGCAGTTAATACTGTAGTAAATGATAATGGAGTATTAACAGGACATATTACAGATGGAGTTGGATATATGAAGTCACTTAAGGATGCTGGGATTGATATAATAGGAAAGAAAATGACTTTAATAGGGGCTGGTGGTGCAGCAACAGCGATATCAATACAAGCTGCTTTAGATGGAGTAAAAGAAATTTCAATATTCAATAGAAAAGATAGATTTTTTAGCGTTGGTGAAAGAACAGTTAAGGATATTAATGAAAAAACAAACTGTAAGGCTCAAATATTTGATTTAGAAGATACAGAAAAATTAGCCTTAGAAATTCAAGATAGTGTGATTCTTACAGATGCATCACCAGTAGGAATGAAGCCTTTAGAGAATTTATGTAACATAAGTGACCCATCAATACTAAGGGAAGATTTAGTAGTATCAGATATTGTGTATATTCCGAATAAAACAAAGCTTTTGGAAATGGCAGAAGCTAGAGGATGCAAAACTATTAATGGATTAGGAATGATGCTTTGGCAAGGAGCAGAAGCTTTTAAACTATGGACAGGTGAAGAAATGCCTGTTGACTATATTAAAGAGCTTATATTTTAATGCAAAAATTATCGCTTTAAAAGCTTATATAATTGAGTGTGAATTTTTTTTTCAGGATGTATTACTAATAGTTTATAGATAACTCTTTTATTTCAATTTCAATTTTAATATAAACTTTATTAAGGTGTTTTGTTAGAAAATTATCAAAAAATTATTTTTATTAATGGAAATACTATAACAATATGGAAATTAAAACTATAATATTTGATGAAAATGTTATAATTTTGTTAAAACCGATAGATAAATAAAATATTTTTATGGTAAAGAAAACAAAAGGAGGAATATTATGAGAAGAAATAAGGGAGAAGAACAGCCATACATTAATCTAAAATTATTTAAATTAAGGTTTCCAGGTATTCATTATAGGATAGAAAGTCCGGAATTTGTACAAGGTTTAATTATTGGGACTACAGCCTTAAGTACAATTGCAATATTAACTGAATATTTAGGTATTTCTTTTGAAATTGCTTGGGGAATTGTTATTATAGAAGTATTTTTATATATGCTTCATTCAATTTTAGGTGATCCTGTAGTTCCTGGATGGATAACTCCAGCATTACCTCTTTCCTTGGCTTATATTTTAAGGTATGAAATAGGTCAAGAGAGATTACAGGCATTAATGGCTTTGCAAATATTAGTTGCCTTAATTTTTATCGTAATGGGAATAACGAAGTCGGCTGAAAAACTATTAAGGGTTATACCCGATTCTATAAAAGGCGGTATTTTATTATCTGCATCAATTTCAGCGGTTTTTGGAGAATTTAAAGATGGGGGAAGATTTGAACAATATCCAATAACATTAATAGTAGGATTTTTATTAGTAGCTTTTATTACTTTTTCAGAAGTATTCAATAAAATGAGAAGTAAAAATAAAATACTTAATAAAATTTCTTCTTATGGAACCTTAATTCCTCTTTTATTAGCTTTAGCTATAGGCATAGTAGTAGGAGAATTACCAAAACCTGTTTTTGAAATTGGAACTGTCATAAAATTTGTTAATTTTAAAGAGATAATAAATACAACTAGTATTTTTGCAGTTGGCTTTCCATCAATTAAGTTATTTATAGATGCAATTCCTTTAGCTATTGTGATTTATATAATTGCTTTTGGGGATTTTGTAACTAGTGAGACGTTGGTTAGAGAGGCTAAAGAATGTCGTGATGATGAAAAGATAGATTTTGATGCAAATAGATCAAATCTAATTAGTGGAATTCGTAACGCTATTTTAGCTTTTATTGCACCATTTCCTCCACTTAGTGGACCTTTATGGGCAGGGGCAACAGCAACTATTGCATTACGTTATAGAGATGGACGTAAGGCTATGGATTCGCTTATTGGAGGTATGGGTACCTTTAGGTTAGCCACATTTATAAGTGTAATTATAATACCTATAGTTTCTATTATGAAACCTATATTCCCAATTGGAATGGCTATTACTTTATTAACTCAAGGTTTTATTTGTTCAAGACTTGCTATGGAATATTGCAGAACAGATACTGATAAGGGGATTGCAGGTTTTATGGCTGTAATATTATTCACGAAAGGTGCTGCTTGGGGACTTGTATCAGGGGTTTTATTACATTTGATATTAGTTGGATTTAAAAAGGAAAATTCTAAAATAGAATAAGATTTTTAAAAAGTTAAAGATAGACATATAAATGGCTACTATTACATTAAAATAACTACATAAAAAAGAATTAGGTTAGCTACCTAATTTTTTTTATAACTCTATAAATGAACTATAAAAACGCATAGGCAAAAGCTATAGATTACGTGAATTTATTAACAAAAAAAATTAGACAAGTAATAAAATAATTTATATCATAATAGTGTACATTGTTAAAAAAATAATTTATTAAATTTTATATTTTAAATTGTTAATAAATGACACTAAAGATTCTTTACTATGGTATATAAATTAAAAAAAGAGGTGTCTTTATGAATATAAACCAGTTAAATTATTTTTTAATATTATCAAAAACTGAAAATTATACAAAAGCTGCTGAAATTCTGCATATTACTCAACCGAGTTTAAGCAATGCAATTGCAAGCCTAGAAGAAGAGCTGGGGGTTAAATTATTCGAAAAATCAGGTAGAAATGTTATTTTATCTAAATTTGGAAAAGAATTTATACCTTATGCAGAAAAATCTATTAAAGAATTAAATTGGGGTATTGAAAGATTAAATGATTTAAAAGATATTTCAAATAAAACAATAAGAATTGCATTTTTATATTCGCTAAGTTCGGATTTTATACCATCATTAATTTCTAATTTCCTAAAAGAGAAAAGGAATAAGGATATTAGGTTTCAACTTTTTGAGAGTAACACTTCAACGAAGGAATGTACTAAAGAGATGATAGAAGGATTAAAAGAAGATAAGTTTGATGCTATATTTATAAATGCAATAAATGAAAAGGATTCAGAGCTTAAGTATACTAAGGTTTTAGATCAAAATTATGTTGCTATAGTAAACAAAAATTCAGAGCTAGCTAAGTATGATAACCTAGATTTAATAAAAACAAATGGAGTTCCATTTATTCAATATTCAAATAAGTTTGGGACAAGAAATGAAATAAAATCATTATTTGATGAGATTAATTTAAAACCTAATATATATACTGAGGTTGAAGATGAGATATCAATAGTTGGACTTGTTAAAAGTGGTATGGGATTTACCATAACACCAATGAAAAATATTTATCATGATATGAATATAAAGATCTTAAGTATTTCTAACCCAATTAATAATAGAGGAATATATATTGGATATCAAAAAAACAAGTCAAAAAGTGAGCTTATGAAAACATTTATTGATTATATAGAAAAGGAATTTAAATTTAAATATGAAATTTAAGTGTATTTAAAATAAGGAGTGTAAAAATGAAAGAAAATAAATATTTCTGGACTTCAATTGGTTTATATATGAACTATTTTGTACAAGGAATTCAAGCAATAATAATAGCTCAAAATATAAACATATTTGCAGAAAGATGGGGAACCGACAAGGCTGGAGTTATGGGGGTAATTGCAGTAACAGGAATAGGTAAGGTGCTTATACTATTGTTCTCAGGAGTTTTATCGGATAAATTTGGTAGAAAGCCACTTATCTATGTAGGGATGATTGGATACATAGCCTTCTTTGGAGGACTTTTATTTAATACTAGCTTAACATTAGCTTATGTAATTGCATTTATAGCAGGGGCTGCTACATCATTCTTAGATGGGGCAACTTATCCAGCATTAATGGAGATTTATCCTGATAACCCAAGCTCTGCTTCAGTAGTAGTTAAGGGATTTATATCAACATCAGGAATGTTATTACCTATGTTCATAGGATGGCTTAATGGAAATAATATTTGGTATGGATGGTCATTAGTAATTCCAATGGTTATTGTAGTGATAAATAGTATTAGCTTATTAAAAGCGAAGTTCCCAGATCAAGAATTAAGAGAACTTAAGGCTAAGGGAGTTAAAGTAGACTCTAAAGTTACAAACAAAGTGAAAAATAACATCACATTTAAAGAACAACCTAAATATATGGTTGAAGGAGTAATTTTAATGTTATATGCTTTCTGCTGCATGTCAACATTCTATTTATTCCAACAAGTAATAACTTTATATGGGGTAGAAGTTATAGGAATGAGTGAAATAGCTTCAAGAGCATTATTAAGTTATTACACAGCAGGATCTTTTATAGCGGTATTACTTTCATCAATAATTATGTCTAAGGGTATTAGAGATATGGCTATATTAGTTATATATGG
Organism: Clostridium nigeriense; assembly: GCF_050585265.1. Lineage (GTDB taxonomy): Bacteria > Bacillota > Clostridia > Clostridiales > Clostridiaceae > Clostridium > Clostridium nigeriense_B. Next base: position 60,006 of record NZ_JBNOOE010000015.1, on the reverse strand, counting down.
AGCAGTATCATCAGTTGCAATTGTGACTATGTATCTATTCCCAAGCCAAGCTATATTAACAGTAGGATCATTCACAATTGGATTTACAGTTGCAGGAGGAGTTCTTCAAACTGGTAATGCAATGTTATCTCAATTTTTCCCAGAAGGAAAAGGAAAGAATACAAGTATATATAATGTTTTTATGAGTTTAGCAACATATGTAATGCCAACAATAGCTAGCAAAATGATGAAAGTAGATTTCACACAGGTAATGTTATTAGATGCTGGGGTTGCAGTAGGCGGATTCGTTCTTATGTTAATTCTTTCAATTAGATATAGTAAGGTATTTGGGATAAAGAATATATTTAGCAAGGTAGTTAAAGAAAACTAATATAGATGAATTAAGATTATATGTTCGCTAAAAGTAGTTTAAATCTTTAGCTGAAACATTAAATTATATGAAATATGGGAGGGGAAAAACATGAAATATTTAAAGATCAAAGGGTTAGATAAAAAAGTTTCAAGAGTAATGATGGGAACAGGTTGGTTCTCATTAGAAGATGAAGGAGTAATATTTGAATTACTTGATACTTATGTGGCAGCTGGTGGAAATGTAATTGACACTGGTAGATTCTACAATGGGGGTAAGAGTGAAAAAGTATTAACTAAATGGTTAAATGCTAGAAAGAATAGAGAAGAGTTAGTAATTATAAATAAAGCATGTCATCATTATGTTGATGAAAATAATGTTCATTATCCTGAAAAAAATAGAGTTGGTGCTCAGTATATAACTGAAGATTTGGAATATAGTTTAAATAATATGGGAGTTGAATATTTCGATATATATGAAATGCATAGAGACAATGTAGATGTTCCTGTATCAGAACTTATGGATAGATTAGAACAACATCGTCTAGAAGGAAAAATAAAAACTTACGGAGTTAGTAACTGGTCAAATGAAAGAGTTGAAGAAGCTAATGAATATTGCAAATCAAAGGGGTATTTAGGAATTTCAGTAAATAATCCATCTTTCTCTTTAGCAAAAGTTAATAAACCAAGATGGGTTGGATGTGTATATGTAGATTCTGATTATGTTAAAAGATGTAATGATGATGGAATTAGTATAGTATCTTGGGGAGCACAAGGTGCAGGATTCTTCGTTCCATTATGGAAAGACATTAATCAAGATGCACCTCAAGATATTAAAGAAGCTTACTTCACAGAAGAAAACTTTGAAAGATTAAAGAGAGCAGAAGAAATAGCTAAGATAAAGGGTGATGATGTAGAGCCAATTAATGTAGCTTTAGCATATGTTATAGATGAAAGAATGGATGTAGCTGCATCGATAGGACCTAGAAAAAAATCAGAGCTTCAATCAAGCCTAAAGGCTTTAGATATTAAGTTGACATCTGAAGAAATAGCTTATTTAGAACTTAAATGCGACAAATTAAATTAATTATTATTTTTTGATGAAATACCATCCTAATATAATAAATAGCAATATAAAATAAATAAAAATTTACAGTTAAAAGCAACCTTAAATTATATAATTTAAGGTTGCTTTTATAATGGAGATATTATTTAATGAAAATATTTATCAATTATATTTAAAAAAGCTGTTATTAAAGATAAATAATTAAGAGTTGCATTGATATAATATCAAAGAAAACATTTACAAAATTTATATTTATTAATTGTACATTAATATTTAACAATTTATTTAGAAAAAATATGATAAAATAGATATATAAAATGAATTTAACATAAAATAGAAATATTATTAACTAGTATATATAATTAATGATAATTTAAATAATGTTATAAAATATAGTTTATTATAGAAAGGAATGGTATTTATTTGAATTTAATAGTTTCAAAACTTAAGGAGGTTTTATACTCTGTTATTCCAATTACAGTTATAGTGCTTATATTAAACTTTACATTAACACCTCTTGACACCCCTTTAATTATAAGATTCTTTATAGGATCTCTAGCAATAATTATAGGGCTTTCAATATTCTTAGTTGGAGTGGATATTGGTATAACTCCCATTGGTAATGTTATGGGATCAAAAATGGCAAAATCAAATAAAATATTAATAGTTATTATTGCTGGATTAGTTTTAGGATTTGTCATATCTATTGCAGAACCAGATTTGCATATTTTAGCAGCACAGGTAGAAATGGTTACATCAGGGCTTATAGGAAAAGGGCTTATATTAGTTATTGTATCTATTGGAATAGCAATAATGCTAGCTTTAGGACTTGCTAGAATAGTATATAATATCCCTTTATACAAGATATTATCAGTATTATACGGATTCATTTTAATACTTGCTTTATTCTCATCACCAGAGTTTTTAGCAATATCTTTTGATGCATCAGGGGCGACAACAGGAGCTCTTACGGTGCCGTTTATATTAGCCCTTGCTATGGGGGTCTCAACTCTTAAAAAGGATAGTAAGTCTTCAGAAAAAGATAGTTTTGGATTGGTTGCAATAGCTTCTTCAGGAGCAATAATAGCTGTCATGGTTATGAGTATAATATCAAGAATGGACAAGATATCAGGAAGTTTAGATATTAATACTAATTCATCTGATTTGATAATTGCCCCATTTATAGAAAAGATACCTACAATATCTAAAGAGATATTCATTGCTCTTTTACCAATAGTATTAATTTTTCTTATATTTCAAAAGGTTTCTTTCAAGCTTTCAAAAAGGTCAGTTAAAAAAGTTTTATTTGGAATACTATTTACCTTTGTAGGATTAGTTATATTCCTAGTTGGTGTAAATGCTGGATTTATGGATTTAGGAACAGCATTAGGATATAAAATAGCTTCTTTAGACAATAAAGCATATGTTATTATAGTAGGATTTGCACTAGGTTTTGTAACTATATTAGCAGAACCAGCTGTACACGTATTGACTCAACAAATTGAAGATGTTACAAGTGGATATGTAAAAAGAAATATTGTTATGATTACTCTATCAGTAGGAGTTGGGATAGCTGTTGGGTTATCAATGCTTAGAATTGTGATTCCTGAAATAAAGCTATGGCATTATTTACTACCAGGGTATATAATTTCTATAGCAATGACTTATTTTGTTCCAAAGCTATTTGTTGGGATAGCTTTTGATTCAGGTGGAGTTGCATCAGGACCAATGACAGCAACATTTATATTGGCATTTGCTCAAGGAGCAGCAGAAGCAATTGAAGGAGCAAATGTTCTAGTAGACGGATTTGGAATGATTGCAATGGTTGCAATGACCCCTATAATTGCTTTACAAGTATTAGGTTTTATTTTTAAAATAAAATCTAAAAAAGGAGGAATCGAAAGTGACATTGGATAATTGTGGGTGCAAAAATATTGAACTTGTTTGTGTTGTAGTAAACTTCGGATTAGGAAGTAAAATTATACACAAAGCTAAGCAAGAAGGTATTTTTGGAGGTACTATAACTTTATGCAGAGGTACAGTAAATAATAAAGTTCTAAGTTTTTTTGGTCTGACAGATGTAAGAAAAGAAATAGTATTAATGGTAGGTGAAGTAGATAAAGCATATAAAGCTTTAGAGAAATTAAATGAAGAATTTAAATTTGAAAAACCAAATCATGGTATAGCATTTACTACTTCAATTTCAAATATATTAGGAACAAGAAATTGTAAAATTAGTAACAGTGAAGAAAGAGGTGTAGATAATATTATGTATCAAGCTATAACAGTAATTGTTGATAAAGGTAGAGCAGAAGATGTAATTGATGCTGCTACCAAGGCAGGGTCTAAAGGCGGAACTATAATAAACGCTAGAGGGGCTGGAGTGCATGAGACTAGTAAGCTTTTTGCTATGGAAATTGAACCTGAAAAAGAAATTGTCATAATTTTATCTAAGACAGAAGATACAGATAAAATTGTTGCTTCAATTAAAGAGGAAATGAAAATAGATGAACCTGGAAAAGGTATTATCTACACTCAAGATATAAACAAAACCTATGGTTTATATGAGTAAGTAATATAAACTTGGTAAATAAATTTATTAAAATATAATATAATTAATAAGTAAATATATAAAGTTTGAAAATGTACAACAGTTAAGATGTTAATTTTAGCTGTTGTATTTTTCTTTTAATAATCATAATAATATATTTAAATTATATAAAAAAGTATTTAAATATATAAAAATATAAAATTTAATAAATTTATTAATTTACTTATATATCTTGATTTCGAGATATATAAGAGGTATACTTATCTTGAAATCAAGATAAGTGTGAATTGGAAATATACGAGTAATTTTAATATATGATTCAAAAATTAACTATTTTGATAGAAAAAATACTAATAGAGATAATATAGAAATTAGAAATAATAAAATAGAGAATATATGAAGAGGAGGATGTCTTAGTAGGAAGAATGTATTTTAATTAAGAGAAAAATTGTGATATTAATTTCAAATGTAGAATCTTACTAAGAATATAAAAATTAATATGAATAATAAAATTATAGGAATACAAGCAATAGATTTTCAATGGCAAGTAGAGAACCCATTTTTATTTTGTGCACATCACAAAGATTTTTATCCAAGAGGAAATAAAGAGCAAGGAGTAGCGGTATCTTTGAAAGGAAGAGACATTCATAATGACTTTTCAAGAAAAGATGGTTTTAGCATGTATCATGGAGACAATGTACCAGGATTTCCAGTACATCCTCATAGAGGTTTTGAAACAGTAACGATAGTTTTAGATGGAGTAGTAGATCATTTTGACTCTAAGGGTGCTCATGGACGTTATGCTAAGGGCGATGTTCAATGGCTTACTACAGGGGCTGGATGTCAACATTCAGAGATGTTTCCCCTTGTAAATGAAGATAAGGAAAATCCAGCAGAGTTGTTTCAAATATGGGTTAACCTACCTAAAAAAGATAAATTCGTAAATCCGGATTACAAAATGATGTGGGCTGAAGATATTCCATTATTAGAAGCTGTAAATAAAGAAGGTAAAAAGGCTACGGTAAAAGTAATTGCTGGAAATATGAAAGGAATAAAGAGTTTAGAACCTTGTAATAATTCTTGGGCTAAAGATAGAAATAATAATGTAGGAATATACTTAATTCATATGGAACCTAATTCGTCTATATCCTTAGATGCTGTATCAGAATCATTAATAAGAAATCTTTATTTTTATCAAGGAGAAGGTAATATTAATGTTGATGGTTATAATATTAAACCTTCAAATAGAGTAAAACTTTCAGGAAACGATGAAATTGAAATTGTGAATGAAGATAAAGAGTCTTATATTCTTATTTTAGAAGGGGAGCCAATATTAGAACCAGTAGCTCAATACGGACCTTTCGTTATGAATACAAGGGAAGAAATCCAAGAAGCTATAGGAGATTATCAAGAAACAGAATTTGGAGGATGGCCTTGGGAAAAGGATGATCCTGTCCATGATAAAAATCAAGGAAGAATAGCTTATTATCCTGATGGGAGCATTGAAAAAAGATAATTAAAATAAATGGTTTATTAAAAGAGCAATTGTACAATAAAATTGTATAATTGCTCTTTATTAAATATTTGATATTCTTAAGTGCTTTGGATAAGAAATAAGTCTTGACTAAATGACATTGAACTTTAGCCCCTCCATTTAAAAATAATTATTCCAATTATCATGATTCCAATTCCAAGAAATTCTCTAAATCCAAATGTAACTCTCTCTGTACCAAAAAGTCCAAAGGCATCTACTATTCCTGCAGAAGCTAATTGAGCTATTAATATTATACCAATACCTAAGGTTGCACCCATAGAACCAATACTTTTCATAACTGTGAAAGTTATAATGACTCCAAGGATACCTCCTAATAAATATAGCTTATTTACTTCTTTTACAGCTCTAAAACTTCCTTTTCCAAAAAACATAACAATTATAACAGTTAAAACTAATGCTGTGCCATGAACTATTACATTTGTTTCCCAGGTTCCAACCTTTTCTTCAAGCCTTGTATTAAATATCCCTTGCAAGGTCATAGAAATTCCAGAAATTATTGCAAAAATTATTGATAGCATTATATCACCTCAAAAATATTATTACCATGAGATGAAATAAATATTAAAAAACCCTCTATAATATATAGAAGGTTTTTAGGTGATTTTCTTAAAATGATTCTTCAATTTGAGTTACTGAATATCCTAAAGTAATTCCTAAGCTAATGAAGTCCTCAATAAGAGTTATATAATGATCTTCTGAAGGCGATATAATTAAATCATTTAAATCTATAAATAAATTTAAGAATTGATCGCTTAGACAATAATCATTTGGCTTTATAGCGATTTCCTCTACAGCATCATATTTTTTGTCTATGCCTACAGTTATTATAAGGGCAAAACAATCTAAGTACTTTTCAAATAGAGCTGAATTATTTAAAATTTCATCTTCTGAGATCCAATATTTATAACATTTTGTCTCATCAGCAAGATGGCTTATTTTTGTATGTAACTCTAGGTGCTTTCTAGCCCAAATTTTATATTCGCTTAAGCTGTTATCAATAATAATTTGTTTATTTCTCTCTCTTTGAGCTTCAAAAAAAGATTTAATGTTCATAAAGATCCCCCTATTTTTAAGGATTTATTATATTCTATTTTACAGAAATAAATTGAAGTTGAAAAGCTTAGTAAACGAATACAAAAAATAAATTTTAAATATTTTAATAAAATTAGAAAATAAAAAAGTACTTCTATATAATTTTGCTTATTCTGTCGCAAGCTCCAAGTCATCGCAAAATTAATAGAAGCACTTCAAAGCTGAAGGAAGGAAATTATAAAAAAAGTTATTATCAGGGTAACATCTTTATAATTTCCTAAATAGTAAAAAAAGAAGCTATATTGAAAACTAACAGTTAGCGTATAAGTTTTTAGCTTCTAATTTCTAAATTATAAATATAAATTCTTTTTTAATGGATAACTTTTTATTAAGGTTTCTCTTTTATTGTTTGAAATTTTCCATAACTCTATTCTATCTACCTTTAAAGTATCACACTTAGATTTAAACTTAATTTCGCCATCAATTCTTTTCATATCTTTTGGGATAAAATTAAGGTTAGCTAAAGATATATGCATGGATGAATTGCCGCTAGTCTCCTGAACATTAAATCCATGTAGTCTTAAAGTATCGTTCATTAATCTATTTATTCTTTTAATATAACCAACTTCTTGAATTTTCATATTAAGGGTTTTATTAGTTTCTGAAATAGAAACTTCCGGAGATAACTGAACCTTAAAGTTTTTATATGGTTTAATAATTTTATCCACTACAACATCTAATTTATCAATATTAGGATTTTCAATTACTTCTAAAGGTATATAAGGGGTTGGAGAATTCCTATTTGCCCTAAACTTTTTAGAAAGATTCTTTTGTATAGGATTTAAATTTTTATATGATTCATCATCAAATAATGCAACTAAGTAATATTTCATAGCTTCAGCCTCTCAAAATATATTAATTTATATGCATTTTAAATGTATACAAACTTTGTTATAAATTATAGCATATTACAGAAAATTAAAAAAGATTATATTATTGAAAAATTTTATTGGCTATTTAGGCTAAAAGTAAGCAAAAATGCCTTTTGGAAGAAAAATCTCTATTTAATTAAATTATTTTTATGTTATAATGTAAAATGTAAGTTTTAAGAAAGTTACATAGAATGGATAAATGTTGAAATAATAGGAAAGATTAATATATATAAATTATGATAAGGGTGAAACGGATGGAAAAATTAGTCATAAATGGAGGAAGAGTTTTAAAAGGCTCAGTTGATATAAATGGTGCTAAAAACTCAGCAGTTGCTATACTTCCAGCTGCTATAATGTCAAGCAGTGGTAAGTGTGTTATTGATAATGTGCCAGATATTGAAGATGTACACTGTCTTGAAAGAATACTAACTAGTCTTGGATGTACAGTAAATAAATTAGATAATAATACTTTAGAGATAGATGCAACAGATGTTACAAGAGTTGAAGCTTGTACAAGTGATGTTAGAAGAATGAGAGCTTCATATTATTTTATAGGAGCTTTATTATCAAGATTTAAAAAGGCTAGAGTAGAGCTTCCAGGGGGATGTCCTATAGGTGTTAGACCAATAGACCAACACATTAAAGGATTTGAGGCATTAGGTGCTAAGGTTACTATTGAACATGGTGCTGTTACAGTTGAGGCAGAAAAGCTTCAAGGAGCTAATGTATTCTTTGATGTTGTTACTGTTGGAGCAACTATAAATGTTATGATTGCAGCAACATTAGCAGAAGGAACTACTATACTTGAAAATGTTGCAAAGGAGCCTCATGTTGTTGATGTAGCTAACTTTTTAAATTCTATGGGTGCTGATATTAAGGGTGCTGGAACAGATGTAATTAGAATTAAAGGAGTAGAAAGGTTAACAGGATGTAATTATAGTGTTATTCCAGATCAAATTGAAGCTGGAACATTTATGATTGCGGCAGTTGCAACAAAAGGTGATGTAACTATTAAAAATGTTATTCCTAAACACTTAGAACCTATTGCAGCTAAACTTACTGAAATGGGAGCTATAGTAGAAGAGGGCGATGATAGTGTTAGAGTGTATGTTGACGGAGACTTAAAGGGAGTTAATGTTAAAACTGCTCCTTATCCTGGATTTCCAACAGACGTTCAACAACCAATGTCAGCTTTATTAAGCATAGTACCAGGTAAGAGTTTAATTGCAGAAAGTATTTGGGAAAGTAGACATAAACACATAGACGAACTTAAAAAAATGGGAGCAACTATTAAGGTTGAAGGAAGAACTGCAATAATAGAAGGCCAAGATAACTTAGTTGGAGCTAAGGTAATAGCAACAGATTTAAGAGCTGGAGCTGCTATGGTTATAGCAGGATTAGTAGCAGATGGTGTTACTGAAATATTAGAAATTGAGCATATTGATAGAGGATATCCTCATATTGAAAATAAGTTTTCAGCTTTAGGAGCAGATATTACTAGAGTAGTTATAGAAGAGTAATGTCTGATGGGGGATAGTGAGATGAAATTTTGTTCATTATATAGCGGAAGCAGTGGAAATAGTATTTTCATTGCTTCTGAAAATGCAAGGATACTAATAGATGCAGGATTACCAGGGAAAAAGATAGATGAAGCTTTAAAAAGTATTGGTGAAGATCCAAGACAATTGGACGGAATTTTTGTAACTCATGAGCATTCAGACCATATTAAAGGCATAGGAGTTTTATCTCGCAAATACGATATTCCTATTTATAGTAATGCAGATACTTGGACTGTAATGGAAGGATTAATAGGAAAAATAAAAGAACATAATATAAGAATAATGGATAGAAGATCTACTATGTCTATAAAGGACTTAGATGTAATTTCATATAATATACCACATGATGCTGTAGCACCAGTTGGATATACAGTTCACTGCAATGGAAGAAGAGCTAGTGTTACGACTGATTTTGGAATATATACTGAAGAAATAAGAGATAATATAAAGGATTCAGAAGTTATATTATTAGAAAGTAATCATGATGTTAATATGTTGAAGTTTGGACCATATCCATATGCTTTAAAAAGAAGAATATTAAGTGAAGTTGGTCACTTATCTAATGAGGATTGTGGTAAGGCATTAGTAGACTTAATAAAATATAAGTCAAATAAGAGAATAATTTTAGGACATTTAAGCGGAACTAATAATCACCCAGACTTAGCATTAGAAACTGTTAGTGAAGTTTTACGTGAAAATAACATTATACAAAAAGAAGATGTTGATTTGACTATGGCTAATAGGCATTGTCCTAGTGAAGTAATAGTTGTTTAATCAATTAAAATAAAATACTTATAAAATAACCGTATAAAAAGGAGAATGAAATATGAGTTTATATAAGCAATGGACTGATATGGTAGTTGAATATGTAAAAGTAAAAGGAGAACAAGCTTTTTGGAATGAGTATATGGAAATAGAAAAGTCTATATACAAAGAAATATTATCAAAGCATGCAGAAAATTTTAAATTTACAATTAAAGATTTAGCTGAAAAACAAAAGACAACAGTTGAATTTGTTATGGGATTTGTTGATGGAGTTAATGATAGCTTAAAGAATCCTTTAGATTTAGAAAACTTAACAGCTGAAGAAGAAATAACATTAGATGTTGATTTAGAAAAGTTATACTTTAATATGTTAGATGCTAAAGCTGAATATTTATATAGCTTACCACAATGGGAAGGGATTTTCTCAGCTGAAAAGAGAAAAGAAATTCAAAAGCAATACAGAGAGTCTGTAATGGTAAGAAATGAAAATAAAATAGGAAGAAACGATCCTTGTCCATGTGGAAGTGGAAAAAAGTATAAGAAGTGTTGTGGAAAGTAATTGAATTATAGAGAGGCCTATAAATTATAGGTCTCTTTCCTTTAATATATATATTTATTATAATAAGATTAAAATAAAATATCTGGGGGATATAGAATGGATAGTAATTTACAATGGGTTAATGAGCAAAGGATATTAAGAACTATTGGAGCCCTTAATAAAAATAATATGAATGGGTATCTAGTTAATACTAAAGAAGAATTAATTGAAAAAATAATGGAATTAGTAAAAGAAAATTCTACAGTTGCATGCGGTGGATCAATGTCTTTATTTGAAACAGGTGTTATAGATCATTTAAGAAGTGAAAGATATAACTTCTTAGATAGATATAAAGAAGGATTGAGTAGAGAAGAATTAACAAAATTATTTAAGGAGAGCTTCTTTGCAGATGCTTATTTTGCAAGTAGTAATGCAGTAACTGAAGATGGTAAACTTTACAATATAGATGGTAACGGCAATAGAGTTGCAGCAATGCTTTTTGGACCAGAAAAGGTAATTCTTGTAGTTGGAGTTAATAAGATAGTCAAAAATATAGACGAAGCAGTTATAAGAAATAGAGAAATATCAGCTCCTGCAAATGCAAAAAGATTAAATAAGATGACACCTTGTGCTAAAGTTGGATATTGTATGGACTGTAAAAGTAATGATAAAATATGCAGAGAATTTACAGTAATATCAAGTCAAAGTAATAAAGATAGGATACATGTAATCTTTATGAATGAAGATATTGGATATTAGGATAAATTAAGAATAAAAAATTAAAAATAAAAATTAAGGATAAATTCCGCTGCTTAAGCGGAATTTATTTATTTTATGCAGAGTAATATAGTGTCAAAAATTATAATCTAAAATAATTATATTATATAGGAATTAAAAAGGTAGGAGATTATAATGTTTGAGATGTTTCCGTTTTTATTCAATAATTTAATGAGTAATAACCCTAATGGAAAAATAGGTAATGTTAATAATATAAACAATAATAATTTAAATGGAAATGTATATAGTGGAAGCACTGATAATGGAAGCTATAAATATGGTACATTTACTAATGGAAATGATATAATTAATGTGGTTAGTGGTAGCTTTATGGGTACATTCAATGGTATGTTTAATGACGTATTTAATTCGCTAATTAATAACGAAAGTTTAATTAATAGTATAGTAGACTCAGTTTTAAGTAGTGATATGGTAAATTCTATAATTGAAGGAGAAGAGGAAGAAGAATTAAAATTAGAATTTAGAGACTATGGAGATAGGTATCTTATAGAAGGAAAGATCGAAGGTGTAAATAAACAGGATATAGATATAGATTATGATAATGATCATATAAGCATAAAAATTAGTATAGATGCATTAAGAAAAAGTGGATTATTGTTAGTAATGAATAAAGATAGAGATTATATTGAGAAAAGTTTCTATGTGCCAAGAGTAGATGCAAAAAGGATTCAAGCAGTATACAATGCAGATGTACTAAGAATATATTTAAAGAAGTTACCAGAAGCAGAGGAAGGAACTAAAATAATAGATGTAGAAGATTATACTACAGAATCAAGAAATTCAATAAAATAATAAATTAACCTATGAGGAGAAAATGGGAATGAATTTAACTATAATTTCAGTTGGAAAACTAAAAGAAAAATACTTAAAACAAGCAATAGATGAATATTCAAAAAGACTAAGCAGGTATTGTAAGTTAGAAATAATAGAATTACCAGATGAAAAAACACCAGATAACGCGTCAGAAAAAGAAGAACAACAAATAAAAGATAAAGAAGGAGATTTGATTCTTTCTAAAATAAAAGAAAATATGCATGTTGTTGCTATGGATTTAAAGGGAGAAAACCTAACATCAGAACAATTTGCATCATACATAGAAAACTGCGGAGTTATGGGTAATTCTAATATAGCATTCATAATAGGCGGAAGCTTAGGACTTTCACAAAAAGTAATAAAAAGAGCAAACTACAAACTTTGTTTCTCAAAAATGACATTTCCACATCAATTATTTAGAGTAATGCTTTTAGAACAAATCTATAGAAGCTTTAGAATAATGAAGAATGAACCGTACCATAAGTAAATGAGGTTTTTACTTAAATTGGATTTGATTAAATATATATATATTTAATAATTAATAGTATAATATTATAATATAGTGAATAATATATGTTTAAAAAATACATTTATTATAATATAATTACTTTATAGTTAATTATATTTATAAGAGGTGTATTATAATGGGTGAATTATGTAGAGTATGTGGTAAATCATTAAATCGCTCTCAATATAGTAAGGATGGAAAGTTTAAATCGTGTCCAAGATGCTCTATTGAAAATGGAGTAGAACATGTTTATTATTCATATCCTGAAGATTTTGGAACAACTCCAAAGAGAGCATCAAGTAATAGACCGGATGGACCACAAAGTCATTGTGAAAGTTGCAGATTTTCAAAATCTATCTATCCTAATGGAGTACTATGTAGTGAAATAGAAAAATAAATTTATTAATTAATAAATAGCCTTTGATTTTTTCAGAGGTTATTTATATTTAATATAAAATTTTATGGAAACATATGTTCTTATGGTCGTATTTGATTTATACTTAAATATATAATACTTTGGAGGATTAACTATGAAAAAAAATAAAATAATATTAGCAGCACCTGTGTTAAAATGGGTAGGTGGAAAAAGACAACTTATGAGTGAAATAGAAAAAGTGTTGCCAAAAACATATACTACATATTATGAACCATTTATAGGTGGAGGAGCAGTATTATTTGAGCTACAACCAGACAAGGCTGTAATTAATGATGTTAATGGTGAATTAATAAATTTATATAATGTAATAAAAGATGATGTAGAGTTATTAATAGAAGATTTAAAAAAACATGAAAATACACCAGAATATTTTTATAGTATAAGAGAATTAGATAGAAAAAAAGATAAATATGAGAACTTATCGAATGTTGAAAAAGCATCAAGGATAGTATATCTAAATAAAACTTGTTTTAATGGATTATTTAGAGTTAATAAGGCTGGAGAGTTTAACTCACCTTTTGGAAAATATAAAAATCCTAATATTGTTGATGAGGTAACGCTTAAGGCTGTAAGTAAATATTTTAACAAAGCTGATATAAAGATTTTAAATGGTGATTTTGAGGCAAGTTTAAAAGGAATTAGAAAAGGTGCTTTTGTATATTTAGACCCACCATATGACCCAGTTTCAAATAGTGCTAACTTTACTGGGTATGATAAGGGAGGATTTAATAGAGATGAGCAAATCAGATTGAAAAAATTATGTGACAAGTTAGATAAAAAGGGTGTTAAATTTTTATTATCAAACTCTGCAACAGACTTTATAAAAGATTTATATAAGGATTATAATATCAAAATAGTTAAAGCTAAAAGAGCTATAAATTCAAATGGTAATGCTAGAGGCGAAGTAGATGAGGTGTTAGTGAGAAATTATGAGTAAGGGTAAAAATGATATAGCTTGGGAATTTTTATTTAATAAGTATAATATAATTTCTGAAATTAATGAGAAAGGTAAGTTTGAAATTACAGCTAAACAAATTAATGAGGTAAGAGAAGCTAGGTTAATGACTAAATTTGACCATAAGGTAAATTTACCTAAAATTTTTGCTGATAATAAGCTTTCAATATTACCAATTACTAGAGGAAATTATATAATTTCTAAATTTGAAGCATATAGTAATTTTGAAAATATAAATCCGGAGGTTGTTAGAGTACAATTTCCGGAATATATTACAAGTATAGATTATGAAAATATTAGCAGTGAAGCTATGGCAATTAATTGTGCATATGTTTCTGGAATAATACATGATTTCGTAGACGATGATGAAATAGTTCCAACAGTAAGTGGAAGAATGAGTTCAGATTTATTTAGCTTCAAAATTAAAGATATTAATAGTGATGAGATGGAAGTTGAGGTTGAAAACTCTCAAATAGAAATAGATGGTGGTTATGAGGGAATTAAAACTTTAAGTTTAATTGAGGCAAAAAACTCACTTTCAGATGATTTTATAATAAGACAGCTTTATTATCCATATAGATTATGGAGCAATAAAATAGATAAAAAAGTAAAACCAATATTTATGGTTTACTCAAATGGTATTTATAATTTGTATGAGTATGAATTTAAAGATAAAGAAAATTATAATTCATTAGTATTAGTAAAGCAAAAAAACTATACAATTGAAAATATAGATATAGAAATAAATGATATTATAGAAAAGTTTAACAATACAGAAGTTTTGGACGAGCCTGAAATACCATTTCCACAAGCAGATAGCTTTAATAGGGTTATTAATTTATGTGAATTATTATATAAAAATGAAATGACTAAAGAAGAAATAACTGTAAATTATGACTTTAATCCTAGACAAACAAACTATTATACTGATGCAGGAAGATATCTTGGTCTTATAGACAAAAAAAGAGGAAAAGATGGAGTAAAATTTTTTTTGACATCAGAAGGAAGAAATATGTTTAAGTTAAGATATAAAGAAAGACAGTTAAAATATGTGGAATTAATATTTAAACATAAAGCTTTTAGAGAGTGTTTTAAGGAGTGCTTGGAATATAGTGAGATTCCGGCGAGGAAAGATGTTGTAAGAATTATGGAAGAGTCAAATTTATATAAAGTTCAAGCGAATAGTACATATGAAAGAAGGGCTTCAACAGTAACTGGATGGGTTAATTGGATAATACAATTAACTAAGATAGTATAGGAATAGAATTTTAAATATATATTATTATATGGAATGATAAAAAAACTCTTACTTGTATTTACATATAGGTAAGAGTTTTTAATATTTAGAAGGGAGAATATAGAGTGAAAAAAGTTTATAAAGAAAGTCAATTACTAGAAGTGAATAATATATCATTAGAAATAATTGAAAGTATGAAAGTAACAATAGATGCACTGAATGAAAATTATGGAACAAATAGAGATATACATAATGACTTAGGTGGATATATAGTTATAGCAGAAAATATCGTAGATATCGAAATATTGAAACAAGAAAAGTTACAAGGGTTGATACCAGAATATACTGATGTAATTGAGGTTGTAAATGGAAAAAATTACACTTCAAGCTTATACTTGCTTTCAAGTGATTATGCAATTGTAGTAGTATGTACTGAAGAACTTTCTAAGTTCCTACTGGAATAAGATAAGGAGGTAGAATTAATGTGAGTAAGAAGAGTGAAGAAAAGATAATCAAGGAAACTAAGTACTGCAAGATAAAAAGCCAAGGAAAAGTTGGAGAAGGAGAGTACACATACTCAATAGAGAAAATCTACATCAAAGAGCTAAAGCGAGATGAAGTAAGGTTCTGCGTCTACAAAGCTACTAGAAGAGGTGATGAAACATATATTCCAAGAAGTCTTGATGTAACAGAGCTAGAACTAATAGAGCTAATAAAAGAATCAATAAGTAGAAAAGTATTTTCAGAAGGATTCATTGAAATGTTAAAACAAGAAATAAGTAAAATCTAAAAGTCTTAATTGCTATAAGGATAGTGATTAAGACTTTTTCTATTGTAGGGAGGTAAAAGGGAATGAAGAGAGTTCTATGTGTAGGGGTAATAAGAAAAGGAAAAGTGATTATAAAAACTTGTAATGAAAAGGAGATAAAGAAATATGTTCAAGAAAGATAATAGGTATGTAACTAGAGGTGTAAATGAAGAAGTAGATATAAGATTACAACTTATAATGTGGAGCATGATTGATAAGCTTAAGTATGAAGGAGATGTTGAACTAGATTACTTACAGGTTTTCAAGATAAGAAAAGAAGGAAATAAGATTGTAATAAATCAAAGCCAAGAAGTTCCTGAATACTCATGCACATATGAAATAGAGATAGAAGATATTCAGATAGATAATGAGATTAAGTTATATGTAATAGATAGTGGAGAATATTCTACAATGCTTTTTCCATCAGAATACTAATCGAGGAGGTTCAAGTAAATGATAAATAAGCTAAGTAAAGAAAAGTATTTTAATTATGATAGTAAAGAACTTCTTGGAGTAATGAGGTTCGACTTCTACGATGGAAGGTTGTCTAATCAATGGAATCCAAGAGAGTTAATAATTGAATTAAATAATAAAAGAGAAATAGATTTAAGAAAGTTACAACAAGAACTTAATTATATTCAATTCGAGTTGATAGATAATTTTAATAATATAGTTAGCCTATGTAATGGTACAGGATATGATAATGAAACTCTATTATATGTTGATTTAGAGTTAAGTAAATATGTAATCAAGCTTATACCAGTAAGGGATAGTTACTCATATATTTACACTTACTTAAAGGAGGTGAAATAGTTGAATCTTTTACTTATATTGAAGATAATAAGTGTAGTCTTGGATATGATATCATCAGGTTTATCAGAAGCACAAGCAGTATCTAAAGCATCAGCTATGTTCGGAGTGTCTAAGGATTTCATAAGAAAATTTCTATAAATAAATTTTTATTAAGTATTCATTAGATTTTAAATAAATATCTAGTGAATGTTTTACAATTAAAAAATCTAAGAAGTTGTCTAATAATTAAGAAGTGTAAGAATTAATATATAATATCATCACAATTAAGAATAATAAATTCATTGTGATGATATTATAACAATAAGCTAATTTTTTTTATAGCAATAATAAACTACTGAAAAATATCGTTGTAATAGTAGTATCGATATAACGATAGTGACGATATTTTCAGTAAGAATAAGATTGAGGAGAAAGAATAGAAGAAGTCTAAGTAAAGATATAATTTATCTTGAACATAGGATAAAGAGAAAAATTGTAACTACAATCAATCTAAGTACACCTAAAAAGCAACGATAGCACATCATAAAGCAGAGATTTTAGAAAATGTGAATAAATGTAGCCATAGGAATAAAAAACTGCGAAGAGAGGATAAATTGAATGTTTTCTAAATAAGATGGTAAG
Organism: Clostridium nigeriense; assembly: GCF_050585265.1. GTDB lineage: Bacteria > Bacillota > Clostridia > Clostridiales > Clostridiaceae > Clostridium > Clostridium nigeriense_B. The sequence goes on along the minus strand of NZ_JBNOOE010000015.1, from coordinate 42,671 downwards.
TAATAAAGAAAAATCAGTAAATAATAGCTTCATAACATTACAACCTAGGATAACAAGGCATGAAAGACCATGTGATGTTGAAGGTACAGGAAATCCTAGGCTCAATAATTCCACTTGAAATCAAGGATAAGTCATAACAAATAATATGTGATAGGAAAATCTAATTTCACTAAAAAATAAAAAGAATTGAAATGATAAAACATAAAAATAATGAAACTTGGAACTAGGGAATAGGAACTAAGGACTTGGAACTTGGAACTTGGAAAGAGTAACGGGGGGATAGGGGGGCTAAAGCCTTATAATAAAAATAAGAATTGGAATAGATTAATAAAAATCTATTTCAATAAAAAATAAAATAAATAATAAGAATGATAAGAGTAAATACAATAAATAAAAATGATAGGAAGAAGTATATAATAACATTACAATAAGAAGATAATTAAGAATAGATACAAGTTAAAAATAATTGATTAAGAAATTTCAATAATATAAAGTAATAATAAAAATTATATCAAATAAAGTTAATAATAATAAAGAAGATATAAAGTGATAAGAAATAGATACAATAAGATGAAGAAAATCTAATCAATATATAATGATACAATTAAGATAATATAACAACAAAAGGAATGGATGAAGAAAACTATACCAATTGATATAGATAGAATTAAGAAAGTCTAATAAATTACAATAGATAATAAAATAATAACAATAGAAAGAGATAAAAATCTAATCTACCAATAAAGAGAAATACATCAGAAAGCAACAATAACATACTAGAAAGCAGAGATTTCAGAAATTGAGAATAAATAATAACACTCAAAATAAAAACAACAAAGAAATAGTAAATCAACTGTTTTAAATGATGTAGTCAAATATATATTATAAATCTGATTAAAGAGTTAATGTTTCTAATAAAAAGAAGCATTAACTCTTTTTTATATTTTAGGAGGAAGTGTTATATGAATAAGTCAGATTATAATGGAGTATACGAAGAGTTAGTTGAATTACTAGGATTAGATAATACATTAAAAATACATAAACATTTTAGAGGTCAACAAGTAAACTTTCCAATGAGATTATACTCTAAGGAGTACATAGAAGAGTATCTTATAAAAAATTACAATGGTAAGAACTTGAAAGAATTATCTAAGAAGCTAGATTATACAACTAATTGGTTGAGGAAGATGTTAAATAAGATTGAATTTAGTTAATGTAGTATTGGACTGATAGAGGTTGTAAGTAGGGCTAACTTAGGTTGAATAGAAGTAAAGAAAATCAATAAGTTGGACGTAAGGACATATTAAATTTCTAAATAGGAGTAAAAAGAGTTACATAAAAAGAGAATGTAAGTAAGAAAAGAGTGAAAGCTCTATGCGACCATACGTCCAAGGGAAATGAAATAAATAATAGAAGAAGAAGGTAATAAGTCCTAAATAGAGGCAGAATCAACACCAAGATGTATAATTCCCGTAAATCCCGTAAACCCGTAAAAAATAATAGGTCTATAATAAATAAAAAAGAAAACTAAAAATAAATAAGTTTTTATAACAATAGTAAAATCTTACGGGATTATGGGAAAAGCGGGGAAGTAAGATGAATACAATAATAAGAAAATAATAAATGATTGGGGGTAAAGGGGGTAAAGTAGTAGAGCTAAATAAAATTAAAAAATAAAAATTTATTTTTTATAAATAAAACTTTTTATCTACTTATCTACCTTTACCCCTTACTATCCAAGAATAATTGTAATAGAGAATATCGTCATAACCGTAGTACCGATAGTGTCGATATTTTCAGTAGAAATAGGTTAATGATTATAGGAGAATAAAAATGAATATAGATAAAGTAAATAAGATAGAATATGTTGCTATATACTGTAGAGTAAGTACAATAGAACAAGCAGAAGAAGGATATAGTATAGATGAACAAGAAAGACTTCTAAGAGATTGGTGTAATAAAATGAACTATTCAGTATATAAAGTGTATTCAGATAGAGGAATAAGTGGTAAAGATATAAAAAATAGACCAGCACTAAAGGAACTTCTAAAGGATGCAGAGGAAAGAAAGTTTCAGATGGTGATTTCTTGGAAAATTAATAGAATAAGTAGAAAGCTTTCAGATGTTCTAAAGATAGTAGATATACTAGAGCAGAATAATATAGCTTTCAATTATTATTCAGAGCAGTTCGACAATAGTACTCCAGCAGGAAAAATGCAATTTCAGATGATGGCATTGATAGGAGAATTCGAGAGAGGAACAATAGCTCAAAATGTAAAAATGGGAATGTGTGCAAAAGCAAAATCAGGAGAATGGTGTGGAGGACGAGTCTTAGGGTATGACTTAATTCCTATGGAGAATCAAGAGGGAGCAAAGAGAAGAAAGAGTAAGCTAACAATAAATAAAAAGGAAGCAGAATCAGTAAGATTTATTTTCAATGAATATGTTAGTGGAAAAGGATATAAGGCTATTACTAATCAACTAAATAAGCTAGGTTATAAGACTAAGAAAGGTAATGATTTTTCAGTAGGTTCAATAAGAGAAATTCTAACTAACCCAGTATACATAGGAAAGGTTAGGTATAATGTAAGACAAAACTGGTCAGAAAAGAGAAGAAGAAATATAAATGCTAATCCAATAATAACAGATGGAATACATGAACCTATAATAGATGAAGTGTTATGGGATAAGGTACAAGCAATCATGGAAAGTAAGAAAGGTAAACCATCAAGAATATATGATGGTGAATATCCACTAACAGGAATACTAAGATGTCCTAAATGTAGAGCTGGTATGGTGATTTCAAGAACTACCAATAAGTTAGCTGATGGAACTAAGAAGAGAATAGCTTATTACTGTTGTGGAGCATGGAAGAATAAAGGTACAAGTGTATGTAACTCTAATACAATAAGAGTTGATAAAGCTAATGAGTATGTATTTAATAAGATTTCAGAATTACTTTCTAATGAGAAAATGGTTAAATCTATAGTAAATAACATTAATAAAGAAAGACATAAAAAGATAAGTCCAGCTAAGAAAGAGCTAGAAAGAATAGATAAAGAGCTTGAAAAGATAGATAGAAAGAAAACTAAACTTTTCGAGGCATATGAAGAAGAACTAATATCTAAGGAAGAGTTCAAGGAGAGAAAAGATGAGCTAAACAAAAGAGCAAAAAGTCTTCAAGGGGAGAAAGAACCATTTCTAGTTACGCTTTCAGATGATGCAAGTGAAGAAATACCTTATGAGTTCATAAAGAGCATACTAGAGAATTTCAGTGAATTGCTAACAGAAAGTGCAACAAGAGAGCAACAGAAGAAATTGCTTCATATGATAATATCAGAAATAACTATAAATGAAGCAAGAGAAATAGATTCAATAAAACTAAAAATAAATGATAGCTTGGTTGAATATATAAGTAAAGAAGAAGGAGTATCTATAGAGGGTACTCCTTCTTCATTTATGTTAAGAAATGTTGGAATGAGTGTATTGAATTTGGATATTGCTATATAACAATAAGATAAAATATTGAGATTATAATTAGTAAATATTATAATATTTATAGATTTAGAAAATATAAATTATAAGGTTGATATATTGAGCATGGAGAGATGGAGAAATGGATATAGAAAACAAAAAAGAAGCTGCTAGAAAAAAGTCATTAGGAGAGCTTGGTGAATTATTCGCAATTAAAACATTAGTTGATGAACAATACGATAAAATTCGAAATTTAAATGATGAGCATATGAATGAAGAATATGCTGATATATATTGTGAAAAAGGGGATAGGCGTTTAATAATAAGTGTTAAGGCACGAAATAAATTTGGAGTGGATGGGAAACTTAATGGTTACTATAATCTCGGAACTAATGCTTACGAAAAAGCAAAAAGGGCATCTGAAAAATATAATGCAGAAGCGTATTGGATGGCTATTCAATTTGATATGAATTATTATTCTGTATACTTTGGTACATTAGAATGTTTAAATGGTGCAAATGCTATACCGGTCAAAAAATGTGAAAAAGGGCAAATAGGCACAATACTTGTGAATAAAAAGACACATTATTTTGATTTTAATTTTTATAAGAACAAAAAAGAATAGTATAAATTATAGTTTAGCTAATAAATGAATATAAAGAAACCTCACTTAATACTGATACGGAGAACCGTACCATAAATAAATGCGAAAAGTGGTCTTAAGCCAGTAATTTCAATGGTTAAGAATGTTTTTATTAGCAAAAATACCGTATCATAAGTAAGTTAAATTCATATAGAATAAAGAAAAGAATAACTAAACAAAAGAGTAAAAAGTCTTCAAGAGAAAAAAGAACCATTGCTGGTTACACTTTCAGATGATGTGAGTGAAGAAATACTATATGAGTTCATAAAGAGTATACTAGAGAGTTTTGGAAAAGTACTAACAGAAAGTGCAACAAGAGAGCAACAGAAGAAATTGCTTCATATGATAATATCAGAAATAACTATAAATGAATCAAGAGAAATAGATTCAATAAAACTAAAAATAAATGATAGTTTGGTTGACTATATAAGCAAAGAAGAAGGCGTATCTATAAAGGGTACTCCTTCTTCTTTTATGTTGAGAAGTGTTGGAGTAAGTATATTGAACTTAGATATTGCTATATAAAATAAAGTATTTAATAGTATTTATAGATTATTTACAAATTTTGTTAAAAGCAAATTAATGTATGTTAAAATTTGTTAATAAAAATTGAAAAATAAAGAAAAAAATGGCAAAATAATAATGAGTTATGCATAACAATATTAGGTTAGAGGTGATTAAATTGAAAAAGAAAATAATATCATTAAGTTTAGTTGGGTTATCAATAATGGGGGTTAATGCTTTTGCAGCTTCTTCAGTTTCAAATTATTGTTCATTAAAAGGATATTATACAGATGGAAGTAACTTTTATGCACAATCAACAACTACAGCACCATCTCAAGGTTTAAAAAAAATATTAACTAATGTATCATCTAATGCAGGACATTATAAAGAAAAAGTTTCTTATAATCCTTACTCTGGGAATACGGTTTCAGTTTCATTAACAGGTAGCAATGCTTCTCGTATTTATTCAGACCATATTTGGACATATCCTACAGAAAGTGAAGAAATATCTAAAAGTCTTTATCTTGATTAAAATTAATAAATATAAAAGTAATAGAAATTTTTCTATTACTTTTATATTTAAGGAGAGGTTTTATGAGATTTTTATTAAGAGATTTTAAAGCAAATAAAATATATTATATATTGATAACTTTTTCTTTGATGATATTTAGCTTTGCAATATCAATATCAATAACATCGTTTGAAGATTATTATGAAAAATATTTAGGAAGTTTAGTTGGAAAATCAAAGTATATATATGAAATGTCTTTATATGGAGTTACAGATGAAGATTTAAAAGAATTAAGTGAGTTTGGACAGAAAAATTTAAATGATATTAATATAATTACTGATATTAATATTTTTAATGGTATATTTAAGATATATGTTTTTAATTATAATGGATGGAATAATGAAATTATAGATGGAAATAAACTAGATAATAATACTGAAAATGTAGTTGTTAGTGGAGAGGATTTTAAAATAGGAGATTTAATTAATATATATCCTAATAGCTATAATATCATAGGAAAATTAGATTTTAATAATTTCCCGGAATTGGAAAAATATATTTACATTCCATATGATAATAATAGGGATAAGTTAGGATATGATATTGCTATTAAAGATGGAGTATTATCTATACTAATTTCTAGCAATAGGAAAATAAATATAGAAATAGGATTAATCAAAAAACTTTTAAAAGAAAACAATGATAATTTAAAAATAAATATAATAAATAAAAAGTTTCAATTTTTAATAAATTCATTTAAGGTAAACACATATTTCTTTACAAGAGTCTTATATTCATTATGTCTTATATTTATAAGTTTAATAAATTTAGTTTTATTTATTTCATATTTTAGTTTTTCAAAAAGAAAAGAGATTTACACAAAAAGTGTACTAGGAGCAAGTAATTTTAGTATTATAATAAGTGAATTTTCAAAACTATCAATTTGTGCAATAATTGCATCTACTTTGGGATTGAGTATTCAACAAATTTTAGATATAAATAATATAAAAACAAGGAATATTCCAATGAAAATTTCAATCAATAATATTATAGTGGTTCCTATTATTACTATTTTATTAGTTTTTATAATAGTAAAATTTATTTATCCTAAAAATAATAATGATAATATATCATATATTTTAAAGGAGTAAAACTATGTTTATTTTAAAAGATATTTTATATGGAATTAAAACTAGAAAAAATAGTGCTATATTGACAGTGATACAATTAACTTTTACATTATTTATTTCTTATAGCATATTAAATATATATTTTGATGGTGCTATAGTTAATTCAAGTAATAGATGGGCTTTGAATGATATTGAAGAGATATATTTAATAAATGCTAAAGATGATTCAATAGTTAGAAGAGATAATGATTTATATATTGAACTTGTAGAAAAAATAAATGAAGAAGAAAAAGGACTTATAGGAGCTTATTCAACGATATCATTATATATAGAGAGTTTAAATGATTACGATATTATTGGAGTAAGTATTAATGAAGATTATTACAATATGTTAAATGAAAATTTTATTCAAGGTAAAGGCTTTAATGGAGAGGATTTTTTGTTTAATCCATCAAATCCAATTCCAATTATATTAGGAAATGATTACAAGAATAAATGTAAAATAAATGATGTTTTTGAAGATAAATATTCAGGACAAAAATATATTGTAGTAGGTTTTTTGAAAGCAAATAAATACTTTATAGAAAGTAATTACTATTTATCTTCTTATATAAATTCTAAAAATTCTTTCATTATACCAATGAGTGAAAATAGTCCTCCTATTGGAAGTAAAGAATTTTTTATAAAATTTAATGATAATGAAGAAAAAATTATAAATTCAGACGAAATTATTATTAAAAATATGAAAGAAGCTATAAAAAGTGATTTAAATGGATTTTTTGAATCAAATAAACAATGGGTACCATTTTTAATTATTTCAGTATTTATTGCATTAATAGGGGTAATCATATCTACTATATTATCTATAACTTTTAGAAGAAGAGAGTTTGGCATAAGAATAGTTTTAGGAGAAAACTTTAAAGCAATTTGTTTGAAGGTTATTTCAGAGAATATTATATTATCGATTATAGCATCTATATTAACTATATTTTTAACTTATATAATAAATATAAATTTTATAAAAGCGACAAGATATAATACAGTTGAAAATATTGTTTTTATAAATTTTAATATGACATTTTTTATACCTATTGTATTAACTATTATAATAATAAATATTTTTACTAGTTTAATACTATTTGAAATATTAAAAAGGGTTCAACCTAAAGAGTTAATTGGAGGTACTGAATAATGGAGCTTTTAAAATTAGAGAATATATCAAAAATATATGATAATAATACTATAGTTTTGGATAATATTAATTTAAAGATTAGAAAAGGTGAATTAATTGCTATAATGGGACCATCTGGTTCAGGAAAGAGTACTTTATTAAATATATTAGGAATAGTAGATAGTAAGACTAGTGGAAATTATTATATTAATGGAAAAGAAGTAGAAGAATTAATAAAAAATAAACCTAATAAATTAAGAAATAGTTTTTTTAGTTTTATATTTCAATATTTTGCATTATTAAAGCAATATACGGTCTTAGAAAATGTTATGCTTCCTTTAACATATAGAAAATGTAGTAACAAGGAAAGAATAATTAAATCAGAGTTTTATCTTAAGAAAGTTGGGCTTTTAGAGCATAAAGATAAAAAAATTAATAAATTATCAGGTGGACAACAACAAAGAGTAGCAATAGCTAGGGCATTGGTAACAGAAGCAGAAATTATACTAGCAGATGAGCCTACAGGTAATTTAGACCAAAAAACAGGACAAGATATTATGGAATTACTTTTAGAAATAAATAAATTAGGTAAAACAATTATCATAGTAACACATGATTATAATATTGCAAAACAATGTTCAAGAATAATAAAAATTGTTGATGGTAAAATAATAAGTGATGAATGTTATTAGGATTTAAGATATATTTTATATAAATAATTTATAATTTAAAACCTCACTTATTACCGATACGGAGAACCGTACCATAAGTAAGCCTCCAAATTTTATATTTGGCAAGGCGAACTTACACCTAGGAACGAATGTGAGTAGGTGTTACATATATTGCCTCCAAATTTTATATTTGGCAAGGCGAACTTACACACATTGGACACATACGAATTAATATTAATAATATGGCTTCTATGAATGAGAAAATAGACTTAATGATTTTTTTAGGTATATTTAAGGATGTAGAAAATTTGTTTTTACATAAATCTTCTCACATCCTTTTTGTAAAATGAAGAAGTATTTACTATAGTAGTTTAAATTAATGTAAATCTAAATTAACAACTCATAAGGGGCAATTTCTTTTGCTTGACTAATAATTTTAGCAATATCTTCTGGAGATTCTACTCCACCTTTTCTTATCCAAAGTAAAATAACGGATATTATACTGCTAAGTAAAATTTCATTGGCGTAATCATTGGGGATTCCTTTCATAGATAAACTTAAGCTATTGGATTTATTTACTCTGGACTCTATTAACTTTTTTATAATATCTTTAAATTTTTCTACGAAAGCAGAATCTCCTTTATTACCTATTAAAGCCATGATAAATTCAAAATCTTCTTTTACGTAATATAGAGCATTTAAAATTGAGGAATAAGGAATTAATTCCAAGGGATTATTTAAATTGTATTCTGAATCTTTTAATAAAATATTAGTAAGTTCACTGATTATTTCATTTTCTAATTGCTCAAGTAAATCATATTTATCAACATAATGTAAGTAGAAAGTTCCTCTGTTGATATTTGATATTCTAGTAATATCACTCACTGTTAAAGAATTAAATCCTTTCTCAATAAGAAGTTGCGTAAAGACATTTTTAATTATGGTTTTAGTTTGTGTCTTTCGTTTCTGAGTCATATTTAATTTTTCCTCCTTAAATCAACACATTTAAAAAAGTGATTATTGATTGTTTTATAGGCATAGTATAAAATAAATCCATAAATAAATCAACATGTTGTCTATTTAAGAGAGGGGAAAAGAACATGAGCTATATAGAAATGATTCATAGCTATAAACGTTATAAAACTGGTGATACAGAAATTGTTGCTAATAATGATGTTAGTTTTTCTATTGAAAAAGGAGAATTAGTAGTTATTTTAGGCTCATCAGGCGCTGGTAAATCTACTGTTCTAAATATTCTTGGAGGAATGGATACTAATAGTGAGGGGAAGGTAATCATTGATGGTAAGGACATTTCCAATTATAATCTCAAGCAGTTAACTGCATATAGACGTAGTGATGTTGGGTTTGTTTTTCAGTTCTATAATTTGGTTACTAATCTTACCGCTAAGGAGAATGTTGAGTTGGCTTCCGAAATTCTTAAGGATGCAAGGGATCCAATTGAGGTTTTAAAAGATGTTGGTCTAGAGAAGCGTATTGATAATTTCCCAGCACAGCTTTCAGGAGGAGAGCAACAACGTGTAGCGATAGCCAGGGCAGTTGCTAAAAATCCGAAAATCCTTTTATGTGATGAACCGACAGGAGCACTTGATTATAATACAGGAAAGCAGGTTCTGCAAATACTTCAGGATATGAGCCGAGAACATGGAGCAACTGTTATTATTGTAACTCATAATGCTGCTATTGCTGAAATTGCTGACCGTGTGATTCATATGCACGATGCTAAAGTTAAAAAAATCGATATAAATCCAAATCCGAAAAAAATTGCTGATATCGAATGGTAGGTGATATGGATGAGAAAAAGAATGTTATGGAAAGACATCAGAAAGTCATTCTCTAATTCATGGGGAAGATTCTTCTCAATTATGATGCTAATGGCCTTAGGTTCTTTTGCATTGGTTGGTCTATTTGTAACGGGACCAGATATGAGAGCAACTGGAAAAGGTTATTTTGAGAATCTTAATATTGCCGATATAACAATAATTGGGGATTATGGGATTAATGAAATTGATCAAAGTACTATTGAAAAAGCCGAGGACATTAAAGATATTGAATATATTTATCTCAAGGATGTTGTTGTTGAAAATACTAATATAAGCTTCAGAATATTTTCTAAACCCGAATTAGTTTCACAATATGAAATAGTTGAAGGGCGAATGCCAATATCGGATGATGAAATTGCTATTGATAGTACTTATAGTGATGATTATAAAATAGGAGATACTATTAATTTTACTGAAAAAGCTGATATTACTGGAGCAAAGATTTTAAAGATACATGATTTTAAAATTGTTGGATATATTAATTCAGGTGAGATTTTATCTAGTATAAACCGTGGACAAACTACTGCTGGAACAGGAGAATTAAATAGCTTTGCAGTGGTGAATGAAGAAGTTTTTGATTCTGATGTGTATATGATGGCAAAGATTACTTTTGAAGATACTCAAGGAGTTGATCCATATAGCGATGAATACGTTGATTTGATTCAAGCACATAAGGATAATTTATCTGAGTTGTTGGAAGATCAGCCAGAAATCAGAATGGAATCTATTCAAGAAGAATATAAAAGTAAGATAGATGATGGTAAAAAGCAATTAGAAGATGCTAAGAAACAATTAGAAGATGCTAAGTCTCAGCTAGATGACGCTAATAGTCAAATTGAATCAGCTAAAATTCAGATTGAGGAAAATGAAGTAAAACTAAATGACGCTAAGAGTCAGATTGAAAAAGGGGAAGCAGAAATAGCTGAAAATGAGAATTATCTTAATCAGAAGAAATCTGAATATGATAGTGGAATTAGTGAACTGGCAGTAAAGAAGAATCAATTAGAGTCAGGTAAAGAAGAAATAAGTACTAAACAAAAAGAAGTTAATGATATTAAAACACAACTTCAAAGTGGTAAACAACAATATGAAGAAGGTATTGCTTCTCTAAAAGTAGGAATTAGTCAAATGGAATCAGCCATAGCTGATCCTAATATTTCTGAATTAGAAAAAAATCAGTTGGAACAGAAAATATTAGAATATAAGGCACAGCTTCAACAAATTGAAAGTGAGTATAATACTTTTATAGAAGGGACTTACAATCCAGGTATTGCTAAAGTAAATGAAGCACAGGCACAAATTGATGCAAAAAATCAAGAATTGCAAAATGGACAGTTAGCGATAACACAGGCAGAGGGAAAATTGGCACTAGCAAAGTCACAGCTTGATGAAGGAAATCTTCAATTAGAGAATGCTAAACAGCAACTGGTAAGTGCCAAGAGTGAATATAGTTCAGGAATAAGTCAACTTGAAGCAGCCAAGAGTGAACTTACATCTAAAGAAACAGAATATAATGAAAAATTACAGGAATTCCAAGAAGAAGAACCAAAAGCACAGAAAGAAATTAATGAAAATGAAGAAAAATTAAAAGATGCAGAAAAAGCACTTGATGATTTATCAAATCCTATTTATTCATTAAATAGTCGTAGAGAGATTCTGGGAAGTGAAGGGTATAAAATTTATAATACAGTTTCATCCATTGTAGATTCTTTAGCGAAGGTGTTCCCTATATTTTTATATTTAGTAGCAGCTTTAGTAACCCTTACTACAATGACTCGTTTTGTTGATGAAGAAAGAATAAACTCAGGAACTTTAAAGGCATTAGGTTATGATGATTTTGATATTATCAAAAAATTTACTATCTATGGCGCTACTTCAGGAATGCTTGGAACTGTTATAGGAATAGTTTTAGGACATACATTGTTACCGTATATTGTTTATAATGCATATAGTAAAGGATTTACAATCCCTAAAATTGAATTGCATTTTCATTGGGGAGTTACACTAGCAGCTATTATTTTATCTATTATAAGTGCTGTCATTCCTGCTCATATAGTAGCAAGCAAAGAATTAAAAGATAAACCTGCTACATTATTACTTCCTAAACCTCCAGTATCTGGTTCTAAAATCTTAATGGAGTATATTACAGTAATATGGAATCGAATGAGTTTTACTCATAAGGTTACAGCAAGAAATATCTTTAGGTATAAAAAAAGAATGTTCATGACTATTTTTGGTGTAGCTGGATCAGTAGCACTATTATTTACAGGATTCGGAGTTAAGAATTCTATTGCTGGAATGAAAGATAGTCAATTTGGAGATATTATCAAGTATGATATTATTGTTGCTCAAAATAGTAATATAAAAGAAAGCGATAAAAATGAATTTTCAGATTTATTAAAATCAAATGGAATAGATAGTTACTCTAATATATATTATGAAACAGTATCGAAAGTAGCTGGTAAAAATAATGATCGTCAGGAGATAAAATTGATTGTTTCTGAAGATGAAAATGATTTTAATAGTTACATTTCTCTTAAAGATAGAATGAGTAATGAGAAACTAGGATTAACAGATGATGGTGCCGTTATATCAGAACGTTTAGCTGAATTATTAGATGTTAAAGAAGGCGACACTTTTACTTTTACAGATAGTGAGAATAATGAAAAAACAGTTAAGGTATCTAATATTTGTGAAATGTATATGGGACATTTTATTTTTATGAACTCAAAAGAATATGAAAATGTTTATGGTAAATCTTATGATAGTAATGCTAAGCTTGTTATCTTAAAAGATGCAAGTGTAGATAACACAAATAAAGAAGCATCTAAATTTATGGAATTAACAGCAGTTAAGGGAGTTGTTCAAAATACAACTTTGACTTCACAAATTGATACTATAGTTACTTCACTAAATAAAATTATGGAAGTATTAATTATTGTGGCAACACTATTAGCAATTGTTATTCTATATAATTTAACTAATATTAATGTATCAGAAAGAATTAGAGAATTGTCAACAATCAAGGTTTTAGGATTTTTTGATAAAGAAGTGACTATGTATATCTATAGAGAAACAATCCTATTATCATTTATTGGAATTATCATCGGATGGGGATTTGGTATACTATTGCATAGTTATATTTTAAATGTTGTTCCACCAGATGATGTTATGTTTAATCCAAATCGTTGGATTGGAGTTTATGCAATTCCATTTATATTAATTACAATTATTGTATTTGTTTTAAAATATTATGTTAACAATAAATTAAAGAATGTTGATATGCTTGAAGCTCTAAAGTCAGTTGAATAAAGCAAATTACTATGATTTTATTTGTAATATATGAAGACAAATATAAAAGGTAAGTATAAAAATAATTTTTAATATTAATTCATAAGAGTGAGGATTCATATTTTGAATCCTCATTTTTATGAAATTTTATCTTTAATAGAAAATATGTTTTTTTACATAAGCATATTTTTATCTTATAATTAATACATGCTAAATTTAAAAAAGGTTAATATTATAGAAGTAAGATTAATATAGGAGAAAAAATGAGTAATTTAACTATTAAGGATATTGCTGAATTAGCAGGAGTAGCAAAAAGTACAATTTCTAAGTATTTAAATGGTGGAAGTGTTAGTGATGAAACAAAGTTAAAGATTAAAAAGGTTATAGAGGAAAATAATTATGAACCCAATGCTTTTGCACAAAGTTTAAAGGCAAAAAGAAGTAGATTTATAGGGGTTATAGCACCATGTTTAGATTCTATTGTTACATCAAGAGTTATAATGTCTATAGATAGTACTTTAAGAGAAAATTTGTATAACCCGTTAATATTAAATACTAGCCATAATAAGAATCTAGAAATAGATAATTTGGAGAGTTTAAGCAGATTAAAGGTTGATGGAATAATTTTAGTTGCTACTGAGATTACCAGTAGGCATAAAGAAATTATAAATAAGCTTAAAATACCTGTTTTAATAATAGGGCAGGAATGTAAGGGTGTTAAATCAATAATAAATGATGACTATAATGCTGGAGCAGCTATTGGAGAATATGTAGCGAGTTTAGGACATGAGAGAATATTATATTTGGGAGTAGATGAATTTGATATAGCTGTTGGAGTAAAGCGTAAAGCTGGTATAATAGATAAGCTAAAAGAGCATAATATCAAAGATATTAGAGTTGAAATTACAGATTTCACCGCAAAAACATCAGAAAAAGTATCATATAATGTATTAAAAAATTATGATCCAACCATGGTAATATGTGCTACAGATAACATAGCCCTAGGTGTAATAAAAGCAATGAATTCATTAGGTAAAAAGGTTAAGGAGGATATATCATTATCTGGTTTTGGAGGATATGATGTGTCAGAAATAATTACACCGAGTTTAACTACAATTAAATTTCATAATGAAGAGGTAGGAAAGATTGCAGCAAATAGTATAATAAAAATGATAGATGGAGCAGAAGTACCAGATATTCAAACAATAGGATTTAATCTAATTAAAGGGAATAGCATTAAAAGTATGAAATAACAATTATAAGAGGTTGTCATACAAAGAGAAAAATTAAGAATTAAAAATTATTGATGTAGTTATTAGAGAATTACTAAAATTAATTTCTTTTCGAAACTCCTTTGGGAGTTTTTTTACTCTTTAGGAAATTATAAAGATATTATCCTGTAAATAATTTTTTTATTAATTTTTCATTGTGTGATATTTCTTTTCTTTTTATTTTTTAGAAATTATAAGGTGGTTGCAATGTAAACAATTTTATAACAATAAAATTCTTTATGAAAAAGTTTTCTAAAAGTATTGAATTATAAAAAGAATAGTGATATATTCTATCTATAGAGTGTGGAAACCGGTTTCTATAGTAGGAGGAGAAAAAATGAGTAAAAATAACGAACAGTATAAATCAATTTCTAAAGAGTTATTAAAATTTGTTGGAGGAAGAGAAAATGTAGAGGGTGCAGCACACTGTGCTACTAGATTAAGATTAGTATTAAATGATAATAATAGTGCGGATTTAGATGCAATAGAAAAAATCGATTTAGTTAAAGGTGTATTTATTGCTGGAGATCAGTTACAAATAATATTTGGAGCTGGAACTGTAAATAATGTTTATGATGCATTTATTAAAGAAACTGGAAAAGGAGAAATGTCATTAGGAGAAGCAAAAGCAGTAGCATCTCAAAAACAAAATTGGTTACAAAAATCAATAAAATCATTATCAGATGTTTTTGTAGAGATAATTCCAGGATTATTAGCAGCAGCTTTATTAATGGGGCTTACTGGATTATTAAGTCAGCAAGGTATATTTGGGGAACAGTCGATAATAGAAATGTTTCCATCATTAGCAGGAGTAAATAGATTTATACAAATTGCTTCTACAGGAATATTTACAATATTACCACTTTTAGTAGCATATTCAGCAACTAAACGTTATGGTGGTTCTCCAGTATTGGGTTTAGTTATAGGTGCTATAATGTTACATCCAGATTTGGCTAATGCATATTCAGTTGGTAATGGAAGTGTAGAACCAGAAGTAATCAATTTATTTGGATTAAATGTAGAATTAGTTGCATTCCAAGGTGGAATAATAATAGCATTAATGATTGGATTCGTAACTGCTAAGTTAGATAAGTTCTTTAATAAGCATATACCAGATATGGTCAAGCTATTTTTATCACCTATAGCTACAGTTATAGTAGCAACATTCTTATTATTTACAGTAGTTGGACCAGCAGGACGTGAATTAGCTAATATTGTAACAGCATCATTATTATGGTCTACAGAAAACTTGGGAATATTTGGATATATGTTATTTGCAGGAGTTCAACAAATAATAGTTATAACAGGATTACATCACGTTATAGGAGCTGTAGAAGCTCAATTAATAGCTGATACAGGCAGAAATTTCATAATGCCTTTAATGTCAGTAGCATTAATTGCACAAGGTGGAGCTGTGTTAGGATATTTATTCTTAAAATGGAAAGATGATAAAGTAAAACAAATATGTATATCATCATTTGGATCAGTTTTGTTTGGTATATCAGAGCCAGCAATATTTGGGGTAACTTTAAAGAATAAATTCCCATTAATAGCAGGTTGCATAGGAGCTACTTTAGGTGGAGCTTATATTTATATAACTAAGGTATCGGCAATAGGATTTGGAGCTACAGCTATTCCTGGAATTGCTATTGTAGCAGCTGAAAATCATGGACATTTAAATTATTTAATAGCTCATGTAATAGCATTAGTTGCAGGAGCAATACTAACAATTGCATATGGTAAAATAAAAGGTGAAGATAAGGTAGCTAATTAAGGAAAGGAAATATTGATGGATATTTTTAAGGAACCAAAACATAGAACTATATTAGAAGCAACAGAAGAAGAATTATTAGATTTAAAAAATAAGGCACAAGATAAGTTATGGAAGCCTATATATCACATACATCCTCAATATGGATTGTTAAATGATCCAAATGGATTGGCTTATTTTAATGGAAAATATCATGTTTTTCATCAATGGTATCCCTTTGGAGTTACACATGGAATGAAACATTGGGCCCATTTAGAATCAGATGATTTAGTTACATGGGAAAGACTTCCGGTTGCGATAATTCCAACTGAAAAATATGAATCCCATGGAGCTTATTCAGGAAACTCAATTGAGATAAATGGAGAGTTATACTTATACTATACTGGAAATATAAAATTTGATAAAGAAAATAGAAGTGCAAATCAATGTTTAGCCATAATGAATAAAGATGGAGAAATAAAAAAATATGAAGGAAACCCTATAATTGAAGGTGTGCCTAGTGGATATACGGGACATGTAAGAGACCCTAAGGTATTTAAAATAGAAGATAAGTATTACATGATTCTTGGAGCACAAAGAATAGATGAAACAGGAACATTTATTGTGTACAAATCTAATGATGGAATAGCATGGGGGTTTATGGGGGAATTAGAGTTAGAAAACTTCCCTAAGGAATTTGGTTACATGTGGGAATGTCCAGATTATACAAGTATAGATGGTAAGGATGTTTTAATATTTTCACCACAAGGTATAGAAAAACAAGGAAATAAGTATAACAATATATTTAATGTAATATATGCAATAGGAAAATTAGATATAGATAATTTAAAATTTAGGGTAGATGTATATGAAGAATTAGATAAGGGTTTTGATTTTTATGCACCACAAAGTTTTAAGGGAAAAGACGGACAAACATTATTACTTGCATGGGCTGGAATGGGAGAATTTAAATACCCAACAGATGAAAAATTGTGGGCTCATTGCTTAACCTTCCCTAGAGAATTATCAATTCATAATAATAAATTAATACAAAAACCAGTAAAAGAAATAGAAAAATTAAGTAAGGTAATAGTAAACCAAAACGGAGTTGTAAATAAAAATGAAATAATAGAAAATGAGAGTAATACATATTATTTAAAAATAAATTTATCATTAGATAAAGCAAATAGTTTTGGTATAAAACTATGTTCTTCTAATGAAGAAAGTCTAAATTTAAACTTCAATAAAGAGCTTAATAGTGTTTCTCTTGATAGAAATGAAATGAAACATAAATTTATTGAGGAATATGGATTAGTTAGAGAAGCTGAAATAAATATAGGTAAAAATATAGATATAGAAGTTATAGTAGATAAAAGTATAATTGAAATATTTATAGATGGTGGAAAGATAACTATGAGTACAAGGGTATTTCCATTAGAAAAATCTACAGGAATAGAAATATATACAGATGATAAAATAGAGTATAATTATACTAAGTATATGTTGAATTCAGGAATTTTAGATTAGGGGAGAAGTACAATGAAGAAAGTGTATTGTATAGGAGAGTTATTAATAGATTTAGTATCAAAAGATGGAGAGGATTATAGCAAGAAACCAGGTGGTGCTCCAGCAAATGTTGCAGTAGCAATTAGTAAATTAGAGGGAAAGGCTTATTTTTTAGGACAAGTAGGTAGAGATAACTTCGGTAAATATTTAGAAGAAGTTTTGATAAGTAATTCTGTTAATACAAAGTATTTAAAAAGAGATGGAAAAACAACTATAGCTATAGTATCACTAGATAAGTCAGGGGAAAGAAACTTTGATTTTTATAGAGGTGGAGACGGCGAATATGATGTTAATATAGAAGAATTATTAATAGATAATGACACTATAGTTCATTTCGGTTCAGCAACAGCATTTTTACCAGGAAAGCTTAGAAATACTTATTATAAAGCTTTAGAAGAAGCTAAGAATAAAAAGGCTATTATAACATTTGATCCTAACTATAGAGATGTTTTAATAACAGATGATATAATGAAGCGATATAAAGATGATTGTTGGAATTTTATGAGAGAAGCTGAATTTATAAAAATAAGTGATGAAGAGGCAATGCTTTTAACTGAGACAAATTCTCTAGAATTAGCTGTTAAATCTCTTATAGATAGTAAATTGAATACAATAGCAATTACTTTAGGAAAAGAAGGAACTATGATAATTAAAGATGGAAAGACAACTATTGTAGGATCAATTAAAATACATCAAAAGGATTCAACTGGAGCAGGAGATGCATTTGTAGGAGCTGTATTATCACAATTATCTAAAATAGATAATAAAAATGAAGTGTCATTTGAAAAGTGGGAAGAAATAGTTGGGTTTGCTAATAAAGTTGGAGCTATAACTTGCACAAGTTATGGTGCTATAACATCCATTCCTACAATGGAAGAAGTAGAGAATTATATATTTATAGGATAAAAATAATATAGTTTTTTAGCCTTAGCTATTACATGGCTAGGGCTAATATTTTATATTTAAGAAATTATTAGTATGATATGATTTGAATAATATTTTATAATTTTCTTTCTTTAGCTTTGAAGTACTTATTTTGAATATAAAAACTATTAAATATATATAGTATTATGGCTAAATTATGCTTAGAATTATAATATAGGTAGTAAATTAAAGAGAATATTAGGATTCGTTTCTAAAATGTGGTATAACCAATGAAATAAAAGTGAAATTACCATAAATAAAAATTGGATATTTATTAAAAATATGGTATAGTGATTGTAATATGGTCCCTTGGTCAAGGGGTTAAGACGCCACCCTCTCACGGTGGAATCAGGGGTTCAATTCCCCTAGGGACTACCATTATATATACTGGAAGGCTTGATGTTTAGGCATTTAAGCCTTTTTTTCTTTTATCTTAAATATTTATAAATATTACTTAATAATATCAATATTCAATCAACAGAAGAAATTTTAAAGGACTTAAAAAATTTTTTTATTATTTTGAATTGTTAATAAAATAGATTAATAATATAATGTTACTAAATAACAGTGTAAGAGGAGAGGCAATATGGTAATACAAAAGATATTTAATAATAATTCAATATTAGCATTAGACTCAAATAAACATGAAGTTGTAGTAATGGGCCGTGGAATCGGATTTAAGAAGAATGTAGGAGATAATATAGATTTAGAAAAGGTTGAGAAAACTTTTATTCTTAAAGAAAAGGCAGCTTCAGAAAAATTTAAAATGCTTTTAGATGACATGCCTAAGGAAATAATATATGTATGCTATGATATTATAGAATATGCTAAAAATATATTAGATGTAGAAATAAGTGAATATATATATGTAACACTCACAGATCATATAAGTAATACAATTAAATTATACAAAGAGGGTTTTAATATAAACAATCCAATAATTTGGGAAATAAAAAAGTTTTATCCTAAAGAGTTCAAAATAGGTTTAAAAGCTTTGGATTTTATTGAAGATGAGGTAGGCGTTAAGTTACCAGAAGATGAGGCTGCTAACATAGCTTTACATTTAGTGAATGCACAAGTAAATAATTCCTTTAAAGAAGTAGGAGATATTACTAAGCAAACTAAAATGATAAATGATATTTTAAATATTGTAAGGTATACATATAATATTAAACTCGATGAAGACTCTTTAAGTTATGATAGATTTATTACACATTTAAGATTTTTCTTTAAAAGATTAAATAAAAAAAATCATAATAAAGAAGAAAAGTCAGATAATAATGAGGATTTTTTATTGAAGCAAGTAAAAGAAAAATATGCAGATGCATATAAATGTATGTTAAAAATAGAGGATTATCTAGATAAAGAACTTGATGATGAAGAAAAATTATATTTAACAGTTCATATACAAAGAATAACAATGAAATAAATTTATAAAAAAATGTTGACAAGTTAGAGATTGTGATATAAAATTAAGGCATATTAAAGGTTTACATTTAAATAATGATTGTTACTGGTAATGCAGGCGAGACTATAATTTAGATAGAATGGAATTCAAATTCTATCATATTAGGTCTCGCTATTTTTTATTTTCAGTAATAATTAGTTTTTAAAATAAAGGAGTGTATTTTATGAAGTACGAAAAATTAGCAAAAGATATTATAGCTAATGTTGGAGGAAAAGAAAACGTAAACAGTTTGACTCACTGTATTACAAGACTACGTTTTAAGTTGAAAGATGAGAGTAAAGCTAATACAGAAGTATTAAAAAATATGGATGGGGTTGTTACTGTTGTTAAAAGTGGTGGACAATATCAAGTTGTAATAGGAAATCATGTTCCTGATGTTTATGCTGATGTAGTTTCAATAGGTGGATTTTCTACTGCTTCAGAAAATGCAGAAAAAGAAAAGTTAAGTCCATTAAATGCTTTTATAGATATTGTTTCAGGGGTATTCCAACCTGTACTAGGTGTACTTTGTGCTACAGGTATGATTAAGGGATTAAATGCAGTATTAGTAGCAACAAAGTTATTAGAAGATACAAGCTCAACATATATGGTGTTAAATGCAATTGGAGATTGTTTATTTTATTTCTTCCCAATATTCTTAGGGTTTACAGCAGCTAAGAAGTTTAAATTAAATCAATTCACAGGTATGGCTATTGGAGCATCATTAGTATATCCAACAATTACAGGAATAGCTGGACAAACTTTAGATTTTATTGGAATTCCAATGGTGATGCCAGCAAGTGGGTATTCATCAACAGTTATTCCAATAATTTTAGCAATATATATAGCATCTAAAGCAGAAAAGATATTTAAAAAGATTATTCCAGATGTAGTTAAAGCTTTCCTAGTTCCATTTTTTACATTATTAATTGTTGTTCCACTTACATTCATGGCAATAGGACCAGTTGCTACATGGGCATCTAATCTTTTAGGTGATGTAACAATGAGTATTTATAATTTTAGTCCTTTAGTAGCAGGAATATTCCTAGGTGGTTTTTGGCAAGTATTTGTTATGTTTGGATTACATTGGGGATTAGTTCCAATAGCTATGAATAATTTAGCAATTTTAGGCGGAGATCCAGTTTTAGCACCAACAGTAGCAGTATGTTTTGCTCAAACAGGTGTAGTTATGGGTATTATGATGAAAACAAAAAATAAAAAATTAAGATCATTATGTATTCCTTCAGTTATTTCAGGATTCTTTGGAGTTACTGAACCAGCTATTTATGGTATTACATTACCAAAGAAGAAACCGTTTATATTAAGCTGTATAGTTGGAGCTGTTACAGGTGGAATAATTGGTTTCTTTAGAACAACAGGATATATGGTAGGTGGTCTTGGTATATTTGCTCTTCCAAGCTATATTAGTCCATCAGGAATTGATAAGGGATTTTATGGAATGTTAATAGCAATGGTTGTAGGATTAGTCTTAGGATGTATAACAATGTTTGTTATTTATAAGGATGATGAAAAAGAATATGGTTTAAAAAATGAAAATAAAGATTCAATTAAATCTACAGAATTAATAAGCAAAGAAGTTTTAGTTAGTCCAGTAAAAGGAGAAGTTCTACCTTTAGAAATGGTTAAAGATGAAGTATTCTCAAAGGGTCTATTAGGTAAAGGTATAGCTATTGAGCCAAGCGAAGGTAAAGTAGTATCCCCTGTGGATGGAGTTATAACAACATTATTTCCAACATATCATGCAATAGGAATTACAAGTGATAATGGAGCTGAAATACTTATTCACATAGGTATGGATACAGTCCAATTAAATGGAAAAGGTTTTACTCCTAAAATCGCACAAGGAGATAAGGTAAAAGCAGGACAATTATTATTAGAATTTAATATAAATGCTATTAAAGAAGCTGGATTTTCAGTTACAACACCAGTAATAATTACAAATTCAGATAATTACTTAGATGTAATTGAAACAGATAAAAAAGAAATAGAATGTAAAGAAGAATTAATTAAAGTAATGATATAAGAAAAATTACGATGAGATTAGGACTCCAAAGCTAATTAGACGAGGGAGTCTTAATCTTAAAAATTAGGATGGAGGATAAGAAAATGAATAATAGATTTCCAAAAGATTTTTTATGGGGTGGTGCTACTGCAGCTAATCAATGTGAAGGTGCTTATAATGTAGATGGTAAAGGATTATCAATTCAAGATATAATGCCAAAAGGTATTATGTCAGTACCAACAGAAGTACCAACAGAAGACAATATGAAATTAGTAGGAATAGATTTTTATAATAGATATAAAGAAGATATTAAGATGTTTGCAGAAATGGGATTTAAAACTTTTAGGCTTTCAATAGCTTGGTCTAGAATATTCCCAAATGGGGATGATGCAGAGCCAAATGAAAAGGGATTAGAATTCTATGACAAAGTATTTGATGAGTTAGCTAAATATGGAATAGAGCCGTTAGTAACATTATCTCACTATGAGACTCCATTAAATCTTGCAAAAAAATATGATGGATGGGTAGATAGAAGACTAATAGGTTTTTATGAAAATTATGTAAGAACCGTATTCACAAGATATAAGGACAAAGTAAAGTACTGGTTAACTTTTAATGAAATAAACTCAGTATTACATGCTCCTCTTATGAGTGGTGGTATATTAACTGATAAATCAAAACTTAGCAAGAGTGATCTTTATCAAGCAATTCATCATGAATTAGTAGCAAGTGCTTTAGCAGTTAAAATAGGTCATGAAATAAATCCAGAATTCAAAATCGGATGCATGATAATTGCTATACCAAATTATCCCTTAACACCAAATCCTGATGATGTTATTGAAACAATGTTAGAGGATAGACAAAATCTTTATTTTGCGGATGTTCATGTAAGAGGTTCGTATCCAAAATATTTAAATAAATACTTTAAAGAAAATGGAATATCAATAAGAATGGAAGATGGAGATGAAGAAATATTAAAGAATACTGTTGATTTTATTTCTTTCTCTTACTACATGAGTTCTTGTGTTACAGCAGATGAAGAAAAAAAGAAAGCTGGAGCAGGAAACCTTATTCAAGGTGTACCAAATCCATACTTATCAGCATCTGAGTGGGGATGGCAAATTGATCCAAAGGGATTAAGATATATTCTTAACTTCTTATATGATAGATATCAAAAACCACTATTTATTGTTGAAAATGGATTAGGAGCTGTAGATGAATTAATTATTGATGAAAATGGAAATAAAACAGTAAATGATGATTATAGAATTCAATATCTAAATGATCATTTAGTTCAAGTAGCAGCAGCTATTGAAGATGGAGTTGAAGTTATGGGATACACTACTTGGGGATGTATTGACCTAGTAAGTGCATCTACTGCACAACTTAAAAAAAGATATGGGTTCATTTATGTAGATCGTCATGATGATGGAACTGGAACATTAGAAAGATATAAGAAAAAGAGTTTCTATTGGTATAAAGAGGTTATAGAAACTAATGGTGGAATTTTAAAATAGATATTTATATGATTATGGAGGTAAATTATGAGTAATGTTAAATTTCCAGAAAATTTTTTATGGGGAGGAGCTACAGCTGCCAACCAATTTGAAGGTGGATATAGAGAGGGTGGAAAAGGGCTGAGTACATCAGATATGTTAACTGGTGGAACACATACAACAGCTAGAAGAATAACATCTGAATTAGAAGAAGGAACATATTATCCAAGTCATGTTGGAATAGATTTTTATCATAGATATAAGGAAGATATTGCATTATTTGCAGAAATGGGATTTAAAACATTTAGAATGTCTATAAACTGGACAAGAATATTTCCAAATGGAGATGAATTAGAGCCAAATGAAGAAGGATTAAAGTTCTACGATAATGTATTTGCTGAATTAAAAAAATATAATATAGAACCTTTAGTTACTATTTCTCATTATGAAACACCATTTGGGTTAACTAAAAAATATAATGGGTGGTTAGGTAGAGAAACTATAGATTGCTATTTAAGATATTGTGAAACAATATTTAATAGATATAAGAATGTAGTTAAATATTGGTTAACATTTAATGAAATTAATATATTAACACATGGACCAGCTGCTGCATTTATGGGTGCTGGAGTTATGTTTGATGAAATAAGAGAAATAAAGTTTGGACATTATGAAAATGATCATAAACAAGAGTGCTTCCAAGCATTACATCATCAGTTTGTTGCTAGTGCAAAGGCTGTTAAGTTAGGGCATTCAATAAATAAGGATTTTAAAATTGGATGTATGATAGCTTATGGAGCTTTATACCCATATACTTGTAATCCAGAAGATGTATTAATGGCTCAACAACAAGAGGAGTTATCAAACTATTTATGTGGAGATGTACAAGTAAGAGGAGAGTACTCAGGTGCAGCAAAACGTTATTTCAGAGAAAATAATATAAAAATTAATATGGAAGACGGAGATTTAGAAATATTAAAAGATGGATGTGTTGACTTCTATACATTTAGTTATTATATGTCAAACTGTGTAAGCAACAATACAGATGTTGAGACTACAGGTGGAAACTTAAGTATGGGATTAAAAAATCCTTACCTAGAAGCAAGTGATTGGGGATGGCAAATAGATCCTGTTGGGTTAAGAATTACTTTAAATAAAATATATAATAGATATAGAATTCCAATGATGGTTGTAGAAAATGGATTGGGTGCTGTTGATACTATAGAAGATGATGGATCAATTAATGATGATTATAGAATTAATTACTTAAAGGCTCATATTGAACAAATGAAAGAAGCTATTGATGATGGTGTTGAACTATGGGGATATACTCCATGGGGATGTATTGATCTTGTAAGTGCAGGAACTGGTGAAATGAAAAAAAGATATGGATTTATTTATGTAGATAAACATAATGATGGAACAGGTACTTTAGATAGGTCAAGAAAGAAGAGCTTTTTTTGGTATAAGAAAGTAATAGAAACTAATGGTGAAGAACTATAAAAAAATTTAGATAAATATATTAAATAAAACTTAAGATAAAGCATTGTCTAGTTGATTATATAAATTATGGAGAAGGAGTATTTATTAAATATACTCCTTCTTCATTTATGTTAAAAATTTTTTAGGGAAAATCTTATTTAATATTACAAAAAAGTATATATTTAAAAATATTTTATAGATAGAATTAATAATTTTTGTATTGTATAATTGATTTATTGCACAAAGGATTGTATTGAAATTATAAGGAGATATGAAATGAACGTTATTATAGTTGGTGCTGGTAAGGTTGGGTATACTCTAGCTCAATACCTATCTATTGATGGAGATAATGTAACCATTATAGATAAGAAGGATTTAGCTTTAGAGCATGTAAACAATAATCTTGATGTAATGTGTGTTAAGGGGAATGCAACTAGTTTAAAGGTACTTGAAGAGGCTGGAGTAAGGGAGGCAGACCTATTAATATCTGTTACAGATAGTGATGAATTGAATATGCTTTGCTCTCTTGCATCAAAAAAGTTAGGTGCTAAATATACAGTAGCTAGGGTAAGAAATCCAAGTTACGATGAAGAAATAACACTGTTAACTGAAGCTGTTGGCATAGATTTAGTAATAAATCCAGAAAAGGCTGCAGCTATAGAGATAGCTAAACTTATTAAATATCCATCAGTATGTAGTATTGATAATTTTTCTGATGGAAAGGTAAATTTAGTTGGATTTAAGGTTGGGGATACAGCGCTTGAAGGAAAGAAGATAAGTGATATTGGTTTTATTAGAGGAAATGTGCTCTTCTGTGGTGTAGAAAAAAATGATGAATTTATAATGCCTAAGGGGGATTACATTTTCCAAAAAGATGATAGGGTGTATGTAATAGGTGAGCATAAAGATATTCAAAACTTATTTAATAAGCTTGGGAAGTATAAGAAAAAAGTTAAGAGAGCTATGATAGTAGGTGGAGGTAAGATAGCATATTACCTTACTAAGATAATAAATGATGTAGGAGTTAGCTGCAAAATAATAGAAAAAGATTTAAGTGTATGTGAGGAGCTTAATGAGCTTTTACCAAACTCAATAGTAATAAATGGTGATGGTATGGATGAAGAACTTTTATTATCTGAAAGTTTAGTAGAAGTGGATAGTTTTATTACATTAACAGGTAGGGATGAGGATAATATAATAGCCTCTATTTTAGCTAACAATAGATCTGTAAGTAATGTAATTACAAAAATTACAAGAGATAATTATAGAAATATAGGAAAAACTGTTGGAATAAATACGATGGTAAATCCAAAGTTAGTTACTGCCTATAAAATATTGAAATATGTAAGATCATTAAAAAACAAGAAAAAAAGTTTTATAGAAAATATATATAGAATTTGTAATGATAAGGCTGAGGCGATAGAGTTTATAGTAGGTAATGATACAACTAATATAAATGAGAAGTTTAAGAATATAGAATTCAATGAAAATGCACTAGTAGCTACAATTGTTAGAGATAATAAGATTATTATTCCCACAGGTGATGATTGCTTAAAGGTAAACGATAGGGTAATTATTGTATCTAAGCATAAGAAGCTATTACAAATTGATGACATATTTCGTAGGTGGTAGTTTAAATGAATTATAAAGTGGTTTTAAGATTTATTGGAAATGTATTATTATATGAATTGTTGCTTATGATAATTCCATTTAGCGTAGCCTTATACTATGGTGATGGAGATGCAAATGCTTTTCTTTTTACTATAATTTTAATGTTACCTATAGCATTGGTTTTACGTAGAATTAAAGTTAGAGATAAGGAAATGTATGCAAAGGAAGGAGCCTTTACTGTAGGATTATCATGGATTGTAATATCAATTTTTGGAGCCTTACCATTTGTAATAAGTGGAGCAATTCCATCTTTTGTAGATTCATTTTTTGAAACGGTATCGGGTTTTACAACAACAGGAGCAACTCTACTTTCAGAGATTGAGTCTCTACCTAGAGGAATATTATTTTGGCGAAGCTTTACGCACTGGATAGGAGGAATGGGATTCTTAATATTTATATTGGCCTTAGTACCGTCATTAGGGTCTAATACAATATATCTATTGAAGGCAGAAAGTCCAGGGCCTAATCCTAGTAAGATTGTTCCAAAGATAAGTGAAACAGCAAAGATATTATACATAATATATTTTATATTAACTATAGTACAAACAATATTATTAATGCTTGCAGGCCTCTCATTTTATGATGCTATAATACATGCATTAGGAACAGCTGGGACTGGTGGATTCTCTAATATGAATACCAGTGTTGCAGCTTTTAATAGTCCTGCAGTTGAGTGGATTATTACAATATTTATGTTACTATTTGGAGTTAATTTTGCCCTATATTTTCAAATTTTAAAAGGAAGTTTTAAAAATTTCTTTAATAGCGAAGAACTAAGATATTATTTATTGATGATTGGAGTATCTATAGTTTTTATCACTATTAATATATTAAGCTTAAATAATGGGAAAATAGGAGAGTCAATTAGACAATCATCCTTCCAAGTTGTATCTATAATAACAACAACAGGTTATGCTACAGTAGACTTTAATTTATGGCCAACATTGAGTAAGGTTATAATATTAATTCTTATGATGTCAGGAGCTATGGCTGGATCAACTAGTGGGGGAATAAAGACAACAAGAATAGTAATAATGCTAAAGGCAATAAGACGTGGAATAGATAAGGTACTTCATCCAAAGAGAATACAAAGTGTGAAAATGGATGGTAAGGTAGTAGATGAGGAAACAATATCGGGTGTGTTTCTATTTTTAGGAGCCTATTCTGTAATGACCATTATTGGAACTATAATTGTTTCTTTTGATGGTTTTGATTTAATTACAACATCAACGGCTGTATTAACATCAATAAGCAATATAGGACCAGGCTTTGAAATGGTTGGTCCAACAGGTAACTTTTCAGGATTTTCACCTTTAAGTAAGATTGTACTATCATTCTGTATGCTTGCTGGTAGGTTAGAAATTTATCCAATGCTTATTATGTTTAGTAAATCAATGTGGAAGAGAACTTATTAGAAAATATTACCAAAATTTTATTTATAGAAAACTCCTATGTGTAGTTATGTTACACATAGGAGTTTTTAAATTTTAAAGGATTTAAAATTTATATTGCTGCATCTAGTAATTCTGGTAGGCTTGTTTTAGTATTTTTATTTTTCTTAAGTACTACAAATATAGAAAGTATTAAGCAAACAAGACCTATTCCTAAAAGAACAGCTATTTGAGGAACTATTGATAATCCTGTAGATATTCCGTTTCTAAATCCATCTACAGCATAGGTAAATGGCATATAATTGTGAATAGCTTTAAAGAAATTATCTGAAAGTTCTATTGGATAAGTTCCTGCAGAACCGCTTAATTGTAAAACCATAAATACTAATAATATGAAGCTTCCTACCTTACCTAAAAGTAGATTCATTAAGTAAACAATAGCCATAAATGATAATGAGGCAGATATTGCAACTAAATATGTTCTACCTAAATAAGCTGGATCAAGTCCGTTAAATAGCATAAGTGCGCTAACCATAATAACAGCCTGAACAATTGCTATACAGCAAAGTTTTAATGCTTTCTTAGGCCAGAATGCTTTTGGATTTTCTTTTCCATTCTTAAGGTCTTTTTCAGTAGAGAAAAGGATACATAAAGCTAGGCAGCCTACCCATAAACCTACACACATCATATATGCTGACATTGCACTACCATTATTAGCAATATAAGAATTAAATGATTCTACACCTTCTACAGGTGAAGCAAACATTTCTCTTGATTCATCAGATAATTTAGTGCTTGATGCAACTTCTGCACCTTCTTCAAGAGCTTCTTTTAAAGTATCTGATCCATCTTTTAATTCATTAGCACCATCACTTAATTTTAATGAGCCATCATAAAGCTTTGATACACCTTCAGAAATAGATGTAGAAGCTGAATTTATTGTACTAATTCCTGATTTTAATGAAGAATTATTTTCTGATAATGTGTCTAATCCTTGAGTTAAAGTATTTGATCCTTGAGCAATTTGAGCAATTCCATCTGTTAAAGTTGGAATTGAAGAATTTAAAGTAGTTGTTCCATTTGCTAAACTCTTTGAACCATTTACTAGGGCTTCAGAATTCGAATTTAATGTATTAGCACCATCATATAACTTAGAAACTCCAGAAGTATAGGTTTCAATTCCAGAAGCTAATTTTTCACTACCATTATTTAAAGAAGTTATACCAGAATTAATAGTTTTAACTCCAGGTATTATTTGATTATCTAAAGTAGTTTTTACAGTTTCAAGGCCTGAATATAAACTACTTATAGTAGATTTTGCTTTTTCAAGAAGTAGGTTTGAATTCTTAGCAAGAGTTCCTAAAGCTGCTTTTACTTCTTCTACTTGGTTAGATATATTAGATATTCCATTCACAGCTGAATTTAAATTATTAGAAGCTGATGAAGTTTCAGTAGCTATATTATTTAATTCTGTACCTAAATTATTTAAAGGTTCGGATAAACCTTTTATAATATCTTCTTGAGTTGTAGGATCTAATGCCTTAAACCAATTAGACTCTTTAATTGAGGATATTTTATTATTAATTTCACTAATATAGTTTGAAGAATTTTGAACTGAATTACCTACATTAGTTAAATTTGCTCCTAAACCTGTGAAGGAAGAAGTTAAATCAGTACTGGAACTATTTTTAATAGTATCATTAATAGTATTAATACCTGAATTTAGACTGTCTAAAGAATTAGTTAAAGTTTCGATGTTTTTACTATTCTCACTATTTACCGAAGTGCCAATAGAAGAGGATAAAATATTTAGTCCACTAAGAAGATTTTCACTTCCTTTTTGTAAATCTGATAATCCAGAGTTTAATGTATTAGCACCAGTTAATAAATTATTAGAATTTGAATTAAGTTGAGAAGTACCATCTTTTAATGAAGCAACTCCTAAAGTATAGTTCTGTAAACCTGCATATAGACTGTTAGCACCATTATTTAGGGTATTTACACCTTCAGCAAGAGTTGAAGTTTTATCATTTAATGTACTAATTCCTGTATTTAAGGTTTTAGAACCAGTTTGTATTTCTTCTACAGCAGATAAATAATTATTAATTCCTGCTTCATATGTATTTATTCCATCTGTGAAGGTTAAGCTACTGTCATATAAAAGTTTTAGATTTGAACTAATAGTATCAGAACCTTCTTTTAAAGATGATAAGCCATCACTTATTTGAGAGGCACCATCAGCAGCATCAAATAACTTAGATCCTGTAGAAGTAAACTCATCAAACACAGCTTTAGCATAAACTTCAGTAACACTATTTTCTATAGATGCTGTAATTTTTTGAATAGCTGATTCACTCATTTTAGAAGCAATATAGTTTTTTCCTGGATTTATCTTATATTGCAATTCCATTTTTTGAGGGTTATCCTCTAAAAGAGTTGTAGCATTATAAGAGAAATTTTCAGGAATTGTAATTACCATATAATAAGATCCATTATCTAATCCTTCCTGAGCGGTTTTCTCGTCTACAAAGCTAAAATCAAGTGAAGAATTCTCTTTAAGATTATTAACGAGCTCATCTCCAACAGCTAATTCTTCACCATTGTAATCACAAGCTTTATCTAGATTTACTACAGCTACAGGTAGTTTATCTACGTTTCCATAAGGATCCCACATTGACCCTAAGAAAACAGTAGTATAAATCGTAGGAATTAATATTACTGCTATAACTGCGATAAATTTGATAATTTTAAGTAATTGAGACTTATTTTGTTTTAGGTCATCCATAATATCACCTTCCTATTTTATTTTGTATCCAATAGTATAATCAGCTAAAATTATTGAACACTGTGTTGTTTTTTTATTTGATATTTATTATAATTAGATTAAATACCGAACACAATAATCAATATTGTTCAATTAGTTCATTAATCAACATTTAATATTAATATTGTTCAGAAAGGGATTTTTTTATGGCTAATAAAGATAGGAGAGTAAGAAAAACTCAGGAAATATTAAAAAAAAGCTTAATAAAACTTATGAAGGATAAAAGTGTGAATTCTATTACAGTAAAAGAGCTATGTGAAGAAGCAGATATAAATAGGGGAACTTTCTATTTACATTATAAAGATGTTTTTCATATGCTAGAGGAAATTGAAAAAGAACTCTTTGAAGAATTTAAAGATATGATATTATCCCATGAGATTTTACCAAATAAGATTGAGACGAAACCAATATTAAAAGATATATTTACTTATATAGCTCAAAATAGCGACTTTTGCATGGTAGTTCTTTGTAAAAGTGGAGATATGGATTTTATAAAAAAAATAGTATCTTTAATATATGATAAAGGATATAGTAGTTGGTCTAGTATTTTCAAAAAAAATGATAAAGACCTTTTTGATAAATATTATTCCTTTATTTTATACGGAGCCATTGGGTTAATAGACTATTGGCTTAAAAATGGGCTTAATGAATCTCCTGAATATATGGCGACATTAACAGAGAAGATAATTTTAAATGGATTAAAATCCGTAAATAGTTAAGTAAATTCAATTTTACAATATACTAAATATAAAATGAGAAAGATAATTATTTGATAATAAATATTATTAATTGACAATAGATATTATTAGAGTTATTATATATGTATAGTAATTATAGAAAAAATAAATTTTATAGATATAGGGAGAGAATATTATGAAAAAATTATTTAGATGTAGTATATGTGGATATGTTCATGAAGGAGTGGAAGCACCAGAATTTTGTCCTAAATGTAATTTAGGAAAAGAAAAATTTGTTGAACTTAGCAGTGAAGAAGCTGAAAAAATCTATGCTTCAGATAGAACTAATAGTATACATGCAGAAATGATTATATTAGCAGATAAGATTGCTAAGCTTGCTAAGGAAGGTATAGAAATAAACCTTGATCCAAAGTGTGTAAATGGATTTGAAAAAGCAAAAAATGAAGCTTGGGTTATAAAACAAAGATGTAAAGCAGAACTTGCAGGACATATGGCTAACGGTAAGTGGTAATTAATATAAAAAAGGTTGTATATTGTATGAATATACAACCTTTTTTATTTTTTATGATATTATATCCAATTAATATTTGCAGCTTTTCTTGGAGGGGTTCTTTGGTACTTTACATCAGGATAACCAATAACTAAACAAGAAATTATTTGTTTGCCATCTTCTATTTGAAGTAAATTTAAGATTTCTTTATTATCTTGGGCAGCAACTAATAAGAAACCACTGAAGAAGGTTCCAAGTCCTAAGGAATCAATCATAAGTTCCATATTTGAAGAAGCTAAACCACCATTTATTGGCGTTGGTGAAGTAACAAATATTGCTAATGGAGCATTAAAAAATAATCTATCATTTTTTAATGGGTCTTTTTTATATTCATTGTAGCTATATAGCCACATATTAGCATATCTTTTTAAGTATTCTGTTTCAGGTGTTAAATTTTCTAATATATATTCGCCCTTTTTCTTTAAACTTTTATATGCTAAATCTCTCAGTTCACTTAATTTTTCAGAAACTATTGTATATGAAACATCTTGACTATTAGTTGAAGTTTGAGTATATCTTCCAGCGTCTATTATTTTCATAATTTTTTCTTTTTCAATTTCTTTATTTTTAAATCTTCTCACACTTCTTCTAAATTTAATGAAGTTTAAAAGATTATCAGAATTTATTGAGAAAGTATCCTTATTATATGGGATTACTTCATTCATATCATAATCATCAGTTGAAACTGCTTCTACTGGGCATATTGCAACACAGTGGCCACATTTAATACAACTTGAATTATTAATTTCTGCTTTTCCTTCTTGTAAAGAAATTACACTAGCAGGGCAATCTTTAATACATTGTTCACAAGCTATACATTTATTTCTATCTATTTTAAACATTTAAATTCACTCCTTAATAATATAGTTATTTAGTCCAAGAAGTAATATAAGTAAGATCCTTATTTGTCTTATTTTTTTGAGAAATAAGTGATTTAAATTCACCATTTATATTATTTTCAATAGCTACTAAATGAAAATGGCAAAGGGCTATTCCAATATCAACTTTAGTTAAACCTTTAGTAGAAGTAATATAGAAGTGCAAGGTATTATCTTCTTTTAGTACTCTCCATGGTTGTTTATTCATTGCAGATGGAGCTAATCTTAGCATTTCAAGTGCTTCTAAGTACTCATCAGAATCATTTGGATTAAGAGGAGTATCAAAGCTTCTATTAAAGAATAGTTCAGAATATAATTTTCGTTTATTAGTATTATTACCAAATAAAGTTGCTATAACAGATTTTTTACCACCTTCATAACCAACAGGTGAGACTATAGGTAAGATTTCATTTTCTTTTAGAGTAATAGCCTTTGCAAATTCACCTTTATTGAAAGTCCCGCCAAGCCATACACTTCCTAGTCCTAAAGAGGTACAATATAGGATAACTTTTTCTAAAGAATAACCTAATGAAATTAAAGATAAATCATCGTTTTCACAAGCTGATACCAAAAAGTAATTTGCACCCTTAATAACACCATAGGTTCCAAGTTTTATATCTTTGCCAATTGAATCTCTTTTTATTAATTTTATTCGTATTTCCTTATTGAAGGGATTTGGTAAGTTCTTAATATAATTCTCTATTTTATTTATTACATCTTCAGATAATGGAGTACTATTATAATTTCTAACCGAGTGTCTAGTTTTAATTAATTCTTTTATTGATTGATTTGATACATTATTCACAACAAATACCTCCTATGGTTTTGTTTGATGTTTATATAAAAAAAAATTATATTTTTCTTATTGAATATAATTTATTTATGTAATAATGATAGTGTATCACTATGTTAATTTATTTGTCTAATTAAAATAAATTATAAATATATAACTAAAAGTTATTGATTGTAACTATTTAAAATACAGTAATTACAAGGAGAAGATAAAATGAACTTACAACATCTAGAATATTTTAAAGTAATAGCTGAAACAAAAAATTTTACAACGGCTTCAAATATATTGTCTGTAACTCAACCAGCATTAAGTAAAGCTATTTCAAAATTAGAAGAAGAATTAGAAGTTTCGCTTTTTGAAAGGGAAGGAAGAAATATAAAAATAACTAAGTTTGGAGAGGCATTTTTAAAGTATGCCGATTCAGCGTTAATTGAAATTCAAAGGGGAAAAGAAAAGATTCAAAATATGAAGAAAAATAACGAAAATGTTATTTCAATAGCATCTACTGATTGCATAGGAGTAACATTTATACCATTTATAATAAGCAATTTCTTTAACGATAATGTGCAAGTAAGATTTAATATTAATAATCAACCTACTGAGGAAATTTTTAAAGATTTAAAGTACGGAAGAATTGACTTTGGGTTTTTTGATGATATAGAAATTCTTAAATACTATTCTAAAATAGAATATGTTCTAGTAAAGAAAGTAGAGTATGTGTTAATAGTTCCTAAGAATCATCATTTAGCAAATAAAGAGGAAATTTATTTAAAGGATTTAAAAGATGAATACTTTATAGCATATAAAGATAAATATTGTGACCAAAGGATATCATACTCAGATTTAATAGGGTATACACCTAAGGTACTAGCTGAACCTAGTGAAGGTGCTATACTTTCTGGATTAGTTGCAGCTGGAGCGGGTATTGCAATAGTTTTGAATACACCTACAATTAATACAAATAAGATTTCTGTGATTAAGATTAAAGATGATATAGGATTTAAGAGCATTTATATGGGATGGAATAAGGGAGAATATACGTCTAGAATAAAAAATAAATTTAAGAATTATGTTGTAAATATAAGTGAATAATTACTTTTCTCTTACTCTTGAAGAAGTTACTGACGAAGAATACAATAAGATAAAGTAAAAAAGGATGCACCAAATAAAATATTATTTATAAGTTAATAGTAAATAATATTTTATTCGGTGTTTTATTGATTATAATAAATAAATTATAAAAGAAGCAAGTGGAAATACTAAAAAATAGAAAGATCTATTTATATGTATTAATATTACTTAATTTTGTACTTTTATGAATATTTTCAGTACCTGCATCTAATGAAGTTTTATAGTACCAGCACTTATAATCAATAATGGACATAGTTTTTTGAAGCTCTGCCATACGTTCTTCCATTGCTTGTTTTTGTTTAATAAACATATCATAACGTTGCTGTAATGTGCTGTCTCCCTCAATGCACCAATCAATAAAATTTTTAATATCTTTTATTGGCATGCCAGATGATTTTAGACATTCAATAATTGTAAGCCATTCTATATCAGAGTCTTTAAATATACGTCTTCCATTAGTAGACTTGTCCACAAACGGAAGTAACCCTTCTTTATCATAATATCTAAGTGTATAAGTAGTAAGATTCATTTTTTTAGCGACTTCACTAATTGTATAATTCATAAATTTCAAACCTCTCTTATAAGTAAAATTAACTCTAAGTTTAAATTTATGATAAAGTAATGTCAAGTAATTAAACAGGGAATATTTTATTAAAAGATACTCTTACTAAAGGGGATACAATAAGTAGGTTAAGTGGCAGTGCCATTATAAAGTTTCTAGCAATGCATAATGGATAAATTTTTAAAGCTGTGCTATTAAAACCAACAGCAACAATAGCACCATACATAGACATGAATAATACCATACCAACTACCATACAACATGATATAGCCAATATTATTTTAATTGGTTTTGTATTTTCATTTGGTTTAACAATTTTTAATGCAATTGGTTTTGCAAGTTTTCCAACGATAAATATATCTAGTATAAGTGCTACAAAAAATCCAAGCCAAAAATCATTTATAAGATTGTTAAAAAAGTCGCTACTAAAGCCATCGTTTATAAGCATATTATAAATAGTCATACCGAGGACCATGCAAAAGCACATCATTAATGTAAAAATAAATTTTTGAAATTTTGTTTGTCCCATAATAAAGATTTTCCTCCTAAAAATAAAAAATAGTCAACTAAGTTGACCTGCAAAGTATAACAATAATTTTAAAAAAAGTCAACTAAGTTGACGAGTTGGTATGAGGTTGTTAGAATTTAATATAATAAAATATGTGGTACAATATATTAAAATAAATAGTAAGGTGAGGAAATGAAAAAGGATTTAAATATAATAGATTTAATAAGTGAAAAACATATTATTCTTAGGCGTGAAGTTGAAGATAGATGGGCAGCAAGCGAAGAAGAGGATATATCCCATACAGAGGCATTTCTTTTAGCTAGGATTTCTATGGGAAAAATATCTATTGCAGAAGTAGCTAGGCAGGCAAATATATCTCGTCAAGCGATGTTTAAATGTGCAAAAAAATTAGAAGTAAGAGGGTACTTAGAATTTGTAATAAATGAAAGCAATAATAAGTATATGCAACTTACAGATAAGGGAATAGATTATTGTAAAAAAAGTAAGGACCTAAAGGAAGAACTAGAGAAAGAAATATCAGATGTCATAGGCAAAGAAAAAGTAGAAATAATTAAAGAATTACTAAATAAGAATTGGATAATTAAATAAAGAAAAAGCTATGCATGTAATTATGCAATAGCTTTTTTTATGTAATATTTTAACTAATATATATGTCTTTATTTAAACATCCTTCAGAGTTTGAAACAACTATAGCAGTTGCAGAATCACCAGCAACATTTAAGCAAGTTACTAACATATCCATTGGACGGTTTATGGCAAGAATTAAGGAATAAGCAACTAAAGTTGCACTATTGTTAAAGCCCATACCCGTTAAAACTGTGAATAGGATTATAGCTGATGATCCAGGTGCTGAAGGAGTACCGATTGATGCTATAAGTGCAAAAACTGCTATTAATAATATACTATGAAAATTTAAGTTATAGCCTGAGGATGCTGCAATAAAAATAGTTCCTATAACTTGCATAATTGCAGTACCATTCATATTTATAGTCATTCCTAATGGAAGTACAAAAGAAGATATATCTTTATTTGCTCCTAGCTCTTCAACGGTAGTCTTTTCATTTAATGATAATGCTGCCGATGATGAGGCAGCAGAAAATCCTAGCAAAGCAACTTTTGCAAATTTCTTTATAAATATCATAGGATTTAGCTTAGTAAATGAATATATAAATAAAGGATAACATGTAAAGAAAACAAATATTGATGATATGGAAACTATAGCCATATACATTAAAGCTGGTCTAAGTTGGTTTATTCCATATACAGCAAAAGTTCTAGTTATCAATACAAATACTGCAATTGGACTAAATTTAGATATAATAAAATTTAAAAAAACAGAAATAATATTATTAATATCTATAAGTAAGTTCTTTAAAACCAATATTTTATCACCAACTGAATTAATACATAGACCAACAACTACAGCTAAAAATACTATTGCTAACACCATACTATTATTAGATAAAGTAGATGAAATATTGTTTGGTATCATATCTATAATAACTAATAATGGATTACTACTAACACCAGTAGTAATTGATGAAGAAGCTATATCCGCATTAATATTCACACTAAATAGTCCAAAATTATAAGCTACAAATCCAAATAAACATGCTATTATTAAAGAGTATATAGAAGTAGCTAAAAAACCTAATAGGGTTTTTGATGATATTCTTCCTAATTTTTTTGTATCACTAATATGGCACATAGAAAGGGCAATTGATGAAAATACCATTGGAATTATTATTAATTGAAGGCAATTAATAAATAACTGACCTAATATATAAAAAATACCTATAGAATTTTTACCCTCTTCAGTAGATATATCTTGAAATAAAAGACTATTTATAAAATTCCATATTGAAGTCTTGTCATTGTTAATTAAAAATTCTCTTAATAACATAAAAAGTGTACCAACTATTACTGCAAGTACAAGCGAAACAGCCATTTTTATGGCTAGTTTAGTAGATTCACTTTTTTCCTTTGTAAGATTAAATTTCATAAAAATATCTCCTAATAATAATTAATATTTAAATTAAGTGTTTAATAATGTATTAGTGAAATATAGTTATTTAACGTCAGCATAAATATATAGTAGATAAATAAATATGTCAATAATTTAACTATTAAACTAATGGCAGAAAGCAGTAATATATAAAACAAATCTATAAATTTGATAGAAAATTTCTATATATTATTACTAAGATCAAAGCAAAGTGATAAAATATAAATAAAAATAAATATGGGGGCTGAAAAAATGAAGTTTAATAATGAAAATATGAGGAAATATAATTTAATTAAAAGTAAGGATTTACTTAAATGTAGTGTATGTAATGAAGAAACTAATTATGTGGATTTCTGGAGTGATAACAAATTTTGTTCTACAGAGTGTAAAGACAAATATTATAGTTGGTTAAAAAAGAATAAAGATAATGTGAATGTATAGACTATATTAATGAAAGAAACATAAGTTTATTAGTATATCTATAAAAAGTAATAATGTGATTTAAAATATATATAGAATTAATCTATAAATAATGCAGTGAAAATCAATTGGATTAATATAAGTTATTATAATATAATAAAAATAAATTAAGTGTTAAATATTTAACGTTCCTTTTGTTTTAGATATTATGAAAGAAATAAAATATTCTAATGAAGTTTAAATAAAGTTTGGGTATATATAGAATATCCAGATATAAAGGAGAGAATATAATGGAAAAACGTATTTCAGGTTATACTACATTAATAGGATTATTAGCAACACCAATAAAACATACAAGTTCACCAAAGATGCATAATGAAGCATTTCAATATTTAGGATTAGATTATGCTTATCTTGCATTTGAAGTTGGAAATGACGGTTTAGAGGATGCAGTAAAAGGATTAAAAGCAATGCAAGCTAGAGGATGCAATGTATCAATGCCAAATAAGACTGTAATTCATAAATATTTAGATAAGTTAACTCCAGCTGCTGAACTTGCAGGAGCTGTAAATACAGTTATAAATGATGATGGAGTATTAACAGGACATATTACTGACGGGGTTGGTTATATGACATCATTAAAAGATGCTGGATTTGATATTATCGGTAAGAAGATGACTATAGTTGGTGCTGGCGGGGCGGCTACAGCAATATGTATTCAAGCAGCTTTAGATGGAGTAGCTGAACTTTCAATATTTAACCAAGATGACGAATTCTTTGCAAGAGCAGAAGAAACAGTTAAGAAGATTAATGAAAAGACAAATTGTAAAGCTAAATTATATAGACTAGAAGACAAAGATGTATTAAGAAGAGAAATTGCTGATTCTGTAATATTTACAAATGCAACAGGAATGGGAATGAAACCATATGTAGGCCAAACATATATAGAAAAAGATATGTTAAGACCAGATCTTATAGTAAGTGACGTTGTATATCAACCAGCAAAAACTAGATTATTAGAATTAGCAGAAGAAGTTGGATGTAAAACAATAAATGGTCTTGGAATGATGTTATTCCAAGGAGCGGAAGCATTTAAGTGTTGGACTGGTAAAGAAATGCCTATAGAACATATGAAGGAATTCTTATTTGGAGATAATAAATAGATATTTGATAAAAGATTTTATTAAATAAGTTTTGGAGGAAAAAGATATGAAATTCATGGTTATTAATGGACCAAACATAAATATGATTGGTGTTAGAGAAAAAGGAATATACGGATCAAAGAGCTTTACTGAAATATGTGAATATATAAAAGAAGAGGGGGAAAAGAGAGGACATGAAGTTACTATTCTTCAAAGTAACTGCGAAGGAACTATGATTGACTTCTTACAAAGAGCATACTTTGAAAAGTTTGATGGAGTTGTAATAAACCCAGGTGCATATACACACTATAGCATAGCTTTACATGATGCAATAAAAGGTAACACTGGAATTCCAACAGTAGAAGTTCATATATCAAATGTACACGCTAGAGAAGAGTTTAGAAAAGAATCTAAAACAGCTCCAGCTTGCATCGGTCAAATGTGTGGATTTGGTGAAAAAGGATATGTACTTGCAATGGAAGCTTTAGAAGATTATATTACAAGAAATAAGTAATTTATATTATACATTTTACATTAAAGAAGGGCTGTCTTAGACGGCTCTTTTTAAATAAATGATTAATAAAGGTATTAAAAATATAAATCTAATGAAATTTAATTATAGATTATTTCTATAAAAAATGATTAAAACATTCATTAGATTTATAGAAATTTTAAGGTTATAATTAAGTTAATGATTTTTATAGATATAAAAGTTAAAACTTTATCAATATTTAAGTGTAGGGAGAATGGAAGATGAATAAATACGAAAATATATTTAAGCCACTAACAGTTAAAAACATGACTATTAGAAACAGAATTGCTATGCCTCCTATGGGAACAAATTATGGTGGAGCTATGGGTGATTTCACTGAAGAGCATGTTCAATATTATGAAAAAAGAGCTAAAGGTGGAACTGGATTAATCATAGTAGAAAATGCTTGTGTTGATTTTCCAATGGGATCAAACGGTACAACTCAAATAAGATTAGACCATGATAGATATATTCCGAATTTATATAGATTAACAGAAAGATTACATAGACAAGGTGCTTGTGTGGCTATACAAATAAACCATTCAGGAGCATCAGCTGTACCAGGAAGAATAGAGGGAAATACTCCAGTATCATCTTCAGATATACCGTCAAAAACTGGTGGAGCTATTCCAAGACCTCTAACTGTAGAAGAAATATATGCAATAGCTGATAAGTATGCAGAAGCAGCAAAAAGAGCCCAAATGGCTGGATTTGATGCAGTAGAAATACACGGAGGACACTCATACTTATTATGTCAATTCTTATCTCCTCTATATAATAAGAGAACTGATGAATTTGGTGGAAGTTTAGAAAATAGAACAAGATTTGCTAAATTAGTATTAGAAAGAGTTAGAGTAGCAGTAGGACCAATGTTCCCAATAAGCTTTAGATTTAGTGCAGATGAGTTTATTGAAGGTGGTAATAAGTTAGAAGATACTCTAGAAATGATGGAATATCTTGTTGATGAAATTGATATATTAAATGTTTCAGCAGCAGTTAATGATACATTACAATATCAAATAGATGCTAACTACTTAGAAGATGGATGGCGTTCATATATGGCAAAGGCTTTCAAAGAAAAGTTTAATAAGCCAGTTATAACAGCAGGAAATATTAGAAATCCAGAAGTAGCGGACAAGATATTAGCAGAAGGATATGCTGATTTATTAGCAATGGGACGTGGACTTATAGCAGATCCAGAATGGGTTAATAAAGTTAAGAGCGGAAGAGAAGATGAATTAAGAAAATGTATATCTTGTAATATAGGATGTGCCGGACATAGAATAGGATTAAACAGACCAATAAGATGTACTATAAACCCAGAAGTTATTTTAGGTGAAGAAAATCATACTTCAATGAAAGTTAACAAACCAGTAAATGTTGTTGTTATTGGTGGTGGTACAGCAGGACTTGAAGCTGCTTGCACAGCTGCTGAAGTTGGATGTACTACATTCTTATTTGAAGCTAAGCCTTACTTAGGTGGATTAGCTAGAGAAATAGCTAAATTACCAGCTAAAGATAGAATTAATGATTTTCCAGATTACTTAATTAATAGAGCTAAGAAATTGAGAAATCTTTATTTATTCACAAATACAACTGCAACTATTGAAGCAATAGAAAACTTAAAACCAGATGTAATTGTTAATGCTACAGGATCAACTCCATTATTACCTCCAATAACTGGATTACATGACAGAGTTGATAAAGAAAATTCAAAAGTATTATCAATATTTGGATTAATAAATAATATTAAAGAATTTAATGCAATGGACTTAGAAGGAAAGAAGATAGGAGTTATCGGTGGAGGAGCTGTTGGACTAGATGTAGTTGAATACTTCGCTCATAAAGGTGCTAATGTTACTATAGTTGAAAGAATGCCAGCTGTAGGAAATGGAATGGACGTAATAACTAAACTTGACTTCATGACTATGCTTAAAAAGAAAGAAGTAGATGTAAGAGTTGAAACTTCATTATTAGAAATTAAAGATAGCAGCTTCATAGTTAACAAAGATGGCGTAGACGAAGAAATAGAATTCGATTATGGATTCGTATGTTTAGGAATGAGAGGATACTCACCATTAATGGCTGAATTACAAGAAAAGTTCCAAGCTAAGAATGTTGAAGTTGTTAATATTGGAGATAGCGTTAGAGCTAGAAGAATAATTGAAGGTGTTGAAGAAGGAAGACATATTACGGATACACTTAAGAGAATTGGTGCTCTATAGTATTTAATATAATATATTTATAAAAATCCAATAGATTATCTATTGGATTTTTTTCAGACTGCTGACAAAGTGTCAGCAGTCTTTAATTTTATACAAATATGTAATATAATTTAAAATATATTAAT
>NZ_JBNOOE010000014.1:0-88372 GCF_050585265.1 Clostridium nigeriense | reverse complement strand
TTAAAGAAGTATTAAAGAGAATAGGTAAACTATAATTTAAAGCCTGGTAGGTAAGGAATAATAACCTTACTTACTAGACTTTTTTTATTTATAAAAATATACAAAATTTAATAAAAAATAGAAAAAAACTATTGATTTTATACACTACATGTAGTACAATATAATTGTAAGGAGGTGATAAAAGTGGCAAAGAAAAAGAAGAAGAAAAAAGGAATAGAGCCTAAAGATTTAATACAGCTAATAACATCAATAAGCACACTGATAACAGCTATAATAAATCTAATACTTGCACTAAGCAAGTAACAACTAAAGGAAGGGTTCACACCCCTTCCATTCCTTAAATCTTCTTCTTAACTATATTATATCATATAAGTTAAGGAGGTAAATAGAAAATGACAAAAGTAGAAAAGGTAACTTTAGGAATAAGTTTACTTGCATTAGGAATAAGTTTAGTAACTCTTATATTATTAATAGTGAAGTAAGGAGAATTTTAATGTCAGATAAAAAAATTAGTGAAGCAAGAGAAAAAGCGAATAAGAAATGGAATGAAAATAATAAAGAGCATATGAACTATTTAAGAAGTAGAAGTAGTGCAAGAAGTTTTATAAGAAATAAAGCAACACTAGAAGATTTAGAAGAATTAGAGAAATTAATTGAAGAGAGAAGAAAACAATTGTAATAATCTTAAAGTCTAGTAGGTAGGAGAATCATACTTACTAGACTTTATTTGTAGTAACAATAATGTTAAAAAATGTATAAAAATTATTGACTACAATTATAACAGTAAATAAAATATAATTAGTAATACTTGCTAAAAATCCCGTTCGTTTAGTAAACTCATTTAGACCATAAACCTATAAAATAAATAAGTTAATAAGTATTATCTATAATAAAATCCAAAACCATAAAAATAACACTTAGTGAATTATATCTCTAAGTGTTATTTTTTGGTGAATAAAATGTTTTAAATACATATTTTAATAATATTAACTTATCAGTTTAATTATAGACAGTAATATTAGTTTTTATACATAAAATGTAAAAGTATTAAAAAGAAACTTTTAAAAGTAGCATAAAGAACTATAATCTATATTTATTTATCTATATTTAATATTAATTAGCTTTATATTAGCTAATACAGAAGTATTTGCTAAAAATAAAAAAGTCTTAGAGTTTAAATCTAAGACTTAAAGTTTATTATTCTCTTTTAATAATAATTCTAAAGCTTTATCTAATAATTTAGACATTGGTATAGATGTTTCTTTAGAAAGTTCTTTCATTTTTTCTAATAGTTCTATATCAAATGTACTTGAATATCTTTGTCTATTAACAAGACTATCTTTTTTATCTGCCATAGTAACACCTCCTATATATATTATAACATTATTAATTAAACTTAATCAACTTTAATTAAAAAATACTTGATTAAAGTTGATTAAGGTGTTATTATTTAATTAAGGTTAATTAACGTTGATTAAATGAAAGGAGGAAACTACAAATGCAATTCTTAAAATTATCTACAGAATTAATAACAGATACTAATATCACATCAAATGAATTTAGAATATATTCTTATCTTTTAAGCCTTTATAATGAAGAAAAGAAATGTAGTTATCCTTCTATAGATGTTATAAGTGAAAGGCTTAATATATCAATTTCAACAGTTAAGAGAAGTATTAAAAGACTTGCAGAGCTTGGTTATAT
The DNA here is from genome assembly GCF_050585265.1 of Clostridium nigeriense. Classification (GTDB taxonomy): domain Bacteria; phylum Bacillota; class Clostridia; order Clostridiales; family Clostridiaceae; genus Clostridium; species Clostridium nigeriense_B. The sequence continues at coordinate 86,668 of NZ_JBNOOE010000014.1, read as the reverse complement.
TGTTATAGAAAAAAGAAAAGGTCTAGCAGGTAATTTCAATATCTATAAAAAATTAAAGCATATTATATCTAATATAGTAACTAAGAAGAAAGCTCCAAAGGTTGGAGTAGACAGTAACGGAGAAAAGCCAATAGATGGACAAATTTCAGTAGAAGAGGCTTTACAAGAAATAGAGGAAACTACAATAGAAATTAATAGTATAGATAACAATAGTAATGTAAGACTTGCTAGGAGTGTGACAAATATAGATAATAGTGGATTTGCTAAGAAAGTAATATCTTTAGCAGATAAAGAGTTAGTAAGAGCAGCTATAAAAGATTTTAAAAACAAGAGAGGAAAAACTCCTACATTTCTTGTTAAGTTATTAATAGACCAATACTATAAAAATGGGCTAAATTTATCTAGATCTTTAATAAATTTATTAAAAAAAGATTATTTAGTTTTATAAGGGGGATTAGGAGATGTATGATCATATGTTAGATAGAATTGAAAATGATATAAATTTATGTTTTATGTTAATTAAAGAAGAAGAGGATAGAGCAGTAAATGAAGAAAGATTACTAGAAGATTTACTACCAAATAAATTGGATAAAAAAACCAATACTAACTTCTAAAATTAAAAAAGTGAATATATTATATAATTTTTGAAAGAAATTAGAGTTATATAAATGTTTTATTTAGATAATATAGTAAAAATAGTTATAAAAAATATAAAAAGATATAAAAAATATAAAGGAATTTATATTTTTTTATAGAATATAATATAATGTTATATCGTAAGGAGTTGGGTATATGAATTCGGAGTTAAGGAAAACAATTAATAAAATAGCTGAAATTATTGTAGAAACATTAGAGGTTAGAATACCAATAGATAATTTAGACAATATAGTTAATCAATTAGGCGGAATAATTATTAGAAAAGATGAATTAGATGGAGCTGAAGGTAAAGTTTATAGAAATGGTGATGGATTTGTTATAGAAATTCCTAAAATAGATAATAGGTATAGAGAAAAGTTTACTATAGCACATGAATTAGGACACTTATTTTTACATATGGGATATGCAATCGATGAGAGTTTGTGGGAAAAAAATAAAGATAAGGTATATTTAAGAAAAGAAGTTGGAGAAATGGAATATCAAGCACATGAATTTGCAGCTGCTTTTTTAATGCCAAGAGAAAGTTTTTTTGAAATAATGAACGAAAATTATAATGGTGATGGGACATATTCTATGAATAAAGTAGCAGAATATTTTCAAGTATCACTTGAATCAGCAATAAATAGAGGAAGATGGTTAGGTATTTTATCATGGGGGTAATATAGTTGAGTAAAAATGAGACGAGACTATCTATAAAATCAATAATAGAAAAAAAATTAGGAGAATTATATAATAATGAATTTATTGAAAATTCAAAGTCAAATTATACAGAAGAGTTAATATTATTTGTATCTTTTGATTTAGTAAATTCAAGTAGTTATAAAACTAGAAATTATACTAGTTGGTTTCCAATATTAATAACAATAACTGAGAAAATAAAGGAATCTATGATTAAAAAGATAGATAAATCTCAATTATGGAGAACTATTGGAGATGAAGCTGTATTCATAGTTAATATTGCTAATATAGAACAGTTAGAAAATTCAATTAAGAGTGTGTTTGAAATATTAAATAATATAGTAAATGAAATAAAAAATGGTGAAATTTTAGATGGAAATTTCAACGAAGAAGAGAAAGAGATGTTTGTGGCACAAAATGTATTATCATTGAAAGCGGCAGCTTGGATAGCTCCAGTACATAAAACAAAGGACTTAAAAATACAAACAAATAAAATACATAACTTGATGTATATATATAATCATAATGGAGATGAAGGACTTCCAACATATGAATTTCAAGGAAATGATATAGATACTGGATTTAGAATAGCTAAAAACACAATACAAAGAAGATTGACATTAAGTTTGGAATTAGCATATTTATTGTCTAAAAATCAGTTTATAGATAATAAAATACATATAGTAGCATATAGGAAATTAAAAGGAATATGGGATGGAAAAATGTATCCTATAATATGGTATCATGATCATGAATATACGAATTGTAAATTAGAAGATAGTTTTTTTTATGATGAATACTATAATGATGATATTACTAAAGAGTTTATTGATAAGGAATTTGATAAGATGATCTTTGAAGATAATATGACTTCTTTTCAAAAAATAAATAAAATTGTAAAAGATAAAAATATTAAATCTAAAATAGATATAATCAATAAAATATTAAATCAATCTACTGATAGTAAAAAATTATTAGAAGGAAATAAATTATTAGAAGTACATTGTGTTGCTGTTTGTGTTAATTTATCACGAAAAGAAGTACTTATGTTTAAGAGATCTAAAGATACAGATTTATTTCAGGAAAAATGGGATTTTGGATGTTGTGAAATGCAAAATGGACAATCATTTAAAAGTAATATAGAAAAAGATTATAAGAAAAAATTCAATATTAATATAAAAGTTGGAGATCCTATTAAGGAATATAATTTTTTAAACGAAAATAAAAAAAATGTTCCAGGAATAAGATTTATTGCAGAAATAATAGATGATAGTAATATAAAATTTGATACTGATGAATATATAGATAAAAAATATATATCATTAGATGAGTTTAGAAGATTAAATGATCAAGAGCAAGATAAATATATATCATATAGTGAATTTTTAGATGTTTTTGAAAGTGTAGAAAAAAAAATAAATGTATAAAAGGATATGATTATGAAAAAAGAGGTTTTAGAAATTAATATGGAAAGATTTGATTCGTATATAGAAAAATTAGATGTAAAAGCTAGTTTTATATTGGCTATTGCTAGTGCTATATTAGCAGCTATTCTTATTGAATATAAATCAATTTCAAATGACAATTGTTTCTTGAAAGTATTACTAGTGATAAGTATTATTTTTATAGTAATTTCAACTATATTTTCAATACTAGTAATTATTCCAAGAAAATCTATTAGTAATTTTAAATCATGTTTATATTATAAATCAGTTGCAGAAATGTCAAAAGATGAATATAAAGTTTTCTTAAATACAATAAATAATCAAGAGAGTTTTGAAAAAGAATTAATTAATGAGACTAAGGAGCTAGCAAATATATGTAATCAAAAGATGATAAAATGTGAAAAATCTAGTTTTTTCTTAGTTTTAGGATTAGGGATAATATTATTAATAGAATTAATTAATATAATAAAATTTTAAAGTCATCTAAATAATAAAGAAGTAAATTCTTTATTATTTAGATGATTTTTTATTATAAAGAATATAAAAATATTAGAAAGAACTAAAATATATATTTATTTATCTATATTTAAAATCAATTATCTTTATAATAGAATATAAGAAAAAAGAACTGATATTAATACCAGTACTTAAACAATTTATACATATATCTTAAATGGACTAATTCCTCTGTGCCTATATCTGTTAGTAGGGCCTTAGCTTTATTAGTTGGCATTGAATATCTTTGATTTAAATATCTAAGTGCTGCTCCTAACTCTCCATCTGGACCACCATATTGACTTACTAGAAGCTTGGCCATTCTTATGTCAGTAGATTTAAGGTTAACTGGATATTCTAAAGTCTTAACGTAATACCACATTAGTTTTTACCTCCTTTTTTCTTTTCCCAAGGCCATGGGGAATTAACCCAGCTTTCAGGATCTTGAAAATAAGCAGTACCAAAGTTTGTTAAAGGGCCATATTGTTTTTCATAATCCCACATAGTCTTTTTTAGTTCACAAGATATTTGTTCAAAATCAGCTCTTGCTTTTTCACATTCAGGGTTAATATCTAAATACAAGTTTAAATCTATAGCAAAAAATTGTAACTTTTGTATTTTTTCTAAATAATCATGTCTTTTCATTCTCTATCAGCACCTCCTATAAATTTAACATCACAGTATGGGCTATACAGATCTTTGAAAATTGTTCCTGCAGCAAAAGCATCATTTATATTAAATAAATTTTCATAGGGTTGCAGATTAACAAAAGCCTTTCCATAAACATTAGGGGTAAAAACTTTATTAGATTCATAGCAATTTTTACTTGGATCACTACAAGCAGTATTACAATAATCTTTACCAGGATTATTTATACAGTCTTTGCATTTATCGCAATTATCATTTTTACGATAGTACATAAAAAACATCCTTTCAATTATTAAACTCTAATAATAAACTATGATGAAAAAGTACATATGTGATAATAGAAGTCAATATATAAGGTTTATTGAAAAAAATTAATTAATAAAAGTACTTATATAAAAATTAGTTAAGAGTTTTATAATGTAAAAATATTGTTAAAAGTATACAGTATATTGGGAAGTATTGTATTTTGATAGGAAAAAAGGATATATAAGTAGAATATAACATATGGAAATTATATTTAGAAAGGAGTAGTGAATAGATAGAAATTTATATTTAGTAATCAGGTACTAATATTACTATAATTTAAAAGTTTAATTTTTGGGGGTATAAAAGTGAAGAAAAGAATTTTATCACTAATGCTAAGTATGACAATGTTGTTATCAACTCTGGGTACAGTAGTTTCAGCTGATGTTAATCTACAAACCGATAAAGATACAAGCAATAATGATTTACGATTATGGTATGATTCACCAGCAGAGGATAGCTATAATGGTTGGCAAAAATGGTCATTGCCACTAGGCAATGGATATATGGGAGCAAGTATATTTGGTGGCGTTGAATACGAAAGAGTTCAATTAAATGAAAAAACACTTTGGTCTGGTGGACCAAGTGAAAGTAGACCTGACTATAACGGAGGAAACATAGAATCTAATGCAACTGTTAAAGTTGATGGAGTAGATGTTCCAATAATGAAGGCAATTCAAGATGCATTTGCTAGAGGAGATACAGAGACAGCTAATAGTTTATGTAATAAATTAACTGGAGTTAGTGATGATGCAGGAACACAAGGTTATGGTTATTTTCTAAGCTATGGAAATATGTATTTAGATTTTAAGGATAATATAAAATTTAATAATGTAAAAAATTATTCACGGGATTTAGATTTAAATACTGCAATTTCAAGTGTGAATTACAATTATGATAACGTTAACTACAAGAGAGAATATTTTATAAGCTATCCTGATAATGTTATGGTTACAAAACTTTCAGCTAGTGAAAAAGGTAAGCTATCATTAGATGTTAGGGTAGAACCAGATAATACTGAAGGTGAAGGACCTAATACCAATAATGGATATACTCGCACATTTACTAAAACAGCAGAAGATGGATTAATTACTATTTCTGGTGAGTTAGATGATAATCAAATGAAGTTTAACTCTCAGACTAAAGTAATAAATACTGGTGGTACAATTACTGATTTAGAAGATGGAAAAGTAAATATAAAAGAGGCTGATGAAGTTGTTATAATAACTTCAATAGCTACAGATTATAAAAATGAATATCCTAATTATAGAACAGGTGAAAGTGATGAAGAGCTAGGAACTAAAGTTAACAACCGTATTGTAGAAGCAAGTAAAAAAGGATATGAAGGTCTTCTAGAGTCACATCTGTCAGATTATCAAGGGATTTTTTCTAGAGTAGATTTAGATTTAGGTCAAACAGCATCAAGTATGACAACAGACAAGCTCTTAAGTAGTTATAATAATGGAACAGCAGCAGAATCTGAACAAAGATATCTTGAGGTTATGCTATTTCAATATGGAAGATATTTATCAATAGCTTCTTCACGTGATGGATCATTACCATCTAACTTACAAGGAGTATGGGCAGGTGCAAATAATTCTCCATGGCATTCAGATTATCATATGAATGTTAATCTGCAAATGAACTATTGGCCATCATACTCCACTAATATGGCAGAAACAGCATTACCATTAATTGACTATATAGAATCATTAAGAGAGCCAGGACGAGTTACTGCTGAAATTTATGCAAATATAAAAAGCACTGATGATAATCAAGAAAATGGATTTATGGCTCATACACAAAATACTCCATTTGGATGGACAGCGCCAGGGTGGAGTTTCGATTGGGGATGGTCTCCAGCAGCAGTGCCTTGGATTTTACAAAATGTTTGGGAATATTATGAGTATACTGGTGATTTAGAATTTATGAAAACTGAAATTTATCCAATGTTAAAGGAAGAGGCTGTTTTATATGAGCAAATGTTAATTGAAGATCCTGAAACAGGTAAATTGGTTTGTTCACCAGCATATTCTCCAGAACATGGACCAAGAACAAATGGAAATACTTATGAGCAATCTTTAATTTGGCAAATGTATGAAGATGTTATAACAGCAGCTAAATTAGTAGGAGAAGATCCAGAGAAAATAGAAAAGTGGGAAAATATACAAAAAAATTTAAAAGGACCAATTGAAATTGGTGAAAGTGGACAAATAAAAGAATGGTATGAAGAAACAACATTAGGAAGTATGGGGCAAAAAGGACATAGACATATGTCTCATCTTTTAGGCTTATTTCCAGGAGATTTAATTTCTGTAGAAACTCCAGAGTTACTTGAAGCAGCTAAAGTTTCTCTTAATGATCGTGGAGACCAAAGTACTGGTTGGGCAATGGGACAAAGAATTAATACGTGGGCAAGAGTAGGAGATGGAAATCGAGCTTATAGTTTAATTCGTACATTATTCAAGAGTGGTATTCTAACAAATCTTTGGGATACTCATGAACCATTCCAAATAGATGGAAACTTTGGGATGACTTCAGGAGTAGCTGAAATGCTTATGCAAAGTAATATGGGATATATTAATTTCATGGCTGCTATGCCTGATGAATGGGCAGATGGTTCTGTATCTGGCTTAGTTGCAAGAGGAAACTTTGAAATTGGTATGGAATGGAAAAATAAGCAAGCTACTAAGTTTACCATAACTTCAAACAATGGTGGAGAGTGTATTACAAAATACGAAAATATAGGACTATCAGTTGTTAAAGATTCTAAAGGAAATTTAGTTAATTATACAGCTTTAGAAAATGAAAAAATATCTTTTGATACAGTAAAGGGTGAGACTTATACAATTACCAATATTCCAACTTCAAAATTAGATGCACCAACTAATTTAAATGCTTATAGGACAAGTGATGAAGCTATTGATTTAGAATGGGATGCTGTAGAAGGAAAGGATATAACTTATAATGTTTATCGCCAAATAGATAAGGGAGATTTATTGCTAGTTGGTAAGAATATAGAAGCTACATCTTTAACAGATGAAAATGCCCAAGATATTTTAGGAACATTTAAATATAGTGTTTCAGCAGTTATTGATGGAAATGAGACTAAATTATCAGATTCAATTACTGTAAAAGATTTAAGAAATATGGCAGGGTATATTGATGATCAAGATTCTCGTATAACTTATGTAGGAAATTGGGGAAACTGGTCTGAAGGAGTTAATTATGCAGGCACAGTAAAATATTTAGAAAATCCAACTGGTAATGAAACAGCTGAGTTAACCTTTGTAGGTACAGGTATAGAAGTTATTGCAGTTACTAATGCAGATAGGGGTAAGTATGAAGTCTTTATTGATGATGTTAGTAAGGGTGAAGTAGATACCTATAGTTCATCTACAGGAAGAAAAAAGGTTATATATACTATTAATGATTTAGAAAAGGGAAAGCATACAATTAAACTTAGAGCAACTGCAACAAAAAATTCTAGTGCAAGCAAGGCTAAAGTAGAGTTAGATGCATTTAAGGTTATAGATAATACCATATCAGTAGTAACAAGTGTTGATGTAACTTCAGATTCAGGTATATACACTTTAAGCAAAGCTAATAGTAATTTGCAAATGATAGCTAATATTTCACCTAAAGATGCAACAAATAAAGATGTTGAATGGAAGGTTACAGATAAATTAGGTAATTCAACTAATCTTGCAACTATTAATGAAAATGGTTTATTGACTATTAATACAAATAATGGGGATGTTAGAGTTACAGCTACATCTAAGGAAAATGAATTAATAAAAGATTCGGTAGATGTTAAAATTGCTATACCAGGTTCAATAAATGAATCTATTATAGAGGATGCTGTAAATAATAATGGATGGATAAAAAATCCTGAATACAAATGGACAGGCAATTGGTCGACATGGGCAGGTGAGCAAACTAAACATCATGGTGGCACTAAGACTGAAACAGGAACTGGAGCTGAAGCTATAGGTAGTAGTATTGAATACACATTTACTGGAACTGGAATAGAGGTTTATGTTCATAAGCATACTAATTTTGCTAGCTTTGACATTTCTATTGATGGAGGAGAAACAACTAATTATTCTTTAGAAGGAAATGATCAAGGACAAGCACAACTTGTATCTTTTGAAAATCTACAAAATGGTAAACATACCATTAAGTTAATTGCTAAGGAACGTTCTGGAAAATATCAAGTAAATATTGATTATTTTAAAGTGTTTTTACCTGAAGATAATTCTTCATTAGATAAAAATGAACTACAAACAAGTATTGAAAATAATAAAAATAAAGTAGAAAAAGATTATACAGAGGAAACATGGAGAATATTTAAGGAAGCTTATAATAATGCAGTAAATACAATGAATAATGATAATGCAAATGATCAAGATATTAAATTAGCAACAAAGGCATTAAATGATGCAGCTTTAGCATTAGAAGAAAAACCTATAACAACACCTCCAGAAATAGGAGATGCAAAGTTAGAGGCTATAGGAGTAGAATCATCTACATTAATGTTAAGATGGGATTTAGTTTCAGATGCAGTAAAGTATAATATTTATAAAATCAATAAATCAACAGGTGAAGAAATATTACTAGATAGTATTACAGGATTATATTATAGAGTAAATGATTTACTTTCAGGAACAGAGTATGAATTTAAAGTTAAAGCAGTAAATAAAAATGATATAGAAGCACAACTTCCAAGTATTAAAGTGACAACTAAAGTTGCATTAGATAAAGAAAGGCCAAGTGATGTAAAAAATTTAAAAGCTAGTACAAATCAAATTCCAACTTCTATTATTAAATGGGATGCATCCATAGATAATGAAGGAGTAAAGGGATATAAGATATATTTAAATGGAACTTTACTAGGTATAACAGAAAATACAAATTATGAGTTAACAGGATTAGAATATGGTAAAAGCTATATTATAATGGTAATAGCATTTGATGAGGCGGGAAATACATCACTTAATCCAGCAATGATAGAAATTAATGAAAATGAAAATTCGATAGAAGTAGATAAGACAGAATTAAATAAATCAATAACAGTAGTAGAAGCTCTAAAGAGAGAGGACTATACTGAAGATAGTTGGGAAAAGCTTTCTGAGATATTGACAGAAGCTAAGGCTGTTTTATCTAAAGAGGATGCAACACAAGAAGAAATAAATAATATTAAATCTTTATTAGATAAGGCAATAGAATCTTTAAAGAAAGTAGATAATGAAAAGCCAATAGAATTAGATAAGACGGAATTAAGTAAATCAATAACAATGGCAGAAGCTTTAAAGAAAGAGGACTATACTGAAGATAGTTGGAAAAAGCTTTCTGAGATATTGACAGAAGCTAAGGCTATTTTATCTAAGGAGGATGTAACACAAGAAGAAATAAATAATATTAAATCACTTTTAGATAAAGCAATAGAAGCTTTAAAGGAAGTTGATAATGAAAATCCGGCAGAAGAAGTAGATAAAACACAATTGAAAAATTTAATAATTGGAGCAGAAGCTTTAAAGAAAGAAGATTATACAAAAGAAAGTTATGAAATTTTCATAAATATATTAAAAGAGGCTAAGGAGATTTTAGACAAGGAAGATGCCACTCAAGAGGAAGTAGATGCTGTAAAAGATAAATTAAATAAAGCTATTAATGACTTAAAAGCAAATAAAAATGATATTAATGATGGAGAAAATAAAAATAATAATGGATTACCAACTACAGGAGGAACTTCATCTACAGCAATAGTTTTATTTGGAACAATAATATCTATAATTGGGGTATCTATGGCAAAAAGAAAAAAATAATAGCAGTGTAAATAATATAATGATTTATTAAGTAATTATACGTCTCAAAATATAAGAAAAAATATTATATTTTGAGACGTTTTAATTTTGTAGCTGAATTAAAAGATTCTATTTAACAGTTTATTATTTAATTTTAAATTTTAATATGATATCATCTTAGTATAATATTTTACAGAAGGTGTAGAAATGAATAAAGTTAATTATATAGGACTAACAGGTAAGTTAATTACAAAAGATAGTATTGAATATAAAGAAAGTATAAAGTCTTGGAATAGAGCTATAGTAAGATATCCTTTAGTTATTGTATATTGTTATAATGAAGAAGATGTTATAAATGCAATAAAATGGGCTAGAGAAAATCACAAAGAAATTAGAGTTAGATCTGGAGGACATAGTTATGAAGGATATTCAACAGGAAATGATGTAATAGTAATTGATGTTAGTGAAATAAATAAAATACATATAGATGAAGAAAAGGGATATGTAAAAATAGGTGGAGGAGTTAGAAATAGAGAAGTTTATGAAAATTTAGGCAATAAAGGTTATGCTTTTCCAGGAGGTGGATGTCCTACTGTTGGTGTACCTGGTTTAATTCTTGGTGGAGGTTGGGGTTACTCTTGTAGGTATTTAGGACTAGCCTCTGATAGTTTGATAGAAGCAGAGATAATTAATTATAAAGGTGATAAATTAATAGCAAACAAAGATGAAAATAGTGATTTATTTTGGGCAATTATGGGAAGTGGTGGATGCAACTTCGGAGTAGTAACATCAATGACTATAAGCCTAAAGAAAAAAGTTGATATGGGAAGCTTAATTCATGTGAATTATCCTAATGCTAATAATGAAATAATACTAGAAGTTATATTAAGACTTCAAGAAATGTTTAAGAGTTTAGATAGAAGAATGAACTTAAAAACTGCAATATACAATTCAGCATCAAAGGGGCAAGGAGTAAAATTCACAGGATTATTTTATGGAAGTGCTAGAGAAGCCAAAGAAATACTAAGCTCAATATTAAATATTTCTAAAGAAATTGAAGTAAATATTGAAGACAAGAGTATTTTAGAATGTAATAGATGGATTCAAGATAGCCATCCAGATTATGAAAAATATAAATCCACTGGAAGATATGTCAATAGGGATTATACAAAGGAAGAGATAAATAGATTAATAGAAATAATAAGAAATCCAGCAGAAGGATTCCATTATACTGCGGTTTCATTATACGGTTTAGGTGGAGCTATTGCTGATATAAATAAGTTTTCTACTGCTTACTATTATAGAGATGCAAGATTTATTATGGGAATTCAATCAGTTTGGGAGGAGGATGAATATGCTTCAGTTAATGAGGAATGGGTTATTAAAAGCTTTAAACTTATAAAAGAATTGACTGAAGGATCCTTTGTTAATTTTCCTATAGATGAGTTAAGTGATTATGAAAAAGAATATTATGGGGAAAATTTAAGTAAATTAAGAAAAATTAAAGCTAAATATGATCCATATAATATTTTTGATTATCCACAAGCAATAAATAGAAAAGAGAATATTAAAGTTAAAGACAATGAGAGTAAAAGATGTTATAATTGATAAGTATTATTAAATGAGGTGATAAATTGGTTAGCATAGCTGGAAAAGGTTGCGAAAGACTTATTCCTACTGAAGAGAAAAAAACTTTAGAAGAAATAGAACGTAGCCTTGTTAAAACATATAGAAAACATATATGGACTAAATTTGTAAAAGCAGTTAAGGATTATAAGCTAGTAGAAGAAGGCGATAAAATTGCGGTAGCTATTTCTGGTGGCAAGGATTCTTTGTTAATGGCGAAGTGCTTCCAAGAATTAAAGAAGCATGGACAAATGAACTTTGAACTAGAGTTTATTGCAATGGATCCTGGTTATCATCCACAAATAAAGGAATTGCTTATAGAAAATTGTCAGCACTTAGGAATACCAGTACATATATATGAAGGTAAGGTTTTTGAAGTTGTTGATAAGATGGCAAGAGATTATCCATGTTATCTTTGTGCAAGAATGAGAAGAGGATCATTATATAGTAAAGCTAAGGAACTTGGATGTAATAAATTAGCTTTAGGACATCATTATAATGATGTTATAGAAACAACACTTTTAAATGTTTTATATGCAGGTAATTTTAAGACTATGTTACCTAAGTTGAAAGCAGCAAATTTTGAAGATATGGAACTTATAAGACCTTTATATTATGTAGAGGAAGAATATATAAAGAGATTCACTAACAATGCAGGTATTTGGCCGTTAAACTGTGCATGTATGGTAGCGGCTGAAAAGATAAGTAATAAGAGATATGAAATCAAGGAATTAATTAAGGAACTTAAGAAAAACTTTGATGGGGTTGAAAAGTCTATATTTAAGTCTGCAGAAAATGTTAGTTTAGATTCTATTCTTGGATGGGAAAAGGACGGAGTTAAAACAAAATACTTAGAAGTTTACGACGAGGAATAATTAACGCTATATTATTTATACTAATGGTATAGCGGAGGTGATTTGATGGCTAAGAAAGATCAACAAGCATATTGGGAAAAAAAGAGATATAAGTCTCCTAAAAAAAGTGAAGCTTCTAAAGTACCAGAAGTAAAATAAATAATTTTGCAATTAAAAGCTGCTTAGAAGGTATATCTTTTAAGTAGCTTTTTATTAGTTGAATTTTAGAATATTATAGAATATTATGCTTTTTTTATTAAAAAATATATGTTATATTTTATTTAAGATTTAAAGTTATAATTATGCAAAAGGAGATTAGTTATGGATAATGAGCAATTTAAATATATGGATCCTAATATTTTATTAAGCATAGTAAATATGAAGCTTAGAGATTTTTACTCTAACTTAAAATCTTTATGTGATGATATGGATATTAACGAAGAAGAATTAAAAGAAAAGTTAAATTCTGTTGGATATAAATACGACCAAAATATAAATCAATTTAAATAAATATTGGGGAGGAAGGATAGTTTATGAAAATTAAAAAACTTGGTAAATTAGCAATTGTAGCAGCAGCAGGAGCAGCTTTAATTGCAACATTAATAAATGATAATAAGGCAAATTCTAAAAAGAAAGTAAAGTTAGAGGATGAAAAATAATAATAATTTTTAAAATTAACTTTGAAAAGGACTATAGGTATGATTAAAAAATGAATAATTATAAAAATATTAGTTCCTTTAACAAATATGATAAAGAATTTTTCAATATAAATAAAAATGAAGAATTTTTATTAAAATTAAAGAAATCTTTTATAAAGTCCATAAAAGGACTATTTATTTATGCAAATAAGGAAAAAGATTTAGTAATATTTTATGGGAACAACAGAGACGTACTAGGATATGATGATGAATTTATAATAATGACCTTTGATGAAGTTAAAAAATATATCCATAAGGATTATATATATACTTTAGTTCAAGATTTAAGACAAAACACTGAGGAATTTGAAACTAAGTTAGTTAATAATTTTGAAGAAGAACATTGGGTTAGTATAAAGGGATTTTCAAAGCTAGATAGTGAAGGAAAGCTATTGAAATTTGAAGGGTATATACATAATATAACTAATGAAAAAGAGGCTGCATTAATACTAGACTATGTTTCTTCTTATGATGAAGTTACGGGACTTAATAATAAAAAACATTTTAAGAATATTATAGAAAAAATATTAAAAAGACTTAGTATATTAGAAAGTAGAGGCGCATTAATTCTTGTTAATATAGATAATTTTAGATTCATTAATGATACTTATGGACATAATTGTGGAGATATTTTTCTTAAAAAGTTTTCAGATGATTTAAAGAAATTATTTAATTTTAATGAAGTATTATGTAGATTTGCTGGAGATGAATTTTTATTATTTATTCCGTATATAGATAATTTTAAAGATATTAAGGATATTATTAAGAAAATTAAGGGAATATTAAAGTATCCATATAATGTAAATGGTAAGAAAATATTTACATCAGCAAGTATTGGCATTACATTTTTTCCAGATGATGGAGAAAGCTTTGAGGTGTTACTTAAAAATGCAGATGTGGCAATGTATCGGGCAAAAAGTAATGGAAAAAATCAATGGCAAATGTTTAATAGTAATATATCTAGAGAGATAAATAGGATATATTCAATTCAAAGAGGTCTTAGAACAGCTTTAGATAATAATGAAATGTTTGTGGTATTTCAGCCTAAAATTACGTTAAGAGACGATGAAGTTAATGGATTTGAAGCATTATTAAGGTGGAAAAGTTGCGAAATAGGGGTTGTAAGTCCAGGTGAATTTATTCCAGTTGCAGAAAGTACACGATTAATAATACCTATAGGAAAGTTTGTATTAAGAGAAGTCTTTAAAAAAGTTAAATATTTGATATCACAGGGTTATGATAATTTCAAAATAGCAGTTAATTTATCAGAAATTCAATTAAGAGAAGGAGATTTTGTGGAATATTTAACTTTATTAATTGATGAGTTTGATGTTTCGCCAAGGTACATAGAAATAGAAATTACTGAAAGTATGATAATGAAATCAGTAGATAGAAATATTGAATATTTATTAGAATTAAAGAAGCTAGGGGCATCTATTGCTTTAGATGACTTTGGTACAGGTTATTCATCATTTAATCATTTGACTAAGCTTCCTATTGATGTTTTAAAGTTGGATAGAAGTTTTATTGTTGATATGATGAACAATCATAAAAGTAGGTATGTTATTGAAAATATGATTCAGTTATCTCATAAATTAGGAATAACTGTTGTAGCAGAAGGCGTAGAAGATAAAGAACAAGTTGAATACTTAAAAAGCATAGAATGTGATGCTATACAAGGCTACTATTATAGTAAGCCTGAAGATTTTCAAAATGCTATAAATATGTTGAACAAATATAATAGCAAATAAAAAGTTATAGATGGGTCTAAGATAAAATTAAAATAAAGTTTGCAGATACTGACTAGTACTGTAGACTTTAATTTTTCTTGTCTATAAAATCTATTAATATATATTTTTATTATTTAGGGGGATTTATGAATAAATCAGTAAATTTAGTTTCAGGAAATATAGGAAGTACTTTATTTAAATTGTCACTTCCAATTTTAGGTACTTCCTTTATTCAAATGGCATACAACATGATAGATATGATTTGGGTAGGAAGAATTGGTAGTGATGCAGTAGCGGCTGTTGGAACAGCTGGATTTTTTACATGGTTTGGTAGTGCATTAGTTTTTATATCTAAAATTGGAGCTGAAATTGGTGTTTCTCAATCTATAGGTAAAAAAGATATAAAAGAAAAAAATAAATATATTTATAATAGTTTAATTATTAATATTATTATAGCTATTATTTATACAATAATTTTAATAATATTTAGGAAGCCACTTATAGGATTTTTTAAACTAGGAAATCCTGAAATAGTAGAAATGGGCATTAATTTTTTAGTTATAGTATCTATGGGGATGATATTTAGTTTTTTAAATCCATTATTTACAGGTATATTTAATGCATCTGGCAGTAGTAAAATCCCATTTTTAATAAATGCTATTGGATTAATTTTTAATATGGTTTTTGATCCGATATTAATATTTGGATTATTTGGTTTTCCTAGATTAGGGGTTGAAGGAGCAGCTTTAGCCACTATAAGTGCTCAGGCAATAGTTACAGTAATTTTTATAGCATCTTTTATTAAAAATGGATATAGTATAAGTTTGAAAAATAAAAAATACATAGATAAAGATATAATTTTGAAAATTTGTAAGCTTGGAATACCAACCGCTGTTCAAAATTGTGGATTTTCATTCTTTGCAATGATACTAGGAAGAGTAGTATCTTCCTATGGGGCTGTTGCTATAGCAGTACAAAAAGTAGGTTCACAAATTGAGGCTATATCTTGGATGACAGCAGAAGGATTCGCCGCAGCTTTGACAGCTTTTGTCGGTCAAAATTATGGGGCAAATAGATGGAATAGAATTTTAAAAGGTTATAAATTTACTATGATAATGGCTGGTATTATTGGTATATTGTCTACTATTTTATTGGTTTTTGCTGGTAAGGGTATATTTTCTATATTTATTCCAGAAACTGATGCTATATCAGCAGGGGCGATTTATCTTAGAATATTAGGGTATTCACAATTTTTTATGTGTATTGAAATAACTACTGCTGGAGCTTTTTCAGGATTAGGAAATACAGTTACTCCATCTTGGGTTAGTATAATACTTACAGGACTTAGAATACCAATTGCTTTAGTATTAAGTGGAATGACTACTTTAGAATTAAATGGAGTTTGGTGGAGTATTAGTGGTACAAGTATAGTGAAAGGAATATTATTATTAACATTGTTTATCTTTATGGTTATAATACCTAATAGAAAAAAATTCCAAGTTGGTATTGACAATTAGTGGTGAAGATAATATTATATTAATAAGTAGAATATATAATAATTCCTTTGATGAGGGAGAGTAACTATTATGCAAGGTTTAAGAGAGCTGAAGGTGGTGTGATTTCAGTACTGTAGCAAATAGTGAATGGGCCTCTGAGGTGTGATACGAAATTTATTAAAGTAGTTGAACCGTATGTCCCACGATATAGGGAATAGGGTATGTTAGTACCTGAAGAGAGAGGCTTATTTTAAGTAATTTAGGTGGCAACGCGGATAATACCGTCCTATACATTTTGTATAGGACGTTTTTTTTTATAATAAATATAAGGAGCTGGTAATTATGTTGTGAAATAGAGGCGATAATAGGTATTAAAAATAAAATAAAAAGGAGAATTATTATGGAAAAAAATATGAATGTAAAAAAAATGATATTAAATGCAATATTAATAGCAATAGGAGCTTTATTACATCAAATAACACCAGCCTTAGGATTACCAATGCAACCGGATTTTTCATTATCAATGTTATTTATAATTATATTAATTAATGGAAACTATAAGACAACATTAATTTCAAGTATAATTATAGGAGTTTTTGCTGCTTTAACTACAAAATTCCCAGGTGGACAACTTCCGAATATTATTGATAAGATAATAACAGGACAAGTTATATATTTTCTATTTAAAGCTATAGGAAGTAGAGTAAGTGATAATATTAAAATTTTAATTGCTTTAAGTATTGGGACTATAGTAAGTGGATTATTATTCTTGGGATCAGCAAGCATATTAGCAGGCCTTCCAGGAAGCTTTACGGCTTTAGTAACAGTTGTTGTATTACCAGCAGTATTTATGAATGTAATACTTGGAAGTATATTATATAAAGCAATAAGAGTATCATTAAAAGCATCAGGAGTTTTAGTTGTAAAATAGATTTTATTTATTAATATATTTTAAAGGTATAGATTTTAAATTTTATAATTAAATCTATACCTTATTTTCAATATGATTCTTAAAAGGAGACATATAAAATTATTTTTTTATAACTTTATATATTTCTGGAGTTGATTCATCAATAGTTTTAAATTCATAGCCATTATCTTTATAATATTTAATTATAGAAGGTAGAGCTTTAGCAGACGTTTTGTTTATAAAATTGCAGTGCATTAAAATCACAACATTATCATCTGATTTACATGCTTTTTTTATTATAGTCTCGGGAGCAGATTTATAATTTGCACCATCACCACTATCTAAAGTCCAATCATAAATCTTGAAATTATTTTTGTGTAAAATATTAACTAATTCTTCAGTTAATTTATAACTCATATTGTTACATCCAAAAGGAAATCTTAAAATATTATATTTTTCACCTGTAACTTTATAAATAGCTTCTTGTCCTTTAATCATCTCATTTAAAAAGTTGTCATTATTACAGTAAAGTTTACCTCTATCATGAGAATAACTATGAAGACCAATACTGTGACCTTCATTTTTCATTCTTAATAATATATCTTCCTGTCCTTCAATCTGTGATCCTATTACAAAAAAGGTAGCATGAACATTTTCTTTTTTTAATGTATCTAAAACATCAGTTGTTACTTTTCCACCAGGACCATCATCAAAGGTAATATAAACAACTTTATTTTTAGTAGATTCAGAAGATTTATCTTCATTTTCATTTAGAGCAAAAACATTATATGTAGGTATTAAAGTACATATAAGTAGTAGTAACAGGATTTTTAAAAATTTTCGTGATTTAATTTTAATCACCTCCCTAGTTTAGTTAACAATATTAGTATTCCTAAAATTTTATAAAATAAAATACTTATTAACTGGAAAATGATTTTTGGGTTTTCGTAAATTCATTTATAGGTATAATATATTGTTAAGATATAGAAAATAATAAGGATATAAATTAATTACTTATAAATTAAAGACAAAGTAATAGGTTTTGAAGAAGTGAGTAAGATGATTATCAATTAGTAAAAATTTAAAACTTTTTATTTTTAATTAATCACAAAGTATGTATAGAAATCGTATTATGTAACTATATTGTGCTTTGGAGGTTGTAATGAAAATAGTAATTGATGATCAATATCAAAATGATGAGAATAAACAATATACTGTAGATGAAAATGGCAATGTAAATCTATTTATTAGCGTTGGAGATGAAGTAGGTAATGGAAGCACTATAAATGAAGATGTTAATGTAAATAGTAATAACATAGAATATAATGAAAAAGAAAAATTTATAGAAAATGATTTAGATGAATTTCATGAAAATATAGTAGTAGAGAATAATAGGGTGGAAGAAGATAATTTAATAGAAAGTGAAGTTGAAGATAGTATTAGTGATAGTAGTACAATAAATACTGAGAATCCATGGGAAGAAGAAAAGTTCTCAAGAAATTACCATAGCATATATGCTGAGATAGAGAATAATTTAGAAGAAAAATATTCTTCTAAATCAAAAGAAAATGATGTGGCTAATGATAGTGTGGAAGAAAAATATATTGATACTTCTAATAAAGAAAATAATAATGAGTATTTTAATGAAAATGAAGATAATAATTTTTATAAGGAAACAAGAGAATATCCTAAGAAAGAAGCAGTTGAGGAAAGGGGAACTATTGAAGTTTTTTCAAAGCTTGGAGGTAAAGAGGGAGTAGAATTAAAGGGTGCTAGAATAAATTTATATCTATTAAATGGAGTATCTCCTAAATTATATGATTCAAAATTTACTGACAGTTTAGGTAAAGTAACTTTTGATAATCTGCCTAATGCATGCTATAGAATTATTTCTATAGTAGATAGAAGATTTTTTGAAAAACCTATTTATTATAACTGGAATGAAGTTATAATTGATAAAAATAATAAAAACTCAACTGTTTTAGTGGTTAATAAGATTAAAGCAACTTATTATAGAAGATAAGTTTAAGATTATTTATAATTTAAAAATAAAGCTTACAGTTATTTTATATTTTCTAAAGTAGCTGTAAGCTTTATTTTTCTTAAGTATTACTATAAAATAATATAGATAATATATAAATGAAGGGAAGATATACATATGAAAATTAGGATAAAATACTTTGAAGGCGCTACTAAGTTAATGAAAATTTCAAAAGGAAATTGGATTGATGTTTATGCTAATAAAGATGTTTTTGTAAGAGTTGGAGAAGGCGAAATGATACCACTTGGATTTGCGTTAGAGTTACCAAAAGGCTGGGAAGGACATTTAGCTCCTAGAAGTTCTACATTTAAAACTTGGAAGGTAATTACTAGTAATTCAATTGGAGTAATTGATGATTCGTATATAGGGGATAATGATCAATGGCATATGCCTGTTTTCTGTCTTCAATGTAAGAATAAAGAAGTTATTAATGGAATAGAAGAAGAGGGGACATGGATTAGAAAAGGTGATAAGATTGGGCAGTTTAGAATAATGGAAGTAATGCCTGAAATAGAATTTGAAGAAGTTGAATCTTTTGGTAATGATGATAGAGGTGGCTTTGGTTCAACGGGAAGCAAATAAAAATACTTCTATATAATTTTGTTTATTCTATCGCATTTATTCAAGTTATCACAAAATTAATAGAAGTGACTATAACCAAAAAAAGGAAATTTTTAAATATTATTCATAGAAGAATTTCATTTTAATTTCATAAAGAGCAAAAAACTCCCTAGGGAGTTTTTTGTTGAGCTATGAAAATAATGGATAGATTTTAAGAGAGTGCTTCCCATTCTTCATAAAGGGAAGCAATTTTCTCTTCTAAATATTTAATTTCTTTGCTAACTCTTTCGCTTTCATTCGGATTAGAATAGATTTCTTCAAGACAAAGTTGCTCTTGAAGAGAAAGAAGGATTTCTTCATTCTTAGATATATCATCCTCTATTTTTTTTATTCTAAGCTTTTGAGCTTTTTCTTCTTTTTCTTGTTCTCTTTTTTTCTTTTTTTCTTCCTTAAGCTGAGTTTTAGTTTTACCATTAGCTAATTCTTCAAGGACTTCAAATCTATTTGGATTAATTTTCTTTTCTTGATAATAACTATAATTTCCTAAGAATTCTTTAACACCATCTTCTTGAAGTTCAAGTATTCTATTAATAACTTTATTTAAGAAATATCTATCGTGGGAGATAACCATTAATGTTCCATCATAAGTTAATAATGCATCTTCTAAAGCTTCTCTAGACATTATATCTAAATGGTTAGTAGGTTCATCTAACAGTAATAAGTTGGATCTAGAAAGCATTAACTTTAATAGATTTATTCTACATTTTTCTCCTCCACTTAAAGTATTAATAACTTTGAAAACATCATCTCCAGTAAATAAGAATGAAGCAAGAACTCCTCTTAATTTAGAAGTCGTCAAATTTGGAAACTCGTCCCAAACTTCATCTATTATAGTTTTATCTAAATTTAAGTCTGATTGTTCTTGATCATAATAACCAACATTAACATTTGTACCTAGAAGAACTTTGCCTGAGTCTGCTTTAATAGTATTTAAAATTATTTTAAATAATGTAGTTTTACCTCTACCATTTTCACCTATTAAAGCAACTTTTTCACCTCTTTTAAGATCTAAATTAAGATTAGAAAATAATTTATTTTCTCCATAACTCTTAGCAAGGTTTTCTACGTGAAGAACATCATGCCCGCTTTTAACTGAAGCTTCAAATTTAATTTTAGAAGCATCTTTTTCTTTATCAGGAGCATCAATTTTTTCCATTCTTTCTAAGGCTTTTTCTCTACTTTCAGCAGCTCTTATGCTTTTTTCTCTATTGAAGCTTCTAAATTTTTCAATTATTGCTTCTTGTCTTTTTATCTCAGCTTGTTGTAAGTTATAAGCTTTAAGCTGAGCCTCATAATTTTTCTTTCTCTGATCAATAAATTTAGTATAAGGTACATTGTAACAATTAACATGACCATTAATTACTTCAAAAGTATTATTAGTCACTGAATCTAAGAAAAATCTATCGTGGGAAATTACAAGTACAGTTCCCTTATAACTTTTAAGATATTCCTCAAGCCATTCAATAGCTTCTAAATCCAAGTGGTTAGTAGGTTCATCTAATAAAATAATATCAGGATTTTTTAGTAATAGCTTACAAAGGGATACTCTAGTTTTTTGACCACCACTTAATGTATGTATTACTTTATCAAAATCATCTTCTAAGAAGCCAAGACCTTTTAATATTCTAGAAATTTCACCTTTATATGTATAACCACCTTTATTAGAATAAAGATCTTGAAGAGTTGTATAATCTTTAATAACTTTTTCATGATAAGCAGCATTATTTTCATCATAAGGCTCAGCCATTTTAATCTCTAAAGTATGAAGTTTGTTTTCAATTTCTAAGAGGTCTTTAAATACTAAATTCATTTCATTATATATTGTATTTTCTAGATCTAAATCTACATGTTGAGATAGGTATCCAATCGTTCTATTTTTATCTATAAATATTTCACCATCATCTTGAGTGATTTCTTTAGATATTATTTTAAATAATGTAGATTTTCCTTCACCATTACCTCCAATAATACCAACCTTATCTCCTTCATTTATAGAAAAAGTAACATTTTTTAATACTTCTTGTATACCATAGCTTTTTGATATATTTTTACAACTTAAAACTACCATTTTTTCCTCCAATAATAAAAAAGTGATAAATATATAAACATAATTACTTAATTTCAAAATTAACAATTTTATTATACTCTAAGGTTATAGCCTACGCAAATTAAGAAATAAAAAATAGTGATAGATATAATAATTAAAAAATGGAGCTATCAAAAGATAGCTCCTGTTATAATTATTTTGAAATAGCTTTGAATTTTGGTAAATGATTATCTAGTACTAATGAAGGAGTTCCTGATATTAAAGGTAAGAAATATTCCAAAGCTTCTTCTTTTATATGATTTCCTTTTTCATTTATTAAATCTTTAGGAAAGTATTTGACATTATTGGCTATTTTGTCTGCTTCTATAAGAATATGAGAAGCTTTATATGGGAAGCTTGACTCTCTTTTTATAGCTACCATATAACCACTATTTCCTTCTAAAGCAAATTTTAAAGCAGAGTATCCTACATCAAAGGCTTCTTGTAAATCTAAATCTGAAGCGCAGTGAATAGCACATCGTTGTAAAACACCAAGCTCTAAGGATTTAACTCTATTAGTTATACCTGAATTAATTATTAAGTTTTTAAGATAAGAGCCAACTCCACCTAGCTGAGCATGACCAAATTTATCATGAGCTTGACTTTTAACTTCTGTTATAAATGTACCTTCAGCATTTCTAATTCCTTCAGAAACCACAATAAATACTTTATTATTTTTTTCAAATCTTTCTTTAACATCTAAAAGAAAGTCTTCTATATTAAAAGCAACTTCAGGTAGATATATGAAATCTGCAATAGGTTGTCCATTTATTCTAGCCATACAAGCAGAAGCTGCTAGCCAGCCAGTATCTCTTCCCATAGTTTCTAATATAAAAATACCATTGTTTATGTAAACTGATGAATCTAAATAAGTTTCAAGAGCAGTAGTTGCAATAAACTTAGCTGCACTTCCAAAACCAGGAGTATGATCTGTAAACATTAAATCATTATCTATAGTTTTTGGAATTCCTATAAACTTTATGTCAATACCAGTTTTTTTAGCGTATTTTCCTAGTTTAGCAATAGTATCCATAGAATCATTTCCACCAACATAGAAAAAAGCTTTTATATCATTAGCCTTTAAAATATCTAAAAGCTTGTCATATTCTTCAGTAGACTCTTCTAATTTTTTCATTTTATATCTACAAGAACCTAGACCAGAAGAAGGTGTGTATCTAAAAGTATTTATTTCACTATCAGAAAAAGAAGATAAGTCTACAATATTTCCATTTAAAATTCCTTCTATTCCGTTTAAACCTGCATATACTTTATTAAAGGCTTTGATATCTTTATTTGCATGTATTAAACCTACTACACTTGAATTAATTACCGATGTTGGACCTCCAGATTGTGCAATTATACAATTTGCCATTAAGTTACTCTCCTTTATAAAAAAATACAAAATGTGATATACTATTCCGAATATCATATACTCTATTTAATAATATACAATAAAAATAAATTTAATAAAAGTACTTATTCAAAAAAATAATACATAAATACTATACTTTATAATTATATATAGATCATAATTATATATTTTGGAGGATTTTCTATAAGATGGAATTGAAAGATATTATTTTAATAGGAGTAGCTATGTCAATGGATGCTTTTGGTCTTAGTATTAGTTTGGGTATAAATCCGTATTTAGTTAAGAAAAATAAAATTAGATTTATAATCTCCTTTGCTTTTTTTCAATTTTTATTTATTTTCTTAGGTGGAATAGCTGGTAGATTTTTTGATACATATGTAGTGTCAATTCCTAATATGATAGGAGGATTTATTATTTCATTAATAGGATTTGTAATGATAATTTCAGCTTTTAAAAATGATAATAAAGATGACTCAATATTAATAAATAAATCTATGTATGTAATATTGGGAATGTCTGTTAGTGTTGATGCATTAGTAGTTGGATTTACTGCTTTTCATGAAGTAATTTCTATTGTTTTATTTATAAATTCAATATTAGTTGGTTTAATTACATTATTTTTATGTACAACAGGGTTTTTCTTATGTAGATATGCAAGAAAAGTAGACTTTATATGTAAATACGCAGATCTTTTAGGGGGAATAATATTATTGATACTAGGAGTAGAAATGATATTTTTTTAATATTTATTAACTAGAATAATAGTGATATAATTAAATAAAGATTATAACGTTAGGAGAAGAAAATGATCTGGGAAAATTATTTAAAAGAAAATGGAATTAGGGTAACAGCAGGTAGAATTTCAATTTTAAATATAATAGAAACATCAGATAAGGGACTTTCCGCAGAAAATATATATATTGAGTGTAAAAATCAAAGAAATAATTTAAATCTTAGTACTATTTATAGGACTTTAGATTTATTAGAAGAAAAGGATGTAATTAAAAAAATAAATATTGATGGTCCGTCCATATATATACTAAAAAAGGAAAGTCATAAACATGTATTACAATGTGATGTTTGTCATAAATGTGTTGAGATACCATGTCCAATGGAAGAAATAGAAGAAGCTATTAAGGCTGAGGTAGGTTTTAGTTTAACTAAACATAAACTAGAGTTAAATGGAATTTGTGATGAATGTAAAAGAAATAATAAATAGATAAAAATAGGATAAATATTATCTAAAATCGACTTTGTATATTAAATGTCATAAGAGAGATAATATTTATCCTATTTTACTCTTTAGAAAATTATATTGATAAATTATTTTCTTAAAAATTTATCAACTATAATTACTATTATTAAGGTGAAAACTGAAGTAATAGCAATTGTACCACCAGGAGCACTATTTATATAATATGATAGTATTAATCCAACCATAATATCAATTATTCCAAAACATATTGATGATAATAGTGTAACTTTAAATCCCTTTTTTAATTGCATAGCTGTAGCAACTGGAACTATCATAATAGAAGAAATAACTAATATACCCATAACCTGTATGGACATTGAAATAGTTGCACCAACTAATATTGTAAACAGATAGTTTATTAATTTTACTTTTATACCAGAAGTTTTAGCTCCTTCTTCATCAAAAGTAATATATATAAGTTTGTTATATAAGAATATTAAAGTAATTAAGCAAATAATTCCTACTATTAATATTAAAAATATATCTTCAGTAGATACTGTTAGTATGCTACCAAATAAAAATGAATTAACTTTTGCAGAAGCTTTTCCACTACTAATTAATATAATTGCTATACCTAAACTAAAGGTTAATACAAGGGACATAACTAATTCTGCATATTTTTTATAATAATTTCTTAATAATTCTATAATAATTGCGCATATAGTAGTAAATAAAAAAGCAGTTATTAATGGATTAATTCCAATAACTAATCCTATAGCAACTCCGGCCAAAGATGAATGAGATAAAGTATCTCCAATCATGGAATAACGTCTAAGTACTAAAAATAGTCCTATGAAGGGACATAAAATAGATATAATAAAGCCTGCTATAAATGCATTTTGCATAAAATCTAATTGAAACATAAAATCTAACCTTCCTAAATAAATTAATTATTAAAACTTTTTTTTCTAAATTCTTTAAATTCTTCTACTGTAAATAATTTTACGCTAGCATTCTCAATTTTTAAAATATGAGTGGAGTTTTTTAAAGCAATGTCTAAATTATGTTCTATTGAAATTATTGTTTTTTTATCTTTTTGATTTAATTTTTGTAGAATATCATATATTTCTCTTTGATTTCCTTCATCAACTCCAGTAGAAGGCTCATCTAGAATAATTATATCTGGATTACCCATTAAGGCACGTGCAATTAAAACTCTTTGTTGTTGTCCACCAGATAACATACCTAAAAGTCTATCTTTATATTCAAACATATTAACATCTTTTAGAGCTGAATTTATATTAACAGTTTTATCTTTTAATGTTCTTTTGTGACATGACAAAACTTCTTTAACTGTTATTGGAAATTGTGAGTTAAAGGAGTCTAGTCTTTGTGGAACATAAGCTATATTCTTCGAATTAACTTCAATACTTCCACATGTAGGCTTTAATAAGCCTAAAATTAATTTTATTAATGTAGTTTTACAGCTACCATTTTCACCTACAATAGATAGATAAATTCCCTTAGGTAAATTTAAGTTAATATCATTAAGTAAATATGGCTTTTTATTTGTATATGAAAAACATAGGTTCTTTATATCAATCATTAAAAATCATCTCCTAAATAGTCTAGAATAATTATATATGATAATGCAAATGATTTGCAAGAATTACTTTTTATAAAATCTTTTCTTTACCTTTCAAGTAGACTCTGTAAATTGTATTTATCTATTATTAGGTTTAGATGTAATAATTCAACTTATTAATAGTTTTAACTAAATAATAATTTTTAAGACATGGATTAAATACAAATATTGCTATATAATATAAATAAAATATATAATATATAGTAAAAAACAAAAGTAAAAGTTTTGGAGGAAGATAAATGGATTTTTCAAGTTTAGTTTTAATGGAAAAAGATAAGGAGACAGGATTTATAACTAAAGAGCTTGGAAGTTTTCAAGTTTCAGAAGGAGCATTATTTGTTAAAAAACTTTTCGTATTAAATGGAGAGGTTAATTTATATTTTGATACAAATAAAGATGTAGAAGAATGGGAATACTCAGCTATATATGATTTATTTAATTATGAAGCCTTCGTAAAGGAAGAATTTGAAATAGAAGATGTATTAGATGAATATAATCCTACATTTTTAATAAAATTTAATTATGTAGATGATTATGAATTTATGAAGGAAAGATTAACAAAATGCGTAGAAATAATTGAATCTTCAATGGAAGAAGTATTTAATGCTATTGAAGGAAAGGAAGAAGAATATAATTAGAGAGGAGGGCCTATTAATTAGGCGCGAATAATGAGTGATTTAAAGGTATTGAAAAAAAGAGAAGAAATTGATGACAGGTATAAGTGGAATATTGATAAAATATTTGCTACTGATGGAGAATGGGAGGAAGCTTTTAAAAAATTACAAAAAGAAGCACCTTCTCTTAAGAATTTTGAAGGAAAGTTAAATAATGAAGAAAATATAAAAGAATTTTTAGATAAGTATGTGAAACTTGGAGTTTTAGCAGAAACTATATACGTTTATGCACATTTAAAATCTGATGAAGATACATCTAATTCTAAATACCAATCTATGATGAATAAAGTTGATGCATACATGGCTGAATATGCATCTTATACAGCGTATTTTGTCCCAGAAATTCTATCTCAAGATGAGGAGTTTATAAGAAATATTATAATTAATACAGAAAACTTAAAATTATATAAGTTTATGTTCGAAGGAATATTAAAAGAAAAGCCTCATATATTAAGTAAGGCTGAAGAAGAACTTTTAGCATCTGTTTCAGATTGTTTAGAAGCCCCATCTGCTATTCATAATATGTTATCTAATGCTGATATGAAATTTGGAAATATTATAGATGAAGATGGAGAAGAGGTTGAATTAACTGAAGGAAACTATTCTGCTTTTATTAAGAGTAAGGATAGAAAAGTTAGAAGAGATGCTTTTGAAACTTTATTTAATAGATATAAGGATTTAGAAAATACTTTTGCAACTACATTAAGTAGTTCAATTAAGAATTTTAATTTTGGTGCAAAAGTAAGAAAGTATAGCTCTGCTCTAGAAGCATCATTAAAACCAAATGATATTCCTGTTGAAGTTTATAAAAATGCAGTTAAGACTATAGATGAAAACTTAAAATCTCTTCATAGATATGTATCATTAAAGAAAAAATTATTAGGCTTAGATGAAATGCATATGTATGATTTATATGTTCCGGTTATTGAAATACCTAAGGAGCATATCGAATTTGATAAGGCTGTAGAAATGGTTATAGAAGGTTTAAATCCTCTTGGAAATGAATATTTAGATATTTTTAAATCTGGAGTTGAAGAAGGATGGATAGATATTTATCAAAATAAAGGTAAAAGAGGCGGAGCTTATTCTTGGGGAGGTTATGCGACCTTACCATATGTGCTTTTAAACTACAATTATGAACTGAATGATGTTTCAACATTAGCACATGAAATGGGACACTCTATACATTCATATTATTCAAGAAAAGAACAACCATATATTTATGCCGGATATACATTATTCTGTGCAGAAGTAGCTTCAACTACTAATGAAGCATTACTTATTCATCACTTAATCAATAAAGAAGAGGATAAGAGGAAAAAGCTTTATTTAATAAATCAAGAGCTAGAGCAAATAAGAACTACTGTATTTAGACAACTTATGTTTGCTGAATTTGAGCTTTATACTCATGAATCTTTAGAAAAGGGAATTCCTTTAACAGCAGAAGATTATAATAAGGCATGGCATGAATTAAATGTTAAGTATTTTGGACCAGAAATGGTAGTAGATAATGAAATAGATATTGAATGGGCAAGAATACCACATTTCTATTCAGATTTTTATGTTTATCAATATGCTACTGGCTATGCGGCTGCATCTGCTTTTGCAAAATCAATATTAGATGGAGAAGAAAACGCTGTTCCTAAGTATATAGACTTTTTAAAGAGTGGTGGAAGTGATTATCCAATTGATATTTTAAAGAAGGCTGGAGTTGATATGACTACTTCAAAACCTTTAGAAGCAACTATAGAAAGATTTAATGAATTATTAGATATGCTAGATAAGGAAATTAATTAATAGAAGAGTTACAAAATGGGGTGTTGCATAACTATATTATGCAATAGCCCTATTAATTTTTATTGATAGGGGGATAATTCTTGGAAAAGTTTGAAAAAACATTTTTTAATATATTAACCAAAAAAATGAAATTTTTTATGAGAAATTATTATAGTAATTATCATAGAAAAGATAAATGGCTAGGTCTTTTAGATATAGACAAGGTATATGTAGCAGTACTAGTAGTTAATGATTCAGAAGAAGAAGTTTTATATAATGAAGTTAAGGAGTATTTATCTAATTCTTTAGATAAACCATTTATAATTAATTTAGTAGTTTTGGCTTCAGAAGATTATTTAAGTTATGGAGAAAGCTATTACAATAAATTAGTATTCTCATTAAAAGATAGAAAAGTTATTTATTGTAGTGATGGATCTAAGGCATTTATACCAGTAATAGATTATATGTTAAAAATAGATAATAAAAAGTCAATTAATGTTAAAGATTTTAAATTTACATATAGTATTATAATTTTTAATATACTTATTTATTTAATAGAAGTAATAAAAGCAAGAAGTTTAATAGATATAGATTTATATACATTAGTTGAAATGGGTGCTAAAGTTAATGTGCTAATAAATAATGGCGGATTTTATAGATTAATTACAGCTGCATTTTTACATGGTGGATTAATTCATATATTTTTTAATATGAGCGCTCTTAATATTATAGGTAAAGAGGTAGAATTGGTATATGGTGGTAAAAGGTTTCTGGTAATTTACTTCATATCTGCATTAGGAGGAAATATATTTAGTTATTTATTTAGTCCAAAGAGTATATCGGTTGGTGCTTCTGGAGCTATATTTGGATTATTGGGAGCAATGTTAATATTTGGATTGAAGGAAAGACATAGAATAGGGAAAAAATATGCTAAAAATATATTAGAAACTATAGGGCTAAACGTAATTATAGGTTTAACTATATCCAATATAGATAATTTTGCACATTTAGGTGGATTAGTTTTAGGTGCTATTATGGGTTTAATTTTATTTAATAAAAAAACATTAAAAGTTAAGAATTAGTAAACAATTAATAGGAAAAAATAATAAATATAATATTTTGATATAATAGTAATGTTAAGTTTATTAGTTGTAGGAGTGATTTTGTGAAAAATAAGAATATTAATAAGGAGTTTATCGTTATAGCAATATTTACATTAGTTTTAGTCATTACTTCAATTTACGATTTTTTTGCTAGGGATGGTGAAAAGTTATTTAGAATAGGATTAACATTTATTACTATAGTACTTACATATTTATTATATAAAAAAAGTTTTCTTAAAGGATCAAAAATTATTTATTATATAAATATAGTTTTTATAATTTTATCAATGTATTTAGCAAGTGTTTGGAATTTTTATTCCATTCCGAATTATGATAAATTTTTACATCTTTTATCAGGGGCAGTGATTGCTATAATCGGATATGTATTTTTCTTATATTTAACAATAGGTAGTTCAAGAAAAGAAATAAATTCATTAATGCCAATGATATTTGTAATTCTTTTTGCAACGGCAGTAGCTGGAGCATGGGAGATTTGGGAATTTACAACGGATTCACTATTTGGATTAACAGCTCAAAATAATAGTTTAACAGACACTATGTGGGACATAATATGTGGGACTGTAGTAGGAATAATAACTTCTATTCCTATATATCTTCATAGTAAGGGTAAAAAAATAAAGATCATTGATATGATAATTGAAGATATTGAAAGAAATAAAAAGTAAAATTGGGGGGATAGATATAATTTTCTTCCTTTAGTTCTGAAGTGCTTCTAGTAATTTAGTGATGACTTGGAACCTAAAAATAGAATGAAAATTAATAATTTCGAGAGATAAGGGATTATTACGTTGAATTTGTAGAAGTAAATATGTTGTGTTAGGGCGATTTGGAGCAACTAATATAACATATTTACTTCTTTTTTACTTCTTTTTCATTTGAAATATTATACAAAAAGAGATATAATTTTAAATAATTAATAAATTTTTACAATATTTTAGAAAAATATATCAATAAAATAACTTATATTGTATTATATAGTTATTATTTTAAATTAAAGGGGTGGCAGAGTTGTCAGGAAGAGAATATGTTAACAAAGTAATTAGTGAAGTAGAAAAAAGAAATCCAGGTGAAAAGGAATTTTTAGATGCAGTAACAGAAGTGCTAAATTCATTAGTTCCAGTATTTGATAAGCATCCTGAGTACATAAAAGAGGGGATTTTAGAAAGATTAGTAGAACCTGAAAGACAAATATTTTTTAGAGTTCCTTGGATAGATGACAAAGGAAATGTACAAGTAAACAGAGGATTTAGAGTTCAATTTAATAGTGCAATAGGACCATATAAAGGAGGTCTTAGACTTCATCCATCAGTAAATCAAAGCATAATAAAATTTCTAGGCTTTGAACAAACTTTTAAAAATTCATTAACTGGTTTACCAATAGGTGGTGGTAAAGGAGGTTCAGACTTTGATCCAAAAGGAAAATCTGATAGAGAAGTTATGAGATTTTGTCAAAGTTTTATGTCCGAATTATATAAGCATATAGGTTTAGACACTGATGTTCCGGCAGGGGATATTGGAGTTGGCGCTAGAGAAATAGGATATTTGTATGGTTATTATAAAAAAATTAAAAATGCTAATGATCAAGGGGTATTAACAGGAAAGGGATTAACTTACGGTGGTAGCTTAGGAAGAACAGAAGCAACTGGGTATGGATTAGTATATTTTACTGAAGAAATGTTAAATGATAATAATACAAGCTTTAAAGATAAAAAAGTTGTTATTTCTGGATCAGGAAATGTTGCAATTTATGCTTGTAAGAAGGCAACAGAATTAGGTGCTAAAGTTATAGCGTTAAGTGATTCAAATGGATATATACATGATGAAAATGGAATTAAGTTAGATGTAGTTAAGGAAATAAAAGAAGTTAGAAGAGGAAGAATTAAAGAATATTTAGATAAAGTTCCAACTGCTAAATATGTAGAGGGCTGTAGAGGAATTTGGGGAATAAAGTGTGATATAGCACTACCTTGTGCTACTCAAGGAGAACTAGATATTGAATCTGCTAAAATATTAATTGAAAATGGAGTTAAAGTGGTTTCAGAAGGGGCTAATATGCCGACAACATTAGATGCTATAGGAGAATTACAAAAATCAGGAGTTATGTTTGGTCCAGCAAAAGCAGCGAATGCAGGTGGAGTTGCATGTTCAGCTCTTGAAATGTCTCAAAATAGTATGAGATTATCTTGGACACTTGAAGAAGTTGATGAAAAACTTAAAAATATTATGGTTAATATTTATAAAAATTCTAAAAATGCTGCTGAAGAATATGGAAATCCAGGAAATATATTAATGGGAGCAAATATTTCAGGATTTGTTAAAGTTGCAGAAGCAATGATGGCTCAAGGGATAGTCTAATTTTATAAATCATTAAAATAGAAACTCATTTTTGAGTTTAGAATAGAGACTTTTTATATTAAAATTTTGATTTTAGCATAAAAAGTCTCTTGTATTATCTAGGAAATTATTACTATCTCAACTTAATTATATCTTTGCTTATGTGGGATAAACTAATAATGAATAACAATATTAATATAATTTTAAGATTTCTATACTTGATTTTTTACCCCTATTGGAATATATTAATAAGGATGTCAGGGGGAAATTATAATTAGTAATATATAAAAATGCCCTTTATTTAAAGGAGTGGATTAAATGGGAGAAATTATTTATTCTGTCACAGCTATATTTCAATTACTTGTATTTGCACTTATGATGTATTATTTTATCTTAGCTTTCTTTGGACTAAGAAGAAAGCCAGAAAAGAAAAATTATAAACCAACTAAAAAATTTGCAATGATAGTAGCTGCACATAATGAAGAAGTTGTAATAGGAAAGCTAATTGAAAGTATGTTAAATCAGAATTACCCTAGGGAACTTTTTGATATTTTTGTTATTGCTGATAACTGTACAGATAATACTGCCAAGATAGCAAGAAAATATGGCGTGTATGTATATGAAAGATTCAACAAGGAACAAAAAGGTAAGGGTTATGCATTAGAATGGATGTTTGACAAAATCTTTAATATGCAAAAAAAATATGATGCAGTAGCAATTTTTGATGCTGATAATTTAGTTTCAAAAAATTGGTGTAAAGAAATAAATTCAAAGATGTTAGATGGATATAAAGTAGTACAAGGCTACATAGATAGTAAAAATCCAAATGATTCATGGATAGCAGCTTCATATTCAATAGCTTTTTGGACTCAAAATAGAATGTATCAATTAGCTAGAGCAAATGTTGGACTATCTAACCAAATAGGTGGAACAGGATTTGCAATAGATATAGATATTTTAAAGGAATTTGGTTGGGGAGCAACTTGCTTAACTGAAGACTTAGAATTTAGTTGTAAGCTAATATTAAATGGTGAAAAAGTAGGTTGGGCTCATGATGCAATTATTTATGATGAAAAGCCTTTAACTTTAAAACAATCTTGGGTGCAAAGAAGAAGATGGATGCAAGGATTTACAGATGTAGCATCTAGATATTTCTTTAAATTACTTAAAAAGGGCTTTAAAGAGAGAAAATGGTTTGTTTTAGATTGTGCTTTATATGTAATACAGCCATTCTTTACATTAATGATTGGTATATCTACAATTCTAAGTTTTATACAAAGTATGGCACCAAGTAATATTTTCTTAGTAAGCTATTTAACGGGAAATTTATCATTTAAAGTAATTGGAGTAATGCAATTCTTGATTACACCATTAGTTTTAAGACTAGATAAAAAGATATCATCAGGACTTTTTGCTATGTTAATATTCTACACATCTAATGTGTTTATATTACCAATATTTGCAACGCAAGCTGATAACTATGCACAAGTATTATTAATAGATTTAGCTTATAATATAGCATTTTTAATAGCTACAGCATTATTCTTAGGTAAAAAGAAACTTATATTATTCTTTAGATTTTTATTATATTCTTTATATACTTTAACTTGGATACCAATAACTGTAGAAGGTATATTGAGAAAGAACAATAAAGAATGGAATCCTACAAAACATATAAGAAATATAGAAATTTGTGATGTTCAATAAAGATAGACGTAGCTTGATGGCTACGTCTTTTAAATTTAACATTAAAGTAGATGTATTTAGAAAAGTAATAAATTTTTTATTGGTAACGAACATTAGTTTGACTTTTTTCAAATAAAGATTTATATTTTTATTTATAGTTTAATTATGATAAAATTAAAAAGATTATAATGAACATGGATGGTTAAACTAAGCTAAGATGTCTTAGCTTAATTTATAATATTATTTTGGAGGTTTGTATGAGTACAGATTTAGTAAAAGGATATGATGTTACAGACTTAACTTCCTTAGAAAAGTTAGAACCAGTTAGAGTAAGACCGGGAATGTATATTGGGTCAACAGGAACCAAGGGTTTGCATCATTGTATATGGGAAGTTTTAGACAACTCCATAGATGAAATTTCTAATGGTTATGGCAATAAAGCCACAATTATAATAAATAAAGATAAGAGTATAACTGTAATAGATAACGGAAGAGGAATTCCAACAGGAATTCATCCAACTAAAAAGAAATCTGGAGTAGAAATGGTTTTTACAGAACTACATACAGGGGGAAAGTTTAATAATAAAAACTATAAAACCTCAGGAGGATTACATGGAGTTGGTGCTGCTGTAGTAAATGCCTTATCTTCTTGGCTTGAAGTTGAAGTATGTCAAAATGGAAAAAGATATAAACAAAGATTTGAATATACTTATGATAAAGAATTAAAAAAAGTAATGCCTGGAACACCAGTAACTAAACTTGAAGTAATAGGTGAAAGTAAAGAAACAGGAACAAAAGTAACATTTATGCCTGATAAAGAAGTTTTTTCAACTATCGACTTTAAGGTTGACATAATAGATGAAAGATTACAAGAATTAGCATTTCAAAATAAAGGAATTTATTTAGAATTAATAGACTTAAGAAAAGAAGAATTTAGAAAAGAATATTATTCTGAAAGAGGACTTTTGGATTTTATAGAATATTTAAATGAGAGTAAAACTGCACTTCACGAAGTTCCTATTTACTTTGAGGGAGAAAAGTCAGTTAATGATATTCAAATGTCTGGTGAAGTTTGCATTCAGTTTACAGATTCAAGTACAGAAAATATAGCTAGTTATGTTAATAATATACCTACTACAGAAGCTGGAACACATGAAGCAGGATTCAAAACTGGTATGACAAGAGCTTTTAAAGAAGGTGCTAAGAAACTTGGATTAGTAAAAGAAAAGGATAAGGATTTTGAGGGCGATGATTTAAGAGAAGGTATGACTGCAATAGTTAGAATTAAAATAACTAATCCTATTTTTGAAGGGCAAACTAAAACTAAACTTGGATCAGCAGAAGCCTATACAATGATGAATGACTTAGCATACAATAAATTTCTAGAATGGATAGAAGATAATAAAGATGTAGCTAGCATGATAATAAATAATGCCCTTCAAGCAGCTCAAAGAAGAGAGAAAATTAAAAAAATAAATGATGCAGAAAAGAAAAAAATTGGAAAAGGAGCAGCACCTCTTGCTGGAAAAGTTGCGGTTTGTTCATTAAAAGATAAAACTGTTAATGAATTTATAGTGGTTGAGGGAGACTCTGCTGGTGGCTCTGCAAAACAAGCAAGGGATAGAAGATTCCAAACTATTATGCCTTCAAAGGGTAAAATAATGAATACTGAAAAACAAAAGCTTGAAAATGTATTAGCTTCAGAAGAGTTAAAAATATTTAATACTGCTTTAGGTACAGGAACTTTAGATAATTATAAAGATGAGGATTTAAAATACGATAAAATTATAATTATGAGTGATGCCGATGTAGATGGTTATCATATTAGAACTTTATGGATGACATATATCTATAGATATATGAGGCCTCTAATTGCAAATGGACATCTTTATTTAGCACAACCACCTTTATATAAGGTTTATAAAAATGTTAAAGGAAAAGAAGTTCATAAATATGCATATAGTGATGATGAGTTAGAAAGTGTTAAAAAGGAAATTGGTAAAGGTGCACTTATACAAAGATATAAAGGACTTGGAGAAATGAATCCAGAACAATTATGGGAAACTACTTTAAATCCTGAAACAAGAACTCTTCTTCAAGTTACAATTGAAGATGCGGCAAAGGCTGAAAAAATGGTTTCTTTACTTATGGGAGATATAGTTGAACCAAGAAAAGCTTATATGTATAAATATGGAGAATTTTAATAAAGAATTGGAGAAAAGATATGGCGAAGAAAGTTAATGAAATACCAAGGGATAATAATATAATTAGAGTTCCTTTAGAAGAAGCTATGCCTGATAACTATTTGCCTTATGCTATTGAAGTTGCAAAGGATAGAGCTTTACCTGATGTTAGAGATGGACTCAAACCTGTTCATAGAAGAATATTATATGGAGCTTACCAATTAAAGGCTTTTCCAGATAGACCTTATTATAAATCTGCAAGAATAGTCGGAGATATACTTGGTAAATATCATCCACATGGTGATTCTTCTGTTTATGATGCTATGGTTATTATGGCTCAAAATTTTTCAACAAGAGAAACATTAATAGATGGGCATGGTAACTGGGGTTCCATGGATGGCGATGGAGCAGCGGCTATGAGATATACTGAAGCAAGACTTGCACCTATTGCCATGGAAATGTTAAGGGATATTGATAAAGATACTGTTGATATGATACCAAACTATTCAGATAGTGAATTAGAGCCAAAGGTATTACCGAGTAGATATCCTAATCTTTTAGTAAATGGAAGCTTTGGAATCGCTGTAGGGCTTGCAACTAATATACCACCACATAATTTAGGAGAAGTTACAGAAGGTGTGTTAGCTTATATAGATAATAATGACATAACTACAAGAGAGTTAATGAATTATGTTAAGGGGCCTGATTTACCAACAGGTGGGATTTTAATTGGAGAAAATTCTATTTTATCAGCTTATGAAACTGGTGAAGGAAAAGTAACATTAAGAGCTAAGACTTCGATAGAAAAACTTGAAAATGGTAGACTTGGAATAGTAATTACTGAATTCCCTTACAGAAGAAATAAGGCAAGACTTTTACAAATAATTTCAGAAATGACTGGGGACAAGAAGCATTCAAAAGCTTTAGAATCCATAATAGATATAAGAGATGAGTCAGATAGAAGTGGTGTAAGAGCAGTTATTGAGCTTAGAAAATCTGCAGATGAAGAAGTAGCAGATAAAGTATTGAAATATTTATTTAAAAGAACTGATTTACAATGTAACTTGAGCTTTAATATGGTTGCATTAGCAGATGGTAAGCCTCAGACTATGGGACTTAAAACTATAATATATCATTATGTTAACCATCAGAAGGAAATAGTAACTAGAAGAACTAAAAAAGAGTTAGAAGTTGCGGAAAAGAGATTCCATATAGTTGAAGGTTTTATTAAAGCAATAGATGTTTTAGATGAAATTATTAAAACTATTAGAGAATCTAAATCTAAAAAGGATGCAAATGCTAATCTTATAAACAACTTTGGCTTTACAGAAATGCAAGCTGAAGCAATATTAGAGCTAATGCTGTATAGATTAACAGGTCTTGAAATAAAGGTATTCCAAAAAGAATATGCAGAACTGGAGAAGACTATTAAGAGACTAAAGAAAATTTTATCTGAGGAAAAAGAGTTACTTAAAGTAGTTAAAAATGAATTACAGGAAGTTTCATCAAAATATGGAACTCCAAGAAAAACTGCTATAGTTAAAGATGATAGTGAAGCTAAGATAGACGTAGAAGAGCTTATAGTAGTTGAAGATGTAATGATTACTTTATCTAAGGATGGATTTATTAAGAGAATTCCAATAAAAACTTATAATAGATTAAATGCAAATCCGGAAGATATTGAATATAGAGAAGGTGATGAATTAAAATTCTTATTTAATTCAAATACTACAGAAAATATACTTCTATTTACTAATAAAGGTAATATGTATCAAACTAAAGGAATTAATATACCTGAATCTAAATGGAAAGATAAGGGTGAAAGAATAGATGCTATTATCAAAGCCCTTAGTTTAGAAGATGAAAATATAGTTTATGCAACATCTTTAGGAAACTATATGCCAAATAAATATATTCAATTTATTACTTCAAAAGGTGGAATAAAAAAGAGCTCTTTAGATAAGTTCCAAACTAATTATTCTAAACTTCAAGCGTTAAAACTTAAAGAATTTGAAGAAGTTATAGATGTAGTAATACTTGATGAAGATGAGAAAAAAGATTTTATAAGCTTTGAAACAAAGGAAGGCTTAAACTTTAACATACGAAGTCCTAAGGTTGAAGATTCTCCAAGAAATATATTGCCGATTTCTATGTTTAATCTAACTTCAAAAGATGAGGTTATTAAAGTTAAGTATATAGAAAATATGGAATTTGTAGATTTCTCTATAGGAATAACTGCTAAAGGAAATGTTAAAGCTTTTAATTCTATAAAGAAAAATGATAACTTAAAAGTAAGTACAAACTCTTTAAGTAATATTTTACTATTTACTAATACAGGAAAAGTATTTAAAGTTCCAGCATTTTTACTATCAGGTGTTAATAATGGAGAAATCCCTTTAAATAAGATAATTGACAATCTTGAAAAAGGAGAAAAAATTATAAAGTTACTTTCAATTGATTCTTTTGAAAATAATAATTTTATATACTTCTTTACTAAGAGAGGAATGATTAAGAAAACTGCTCTTAAGGAGTTTGATGGAAGTTATTTAGTTCAGGCTTCATATAAATTTAAATATGATAATGATGAATTAATTTCAATAGATATGTATAATGAAAATGATGTGGAAATGATAATTATTACTAAAAAGGGAATGGGGATTAAGTTCCTATCAAGTAATATAAATCCAATGGGTAAAATAGCTTCAGGTGTTACGGGAATTAGTTTAAAAGAAGGTGATGAAGTTATTTATGGAAAATTAATAGGTATTGAAAAGATTAATACATTACCTGAAATAGCATTAACTTCTAGCAATAAAATAACATTAGTTAGCAAAAATAAAGAAAGAAAAGAATTATATCTAGAAGATTTTAAGCTTCAAAATAGAGCTGGAAAAGGTAGTAGTATTATGACTATAGTTTTAGATGATGAAATTAAAGAAATAATATAATAATGTAAATCATTAATTGAAGTTATATAAGGGAGGAATTTAAATGAAGGTTGCAATTTTATTAGCAAATGGTTTTGAAACTTTAGAAGGGTTAACAGTAGTTGATATTCTAAGAAGAGCAGAAGTACAATGTGATACTTTTTCTTTAGAAGGTAATGAAGTAACTACATCACATAAGATAAAAGTTCAGTCAGATAAAAATATCATGGGTGAAGAAATTAAAGATTATGATTGTATAGTTTTACCTGGAGGAATGCCAGGAGCTACGAACTTAAGGGATAGTGAAAGAGTTATTGAAATAGTTAAGGAATTTAATAATAAGAAAAAATGGATTTGTGCAATTTGTGCAGGCCCAATTGCATTGGGTAAAGCAGGTATTACTGAAGGAAAAAATATAACTTGTTATCCAGGTTTCGAAGATCAATTAGGTAATTGTAATTATAAAGATGAATTAGTAGTTGTAGATGGAAATATAATTACAGGGAAAGGCCCAGCAGCAGCTATACCTTTTGCATTTGAAATATTATCTAAGATTTCTGAAGAAAAGGTTAATAAAGTTAAGAAGGCAATGTTATTTAAATAAAAGGTGTAGTATGAAAGAAAATTGGATATTAGTAAATAAAAAAGAGAGCTTTTTGAAGCTCTCTGAATTTTTAGACGAAAACCCATTAGTTTTAAGAGTATTAGCTAATAGGGGAATAGATGATATAAATTTGGCTAATAGATTTCTTAAGGGAACTATAGAAGATTTATATGATAGTTACCTTATGAAGGATATGAAAAAAGGTATAGAAATAATAAAAGATGCAATTTTAAATAATAAAAAAATCATTATTTATGGGGATTACGATTGTGATGGAGTAAATAGCACAACTATTTTATATAAAGCATTAAAAGCTGTTGGAGCAAATTTTAGTTACTATATTCCTAATAGAGAAGAAGAAGGATATGGTATGCATAGTGGAAGAATACAAAAGCTATATGAAGAGGGATATAAGGTAATTTTAACTTGTGACAACGGTATTTCTGCATTTGAACAAGTAGAACTTGCTAAAAATCTTGGAATGGAAGTTGTAATTACAGATCATCATGACATTCCTTTAAGAGAAGATGAGAATGGATTATTAAAACCATCAACTCCTAAGGCAGATGCAGTAATAAATCCAAAGCAAGACGATTGTAATTACCCATTTAAAATGTTATGTGGAGCAGGAATTGCTTTAAAATTCTCTAAATGCTTGTTTAATGAGTTTAATATTGAAGGTGATAATTTTTTAGATTTAATTCAATTTGCTGCAATTGCAACTGTCTGTGATGTAGTTGATTTAGTAGATGAAAATAGAATTATAGTAAAAAAGGGATTAGAAATATTAAATGAAAGTAAGAATTATGGAATACAAGAATTAAAAAACGCAACTTTATTAAATAATAAAAGTATAGAAGAATATCACTTAGGATTTGTTATAGGTCCATGTATAAATGCAACAGGTAGATTAGAAACAGCAGATTTATCAGTAGAACTTTTAATTACAGAAGATAGAGAAAGAGCTAAATTTTTGGCGAATCAATTAAGTGAATTAAATACAATAAGACAAGATTTAACCAAAGAAAGTACAGAAAGAATAATTAATAAAATAGAATTAGAAAAGGATAAATCTGAAAAAGTTATAGTTGTTTACGATGAAAATGTTCATGAAAGTATTGCTGGGATAGTAGCAGGAAGAGTAAAAGAAAAATATAATATGCCTTGTATAATTTTAACAAAGGGAAAAGAAATGCCTAAGGGATCAGCTAGATCTATAGAGGGATATAATATAACTGAAGAATTAAGTAAGTGTGCTGAACTTATAGAAAAGTATGGCGGTCACCCAATGGCAGCTGGGTTATCTATAAAAGAAGAAAATATAGTAGCTTTAAGGGAAAAAATAAATGAAAATTGTATATTAAAAGAGGAAGATTTAATTCCAGTAGTAAAAATAGATCTTCCATTAAGCCTAAATTATTTAAATGAAGAATTAGTTGAAGTCATAGAATCTTTGAGACCTTTTGGTAAGGGGAATCCAAGCCCTTTATTTGCAGTAAAAGATGTTTTAATCGAAAGACTTTGGCTTATAGGAAAAGAAAAAAACTTTTTAAAGCTTAGATTTAGTTTTTATTCAAATAATAGAAAATTATATATTGATGGTATAAGTTTTGATAAATTTGAAAATTTAAAAGAGGATATAATAAATATTTACGGAGAAGAAAAATTTAATGAAGCTTGTGCTACTAGTTTTTTAAATCTAAAAGCTGATATTATTTATTATCCAAGCATAAATGAATTTAATGGTAATAGAAATATGCAATTAAATATTAAAAATATACGAGTAAAATAAAAAATAAGTAAGAGTTGTATTAATATAAAATTAATTATATTAATACAACTCTATTTATAATTTAAATGATTTACAATTAAAAACTATTTTATAGTATTTTCATATTGTTCAACCATTCTTTTAACCATTTCTCCACCAACGCTTCCACATTGTTTTGAAGTAAGGTTTCCATTATAGTCAGTAAAAGGAACTCCCATTTCACTAGCTACTTCATTTTTGAATTTAGCTAATCCATTTTTTGCTTCTGGTACTAATGTCTTTGCCATGATATACACCTCCTTTTCATCTTTGTAATTATAGCTTGTGTAATTTTAAAAGAAATATTATATGTAACTTTAGGAAATTGGACATAATAGTGGTATAAGATATTTTAAAATAAAAATTTAAAATAACATTTAAATTGCAATTAATAATATGATATATTGAAATAGTATTTATGTTTTTAAGGAAGTGGTTAAATGAGCAAATATAAGATAATAATGACTGGAGGAGGAACAGCTGGGCATGTTACTCCTAACTTAGCTTTAGTACCAAAGTTAAAAGAAAAAGGTTTTGATATAAAATATATAGGAAGTAAAGATGGGATAGAAAAAGAAATTATAGGAGATGCAAAGATACCTTACTATGAGATATCTTCAGGTAAACTTAGAAGGTATTTTGATTTTAAAAATTTTACTGATCCATTTAAAGTAATGAAGGGAGTTATGGAGGCAAATAAAATTTTAAAAAAAGAAAAACCGAATGTAATATTTTCCAAGGGTGGTTTTGTTGCAGTCCCAGTAGTTATTGCTGCGTCTATGAAAAAAATACCAGTAATATCTCATGAGTCTGATTTAACTCCAGGTCTTGCAAATAAATTATCTGCTCCTTTTTGTACAAAACTTTGTGTTACTTTCAGAGAAAGTTTAAAATACATAAAGGATGAAAAAGGAATATTAACAGGAACTCCTATTAGAGAAGAAATATTAAATGGAGATTATGAGAAAGGAAAAAGAATTTGTAATTTTAAAGATAATAAAGAAATTCTACTTGTCATAGGAGGAAGTCTAGGAGCTAATAGTATAAATGAGGCTGTTAGAAAGAACTTAGATGAAATTCTTAAGAGTTATAATATAATTCATATTTGTGGGAAAAATAATTTAGATAATAAATTAAAAAATAAAAAAGGATATCTTCAGTTTGAATATGTTAAAGAAGAATTGCCTCATTTATTAAAGTTTGCTGATTATGTTATATCTAGAGCAGGTGCTAATGTAATTTTTGAATTATTAGCTTTAAATAAGCCAACACTTTTAATTCCATTATCAAAGAGAATAAGTAGAGGAGATCAAATATTAAATGCTAATTCTTTTGAAAAAGAAGGATATTCACTGGTTCTTGATGAAGATGAAATGATTGAAAATGAAAAAAAATTACTTATAAAGCTAAAAGAATTAAAAGAAAATAAGGATATTTTAGTGAAAAATATGAAAAAAAGTTGTATAAGTAATGGTATTAACTCAATTTTGGAAGTAATTATAAATAGTATAGAGTTAAATAAGTAAAATAAGACCTCATTGGAATGGGTGAACAATATTGTACCAATATGGGATGTATAAAACTTGCAAAATTTTAATAGTGTTATATAATTAAATAGTAAGTGTAAAAATAGGTAATATGTATCCCAAAAAATGACTTTTTTGGTCAAGGATGAGGTGATGTATTTATGAAAAAAATTTCTATTATCTATTGGAGTAATGGAGGAAATGTTGAAGTCCTTGCAAATTCAATTGCAGAAGGTACTAAAAACCTAAATGCTGAAGTGAACATAAAACATGTTTGTGATGCAACAGTTGAAGATGTAACAGAAGCTGATTCAGTTGCCTTTGGTAGTCCTTCAATGGATAACAATAGAATTGAACAACATGAGATGGAGCCATTTATAAACCAATTTAAATTGTTACCTAATAAACAAAAGAAAATTGTATTATTTGGATCATATGGATGGGATGATGGTCAATTCATGATTGATTGGGTTCAACGCATGAAGGATTATGACTTTAATGTTGTAGGACACATCGCCGTTAAAGAATCACCAAGTAATGAAGAATTAGAAAATGCTAAAAAACTTGGTGAGGAATTAGCAAAATAATTCTTTAGGGGATAAGACATAAATAATAGTACTTATATAGGGGTTAAGTACTTAGACTTCAGTATAAAGAATTGAATCTTTTCTTACAAATTATTTATTCTTAAATTTAGAATACAGTGTTAAATTCCTGTATTTAGCTTATTATAAAATTTTTATATATAAGGAAGAGAGGTCAAACATGATGAGAAAAATGAAAACTATGGATGGTAATACAGCTGCCGCTCATATATCTTATGCTTTTACAGAAGTAGCTGCTATATTCCCAATCACACCATCTTCACCAATGGCTGAACACGTTGATGAATGGGCTGCACAAGGAAGAAAGAACATATTTGGTCAACCTGTTAAGGTAATGGAAATGCAATCAGAAGCAGGAGCAGCTGGTGCAGTTCATGGATCTTTACAAGCAGGTGCATTAACAACAACATATACTGCATCTCAAGGATTATTATTAATGATTCCAAATATGTACAAGATAGCTGGTGAAATGCTTCCAACAGTATTCCACGTATCAGCAAGAGCTTTAGCAACTTCTTCATTAAGTATATTTGGAGATCACCAAGATGTTATGGCTGCAAGACAAACTGGTTTTGCTATGCTTGCAGAAGGATCAGTTCAAGAAGTTATGGATTTATCAGCAGTAGCTCACTTAACTTCAATTAAAACTAGAATTCCTTTCATGAATTTCTTTGATGGATTTAGAACTTCACATGAAATTCAAAAAATAGAAGTTTTAGAATATGATGAATTAGCTAATTTAGTAGATCATGAAGCATTAGCAGGATTCAGAACAAGAGCA
Organism: Clostridium nigeriense; assembly: GCF_050585265.1. Taxonomy (GTDB): domain Bacteria; phylum Bacillota; class Clostridia; order Clostridiales; family Clostridiaceae; genus Clostridium; species Clostridium nigeriense_B. The sequence continues at coordinate 42,331 of NZ_JBNOOE010000014.1, read as the reverse complement.
TTAAACCCTAATAACCCTGTTACAAGAGGTACTGCTCAAAACCCAGATATCTACTTCCAAACTAGAGAATCTGTAAATAGATTCTATGAAGATATTCCAGAAGTAGTTGAAAGCTACATGGCTGAAATAACTAAATTAACAGGAAGAGAGTATCACTGTTTCGATTATTATGGAGCACCAGATGCTGATAGAATAATTGTTACAATGGGTTCTTCAACTGATGTTGCTGAAGAAACAGTAGATTACTTAAATGCTAAGGGAGAAAAAGTTGGTGTAGTTAAAGTAAGACTATATAGACCATTCTCTACTGAAAGACTATTAAAGGTTATACCAGCTACAGTTAAATCTATAGCTGTTTTAGATAGAACAAAAGAACCAGGTTCAATTGGAGAACCATTATATTTAGATGTTAAGAGTGCATTCTATGGAAGAGAAAATGCTCCAGTTATTGTTGGAGGAAGATATGGTTTAGGTTCTAAGGATCCAAACCCAGCAGATTTAGCAGCAGTTTTTGCTAACTTAACTAAGGAAACTCCAAAGGATGGATTTACAATTTCAATAGTTGATGATGTAACTAACACTTCATTAGAAGCAGTTGCAGATATCGATGCTACTCCAGAAGGAACAAAAGCATGTAAGTTCTGGGGATTAGGATCAGATGGTACTGTTGGTGCCAACAAGAGTGCTATTAAAATTATCGGGGACCATACTGATATGTATGCTCAAGGATACTTCTCATATGACTCAAAGAAATCTGGTGGTATAACAGTATCTCACTTAAGATTCGGTAAGAAGCCAATTAAGTCACCATATTTAGTTCACAAAGCTGATTTCGTTGCTTGTCACAATCAAGCTTATGTTTACAAATACGATGTATTAGAAGGATTAAAGAATAATGGTAAGTTCTTATTAAATACAATCTGGACTCCAGAAGAAGTTAATGAAAAATTACCAGCTGCAATGAAGAAATATATTGCAGAAAATAATATTGAATTCTATACATTAAATGCTGTTAAGATAGCTCAAGAAATTGGACTTGGCGGAAGAATCAACATGATAATGCAAGCAGCATTCTTTAAGATTGCTAACATTATTCCAGTTGAAGATGCTGTTAAGTACTTAAAAGATGCTGTTGTAACATCTTATGGTAAAAAAGGTGAAAAAGTTGTTAACATGAACTTTGCTGCTATAGATAAAGGTGTTGAATCTATAGTTAGAATAGATGTTCCAGCTGATTGGAAAGATGCTAAGGATGAAGCTAAAGAAGATAGAAATGACATTCCAGCATTTATTAAGAATATAGTTGAGCCAATAAATGCTCAAAAAGGATTTGACCTTCCAGTTTCAGCATTCGATGGAATGGAAGATGGTACATTTATGGCTGGTACTGCTGCTTATGAAAAGAGAGGTATAGCTATCAATGTTCCAGAATGGCAACAAGATAAATGTATCCAATGTAACCAATGTGCATATGTTTGTCCACATGCTGTAATAAGACCATTCTTATTAACAGAAGATGAAAAGACAAATGCACCAGAATCAATGAAGGTAGTACCTGCAAAGGCATTAAGAACAGAAGAACCAACATTCTACACTATTGGAGTTACTCCATTAGACTGTACAGGATGTGGAAACTGTGCTCAAGTATGTCCAGCACCAGGTAAGGCTTTAATAATGAAACCACTTGCTACTCAAGAAGAACAAATAGAAGCTTGGGATTATGCAATTAAGGATGTTAAACCTAAGAAAAACCCAATGAACAAGAATACTGTTAAGGGTAGCCAATTTGAACAACCATTATTCGAATTCTCAGGAGCTTGTGCAGGTTGTGGTGAAACTCCATATGCTAAGCTTGTAACTCAATTATTCGGAGATAGAATGATGATTGCTAATGCTACTGGATGTTCTTCAATTTGGGGTGGTTCAGTACCATCAACTCCATATACAGTAAATCATGAAGGAAATGGTCCAGCTTGGGCAAATTCATTATTTGAAGATAATGCTGAATTTGGATTAGGTATGTTCTTAGGAGTTAAGGCTATAAGAGAAAGAATAGCTGATAATATGCAAAAAGCTTTAGAAGTAGAAACTTCAGAAGAAGTTAAAGCAGTACTTCAAGACTGGTTAGATAATATGAACAGTGGAGAAGGAACTAGAGATAGAGCTAATAGAGTAGTAGCTGCATTACAAAATGTTGATGCTGACTATGCAAGAGAAATCTTAAAGGATAAAGAATTCTTAGTTAAGAGATCTCAATGGATCTTCGGAGGAGATGGATGGGCTTATGACATCGGATATGGTGGATTAGACCACGTTCTAGCTTCAGGAGAAGACGTAAATGTTCTTGTATTTGATACAGAAATATATTCAAATACAGGAGGACAATCTTCTAAGTCAACTCCAACTGCTGCAATAGCTAAATTTGCTGCATCAGGTAAGAAGACTAAGAAGAAAGACCTTGGAATGATGGCTATGACATATGGATATGTATATGTAGCACAAATTTCAATGGGAGCTGATAAGAACCAAACTCTTAAAGCAATAGCTGAAGCAGAAGCTTACAATGGACCATCATTAATTATAGCTTATGCTCCATGTATCAGTCATGGTATTAAGACTGGTATGGCTAATAGCCAAGAAGAAGCTAAGAAAGCTGTTGAATGTGGATATTGGGGATTATATAGATATAACCCAACATTAGTTGGAACTAAGAATCCATTCTCATTAGATTCTAAGGAACCAAAATCAAGCTTCAGAGAATTCTTAATGGGAGAAGTAAGATATGCTTCACTTGCAAAAGCATTCCCAGAACAAGCAGAAGCTTTATTTGAAAAGACAGAAAAGGATGCTATGGATAGATTAGCAAACTACAAGAGATTAGCTGAACAACAATAGTTTTTAAAAATAAGGGGCTATTTCTAGCCCCTTATTTTTTATTATTTATAAAATAATAAAAAAATTTAAATCTTTTACTTTTAATTTTTATAAATTAAGGGTAGAATTAAATAGAATATTAGTCTCATTAAAGGAGGATTATTGAAATGGAAAATGAAAAGAAATGTGGATGTCACGAAGAAGAAAATACATGTGGATGTGGACATGATCATGGACATGAACATAATGATGAATGTGGATGTGGAGAAGATCATCATGAACACTTTGTAGTTGATCTAGAAGATGATAATGGAAATGTAATATCTTGTCCAATAATTGATGCATTTGAATTTGAAGAGAATGAATATATTTTAGCTCAAGATCCTAATGAAGATTCAGTTTACTTATTTAGATCATTAGAAGATGGAGAATTAATAATTCCAGAAGAAGATGAATTTGATAGAGTATCAAAATTCTATAGCGAAGAATTAGCAGAATAAAAATATTTAAAAAGACACATTAGTGTCTTTTTTTATTGTCATTTTATATTAATAATGATATATTTTTAATATAAACTTAAGAAATAAGGTGTTGAAATGAAATATGCAGATTTACATATTCATTCTAATTATTCAGATGGCAATATGACACCAGAAGATATTATTAATATAGCTAGAGAATCAGGGGTAAAGAGTATTTCAATAACTGATCATGATTCAATTGCTTCACAATATGTTGTGGAGAAAGAATATACTGATATAACAGTTATACCTGGTATAGAATTAAGCACTGAATATGAGGATTTTGAACTTCATATATTAGGATATTTTATTAATATGAATGATAGTAATTTAATTAATATTGTAGATAAATTAAATAAATCAAGAATAGAAAGAATTGAAGAAATACTTTTTAATCTAAAAAAACATGATATTAAGTTAGAATTAGATGATTTAGATGTAGATTTAAATTCTACAGTAGGAAGAAGTCATGTTGCTAATGCAATGGTAAGAAAAGGATATTTTGAAAATTATAAGGCAGCTTTTACTAATTATTTAGTTAAAGGAAAACCAGCTTATGTTAAGGGATATAAGCTTAATTATAAAGAGGCTATTAAAGTTATTAGTAATGCAGGAGGAATAGCAGTTCTTGCCCATCCTGGACAAATTTATAAAGCTTCAGCTGTAGAAAGTATAATTAAAAATTTGAAGTTTTACGGATTAAAGGGCGTTGAAGTATATCATCCGAGTCATACAAGAGAACAAACTAATAATTTTCATAATTTATGCAAGAAATATAAATTGTTAGTAACTGGTGGCAGTGATTTTCATGGAAAAGAAGGATGTAAAGAAAATTTAATAGGCAGTTTTGGTATTAGTGAAAATTTATTTAATAAATTAATTAATTCAAAAAAATAAATGGGGGGTATAAAAATGGATTTATCTAATAAGGCAAAGCAAATTAATCCATCAATAACATTAGAAATTACAGCAAAAGCAAAGGAATTAAAAGAAGCAGGAATCGATGTAGTAAGTTTTGGAGCAGGAGAACCAGATTTTAATACTCCTAATAACATTATAAAAGCTGCTGTAAGAGCTATGGAGGAAGGAAAAACAAAATACACACCAACTAGTGGTATTTTAGATTTAAGAAAAGCAATTTGCTATAAGTTTAAAAATGATAATGGTTTATTATATAATCCAAGTCAAATAGTAGTATCTACAGGAGCAAAACAAAGCTTAGCTAATGCTTTTTTAGGGATACTAAATGAAGGAGATGAGGTAATAATTCCGGTTCCTTATTGGGTAAGTTATCCTGAACTAGTTAAACTAGCAGATGGAGTACCTGTATTTGTAAATACATTAAAGCAAAATGATTATAAATATACCATTGAAGATTTAAAAAAGGTAGTTACAAATAAAACTAAGGCTATATTAATTAATAGTCCTAATAATCCAACAGGAAGTATTTATTCAAGAGAGGAATTAATAGAAATTGCAGAATTTGCAAAAGATAATAATTTAATTATAATATCAGATGAAATTTATGAAAAGTTAATTTACGATGATAAAGAGCATATAAGTATAGCATCTCTATCAGAAGATGCTTATAATAGAACTATTGTAATTAATGGATTATCAAAGTCTTATGCTATGACAGGATGGAGAGTTGGTTATTCAGCATCTAGTGAGGAAATAGCGAAGCTTATGAGTAGTATTCAAAGTCATGTGACTTCAAATGTGAATTCTATTTCTCAATATGCAGCTGTTGAAGCATTAACTGGACCACAAGATAGTATTAAAGCAATGATAGAAGAGTTTGAAAAGCGAAGAAATTATATGATTAATAGAATTAGTAAAATAGAAGGAGTATCATATATTAAACCAAGAGGGGCATTTTATATAATGGTTTATATAGGAGATTTCTACGGAAAAACTATAGGAGGTACTTTAATTAAATCTTCTTTAGATTTTTCAAAGAGTATATTAGAAGAAGAAAAGGTTGCAGTAATACCAGGAATAGCATTTGGATTAGATCAATATATAAGATTATCTTATGCAACATCTATGGAAGTAATACAAGAAGGTTTAGACAGATTAGAAAGTTATTTAAAAAAATTAAAGTAATTTATATTTTAAACTAGGCTGTCATTTTGGCAGCCAATTTTTATTATAATATAAATTATAATTATTTGAATTTTAAATTGTATTACTTTGGAGGATCTATATATTTTATGTTTAAAAATAACAAATTTTAGTATATAATTAACTATGAAAACTTAGGAGGAAAAAGAATTGGATAAATTAGCGATATTTGATGTAGACTATACAATAACAAGAAAAGAAACATTAATAGAATTATATAAATATGTCGTATCAAAAGATATAAAAAATATCAGATTTTTACCAAGAGCTATATATAGCGGGATTATGTATAAAATTGGTGTATATGATGAGAAAAAAGTTAAAGAGTCCTTTCTTAAGTTTATAGATAATATAGATGAAAAAGATTTGTCAATTTTAGTTAAAAATTATTATAGAGATGTTTTAGAAAATATTTTATATCAAGATGCAATAAGTATGATGAGAAAATTAAAGGGACAAGGATATAAGGTATATTTGATATCTGCATCTCCAGAATTTTATCTAAATGAGCTATATTCAATTAAAGAAGTAGATGTAATTATAGGAACCAGATTTTCTATGACAGATGGAAAATTTCTAAGAAAAATGGATGGTGCTAATTGTAAGGGGGAAGAAAAGGTAAAAAGATTAAAAGAATTTTTAAATAATGAAAATATAGAGGTTGATTATAAAAATTCTTATATGTTTTCAGATTCCTTATCAGATAAACCACTTTTAGATTTAGTTGGAAATGCATATTTAATTAATTATAAAAAGAAAAGCAATTTTGAAATATTAAAATGGAAGTAATATGGAGGAAGTCATGGAAGCTATTTTGCAATATTATTTAGAAGATGGGCATTTAGAGCCTATAAGTAATTATACAAATGATACAAAGGAAAAGGGAAGAATTATATATGAAGTAATAAGAGTTATAAATAAAGCTCCTTTATTTTATGAAGACCATATTAAGAGATTAGAATCATCCTTTAGACTGATGGAGAAGCCATTTTCCTATAAATACGATAAGATAAAGGAATATTTAACTAAATTAATTGATGCTAACGATGTTATAAATGGAAATATAAAATTAACTTTCGATGTTAAAACAGACACTATGAAGGTTTTTAGTATAAAGCATAGCTATCCTAGTGAGGAGTTATATAAGACAGGTGTCAAAACTATTCTTTATCATGGAGAAAGAAATAACCCTAATGCTAAGGTTGTTGATAGTAGTTTTAGAGAAAAGGTAACTAAGGAAATTAATAGTGCAGAAGCTTTTGAAGCTATTTTAGTCAATAATGAAGGGTATATAACAGAAGGTAGCAAATCCAATATATTTATGGTAAAAGAAGGTGTTTTATATACATCACCCTTAGAAGAAGTTTTGCCAGGAGTTACTAGAGGAAGAATTATAGCACTAGCAAAGTCTTTGGGAATTGGATTTGAAGAAAAGAATATTAGGTATAATGATGTTAAAGATTTTGAGGCTATGTTCATTTCAGGAACATCTCCAAAGATACTTCCAATAAGAATAGTTGACGATATTAATCTTAATGTAGAAAATGAGACTATTCAAAAATTAATAAGAGAATTTGATAAAGGAATAGAAGAATATATTAAAAAATTTAATAAATAAATTGTAAGTTAGAGCAATATAGCAATTAATTTGTTATATTGCTTTTTATTCTTTATATAAATATAGACATAAGAAGTATTTTTAGATATACTAAATTAGTTGTTAAATATAATGATACTAAATAGTATTGGTTAAAAATAGATTTATATTTAAATTTATTTTTATTAAAAAGGAAGATAGGTGAAAATCCTACACAGTGCCGCTACTGTATTTAGGGAGTGTTATTTCAAAATAATCCATTGAACATATAGTTTGAGAAGGAGAAATAACATTATGATCTATAAGTCAGGAGACTTGCCAATGCTATAATATCGGTACTCTTCGGTAAAAGAGTGATATTAATTAAATATCAAATAATAACTAAGGGTATCCTATATCTTTATATTAAATGAAATATAAAATGATAAAAGGAGAAGAAAAATGAAAAAATTAAAAAACTTAACAGCAATTCTATTAAGCGTAATGCTTATCTTAGTTCTCGTTTCTTGTGGTACAGGAAATCAAGAAAAAGCAAATGATTCTTCTAATGGACAAGTTCAATCAAATGATGACTCACATTATCCAGTAACTATAACAACTTATAATTATTCAAAGGAACCAGTAGAATTAATTTTTTATAAGGCACCAGAAAAAGTTGTAGCTATTTATCAAAATTCTATTGAAACAATGTTAGCATTAGGATTAGAAGATAAAATTGTTGCAGCTGCGGGTCTTGATCATGATGTTAAAGATGAATATAAAGAGGCTTTTAGTAAAATAAATTATTTAGAAGAATTTACGCCATCAAAAGAAACTATAATAATGGAAGAACCAGACTTTATATTAGGATGGTATTCTTTATTTGATAATAAAAGATTAGGTGATATTGACTATTGGAATGAAAGTGGAGTAAATACATATATTTCATTAAATAGTGGAGCAGCTAAAGAAAGAACAATAGAAAATGAAATAACAGATATATTAAATATAGGTAAGATTTTTAATGTAGAAGACAAAGCACAAGCTATAGTAGATAATATTACATCTACTATTAAGGAAGTATCTGAAAAGGTAAGTAGTGAAGAAAAACAAAGTGCTATGGTAGTAGAGTTCTATGATGAAGATATCTATACATATGGATCTAAGACCTTAGCAGGAGATATGTTAACACAATTAGGAGCAGAAATTTTAAATCCAGAAGGTGGGAATATAGGTGCAGAAGATTTAATAAAGTTAAATCCTGATTGTATTTTTGTTTCTTATATGGATAGAGGAGACGAAAATATTGCTCTTGAAGAAGTTAATAAAGTTTTAAATAATCCTGCATTTGCAAGTCTTTCAGCAGTTAAAAATGGAAGAGTGTATGCTATTCCATTAGGAGATATGTACTCTAGTGGAATAAGAACTATAGACGGTATAAATACTTTTGCAAGTGGGTTATATGGAAATGAATAATAAGTTTATTAAGGAAGTTCCTATTTATATAGGAACTTCTATTATACTATTAATTATACTTTTTCTATCTATAGGATTATCTGTCACTATAGGTTCAGTTGATATTACTGTAAAAGAAGTGTATAAAGTTATATTATATAAATTATTTAAAATAGGAGATTCATCAGTTTCTACAGGACCTATAGCAGATGTAGTATGGCTTATAAGAATGCCAAGAATAGTTTTAGCTATTGAAGTTGGAGCAGGGTTATCAGTAGTTGGGATAGTAATGCAAGCAATAGTTAAAAATCCTTTGGCAGATCCATATATTTTAGGAGTATCGTCCGGGGCATCCTTAGGAGCAACACTTTCAGTAGTACTTGGTATAGGGAGTGTGTTTGGTAGTAATTCAATTGGATTTATGGGATTTATTGGGGCGTTTTCAATTTCTATATTAGTTTTAGCTTTATCTAATATAGGAGGAAGAAGCAATTCTATAAAGCTACTGTTAGCAGGTATGGCATTAAGTTCTGTTTGTAGTTCCTTTTCTAGTTTTTTAGTTTATATATCAGATGATTCACAGAAATTAAAAACTATAACTTTTTGGCTTATGGGAAGTTTAGCTGGAGCTAAGTGGAATGAAATAATTATTATATTTCCAATTATTATTTTAGGAACAATATTTTTTATAACTCAGTATAGAACGTTAAATTTAATGTTGTTAGGTGATGAAGTATCAATTACTTTAGGTACAGATTTACATAAATATAGAATTATATATTTAGTAATAACTTCACTTATGATAGGAATGTTAGTATATGTATCAGGAATGATTGGCTTTATTGGTCTAATAATACCTCATATAGTGAGAATAATTTTTGGAACTAATCATAAAAAGATAATACCAATAGCTGCTTTATTAGGATCTATAATTTTAATATGGGCAGATGTGATTTCAAGGATTTTAATAAAGGGGACAGAAATACCTATTGGAATAGTCATATCAATAATAGGAGCTCCTTTGTTTGTATGGCTTATGATTAAAAAAAATTATGGTTTTGGTGGTAATAAGTAATGAATATAAAAGCAGAAAATATTAATGTTGTATTAGATAAGTTCAATATATTAAAGGGAATAAATATGGAAGTAGATAATAAAGAGTTTGTAGGGATAATAGGTCCTAATGGCAGTGGAAAATCTACTTTCTTAAAGTGCTTATATAGAGTATTGAAGCCAAGCAAAGGTATAATAAAATTAGATGGAATTGATATGAAAAGTATATCAGTAAAAGAAAGTTCAAAAATGGTAGGAGTATTGTCTCAGCATAATAATTATAATTTTGATTTTACTGTTAAAGATATTGTTTTAATGGGAAGATCACCACATAAAAAATTTATGGAAAGAGATAATAAGGAAGATTATGATATTGTAAATAATGCTTTAAAAAATGTTGATATGCTAGATTTAAAAGATAGAACTTTTCAAAGTCTATCAGGTGGAGAGCAACAAAGAGTAATTCTTGCAAGAGCATTAGCACAAAATCCTAAGTGCTTAATATTGGATGAGCCAACAAATCATTTGGATATAAAGTATCAATTACAACTTATGAAAATAGTTAGAAATTTAAATATAGAAGTTATTGCAGCTATTCATGATCTAAATATTGCAGCTATGTATTGTGATAAAATATTTGTCTTAAAAGATGGAGAAATTATTAAATACGGAAAGCCAAAAAATGTTTTGACAAAGGAACTTATAAAAGATGTTTACGAGGTAGATTCAAAAATAATAGTAGACAATGAAAGAGTCCATATTTCTTATTTATTATAAATAATATTTTAGTTGATTATAAATTAATTAAAAATAAATAACAAAAGGATACCTAAGGTATCCTTTTGTTATTTATTAAGAATTTATAGCTGCAGTTATTGGTGGGACTACTTGTTTCTTTCTTGAAAGTACACCATCTAAGAAAGCAGTACTAGCATTTAAAGTAACATTAAATGCTTTTTCAGCTATTTCTGGTTTATCTCCAGCTACTAAAATTTGTGATCCTTCGTTAAGAATATCAGTTAATAATAGTAAAGTCATATCTAAACCATCTTCTTTAGCCTTTGTAGTCATATAAGTTAACATTTCGTCTTTTAATGGCATAAATCCTTCTATATCCATAGTGTTAACTTGTGCGATACCAACTTTAGTTTCTCCAATTGTAAATGGCTTAAAGTCTTGGTTAAAGATTTCTTCAACTGTTTTTCCTTTAAGTGAAGTACCAGCTTTAAACATTTCCTTAGCGAATTCTTCAACGTTTATTCCTGCAATTTCAGCAAGCTTTAAGCAAGTTTGTTTATCTTGTGGAGTACAAGTTGGACTTCTAAATAATAATGTATCAGAAATTATTGCACCACATAAAAGCCCAGCAGCTTGTTTAGAAGGTCTAATTCCATTTTCAAAGAAGCATTTACCAACTATTGTAGAAGTACTTCCAATAGGTTCACTTCTAAAGTATAATGGGCCGCTAGTTTGAATATCAGCTACTCTATGGTGATCTATAATTTCTAAGATATCAGCATCTTCTAATCCATCAACTGATTGACCTCTTTCATTATGGTCAACTTGAATTATTTTCTTTCTATAGTTTGAAATTAAGTGATATCTTGACATAGTACCAATTACTTTGTCATTTGAATCTATAACAGGATAGCTTCTAAATCTGGTTTCAATCATTACTGGTTTAACATCATCAACTAACTCTTCAGTTGAAAAGGTTACTAAATTATCCTTAATCATTACATATCCAACAGGGATACTTTGAATTATAAGTCTTGATGCAGTAAATGAATCATGAGGTGTTGTTATAACACTTATATTAGATTTCTTAGCTTTTTCAATTATTTTATCTGTAGGTGTATGTGATCCTGTTATAATCATAAGAGAAATATCTAAGTCTAATAATGCGTTTTGAACCTCCTCTCTATCACCAACTATTGCTATATCACCAGCATCTATGTGATCTTTCATACTTTCAGGTTTCATAGCAGTAACTACTATCTTACCAGGAAAATGTTTAGTATTAGGATTAGTATATATTTCTTTTGCTGATAATGTATCTACTATGTTATTAAAAGTAGTATTACTCTTTGCTAAAATTCTGTTATCCCAAATATCCATATAGCAAGAAGTTAAGTTTGAAATAGCTAAAACACCTAGTAAATGATTGTTTTCATCTGCTACAGGAAGAGTCTTTATATTTTTTTCTCTCATTATGTTCCAAGCCATTTTTAAAGATATTTCAGGTGATACTGGAGTAATCTTATCAAATTCAAGATCTTCCACCTTTAATTTTACGGTTTTCAATAATTGAGGAGCTTCTACTCCAAAATAATCAAGAATATATTGAGTTTCTCTATTTACATTTCCAAGTCTAACTGGAATAGCAGGTAAATTGCTGCCTGTCTTATTTTTAAATTCAGCATATGCATAAGCAGCACATATTGAATCTGAATCTGGATTTTTATGTCCAGTTACATATATTACATCTTTCAAGATATTACCCTCCTTAGTTTATTATTCATCTATACATATTCTATATTTATCTTAATGATTTGTAAAGATGCCTAATAGAAGTATATGTAGAAATTTGTTATATAAACAATAACTTATTAATTAAAATTTAGTGAAAATTTCAAAAAAAATCATATCTTTAAATTTACTAAATATAATATATAGAAACTATTATAAGGAGGACAACCGGTGATACAAGAACGAGAAATATCTAGGGGTCTATCTACAAAGGAAGCAGAGAAGAGACAAAATACATATGGGCTAAATGAAATATCCCATAAGAAGAAAACATCACCTATAGTAATATTCTTATCTCAATTTAATGACTTTATAGTTTGGGTATTAATAGCAGCAACTGTGATATCAGGTTTAATGGGAGACACAGCAGATGCTATAACAATACTTATAATAGTAGTTGTAAATGCAATTATGGGTTTTGTTCAAGAGTATAGAACAGAAAAATCTCTTGAGGCATTAAAGGAGCTTGCTGCCCCTACATGTAAAGTTATTAGAGATGGAGTTTTAAGAGTAATTAACTCTATAGAGGTTACATTAGGCGATTTAGTAATTTTAGAAGCTGGAGATAGAATACCGGCTGATGGTTCATTTATAGAAGCATCAGGAACAATGGTAGATGAATCACTTTTAACAGGTGAATCAGTTGGAGTTTCAAAAGATTCAAGAAAAGGAAAGAACCAAGGATTTATGGGAACAACAATATTAAAAGGAAGAGCTATCTTACTTGTTGATGGAATTGGAATGAATACTGAAATGGGTAAAATAGCAAATCTCTTAGATAATATTGAAGAAGAAAAATCTCCTTTAAGAGAGAGGTTGGATTCACTTGGAAAAATTCTAGTAGCACTTTGCTTAGTTATTTGTACTGTAGTAACTATTCTTGGAATACTTAGAGGAAATGAAATAGCAGAAATGTTTTTACTTGGTGTTTCTTTAGCGGTAGCTGCAATACCAGAGGGATTAGCAGCAATAGTTACAGTTGCATTAGCTTTAGGTGTATCTAGAATGTTAAAGAAAAATGCATTAGTTAGAAAATTGCCTGCAGTAGAAACATTAGGTTGTACATCTGTAATATGTTCTGATAAAACTGGAACATTAACGCAAAATAAGATGACAGTTAAAGAAATATATATGAATGGGAAAATATATGATTTAGATAAGGATGAATTAAATAACCATTCAACTATAATGAAGGCTTTAATTTATTGTAATGATTGTAATTATGATTTTAATGTTAAAAACATAGATAGGGCTTTATATGGAGATCCAACAGAAACAGCTTTAGTAAAAGCTTTCTTTAGTGACGTTAATATGTTAAAGGCTTTTATGACAAATTCCAATAGAGTTTTTGATATTCCTTTTGATTCTACTAGAAAAATGATGAGTGTTATAGTGAGAGAAGGGTCTAAGGAAGTTTGCTATATGAAAGGAGCTCCAGAAAGAGTAATAGAAAGATGCACACATATACTTGAAAATGGGACTATTAAACCTTTAACTTCTCAAAAAAAAAGACAAGTTGCTTCATATATAGAAGCTATGTCTAATAGAGCTTTAAGATGTATTGCAGCTGCTTACAAAGAAACGGGATTAGTTAAAAGCGATAATTTAGAAAAAGATTTAATCTTCTTAGGAGTTGCAGGTAGTATTGATCCTCCAAGGATTGAAGTTAGAGATGCTGTATTAAAATGTAAGCTTGCTGGTATAAAGCCAGTTATGATTACAGGAGATCATAAGAATACTGCTTTAGCCATAGCTAAATCTATAAATATTTGTAATACAGATGATCAAGCAATTACTGGAGAAGAAATAGAAAAAATAAGTGATGAAGATTTAGTTAAAAAAGTTAAGAATATTAGAGTTTTTGCAAGGGTATCACCACATCATAAGCTTAGAATTGTTAAGGCTTTTAAGAAGCAAAATAATATTGTAGCAATGACTGGAGATGGTGTAAATGATGCACCAGCTATTAAAGAGGCTGATATAGGAATAGCCATGGGTATATCGGGAACAGATGTTACAAAGGAAGCAGCATCAATGGTACTTATGGATGATAACTTTGCAACTATAGTTTCTGCAGTAGAAGAAGGAAGGGTAATATACGATAATATAAGAAAATTTATAAGATATTTATTATCTTGTAATTTAGGAGAAGTTTTAACTATGTTCCTAGCATCTATTTTTTATTTGCCAAATCCTTTAACGCCAATACAAATACTATTTGTAAATTTAGCAACTGATGGACTTCCAGCTATTGCACTTGGTGTAGATCCTCCTGATAAGGATATAATGATGCAACAGCCAAGGGAAAAAGGAGAAAGTATATTTGCTAGAGGATTATGGTCAAAAATAGTAATTAGAGGATGCTTAATTGGAATTTGTACATTATTATCTTTTATGACAGGAAGGCTTTATGGGATGGATTTAGCAACTTGTAGAACGCTAGCTTTAATAACATTAGTTATGTCTCAGCTTTTACATGTATTTGAATGTAGATCTGAAAGACACTCAATTTTTGAAATTAAGATATTTACTAATCCATACTTAGTTGGAGCTGTTTTAGTGTCTGTAACTATGGTATGTTCAATTTTATATATTCCTTTCTTAGCAGGAGTTTTTAATACTGTTCCATTAGATTTAGGACAATGGGGAATAGTTTTATTCTATTCAGGGGTAATATTTATAATAAATAGTGTGTATTTATTTATTAAAACTAAAAAATAATTAGATAAAAAATAGGAGCAAAATTTGCTTCTATTTTTTTATGTGTATCCAAAATAAAAACACTTGTATATAAAACAAAAACATGATATTATAAATTTAAGGGTAATAAACCAAGATTTGGGGTGATTTTATGAGGTTTATTAGTACTAGAGGAGTAGAGAAATGGATACCTTCCTCCCAGGCAATTATAAACGGAATATCTAAAGATGGTGGACTATGTGTTCCAGTAAGTTTTCCTAACTTATTTGAGAAAATTAAAGAAAAAATAGATATGACTTATGAGGAAGTTGCCTTTGAAGTTATAAAAGAGTTTTTCACAGACTTTTCAAATGAGGAAATAAAAGATGCAATAAGCAAAGCATATGAAAATCGATTTAAAGTAGTAGAGAAAAATGGTTTTCTAGAATTATATCATGGACCAACTTCAGCATTTAAAGATGCAGCTTTATTATTTCTTCCTCAAATTATGAGCTTAGCAAAGAAAAAGCTCAATATTAATGAAGAAATAGTTATATTGGCAGCTACTTCAGGAGATACAGGAAAAGCTGCTTTAGAAGGATTTAAAGATGTAGAAGGATTTAGGGTGATGGTATATTATCCCAAAGAGGGAGTAAGTCCAGTTCAAGAAATGCAAATGGTAACTCAAGAGGGAAGAAATGTAAGAGTAGTCGGAATTAAGGGCAATTTCGATGATGCTCAAAGAGGAGTCAAAGAAATATTTGGGGATAATGAATTTAAAGAAGAACTTCTTAAAATGAATTATAGGCTTTCTTCGGCTAACTCAATTAATATTGGAAGATTAATACCACAAATAATTTATTATTTTTATGGTTATCTTAAATTAGTCAATAAGCAACAAATAAAAATAGGGGATAAAATAAATATAGTAGTTCCTACTGGAAACTTCGGAAATATACTAGCTGCATATTATGCAAGGGAAATGGGGCTTCCTGTTGCAAAGTTTATATGTGCATCTAATGAAAATAATGTTCTTTCTGACTTTTTTAATAAAGGGGTATACGATAAGAGAAGGGATCTTATATTAACAGAATCGCCTTCTATGGATATACTAGTTTCATCTAACTTAGAAAGACTATTATTTGAAGCAAGTGGTAGGGATGCTAATGAAATCAAAGACTTAATGAAAGAGTTAAGTGATAATGGAGTATACACTGTTAATGAAAAGATTAAAAAAGGGTTAAAAGACTTTTATGGAAATTATGCCAAAAATGAAGAAGTTTATAATGCAATAAATTATTTATATAATGAAGAGGGTTATTTAGTTGATACTCATACTGCAGTAGCTTATGTAGTTCTGAATAAATATATAAGAGATACTGAAGATACAACACCATACTTAATTGCTTCAACAGCCAGTCCATATAAATTTCCAAGAAGCATTTCAAATGCTTTAAAAATGGAAGTGAATAATATTGATGATTTTGAAGTTATTGAGAAATTATATAATTTTTCCAAAGTGGAAGTTCCAAATAATTTAAAAGGATTAAATAATAAAGAAATTATTTATAATTTTATATCAGAAACAAATGATTTGAAAAATGCCCTTTTGAGTTTTTTAGGAGATAGTAATGATAAAGGTTAGAGTTCCAGCAACTTCAGCTAATATGGGACCAGGTTTTGATACTTTAGGTATAGCTTTTAATTTATATAATGAATTTGAATTTTCAGAGGATACTAAAGAAATTAAATTTTATGGGTTTAAAGAAGAGTATTCAAATGAAGATAATATAGTGTATAAGGCTATGAAAGCTTGTTTTGATAAGTGTAATTATAAACCTAAAGGTTTAAAAATAGCTTTAATTAAAGAAGAGATTCCTATATCAAGAGGCTTAGGCTCAAGCTCTACCTGTATTGTAGCTGGACTTTTAGGGGCAAATCAAATTATGGGAAATCCATTAAGTATTGAGGAACTTTTTAAAATTGGAGTTGAGATAGAAGGTCATCCTGACAATATAGCTCCAGCTTTTTTTGGAGGAATGGTTGTATCTATTGTAGAAAATAAAAATGTGTTTTATAATAAAATAGATGTAAAAGAAGGAATTAGTTTTGTAGCGTTAATTCCAGATTTTGAGCTATCTACATCATTAGCAAGAAAGGTATTACCTACTGATGTAGGGTTTAAAGAGGCAATATATAATATAAGTAGGGTATCTTTAATGATATCGGCCTTTGCAAATGGAAAGTATGAACTATTAAAATATAGTTGCAAGGATGCTATGCATGAAAAGTATAGAAGTCATTTAATAAAAAACTATGATTTAGTTTATAGTAAGTGTATATCTCTAGGAGCCTTAAGTTGCTTTTTAAGTGGGGCAGGGCCAACGATTATGGCTATTATTAAAAGTAATGATGAGGATATAGTTGATAATATTAAATCTTTTTTTTATTATGAAGATATATCTTGGGATGTAAAGGAGTTTTGTATAGATAATTGGGGGGCTATGGTATATTAAGGTGGTACTAATGAAGGGTAATTTTTTGATTGTTGATAAAAGAGCCTTACCAGATGTTTATGAAAAAGTAGTTGATGCAAAAAGATTACTTAAAGAGGGTAAGGTTAAAGACGTTACCGAAGCAGCTAAAACTGTTAATATTAGTAGAAGTGTTTATTATAAATATAAAGATACAGTTTTTGAACTTGTAGAAACAGATCAAGGGCAAAAGGTAACAATAAATATGATGATAAATGATAATAAGGGTGTACTTTCAGGAATATTAAATTTTATTTCTGAGGAAGGTGGAAGTATTATAACTATAAACCAAGGTATACCAATGAATAAAAAAGCTAACGTAAGTTTAACTATTAATATTTCATCTATTAATGGAGACTTAACTACATTAATGGAAGGATTGTCAAAATTAAAGGATGTTGAAAAAGTTGAATTTGTAGCAATGGAATAAACTTTCTTTAGAAAGTTTTGATATCACGCGTAAAAAAAGGCTATTTTAATATAGCCTTTTTTTAATGGATATGAAGTTTAGATAGAAATATCTTTATTTATTTTTAGAAATTTGATATATTAATTTTAAATCTATTGTAAAATACTAAAGGGAGGGATAAACTTTGGAAATTTATTTTGACAATAGTGCAACAACAAAACCATATAAAGAAGTTATAGAAAATACAGCGAAGGCTATGGAGGAATATTACGGTAATCCATCATCTCTTCATAAGATAGGAATAAAAGCCGAAAAGAAAATAAATGAGGCAAGGGAATTTATAGGTAAAAGTATAAATGCATCAAAGGATGAAATATATTTTACATCAGGTGGTAGTGAAGGAAATAATTTGATAGTTAAGGGGTTGGCAAAACCTGGACACCATATAATTACTACTAATTTTGAGCATCATTCAATTTTAATGACTTATAAGGAACTTGAAAAAAATGGAGTTAAGGTAACATATTTAAATTTAGACAAGGATGGTAGAATATCATTAGATGAGTTAGAAAAGGCCATTACTAAAGATACTGTATTAATTACAATAATTCATGTAAATAATGAAATGGGAGCAATTCAAAATTTAGAGGAAATAGGTAAGCTTATAAAAAATAAGAGTTCTAGGGCAAGATTTCATGTTGATGCAGTACAATCTTATGGAAAGTTAAATATAGATGTTAAAAAAATGAATATAGACATGTTAACAGCAGCTGGTCATAAAATTCATGGACCAAAGGGTGTTGGCTTTACTTTTATTAAGAAAGGTATAGTATTAAATCCTTTAATAAATGGTGGAAGTCAAGAAGGTGGAATAAGAGGTGGTACTCATAATGTGCCAGGAATTATAGGATTACATAAGGCTGCTGAAATAACTATGGAAAATATTAATTCTAGTTTTGAATATGTAAAATCTATTAAAGAATATATGATAAATAGATTAAGTGAGATAGATAATATAAGAATTAATAGTCCTTTAAGAGATGACTTTACACCATATATATTAAACGTTTCTTTTGTAGGTGTTAGGGCAGAGGTTTTACTTCATTTATTAGAAGAAAATAATATATATGTAGCAACAGGTTCTGCATGTACTTCAAAGACTAGTGCAGCGAAAGGAAGTTATGTAATTAAAGCTTTAGGATTAAGTAATAAAGAAATTGAAAGTGCTATAAGATTTTCATTTTCAAAGTTTAATACAAAAGAAGAAGTAGATAAAGTTATAGAAGTTTTAAAAAGTTCATTAACATTTTTAAGGAGAGTTAGAAGATGAATAAATTAATACTAGTAAAATATGCATCAGAAATTTTTTTAAAGGGCTTAAATAGAAATAAGTTCGAAAAAAAATTAAGAGATAATATTAAGAAAAAATTAAAGGGAATAGAATATACTTTAATTTCAGATCAAGGAAGATATTTTATTAAAGCCGATGACATTGAAGAAGCTACTGAAAGAGTAAGAAAGGTTTTTGGTGTAGCTGAAGTTTGTATAGTTACTGAAGTACCAAGAGATATGCAAGCTATTAAGGAAGAAGCTTTAAATAAGGTTAAAGAAGCTAATCCAAAGAATTTTAAAATTGAAACTAATAGAGCTAATAAGGCATTTCCAAAGAATTCTTTAGAAACATCTAAAGAAGTTGGAGCTTTCGTAGTTTATAATATGAATGGATTAGAAGTTAAAGTTAAAAATCCAGAGTGTTTAGTAAATATAGAGATTAGAGAAAATGCATACATATATACTACAAAAGATAAAATAAAAGGTGTTGGTGGACTTCCATATGGAATAAATGGTAGTACAATGCTTATGCTATCAGGTGGTATTGATTCACCAGTTGCAGGCTATTTAATGGCTAAAAGAGGTGTTGAATTACACTGTGTATATTATCATAGTCACCCATATACTTCTGAAAGAGCAAAGGATAAGGTTAAAGACTTAGCTAAGATATTATCTAATTATACTGAAAGAGTTAATTTACATATAGTACCTTTTACAGAAATTCAAATGGCTATAATAAATGGGTGTAGAGAAGATGAGTTAACTATAATAATGAGAAGATTTATGATGAGAGTGGCTTGCTCATTAGCTGAAAAGTATGGAATACAATCAGTAGCTACAGGAGAAAGTATAGGCCAAGTTGCAAGTCAAACTATGGAAGGTTTAATGGTAAGTAACGATTGTGCAGATAGACCTGTATTTAGACCTCTAATAGCAATGGATAAAACTGATATTATGGATATTGCAAGAGAAATTGGAACTTACGAAACATCTATCTTACCATATGAAGACTGTTGTACAATATTTGTACCTAAACATCCAAAAACTAAACCAAGAGTAGATTTAATAAGAAAATCAGAAGAAGTATTAAATATTGAAGAATTAGTTAATAAGGCTATTGAAGAAACAGAACTTGTAGTATTTAACTAGTAAAACAACTGTCTCTAGATATTGGAGGCAGTTATTTTAATTTAGAGCAATAAACTAAAATAGGAATTTAGTTAAACTAAATTCCTATACAAATTATACATTTCTATTTTCTGTAGAGAGAAATATTATTTTATTATCTAGCTCTCATTCTTGTTGCTTGTTGTCTTGCTTTTTTAAGCTGGCTATGATCAAATGGTTGTAGGTCTTTTTTAGTAGTTAGATTAGCTATATTAGAAATAGTAATTACTTCAGAATCAGCCTTACCTTTTTCACCTTCGATTCCCATGATAATAACCTTATGACCTTGTTTAACATCAATAAAAGTAGGCTTTTTAAACCATTTTCTAACCTTATATTGAGTTTTAACTACACCTTTACCCATATCTGGTTTAATTAAAATATGAGCAGTTAATTTTCTTATAATTCCTAATATATTTTTTTCTTCAATTTTTATAGATAAAACAGTACCAGCTGTACTAGTCATTCTATCTCCATATTTTTCCATATATGCATCTGTGAAGTATTTACTCATTTTATCTTTGAAACCCATAATTAAAACTCCTTTATATCTATGAATTATTCTATAATAAACAATTATAATACCAAGGTCATTATAACATAATTAGAGTATTAATAAAATAAAAAATTGAATTTATTATTTTTCAATTTCGTTTAAAATTTTAATAGTAAGTTTTCACTTTATAATATTATTTGCTTATAAAATATTTATTATTACAATATAGGAAAGATAATATAGGAGTGATATAATTTTAATCATATTAATTAACATTTTAAGAAGGGATGACAAAGATGAATATAATATTTAATGAATCAACAAAAGTAGCTTTATTAGAGAAATTAGAGGAGAGTAAATATAATAATATTAGAGTTAAGGTAGTTGCAGTCGGTTGTGGAAAGCCAGCATATGATCTTTATGCAGATTATGTAACTGAAGATGATTTTGAAGTTATTATAGATGGAGTTAGCTTTGTAATTTCAAAAAAAGATGAAAAATTATGTAATGACATAGAAATAAAATATGACAAAGAAACATATAACAATGGATTTTATATAAGAAGTATATAATTTGATATAGAAGAATAAAAAGTGAAGAATTAAGTTTAAAACAATTTAATTAGTATTAAAATAATAGAATTAGGGTAGTATTACAATAAAAATACTACCCTAATTTTTTCATAATATTAAGAGGACACTGATTACTGTATCCTTTTGTATTATTAACCATTCTATATATTTTTATACAAGAATAATAAAATTTATTTTAGGGAAACAATAGATTATTTAAACATATTATGTACTATCCATACTTTTAGATAAAAGGAGAAGATACTAATGAAAATATGTTTAAAAAAGGTAGAAAATATGTCTTGCTGCAAAGAATTTAATTTAATTATTTGTGCTGATGGATGTATAGGAAGAAAAATTAGAAGAAATTTGCCAAAGTGTATATGTGGTGATGGAATAAAAATTAATATTATAGTTACTGGGTGTGATGGTGTTTTAGAGGCTCCAGCTTTACCATGTAATAATTTAATTGCTATTTCTAGTCCAATTAGAGTAATAAGAAAAAATCCTTGTTGCAAAGAAATACGTGAGTCATGTTGTGATGATTTTAACATGGATAGTTTTAAATTTGGAGTAGAAGACTTTAATGATAGCTGTAATATGATGGATAGTTTTGTTCCAGAAACATGTGCTCCACAAGAGTTTGCAATAATAGTAAGATCTTTTAGTCCAGCTATATCACAATTTTTATGTGAATTTCCTCAAATGTTTATAACAGATTGTGATAAAACTGTAAAGTTAATTATTATTTTTGATAAAAATGGAAGTGTTTTTGCACCACAAAATAACTGTGGATGTGGCTTTGGTGGTGGATGCGGCTTTGGTAGCGGATGCGGTTTTGACGGCGGATGTGGCTTTGGCGGTGGATGCGGCTTTGGCGGTGGTGGATTTTTTGGATTAGCAGCGCTTGCATTATTGTTCTGTTGTTAATAATTAAATAAACTAAGGATAAAGTTTAAGAGCCAAGATAAGTTTTTCTTACCTTGGCTACTTTAATTTTAGGAATTGTTATTATTTTGTTATCAAACTGACACAAATTTTATAGTATAATGAAATAGGGGAATTTAATATGCGTAAGTAAAGTGAGGGAATGTGAATATGGAAAAACTTCTCAAAGACAGAATAAATCTGACAATTGAGAACTATAGAAATGCAAAGATGGATTTAAGGAATGATGGGGATTTAATTAATCATTTTGCTTCTTTAGTTTTTGCACATTATGAAAAAGAAATACCTTTTGAAAAGGTGAAAGAAATTAGAAAATATATAAAGGAAACATCCTCTAGGGTATCTCCTTTTAGGGGAGATATATTGTATATACTATCTCTTTTAATAGCTATAGAAAATGAAAATGAAAAAGAATTAATTAGTGATATATACCAAGTAGAAGAAATATTAAGACATGAAGGATTTTATGAGTGCGACTATCTAGTTTTAACATCATTTGTTATTGCTAAATATGGCAAGAATAACGATAAATATAAAATTGCTAATAAGATGAAGGAAGTATTTATTTTATTAAAAGAAAAATATTATAATATAACAGGAGAAGATGATTATTTAGTTTGTGCATTATGGGCATTAAATGATATAGAAATAAATACTATAGATGAATTTATAGAAACTATTTATAATAATATGACAAATTTAAATATAAAATCTAAGAATGGTATTCAAGGCTTAACTAATGCTATAATGCTAAATGGCTCATCTGGACATATGTATAAAACTATAGAATTTATTTTACAACTAGAAAAAAGAGATATAAAACTAGCATCGCAATTTTTACCATTACTAGGTATGTTGTCTAATAGAGATGTTAGAAAGAGTATAGATTTAATTGAGGGTGTAATAGAAACTTTATGTGAAGAAGAAAGTGAATATGAATATTATATGGATAAAGGTTTTAGAACAATTATAGCAATAACAATAATATCATTTACAACAATTAATGAAAATAGAAACTATATAGATGAATTATTAGCACAAGGTGTATATTGCTTTATAAAGTCAAAAAATAAAGGAATGTTTGCAGAGGCCTTAGCTTAAAGGAGTTAAGATGGAAAGGTTAATTTTACATGTGGATATGGATGCGTTTTTTGCATCAGTAGAACAGCTTGATAATAAAGAACTTAGAGGAAAGCCAGTAATAGTAGGTGGAGTAAGTGAAAGAGGTGTTGTATCAACGTGTTCTTATGAAGCTAGAAAATATGGAATTCATTCTGCAATGCCAATTTTTATTGCAAGAAAGTTATGTCCTCATGGAATATATCAAAGAACCAGAATGTTTAGATATAAGGAAGTATCTAGGAAAGTTTTTAATATACTAAGAGATGTAACACCCATAATAGAACCTCTTTCAATAGATGAAGCTTATTTAGATATTACAAATAGTAGATTTAATAATGGAATAGAAGCAGCTAAATATATAAAAACTAGAGTGCTTAGAGAAATTGGACTAACTATTTCAATTGGAATTTCTTATAATAAATTTTTAGCTAAATTAGCATCTGATTGGAATAAACCAAATGGTATAAAAGTAATAACTAAAGATATGGTACCTGAAATTCTTTTACCATTTCCAATTTCTAAAATATATGGATTAGGAAAAAAATCAGTTGAAAGGTTAAATAATATAGGTATATTTACAGTAAAAGACTTATATGAAATGCCAAAAGACTTTTATATAGAATATCTAGGAAAGTATGGATTAGAAATATATGATAGAATTAGAGGAATAGATAATAGAGAAGTTGAAGTAGAAAGAGATAGAAAGTCTTATGGAAGAGAAAGAACTCTAAAGATTGATACAAAAGAGAAAGAAGAGTTAATGGAATACTTAAAGGATTTTTCAGAAGAAATAAGTAATCAATTAATAAGACAAAGCATTGAGGGAAAGACTATAACAGTCAAATATAAAACAGAAAATTTTCAAAGTCATACAAGAAGTAGAACCTTAAATTTTTATACAAATAATTTTAATGATATATATAAAACTTGTCAGGAAATACTAGATAGTGAAGAAATCAATGAAAATATTAGATTAATTGGTGTGACTGTATCTTCTTTTAAAAAAAATATAGTGGAACAGTTAACTTTATTTTAAAATTACTTTAATTATTAGTGATTTTACTATATAATGAGAATGTTTAAAATACAAATATACATTATAGGAGGAGATCTTTTATGAATAAGAAAGATTTGGCTAGAATGATTGATCATACTAGTTTAAAGCCAGAGGCTACTGAGAAAGAAATTGAAAAGCTATGTAAGGAAGCATTAGAGTATAATTTTGCATCAGTTTGTGTTAATCCTGCCATGGTTGAAAAAGCTGCAAGTATGTTAAAGGATAGCGATGTAAAGGTTTGTACTGTAATAGGATTTCCTTTAGGAGCAACAACAACTGAAGTAAAAGTCTTTGAAACAGAAGATGTTATCAAAAAAGGTGCAACTGAAGTTGATATGGTTATAAACGTTGGAAAGCTTAAAGAAGGAAATTTAGAATATGTTAAAAATGATATAGAATCTGTTGTTAATGTTGCTAAGGGAAAAGCTTTAACAAAAGTTATAATAGAAACTTGTCTTTTAACAGATGAAGAAAAGATAACTGCTTGTAAGCTATCAAAGGAAGTAGGTGCAGATTTTGTTAAAACATCAACTGGATTTAGTACTGGTGGAGCAACTGCAAGTGATATAAAATTAATGAGAGAAACTGTTGGACCAGATCTTGGAGTAAAGGCTTCAGGTGGAGTTAGAAGTTTAGAAGATGCAATGACTATGATAGAAAATGGAGCAACTAGAATAGGTGCTTCAGCTTCAATAGCAATTTGTGAAGGAACTAAATCAGATTCTACGTACTAATATTTAAAAAGGAGGTTGTCAAAATGACAGCCTCCTTTTATATAATAAAAGAAAAAATAAGAAGTAATTTTTATTATATAGGTTATATGCTTTATTTATTCTAAAAATTAGTTTGGAAATTAAAAGATTTCATTAATTAATAATCCATATATTGAACATTTTTTATAACATTAAAATCTCTTTAAAGCAAATAATAATAGTGTAAGTTAAGGAGGTGTATAAAATGGGCAAGTGTGGATGTGAAAAGAAAAATAAGGAAAAGAAGCATAATTCAGATACTGGATATAATCATGGTGCTGAAAAAACAGCTACTAATAACCAATGGGGAAAATAGTGGTTAATTAACTATTTAAAATTTATGAAAGTAACTCGACAATTTTGTCGAGTTACTTTTTGTTTTATAATTATATTTTATTATAAAATTTAAGTGGTTAATTTTGTGAAATATAATTTATTTAAAAGTATATTAATTACTTAATTTCAAGATAATAATTAGCATTTGTTATTTTCACATAAGGATTTACCCAAAAAGAAGCAATACCAAGTGTAATTACAGCGAGTATATACCAACCAATAAAGGAGAGTTGTAGAACAAAATACTCGAATTTGTGTCCATACATCATTTCTTTACTTTCTATAATGCAATCTTTTATTGATTTAGATGGATTTTCAGCCAAAATGAAGAATGATTGAGAAAACATAATTAATAATATAATTCCTGGAACTATAAAAAGTAAAGTTCCAATAAAAGCAATTATACCAATAGTAATATATAAGCCTAATGTTTTCAAATAAATATTAAAATATGAAAATAAATCTTTAATTTCCGGTGTTTCTGAATTCTTTACTATTTTTAATAAAAACTTATTAAGACCTGCAGTAAATACTCCAGCAAATAATAATGTAAATAAGTCAAAGTATATAGAGGATCCTTCATCATAAAAGAAGGTTATCCCATTTTTAAATGTAGATGCATCGATAAAAATACTAGCTATGAATACTGTAATTATTGAAATTACTAAATTTTCTTTCAGCTGTTGTTTTGATTTTGATTTGATATAAGCCCTATCCATATTATTACACCCCTAATTTATTTGTTAATTAAATTATACAATACTTTATAGGGGAAATGAAGTATATATTTAAATATAAATAATACATGGATGATAATTAAATAACTTCACAAGATATATACAATTTTAGTAATAAAGGAATTATTTTTTTCATAAAATGTGTAGAGCAAAATAGTATTTATTAGAGGTGTTATAAATGAAAATAAAGATAGATATTTTTTCAGGCTTTCTAGGAGCAGGAAAAACATTTCTTATTAAAAAGCTTATTAAAGATGGAGCATATGAGGGAAAAGTAGCAATTATAGAAAATGAATTTGGAGAAGTTAGTATAGATGCTTTAATTCTTAAGGAGTCTAATATAAAGATTAAAGAAATAAACTCTGGATGTATATGTTGTGAGGTAATAGGTGATTTTAAAGAAGCGGTTTTAGAAGTAATAGAAAATTATAATCCAACTAGGGTTATAGTTGAACCTTCTGGTGTTGCAAAATTAACTGATATAGTTAGAATTTTTAAAGATGTAAAGTTAAGAGACAAGACCCAAATAGATAATATAATAACTGTTATTGATCCAGAAAAATTTGATTTATATATAACTAATTTTAAAGATTTTTATGAAGATCAAATTATAAATACAAAAAAAATACTTTTAAGTAGAACGCAAAGCATAAATAAGGAAAAGTTAGATGATATAATTCTTAAAATTAGAAAAATTAATAGGAAAGCTATAATTATAAGTGATGATTGGAGAAGAATAAAGGGAGTAGATATTTTAACTAATCAAGAGTTTCAATCAATTAATATTAATGAGAGTAGAATATTAAATCCAAGATTAAGAACTATTGAAGATAATAAGGCAAAAGATGTTTTTGAAAGTTTTGCTATATATCCTAATAGAAGAATTTCAAAGTCAGAATTAGTATCTAAGTTTAATTTTATTTCTTCATCAAAGGAATTTGGAGATGTTTTAAGGGCAAAAGGTGTAGTTAAGCTTACAGATGGTAATTTTGGACAATTTGACTTTGTAAAAGATGAATTTGAAATAAGAAAAATAAATAGTAGTAAATCTAGTGTAATTTCATTTATAGGAGTTAACTTAAATAAAAAAGATTTACAAAATCTATTTGATTGAGGAATGAAATGAAGGTAAAACTTGAAATAGTAAGTGGATTCTTAGGTTCTGGTAAAACATCTTTTATAAACTCCTATTTAAATACTGAGATTTGTATAGAAAAAGAAATATTAATTATTCTTTTAGAAAAGGGAATTTCTAATATAAGAAGAGACTTACAAAATGTAAAAATTGTATATTTAGAAGAGATAAATACATTAAAGGAAGTATTATTTAAAGAAATTAAAGGGAATGAATATAATAGAATAATAATCGAGTTTAATGGAACTCTCAACTTAAACATTATTGGAGAAATATTTAAAGATAAAGAAGTTAGAAAAAAAATTAGCTTTTATGGAAGTTATTATATAGGAGATAGTAGAAATCTAGATGTTTATTTAAAAAATTTAGGTGAAATAATTATCCCATTTATTCAGTCTAGTAAATTAATAATTTTAAATAATTTATCATTGTTAGATAAAATAAGGCAAAAGGAATTAATTAAAGACATTAAAGACATTAATACTGTAGCTCCTATTATCCTATTTTATGATACATCTAATTTTGACTTTGATATAAGAAGTTCTAGGTATTTTAAGGAAGAGAAAATAATAAAAAGATTTAAATCTCTATTAGCAAAAAAGGAGGAGATTGTATGATAAAGTGGGCTAATATTTTTATAAGTATGATATTAGAAGCATTACCTTTTATACTAATAGGATCTATAATATCCTCTATAATTCAAATGTATATATCTGAGGATTTAGTAAAAAAAATTTTACCTAGAAGTAGGTTTATTTCAATAATATTTGCAGCTTTTTTAGGAATATTCATTCCAATTTGTGAATGCGCTATAGTGCCTATAGGAAGAAGCTTAATAAAAAAAGGGGTTCCTATTGCGGTAGCTATAGTGTTTATGCTTTCAGTACCAATAGTAAATCCTGTTGTAGTTGCATCAACTTATTATGCGTTTAAGGATATAAATATAGTTTTAATAAGAGTATTAGGTGGTATTGTATCTGCAATTATTATAGGATTTTTAATAGAAGTATTTACTAATAAAAAGGAGCAAGTTGTTAAGGTAAAAAGTCAATATGAAAATATATGTGATTGTGGATGCGAAGTTACAGATTATTTTTATAACAAATCGAAGCTAAGATTATGTTTGGAGCATTCAAATAAAGAATTTTTCAATATATTAAGATACTACATATTTGGATCTTTTTTATCAAGCATATTTATTGTTCTTGTAAAAGAAGAAGTTTTATCAAACTATTCTAATGGAGTAATTTTACCAATTGGAATAATGATGTTATTAGCTTTTTTGTTATCCTTATGTTCAGAAGCAGATGCATTTATTGCAAAGGGATTTTTGGACTATTTTGGAATTCCAGCTGTATCAGCATTTTTGATATTAGGACCTATGTTAGATTTAAAAAATGCAATTATAATAGGATCGTATTTTAAAAAATCTTTTGCAATAAAACTAATTTCTTTAATTATTTTAGTTGTACTAGCCTTTTCAATATCATTAACGTTTATATTTTAGGAGGATAGTATGAAAAGATTTAATATAGAAGAATTTATTTGGCTACTTATACTTATTCTTTTAACATCATATATAGGGTATTTGATGCTATCTGGAAATATATATAACTATTTAAGTGTAAAAACAGCAAAGAATTTATATATAGCTTTAGTTATTTTACCAATGTTTATTATAGTCCAGCTTATGAAAGTTTTTAGCTTTAATTCTAGAGAAGATACTTCCTTTAAATTTATTCCTATAATTTTAACATTAAGTATTGGGGTTTTACTTTTATTAAGAAATAGCTTTTATAATGAAGAGAACAATATTGCAAGCTTCAACAATATTTTTGCAAAAGATGCCATAGAAATTAATCATGACACTCATCATATTTTAGAGGAGTTAGAAAGTTCCGGTGAAGAGTATCTAGGTAAGTATATAATATTTACTGGATTTGTATATAAATATGAGGGAGAAAGATTTATTTTAGCAAGAGAGGAAATGAATTGTTGTGCAGCAGACTCATATATTATAGGAATAAGCTCTTTATCAAAGGATAAGTTTAAGGAGGGGCAATGGATAAAAGTCCTAGGGAAAATAGCCTATGACGGAGAATACTATTTAGATGTAGATGAATATTTAAATATTAATGAACCAATTAATATTTATTTTTAGAAATTTATAAAAAGATTAGTGTTCTAATAATTTTTTATAAATTTTATCTTTAATATTAAAGTACTTCTATTAATTTTGTTATGACTTAGAGATTAAGACGGAATAAGCAAAATTATATAGAAGTACTTTTTTTATAAAGTTAGCTTTAGCTAAATTTCAAGCTATATTTTATTAGATGGTTCTACATGAATTATTAGATCTATTTTTTTATTTAATTTTTTATTTAGTGTATTTTCAATATCATGTACTAGGGTATGGGCCTCATCAACATTTAAGTTTGAATCAACTTTAATATGCATGTCTAAGAAAATATAATCATTGTGTCCTCTAGATCTAATATTATGGACATCATTAATAGCTTTAAATTCTTTTAGTATATTTATTATTACACCTTCATCTACCATATTTTTATCAGTTAGAGATGACATATTATCTTTAATTATTTCATAAGAGGCATGTAAAATAAAAAAGGCTACAATAAATGATGCAAAAGTATCTATAATAGGGGAAAGACCTAGTTTAACTGTCAGCAATGCAATTAAAACACCAATAGATACAAATATATCACTTTTAGTATGAAGGGAGTCAGCTATTAAAAGTTGACTATTTAACTTATGCCCTTGTTTATTTTCATATATAGCAACAAATATATTTATTATTAAGGTTATTAATATAACTATTAGGCTTTCAATAGTTATGGATAAAACAGAAGGATTAAATAGTTTTGAAATTGATGTCTTAATGACATTAATACCAAGAAGTAATAACATTAATCCTATTAGTATACTTGAAATTGTTTCAAATTTTTTATGACCGTATGGATGTTCAGTATCCTTAGGTTTTGAAGCTAATGTAATTCCTATAATTCCTACTATATTTGATGCACTATCTGAAATAGAATGGAGACCATCGGCAGTTACGCTAGAACTATTAATTACTAAGCCTACTAGAATCTTAGAAATTGCGACAAATAAATTTGCACCTAAAAGAATTATTAATATATATTTAACTTTTTTATAAGTAGCGTCTATTTTAATCTCTCCTTATAAATTATATAGTTTATTTTATTCTTGGAAAGGTTAAAAGTTACAAAATACAAAACCAGGTATTTATGAATTATTATTGGATAAACTAATGAGGAAATTTACTAAAGGTTGGTGTTCTTTTGTGACTATAATTAACTTTATAATATTTAATTTTATTTTGTATTCTATAGTAGGCTATATAATAGAAGAGGTATATAGCTATATAATTACTGGAAGATTTAAGAATAAGGGGTTTTTAAAGGGTCCATATAAACCTATGTATGGTATTGCATTTACTATACTAGCTTTATTAAATACATATTATAATTTTAATATATTTATTAGATTATTTTTATACATAATAGTCCCAACAACCATAGAATTTATAAGTGGGTATTTGCTTTTAAGGATATTTAATGAAAAATATTGGGACTATTCAGATTTAAAATATAATTATAGAGGTTTAATAACTTTAAGGTTTTCGTTTTATTGGATGATTCTTTGTTATTTTGGAATAAGTTATGTTCAACCGGTTGTAAATAATTTTTATATAAGTTTAGAAAATTTTTTTAGAGTATCTAATTTAATAATATCCATAATTATGGCAATAGACTTTATATACACATTAACTATTAAGTTAAATTTTAAAAAATCTAGGTTGCTTAATTCTTAGTAATTTTATATGATATAGATAAGAATTTTATTTGTAAAAAGGAGAAAAATATGTCATTTGAATTATTAGATACAAAGGAAACTTCAACAAATGAAGGAAGAAGCTGTGCTATATTATGCAACTTTAACGCTAAAGAAATAAAAACTATTAGTAGTTTAGCGGGAATGATTGGAATTAGAGATAAGATAGTTATAAGCTATAAAAATGGAAATACATTAGTTAAAGATGTTTTAGCAGGAAATATATTAAATGATTCTGAAGATGGAATTAAAAGTAAAGCAATAATATTTAATAATATTCCAGGAGCTAAAATAGGATTATTTATTGAAAATCTTAAAAAGTTTAGGTTAAATAATGTTTTAAAGGCTACAGTTACAGAAACTTCTAAGGAATGGAGTGTTAATGTATTATTAAAGAATTTAACAGCTGAAAATATAGCAATGAAATCAGGAAAAAACTATGAACACGAAGAGTAACAAAGTAGATTGAGTTAAGACTAAGAATTTATGGAGGATACACTTTATTAGTATTTTAATATAATTAATTTAGTGATTTATTATTAAAACTAGTATGTACTAATTTATGAGAAATATAAGATTTAACTTATAAAATTATGAATTTGAATTAGTTATTTTAAATATTTAATAATTATGTTATAATAATTATTATTAAATAGGAAAATACATGAGGGAGTTTATTATGAACAGCAAGGTAGAGTTAATATTTGAAAATGATGAATATAGTGTAATAGTAAATGGATCAATAGTAAATAAAGATAAGGATTTAGATAATGCTTTTGATAAATTTAAAAGTGTAATAACTAATAACAAAACTGCTGAAGCTAGAGCTTGGGATGAAATAGTTGAGAAGTTTACAAGCTTAGATAATAAGGATTTAGTAATAAATACTGAATATAAGACTATGGAGTACGGAAATATGAAGTATTTTTATAATATGGGCAGAGTGTTCTATATGGGAAATAGTCAAATGGTACCTTTAATAGGTGGATATGGGTTATTTAAATTTACATTAAATACAGTTTGTAAAGGAAGTTTAGAAAAAGCAAATGAATTTATAGAATTTTGTAAAGAGGTAATGTTATGCGATGTAAATTACAGAGTTACGGATTCTAGTATAATTGTTTCTAGTGCGAGCTTTAATTATGGATCAGCAGAGTATAACTTTTTTAGTGGAAAGATTAATAAAGGAGCTTCTATAATTGAAGGAAATTTTTCAGAATTTAGAAGTTATGTTTTAAATACAATTAAGAAAAATTAGCAAAAGAATAGACAGTGGATTTTAAATGATTCATCTGTCTATTTTTGTATTAATTTAATAATTTTAAAAGCTGTTACTGTTATATTAAAAAAAATAATCTATATTAATTAGCATATTGTAAAATTTTAGGATGAATTGAAGGAGGTTTAAAATTTATAATATAATATGTATATAATTATTATAGGGGGGATGAATTTTATGAATGATGGTTATGAAAGTTTTGAATCTGACTTTAATATTTTCAATAATAGAATGTCTTTATTAATTGAAGCTAGAAATAAAAATGAACTTATAAAGATAACAAAGGAAAAGCATTTATCAGAGTTAGTTGATGAAGTAGATAAGGAACATAAAAAAGATGACTTAATTATTTGGAATGCAATTTATACTAGAGAAATTATTAGAAATGGGATATCAAAAAAATATTTACATCCAATTTATAATAAGTTCTATAGAAAAATAAAAGAATCTAATTCTATAAAATACCTTCAAGAAATAGAACTTAATATGATCAATCAATATATGGAGTTACTTACTAATGATACTGAAATTACAGACAGCTTCACAGTCAATAAACTTCTACAAGCTCTTCATCTAAATATAGAAAATCATACATCCCTAGAAGAAATATGCAAAAATTTAAATATATCAGTTGGCTATGCATCTACTTGCTTTAAAAAGTACAAGGGTATATCGATAATGAGGTATTTAAGAGAAATAAAAATAGATAGAGCAAAAACCTTATTATTAAGTACTGAAAAAAGCATTTTAGAAATAAGCATATTATTAGGTTTCCATGATCAAAGTCATTTTACCAATACTTTTAAAAAAATAGTTGGAGTTTCTCCACTAAAATTTAGAAATAAAAATTATTCTATATAGGTGGCAATTTATTGAAAAAGGTTTAAATTAATACTATAATTTTATTAATACTTTTAAAGGGGGCAAAGAAATGTCAAATAATTGGAGCTTAAATGAGCTTTATCCATCTTTTACATCAAAGGAATTTCTTAATGATCTAGAGAAGATAGATAAGGACATAAATAATTTGAAAATATTTGCAGAGGAATTAAATAATAATGGTGATATTTTAAAATCACTAGAGTCTGTAATAAATAAAATGGAAAATATTTATTTACTTATAAGTAAAACAGCATCTTTTGCAAGCTTAACAATAAGTGCAGATTCAAGAAATGTTGAAGGAAGAAAATATTTAGATGTTGTAAATGCTAAAAATAGTCTTTTAGCTGAACCATTCACTAAAATATATAAATGGATTTCATCTATAGAAAATATAGATGAAATAATCAAATCTTCTAAATTATTAAAGGATCATGAATTTATAATTAAAGAAATAGTTGAAAAAAATAAATATATGTTAAGTGATAAGGAAGAAGCTATAATTGCTAAGATGAGAACTACAGGTTCAGAGGCTTGGTCAAACTATAAAGATTACTTAATATCAACTCATAAGGTAGATATTAATGTAGATGGAAAAGAGGAATCTCTTCCATTAACTGTTGTTTTAAATATGGCTTACAGCAAAGATCCAGATATAAGAAAAAAAGCTTATGAAGCTGAAATAAATTCTTATGGAAAAATAGAAGAAGGAGTAGCAGCAGCTTTAAACGGAATTAAGGGAGAAGTAATAACTACCTCTGAACTTAAAGGATATAAATCACCTCTTCATATGACTCTAGAAGAATCAAGGATGGATGAAGAAATATTAAATGCCATGATAACTGCTATTAAAGAAAGTTTACCTGTATTTAGAAAGTACTTAAAAAGAAAAGCTGAGATTTTAGGACATAAAAATGGACTTCCATTTTATGACTTATATGCACCTGTTATAGAAAAAGAAATGAAGTTCACTTTTGAAGAAGGAAAGGCTTTCGTAGAAAAGAATTTTAGAGGGTTTAGTAATAATTTAGCTGATTTTGTTGTTAAAGCATTCAATAATAATTGGTTAGATGTATATCCAAAAGAAGGCAAAGTAGGGGGAGCTTTCTGCGCTAGTATTAAGGATATTGGAGAAAGTAGAATATTATTAAACTATGGAGATAGTTTTAGTGATGTTGTAACTATGGCTCATGAACTTGGACATGGGTTCCATGGAGAATGTTTAAACAAAGAGACTATGCTAAATTCTGAATATCCTATGACTTTAGCTGAAACTGCATCTAATTTCTGTGAAATAATTATTAAAAAAAGTGCAGTTAAAGATGCTCCTAAAGAAGAGGCTTTTGCAATTTTAGAGGCTGAAATATCTGATTGTAATCAAGTTATAGTTGATATATATTCAAGATTCTTATTTGAAAGTGAAGTTTTTGAAAAGAGAAAAGAAAGTTCTTTATCAGTAGAAGAAATTAATGATGCAATGATTAGAGCACAAAAAGAGGCTTATGGGGATGGATTAGATAGTAATTATCTTCATAAATATATGTGGACATGGAAGCCGCATTATTATTATGCTACTGCTAATTTTTATAATTTTCCATATGCTTTTGGAAACTTATTTGCTAAGGGGCTATATGCAGAGTATTTAAAGAGAGGCGAGGGTTTCTGTAAGGAGTATGAAGAATTATTAGCGGTTACAGGTAAGAATATGGTAGCTGATGTTACTAAAATAATGAATATAGATGTTCATGATGTTAATTTCTGGAGAAGTTCTTTAAAGCTTATTGAGGAAGATATAGAAAAATTTATAGAATTGAGTTATGAAATATAAGATACTATAGAATAATATATAACATAAAATGAAAAATTAAAGAAAAAACTCTAGTAAGAGTTTTAAAAGTAAAAATTATTTTAATTGAGCTGTATGTAAGACAGCTCAATTTTTTTCTATTGTAAATTAATTTGAACTATTTCACTTTTGCTTCCTAATCTAACAGGAGGTCCCCAAGTTCCATATCCTGATGAAACTACAACATTTAAATTATTCTTTTTTAAATGACCATAGTGGACTTCAAATAATTTGTTAGTTACTATATTACCAGGAGCAATTTGCCCTTTATGAGTATGTCCAGAAAGTTGTAAATCAATATTAGCATCTAAGCTTTCATTTAAATATTTTGGATTGTGGTCAACAACAATTAATGGCTTAGATTTGTCTAAATCCTTTGTTAAATCTTCTAGAGAAGCACGAGACTTATTAGTGTATTTATTTACGGTTATATCGTCTCTTCCTATAATATAAAAACTATCATTAACTAAAGCAACTTCATCTCTTAATACAATTATTGAATTTTCTTTAAGTATTTTAACTATTTCATTCTCAGATTTAGTTATAATGTCATGATTACCTAAAGTTGCAAATACACCATATTTTGATTTTAAACTAGAAAACTCATTTGCCATATTGTGATTTAAAAATGGCTTAATATCACTATCAATAATATCTCCAGCAATAATAACTATATCTGGATTAAGAGAGTTTATTTCTTTTACCATAGTTTTCAATCTTTTATTTCTAATTATGTTACCTAAATGGAGATCTGAAACCATTACTATATTTAAAGGTTCTTTCAAACATTCTTTATTTGTTTTAACATTAATATATTTGATATAAGAATTTTTAGCATTATAACTTCCTAGTATAGTAATAAATATAAATATTAATAAAATTAATATTGTTTCATATAAATAAAAATTATTACTAAAAAAAGGAGCTTTAGTAATTAGTAGATTTATTATTGCTAAAATAGGAAAGGATAGTGCTGAATACATAAGAAGACCTAGCCAATAGGCACCTATTAAGTAAAGAAAATTTGTTAAACTAGGTTTTATATATTTATTTAATATAAAGGAAGCAGTATAACATAAGGCTAAGGCCCAAAATACAGGCCAGAATGCTAAGGGGGATATTTTTAAAATTGAATTAAAACCATTCAAAAATATGCTACCCATTATATAATTCACTAATAAATATACAGAAGTAAATATAATAAATATAAATTTATTTTTCCCTTTCAATTTTATCAACTCCATAAATAATTTTTA
The DNA here is from genome assembly GCF_050585265.1 of Clostridium nigeriense. Lineage (GTDB taxonomy): Bacteria > Bacillota > Clostridia > Clostridiales > Clostridiaceae > Clostridium > Clostridium nigeriense_B. The sequence goes on along the minus strand of NZ_JBNOOE010000014.1, from coordinate 5,784 downwards.
GATAATTATAACATATTAAAATTTTTTATGAAATAATAGGAGTTTTGACCATAAGTAAAATGTAGAACAATGAAATTACTAAAGATTATAGTATAATAATTATATAAATAAAAATATTTGAGATGAGTATTTAATTAAAGATGGTAGTAGAAAGTAAAGCTAGGAGGAGTAAGTATGACTTTAAATAAGGAACAAGCTTTAGTTGTAAATGAGTTAGATAATAATATTCTGCTTCTTGCATCAGCAGGTACTGGAAAAACTAATACATTATCAAGTAGAATTTCTAATATTATTAATTTAAAAAAAGCAGATCCTAAAGAAATATTATGCATTACTTTTACTAATAAAGCTTGTGCAGAAATGAGAGATAGAATTGAGGATGTTGTAGGTGATAGTGCAAAGGATATTACTATTAGAACATTCCATAGCTTTTGTTTCGATTTAATTAAAAGTGAGGCAAAAAAGAGAACAGATATATTTACGGATTTTATAGTTTTTGATGAGGAAGATTGTAAAGAAATAATTAAAGAGTGTAACTTTTATAATTACCCTGTAAATAAACTTCAACAGTTTATAGAATTAGTTAAAATTGAAAAATCAAGATTAAATTTTTCAGGAGAAGATTTATTAAAGACTTACAATGAAGTTGTTAAATATATTTTTAAATATAATCATGAAAAGATAAAATCTCTATGCAGTAATAGAGGAAGTTTAGACTTTAAAATGGAAAAAAATTTAGAAAAGCACGGGGGAGCATTAGTAATAGTATATAACTCTTTACTTTATAATAATCATGGATTAGATTTTGCAGATTTAACTATAAAAGCAAAAGAATTATTAATTGATGAGGAGTTAGTATTAAATTTAAAAAATAAATTTAAGTATATTAATATAGATGAAGTTCAAGATACTAGCACTTTAGAATATTCAATTATTGAAAGAATATTTGGAAACAACAATATATTACTTTGTGGAGACATGTTTCAAACTATTTATGGATGGAGAGGATCAGAGCCGGAGAGAATATTAGATTTATTTAAGGAAAAATACAAACCTATAGAAGTAGTTTTTTCTAAGAATTATAGGTCTACAAAATATATAACTGATGGATCTTTAAGTTTTTTAGAAAATGTTTTTCAAAAACAATATTCTTCTATATATAAAGAAAAGATAACTTCAATAACAAGTGTAACTGGGGAAAAAATTAAACTTAAAGAGACTAAGACCTTAAGAGAAGAAGCAAGGTATATATTCGATGAAGTAAGAAAACTAAATAAAGATGGAGAAGATGCTTCAAAGGTTTGTATATTAAGTAGGGATAATAATTACAATATAAGTTTAAGTAGGGAGCTTCAGAATATAATTGGATATGAAGGTTCAGAGTTTGAATTTATATTAGTTGATCAATTTAAGTTTTTTAGAAGGCAAGAAATAAAAGATATAATAGCTTTTTTAAAACTTATAGCTAATAGATATGACAATGTAAGTTTAAGAAGGATAGTTAAGAGATTACCTACAGGAATAGGAGAATCAACATTAAAGGTGATTGAGTCTAAAGAGTATAAAGAAGTTGGAATAGCTTTAACAGATTTTATAGATGAAAATGTAAAAATATATGGAGAAAAGTATTCTTTATTAATAGAGGAACTTCAAAAAGATAACATAATAGTGTTCGATGTAGAAAGTACAGGAACTGATGTAACAGAAGATGAAATAATTCAAATTGCAGCTATAAAAATAAATAAAGAAGGTAAAGTAATAGACAGCTTTGAGAAATTTTTAAAGAATAAAAAGTCTGTAGAAAAGTCTTTTAAAGTACATGGGTTTAGTGATGAATTTTTAAAGAAAAATGGAGAAGATAAAGAAAAAGTATTAAAAGAATTTATAGAGTTTTCTAAGGGTTCAGTTATTGTTGGGCATAATGTTCAATATGATATAAATATTCTAACTAGTGAACTTTCTAGAAATAAAATAGAAGGACTAAATTTTAAAACATTTTATGACACTTTAGATATATATAGGAGATTCCATACTAGATTAGAAAACTATAAGTTAGAAACTTTAAGTAATATATTTAATACTGATAATAAACCTAGTCATGATGCTATGGATGATATCTTAGCTACAAAAGATTTATTAATTAGAGCTGTATATAAGGATATAATGCCTACATCTTTTAATAGGATTAATTTTATTGGAAAGCATATAAGAGCTTTTTCTAAAATTAATGAATCATTAAATTCTTTATTTGAAAGATCTAAAAATAAAAGACCTCAAGATATTATTGTTGATATAATTAAAAGCTTTAGCATTAAAACTTTATATAGTGGTAGAAGTAGTGAAATTGAAAAGGAAGCTAATGAAAAAATTGAAAGACTTAGAGATTTTTATGTTTTAGTTAAGGAGCTTGATGATAATAGTAAAAGTAATAGAGATTCACTATTAGATATAATAAGAATAACTGGACTTTCTAATGGGGAACTAGAAAGCTTAATAGTAAATAGAACTAAGAAAAAAAGGATACCTATTATTACAGTTCATCAGTCGAAGGGATTAGAGTTTGATACTGTATTTATATGTGGACTTCAAGAAGGAGTATTTCCTTCATATATGGCAATTAAGTCAAATAACCTTGAAGAGGAGATGCGAACCTTCTATGTAGCATTAACAAGAGCTAAAAAACATTTGTATTTGACATACCATTTGTACGAAGATTACGGAAGGGAAAATAAAAGAAGTAAGTTTATTGTACATATTAATAAAGAATATATGGATAATGATTATTAATTGTAGTATAATTAAATAAATTTTATAAATACTGTGAGGAAGAAATTGATGAAATATAATTTAAATATTTATGAACTTGGACAACTGTTAACAAAAATTACAGAAGAGTATAACTTAGAGTTATTATCTAAGATAAAATTAAGTGGTGGGTGGATGACTATGACTGGAAAAGTTGAAGTTGTAGGAGTGCCAGAAAATAAAGTTGTTCTTAAAGGAAATAACATAATTACATTAAAAGTAAAAGATATAGGATGTGAAGGTAGTTTAATAAAAATTACTGGAGCTAAAGATAAAATTTTTAATATTGATTTATCACCAACCAAATATAAAGAATTTGGAAATTCAGGTCTTAACTTAAATAAAATTAAGATAAATAATAATGAAACTAAGCTTAGAATTGATGAAGATGTGATATTTACCATAAGGGAAGCATCAGTTAAGTCTATAGAAAATATAATTAATAGTATATAAGCTTAAAAAGATGAAGGAGATTTTATAAAGTGCCATCTCTTTCATCTTTTTTTAATTTAATGAAAAATGTATTAAAATCTATATAGACATGGTAATTTTAGAATTGTATAATAATGAAGTTAAGTTTTAAAAGAAGGGATAAAAAATGGAGATAAATGAAATACTTGAAGTAGCTTCTTACGCGGGAAAGATAATGTTAGAAAGTGGTGCTGAAGCTTATAGGGTTGAAGAAACTATGAATAGAGTTTGTACATCTTTAGGTGTAGAATCGGCTAGTAGTTATGCTACTCCTACTGTAATAATTGCTTCTGCTTCTCATAAAGGAATAATAAAATCATTAGTTGTAAGAATTTCTAATAGATCGGTAGACTTGCAAAAAATTCATAAAGTAAATGATTTAGCAAGACATATAAGTAGTGAAAATATAACGTTGGAAAATTTAAAAAGAAAGCTTAAAGAAATTGAAGATGAAAAAAGATATTCTGATAAAGTAACAATTTTATTTTCTGCAATAGGTGCTTTTGGGTTTGTATTTTTATTTGGTGGATCCTTAAGAGATGCAATAGCTGCTTTTTTTATTGGATTAGTAGTAAAGTATGTTACCATAAAAAATGAAAAAATGGGACTGAATTCATTTTTTATTACGAGTATAGCAGCAGGAATTTTAGCATTATTAGCTATTTTCTCTATTAAAATTAATTTAGCAAATGATATGGACAAGGTCATAATTGGGTCTATTATGTTATTAGTTCCTGGATTATCCATTACAAATGCTATTAGAGATACTGTGGCTGGAGATTTAGTATCAGGTCTTGCAAGAGGAGCTGATGCATTCTTAACAGCTATTGCAGTAGCTGTGGGTACAGGCGTGATTTTAAGTTTTTGGATTAGTTTATTTGGAGGAATATAAAATGATACTTGAAGTGATTGCTGCTTTTATTTCAACATTTGCATTTGGAATAGTTTTCAATATAAAAGGTAAAAATTTAATTTTTGCAGCATTATGTGGTGCCTTAGGCTGGTTCGTTTATAAGTTTTCTTTAATGCTTGGGGTATCAGATACAACATCATTATTTTTAGCGGCACTAGCATTAAGCACATATTCAGAGATTTTTGCAAGAGTATTAAAAACTCCTGTAACTACTTTTGTAATTGCAGCATTAATTCCTTTAGTTCCAGGAGGCGGGATGTATTATACTATGGTAGAAGCAATAACTGGAGATATTATGAAATCATTGGAAATAGGAATAAATACAATGGCTTCAGCAGGGGCCTTAGCACTAGGAATAGTTTTAGTTTCGACTATTACTAAGATATTAATAAAAAATAAAAAGGTAAAAATTGAAGTGAATAAAAATATAATTATCCACAAATAATAGATTTGTAGTCAGAAGTTATTATTCTATTAACTATGGCTATGGGGCGCTGCAGGACATAATGTAGCGCCTTTTGACATTTTTATAATTAGTACATATAATATTTATAATATAAAGATATTTTTAGGAGGAAGAAGTTTTGACTAAAGAGAGTGACTTAAAGAAAGCCTTTGAAAAAAATATGAAAAAGCATAAGGGCAATAAAAAGGCTCAATTATTAACTATTATAATCTTTGGGATTATAGCTATTTTTTCAGCCTACTTTGGTAAGGATATAATAAACACTAATTTAGGTATACCAACAGGAGTTTTAGAAATATCTTATTTAGATGTTGGACAGGGAGATGCAGCCTATATTAAAGTTAATGATTTTGATATACTTATTGATGCTGGACCAAAAAGTGATTCAGATAAATTAATTCAACAATTAGAAGAAAAAAATATTGATGATTTTGAAATAGTTATAGCAACGCATCCTCATGAAGATCATATTGGTGGAATGACGAAGATTTTTGAAAAGTATGATGTAGAAAGTTTCTATATGCCAAAGGTAACTAATACAACTAAGACATTCGAAAATATGATGAAGGCAGTAAGTAATGAAGGATTAAAGGCAAATGTAATAAAAGAAGGGACAAGTTTTGAATTAGGAGAGGGAGCTAGGATAGATGTTTATTCACCTATACAAGAAAGTTATGATGATTTAAATGATTATTCACCTATAATGAAGTTAACTTATGGAGATAAAGCATTTATATTTACAGGAGATGCCGAAAAAGTTGTAGAAGAAGAAGTGGTAAAAAAATATTCAAATGAACTAAAAGCTGATGTTATTAAATTTGGGCACCATGGTTCAAGTACGTCATCTACTAAAGAATTTATAGAAGCTATTTCTCCTAAATATGGAATAATAAGTTGTGGTATAGATAATTCTTATGGTCATCCTCATAGAGAAACATTACAGATTATAGATGATATGGGAATTGAAGCATATAGAACAGATAAACAAGGACAAATAACAATTACTTCTGATGGAAACAATATTGAAATAAAAACTCAAGCTATTTAAGCTTGAGTTTTTTCAGACTGCTGACAAAGTGTCAGCAGTCTTTAATTTTATACAAATATGTAATATAATTTAAAATATATT
>NZ_JBNOOE010000013.1:0-108766 GCF_050585265.1 Clostridium nigeriense | reverse complement strand
TTTAATCTTAAATTTTATCCACAACTAATAATAGAAAAACCCTCTGTTTTTAAACAGGGGGTTTTTCAACAAACTGATAAAAATCCAATAGATTATCTATTGGATTTTTTTGTTTTGAGAGAATAAGTAGAAGTAATAAAATTATATATTTTTCTATTTGTATAGTATAATAAGAATAGATTCATAATAATAAATAAGTAATTTCATATTTAGAATAAAAAGATGGTGTTGCAAATTTGCACACCTTTTTTAATATAAAAAATTAAATTTTGATATAATTACCATAAATTTTCAAGCTTAAATTCGTATATTAAGTGAAGTACTAAAAAAAAAAAGGAGGTTCTATGAGTGAATTAGAATTTATTCAATGTCTTAATGAGATAACAAACGGAAATAAAAATGCTTTAAAAATAATATATGATAATTACGGATATTTAGTGTACACATATTCATTATCTATAGTTCAGGATAAACATATAGCTGAGGATATATGCCAAGAAGTTTTTATTAAAGTATGGAGTAATAGTGGTAAGTATAATAAGAGATTTAAGACAAAGGCTTGGATAATGACAATAACGAAAAATACAGCAATAGATTATTTAAGAAAGAATAAAAAAGAAAGTATTACAAGGGAAATAGACATAGTTTGGGAAAATAGCGGAGTAGAAAATTTGGGTGAAAAGATAGAAATATATGAAGCACTCAACATGCTCCAATCAGAAGAGAAGGAAGTAATAATATTACATCTTTTATCTGATCTAACGTTTAAATCTATAAGTAAAATAATGAATAAACCATTGGGTACAGTAACTTGGAGGTATAGAGATGGTATTAAAAAATTGAAAAACATAATTAATTTTTAGGAGGTGTCGATTATGGATGATAGAATTAAAAATAAATTAGTAGCTGAAGCTAAAAATAATATGCCAGAATTATGGAGTAAAATAGAGGTTAATCTTGAAAATAAAAAAAATAAATATAATAAAAAGTTAATTGCAATAGCTGCTATAATAGCTGTAGTTATTATTACAGGAACAATAGGGACTAGATTTATCTATAACCATAGTAATGGCAGCGAAGGAGTAAATTATTTAGGCATAGTAGAAGATATTAAAACTTTACCAGATTTAAATTTAGATGATTATTTAGCTGATAAAGTGTTGGTAGGTGGAAAATCAGAGGCAAGTCAAGCTAATGATAAAAGATTTATTGAATATAATATAGAAGCTGATAACGTAATATATGGTAAGGTAACTGAAGTTAATAGTTATGTTAATTTTGGTCTTTTCATTTATAGCGATGTTAAAATAGAAGTAATAAAAGATTTTAAGGGAAGTATATCTAAAGGTGAAAGTGTCATTGTTGGAGATTCGGGGGGGGAATTAACTTATGATGAGTTTATAAGTGGAGCTTATGATAACTTAGCTGATAAACGAGGATATTATAATATATTAGACAAAAGCAAAATACTTGTTGAAATGACTAAGTATGGTATTCCTCAATATAGAACTGGCGAATATGTATTGGTGTATATAGAAGAGGCTGACAAAGATAGTAGCTATTCACAAACAAAAGATGGTATTAAAACTCCTATAACATATGATTATTTTCCTTTAAAAAAATTATATGTTAATCCTAATACAGAAGATGTATTTGAATATCTGATAGATTCTAAAAATAATGAATTAATTAAGCAAAATCTTAATACTTTAAATGATATTAAGCATTTTTATAATTAGGAATTAACTGATAATGCAAATAAGTTAAATATTTTTTTATACGTTGTATATAACTAATATATAAAATGTCATATTCTGTGATTTTAATACTTTTAGTAAGTGAAGAAATATTAACTTGATTATAATATAAAATGCTATGCAATTATTTTGCATAGCATTTTATATTATAATCTTAAGAAGCTTTTAATTCATTTTTCTTAACTATATTGTATCTTATGTTAACTATAAGAGCTAATATAACTCCTAAAGCAGTTACCCCTATATCAAATAGTATTACGTGGTTTAAGTTAATATCTGCTAATATACCTGTGATACCTGGAACAACTGTAGAAGAGATACTTGAAGCTGTAAATACTATACCAGTAATTTTACCCTTACTTGTTGGGAATAACTCTGACATTGATGTTAAAGCTAGTTGTAAAACTCCACCTGCAGCTGAGAATCCTATTACAAATGCAGCAACTACGCAAGTTAAAGTACTTGGGAACATCCAAAGAACTATTAACATTATTAATGATATTAGTGGGTAAACAAATGTAAATCTAACTTGTTTAATCCATTTAGCAACTAATATTGAAGTAACAAATACAGATACTATTGATCCAGTACTGTAAATACTTATAAGTTTAAGTGATATTGTTTGTTCAACACCAGCAACTTCTCTCGCAAATGATGGTAACCAGTTTGCGATTATTTGGAATGTTGCAGTAGCAGTGAATCCTATTAATATTAAACATATACCTTCAATCCAGAAATTAGCTTTAACTTTATTTTCAGCTTTTTCTCCTGAAGTAGCATCTTTTTTACTTTCATCAGTTTTGAATGCTGGAAAAGGAAGTTTTAACATGAATAATCCATTTATTACAAATATAACTATACATAGTATAAATGACCATCCATAGTAAAGATTATTGCTAATTAAGAAACTTATTATCCATGGTAATAGGAATTGACCAGCAGATATAAAGGCTTTAATAGCAACATTAGCACTTCCAGATGCATCAGGGAAACATTCAGTTAATGCAGGATAAGTACCCGCATCCATAAATGAGTTAGCCATACCAGCAAGTAGTGCAAAGAAGAATGCCATTGTTACATTAGTACTTATTAATATGCCACCCATAAATATTACATAGGTTATCATTCCTAGAAGAATAAATGGCTTTCTACCATATTTATCGGATAAGACTCCTGATACAAATAAAACAATCAGTCTACCTAATCCAAGAGCTGAGATAACATAGGCTACACCAGCTTTGTTAGTATTTAGTTGTTCAATTAAAAAGTCAATGTTTTGTGCTAATATTATACATCCCATACCATGCAAAAAGTAGTTAATATACATTGATAATGCAGTAGGCATGTACTTATTTTTAGTAAGTGTATTTTGCATTTTTAATACTCCTTTGATAAAAATTTAACGTATTTATGTATAATGATTTCTCAGTGATTACAAAATAAATTTTAATACATTATTATAAATAAATCTAATATATATTATTAGATTTATTTATAGAAAATATCTATAGATATGGTATACTAAATAATAACATGAAGTTTAATATAGATACTAAAAATAAATATTATTTTATTACTTAAATTGACACAATATATGTAAAATTTTTACTTTGAAAAAGATGTTTTGATAAGATTTATTGAAAGGAAGGAACATTATGAATTTAAATCACTTAAATTATTTTAGAGTATTAGCAAAACTTGAACATTATACTCAAGCAGCTGATAAATTATCAATAACTCAACCTAGCTTAAGTCATGCTATGTCTTCGTTGGAAAAGGATTTAGGTACATATTTATTTGAGAAGCAAGGAAGAAATATAAAATTAACTAAGTATGGGAAGATATATTTTGAATATGTGGATAGAGCATTAAGTGAATTGGAAAAAGGCGAAAAAAAATTAAAAGAATTAACTGATGTGGCAACAGGAACTATTGAGTTAGGATACATATATACACTTGGTCCAACTTTTGTACCAATGCTAATTAAAAAATTTGTAACAATTGAAGAAAATCAAAATATAAAATTTGTATTTGGTCAAGGGACAACAAAGGATCTTATAGAAGAGTTAAAAAATGAAAAATATGATATGGTTTTATGTTCACATGTTGAAAATGAAGAAGAAGTGGATTTTATACCAATAGAAAATGAGGAGTTAGTTGTAATTGTAGCCAATGAACATCCATTAGCTAAAAATGATAATATTGACCTAAAGGATTTAGATAAGTACCCATTTATAGGTTTTAGTGAGAAAAGTGGAATAAGACCAATAATAAATAAGTTGTTTAGTAAAGTAGACTTAAAACCTAATATAGTATGTGAAGTTGAAGAGGATAATGCAGTTGCAGGATTAGTTGAAATAAATTATGGAATTTCAGTTGTTCCAAGAATATCATCTTTAAAGAATTATAATATAAAAGTTCTTCCAATAACAAATCCAGCCCATGAAAGATTTATATATCTTGCAACCTTAAAAAATAGATATTTAACACCTTCAGTAAATTTATTTAAAAATTTTATTATAGATCAAAGTAAAGATAAATTTTTAGAAAATAAAAAATATTAATTATTATTAATGGAAAAAAGTGTTGCAATAAATTGAATAATATGATATTATAAATAAGTAGCAAAATGCTAACAAAAAGTTTCATTTAGGTAAATAGTTTCTCAAAAGTTAGAGATTATTATATCAATTTAGAATCTTTAATTTTAGGAGGAATATTTATGACAGATAAGACAATAGTATGCAGAGATTGTGGAAGTGAATTCATATTTTCAGTAGGAGAACAAGAATTCTACAAGGAAAAAGGATTTGACAATGAGCCAACAAGATGTATATCTTGTAGAAGAGCTAGAAAAGAACAAAATAGAAGATAATTTTAGATTGTTATAGGTTGTAGTTTATACTACAACCTTTTTTGTTTTTTAGAAGATTATAAGCAGGTATCCTATAAATAGACTTTTATAATTTCCTTATGTTAGATTTAAAGTGCTTTTATTAATTTTGCGATGAGTTGGAGCTTGCGACGGAATAAGTAAAATTACATAGAAGTACTTTTTATGTAATTGAAAAATAAAAGTAGATATAAATTTAAGGGGTTAAAGCACTATTCTTTGCTAGATTAGTGCCTTTTTGATTGTTAACTTCTAGAAATTTCATATTTTAGGTGTTAAAATATTTAGTAGTCAAAGTAAGGATGTGATATTATGAATATGCAAAAGTATAATCAGGATAATCCAAGGCTTGTTAATTCTATAGTCTGTGCGATAGATATATTAGGTTTTTCAGAAATGATAGTAAATTCATGTAATAATGATTATGGAAATAAGCTATTAAAAGAAATTAGCTATCTAATAAATAAAAATAAGCAGTGTATAATTCCTAATAAGTATAGTCAGGGAAAAATAAAAATATATACTGATAATATGATTGTTGGATATCCGATAAAAGGCGATGGTCAAGAAGAGTTAGATGAAATATTAGAAAACGTATCAGAATATCAATTTAACTTATCTATAGAGGGACTATTTGTTAGAGGAGGAATAAGTGTAGGTGATTTTTATATAAATGAAGATATAGTTTTTGGACCAGCTCTTTTAGATGCTCACAAAACTGAAAGTAAGCTAGCTTGCTATCCAAGAATTATACTGGATGATAAAGCTGTAAAAAGGTTGCAGAAATATATTAAATATTATGAAGCATATCCTCAACGTAATAAAATATTAATTGATAATGATGGACAATGGTTTTTAAATTATTTAACTACTATATTTAAATATTATACAGAATGTGAAAATGAGTATGAATTTGAAAAATTGCAAATAGACTTATTGCTTAGACATAAAATGAAGATTGAAGAAATGTTATATATACATAAAAAAATACAAATGTATGGGACAAGTATGTTTGGATTGCTAATTATCATAATTATTTTTGTAATTTAAATTTTCCAAGTGAGAAGCAACTAAAAATATCAAGAAAAACTTTACTTTCATGGCCTAGAGAAATTTCAAATAATGATTTTTAAGGATACCATATAGGTGTATATATGTGATTTTTATAATAAACAAGAAAATATAAGTTTAAATATAAATTATTTCCAAGGAAATGCTTGCAATAAGATAAATAGTATGTTATTATAAATGAGTAGCAAAAATGCTAACAAAAAAGTTTCATTTAGGTAAATAGTTTCTCAAAAGTTAGAGATTATTATATCAATTTAGAATCTTTAATTTTAGGAGGAATATTTATGACAGATAAGACAATAGTATGCAGAGATTGCGGAAGTGAATTCATATTTTCAGTAGGAGAACAAGAGTTCTACAAGGAAAAAGGATTTGACAATGAGCCAACAAGATGTATATCTTGTAGAAGAGCTAAAAAAGAACAAAATAGAAGATAATTTTAGATTGTTATAGGTTGTAGTTTATACTACAACCTTTTTTGTTTTAGAAGATTATAAGGAGATACACTATAAATAACCTTTTATAATTTTCTTATATTATATTTAAAGTGCTTTTATTAATTTTGCGATGAGTTGTAGCTTGCAACGGAATAAGTAAAATTATATAGAAGTACTTTTTTATGTACTATAAGATTTATTAGTATTTGTGCTGAAAGTAATGAGAATAAAAGATTTAAAAATTACTAAATATATGTATATGAAATTCATTAAAATAGTTGTAAGTATAATTGCAAAGGAGATGTAATAATGAGAAGAAAAGTTAAAAGGTCAATAATTTTATTTATGTTTATAATGATGATAATAGGCAATATATCATATGTAGAAGTAAAAGCAAGTGTAGATTCACCCTATGGACCCAAGGTGGAAGACTTAAAGAGTAAAGAAGTTGTTGTTAATAGCTTTCAAGATATAAAAAGAATAAGGGGGAATTTAACTACAATTAGTATAAAAGAAAGTTCAACACCTGAAGAATTAAATAATACATATAAGAGTTTAAATTATTTTATTGAGGAGTTTAATGAAATTAAGAAAAATTTAGATAATAATATAGCAACTCATAAAGATTCCTTTTCAGATGTATTTTTCTCAGAGCAAATTTTATTTATAGCTGAAAGTTATATTATAAGTATTAGGCAACAACAAAACTTAATAATTGCATTACAAGAAAAAAAGGTAGATGCACAAAAATTATTTTATTCAAGCTATCTTTTATCACCATATTATTATCTTAATTTGGGAGATCAAATGGTAGCATATATTGATACTTATTTTGTTGTAGTATAAGTTAACTTAGAAAAATTATTTTAAATTTATTTGAACTTAATATAAGTATTTGAAACTAGATATCCTTGTTGGTATCTAGTTTTATTATAGTTATAATAAGTTGTATGATGATATTTGTGGAAAATAAGGTAATAATTATATTGTGGTAATTAAATTAAAATACTATTGAATATATTTAGAGATACAGTGCTATAATTAATATAATAAAAAAGGATAAATAAGGAGAATATCATTGGTAGTTGATAAGTTGGAAATTTTAGAAAAGTATTTTGGATATAAGAGTTTTAGAAGAGGGCAAGAGAAAATAATAGATGAAATATTAAGAGGAAAAGATGTTCTTGCAATTATGCCAACTGGAGGGGGAAAGTCTCTTTGTTATCAAATTCCTGCTTTAATTTTAGAGGGATTAACAATAGTAATTTCACCTCTTATATCTCTTATGAAAGACCAGGTAGATACATTAAATTTAATGGGGATTAACTCTGCATTTTTAAATAGTTCTTTATCTACATATGAATTTAATGAGGTTATGAATGGAATTGAAAATAATAAATATAAAATTATTTACGTTGCACCTGAAAGGCTTAATTCTAATGAGTTTATTACAGTAATAACCCAAGTAAAAATAGCACAAATAGCTATTGATGAGGCCCACTGTGTATCTCAATGGGGACATGATTTTAGAGTAAGTTATAAGGGAATTTCAATATTTATAGATAAACTTATAGAAAGACCACTTATAACAGCCTTCACAGCAACAGCATCAGAAGAAGTAAGAAATGATATTGTAAATTTATTAAAACTTAGGGATCCTAAAATATTTGTTACTGGCTTTGATAGAGAAAATTTAAGAATAAATATTGTTAAAGGGACAGATAAGAAGAAGTTTTTGGCAAACTATGTTAAAAATAATACTAAGGATTCAGGAATAATATACGCTGCTACAAGAAGAGAAGTTGAAAGTATTTATGATTTATTAAAGAAAAATAATATTAATGTAGGAAGATATCATGCTGGACTTTCAAATGATGAGAGAATTAAGTGCCAAGAGGAATTTATAAATGATGAAACCAGTGTTATAGTTGCAACTAATGCTTTTGGAATGGGTATTGATAAACCTAATATAAGATATGTCCTTCATTATAACATGCCTAAAAATATTGAAGGATATTATCAAGAGATAGGAAGGGCTGGAAGAGATGGAGAAGCAAGTGAGTGTATCATGCTTTTTTCACCAGCAGATATCATTACTCAAAAGTATTTAATTGAAGTAAGTACGGAAGATCCAATAAGGAAAAACAATCAATATAAAAAACTTCAGCAAATGACTGGTTTGGTTTATATAAATAATTGTTATAGAAAATATATTTTAGAGTATTTTGGTGATTCATATGAAAGAGAATGTGGTAATTGCAGTAATTGTTTAAATAAAGGCGAAGTAAAAGATAAGACTATAGACGCTCAAAAAGTTATATCTTGTATTTACAAAATGAAGAGAAGCTTTGGTGTTGGAATGATAGTAGATGTTCTTAGGGCTTCTAAAAATAAGAAGCTTTTAAATTTGGGATTTGATGAATTAAGTACCTATGGGATAATGAAGGAATATTCAAGTAATGGATTAAAAGAGTTTATAAATATCTTAATTGCTCATGGATACCTAGATGTTAATGAGGAATATGGAACAGTAGCTTTAAATAATATATCTTTCAAGGTTATAAAGAATGAAGTGAAAGTTCTACTTAAAGAAGTTAATATTGAAAGCAATAGGATTGAAATTAATGATTTATTTGATAAATTACGCTTATTGAGACAAGAGATAGCCCAATCAGAAAAGAAGGCTCCATACATGATATTTGGAGATGGGACTTTAAGAGAAATGAGTATAAAGTATCCTACAAACAAATTAGAAATCATTGAAATTTCTGGTGTTGGAGAAGTTAAATATGATAGATATGGTGAAAAGTTTATAGAGGTTATTAATGATTATATAATTGAAAATAATATTAAAAAGGAAATAGCAATTGATAATAATCAATCTGAAGAAATAGAAGATGATTATTTTGAGGTTACTACTGATAAAGAACTTTTAGAAAGACTTGTTAAAGTAAGAGAAGGATTTGCTAAGAAGTTAAATTTACCTGCATCAATGATACTAAGTAAAAATACCTTAAAAGAAATAAGTGGACGTTATCCTAATGATTTAGAAAAACTTAAGGATATTGGAGGCATTGGACCCAAAAAGATTGAAACCTATGGTCAGCAAATGGTTGAGGAAGTAAATAAATATATTGTTGAAAATGGAATTAATCATGTTTGGAGAGAGAAGAAGAGAAAAAAACTTATTAT
This sequence comes from Clostridium nigeriense, assembly GCF_050585265.1. Lineage (GTDB taxonomy): Bacteria > Bacillota > Clostridia > Clostridiales > Clostridiaceae > Clostridium > Clostridium nigeriense_B. The sequence continues at coordinate 99,416 of NZ_JBNOOE010000013.1, read as the reverse complement.
AGATGGAGAAACTAGAAGTGCTTCAGAGATAGCTTTAGATAGACTTAATATGGGAGAAAGTATAGAAGATATATCAGAGGATATGGAAATATCAATTTCTACAATTCTTGGGTATGTTACAGATTATATAAAATCAACTGGTGAGTATAGTATAAATATAGATATTGATAAGTATTACGATAAAGAAAACGAAGAGATGATTTTAGAAGCTATTAATAAAAATGGAATAGATAAAATTCAAGTTATTAAAAAAAGTTTACCAGACTATATTAAGTATGAAGCTATCAGAGCTGTAATACTAAAGAATGTCATTTGGAGCAAAGAAAGGCCATAAACAAAAGTAAATATATTATATTAGGGCAACTTAGAACTTGCGATGGAGCAACTAATAAAAAAAGGAATTAAGCTCGCTTAATTCCAACAATCAGTTACTAGGTGTTAAAAATATTATAAAAGAGTGACTTGGAGCTTGCGACGGAACTCTTTTATGATATTTTAACACTATTTTTATTTTAGTAGATTTAATATTTCATCTTCTGGAGTTGAAGAGTCGCAACGTACTTCTATTTCTTTATTTTTACTAACTATAAAGCCTGGTACAGTTACAATACTATATTTATTTCTAAATGATATAAGTCCATTATCTGAAGAATTTTCACTGTTAACATAATAAATAGTTGTGTTAACTTTATTAGTCAATCCACTTAATTTTGTGGCGAACTTACGACAAAATGGACATGTTGCCCTACCAATATAAATAGCAACTGAATCTTCATTAGATAATAATTTTTCTGCTTGTGTAGAAGATATTTTTTCAAATAATTTTACATCCTCTTCATATTTATCAATCTCAAACATTTTATTTCCTCCTACCCTTTTAGAATATTATACCAAAACCAAATTATTACATCAAATTTATTAAAATAAAAGTATATGAAATAGAATTTTTTTTACTTGTTAATATATATAACTTAAATTAAATTAAATCATCTTGACCATTAACTTTAGTTTGTTCATTTTCATTAATTGGAATAACTATGCATTTTTGTCCATCAATTATTTGAGACTTAATTTGTGGAATTTTTTCAGGCTTTACTTGAAGTATAACGTCATAGTTAGGGGGAACATTATTTTCTTCTGAATTTATATCTTGAGGTTCTTCTAAATTATTTTCAGAAGTTTCCTCTGGAGTTACAGTAGCATCAGTAACGTCTGTAGATATATCAGTATCACTATCTACAGCAATTTCTTGTTTAACTTGTTCAAGCCTAGTTTGAAGTATTTCTACTTGCTTTTGAAGGTGTTTTTCTCTCTTTATTTGTTCATTTGCTTTAAGTATCTTTGAGTCTATTAAATTTTCAGCTAAAGGAAGATCATCTCCAAAGATATCTACATATGATTTTTCAATCTTAGTAGTAACTTCTTCAGGAATGCCACTTTCTATTAAAAGATTTTGTATATCGTTTTTGGTTAAAGTTATAGGTTCAGGATCTACATCATCATATATAGCATTGTATTCCTCAAGCATATTATTTAGATTTTCTTGTACTTCCATAAATATTTTATCTGCTTTCTTTTCATCAGCACTAAAAGAATCCTTAATAATTGATTGGAAATTTTCCTTTTGTATAGTAGCAGTTTGCTTTGAATAACAACCCAAAGTGTTTTCCATTAATTCAGGATGTGTATCCTTTGCATTTTTTGTGTAATACATAATAGAGTTAACATCTGAACTACGATTAATGAAAGCAGGAAATACAAAGCCATTAGTTGGAGCCTCAACTACCCAATCTCTAATACGTGCTTTTATTCTATTTTCCTCTTCAAAGTATCTAAGACCAGGCTCTGAAAGCGAAACAGGGCAAATTGCACATAATACATATTCATATACTTCTTCAGATTCATCTAATTTTGCATTATCCTTACTCTTGGTAATAACATCATAAGCATCATGAAAAATAAGAATTAAAAAGTTACCAGTATAATCATAATTATCTATGATTGAATCATAAAAATCATCAAGGAGAGTATCATCCTTTAGTTGACTATTTTTAAGTTGCATAAGAGAAATTTGCTTTTCATTTATAAGGTCATCATTAATTGGAAAGTTTAGTTCTAAAATATTATTTCCAATAGTTCCAGAAAGCACTTTTTTAGCGATTTCTAAGTATTTAAAGTATTCATCTTCATCTAAATTTAAAAATGTTTCTCTAAATTTTAAGATAATATTCTTTTCGCCATTAACATAGCAACCACACATTTTAGTAAAGGTACAATAATCTTTTTTAAATCTCTTCTTTAATTCAAGTATATCTTTTTTTCTCATATATAAACCTCTCGATCTAGTTATTTTCTATTTATGTATAATAATTATACCTCTAAATGAAAAGTATAATAAAGTTTATTAAAAAACTTCATGTATTTTATTATAAAAAACATGGGTATTTTCAATTTTAGCTTAATGATATAATTAGAAAACTCAAGTAGTGATTGATATAATTGTGAAAAACTAGAAATGTATTAAGAATAAATTCTATACATAAGTTATTTTTACTATTTATATAAATGGAGGTAGATAAGGTGAAGTATAATAATCCGATAATTAAGGGCTTTTATCCTGACCCAAGTGTTTGTAAAGTTGAAGATACATATTATCTTGTATGTAGTTCGTTTCAGTATTTTCCTGGCGTACCTATTTTCGAGAGCAAAGATCTAATTAACTGGAAGCAAATAGGGCATTGCTTAACAAGAAAAAGCCAGATTAATCTTAAAAATATAAATAGTTCAGGTGGAGTCTTTGCTCCAACAATAAGATATAATAATGGCCAGTTTTATATGACTACTACGAATAATACGACTAATGAAAATTTCTATGTCTGGACAGATGATATTTATAGTGAATGGTCTGATCCTATATATGTAGATCAAGGAGGAATTGATCCATCTCTATATTTTGAAGATGAAAAGACATATTTTATTAGCAATGGAAAAGATGATTATGGAATTAATGGAATAGTTCAATGTGAAATTGATATAAGAACTGGTAAAAAATTAACATCAAGTCGCACGATTTGGACAGGTTCAGGTGGACGTTTTCTTGAAGGACCACATATGTATAAAATAAATGGAAGATATTATCTTATTGTAGCTGAGGGAGGAACTGAATTTGGACATATGGTTACATGTGCCCGTGGAGATTCTCCATATGGTAAATTTGAAGGTAATAAGGATAATCCAGTATTAACAAATCGGAATTTGGGTGGTTATGAAATACAGGGAGTAGGACATGGAGATCTTATTCAGGATGATGACGGAAAATGGTGGCTAATACATCTTGGGTTTCGTCAGTCAGGACAATGGGAGGCATATCATCATTTAGGTAGAGAAGTGTTTTTGACTCCTATTAATTTTAGAGAAAATGGTTGGTTTATAGCTGGTCATAATGGGACAACAACTAAGTATTTCAGTATAAATAATATTACTAGAGATATTATTCAAAATGAGAAAAAAACCTATACTTTTGAAAATACAGACTGGGATAAGGATTGGTGTTATCTTCGCATACCTAATAGTGAAAACTATAAATTTACTAGAAATAAATTAAGACTAAGAGGGACTGATATTACACTAGATAAGAAGGATTCACCAACATTTATTGGACTTCGCCAAAAAGATTTTAATGCGAATATTTCGTGTGATATATCTATATTTGAAGGAGAAGCAGGAATAACTCTATACATGGATGAAAATCACCATTATGATTTGGCAATACGAAAAAAAGAGAATGGGTATGAGGTAATTAAAAGGCTAAATATTGGTGATATTAAATCAATAGAAAAAACTATATGTCTGGAGAATAATAATATATCCCTTGTTATTAATGCAAGTAATAAATATTATAGTTTCTATATTAGATCAGAAGATGAAGAAGTTTATCTTGGAAAGGCTCAAACAAAATATCTTTCCTCAGAGGTTGCTGGAGGATTTACAGGAGTAATTATTGGATTATATGCGTATGGTTCAAGTTGTTGTGATTATACAGAATTTATAAATTTTAAATGCGAATATATTTGAGTCACTAATTGGTATATAGTAGGGAAATGAATATTCCTACTAAAAAGGATTTAATATTTATATAAAATGAGGAAATACTAACCCTATATTATTTAAAATATTAGGGAGGTATTTATGAGTAAAGAACTTCAAAAAAATCTTGGATTATTAGCTACTTTATCTACGGTTATAGGAGTAGTAATAGGTTCAGGTGTATTTTTTAAGCCACAAGCAGTATATACTGCAACTAATGGAGCTCCAGGATTAGGAATTCTAGCATGGATTTTAGGTGGACTTATAACTATAGCAGGTGGACTTACAGCCACTGAAGTATCTGCAGCTATCCCAAAGACTGGTGGTATGATGATTTATATTGAAGAAATATATGGGAAAAGATTAGGGTTTTTAACAGGATGGATGCAAACTGTTTTATTCTTTCCTGGTACTATTGCAGCCTGTGCTGTAATATTTGCACAACAAGCATCAGAACTTCTAGGTTCTACTTCAAATAATATGAAACTTGTGTTACCAATATCATTAGGAATAATAATATTAACATCATTTTTAAATACTATTGGTTCATCCTTTGGAGGATATATTCAGACTATAGCAACTATTGGGAAATTAGTTCCATTAGTATTGATTATAGTGTTTGGATTTATAAAGGGAAGTAGTACATCGATATTTAATCCTATGGTAGGTTCTGGAGTCAATACTATAACTACCTTGGGTCAGATTCTTATATCTACATTGTTTGCTTATGATGGATGGATAAATGTAGGAGCTATTGCTGGGGAAATGAAAGATCCAGATAAAGATTTGCCTAAAGCTATAGTAGGTGGATTATCATTAGTAATGGTAATTTATATTGCTATTAATATTGCATACTTATGGATAGCCTCAGCAAGTGAGTTAGCAAGTGTAACATCTCCAGCTTCTCTTGTAGCTACAAAGATTTTTGGGCCAATTGGAGGTAAATTAATTTCTATAGGAATATTAATATCAGTATTTGGTACATTAAACGGATATTTACTAACAGGGCCTAGAGTATCATATGCACTATCTACAAGTGGATTAATACCAGGAAGTAGGATGCTTTCAAAGGTAAATAAGGGGAGCTCTCCTTATAATGCAATATGGTTAGTTGCAATTCTTTCTAGCATATATGCTTTAACAGGCCAATTTAACTTATTAAGTGATTTAACTGTATTTGCAGTATGGGTATTTTATGTGCTTACATTTATAGGAGTGATTATACTTAGAAAGAGTAAACCAGATCTTACTAGACCATACAAGGTTCCATTATATCCAATAATTCCAGTAATAGCTATATTTGGAGGAGCATTTGTTGTGATAAATCAGATATTTACAGCACCTATTATATCTTTAGGAGGAATTATTATAACTATTATAGGATTACCAATTTATGAATATAGTAGTAAAAGAAAGGGTTAGATAAATAATTTTTTAATCTAATTTTAATCTTTCTTATATTTCAGATTAATTTTCTAAGTATATTATATAACCATGATGAATAAGGAAAGAAAATCGTGGAGGTAATGTAAATGGAAAGAAATGAAATGATTGAAGTTTTAATGAGAAAAGCTAATGTAAGTCGTGAAGAGGCTGAAGAGGCATTAGAAAAATGTAATGATGATGTTTTAGATGCCATTGTCTATTTAGAGAGAATTGGAAGAGTAGGAAATGATGAAGTTACTACTATAATTGAAGTGAAAGAAGAGGATCAAAAACAAGAAAATAAAGGGAATGGAGAAAAGTGTGGTGGAATTGGAGAAATTATCGGAAGAATATTTAGGTTTATCGGTAAATTTATAAGAAAAGGAAACGAAAATCATTTTGAAATAAGAAAAGAAAATGAAAAACCAATAAAAATTTCTCTGACAATATCCATACTACTATTAATATTTTTATTTATACCTAGTATGATATTATTAATAGTTGGATTATTCTGTGGATATAAATATTCAATTTCCGGTCCTAGTATTAAATATGATGGAGTAAATGATGTATTTGAACAGGTATCAAAATCTGCGAATAATATAAAAAGGGACTTTAAAGAAGGTTATGAAAAGTAATATATAAATTAAGTTAAGGGACTTTGAAAAAATCAAGGTCTCTTAATTTTTTAATGACTAGATATAATAAATAAATGATATAATTTAATAATTAAGATTAAAAATAATTTTATTTAGGACCATAGATATGGAGGATTATTTATGGAAAAACTTAAATTAGTAGATAAATTAAAAGAAAAAGTAAATGTAAGTTACGAAGATGCAAAGAATGCTTTAGAAAGTACTGATTGGAATATTTTAGATGCCATGGTTTACCTAGAAAATAGTGGTAAAATAAGAAGGCCGTCTAACAGTGTATTTTATACTGACGAATGTAAAGAAACTAATAATAAAATTGAAGTAATTAATTACTATGAAAATAAAAAGAAAAATAAATATGGAAGTAAAAATAACTTTGAAGGAATTTTTGAATCTATATGCAGATATATAGATACCTGTAATAATATTTTACTTGAAATAAGAAGTAAAAATAGAGCAATTTTAAAAATTCCCCTCACAGTAGTAATAGTACTTTTATTTTTCACTTTTTGGATAATAATACCTTTAACAATTGTTGGATTATTCTTTGATATAGAATTTTATATATCATCTATAAAGGTTAATACAGATAAGGTTAATAAAGTATTTAGTAAAATATCAAAAAATATTAAAAAAATAAAAGAGGAGTTAAAAAAGAGGGTTAATAATGGTTAAAATTTTAATAGTTGAAGATGAAGAAAAAATAGCAAGATTTCTAGAACTTGAGTTAATACATGAAGGTTATGAAATAGTAAAAGCAAATAACGGTAGAACAGGACTTGAAATTGCAGAAAAGGGGGAAGTTGATTTAGTTATCCTAGATGTTATGCTTCCTGAAATTAATGGACTTGAAGTATTAAGAAGACTTAGAAAAGTTTCTGATATTCCTATTATAATGCTTACTGCAAGAGATGCTGTTATGGATAAGGTGTCAGGACTTGATGCAGGTGCAGATGATTATATAACAAAGCCTTTTGCAATAGAAGAGTTACTTGCGAGGATAAGAACAGCTCTTAAAAAGAGAGTAGTTTCAGTAAAAAAGGACATGAATGTATTAAGATGTGGTTTATTATCACTAGATAAGATGAGACACAAAGTAATGTATGATAACACAGAAATTGAGTTAACTAATAGAGAGTTTACTTTATTGCAAATACTAATGGAAAATAAAAATATAGTACTAACTAGAGATGTACTTATAGAAAAAGTGTGTGGTTATGATTACATTGGAGAGACAAATGTAATAGACGTTTATATAAGGTATTTAAGAACAAAAATTGATGATAATTTTAAGGCGAAAATAATAACAACAGTTCGTGGTGTAGGGTATGTAATAAAAGATGAGTAGAAAAAGTAAATCAAAGAATGTCACATCAATTGCAATAAAGATTAATTCAATTTTTGTAAGAAAGCTATTTGTTAATTTCCTTATACTTGACATATTTTTAATACTTATATTAATTGGGCTTTGGTGTATTGAGGGAGAAATGAACTTTTATGGAGAGCTTATACCAAATGCACAAAGATCATTTAATTTTTACCCTATAGAAACATCAAATTATACAGTAATTTGGGACAATGGAATGACTATGGTTAATGAAGCTAGCACTCTAATATATAGCCTAAAAAAAATAATAATAGCTGTGGGAATAGTAGAAGGTTTATTTCTATTAGATGAAATAATATTTGGTACATCAAAAACTAGAAAAGTATTAAGACCTCTTAATGAAATAGCAGAAACAGCAAATAGGCTTAGTAATATTGACTTTGATGAGCAAAAGTTCCAGAGCCTTGAAGATGCTATATCTAAAATAAGCCCAGTAACCTCTGATGAGAGGATACATATTGGAGATAGTGAGCTTCAAGGCTTAGAGGATGCAATAAATAAGCTATTAGATAGAATGAGAGATTCTTATAGGCAACAGGCAAGATTTGTTTCAGATGCATCACATGAGCTTAGAACTCCAATATCAGTAATTCAAGGTTATGCAAATATGCTAGATCGTTGGGGAAAAGATGATGAAAGTGTATTAGAAGAATCAATTGAAGCAATAAAAAGTGAATCTGAAAATATGAAAAATTTAGTTGAACAGTTATTGTTTCTAGCTAGAGGTATTAATGGTAAAACTCAGCTTACTATAAATGAATTCTCACTTAATGATATGATGAATGAAGTTTTAGAGGAATCTAAGATGATAGATAGAAATCACATATATAGCTATATTAATTTAGAAAAAATAAATATTTATGGAGATATGGGCTTACTAAAGCAAACAGCTAGAATATTAGTGGAAAATGCATCGAAATACACTGCTGATGGTGAAAATATAATACTTAGAACAGGTATAAATGATAAGGGTGAACCGTATTTTTCTGTTCAAGATAATGGAATAGGAATAGATGAAGAAGATGTACCTCATATATTTGAACGTTTCTTTAGAGCTGATACAGCTAGAGTTAGAAAAAATGGAGGAACAGGTCTTGGATTATCAATAGCAAAGTGGATTATTGATAATCATAAAGGATATTTCTCTGTTTTAAGTAGAAAAGAAATAGGCACAAGGATAACTGTATTTTTACCACAAAAGCTATAAGTCTTATAACAAAATTGAAATGTGTAATCAGATAAGAAGGTTGCAATGATTAAAATTTGCTTATATCAATAAAAGGTAATGCTATAAAGCATTGCCTTTTTAGGTTTCGATTAAATAATATAATTTTACTTATAATAACATTTACTGAAATTATATAATCTCATTTTTAATTATTTATTGTAAAAAATAACCTCATAATATAACTTATATTATAATATATTGAATATTTTTACAAGTATGGTATTATTTTTGAGAGGTGATTTTTTTATGAGAATGAATATATATTAATATATGAAAAGTAAATATAAGGACTATTATCAATAATAAAATTGAGGAAGGAGAAATTATCAGAATAGTATATAAGCTATTGTGATAATTTATAAAGAATGCAAAAATATTTATTTAAAAATAGAATAATGATGTTACTTTTTATAGTAGCAGTTCCTTTGTCATGCTATTTTTCAATTAAGTTCGCATTAGCATTTGAGCCAATTATAAATTCGGCTATAGATAAAAGCTTTGATATGTTAAAAATGGCGGCAATATGGTGTAGCATATATGCTGTATTAGATTGTATTTTTCTTTTGATAGTAAAATATATTAGAGAAAATATATTGAAGGAAGCCTATATAAATGCTAAAAAAGATTTGTTTTCTAGAATTATAAAAATGAATACAGAAGAATTTAATGAAGATAATACTGGAAGTTATATTTCAATTTTAGATAATGATGTTAAATTACTAGGTGATAGTTATTTTAGTAATGTTTTATCTATATATAGTGTGATTATGAGCTTTATATTTTCATTTGTAACTGTATTTTTTCTGAATTATACAATCACTATACTTTTAATAATAGTTGCTATTTGTTCAATTATAATTCCAAAGTTATTGAATAAAAAGTTAGCTAATTTACAGGAGAATTATTCAGAATCTATGAAAAAATATACTTCTCAAATTAAAGATTTTTTTGAGGGATTCCAAGTTATAAAAAGCTTTAATGTTCAAGACAAGGTTATAAGAAGTCATAATCAATATAATGAAATTAGAGAGCAAAGTGGTTGTGATTCTAGGAAAACTGTGTACTTAGCAGGATGGATATCCATGTTATTTAGCATTATAATGTATGTAATTACCTATATTGCTGGTGGATATTTTGCTATTACAGGGGTAATGTCTGTTGGGCTAGTAATTTCATTATCTCAGCTTATAGGAGGGGTAGTTGCACCTTTAGAACAATTACCAGCTATTTTGGCTGAAATAAATTCAACATCAAAAATACGAAAGAAATTACAAGAAATTATAGAAATAAAATCTCTTGAGGAAAAAGGAGAGGTTTTAGATAAATTACCGTCAGAGATTTCAATAAGAAATATATCATTTTCTTATAATAATTCAGAATTAAAGGTTATAAATAACGTAAATTTAAACTTTAAAGAATATAAGAAGTATGCAATTGTAGGGGAAAGTGGAAGTGGTAAAAGTACTATTGCTAAGTTGCTATTAAATTTTTATAAATGTAATAGTGGAGAAATTAAGTTTGATGATACTGAAATTTCTAAAATAGATTCGAGTTATTTATATAAGTCAATTGGTTATATACATCAAAATATATTTATATTTGATGATACATTAAAAAATAATATAACTTTATATAATGACTATAAAGATGAAGATATAATGAGAGTAATTGAATTATCAGGATTATCTGAATTCGTAAAAAGGCTTACAAATGGTATATATACTAATATGGGAGAAAATGGAAATGCATGCTCTGGTGGTGAAAGACAAAGAATAGGAATAGCAAGAGCATTAATATGTAGATCTAAATTTCTAATTTTAGATGAAGCTACCTCAAGTTTAGATAATATTACAGCTAGTCAAATTACTAATAGCGTAATTGAATTAAAAGACACTTCAAGTATAATTATTACCCATCAATTAAATTATAATTTATTGAGTAAGTGTGACTATATATATGTTATGAAAAATGGACGAATAATTGAAGAAGGACAGTTGGATCAATTGATAGACAATAAATTATATTTTTATAATTTATATAATGTAAATGAAAAATATAATGAAGTATAGTATATAGAAATGCACCTCGAATATTAGATATAATGTATCTAACATTTAGAGGTGCATTCTTTATATAAATTTCATTTAGATAGAAGAATATAAACTATTATTTAAATGTTTCTGGATAGAAAGCTTCAGCTAATTTTTCTAAGCAGTCAAATGTTCTATATCCATATCCCATAAGTTCAGTGTAATCAACAGTCATAATGTTTTTATTTTTTATTGCTTCAACAGTTTGAAGAGTAGGTTCTGCTAATATTCTATCTACAGCATCAGCATCTACAGCAGCATTTTTATTTGCTGTTACATAAACTATATGGTCTGGATTAGTAGAAATTATATTTTCTAATGATACAGAACCACCTTTTTCAATAACATTATCTGCGTTTAAAACATTTAGCATTTCTTTTTGTAGTGAAGCATTAGCACCATAAGCAGTAAATGATTCACCACTATAATTAACTATTAGCATAACTTTTTTTCTTTCAGCATTAGTTGGAACCTTTGATTTAATATAATCTAATGTAGTTTGTAGTGAGTCAGCTAATTGGGTTGCTTTATCTTGAACATCAAATATAACCCCTACATTTCTAACATCTTGAATAATTGTATCTAGAGTTATGTCAGTATTCATTTTACTTGCTAATTGAACATAAGTATTAATTCCAACTTCATTTAGACTTGGTATTGTACCATATCTATCATCCTTAAATGATGCAGATCTTCCAATAACTAAATCGGCACCAGATCCTACAACAACTTCTTTAGCAACATCACCTTTATTAGCAATTGCAGGTATAGCTTCATAATCAGCTTTTAATTCTTCAGGAATTGGAGTATCTAAATCTCCTGTGCCAATTATAGAGTCTTTTAAGCCTAAAGTTAAAAGTAATTCAGTTGAAGTTTGGTTATTTGTAATAACTTTCTTTGGAGCTTCAGTAAATGTTTGTGTATATATATTTCCTTCAGAGTCAAAAGCATCAAAGCTTACTGGATAAGTTGTTTTATTAGTTGATTCATCTGTTGAAGTAGAAGCTTGAGCTTGGTTTGAAGATGAATCTGCATTTTCAGTTTTATTACCACATCCTACAAAAACTGTAGTAGCTAATGCTAAAGATGTAATTAAAAGTAAAGATTTTTTATTCATATTAATTCCCCTCTCGATTTGCACATTTAAATTTATTATAGTTATATATTAATTTTTAAAAGTTATAAAGCTGGTGGTAAGTATTCAATTGAAAGTTTATTAGTAATAGGATTTATATAAACATTTGAATCAACATCATAAACTTCCTTTATCATTTCTTCTGTTATAACTTTAATTGGATCACCATGACATACAATATTTCCATCCTTTAAAACGTAAAGTTCATCACAAAATTGAGAAGCTAATGTTAAGTCATGTAATGCAGCTAAAACGCATATATTTAGCTTTTTAACGATTGACATGACTTCTAATTGATACTTTATATCCAGGTGATTAGTAGGCTCGTCTAAAATTAGTATTTTAGGACTTTGAGTTATTGCTCTAGCTAATATAACTCTTTGTTTTTCACCACCTGATAACAGACTAAAGCTTTTTTGAGCAAAGTCTATCATTCCAACTTGAGATAAGGCTTTAAGAGCCATATCGTAATCATTTTTATTATCTTGTTCTAACAATCCCTTATAAGGGGCCCTGCCCATTAAGACTATGTCTATAACTTTAAAGTCAAAGTTAATATTATTAAATTGGCTAACCACACCAAGGGTTTTAGCAAGAGATTTTTTATTGTAAGTATTTATGTCCTTATCAGATATAAATACTTCTCCAAAGCTTGGCTTTATAACGCCATATATAGCTTTTAATAGTGTGGACTTACCACTTCCATTTGGGCCTATTAATCCGATGAATTTATTGTTAGTAACCGCCAAATCTATTCCCTTTACAATTTCTTTTTTAGATAAACTAACCTTTAATTCTTTAACTTTTAAATCCATTAAAACCACCTACTTATCTCCATATCCGAAGCCCTTTCTTAATAAGATATAAACGAAGAATGGAGCTCCAACTAAACCGGTAATGATACCTATGGATAATTCTGCATTAGGTATAGTGATTCTTGCAAAAACATCAGCCCAAATTAAGAATATAGCTCCTAAAAGTATGGATGTTGGTACCAACCTTTTATGATCAGATCCAACTAAGGATCTTGAAATATGAGGAATTATTAAACCAACAAATCCTATGATTCCACAGTTAGCAACTAAGATACCTGTTAATAATGAGGTAATTATCATGTAAAGCCTTCTGTAAAAATTTAAGTTAAGCCCTAAAGTCATTGATGCTTCATCTCCCATTAACATTAGGTTTAATGTTCTTCCTTGAGTTAAGAAGAAAATACAACATATAGTTACAGCTATAATAACAAATCCTATATTTTGCCATTTAGCAGTTGCTAGAGAACCCATTGTCCAAAATTTTACACTTTGCATTCCTTCAGCATCACTAGCAATTGAAATTATAAAATTAGATAAAGAGTTACATAAAGCACTAACAACAGTTCCTGAAAGAACTAATTTAGCAGAAGACATTTTACTTCCTATGGAAGATAGTGCTAATACTAATATAGAGGCACCTAGAGCACCTAAGAATGCCCAAAGGGATATGCTACTAATTGAAAATAGGCTGAATGAACCTATACCTAACATTATAGAAAAAGTTGCTCCTAGTGATGCACCAGAAGAAATTCCTAAAATATATGGCTCTGCTAGTGGATTTTGAACAGTTGCCTGCATTATTGTTCCACATATAGCAAGTCCAGCTCCTACAGCTATTGCAAGTAAGACTCTAGGCATTCTAATTAGCCAAATAACATTGTAGGTTGATAGATTGGTTACTTCAGCTGTATCTCCTAAGGATAGTCCAAATAGCTTATTTAATATTATGCTATAGGATATAGAAGGTTTTATTTTAAGCGAACCAAGAGATACTGATAAAATCACAGAAATAATTAAAGCTATAATTAAGCCTAATATAAATAAATTAAAAGATTTTTTCAGTTTCTTATTTTTCTCATAAGAAGTATTTAAAACATCTTGCATAGTAACATCCTTTCTTGAACTATTATTGAAGTTAATGTATACTTAATATTATAAAAATTAATTGATAATAATTATCATTTCCACAAGGTATTATAATATAGAAAAAATAGCAGTAGAATATACTAAAATAAAAACATGGACAATTATTTAAATTTTGCATATGTATTTGAAAGGAGCTTATTTATTTGAAAAGTGTTAGGAAAAGTGAGCTAATAGAGGAATTCAGAAAAAATACTTTTGAGGTTTTTAGAATAGAGAGATTTACTAAGGAGTCTATATATACTAAAAATACTTATGTTACTAATCTTTCAGCATTTATTTTTCCTATAAAGGGAAAAGCTAAAATAGAGTTTGATGATGAAGTTTTTATTGCAGAACCAGGTAAAGTAATTCACGGCTGTAAAAAGAAGAATTTATCTTTTAAAGTTTTAGGAGATGAAGAATTCGAGCATATAAATATTTATTATATTGCAGATGAATATTTAGATCCTGATTCCTATATGAATTCAACTTTTGAATTTAGGACAAGCAACTATGATGAAATATTAAAATCATTAGAGGAGCTTATAGAAATATCTTCAAAACATAAATTAATATCAAAGGTTAATCTTCAAATACAAACTTCTTTATTTTTAAGAGAACTTTTTACAGACTATAACTATAAAAAAGAATTAGATGAAAAAGAATTTACTTTAAAGATAAGTAAATTTATTTCAGAAAATTATATGGAAGAAATTACATTGAGTTCACTTTCAGAGAGATATGGAGAAAAGTCTAATAGAATTTCATATTTATTTAATAAGCATTTAAATATTCGTCCAATAGATTATTTAATCCAATGTAGAATGGCTGTTGCATACAGATTATTAAATGAAGGTTTTTCAGTGAAAGATGTTTCTAGAAAAGTTGGGTATAATGATGAGTTTTATTTTAGTAGGTTATTCAAGAAAAGTTTTGGAGTTACTCCAAGTAAGTTAAAGAAAGGATAGAAAAGATGAAAGGAACTATTTTAACTAGAACAGCTTTTGAAAGAGAAATTTTTATTTATTTACCAAATGGATATGATATGTCGAATAAAAAATACCCAGTGATTTATGTACATGATGGGGATAAATTTATAAAGTTTTTAAGTAAGATAATTGATGGAATAGAAGAAGGATTTGAAAATAACTCATTAGAAGAGCATATAATAGTTGGCGTTACACCTTTTGATAGACTAAATGAATATACGCCATGGCCTGCAAATGCTAATCATGAAAGGTTTCATGATTTTGAGGGAAAAGGTGATGAGTACTTAGAATTTTTAATAAATGATTTACAAAGTTATATTGAAAAAGAGTTTAGGGTAAGTAGTAGCAAAAATGATAGAAAAATTATGGGGCATTCCCTAGGTGCTTTGATTTCAATATATTCAGTTTTTAGAAATAATAATTACGGTAAAATAGCAAGTATGTGTGCTTCACAATGGTATAATAATTGGATTAAATTTATTGAAGAAGAAAAATTAATAAATGATGATTTTAAACTTATTATTATTGCTGGAAAAAAGGAAGGACAGGGGAAGGCTAGCATTCAGAAGGATACTCCTAAGTTCTCTAATATGTCTTATGAAATATTCAAGAAGCGTATAGGCGAAGAAAATATAAAGATAGTCTGGGATGATTTTGCTCATCATGAAAATATATTAAATAGACATAAAATTGCATTAGAGTTTCTTTTAAAAAAGGAATAGATAAATAAAAGAGGACTGTTATTATAAATAACATGTCCTCTTTTATTTAGTAAGATATATATTAAGGAGCAAGTATTCCGAAGAATCCACCAATTATTCCTATTACAAGTAATAAACCTATGCAAGCAACAGGAGTCCATTTCTTTTTCTTAATTAAGTAGTATAACATTAATGTCATAAGTAGTGGAATCATTTGAGGTAGAACACCATCTAATATATTTTGAATATTAATTACAGCATCTCCATTTGGTATTTCAATAGTTAAGCTTGTTGCACCATAGTTTGAAGTAAGAGCTCCAACTATAAATACACCTAGCATTGAAGCTGAACGTGTAAACTCTTTAGCATTTTTAGTTAATATATCAATTGCCTTTGAACCTAAGTTATAAGACCAATGCATTAACCAATATCTAATTCCAAATTGAACAGCATTAAATATTAATAAGAACAATATTGGACCGGCTAAAGAACCATCAATAGCCATATTAGCTGTAATACCAGCAGTAATTGGAACTAATGTAAGCCAGAAAATAGCATCTCCAATTCCACCTAAAGGACCCATTGCAGCAACACGTACAGCTCTTATAGTATTGGTATCAGCTTTTTGTTGTTCTAGTGATAATATTATACCCATAACAAAAGTAACAAGGAAAGGATGAGTGTTAAAGAATTCTAAGTTATGTTTCATTGACTTTGAAAGGTCTTCCTTATCAGTATGGATTTTCTCAAGTCCAGGTAATATTCCGTATAGCCAACCACCAGCTTGCATTCTCTCATAGTTAAATGAAGCTTGCAAGAATAATGAACGCCAAACCATTTTATTTAAGGTTTTCTTATCAAGTGGTTTAGCAGGAGTCAAATCTTTATATAATGTATTGTTAGATTCCATCTTCTTCATCTCCTCCTATCCCTATATTTCCTGTAACAGATTTCATTTTTACATTATTTTGGAAGTCGTAGATAGCAACTGCAATTCCTATGAACGCAATTAATAATAACGCAGATCCAGATAAACCGTCTATTCTTCCTATAATAGTTGCAATGGCGAAGCCTGCGAAGTAAATTCCCCATAAGTCCTTTGATAACATAATACGTAATAAAATTGCAAATCCAACATAACGCATCATTTTACCAGCAGCACTAAGTCCATTCATAATTCCGCTGTATTTATCAGCAAAATTTGATAAAGTTTCACCAGCAGCATTACCACCGAGTAATCCTATAACAACTATAATTGCAAATGCTAATCCTAAAGCAGCCATTGCCCCATAGTTAATTTTTTCAATACCTTTTACATCTGCATTGTCAGCATATTTATCAGCCTTTGACATTAAAGGTGACATAAGTGTAAATAAGAAAGTAACAAAATATTGTCCAATTAATGCAAATGGAACAGCTAGCCCAACAGCAGCTGATGGTTCTAATTTAGAAGAAACAGCAAATACTACTGCCATTATTCCTCCAAGAACAGGATTTGGAGGTTGAGCTCCTCCGATAGGCATACTTCCAATTTGTATTAATTGATAAGTACCACCAACTACAAGTCCAGTGTTTAAATCTCCAAGAATTGCTCCAACAACAGCTCCGGATACAATTGGTTGATATAATGATTCCAAGAAACTATATTGGTCGATACCTGCAATAAAGGCAAATACTGCAACCAATAGAATTTGTATAATGTTAAAATCCATTTTGCATTCCCCCCGTATTATTTAAAAATCTTTTCGATATTTTCAGAACTTTCAGTAGGAACTCTTCTTATTTCAAGCTCTACACCTAGTTCTCTTAACTTTCTGAATGCTTCTACGTCTTTGTCATCTACTGCAACTGAACCAGCAACTTGTCTTTTTCCTTCAGCCATATGCATGTTTCCAATATTAACTTTTTTTATTGGAACACCACCTTCAACAAGTTTTAACACATCAGAAGGATTTTCACAAACTATAAATATAAGTTGTTTAGCACTAGCCTTGTGAATAGTATTTATAGTTTTTTCTATTGTCCAATAACGAGTTGAAGCGTAAGCTGGCGCACACATATCCATTAGGCCTTGTCTAAGTTTATCTCCAGCTACAATATCATTTGCAACTAAAATTAAGTTTGCACCAATGGAACTACACCATTGAGTTGCAACTTGTCCATGAATTAATCTATTATCTATTCTTGTTAATACTATATTTGGCATCTTCTCACCTCCTTTAATAATTAGTAGAAATCAATTAGATTTACTATTCTTAGATAATTATACATATAATGTAATGAATAATCTTTACACTTTTTAGTGTTTGTTTTATTTTTTTTAACAACGTTTACAAAATTAGCAGGAAAAAGTTGGTTTTTGTAAAAAATTAGGCTATAATACTTTGTAAAAAATATGTTTAATGTTATTATTATGGTATATTAAAAATTTTCTAATATTATTACTACTAATAACATAATAAATAGAATAATATTCATATTTCATTGAATATAGTTAATTATGTAAATGGAGCTGTCGCACAATGAAAAATTAAGAATGAAGAATGAAAAATTAATGAAAAAAACTCTTGAAAGAGTTTTGAAAGGAATTTAATTTTAGTAATTCTGTAAGAATTACATCAATAATTCTTCATTTTTAATTTTAAATTCTTAATTATGGCTGTTTGTGCAACAACCTCATTGATAACATTTTTTTATTTAAAAGTTTATTGAGAATAAAAATAACACGGTTAAGACTTAGGTATAATTTTTAATGAAAGTGATATTTATAATTTAATAGAGAGGTGACTGGTTATGTATGATAAAACAACAGGTGCTCACTTTAGAAAGTATGGCTCTATTTATGATGAAGTTAAGGATGTTAATAAAGAGGATTTAATAGAAAAACAGATTGTAACTAGTGATAAAGTTATTTCAAGTGTATATAATTTCTTAGAACCAGTGTATATAGAAGTTGTTGAAGGTATGGCGTCGATACTAATAAGCAATTCAAACAATGATGATTTTAAGCTATTTACAGTTCATAGAAATTTAGAAATAAAACCTAATATGTATTTCAATATTATTCCAATGACAGAACAAGCTAAATTTAATTTAATAATACCGTCAAATTATAATCTTAAACTTGAGTTT
The DNA here is from genome assembly GCF_050585265.1 of Clostridium nigeriense. Lineage (GTDB taxonomy): Bacteria > Bacillota > Clostridia > Clostridiales > Clostridiaceae > Clostridium > Clostridium nigeriense_B. Next base: position 80,647 of record NZ_JBNOOE010000013.1, on the reverse strand, counting down.
TTAAATCCACCATATGTCTATAATAGGATATTACCTACTATAAATATTCCTGAAATAATGGCTTATTATTATACAATTAAAAGTCCGAATTATAAATTTAAAGGGGAAAAACATAATTTATATGAATTAACATTTGTTGATAATGGAATATTGGATACATCAATTGATAATGTCGACTACACACTGAATTCATCTGATTTAATTATATATGGTAAAAATCAATTTCATACACAGTCTGTAAATAATGACTCTTCTTGTTCATATATAACAATTATGTTTGATATGGAATGTGATGATGATAGTTTGATATGTAATAAAGTATTTCATTGTAGGAAAGAATTGTACAAGGCTATAAGGGGCTTTGCAAAAAATATATCAAGTACAATACCATATTCAGAAAATTTGATTTTATGTAATTTCCATGAAATCATTGTCAGGTTATTCCAATATGACTATTTAGGTGTTGATGATGCTAAAATATCTATGGAATCACATCAACATTTCCAAGATGAATTATTAGAGAGAATACTTGAATATATTGATAAAATGGTTTGTTCTCCAATTAGTATAGAAGAGCTTTGTAATAAATTCTCAGTTTCTAGATCATCGTTACAAACATTGTTTAAGAATAATCTAAATACTTCACCAAAGAAGTATATTAATGATTTAAAATTATCTAGAAGTAGGCAATTAATTAAAGAAAATAAATATACTATTAGTGAGATATCATTTATGCTAGGATTTAATTCAATACATTACTTTTCAAGGGCATTTACTCAGCATTACGAAATAAGCCCTAGTGAATATGCTCAAACTTTATTTAAGGCATAATAAAATGGCTAAATCAGAATAGTTTTAATTTTGATTTAGCCTAATTTTCTTATTTTTTATAGGATATTTTGAATTGAATATCTAGATATAGTTATTACAGTATTTTTAGCAACTTCAACTTCAACAGTTTCTTTTGCTACAGATACTATTTTACCGTAGATTCCACCACAAAACATTATCTTCATGCCTGGCTTTAATTCAACATGAATATCTTTAAGCTCTGAAGTTCTTTTTTTTATATTTTTAGCGGATATAAATATTAATATTAATGCAATTATTCCAGCTAATACTGCGACAGTAATGCATGTCCATATAACTACTTCCCAATTTATCATTATTAGATACCATCCTCACTTTCAGCGTCTTCATGAACTATAAATTCAAATTTTACAACGCCCCTTTTACCTATTTCAATTGCTGATTCAGATAAAGAAGATAGATCTTCTATAATATCTTTAGTCATAGATATTTCTAGTAGCATAGGTAGATTTGCACCACCTATTACTTCCATTGGTTTTTCTATTTCTGTTTTTACTTCAACTAAAGTTTTAAATGGTGAGCCTCCAGCTAAATCACTAAGAGCTAAAATACTTTCACAGTTATTTAAATTTTTTAATGAATTATAATATTTTTCTTTTAAAGTCTCTGTTGAATCTGTTTCTTCAAAGTCAACATATTCTATATTGCTATGTTCTCCTGAAATTAGTTTTAAGGATGTGTGTAATCCTGACGCAAAGTTTCCATGACCACTTATTATTAATCCTACCATTTTTATCATCTCCTATACTAGATTGTACAATATTTTAAACAATTAATTTATTTACAAGTACCTGAACAATCAAAGCTAATTAGTAATGTTGGTTTATCTTTACCCAATATACTCATATAAATTCCCCTTATCTTTAATAATATTATAGATTAATAATTCTAATTATAATGAAGAGTAATTTAATTTCAATGGAAGTGGTGAAAGATATAATATGTGTGTTAAAAAGTGCAAATATTAGAAGAGTGAACTTAGGTATAATTTATATATAAATCAGAATAGGAGGTATAGCATGTTAATACAAAGTAAAAAAGTTTGGATTGCTGATCAATTTATTCCAGCTCAAATTGAGATTGATGATAATAAAATAGTTAATATTTATACCTATAATGAAAGAGAGGGTGCCCACGATTATGGAGATAAGAGGATTGTACCAGGATTTATAGATATTCATTGTCATGGAGCATATGGTTTTGATACAAATGATGCAAATGAAAAGGGATTAAGGAATTGGACAAAGAAAATAGTAAGTGAAGGGGTTACTGCATTATTACCTACAACTATAACACAAAGCAAAGAAGTACTTACTAAGGCTTTAGCTAATGTGGCAAAGGTAGTGGAAGAAGGATATGAAGGAGCAGAAATATTAGGAATTCACTTTGAAGGACCTTATCTTGATATGGAATATAAGGGAGCTCAACCAAGAGAATATATAGTAAAACCTACTATTAAAGAGTTTCAAAGTTATCAAAAAGCAGCAAGAGGTTTAATAAAATATGTAACTATGGCAACTGAGACAGATGAAGATTATTCACTTACAGAGTACTTATTTAATAATGAAATAGTAGTTAGTATAGGTCATTCAGCAGCTACATATGAAGATGCAGTATTTGCTTTTGCTCATGGGGCTAGATCACAAACTCATGTATACAATGGAATGACTCCATTCAATCACAGAAAAAACGGACTAGTAGGAGCTGCACTAAGAGTTAAGGGGATGTATGGAGAAATAATTTGTGATGGAAACCATTCTACTACAACAGCTTTATATAACTTTTTCAATGCAAAGGGACCAGATTATGGGATTATGATTACAGATGCTTTAATGGCTAAGGGATATGAGCCAGGTTCTAGATTTATTTTTGGAGGAAATGAAATAGAAATTTATGAAGATGGTAGTGCTCATTTAGTAGAAACGAAGGGATTAGCAGGTTCTACATTGAAAATGAATGAAGGACTTAAAATACTTGTGGAAGATGCGATGGTACCGTTTAATTATGCAATAAATTCATGCACAATTAATCCAGCAAAATGTTTAGGGATTGATAAGCGTAAAGGAAGAATTGGAGTTGGATATGATAGTGATTTAGTAATTCTTAACAATGATTATTCAGTTAATCAAACATATTGTTTAGGAAAGGCGATGTTATAATGCAAAAAAATGTTATCAATTTATCAGGACATAATATATACCTAGATAGATATGGAGATACAGTTTATTATAATATCTTTGATAAAAATGGATATGTAGTATCCAATCAAGTAGAACAAAAGTTTAGAGTATTTTATTATAGATACTCAATTATATTTATTGTATTGATTTTATTAGGGGATTACTTTAATTCTTGGCAAAATACAATATTAGTTGGGGGCGGAGCCGCAGTTTTAATAGAATTATACTTTAGGCTTAGCTTTTTAAAGAAGTTAAAAGTGATTAAGAATTTTAAAAGAGAACGAAAGATTTCAAGATTAGAGAGTATGATTAATAGCAAAGAAAAAGAAAAGGTAATAATGAAGGGCTGTGCGTATGTTTTGTTAAGTGTCCTTCTTATTATAAATGCAATACAACAAAACTTGAATGTAATATTTTTAGGTATAAGTGCATTGGTAGCTATATATAGTTTATATATAGCAGTTATTAATATCATTGCCTTTAACAAAATGAAAAAGAATATGTAGTATAAAAGAAGAGAATTTGAGTTTTCAAATTCTCTTCTTTTATACTACATACCGAATTTTTACTATGTATTTTATATAAAAATGGAAAAAATGAAGAATTATAATAAATTTAGTAGTAAAATAGATGGTGAATATTTCAATTTGGCAGAATGGATAGAGTTAAGGAATGGTCTTTAAATGAAAAAGTTAAAAAATAAGAACAAATTAATATCTTTAATAAATATTAGAGGATATTTAATATTTTTAATTATACTAGTTTTATGGAAAGTTGCATGTGAGCTTAACATATGGAGCAGTTATATATTGCCACCACCAGAAAAAGTATTTACAACATTTATAAGAATGGTAAAGGATAAATCCATATTCTTTCACATTTATTCAAGTATGAGAAGAGTTGTAGTGGGATTTTTCATAAGCTCTATTATAGCAATACCACTAGGAATATTTTTTGGAATACATAATAAATCATATGAATATTTTAGGAGATTTTTCGATTTTATAAGAAATACTCCACCATTAGCATTAATTCCAATGCTTATACTATGGTTTGGAATAGGGGAGAAGTCTAAAATAATAATTATAATCTTAGCATCATTTTTTCCTATATTTACAAGTACATTAAAAGGTGTAAGAAATTGCGATATAAAGCTTATTGAAGTAGGAAATGTTTTTGAATTGTCAAAGAATCAGATTATATTTAAGATAATAATTCCCAATGCAATTTTAGATATAGTAATAGGATTAAAATTAGCCTTAGGATATAGTTTTAGAGCAATAATAGGTGCTGAACTTGTGGCAGCATCAAGTGGACTTGGATATTTAATATCTGATGGAAAAGAAATGTCTAGAACTGATGTAGTTTTAGTTGGAATAATACTTATAGGATTACTTGGAATCTTATGTGATTATTTATTTTCTATTGTAGTAAAGAAAGTAGGTAAAGGAAAGATGGTGGAAGCTTATGAGTAAATCACAATATATTATTAGGAATGTCACTAAATATTATGAAGTGAATAATGAAAAGCATGTTGTACTTAAAAATATATCATTAAATATTAATACAAGTGATATAACGGTTATACTTGGAGAAAGTGGATGTGGAAAAACTACTTTATTAAGGTTAATTGCTAATATTGAAAATGTATCTTCAGGAGAAATTAAATTTATTAGAGATAATAGAGAAGTTAAGCCAAAGGTAGGATTTGTATTTCAAGAAAGTAGATTGATGCCATGGCTTAATGTTTGTGAAAATATAGCATTTAATGATATTAAGAATAAAATTACCATGAGAGGTCTGAAAAATATAGTTAATTTTAAAAAGAATGAAACTAATAATTATCGAGTAGATATGTATTTAAAGATGATGAAGTTAGAAAAATTTAAAAACTCATATTCATATGAATTATCTGGGGGAATGGCTCAAAGGGTAAGCATAGCCAGAGCATTATATTTTGATCCAGATGTACTTCTTATGGATGAACCATTTTCAGCATTAGACTATTTTACAAGAGCTGATATGCAAAATGAACTTATTAGAATACACAAGTCTACAAAGAAAGGTGTTATTTTTGTAACTCATGATATTGATGAGGCTTTGAAACTAGCAAATAGGATAATAATATTTGAAAGAAATAATGAAATTAAGGAATTTGAAATAGAAGAAAGTCATTATAAAAACTTTGAAGATGAATACTATATTAACATTAAAAAGCAGATTCTAAAAACATTAAATTATAATATAGATAATGTTTAATATATAGAATTAATAATAGGGGGATTTGTAAAATGAAAAAAAGAAAAATAATCGCTAGTATAGCCGCAGTAACATTTATAATAGGCATGATGACTGGATGTAGTACTAAACAATCTCAATCTGATATTTCAGAAATAAACTTAACATATGTTAAGGCACCACTGAACGTCCCTTCAATAATTCAAAAACAAGATGATTTATTTGGAAAGGAATTTTCAAGTGATAATATAGCAGTTAATTTTTACGAAATAACTTCGGGACCAGATCAAACTGCAGCCTTAGCATCTGGAGAATTAGATATTCTTCATGCATTAGGAGGAACTTCTGCATTAATAGCAGCATCTAATGGTGTAGATTTGAAAATAATAAATACTTATAGTAGATCACCAAAAGGGTTTATGATTTTAACTAATAACGATGAAATAGTAAGCGCAAAAGATTTAGTCGGTAAAAAAGTAGCTGGTCCTAAGGGAACAATACTTCACCAAGTATTAATAGCTGCCCTAAACAAGGAAGGTTACTCAATAGATGATGTGGAATTTATTAATATGGGAATTCCAGAAGCAGCAGTGGCATTAGAGGATGGAAGTGTCGATGCAGCATTGATTGCAGGTCCTACAGCATATAAAGCAGTTAAGAATGGTAGTAAGATAGTAGCAAATGGAGAAGGATTAGTAGATGGAATTATAGTAACTGCTGTAAGTGGAGAGTTTGCAGAAAATCATCCAGATATTATTGAAAGATTTAGAAAAGTAGAAAATGAAACTTTAGAATATATAAATAATAATTTTGATGAAGCCATGGGAAAAGTTTCAGAAGAAGTTGGACTTACTGTTGATGAAGTAAAGGAAATGTATGATTGGTATGATTTTAGTCTTGATATAACTGATAATGATATAAAATCTCTTGAGGATACACAAAAGTTTTTAATAGATAATGGACTACAAGAAAATGAAGTTAATGTTCAAGATTTAATATATAAAACCAAATAATGCTAAATAAAAAAATCCTTAATCCTCAACTTTTAATTAGGCTACCATTGAGGCAGCAAATTATTATTTCAATAAAAAAATAAATTTTATCGAAAGGATAAGGAAGAATGATGATAGGAACTATAGCTAATACAGGAGCAATATTTGCTGGAAGTATTATAGGATTTATAGTGAAGAAGGGAATTAATGAAAAATATAAGGAAGCTTTATTTACAGCTATGGGATTAGCTGCAACTGGTCTTGGTATTAATTCAATAGTATCAAATATGCCAAATAGTAAATACCCAGTACTATTTATTTTAAGCCTTGCAGTTGGAAGCTTAATAGGTGCAATAATTAATATTGAAGGAAAGTTTAATAATTTATCTAGTAAATTTACATCTAGTAATTTAGGTCAAGGATTATCTACAGCTATTTTATTATTTTGTATTGGAACACTATCTATATTAGGTCCTATGGAAAGCGCCTTACATGGTAATAATACTTATCTATTTACAAATGCTACATTAGATTTTGTGACTTCTATAGTATTTGCATCTACTTATGGTATTGGGATTGCAATTGCAGGAGTAGTATTGTTTTTATGGCAAGGATTTATTTATGTATCTGCAGGATTATTATCTGGATTTTTAACTACTGAGTTATTAACTGAAATATCAATTATAGGGGGATTTTTGATTACAAGTTCAGGATTATCTATACTAAATATTAAAGATTGTAAGACATTAAATATGTTACCTTCGCTACTTATACCTGCCCTTTGGTTTATTATTAAAGGTATATTTAAAATATAAAAACTTATTAACAATGATTTTCTTATTTAATAATATATTGTGGATTAATTTGAATATTCTGTGGAAAAAATATTAAATGAATATTAACAATTAAATTTTATCAACTAATAAGTAAAAAGAGTATCTATAAATTTAAAGATACTCTTTTAATTTCTTATATTTTAGTTCTGAGGTAAAATATTATTATGCAATTTTTTCAACAAGACTAGTATTATGTTTAACTTTTTGATTTGATTTTACAGTTTGTATTGTAGAAGCTAAGGCTATTGATATTAAGCATAAAGCACCGATGACTATAAATGTTGATTTAAAGCCTCCTGTTAATGATGATATAAATGAACCAGAAATTGCTCCTAAACCAAATCCTTGATATATAATTCCGTAATTTTTAGTTTGATTGTTAGCACCAAAGAAATCTCCTACTATAGCAGGGAATACTGTGATATTTCCTCCAAAGCAAAATGCTATTGATGCAACACAAGCAAAGAAAATTGCAAAATTTAAATGTACAAAGCTTAAAGAAAATACTGAAATAGTTGTAATTGCAAGTGATAAAATTACGACTTTTAATCTACCAAATTTATCTGATAAAGCACCTAATATAATTCTTCCAGCTGTATTAAATATTGCTACCATAGCAACTGCATTTGCTGCTACATTAGGGGCAAGTCCAACTAGCTCAACACCAATATCTTTAACTATTCCTATTAGATATAGACCACTCATACATGCTGAAAAGAATATTATAAATAAAGCATAAGCTTCTTTTGTTTTAAGCATTTCTTTTACTGTATATTCATTTGTATTTTTATTATCTTTAGAATAACTGCTTACTAATGGGGCATCCTTTAAAAGTTGAGCACCTATTAAGACTAAAGCCATAGCTATAAAGCCCCAATATAGGAATGTTTGAGAAACTCCTACATTATTAATTAAGCTTCCATTTATATATTTAAAAATTAAACTACCTGTTCCATAAGCTCCTACTGAAATACCAGAAATAAGTCCTTTTTTGTCAGGGAACCATTTAATACAATTTGAAAGTGTTGTAATATATGCAATACCGTCTGCAGCTCCAACTACTACACCAGCTGTAATATAAAGCATAGGTAATGAAGAATCAAATGATGTTAATATCAAGCCTAGCCCTAATATTAAACCTGCAAATGAAGTAAGTTTTCTAATGCCTAGCTTGTCTTGAAGTTTACCAGCAGCTAATGTAGATACTGCTAAAGCAAAGCTAGTTATAGAGAAGGTAATAGCAACCTTATTTAATTGAAATCCAAATTTATTTACTAGGGGTTGGTTAAATAGGCTCCATGTATAAATAGTTCCTAACCCAAGTTGGGCAATTACTGAACCTAAGACTATTAACCAACGATTTTCTGATACTTTTTTCATTTCATTCACCTCTAATTTTATTTTCACAGATATAAAAGTTACATATATTTTTTATAATTAAATACTGTTTATGGTTTCATTATAAGTCTGGAAAATATAAAATTATTATTTTATGAATGAAATACAAATAAAATTAAATAAAATGCAATTATATGTTCATGAGTTGCCTGAATTCTTTTACATTACTTCTACTTACAGGAACTTCATAATCGATATCTTGGAGTTTTAAATTATAGGTACTATTAAACCAAGGTATTATTTCTCTTATTTTATTTATATTTACTATATAGGATCTATGAGATTTAAAGAATATATCTTTAGGGAGTTTTTCGTAAAAATCAGATATACATAGGTTAACTGAATATTCCTCATCTTTTGTAAAAACACAAGTTATTCTCTCTCTTGCCACGCAATAATATATATCATTAATATCTACAACTATTATTTTTTCATTTTTCCATAGATTTATCTTATTAGATATGCTATTTTTAAGTGAATTATTATTTTTGCTATTATCAATACTTTCTAGTTTCTTTAGCATTGATACAATTCTAGACTCTGAATAAGGCTTTAATATATAATCAAAGGCCTCTACCTCAAAGGCTTCAACAGCATGTTCTTTATATGCTGTTATAAAAACTATGTAAGGTTTTTTAGTAAATTTACTTATACTTTTAGCAAGTAAAACCCCATCTAATGAAGGAATATTTATATCTAAAAATATAATATCAATCTCATTATTTTGAATAAATTTAAGAACCTCTATTCCATCTGAAAATTCTGAGATTATATCTATTTTACTGTAATTTTGAATAAAATATTTAAGCTCTTCTCTTGCTAAGAATTCATCATCAACTATTATTGCTTTCATATAGACACCCTCTTATATTTTTTTCTTTATATAAAATTCTACCATAGTTCCTTTATCGAGTCTTTTTATATTAAGACCTTCCCCATAAATAAGCTTAATTCTTGAATGAACATTATATAGACCTATTTTCTTTTCTGGAACATTATCGGTATAAATCTTATTTATCATATCTTCACTTATTCCTATGCCACTGTCTATTATAGAGATTTTGGTTTTTTCACCTTCGTCTTTTACACTTATTTTAATTGTTCCATTATGATTGTCCTTTAAAATCCCATGGACTATAGCATTTTCAACTAAAGGTTGTATTGTAAGGCTTGGTATTTGAATATCTACATTATCTATATCGTAGATAACATTTAGTTTATCTCCAAATCTAGCTTTTTCTATTTCGATATAATCTTTTACTTGTTTTAGTTCTTTATTTATATCTATAAATTCACTGTTTAATTCCAAATTAAATCTTAAATAATTTGATAGATTTATTATAAGCTCCCTTGCATTATTAGGATTTATTCTTATAGAAGAGGCTATAGCATTTAATGCATTAAATAAAAAATGAGGATTTATTTGAGTCTGAAGTGCTTTAAGTTCTGCCTTATTAGCCATTTCCTTCATTTCTTCGACCTTTGATACTTCCATAAGAGTTGAAATGATTTGTGAAAGTCCTACAGCAAGAGTTTCTATAGTAAAAGTTATGTTATTAGAAGCTTTATAATATATTTTTAAGGCTCCAATAACTTCATTTTTCTCCTTAAGTGGTATAATAATTGCTGATTTTAAAAGTGAACTTTTTTCCTTAAAACCAGTATTTTTAATAACTATTTTACCACTACTAATAGCCTCTTTTGTTTCATCAGTTATAATTTCATGGCCAATATTATAATATTCTTTACCAATGCCAATGTAGGCTAAAATATTCTTTGTATCAGTTATTGAAACTGCATCGGCTTGAATATCTTCTTTTATAATAGTACATATTTTATTTAAAGATTCACTATTTATTTTTCTAAAATAAGGAAGAGTTTTATTTGCTATATCTAAAGCTAATTTTGCTTGTTTAGCAGAAATTTTTTCCTTATCATTTTCTATACTCTGAACTAATAAAACAATGAACCCTACAGATATTTGTCCAATAATCATTGGAACAGCTATTTTCGATACTATGTCAAAACCTAATGAATGAGGTGTACTTAATAGAAGTATCAGTATCATTGTAATAGTCTCGGAAAACATTCCTGCTAGTATTCCGGCTATCCATCTATAGTTTCTCTTGACCTTTCTATTTATATATCCAGATATTATACCTGCGCATATACTACTTATTAGACAAGGAATAGATGTTATACCTCCTATATCTATTAGATACCTATGTACTCCAGATATTACTCCTGTTACAATTCCCACAACTGGACCGAATATTATTCCTCCTGATACTATAGTAATAGTTCTTACATTTACTAAAGAGCCTTCTACATTAAGGCCTGTATAAGTTGATAGTATTGCAAATACAGAAAAGACTGTACATGCAATTACATAGTCTTTTTTTCGATAGGTATCTCTTTGAAATATATTTCTAAAGCTTTGTAACCTAGTTATAGTAAATAAACATGCAAGAAGTAAAACAGCTCTATCCATAAATTGAATTAATATATCAATTAAGTAATCCAAATTTAAATCCTCTCCTTTCTCTAAATAATATTATATATACTATTTTACTTATTTTTTATTATTTGTTAAGTAAATAAAAAATAAGTAAATATAGGTATAAATTTGACAATATCACTAATTAGTGATATATTTGGTTTATGGATAAGATAAAAGATTTACTTGAAGAAAATAAATTAGCTTTATCTACTTTAGTTGTTTTTACAAGAGCAGAAAATGAAATTCATAAGCGTGAATATGAAACAATTAAGCAAAGTGGATTAACTATTTCTCAATTTGGAGTTTTAGAAGCTCTATATAATAAAGGTGACTTAAGGATATGCGAGATAATAGAAAAAGTATTAACTACATCTGGAAATATAACAGTAGTTATTAAGAATTTAGAAAAAGATGGATTAATAAAAAGGAATATAGACCCTGATGACAAAAGATCTTGCATAATATCAATAACTGATAAGGGAAGGGAAATTATCGAAGGTATACTACCAAATCATATTAAGAACATTAAAGATATCTTTGAGGTTTTAACTGATGAAGAAAAGATTACTTTAAAAAATATATTGAAAAAATTTAAGGATATCTAAAAAAATAAAATTTTTTTAGAATAATATCACTAATTAGTGATAAATTTAATTATCACTAATTAATAAAGAGAGGAATGAATTAAATGAAAGATTATAGGTCAATAGATAATGTATTTAGAGGTCCAATGCCTCATATGGTAGGTGACGGATTTAAGGTGTCACAATACTTACCAACAGGAATAGGTGATATTAGACGTTTATCTCCATTCTTAGTATTAGATTATCATGCTCCACATTATTATTCACCATCATCAATTAGACGTGGTGTTGATGCACATCCACATCGTGGATTTGAAACTGTAACAATTGCTTATGAAGGAAAGGTTGAGCATCATGATAACAAAGGAAATCACGGAATTATAGGACCTGGAGATGTTCAATGGATGACAGCGGCATCAGGTATTATGCATAAAGAGTATCATGAAGCTGAGTTTAGTAAAAATGGTGGAACATTACACATGATTCAACTTTGGGTTAATCTACCTAGTGATAAGAAGATGTCAGAACCTAAATATCAAACTTTATTAAAAGAGGATATGGGAGTTGTTAACCTTGAAAATAATCAAGGCGAAATTAGTATTATCGCTGGCGAGGTTAAAGGAGCAAAGGGACCAGCTAGTACATTTACAGATTTAAATATGTATAATGTAAATCTAAAAAATAATGGAAAAGTTATATTAGATGAACCAAGTAATTTTAATACTGGAATGCTTGTATTAAAAGGTGAAATTAAAGTAAACGAAGATAAGATATGTAAAGAAGGAGATTTTATTGTATATAATAATGAAGAAGGAAGTATTTTAGCTGAAGCAATTACTGAAGATGCTTTATTTATAGTACTAAGTGGGGAACCAATATACGAACCAATTGCAGCTCATGGACCATTTATTATGAATACAAGAGAAGAAATATATAAAGCATATGAAGATCTTAGAGAAGATAAATTTGGGACAACTAACTTTTAATATAGATATTAATTAATAACTAAATGAAGCTATCCATAGGTAAAATTATAAGTTGCTTGTGGCTAGCTTTAAAATTTTCATAAAAATTTAAATACATAAGATTGTTTGTAATATATAATTGAAAAATTTAAAGTTCAAAATAGATAGATTAATGATATAATATATAACGGTAAAAAATTGTAGGAGGTGAAATATGGAGGCTTTACTTAAAAAACAAAGTGAAATAATTAAAAGTATAGAAATGGAATATGCAAGTGGAAATTATACTGAGGAAAATCCATATATAGTATTGAATCCATTTGAGAATTGTCCATTATCAGCATTAATTAAATTTAATACTGATGAAGAATGCTTTGTTACATTAATTATTGAAGAAGACATAAAAAAAGAATTTAAAGCATTTAAAAAAGAACATGAATTACCTATATTAGGGCTAATTGCAAATAAAGAAAATATTATAAAAGTTGTATGCAATTATAGAAATAATAAACAAAAAGAGTTTACTCATTACATAAAAACTTCTGAACTACCTGTAGGATATCCTAATATAGAGCTGATGAAATGTGAAGAGAGTAATATGTATGACGGCATGATATCAATGTCTCTAGGAAGATCAGAAGGTGTAAGAACTATAGAACATTTATATTCAATTATTGACAATAAAGCAAGAGTAAGATGGATTTATACTGGTGTTTCTTGCCATGTTTTTATGAAGCTTAAAAATGGAAATATAATTGTTGATGCACCTATATCAAGTGGGATTTGTGGAGCTTATACTGCAGCTGGATTCATAGAAATTGATATGCTTGGAAAAATTATTAACTTCTTCCCTATAAAGTATGGGTTGCACCATGATGTTATTGAATTGCCAAACGAAAACTTTCTAGCTATTACTCAAAGGGAAAATACTAAGCAAGATTTATTAGTAGAAATAGATAGAAAGACAAAAGAGGTAATTAAGGAATGGGATTTTAGAAAAATATTAGACTTCAATAGGGAAACTGTTATTGATAAAGTATCTGTAAATCATCCATTAGATTGGTTACATCTAAATTCATTAGTGTATGATGAAGAAAGTAACTGTATAATTGCTTCTTCTAGAAATCAAAGTACTGTAGTAAAGTTTAATAAAGATACGTCGGAAATAGTCTGGATATTGGCTCCTCATTATGGTTGGTGTGAAAAATTTAACAAATACTTACTTAATCCTATAGGAGATAACTTTGAGTGGAGTTATGCTCAACATACTCCTTCCTTAAGTGATAATGGTAATCTTGTTATATTTGATAATGGGAACTTTAGAAGCTATAAATTAGAAGATGCAGTTTTAGCTCATAATAATTATAGTCGTGCAGTTGAGTATAAAATTAATGAAAAAGATATGACAGTAGAACAAGTATGGCAATATGGTAAGGAAAGAGGGAATGAACTATATTGTGCATATTTAGGAGCTGTTAGAATTCTTGAAAATGATAATAGGTTAATATGCTTTGGTGGGATAACTAAAGATATATTTGGTAATCCTATTGATGATATGAAGAGTAATAGGATGAAAAATCAAATTACTATAGTAGAAGTAGCAAAAGATAAGGTAGTTTTTGAAATAAAAATTAAAGATACAGATATAACTAAGCCAATTGGCTATAAATGTTATAGAGCAGAAAAAATAAGTTTATATTAAGGGAGTAAATAATGAAAAAAACCAGAAAAAATTTATTATTATTAATAATGTCATTAACTATGATTATTTCTTTAGTAGGTTGCGGAGCTAAAGAAGAAGTACAAGAAAATAATACAATTAGATTAGGAGTAATGTCTGCTTCTGATTCAGCACCTATATTACTAGCTCAAGAAAAGGGATATTTTGAAGAAGAGGGAGTTAATTTAGAATTAGAAATATTTTCAAATGGAGCTACAAAGCAAAGTTCAATTCAAGCAGGAGAGCTTGATGCAGCAATGCTTAGTATGATTCAATTCTTAAATAATGTTAAGGGTGGATTAAAGGCTAAGATAACTACAACAACAGATGGAATGTTCCCAATTGTATTAGCGAAGAATTATGAAGAAAAGAAAGATGTTAAAGTTGGATTAATGGAGGTTAGTGTAATAAACTTCTTAGCTGATCAATATTTAACTGATTACAATGTAGAAAAAGTATATATAAATGAAATGCCTGTTAGAATGCAAATGTTAATGGAAGATAAAATAGACATGGCAGTTTTACCAGAGCCTTTAGCTTCTAATGCACAGCTTAAAGGGTTAGAAAAGAGAGTATATGGAAATCCAGATGATTTCACTCCAAATGCGATAATATTTACAGATGAATTTATAAAGAATAATCCAAAGACTGTTAAAGGATTTCACAATGCATATAACAAGGCTGTAGAAGACATAATAAACAATCCAGAAGAAGCAAAGGATATCTTAATATCAAAATTAGAGTTAAATGCAGAAATAAAGGATTTAATTATTTTGCCAACATATCATAAGACAAGAATCCCAGATGAGGATTATATAAAAGAACTTGAAGATTGGACTGAAAACCTACAAGGAAGTGAATTAAATTTAGACTATAACGATTTAGTTATAAAAGATTATATAGCTAAATAATGTTAGAAGTAAAAAATCTATATGTTAGTTATGGAGAAAGAGATATATTAAAAAGTCTCTCTTTTTCCTTATCTAAAGGAGAAACGCTTTCAATAATAGGTCCATCTGGATGTGGGAAAAGTACTCTTCTATTATCTATCGCAAATCTAAAAGAAAATACATCAGGTAATATTTCAAATAAATTTAAGGATACTAATCTCATATTACAAAGTAATGGTCTTTTTCCTTGGAAGACTATTAAAGAAAATATACAATTAGGCCTTATAATAAAAGGCACATCAAAAGATGAAATAGAGAAATCTACAGAAAAAATAGCTTTAAATTTAAATATAGAACACATTTTAGATAAATATCCTTTAGAAGTTAGTGGAGGAGAAAAGCAAAGAGCAGCCTTAGCGAGAGCCCTAGTTTTAAATTCTGATTTATTATTAATGGATGAGCCTTCATCTGCCTTAGATTCAATTAATAAAGAAAACTTTCAAAATATATTATGTAAGATACAAAAAGAATATAATATGTCATATATTATAGTTACTCACAATATAGAAGAGGCAGTGATACTAGGAAAAAGAATAGCTATAATGATTGATGGAGAGATAAAGAGAATAATCGAGAATCCATATTATGGGCAGGGAAATGCAAGAAAAAGCTATGAATTTTTTGATAAGTGTAATGAATTAAGAGCAATTTTAGAGGAATATGGGGAGGAAAAATATGAGAGTATTTAAGCAGATATACAAGTATATTTATGCTATATCAGTAGTATTTATATCTTGGTATCTACTTCATATTATTTTAGATTCTTTTGTAATACCAAACCCAATTGATGTACTATCTAGGCTTTTTAAAGTTGGATTTAGTGTTATTACTACTCACCTTGTAGCAAGTCTTTTAAGATTATTTATAGCATTATTAATAACTACAATATTAGGATATTTTATAGGCTTATCAATTGGAGTTAATAATAAGCTAGATAGTTTAATAAGTCCAATAGTTTATTTGTTTTTTCCTGTTCCAAGAATAGCTTTTTTACCAGTATTTATGATTCTATTTGGGCTTGGTAATGCATCAAAGATAGTATTAATTGTAGCCATAGCAATTTTCCAAATAATAATATCAGTAAGGGATGGAGTTAAGGAAATACAAGATGAATTAATATTATCGGCTAAATCTTTAAAACTATCTAAATCCCAAATGATAAGACATATATACATTCCAGCAACTTTACCAAGACTATTTACAGCTATTAGAATAGCTTTAGGTTCTAGTATGGCAGCATTATTTTTTGCAGAAAATTATGCAACAAAGTATGGTATAGGATATTATATTATGAACTCTTGGATTAAGGTTGATTATGAAGGAATGTATGCTGGAATAATTTTAATAAGTATTTTGGGAATGATTATGTTTAAGGTAATAGATATTTTACAAAACAAAGTTTGTAAGTGGCAGGCAAAATAAAACAATACAATTAAACTCATATTTATAATATAAAAATTTATAGTGTCCTTTCTATTTGAAATGAATATCATGCTATTAGAAAGGATGTGATATTAATTGAATTTTGACAGAGGTGATAATTTTAATAGCTTACAGGATTTATTTGATGAATGTAAGAACTTAATGGATTTCCACATAGTCTTAATAATGAAAGATGGTACATCAATTGATGGAATCATTGAAAAAGTAGATTCTAATGGAATTATTATGTTGGTTGGAGAAGATGTCGTAGATCAAGATGATGATGATCAAGATCAATATAGTGATCAAAGACAGTTTAAAAGACCAAGAGGAATGAGAAGACATAGGCGATTTAGACGAAGAGGGTTTCCTTTTAACGTAATTCACGGAGTATTCCCGTTGCCATATCCATTTTATCCAATAAATCCATTCTTCCCATATTGGTGATACATCTAAAGATGAAATTGTACATGTGAAACAAATGTTTATATAAAGTAGGATATAAATTATATTACTGTGACCTTTAATATAGGATTAGGTAAGATAATATATATCCTACTTTTTTATGTGATATAATAAAGAAAAATAAACTTGAAATTTGGGAGGCATTAATGTTTAAAGTAGCAATATTTGATTTAGATGGGACATTATTAAATACATTAGATGATTTAGCAAATGCTTGTAATTATGCCATTAATAAATTTAATTTTCCTATTCATGAACTGGACAAGTATAAGACTTTTATCGGAAATGGAATATATAAATTAGTTGAAAGAGCTTTACCAGAAGGTAAAAAAGATTATGAAACGGTAACGGAAGCATTGAAAATATTTACTGAATATTATAATGAGCATATGATGGATATGACTAAGGCTTATGATGGAATTATAGAGCTTTTAGATGAGTTAAGCAGTAAAGGCATAAAGCTAGCAGTTGTATCTAACAAAAAGCATGATTTCACAATAGAGATAGTTAAGAAATATTTTGGAGAAAGATTTGATATAGTTTTTGGACATAGAGATAATTATAAAGAAAAACCTGATCCAGCATCAGTTTTAGAAGTAATTGAAGCCTTTAATATATCAAAGGAAGAGTGCATTTACATAGGTGATTCTAATGTAGATATAATAACGGCAAGGAATGCTGGAGTTAAATCAATTGGAGTTTCATGGGGCTTTAGAGGAAGAGAAGAATTAGAAAGAGAAGGTGCAGATTATTTAGTTAATAACACAGAAGAGTTAGAAGATATTATATTGAATAACTAAGTATATAATTACTTTGATATATTTTAGATTCACAATATTAATAAATTTATTAGGGATGGATTTTAAAATGTGATGAAGCACTCTGGATTAATTTAAAGTTTCTATTATTCAACTTTATGATAGAATATTATTGGAATAAGTTTCAATAATATTGGGGGAGATTAGTATGAGTAATGTAGTAAAAACAAATAAAGATAAAGTAGTTAAATGGTCAGTTGCAGGTAAGATACATCATCCAACAGGTGGGGGATATAGAATAACTCATGAGGGAGTACCTATAGTTGTACCTGCTACTGGTGGAATAAGTTACAATGTGAAAATTGGTGATTCTGTTTATGGATGGGCTGGTGATCATATAGAGCCAGGAGTTTCAATTAGAAATGAAAATAAAGAAGAAAGTGCTGCATTAACTACATTTTCATGTATAGGAAATGAAGCAAAGGTTATTTCTGGTGAAGCGGCTGGAGAAAAGGGATATGTTACAGGGATGCATGGTGGAATTGATCATGTGTTAATACATTTCAATGAAGAAACATTAGATAAGTTAGCTATTGATGACAAGATTATGATAAAAGCTTATGGACAAGGATTGAAGATTGAAGGATTTGAAGATGTTCATGTAATGAGTATAGACCCAGATTTATTTGAAAAACTTGGAGTAAAAGAAAAGGATGGAAAACTTCAGGTTCCAGTAGTTGCAAAGGTCCCACCATATTTAATGGGATCAGGAATTGGATCACCAAGTGCTTATACAGGTGATTATGATATTATGACAGCTGATAAAGAAGAAATAAAAAGATTAGGATTAGATAAGTTGAGATTTGGAGACCTAGTTTTATTACAAGATTGTGATAATAGTTTTGGACGAGGTTATTTAAAGGGAGCTGTTAGTATAGGAGTAATAATTCATAGTGATTGTGTGAAAGCTGGGCATGGACCTGGAGTTACAACAATTATGGTAAGTAAGGAATCAAAGATAGAGGGAATAATTGATAGTGAAGCAAATATAGGAAATTATATGAATAAATAATAATACTCAAGTAGTAATTAAGTAAAGGGCATTAAAGTGCTTTTTACTTTTTCTATTTTATAAGGAAATTTAAGACTTACATAAGACTATTAAATTATAATATTATAGAAATAATAAATAGAGACCTTTAGTTTACAACTTTATTACATCGATATGATATTATATAGGATTTAAGGGGTGTGTTTATATGAAAAAGATATTAATAGTTGAAGACGAAAAGCCCATATCAAATTTGATTAAAGTTAATCTAACTTCAGAGGGATATTTATGCAAATGTGCTTTTGATGGAAATGAGGCTGCAAATATTATTGAAGAGGAAAAGTTTGATTTAATATTGTTAGATATTATGTTACCGGGAATTAATGGATATGAACTTTTGGAGTATATAAAACCTTATAAGATACCAGTAATATTTATTACTGCAAAGGGAACAGTTGAAAATAGAATAATGGGGCTTAAACTTGGTGCTGATGATTATATAGTTAAGCCTTTTCAAATTGGTGAACTATTAGCAAGAGTTGAGGCTGTTTTAAGAAGAGTAAGTTCAACAGATAAAACATATGAAGTTCTAGGAGTTATAATAAATCCTAGCTCCAGGTCAGTAATTAAAGATGGCAAAGAGATAGATTTAACAGTAAAAGAGTTTGATTTATTGATAGAATTAATACGTAATAAAAATATAGCTTTATATAGGAATCAGCTATATGAGAAAGTGTGGCAAGAAGAGTTTATGGGGGATACGCGAACAATAGATTTACATATACAAAGATTAAGAAAAAAATTAGGATGGGAAAATAATATAAAAACAGTTTTTAGAATTGGCTATCGACTTGAAGTATAAGGAGTTAATGTATGAAACTATTTGTAAAAATATTCTTATGTTCAGTAGCAACCTTAAGTTTATTCTTATCATTATCAGCATATGTTTTAATTTCATCCTCTTTTGAAAGTTTTATGGATAGAGAGATTGATCAAGCAAAAAATCAATATACATACATAAAGTATAATATTCAATCTAAACTATTAATGAATAAGAACAAAAAACAGTTAGGTAAGGACGAATATGATTTATCCATATTAGATGTTTCAAGATATACAATGGAGGGAAATCAAATTGCAATATTAAATGAGGATAAAAAAACTATATCGTCTAATTTACCTAATAATTTAAGTACAGATATAGCAAATGAAATTAGTGATGAATCATTGATTTGCAAAGTTGAGGAATTAGAGGTTAGTAAAATTCTTATGGTTGGAGGTAGTTTTGAAGATGATGGAAAGATATTTTATTTAATTACTTCTACAAATATAAATGGAGTTCTATCTCAAAAAAGAGAAATGGAGAGCAATTTTAATGTTATTTATTTTACTGCTATTAGTGCAGGAATGATAATTATGATGATTTTATCAACTATAATTACTAGACCAATAAAGGGACTTATTAAATCTACTTCTAGAATTGCTAATGGATTTTATAATGATCGAATAGAGTATAGGGGTAAAGGTGAATTTGGTGAACTTGCTGAAAGTTTTAATAAGATGGCAGAAGCCGTTGAAGAGAAGGTAATAGAATTAGAAGATATAGCTGAAAAAAGAGAGGATTTTGTAACAAATTTTGCTCACGAGTTAAAAACACCTTTGACTTCCGTTATAGGTTATGCAGACATGATTTTTCAAAGAGATTTATCTAGAGAAGAAACTAAAAATGCCGCTAGATATATTTTAGAGGAGGGGTTAAGATTAGAAGCTTTATCTTTTAAGCTTATGGATTTGACTGTTTTAAATAAGCAAAGTTTTATTCTTGAACAGTTAAATAGTAAAGAAGTATTTCAAAATATAGTAGATACATTAAAACCTATATTAAAAGAAAGAAAAATAGATATAGATCTTAAGATAGAAGAAGAATTTATAGATATTGAATTTGATTTATTTAAGATGTTAATTTTAAATTTAATAGATAACTCTATAAAAGCAGAGGCTAAGATTATAAAAATAATAGGAAATAAAATTGATAGCAAAAAGTATGAAATCTCTGTAATTGATAATGGAAGAGGGATTCCTAAAAAGGAAATTAGCAGAATAACAGAGGCTTTTTACATGGTAGATAAATCAAGATCAAGAGCACAGCATGGAGTTGGTCTCGGATTAGCCCTATGTGAAAAAATAGCTAGAATACATAAAAGTAAACTAGTTATTTCTAGCGAAGAGAATAAAGGAACTACTATTAAGATAGAGGTTCAAATAAGTGGAGGTAATCCATAATGAAGAATAATAAAACATTAAATGTTTTAGGTATAATTGCAGTATTTGTTATAATTATAGGAAGTTGGAGTTTAACTAAATATATGCTTTATCGTAAAGAAGAGAAGCTTCTATCAAGAGTGAATAAATTTGATATTTCAATTAATAGTGATTCGGAAAATAGTAATAGTAATTTGACTACAGAGCAAATTAGGGAAGTATTAGTAACTTGGAATGATAATAAAGAGTTAAGAGTACATGATCCAACTATAAATCAATTAACTATGGATGAAGCTGTAAGTAGGTCAATAGAGGATATTAAATATTTTTGTGATGCAGGTATAATTCCTACTAGTATTAAATCAATAGATGATTCTTGGAATACTTATGCATATTTAGGAACAAAAGCTCCAATGTATACTTATTCAAAGTATATTTATAGTTATTGGACAATTAAATTTAGTAATGAAGATGTTAATATAGAAATAAAACAAAATGCATATACAGGGTATATTTGGAATATAACTATCTATGATTTTATTAATGATAATGTAGAAAGTATAAACATAGAAGAAGCATTAAAAATGTATTCAAACTATTTAGGAATTCCTATGAGTAATTATAGTAAAAGTGAATTAGGTTATGGAAGTTTAACATCAGATGATTCAAAACTTATTTTATCTTATCAAAGTAATACATTAGTTGAAAAAGGAAATGCAAAAATAGAAATCTCTTTATCACCTAATTAAACAGATAATAATAAAAATTTAATAAATATATTACAACTTAGATACATTTAATATACTTAAATATTACAACTCTCCTTTATTATTTTATTTGGGAGGAAGTTGTAATGAAGAGTGTTAATGAGTTACGTAGAAGGAATAAAAGAAGAAGAATATATAATAATATAAAGATATTTATAACCATAGTGATATTAATATTAATTTCAAATAAATTGATAAGTAATTATTTGAATGGAAGCTTACCTTCAAATACAGCAGTTGCAATGGCTTATGAGGAAGAAAGTGCTGATTCTGGAAAAATAAAAGTTATACTTGACCCAGGACATGGAGGACATGATGATGGAGCTAGCTTTGGGGATATTTATGAGAAGGATATAGTTTTAAGTATCTCCAATAAAGTCGGTGAAATATTAGAAGCAAATGATATCGAAGTTATTTATACGAGAACTGATGATTCGGCATTAGGAGATGATGAAAAAGAGGACTTGAAAAATAGAGTTAGTATATCTAATTCAACTGATGCAGAGTATTTTGTATCATTTCATATAAATGATTATGATGAAGATATTTATGGATATGAAGAAGTTTATGGATTTGAAGTATGGACAAATTATAATGATTATAAAAGCTTAAATTTAGGAAAATCTATAGAAGAAAAGCTTGAAGATTTAGATTACACAGAGTGTCGACCTATGATAGATGGTAGTGAAGCACTATACATAATTAGAGAAAATGAAAATCCTTCAGTATTAATAGAGTTTGGATTTATGAATAACTATAATGATAGGATGTATTTCAGTAATGAGTATAATCAAGAACTATTAGCAAATGCTGTAGCTACATCAATTATCGAGAATATTAATATAAATTAGAATATGGAGCTGTCATACAATGAAAAATTAAGAATGAATAATGAAAAATTAATGGAAAAACTTTTGAAAGAGTTTTTAAGAGAGATTAATTTTAAATTCTTAATTAGGGCTGTTGGGTGACAGCCCTTTTAAATTTCATATAAGAAAGTGTAGGAGAATGATAAAAGTGTGAATATATTGCTTTAAGGTTAAGTAGCACAACAGTATATTCACACTTAATGATTTTATTTTAAAATAAAATCTATAATTAAAATTTATAGAATTAATCCAAGTCCTTTCCAGTAAAACCTAGAGGTAAAAGTTCCTCTAATGTATACTCTTTAAATTCATCTTTATTTTTAGCTAGATAAATTTTAAATGTCTTCGGATCACAAAATTCAGCAATTACTTGTCTGCATACTCCACATGGAGCACAGTATTCAGTTTCCGTAGCATCTGCTTTATTACCTACTATTGCAATTGCAAGAAATTCATGTTGTCCTTCAGATACAGCTTTGAAAAAAGCAGTTCTTTCTGCACAATTAGTTGGTGTAAAAGCAGCATTTTCTATATTACAACCTAAGTATATTTTCCCGTTTGTACCAAGCAGTGCTGCACCAACATTAAAGTTAGAGTAAGGAGTATAAGCAAATTTTTGAGCCTCATAAGCCTTTTCTACTAGTAGTTTTGCATCAATCATAAATTTCACCTGACACTTTCTTTAATAATTCTTAAATATATTTACTTTAAAAGTATATATCAATAAGTGGATTATTATTATACCATTATTAAATATTCATGTATATATGAATATTAATTTGTTGCTAAAAATATAAATAAAATACAAAAATTTATTATTATTTGGATAAAAATTCAACAGAATTAACATAAATATATTATCCGATATTTTCAAATATCTTTAAATAAGAAAAATATATATACTATGTTTTAGTTTTTTTAAATAATTAAAAATCATTATTGACATTGACGTTACGTAAAAGCTTATTATTAATTTATAAGGAGGAATAAAGATGGAATATACAATTAAGAAGCTAGCAGAGATGGCAGGTGTAAGTACTAGAACTCTTAGATATTATGATGAAATAGGATTATTAAAACCTTGCAGGGTAAATTCATCAGGATATAGGATATATGGAGAAAAAGAAGTTGATGTTTTGCAACAAATCTTACTATATAGGTCTATGGATATTAGTCTTGATGAAATTCAAAATATAATATCTAATCCTAACTTTGATATTTGCCGATCATTAATTGAACATCGAAAAAGCCTTATTTCTAGAAGAAAACAACTTGATCAATTGATTTTAACTGTAGAAAAGACTATTAAATATAAGAAGGGAGAAATAAGTATGTCTAATAAAGAGAAGTTCCAAGGATTTAAGAAAGAGCGTTTAGAAGAAAATGAAGCAAAGTATGGGAAAGAAATTAGAGATAAATATGGCAATGAGACTGTTGAGGCTTCTAATAAGAAGTTTATGAATATGAGTGAAGAAGAATTTAATAAAATGAATAAAATTGAAGAAGAAATTTTTAATGGATTATTAGAAGTAGTTAAGAATGGGGATTTAGATTCAAAAACTGCTAGAGAGGTATACGAAAATCATAAAAAGTGGCTTGGTTTCACTTGGTCTAGCTATTCTAAAGAAGCTCATATTGGTTTAGCAGAAATATATGTGGCAGATGAAAGATTTGCAAAATACTATAATGATAAGTCTGGATTAGAGGTTGTTAATATTTTAAGGGATATAATAGTTAAATATGCCAAATAGTAGAAGATAATTTATAGTAGATTTAATCATTACTGAGAATATGGATTTTTAGATTTTTTAATATAATGCCTTGAAAGAGTTGTCGCACAATAAAAAATTAAGGATGTTTGTGCGACAACTCTTTCTTTAATTTTTAGGAATTTATAAGGATATCACTTAGTATTAGATGCTACAGATAAGCATCCCTAGTCTTAACAGAATTTCCTATATAACAATTATATAATTTATTACTAATATTTTCACGATTCAAAGCAGAAGTGTTTTTTGAAGTATAATCATTATAAAAGTTATTTAGGAATTTAAAGTGATGACCACTGTAGAAGCCTTCAGCATCTTTTTCATTCATCTTTGATAGTATAACTTGACGTTTAATAATATCGTTTAAGCTTACATCTTTATAATTTTTCATAATATCATACATTATCATAAAAGTGGTAGTTCTACCTATTCCTTCTTTACAATGAAAGTGTAGCCAAGTATTTTTGGGTTGATTGTTTACAAACTTAATAAAGTAATCTACCATATCGTCAGTAGGCATATTGCCATCTGTTACAGGAATACGAAGATAGCCTATTTCTTTTGAAGTAGTAAGCTCAAGCTCATCTTGAACATATTTAGGAACTATAGTTTCTTTTGTATTATAAAAAGTTATTGGAGACCCAATTTTAATTGAGTTTAAAAGTGTATTTTCAGTATATAAAACTTCTGATAAGCTTAACCCCTTATTAGCATTGTTTTTTAGGTTTTTCCAGCTAATAGCTATACCATTTACAAAACCATGTGATTCTTGCCTTAAGTCAATATCTATTATCTTAAAGTCCTTTGATATAGAGTCTTTTATTAATGAAAGAGCTGATTCTGAAAATTGACCACTTCCTGATATATTTAATTTATCTAAACCTTTTAAATTAATATCAACATCAGATATTTCATCAGTTAATTTACGAAAATGATTGGGTAAAGTGTTGTTATTGGGATAATCTTCTAAAAGGTTTAAGTCTGATAATGCTTTAGGATAATGAGCTATATTTAAGAATACACAAAGAGCTACTAGGATAATACGTAAAGTAAAATACATATATTTTTTCATAGAAAGATACCTCGCAATAAAATTATTTATTTTATTATTATAATTAGGAGTAAGAAGTAGTTTTATTCATCCAATTATATGAAGTTATAGAAATAAAATTATGTATTTAAAATAGATAAGAATATAATGAAAATAATTTTAAAAAAAATACTTGAATAGAAATAATTTTCATGATAATATGTAAATGTATTCAGAAGAAAATAATTTTTATTTTAAATAACTACTGAAAAAATTTTTAAAAGGGGGAATTATTTTGTTTAAACAACTACAAAAAATAGGGAAATCCTTTATGTTACCAATAGCAATATTACCAGCTGCTGGTTTATTATTAGGTATCGGAGGAGCATTATCAAACCCTAATACAGTACAAGCATATCCGTTCTTAAATGTTTCTTGGTTACAAGGCATTTTTTCAATTATGTCTTCAGCAGGAAATGTTGTATTTTCAAATTTATCACTTATCATGTGTATAGGTCTTTCAGTTGGGTTAGCTAAAAAGGACAAGGGTACTGCAGGACTTGCAGGCGCAGTGGCATTCTTAGTTATGAATGCAGCTATTAGTGGAATGATTACATCATTTAACCCAGCAGTTGAGTCAATAGATACAGGTGTTGTTGGAGCAATAGTAATTGGTTTGACAGTATCTTATTTACATAACAAGTATGGAAATATTAAATTACCATCAGTTTTGGGATTCTTTGGTGGATCAAGATTCGTACCAATAGTATCATCTTTTGCAGCTATATTTATAGGAGCAATATTCTTCTTAATATGGCCAACATTCCAAGGATGGTTAGTATCAGCAGGTAATGCAATAGCAGGATTAGGACCAATAGGAACATTCCTTTATGGATTCTTATTAAGATTAACTGGAGCAGTTGGTTTACATCATATGATTTATCCATTATTCTGGTATACAGAATTAGGGGGAGTTGCAACAGTTGCAGGACAAACTGTTGTAGGTGCACAAAATATATTCTTTGCTCAATTAGCAGATCCAAATCATGTTGGGCTATTTACAGAAGGAACAAGATTCTTTGCAGGACGTTTTGCTACAATGATGTTTGGATTACCAGGCGCATGCTTAGCTATGTATCATTGTGTACCTAAGGCAAAAAGAAAATTAGTAGGTGGATTATTCTTAGGAGCAGCTATTACTTCATTTGTTACTGGGATTACAGAACCAATTGAATTTATGTTCTTATTCGTTGCACCATGGTTATATGTAATTCATGCATTTTTTGATGGACTATCATTCTTCATTGCAGATATATTAAATATATCAATTGGTAATACATTCTCAGGTGGATTAATAGACTTTACATTATTCGGAGTTCTTCAAGGAAATGACAAAACAAACTGGATATATGTATTAATAGTAGGGGTAATTTGGTTTGCTTTATATTACTTCACATTTAGATTCTTAATAACTAAGTTTAATGTTATGACTCCAGGAAGAGAAACAGAAGAAGAAAGTGTCAATGTAGTTACTAAAGATAGTTTAAATGAAGTGGCAGAACAAATTTTAGTAGCACTTGGTGGAGTTGAAAACTTAGAAGATGTAGATGCCTGTATCACAAGATTAAGAGTAGCGGTTAAAGATGTTAAAAAAGTTGATAAAGATAAGATTAAATCTTTAGGAGCTACTGCAGTTTTAGAAGTTAAGGGTGGAATACAAGCTATATTTGGAGCTAAGGCAGACCCATTAAAGCAAAAAATTAATGAAATTATAGGGAGAGATTAGTAAGAGTGAATAAGATAAATAGAGGATTAATCGTATCATGTCAAGCACTAGAAAATGAACCATTACACAGCTCATATATAATGAGTAGAATGGCTGTGGCAGCAAAGGAGGGCGGTGCTATAGGCATAAGAGCAAATAGTGTTGAAGATATAGTTGCCATAAAAAAAGAGGTAGACTTGCCTGTAATAGGGATAATAAAGATAGATTATGATAACATGAAGCCTTATATAACTCCAACAATGAAGGAAGTTGATGCTTTAGTTGAAACTGGAGTAGATATAATTGCATTAGATGCAACAATAGATCAAGATGAGGAATTTTTAAAAGAAATATTTAAAAAATATCCAAATCAAGACTTTATGGCAGATGTATCTACCATAGAAGAAGGATTAAGAGCTGGAGAGCTTGGATTCCAATATGTAGGAACGACTTTAGTAGGTTATACAGAGCATTCTAAAGGAATGAATAATTTTAAAGTTTTAGAAGCATTATTAAAAGATTGTAAATCAAAAATAATAGCAGAAGGAAATTTTGATACTCCAGAAAAAGCAAGATTAGCTTTAGAAAAGGGTGCTTATGCTGTTGTAGTTGGTAGTGCAATAACAAGACCACAATTAATAACTAAAAGGTTTAATGATGAAGTGTTAAAAGCATTATAATTGATTTGGGCTGTCACAAAAGCAGCCCAAATTAAGAATTATTGATGTAATTCTTACAGAGTCACTAAAATTAATTTCTTTTCAAAACTCCTTCGGGAGTTTTTTTATTCTTTAGGAAATTATATAGAAGTACTTTTTTATTAATTTTTCATTGTAGTATAGACACTTTATTAATTCTATATTATTAACAACCTCTTTTCTTTATATTTAATTAATGATATTCTAAATACAGTTAAAAGATTACATACACTTATTTTGGAGGGATAAAGTGGATATATTATGTGAAATTCAAAGAATATACAATAATTTTTCTGATAAAGAAAAAGCCATTGCTGATTATATAATGCAATATGCAGATAGTATTAAGAATATAAATATAACAGATTTAGCTAAGGAGACAGGAACCTCAGGTGCAACAATAACAAGATTTGCAAAGAAAATAGGATGTAATAGCTTCGTTGATATGAAGATTATGCTTAGCTCAAATAAGACAGAAAAAATAATTAATGAAGATGAGATATTTTCTTATGCTTATCAATACTATGATGAGGTTATAGAAAGAACTAAAATGCTAATAGATAAAAAGTCTATATTGAAAGTTGTCAGTGAGATAAAAAAGGCTAAAAATATTTACATTTATGGTGTGGGAAGCTCAGGATTAACTGGTAAAGAAATGATGCAAAGACTTTTAAGAATGGGATTTAATGTTCACTGTATATCTGATTCACACATGATGATAATTAATAGTTCTATAATAAAGAAGGATGATTTAGTAATTGGATTATCAATTTCAGGAGAAACAGAGGAAGTTGTCCATTCCATTAGAAAGGCAAAGGAAAATGGGGCAAAAACTGTTTGTATAACAAGCTTTGAAGGAAGCGCTATAAGTAAGTATTCTGATTTGAAATTCATAGTTTATAATCCAAAGTTTGTTGATAGAAGTAAATTTATTAACAGTCAATTTTCTGCAATGTATTTATTAGACTTAATTTCAATGGTCTTATTAAAGGATGAAGAGTTAGCTAAGAAGATGCAAATTACTGTTGATGCAATAATTAATAACTAAGCTATATATTAGCTTTAATAAAAAATGATGACTTATTGAGCATAGTAAGTCATCATTTTTTTACTCTTTTAGGAAGTTATAAGAGGATTATCCTGACTATGAATAAGTTTTTATAATTTCTATCCTTCAATTTTGAAGTATTAAAATAATTAAAGAAAAATAGATTGAAAGAGATAATCATTTTAAATAAGAATTAATTAGTTAATTTTGGTATTTAACATAAATATTATATCGGCAAATAGTGATATAATTTAAATATAAAAAAGAATGTGTTAGGTATTTTTTTTATAAAAATTTTATTGAACGAGGTGATAATAAATGGATAAACTAGAAAAGTTTATGGATTATATATGTGGAAGATTTAATAATGAAAATCAAGTAAAGGAAGAAAAAGCTGTAACTGGTGAAGTTAAATCTCCTGTAGCAGAACATATTGTTGGTATATGTAATGCTAAGATCAAAAATCTCCCAGAAGACTTTAATGGATACTTTACCATAGATGAAACTTATTATAAACATGGAGATAATAAAACAGCTTTACATCATTTATTCTTGTATACTTTAAATAAAGATAATGATATAGTTTTAACTTCTTACGAGTTACCAAATGATGTAGATTATAATGATTTTATAAATTCAAATGATAAATTAATAATAGATTATAGCAAATTAGAATTATCAAGAAAATTTAATCCAATTACATTTGAAGAAAAGGATGGATGCTTTTTAGCAGAAAGTGAAAGTGAATTTTCTCCAGAAGTAATATTTACAGCAATAGAAAAAGTATGTGATGATAAGATGTATGTAACAGAAATATTTAGAAAGAATGGAGTGATAATTTCTGGATCTGAAGAACCAATAGTATATGATAAAATTAAATAATTGTAAGTGGCTTTGATTATTCAAATAAAGAAAAAGCCTTCATATCATGGATTGGACTTAGAGGAGCAGCTTCTATAGCTTTTGCAATTATGAGAAGAAGAATTTCATTTTTATTGGAAAAAATAATGGAATTTAAAATATTAATAGAGGCTATATAAAAATACATATTATCTTAAGAGTTTTAAATTATTTTATATTAGTAAGATAATATGTATTTAGTCTTTTTAATCCTCTAAAGCTTCAAACTCATCCTTTGTTGCTCCACAGATAGGGCATACCCAATCATCAGGCAAGTCTTCAAAAGGTGTATCTGGATCAATTTCGTTTTCTGGATCACCATATTCAGGATCATAGATATAAGTACATGGAACGCATACATATTTTTGCATTAAAAAATACCTCCTAATCTTTTATACAATAAAATGTATTGGGTATATTATAAAAATATGATATAAATTAAAATAAATAGAAAATTTATAGGGTAGGTGAAGAAAATGAGTAGAAAAACTAGCAAAAATAATGATTTACTTAGTAGTGTAAGAAAGGATACTTCTCCTAAGATTTATTCTTTATTAGTTGACTTAGTTAATGATAATAGGGAAGATTTAGCAGATTTAGTACTTAAAATAGATTACTTATTAGAATACTCAAGCTCATGCATACGTCAAAAGGACTTTGAAGAAGCAAGGGAAAGTTTAAGTAAAGCAGAAAATAGAATTAAGATGTTGGAAATGCAAAAAGTAGATACAGAGTATATAAGGTACCTGTATGATGGTATAAATAATAAATGTAAGTAAAATAAATGTCAATATTGTAATGATAACTTAAAAGTTGATTCATGTATTATAAATGAGTCAACTTTTCTTATTGGTAAAAAGCTTAGTATATTAATTTTTACTTTTAGTGTCGATAAAAGTGTTAAAAAATAAAATGAATATATGGAATTTATTTGGTAGAGAAGAAATAATAGTGTCGAAATGAATTTTAATGTGTTAAAAATACTGTACAGTTATACCTTTATTTAAAGGTTTACGTTATATTAATTCTTGAGGAGGGGGAGCAGGATGAGAAAAATAGTTCTAGCATCGCATGGATACCTAGCATCAGGAATGAAGAGTACAGTTGAGATGATTGCAGGAAGGCAAGATAATTTACTAGCATATGATAGTTATGTAGATAATAACTATAATGTTGAAGAGTTTTTTAATATATTAGCTAATTCTGGCGATGAAGTGATTATAATTACTGATTTACTTGGAGGTAGTGTTAATAATGAAGCATTAAAGTATGCAAATTTCAAAAATATATATATAATTGCTGGTATGAATGTTTCATTAGTTTTAAATTTAGTGCTTAAAATTAGTAATGATATTGAGAAAGATATCAATGAAAGTATTGAAGAGAGTAAAAATATGATTTTATTTGCTAGAAGAGAAATTGATATGGAAGAAGAGGATTTCTAAGGAGGAAGGTTTTTTATGGTAAAGTTATTAAGAGTTGATCACAGGTTATTACATGGACAAGTTGTATTTTCATGGTGTTCACAAATTAATCCTAATTGTATATTAGTTGCGAATGATCAGGTAGTGAATGATGATGTAAGAAAAGCTGCATTGAGATTGGGAAAACCTAATGATGTAAAATTAGTAATAAAAAATATTACAGATTCTATTGAAGCTATTAACAACGGAAAAACAGATAAATATGATTTGATGATAGTTGTGAATAGTATTGATGATGCGGTAAGACTAGCACGTGGTGCTGAAGAAATTAGAAGTATAAATTTAGGAGGTACAAAAGCTAAGCAAGGAACGCATGCATTATCTAATATGGTTTATGTTACTGATGAAGAGGAAGAATTGTTAAGAGAAGTTATAAAAGAAGGTATAGAGGTATTTATTCAAGCAGTACCAAGTGATCCGAAAAAAATAATGAAATAGGAGGGAAAGAGAATGTTAGAAACACTCTTTATTGGGATTGTAGCTTTCTTTGGATTCCTTGAATGTGGAGTCGGGAACTCGATGATTCAAAGACCAATTGTAATGGGACCATTAGTTGGGTTAGTTTTAGGTGATTTAAATACAGGGCTAGTCGTAGGTGCAACTTTGGAATTAGCCTTTATGGGAAATGTAACTATAGGGGCAGCATTACCACCAGAAATTACAGCAGGGGGGATTTTAGGTACTGCTTTAGCTATTAGCTCTGGGAATGGGACAGAAGCTGCTTTAGCATTAGCTATTCCTATTGCAACTGTAGCATTATTATTAAAAAATTTCTATTATTTAACTGCTAGATCTTATTTTTTACATAAGTCAGATGAGTATGCAAGAGAAGGTAATGCAAATGGAGTAGATAGAATGCATATTGTTAGTTTCTTATCTTATGCTTTAGTTATGGCGGCTACTGTTGCAATTTGTTTTCATTTGGGTAATGGATTTGTTGAAGGATTCTTAGCAGCTATTCCTCAATTTGTTAAGGATGGATTAACTGTTGCTGCGGGTATATTACCGGCATTAGGATTCGCACTATTAGGTGGAATGCTTATAAGTAAGAAAGTAGCTCCATACTTCTTATTAGGATTTATTATATCTGCATATTTAAATGTTCCTGTTTTAGGAGTAGCTTTATTAGGTATAGTTATTGTTGCATTGATGATAACAAAAGATGAGACAAAAATTGCTGTTGTAGAAGGAGGAGATGATGATGACTTCTAATAATAAAAAGATAACCAAAAAAGATATCAACAAAGTTTTTTGGAGATCATTTTCTGTGAATGCCTCATTTAATTATGAAAGACAAATGAGTCAAGGAGCACAATATGCATTATCACCAATTCTAAAGAAGCTTTATCCAAATAAAGAAGAATTGTCAGAAGCATTAAAAAGGCATGCAGAATTTTTTAACACAACTCCAATGATGAGCCCATTTATATTTGGTATTACAGCAGCTATGGAAGAAGAAAATGCGAATACAGAACAGTTTGATGAGTCATCTATTAATGCTATTAAAGCCAGTTTAATGGGTCCACTTGCTGGAATTGGTGATTCAGTATTTTGGGGAACATTAAGACCTTTAGCAGGGGGGATAGCTTGTTCACTTGCTTTGACAGGTAATATTTTTGCACCGATTCTATTCCTGTTATTATTTAACATACCAAATGTTTTAGTAAGATATTTTGGGGTACATTATGGATATAGCTCAGGAATGAAGGCGTTAAAGAAGTTTGAAGAGTTAGGTTTGACTGATAAAATATTTAAGGGTGCTGCTGTTTTAGGGTTATTAGTAATAGGGGCTATGGTTGCTTCAATGGTTAATGTGAATTTAGCTATTTCTTTTGGATCTGGAGAGTCTGCCATTGCATTAGGTGATGTAATTAATGGAATTATGCCCAAAATGCTATCTCTATTAATAACATTATTTATTTATAAGCTAATAAAAAAAGGTGTTAAAGTTAATTATATCTTATTAGGAATTATTGTTTTAAGTATAATTGCAACGTTTTTTGGTATATTGTAAAAGAAAGTAGGTTTATCCTACTTTCTAATTTATATTGATCTGATTACATGAAGTCAATATAGACAAGGAGGAGTTAAGATGAGATATATAAATAATTTTCTTGAGAAAATGAAAGAAAAGAACATTGTAATAAATTATATACAAGTTTATAAAGATGGAAAGATAAAGGAAGAGTATTCCAGGTTGGATACAAAAACAAGGTTAAATGTTTGCTCAGTAAGTAAGAGTGTTACTTCATTAGGTATAGGTATAGCAATTGATGAGGGGTTACTTAAGCTTGATGAACCAATTTATAAATTTTTTAAAGAAATTGATTTTGAGAAATGTGATTCTAAGGTTAGAGATATTACAGTTAGACATTTATTAACAATGACATGTGGAGTGAAAGGTAAGCTTTTTTTCATGGATGATGAAGAACGATATGTAGTTAAGGATTTAATTAAATATTTCTTTAGTAGAGAGTTTTCATATGTTCCTGGAGATCACTTTGAATATTGTAACTTTAACACATATATTCTTGGATGCATTATTGAAAGAGTCACTGGACAAACCTTGATTGAATATATGACTCCGCGCTTTTTTGATAAATTGGGAATAGGAAATCCAGATTGGCTGTCGTGTCCAATGAATCATACAGCAGCGGCACATTCATTGATGTTAACTATTGATGAAATGACGAAAATTGGTATACTATTATTAAATAACGGTGTATACAATAATGAAAAAATTGTATCAAAAGAATATTTAGAAATAGCAACAAAAAATCAAATAAAGAATAATACTCCCAAATATGGTTATGGATTTCAATTTTGGATTAATAAAGATTTAAAATCATACAGAGCAGATGGTAAGTATGGTCAGTATATTATTGTTGTTCCAGAGTCAAATCTAGTTGTTAGTATGCAAGCGTTAGATTCTAAAAAATTCTATGATGATGTATGGGAAGAATTGATTATACCAATTATTAATGAATAACAAGGTGATTATATGGACAGAAATCAGGAGTTCTTAAACACAAGACAAGAGTTGTATGAGTATTTAGTTGAATGTACAAGAAATATGGATTTGAAGAATTTTAAGGTATTTACAACAAATAATATTTGTCAAAGAATAAATGTGAGTCGTAATTTAGTTAGTCAATACTTGAATGAATATTTTAAAAAGAATATGTTGGTTAAAGTAAATACAAGACCTGTTTATTTTTTTGATAAAAAAACATTACTAGAAAAGTTTCAATTATCATCAATAGATCATGAATTTGATGATTTAGATTTTTTTATTAAATTTATAAATAATAATATGAAATACAGAATTAGCTTTGATAAGGCAATTGGTTATAATTTAAGTCTTAAAACTGTAATAGATAAATGTAAAGTTTCTGTAGAATATCCACCTAATGGATTACCAATGCATTTAGTAGGAGAAAAAGGTACAGGAAAAACAATGTTAGCATATTTATCTTATCAATATGCAGTTGAAAAAGGATTTGTTTCACAAAGTGAATTTAAATGCATTGATTGTGATTTATATCAAACAAAGTTTAATGATAAGAAAACTATAATCTCTGAAATTAAGAATGTATTTATTAAAAGTCATATTCAAGATTATATTTATATAAAAAATTACGATTCCTTATCAGATGAAGTAAGAGTTGAAGTTCAAAGCTACTTAAATGATATTATAAATAAGGGATATACACGTCTTGCAATTTCTTCTTCAATAAATTTTTCTAATAATCAAATGATTCAACAAACAATACCATTGGTTATAGAACTTCCATCTTTAAGGGATAGATCCATAATTGAAAAAGAATATCTTATAGCTTATTTTTTGAAAAAAGAAGAGCAAAGAATTAATAGAAAAATTTTTATAAGTGAACAAGCTTATAGAGCGCTGATTCAACATACTTTTACTGGTAACATAGAACAATTAAAAAGCGCATTGAAAGTTAGTTTAGCAGAGGCTTTTTCTAATAGTAAGTTAGATAATAATATAATTATTACAATTCTATCATTACCAGAATATATTATAAAAACTACCAGAATAGATTTTAAGAAATCAATTATAGAAGATACTATATACTCCTTAGAGGATATAAGTCATAATCATAATTATAAGAAAGAGTATATTCTTGTAACTGAACTTCTAAGTAATGGATTAGATTATATAAATAATAGATTAAGTTATAAACAATTTATTAGTAATTCATATCAAGCCATAGAGGAATACAATGATTATATTTTATTTAAAAAGAATATTTCGGATGAAAAAATTAAGATAATTGAACAAACAATTATGCATATATTTGAATATATACAAGATGTATATAGCATGCATCTTTCTAATAGTTTCATACATATTTTCTCTAAATGGGTTTACTATAGTGATGCATTTAATGAATCTATTTTATATTATAATGAGTATTCACCATCAGATATTGATGATGTTATAAATATCATAAGGAAAGAATCATTTAGCGAATATACTATTGCATTAGAGATAATTAGTTTGATTAAGCGTAATATTGATGTTCAATTTTCTTATATAGAGCATATAATTCTTACAATTTTCTTGATGGGTATGGATGAATCACAACATTCCTTACCAATTAAAACCTCTATTATTGCTCATGGATATGCAACAGCAAGTAGTATAGCAGATGTATGTAATAAAATGTTAAAGCATCATATTTTTAATGCCATAGATATGCCTTATGATATGTCTGTTTCAGAAATTGTTAAGCAATTAAGGAAAATATTATATTATAGTGAGAATAGGGATGTTCTTCTTTTGGTTGATTTAGGATCATTAGAGAATATTGTGGAACTTTTAGGGGAGGTCCCAAATGTAAATTTAGGAATTATTAATAATGTATCGACTAATCTTGCACTAGAGATAGGAACTTCTATTATGAATAAAAAGTCTATTAAGGAAATTTTAATATATGCAAAGGAAAAAGTAGTAACTTCATATAGGTTTATAGAAAAATCAAAAAAGAGTGATATTATTGTTTTTGTTAGCGAGATAGGAAGCGAAATAGCAGTTAAAGTAAGTGAGTTATTTTTAAATAGCTTAAGCAAGAGTATTGATGTTGACGTACGATGTTATAATTATGACGCATTTATAGAGTTTTATCATTCAAATGATTTTGAGCATTATAATATTTTATTTGTTGCAACTACAATAAATATAAATTTAACAGGATTTACTATAATTTCTATTGAGGATATTATTACGTTTAAAAGTTTAGATAAAGTAAAAACTTGTTTATCTTCATATTTATCAGATGAAGAATTTGAAAAATTTAACAAAAATATGTTGAATGTTTTTTCATTACAAAATGTTGTTGAGTCTCTTACTATTCTTAATGCCAATAAAGTACTTTCTGCAGTAGCACAGATGTTAGAAGATTTACAACGACTTTTATACCATAGATTTCAACCTAAAACAATAATTGGTTTAAATATTCATATTTGTTGTTTAATAGAGAGATTGGTAAAAAAAGAAGAAATAATGACTTATTCTAATGCAAAGGAATTTAAAGAAACAAAGAAGAGATTTATTGAACTTGTTGAAATTAGTTTTGAAAGTATAGCAAAACAATATAATATTAAATTGCCAATTAGTGAGGTAGCATATATATATGATTATATTAATAATGATAGCTATCTGCTAATTGGTAAAGATGAAGATTTTTAGGAGAAATGAAATGGATATATTTGAAAAATCAAGAGAATATCATAAAATTAATAAAGGAAAAATAGAGATAAAAAGCAGAGCAGAAATATTATCTAAAGATGATTTAAGTATTGTTTATACACCAGGTGTAGCTGGTCCGTGTCTTGAAATAGCTTTAAATGAAGATAATGTTTATGATTATACTTGTAAGAGTCGTATGGTAGCAGTTGTAAGTGATGGAAGTGCAGTGCTTGGATTGGGTAATATTGGACCTAAAGCAGCTATACCAGTAATGGAAGGGAAGGCATTACTTTTTAAAAAGTTCGGAAATGTTGATGCTGTACCTATTTGTTTAGATACTCAAAATGTAGATGATATTATTAATACAGTAAAGAATATTGCACCAGCTTTTGGAGGAATTAATTTAGAAGATATAAGTGCACCTCGTTGTTTTGAAATTGAAAGAAGGCTTATAGAAGAATTAGATATACCTGTTTTTCATGATGATCAGCATGGAACAGCCATTGTTGTTTGTGCGGGCTTGATTAATGCTTTAAAAATTGTTAATAAGACATTTGAGAATATAAAGGTGGTAGTAAATGGAGCAGGAAGTGCTGGCATTAGTATTTCCCATTTATTAATGAAATTTGGTGTTAAAAATATTATTTTAGTTGATAAAAATGGGGTTGTTAATAAAAATGAAAAATGGCTTAATAATGAACAAATGGAAATGGCTAAAATATCTAATCCAGAGGGTATAAAAGGAAATTTAAAAGATGCAATAGTAGGTTGTGATGTATTTATTGGTGTTTCCTGCCAAGGAGCACTTCCTAAGAATTATATAAAATTTATGAATAATGATGCCATTGTTTTTGCAATGGCAAATCCTATTCCAGAAATTCTCCCAGAAGAAGCATTAGAAGCTGGGGTGAGAATTATAGCAACAGGCAGAAGTGACTATCCTAATCAAATCAATAATGTCTTAGTTTTCCCAGGGATATTTAAGGGAGCACTAGATGGAAGAGTAAGGTATATTGATGATAAAGTAAAAGTTGAAGTTAGTAAAGCAATTGCTTCAGTAATAAAGGACGACGAGCTAAAAGAAGATTACATTATTCCAAGCGTATTTAATGAAGAGGTTGTTAAGGCAGTATCTTTAGCTGTAAAAAACATAAATAATAAATAATTTTTATTAAAATAAATAGGTCTTAAGATTTTTAAAAAAGTCTTAAGACCTATTTTTTATATATGCTAAGTAAAGTTTTATAGAATAATTAGACTACTTTCTTTTTCTATTTGCTATTTCTATATTAACTTTTCTCTTATTAAGTTTACGTCCCATACACTTATCAATAACTTTGTCTTTAACATCTGGAGAGATGTTTACAAAAGAAAAGTTTTCTAATATATCTATATCTCCTATAGATGTTGGTCTAATTCTAGCAGTTTCTTTTATAAAGCTAACTAAAGATTTAGGTGTGATACCATCTCTTCTACCTACAGATAAGAATAAACGTATATCCTCTGATTTTGGAGCTTCTAGAACATTGTTTGAATAAGTTTCAAGTAAATCACTATTAAATTTACTTTTAATTAGAGCTGCAATAATTTCAATATTATCAAATTTTTCACTTAACTCTTTAGCTATTGGAATAAATCTTGAGTGATCTGAATCATTAATAGTATTTGCAACATCCTCTAATATAGAGTCTGACTTACTGCTAAATATATCATTAACTGTTGGGATAGGCTTTCTAGAAATATCACTCTTAGTTACTGATTTAATTTGCTTAAGCATAGAATATTCTTTTGGAGAAACTAAAGAGTAAGCCGTACCCTCTCTATTTGCTCTACCTGTTCTACCTATTCTATGAACGTAGCTTTCAACATCTTGAGGTAAATCGTAGTTTATAACATGAGTTATTCCTTCTACATCTATTCCTCTTGCAGCAACATCTGTTGCAATTAAGAAGTTTAACGAACCTTCTTTAAATTTCTTTAAAGTTCTTAATCTATGAGCTTGAGACATGTCTCCGTGCATTCCTTCAACAACATATCCTCTAGATTGCATTCCTTCAACTAATTCATCAACGCCTTTTTTAGTTCTGCAGAATATAATTGCAGATGATGGAGTATCAAAATCTAATACTCTACAAAGTGCTTCAAATCTAGTTTTATGTGATACCTCAAAAAAACTTTGACTAATCTTAGAAACTGTCATTGAAGTTTTCTTTATTGCTATATGTTTAGCATCTGGTTTCATATATCTTCTTGCTAATTTTTTTATTTGGTCAGGCATTGTTGCTGAGAATAGTAATGTTTGCCTATCTTTTGGAAGTTGCTTAATTATGTCTTCTAAGTCATCTATAAAGCCCATATTTAACATTTCATCAGCTTCATCTAATACTAAGAACCTAACAGTATCTAACTTTATAGTTCCTCTTTTTATATGGTCTAATATTCTACCAGGGGTACCAACAACTATATTTACATTTCTTTTTAAATTTCTTATTTGATTGTTTATTGGATCTCCACCATATATAGGAAGAATTGTTAAGTCGTCATATTTAGACAATCTCTTAAGCTCATCATTAACCTGTATAGCTAATTCTCTAGTCGGAGCTAAGATTATAGCGCTAAGGCCATCCTTTTTTGTAATATTATTAATGATACCACATCCAAAAGCAGCAGTCTTACCAGTTCCAGTTTGAGCTTGCCCTATAAGGTCATATCCTTGGATTGCTACAGGTATTGCTTCTGCTTGTATTTGTGATGGCTCTTCAAAACCTAAATCATTAATTGATTTTAAAAGGGTATCCTTAAGCCCTAAGTTACTAAATTTAATTTCATTCATCTAAAATCCTCTTTCTATTTATCTAAAATAATTTATAATTATCATAATCATCATTTTTTTGTTAACTAATTTAGTATACACTATAATTAGAAAATATGCTCGTATTATTTCTTATAAAATAATTAAATTTATAAGAAATGTCGAAAAAACAAAAAGTAAACCTTTTAAGGAGGTAAATAATGAAAGATAATAAAGAAAAATTATATTTTTATAAACTAAATACTATCATTGGACTTATTTATATTATTAAAAGTGAAAAAGGATTAAGAAGTATAGAAATTATTGAGGATAATTGGCTTAAACTTCAAAATAAATATAAACTAATTGAAAGTGAGGAAAAATGTAGAGTTGAAGTAAGTCAAATAAATGAGTATTTTTCTGGTAGAAGAAAAAAGTTTGACTTAGTTTTAGATATCGACGGAACTAAGTTTAGAAAAAAAGTTTGGAATGAATTATTAAAGATTCCTTATGGTGAGTTAAGAAGTTATAGTCAGATTGCTAAGGCAATAGGAAATGAAAAAGCAGTTAGAGCAATAGGGCAAGCAAATAAATCAAATCCCATACCTATAATAATTCCGTGCCATAGAGTAATTGGGAAAAGTCAAAAGTTATTAGGGTATGCTGGAAACCATACTGATATTCAAGAAAAGTTAATTGAGTTAGAAAGAATTATAGAGGAACAATAAAGGAAAGGTTAATGGTTCTATGAAATAATATAAAACTAAAGAAAAAAAACTCCCTTAGGAGTTTTAAAAATAAATTTATTTATATATAACGTAGTGTTATTTATTTAATTTGGGAGTTTGCCTTGGATTATTTCATAAACCTTCTTAGGAAGTACATCTTGATCTTCTTTAGATAAGTTAGAAGTTTCAACAGCAGGATGAATATATAAATCAACTTGAGCAGGTTTAACTATCCATTTCTTTTTATTAGACTCCATAATTTTATAAGATCCACTCATGGTTACTGGGATTATAGGAACCTTTGCTTTGGTTGCAAGCTTAAAGCTTCCTGCTTTAAATTCTCCCATTTTATCCCCTCTACTTCTAGTACCTTCAGGGAAAATAACTATAGAATGACCTTTCTTTAGTATTTTAATACCTTCTATAATAGCTTCACCAGATTTTCTTATACTACTTCTATCCATAAATACACAATACATATATTCCATCCAAGTACGAACTCCAGGAATTTTTTTTACTTCAATTTTAGATACAAATCCTTTTAATCCAGGAATTTGACTCATGTATATTGGAATATCAAAGTTACCTTGGTGGTTTCCTATATACAAAACATTTGTATCTTTAGGTATATTTTCTAAACCGTGAACTGTTACCTTAACACCAGCAACCTTTAGTAATATACTTGCCCAAGTTTTAGTAACTTTATAAACAAGTTTATCTCTTTTTTCTTCTAATCCTTTTTTAGTTAGCATTTTAGTTCTTATCATAGCAGGAATACTTATAATAAGAGTACTAAAAAATACTATATACCAAACAATAGATCTAATCATTCAAATCATATCCTTTCAATAATTTAAAATAAGTCCATAAATAAAGTATATAACAAAGTAAGGACATAGAAAAGTTAATTAAATATTGTATATTCTTAAATTCTATGGGCAATATTGACAGATGGGAAATGTTATTATACAATTATTTGGTACTTATGCCTTCATAGTTCAATGGATAGAACAGTCCCCTCCTAAGGGACAGATACAGGTTCGATCCCTGTTGGGGGTACCAGTAAAAGCTCTCAAGACTTATTTTAATAGGATTGAGAGCTTTTTTAAAATTTATTTTATAAAAACTATTGTAATAAGTATTATAGTATGATATTATAGATAAATAGCGCAAAGCTAATTTAAATAAGTTTCATTTAGATAAATAATTTCTCAAAAATTAGAGATTATTATCAATTTAGAATCTTTAATTTTAGGAGGAATATTTATGACAGATAAGACAATTGTATGCAAAGATTGCGGAAGTGAATTCATATTTTCAGTAGGAGAACAAGAATTCTACAAAGAAAAAGGATTCGATAACGAGCCAACAAGATGCATATCTTGTAGAAGAGCTAGAAAGCAACAACAAAATAGAAGATAATTTTGTTTGATTTGAGAGCTTTAAGTATACCTTAGAGCTCCTTTTTATTGGAAATATTAAAATAGTATATAGGACTTAGAAAGAGGAAAATAAAGTGAATTTATAAATATCTTTATGATATTTTTTTAATAAATAAAGAGAAAAGGTTCATAGTAGCATCCTTTTAAAAGCTACTTACCATAATTTTGAGAATACCTAGCAAGTTATTTGTTAGGTATTTTTTGTTTTAGTAAGTTATATGGAGGGCACCATATAATAATTTTTTATAAAATTGCTTAGGATTTAGAAATAATTTATATAATTTTTACGACTTATGCTAAAAATAATAGTGTTTCATTAAAATTAACAAGTTTATTAAAATAATTTTTAAAAGGAAAATATTAAAACTAGGAAAATATATAACTATGTAGTTAATAAATATGAATTTGCATAGAATATGATAGATTGAATTATTTGATTTTTATTACATTTAACATTTTAAAATTATTATATATCATAATAGTAAGTAGAAATTTTTGGTTTAGGAGTGTGAATTGTTTTGGG
This sequence comes from Clostridium nigeriense, assembly GCF_050585265.1. Classification (GTDB taxonomy): domain Bacteria; phylum Bacillota; class Clostridia; order Clostridiales; family Clostridiaceae; genus Clostridium; species Clostridium nigeriense_B. The sequence goes on along the minus strand of NZ_JBNOOE010000013.1, from coordinate 37,929 downwards.
AAGTTACACGTGGCAAATAATATTGTTAGTAATATTATTATTTATGTCAGGGTTTTTCTCTATGTCAGAAACAGCCCTAATGGCTCTTAGTAAAATTAGAATAAGACATATGGTTGATGAGGGGATTAAGGGAGCAAAGTTAGTTGAAAAGCTATCTGAAGACCCCAGCAAGTTATTAGGAGCTATATTAATAGGTAATAATATTGTGAACATAGGAGCGTCATCTCTTGCAACGTCAATTGCTGTGAAGACTATGGGGGAAAGTGCTGTAGGACTAGTTACTATAGTAATGACTATTTTAGTTCTTATATTTGGAGAAATAACTCCAAAATCTATAGCTAAGCAAAGGTCAGAAGTGGTTGCATTAAAGGTTAGTAAGCCTATAAATATAGTAGTTAAGTTGTTTAGACCGTTTATAGCAATATTTACAGTTATATCTAGTATATTTATAAGGGTTTTAGGAGGAGATCCAAAAGCGACTGAACCATTTATTACTGAAGAAGAATTAAAGACAATGGTTGGAGTTAGTGAAGAAGAGGGGGTTCTTGAAGATGTTGAAAAGGAAATGATTTTTAACGTTTTTGAGTTTGCAGATGCTCAGGTAAAGGATGTTATGGTTCAGAGAGTAGATGTAGTTGCTGTAGATATTAATTTTACCTATGATGAAGTTATAAATATAATTAAAGCTGAACAATTTTCAAGAATACCAGTTTATAATCAGAATATAGATGATGTTATAGGAATACTTAATGTCAAAGATTTAATAATAGCATCTCAGAGTAAAGAAGACTTTAAAGTATCAGATTATATGAGAGAGCCTTATTATACTTTTGAGTTTAAAAAGATAACTGAATTGTTTAAAGAAATGAAAAAAACAAGAAATCACATGGCAGTAGTATTAGATGAATATGGAGGAAATGTTGGTATAGTCACTATTGAGGACTTAATTGAAGAAGTAGTGGGTGAGATTGAGGACGAATATGATGATGAAAAGGATAATGACATTATAGTAGTTAAGGAAGATGAGTATATTGTTGATGGTAGTGCAAGATTAGATCATATAGGAGACTTAATAGGAGTTATTATGGAATCAGAAGAATTTGACTCCATAGGTGGATTAGTCATTGGTGAACTGGGTAGATTCCCAGATCAAAACGAAGAAGTTAAGGTTAATAGTGTTAGATTTGTTGTTGAAGAAATTGATAAGAATAGAATTAAAAAGGTAAGAATATTTACCTAAATCATTATGGAATATCATATTATTTTATTGGAGTTAATTTTCAGTTAAAGTAGTATGATATTTTTTGTATAAAACATTAATTAAAATTAATTATACAATATTTATTTGTAAATTTAATGTATAATAGTCTATATAGCATAAATGGATTTAGATTTTTGTTTTCTAAATTCTTTTATGAATTTTTAAATTAGGGTGACATTTATATGGAATATATGAATATTGCAATAGAAGAAGCTTGGAAGGCTTATAATAAGGGAGAAGTACCAGTTGGTGCAATAATAGTTAAGGATGGAGAGATAATATCAAGTCAACATAACTTAAAAGAAGAAAAGAAGTTAACTACTGCTCATGCCGAGATATTGGCAATAGAAGAAGCTAGTAGAAAATTAAATAATTGGAGACTTTCAGGATGTCATATGTATGTAACATTAGAGCCTTGCCCTATGTGTGCAGCTGCCATTGCTCAAAGTAGAATATCTAAATTATTTATTGGGACATTTAATAAGGATATGGGAGCTTGTGGGTCTACTATTAATTTATTAGATTATGATATCTTTAATTGGAAAGTTGATGTAAAATGGTGTTATAATCAAAAATGCAGCGACTTATTAACATCATTTTTTGAAAATAAGAGAAGCAAGAAAAATTGAAGAGGAGGAAATTGAATGAATCCAGTGGCTTTTGAAGTTTTTGGCTTAGAAATTAGATGGTATGGAATAATAATATCAATGGGTGTTTTAGCTGCTATGCTATTAATATACATTTTAGCTAAAAAGAAAGATCTTAACTACGATACAATAATAGATGCTTTTTTAATTACTTTCCCAATTTCAATAGTAGGAGCAAGACTTTATTATGTGGCTTTTGAATACCAAAATTATAATTCTTTTATGGATGTAATAAATATAAGAAATGGTGGTATGGCCATTCATGGTGGAGTTATAGCAGCTTTGATATCGGGGTATATTTTTGGAAAGTATAGAAAAGTTAACTTTTTAAAATATGTAGATGTTATAATGCCTGGTGTAATTTTAGCACAAGGAATAGGTAGATGGGGAAACTTTATGAATCAAGAGGCTCATGGTGGACCAGTATCTCAACAATTTATAAGTAAGTTTCCAGAATTTATACAGCAAGGAATGTTAATAAAGGGAACCTATTATCATCCTACATTTTTATATGAATCTATATGGGACATCCTAGTTTGTATAATTCTAGTTTATATTCTTCTAAGAAAGAAGAAGTCTAAGGATGGAGTTGTTCTTGCTGGATATATGATTTTATATTCTGTAGGTAGATTCTTTATAGAAGGTTTAAGAACTGATAGCTTAATGTTTATGGGCTTAAGAACTGCTCAAATAGTAAGTTTATTAGGGATTATACTAGGAATAATATTAATTGTATGGATAAATAAAGCCAATAAGGATACTATATAGGATGGGAGTGAAAATACTCCCATAGTTTTAAATGTTGCAATATCTAGTTGTATATGATAATATATAGCAGTAGTTCAAATTAAATAAATATTATTTTATTAGTTGAACATACTCCTATGAACATATGTGAATAGGAAATTTCATATTATGGAGAGATGTCCGAGTGGTCGAAGGAGCACGCCTGGAAAGCGTGTATAGGGGAAACTCTATCAGGGGTTCAAATCCCCTTCTCTCCGCCATGGCCGTGCTAGATGGGGAGTTAGCGGTGCCCTGTAACCTGCAATCCGCTATAGCAGGATTGAATTCCTAGTCTAGGCTTTAATCTGTAGAGCCTGCCTATGCAAGTGGTGTTGATGGCAAGGTCCCATACGACGTAAGTGCATGAACCTCGTCAGGTCCGGAAGGAAGCAGCGATAAGTGATTACTGCGTGTGATATGGATAAATCTTGTCAGAGCTAACTACATAGTAACGTCTATAGATTACTGTCGAAGCTAGGTGCACGGTTTAATTTTTAGGCCTTTCTAGAAAAGAAGGGTTTTTTTAATGTAAATATGAAATTAGAATTATAATTACAATTAATTATAGGTTACTCTTCAATAGGATTAACATACAATAGGACAAAGAAAGCGAGGGCATTCCTTTATGGATTACCCTCGTTTTCTATTTTTTAATTAAATTAATAAAATCAAATTTTAGATTGTTAGATTCATTTATTAAAATTTCAGATTGGTTATCAATAATCCAATCATCAAGGTTAATTTCAGGAAATATAGTATCTCCATGAAAATCTTTATAAATTCTAGTTAAATAAAGTTTTTTAGTATAAGGCATAAGAGTCTTATAAATTTCTCCACCGCCAATTATAAAGGCTTCCTCATATGTATCCTTAAATTTAGATATTACATCAGATATATCATTAATAATAGTTACATCTTCAGAATCTACTTTAAAATTCTTATCTCTAGTAATTACAATATGATGTCTATTAGGTAATACCTTAGGTAATGACTCAAAGGTCTTTCTTCCCATAATTATTGTATGACCTGATGTTATGCTCTTAAATCTCTTTAAATCCTCAGATATATGCCATAAAAGCTTATTGTCACCACCAATTACATCATTACTAGCTTTAGCCACTATAATTGATAGCATTATACACTTACCTCCATTTTAATTGGATCATGGTGCTTATAGTCTATAAGCTTAATATCATCTACTGTGAAATCATAGAAGTTAGTGATTTCTGGATTTATCCACAGCTTAGGTGCATCATAATCTTCATTAGATCTAGTAAGTTGAAGTTTCATTCCTTCAACTTGATTTTTATATATATGCGCGTTATTTATAACATGAGTAAATAATCCTGGTTTCAAATTAGTTACTTGCGCTATTAAATGCACCAATACTGCATATTGAGATGTATTAAAAGGAACTCCTAGTGGTATGTCTCCTGACTAAGTTTTCAATAAGATTCGCTAAATCTTATCCGTTTCAATAGATGAAACCGCTATATATCACTATATAGAAAAGACTATATCATAATCTAATAAGTATTATTTATTAGATTCCCTGCTTTTCCCGTTACCTCACCTGTCAAAGTGACCTCCTATAGCTTGAGGGGTACTCTACTTGCTTATATTTATATCAAATATGCTTTCGATAGTCGTTAGGCATTACTTATATATCATAATATTCGTATGTAGGATAATTTTTAGATTTTATCCTATAAAGTATAGTTGCTGGTACTACATTTAAATGTCTAGATGCATCAGTTAGACTTTCATATATTATATCATCAATTCTAACATTCTTTGAATTAGCTGGTTTCCTACCTAACATAGCGTTTTTTAACTTTAACTTAGTATCTTCACTATGATGCTTTCCGTAAAATGAGTTTTTAGGGCCTATTCTATTTTTAGCTAAACTAGACAAACTTTCTTTTATTTTTTTAGCTCTTTCATATCCGACAATCTCTTCAAGAGTTTTTCCTTTATTTATAGGAATATTTCCTTTGTTTTTAGAGGATATTATATTTTTTACATAGATATAGTGTGTTTTACCGTACATTCCATTTTTACTCCTTTACGGGAAAATTTCTCTATACGTTCGGATTTACTCATCTTTGTTAGATTTTGTTTTTGTGTAGCAACTCTTTTTTAAATTATTTTAGTTTTATTAGGATTATTAGATAATAAATCTCCTCCAAAGTAAGCTGAATCGCCTGTATTATATATATGAGATTTAAAATTATCTATATAATATTGTTCTAAGGTAATACTTTCTTTTTCGAATTTACAGGGTTTTATTATTATAAATTCAAAGTTATCTTCACCATATTTATTCCATGAACGTTGAAGATATAAACAATGATGAATACCTCTTTTTAAATAACTTTTATGAGATCTAAATCGGTTATTAATATCTACGGAATGACCAACATAGAACTTATTAGTTATTTTATTTTTAATAATATAAATACCTATAATTTTTTTCATCTATAACCCTACTTTCATATAATGATATATAAATCTTAGCACGGGATTATCCTAGATTTAGGATTTTCCCCGTTTAACAGGGTTTGCACTAAATATCACTACCTAGTGGCGCTCATTCAAACGCTGGATTAACATACAGTTTAGATAGCCGTCATTTACGTCCCATAGAGTTTGGTAGCAACAAGGTTGTAATGTCATTTCAGGTAGATCTTCAATATTCCACATGGACATAATCATTCTTCTGTCTTGTGGGTTATTTTTTAAAGTTTCAATAAGCTTATCAATTTGATTGAATTTAGCTATTTGATATCCATAAGCTTTACCTATAGTATTATTTTCATCAACCCATTCGTCCCAAATATGAACATTTTGTTCTTGAAGCTTAGTAACATCATTTGATTGATCCCTATATATCCATAGCATTTCCTTTACAGCAGTTTTAAATGCAACCTTCTTAGTAGTTAAGATGGGGAATTCTTTTTGTAAATTAAACTGCATAATTTGATGAGGAAGCTTGTATGTAGGCATTCCAGTTCTGTTGTTATCATAATATCCATTATCTAAGATATCTTTAACAATAGATAAATATTTCTTATCATATAAACTCAAATTATATCCCTCCTTATTTTTAATTAAGACTATTGTACTATAAAAATTAATTAAATAGTAAAAAGTTTAAAAAAAGCAGACAGTATCAAATTGGTTAAAATTACATTATATGGTATAATATTATCTAAGTGTAAATATATTAGAAAAATTTTAAGGGGGAGAATCAATGGCAAAGGATAAATTTTTACCAATGTCTATTTTTGCTTTAGCGATATCTATTATTATTGCATCATCTAATATTTCAATGGCTATTGATAATAATGGAATGAATATATCAAATGGAATTTCGCAAGGGTTGAATAATATTAATAGAGATATTTTTATAAATGATGAAGCTAATAACAGTATCATGAATAGATATACTGCATCGGTGTATTTAGGGATATCAGAGGAAATTTTAATGCAAATTATGAATAATGAAGAATCTAAAATACCATATATAGATATTAATGGAGATGTAAGATTTAGTAAGAATGCATTAGATAAATGGGTTGAAGAATCAAACTTTAAAATGTAGTGTTATAAATATTCATTAAATAAGGAGGCTTTATATGAAAGAATATTTGGGGAAGTTTGTAGAGGTTATTGTAGATAGACCATTAGGATCAAAACATCCATCTCATGGGTTCTTTTATCCTATTAATTATGGATATATTCCTGGAACTATTTCTGGTGATGGTGAAGAGATAGATGCATATATAGTAGGTGAATTTGAACCTTTGGAAAAGTTTTCTGGATTTGTTGTGGCAATAATAAAAAGAGAAGATGATGACGAAGATAAATTAGTAGTTTGTAAAGATATAAACAAATATAATAAGTTGCAAATACAGGCATTAGTAGAATTTCAAGAAAGATTTTTTATATTCTTTATAACAATACATGATGACTAAATTCTTAATAGGAGAATGAGGGGATAGAATTGATGTCTAATATATATAAATTAATTTAAGATTTACAACAAATAAATTTGAGGATTATTAGTGGTAATATAAAAGCTGAAAATTTATATACCTCAATGAGATTCAAAATCTATTAGAAAGAATAAAATGTAATAAAATTAGATAATAAATATTTTAATGATGATTATATGGTGTATTTTGTAAAATAATAGTCTAAAAATTCTGGAAAATACATATAGTATAAAATACCATGTTTCTCCCTCTATATTTTTTAAAAAACTTGCAAACTTTATTAAAATATTATATTATTAATATAGATTATTTTGGAAAAGAAGGGAGAAGTAGAACTGTGGAATTTTCTGCAAGAAAGATTAAGTATGAAATTTTATCTAGTAGTTCACAATCAAAAACAGCAACAATTTTTGAAAATTGGATTACTATAACCTTTTTTAAGGAAAATTTGCAAGAATCTATTTCTTAACTTGCAATATAGTAACTCCAATTAGGCCCATTTTATTGCAAATGGGTCTTTTATTATATCCAAAAATGTAAAAAATAGTTGGAGTTGATTTTAATGAATAAGATAAAAAAGAATATTAAAAATGATTATTTATATAGATTTTTTTCATCCTTTGATATAACATCCGCAATTTGGGTTTTATATTTAGGTTATAAGGGGATGAGTTTAGCTGAAATAGGCTTGCTTGAAGGGATATTTCATATAACTGGATTTTTATCAGAAATACCAACAGGAGCTTTGGCAGATTTATTTGGTAGAAGAAAATCAATGATAATTGGAAGGATAACATCCGTACTATCTGCAATTATTATGCTATTTTCTAATTCATTTATTGGTTTTGCAATTGGATTTGTATTATCTGCTTGGGGATATAATTTAAATTCAGGTTCTGAAGAAGCTTTGGTTTATGATACTCTTAAGATTTTAAATAGAGAAGATGAGTATTTAAACATTAATGGTAGATTAAATTTAATAATAGAAGTTTCTCAGGGGTTAGCTGTATTTATAGGTGGACTTCTTTCACAAATAAATTTCTCCATTAGTTATATTGTTGCCATTATTATTGGTGTATTCTCGTTAACTATATCTCTTAATTTTATTGAAGTAGATTTTAGAGATAAAAATCAAAAGAAAGTTAGGGTGAGAGAGCATTTTAAAACTTCTATAAATATACTTAGGGAGAACAAAAAGCTTCTTAATATATTAGTATTTTTTCCTATTATATATACTTTTTCAGCTGTAATATATTTTTATGGGCAACAATTCTTAAGTGATATGGGCTATTCTAGAGTTAGTATTTCTATAATATTTTTATTTAATGGAATACTTTCATCTTTAGGAGCGATTTTAAGTAATAAAATATATAAGAGATTTAATAGTTGGGGTTGGTTAATAATATCTATGTTAATTAGTATGCTTCTAGTATTGATGGGATATTTAAATAAAGAATTAGTGATAGTGATTTTTTTAGCTATAGGATTTTTAACTGCTATACTTCAACCTATAAGTAGTGAACTGATAAATTCTATGGTTGAATCAAATCAAAGAGCAACTATAATTTCAGTTGAAAGTATGTTTTATTCTTTAATGATGATAATACTCTTTCCTATATGTGGGTTAGTGGGAGATGCATTTTCATTAGATGTTTCATTTAAAATTGTTGGGGTTATAGGTATGGTAATTACCACTATTGAGATAGTTAACATAAGAAAAAAATAATATGAAAAATATAAAAGAACTCAGGTTTATTCTGGGTTCTTTTTGATTATTTGAGAGGTTTATTTATTTTCAAGTAAAAGGTGTTTATATAAATTTTTAGGGAAAAATATTAAATGAAAACGTATATGTTTAAAATTTAACAAAGAATAATTGAAATATTTATATATTTTGATATAAGGATATTATAAGTGAAATTAATATGCAGGATTTTATTATTGCACTTGCATGATGAAAAAAATAAAATGAAGGATTTAAAATTAAAACTTTCAAACTTCATTAATTTTCATCTTTAGTCTATAATATAAGTAAATAATTAAAATAAGGAATGATTTTATGGGATATACAGCTTTATATAGAGAATGGAGACCACAAAATTTCTATGATATTGTTGGTCAAGAACATATAACGACTACAGTTAAGAATCAAATATTAAATGATAGAATAGCTCATGCATATCTTTTCTGTGGTACAAGAGGAACTGGTAAGACTACTACGGCTAAGGTTTTTGCTAAGGCATTAAATTGTCTTGATTTGCAGGATGGTGAGCCTTGTAATAAATGTGAAATGTGCCAAAAGATAAATGAAGGTTTAGCTATAGATGTTACAGAACTTGATGCTGCTTCTAATAATGGTGTTGATAAAATTAGAGATATTATAGATGATGTTAAATATCCTCCTCAAGAAGGTAGATTTAAGGTTTATATTATGGACGAAGTTCATATGCTATCTACAGGAGCTGTTAATGCATTTTTAAAGACCTTAGAAGAGCCACCAAAGAACGTAATATTTATTCTGGCAACAACAGATCCACAAAAGCTACCAATCACTATTCTTTCAAGATGTCAAAGGTTTGATTTTAAAAGAATAAATAATAATGAAATCACAGCTAGACTTAGAAAAATAGTTAATGAACAAAATGCATTGGCAGATGATAAAAGCTTAAATCTAATAGCAAGAGTTTCTGATGGAGCCATGAGAGATGCTTTAAGCATATTAGATCAAGCAATATCTATGGGAAATGGAGCGGTAGAATATGATGTTCTTGTAAATATGCTTGGGCTTGTTACTAATGACCATTTATTTAATTTAACTAATTCAGTTATTCAAAGAAATGTTGAAAAGTGTATAGGAATAATAGATGAAGTAGTATATGCGGGAAAAGACTTGTATCTTTTTATTAAGGATTTAATCAGTCATTATAGAAATATTCTTATGGCTAAGGTTACTAACAATCCTGAAGAAGTATTAGATATGTCTGAAGAAAATATTTCTTTAATTAAGGACCAGGCATCAAAAGTAAGAGCAGAAGAAGTTATGAGATGTATTAGAATACTTCAAGAGGCTGAAGGAAATGCAAAATTAAGTAAACAAGCAAGATTATATTTGGAACTATCTATTATTAAAATGTGTAAAATAGAATATGATACTTCTAATGAGGTTATTTTAAGTAGGATTAATAAACTTGAAGAAGGTCTAAAAAATGGTAGTCTTAAGGTTGTAAGTGTGACAGCTGGTGAAAGTACAGCTTCTAAAATGGAAGGTATTAATAGAGAAGTTAAAAAGGAAGTTAAGAAAACTATAAGTCATAATATTAGTGGTAATGAAAATTCTAAAGTAACTTTAGAAGATATTCAAAGATCGTGGAAGGATATTTTAGAAAGATTTAAGGCTAGAAGAAAAATGATAGTTTATGCATCTATGGTAACTGGGAAGCCTATTGAATGTAAAAATGGAATTTTAACTATAGAGTATGAAGATCAATTTAAGTTCAATAAGGATAGATTAGAAAAGCCTGAAAATAGAACTGTTATACAAGAAGTATTGGCAGAAATATTTAGAGAGGATATAAAAGTTGTATTTGAGGTTGAAGAACCTACTGGAAATGGCAAGTCAACAGAAGATATGCTAATAGAGTCTTTAGGAGCTGATATGGTAGATATTTTAGATGAATAATATCTACATAAATAATAGAAGAAATAAGAATAATAAAAATAAAATTAATAATGGCTTAAATATAGTAAAATAAAGAGAAATACTATATAATAAAGAATAGATTTTTATAAAAGGAGGATGTTTTTATGGCAAGAGGAGGATTCCCAGGCGGATTTGGGGGAGGAAATATGAATAACCTAATGAAGCAAGCGCAAAAACTTCAAAAGGAAATGGAGCAAATGCAAAAGGACCTAGAAACAAAAGAGTTTGAGGTTTCAGTAGGTGGCGGAGCCGTAGTTGTAAAGGCAAATGGTAAGAAAGAAGTTGTTTCTATTAATATAAAGCCAGAAGTAGTAGATGCTGATGATGTTGAAATGTTAGAAGATTTAGTACTAAGCGCAGTAAATGAGGCTTTAAGAAAAGCTGAAGAAGAAAGCGCAAATAAAATGGGAAAATTAACTGGTGGAATGAACATACCAGGATTATTTTAAATAATTTAAACTAAGGGCGAATTTAATTTCGCCTTTTTATATATTTATTTTACGGAAAGGATGATTTTATGGATTTTTATCCAGTTGCTATAGAAAAGCTTATTGAAGAATTTGCCAAGCTACCAAGTATAGGGCAAAAAACAGCTCAAAGATTAGCTCTACATGTTCTAAATCTTCCTGAAGATGAAGTTAGAGAATTTGCAGATGCTTTAGTTAAAGCTAGGGGTACTATAAAGTATTGTTCAATTTGTGGAAACTTTACAGATTCAGATCCTTGTGCAATATGTTCTAATCCAAGTAGGGATAAGGATGTAATTTGTGTAGTTGAACAACCAAAGGATATAATGACAATGGAAAAAGTTAAAGAGTACAATGGAACTTATCATGTTCTTCATGGAAATTTATCACCAATGCAAGGAAGAGGACCACAAGATATAAGAATAAGAGAGTTAGTTGCAAGAATGAGTGCTGATGTAAAAGAAGTAATACTTGCTACTAATCCAAATATTGAAGGCGAAGCAACTGCTATGTATATATCAAGAATATTAAAGCCTTTAAATATTAGAGTAACTAGAATAGCATCAGGTATTCCTGTTGGAGGAGACTTAGAATATGCTGATGAAGTAACTCTTTCAAAGGCCCTTGAGGGAAGAAAAGAAATATAGAATAAAGGTGAATATATGACTAAGATATTAAAATTTCTATTTAGTAGAATGGTTATTGTAGGTTTACTTATTCTTATACAACTTGGAATATTAATATTTACTATATGGAAGCTATCAGAATCCTTTGTATATCTATATGGTTTATTTATTGCAATAAGTATATTTGCTACTATATATATAGTCAGTACGAAGGATAACCCATCTTATAAGTTGGCATGGATAATACCAGTTTTACTTGTGCCTGTTTTTGGTGGATTATTTTATTTAATATTTGGTTCAAGAAGAACTACTAAAAAGTTTAGAAGAAGAATGATCAATATTCATAATGAAACAGCTAAACATCTAAAACAAGATAATGATGTTTTTAGGGAAATTGAGGAAGATGATAAGTCAGTTGCCAATCAAGTCAAATATTTAAATAACTATGCAGCAAGTCCCATATATAAAAATACTACAACAAGATATTTATCTCCTGGAGAAGAATTCTTTGAAGAGCTTAAAAAGGAATTAAAAAAAGCTAAAAAGTATATATTTATGGAGTACTTTATAATTCATGAAGGAGTCATGTGGGATAGTATTTTAGAAATCTTGGAGGAAAAAGTACAAGAAGGTGTAGATGTTAGATTAATATATGATGATATGGGATGTCTTCAGACACTTCCATATAAATATTATGAAAAATTAAGACAAAAGGGAATAAAATGTGTAGTGTTTAATCCATTTGTTCCATTTTTATCTGTAGTTATGAATAACAGAGATCATAGAAAAATTACAATTGTTGATGGACATACAGCCTTTACTGGAGGTATAAATTTAGCAGATGAATATATTAATAAAATTGTTAGATTTGGTCATTGGAAAGACGCAGCTATAATATTAAAGGGTGAGGCAGTTTGGAATTTTACTATGATGTTTCTTCAGGTTTGGAAATTTAATTGTGGAGAAAAAGAAGAGTATGATAAATATAGACCAGATGTTAATTATTTAAAGCCTTTCGAAAGTGATGGTTATGTTCAGCCTTATGGTGATAGTCCTTTAGATGATGAAACTGTTGGAGAGTATGTTTATTTAAATATTATTAATAAGGCAAGAGATTATATTTATATAAATACTCCTTATTTAATAGTGGATAATGAATTAGTAACAGCATTAACATTAGCTGCAAAAAGTGGAGTTGAAGTTATTATAGTAACTCCTCATATTGAAGATAAATGGTATGTACATTTAGTAACTAGGGCGTATTATGCTCAATTGATAGAAGCAGGTGTAAAAATATATGAATATACGCCAGGTTTTATTCATTCAAAAACTTTCGTATCTGATGATAAAATTGGTGTTGTTGGAACAATAAATATGGATTATAGAAGTCTTTATTTACATTTTGAAAATGGTGTATTATTATATAAAACTAAATCGGTTATGGAAATAAAAGAAGACTTTTTAGAGACATTAAATATTTGTCAAGAAATTACGATTGAAGATTGCCATAAAATTAAGTGGTTAAATAGATTTATTACAGCTATATTAAGAGTTTTTGCGCCTTTATTATAAAAAATCTCATTTCTTCTGAATATTCTTGTTAAAAAATGGATAATAATTTAATAAGAGTATTTAGGAGGAATTAAAATGGATATTAATACTATTTTAGATTTTTTAATGAAAAATATGGATAAAAACAAGAATGAATATAGTGAAGAAGATATTATGTTATTGACTAATATTGAAGAGACAATTAAAGAGATGGAAGTAGCTAGATCTCTCTTTAATTCTGTAAGTGATCCTAAATTAATTGAGCTAGCGATTCATGCAGAAGATGCTGCAAAAACAAGATATGATTATTTAATAAGTATGGCTAAAAGTAGGGACTTAAGAAGAATAGAATAATAATATTTTTTGCTAATGAATAGAATTAAGTGGAGGGGATTTATATGGATTTAAATTTAGCACTTTATGGACTATTTGGACTAGCATTACTTTATTTATTAATAAAGTTATTAAAATGGCCACTTAAAATTTTAATAAACGGAGTTATAGGAATAGTATTATTATACTGTACAAACTTACTGGGTACTTATTTTGGATTTGCAATAGGAATAAATTGGATAACGGCGTTGATTGCTGGGTTCTTAGGAGTTCCTGGGGTTATATTTTTAGTAATATTTCAATTATTTTTATAAATTAAATGAAGAAAATTTCGTATAAAATTACTAATGTGGACTATCGTTAAAACGAAACGATAGTCCACATTTTTATGGAGTAAATTTATATAGCTCCTTGTTTTTGTGAGAGAGGGAACATAATAGTTCCCAAAAGTTTATATAGATGGGAGTTAGAAGTTTCTTTCTTTATTAATGAGTGAAAAGCTTCTTATAAAATCAATATATGAAAATGAATAAATGTGGTTACTAGTATTTTGAAAATAATGTGATAAAATAGCTATATTAAAAATTATTTTAAGGAGAGGGTAATATGCCAGCAGGAAATGGAGTAAATTGTAGCTACTGTCCAGAACATAAAAAGACTTGTAATGGGGATGATAAAGGTTGTTTATGTTATAAATGTCCAAGGCATCTAGGACAATGTATATGTGTTAAATATTGTAGAGAAACAGAATCGATATTAATATTCGATAATTAATTTTAGGAGGAATCATAAATGGGTGAAAAAGGAAAAAAGTTTATAAATGAATTTAAGGAATTTGCATTAAAGGGAAATGTATTAGATTTAGCAATTGGGGTTATTATTGGGGGAGCATTTAATAAAATAGTATCATCATTAGTAAGCGATATAATAATGCCACCAATTGGAGCTATAACTGGAGGGGTAGATTTTAAAGATCTTAAGTATATATTAAAGCCAGGAGTAGATGGTGCTGATGCGGTTACATTAAATTATGGGGCTTTTATTCAAAATGTAGTAGATTTTTTAATTATAGCTCTTTCAATATTTATATTTATTAAAGTAATTTCTAAATTAAATAGAAAGAAAGCTGAAGTTAAGGAAGAAGAGATTGAAGTTGAAGAACCGAAACTAACATTAGAACAAGAATTATTAACAGAAATTAGAGATTTATTAAAGAAAAATGATAGTGGCCAAATTTAAAGCTTTTGCATAAATTAATAATAAAAAGTACTTTAGTGCTAAAAGTAAAAAATATTATTTTAATTAACAAAAGAATATTTATGGTAATAAATTTGTAAATTATTAAATAATATTAAAACTAACTGACAAAACAGTTGTTAAAAATATGAAAAAGTAGTAAAATTAACAATAAAAATAAGCAATAAGCAAAATAAAAAAAATTATAATGGGGGAAAAGAGCATGCATAAAAAGCTATTTATTCCTGGACCAGTTGAGGTTAGGTCAGATGTATTAGAACAATTGGCAAAGCCCATGATTGGCCACAGAAGCAAAGAAGCTTCTGAAATTCAAAGAAGGATAAGCGATAACCTAAGAAAATTATTTTTCACTGAAAATGAAATATTATTGTCAACTACATCAGGTAGTGGACTTATGGAAGGAGCCATAAGATCGTGTACGGTAAAGAGGGCAGCTGTATTTTCCGTGGGGGCATTTGGAAAACGATGGTATGAAATGGCTGTTTATAATAATGTTCCTGCTGATATTTTTGAAGTAGAAATGGGTAAAGCCATATCTCCAGAAATGGTTGATAAAGAACTTGCAACAGGAAAATACGATTTAGTAGCGGTGACCCATAATGAAACATCAACGGGTGTAATGAACCCTGTTAAGGAAATAGGAGAAGTTGTTAAGAAATATCCAGAGGTAGTATTTATAGTAGATACTGTAAGTTCTGCAGCTGGGACAAGGATAGAAGTTGATAATTGGGGAATAGACGTATGTATAACATCAAGCCAAAAGGCATTAGGGCTACCTCCTGGATTGGCTGTATGTACATTTTCTAATAAGGCAAAAGAAAGAGCAGAAAAAGTACCCAATAGAGGGTTTTATCTAGACTTATTAGCATTATATAAATATATACAAAAGAAAGATTATCAGTATCCATCAACACCATCAATACCACATATGTATGCTCTTGATTATCAACTAGACTATATATTAAATAAAGAAGGTCTAGAAAATAGATTTGCAAGACATTTAGAAATGGCTAAGGTGGTTAGAGAATGGGCTAAAAAGTATTTTGAATTATTTCCAGATGAAAATTACTTATCTAATACCTTAACAACTGTAAAGAATAATAGGGGTATAGATGTTTCAGCTTTAAATAAGGAATTAGGTAAGAGAGGGTTTCAAATATCTAATGGATACGGAAGCTTAAAGGATAAGACATTTAGAATAGCACATATGGCAGATTGTCAAATGGAAGATATTCAAGAACTTTTAAGTAATATAAATGATATTTTAGGTTTGGAATAGGACTAAGTAAATTAAGCAATAAGCAGATAATAAATTTGCCGAAAATATATAAATAACATTAATAAATGTATTTATGTATTTAATAGGGGGTATAAAATGAATAAAATTTTAGTAAGTGATGGGTTGCAAGAGAAAGCTATTAATAAGCTTGTAGCATTAGGCTTTGAAGTGATAGATAAACATTATGATAAACAAGAGTTAGGAAAAGCCCTTAAAGAATATGATGTTTTAATTATAAGATCAGCAACTAAGGTAACAAGGGATGTACTTGAGTCTGCTAAAGGTGGAAGGTTAAAATTAATAGTTAGAGCAGGGGTTGGTATAGATAATATAGATGTATTAGCAGCAGAGGAATGTGGAATTACAGTGAAAAATACTCCGAATTCTAGTTCAGATTCTGTTGCTGAACTTGCTTTAGCTCATATGTTTGCAGTAGCAAGATTTGTAGGAACTTCTAACTATACAATGAGAAATGGTGAATGGAATAAGAAAAAATATGAGGGAGTAGAACTTAGGGGCAAGACTTTAGGTATCGTAGGAATGGGGAGAATAGGAAAATCACTAGCTAGAAAAGCTACAGCTTTAGGTATGAAGGTTGTATACAATGATGCTTTCGGAAAAGTATATGATATAGAGTATGAATATTTAGATTTAAAGGACTTATTGACTATTTCAAATTTTATTTCTCTCCATGTTCCTTATGATAAGAAGTCTGGAGCTCTAATAGGAAAAGATGAATTTAAACTAATTAAGGATGGATCATATTTAATTAATTGTGCAAGAGGAAAAGTAGTAGATGAAGAAGCTTTATTAGAAGCATTAGATAGTGGTAAGATTGCAGGAGCAGGTATTGATGTATTTGAAGTGGAACCAAACACTAATGAAGCATTAGTTAATCATCCAAGAGTTAGTTGTACACCTCATATAGGAGCATCAACTATGGAAGCTCAAGAAAGAATTGGAGATGAAGTAGTCTCAGTAATTAAAGAGTTTTTTAGCTAGGCTAAATTATAGGAGGAATATTAATGGCAATAATTAGACCTTTTAAGGCTATAAGGCCTATAAAAGAACTTGGAGAAAAAATTGCAGCATTACCTTATGATGTAATGAATAGTGATGAAGCTAGGGATAGAGTAAAGGATAATCCATATTCATTTTTACATGTAGATAAGGCAGAAGTTGATTTGCCAGAAGAAATAGATGTATATGATGATAGGGTTTATGAAAAGGCAAAAGAAAATTTAGATAAAATGATTGATGATGGATTATATATAGAAGATACAAAACCTAACTACTATATTTATAGACAGGTTATGAATGGCAGAAGTCAAACAGGGCTTGTAGCTTGTGCTTCAATAGATGATTATACTAATAACATTATTAAAAAGCATGAAT
Source organism: Clostridium nigeriense (assembly GCF_050585265.1). Lineage (GTDB taxonomy): Bacteria > Bacillota > Clostridia > Clostridiales > Clostridiaceae > Clostridium > Clostridium nigeriense_B. The sequence continues at coordinate 20,629 of NZ_JBNOOE010000013.1, read as the reverse complement.
TAACAAGAGAGGAAAAAGAAATTGATAGAATAAATCACGTTTATAAATGTGAAGCTCATACAGGTCCTATTTTCCTAACTTATAGAGAAAATAAGGGTATCTCAAATATAGTGAATGAATGGATTAAGAAGGAACCAATATATGATTTCAAAGCTGATGATGGAATAATTCATACTGTCTGGATTATAGATGATGAAGAGACGGTAAATAGGTTACAGAATTTATTTAAGACAGTAAAATATTTATATATAGCAGATGGACATCATAGATCAGCTTCAGCAGTTAAAGTTGGTCATATAAAAAGGGCAGAAAAAGAAAGTTATACAGGAGAAGAGGAATTCAATTTCTTTTTATCTATATCATATCCAGATAGTGAATTAGAAGTGTTGGATTATAATAGAACAGTGAAGGATTTAAATGGACTTTCTAAAGATGATTTTTTAAGTAAGGTAAAGGAAAACTTTGAAGTTACTGAAAGTAAAGAACAAGTTAAGCCAAAGGAAAAACATACTTTTGGAATGTACTTAGAAGATCAGTGGTATTTATTGAAGGCTAAGAATGAAATATTTAATCCAGATGATCCTGTGGATAGATTAGATGTATCAATACTTCAAAACAGTTTACTAAAACCAATATTAGGAATAGATGATCCTAGAAAATCAAAAAGAATAAAATTTATCGGTGGTATAAGAGGTCTTAATGAACTTGAAAGAAGAGCTAAAACAGATATGAAAGTTAGTTTCTCAATGTATCCAACAACTATTGAAGATATAATGGCAATTGCAGATAGCGGAAAAATAATGCCACCAAAATCAACTTGGTTTGAACCAAAACCTAGAAGTGGACTATTTATTCACAAATTCTAGTTTATTTAAATTTATAATATACAATAAAATTTATTGGAAACTCAGTTTATCTGAGTTTCTTTTTACAAGAAAGAGAGTTTTTTATTGAAAAATAGAATGAACTCTTATATTTAAAGACTAAACCGCATAAGAATAGACTTGAATACTATGTATTTATTATGTAATCTTATATAGAGTAATAATTTGACTTAAAATAAATAATGTTAAAATATATAGTATAAGGAGTAAATTATGACAGATTCATTAATTAATTGGTTTACTAGTACATTAAATTTTATGCCAAAGGAACTTATAGCATTTATAATATCAATGGTTCCTATTTTAGAGCTAAGAGGTGGCTTAATTGCAGCTTCTTTATTAGGAATTGGAGTAATTAATGCTATAGTTATATGTATTTTAGGAAATATAGTTCCCATTCCATTTATTTTATTTTTCATTACTCCAATATTTAATTGGATGAAAAAAACTAAGCTATTTAGACCTATGGTTGAAAAGTTAGAAAAGAAATCAATGGATAAAAGTGAACAAATTCAAAAATATGAATTTTGGGGACTTGCATTATTTGTTGGAATACCTTTACCTGGAACAGGGGCATGGACAGGTGCACTTATAGCTGCATTGCTTGGAATTAAAACTAAGAAGGCATCCTTAGCAATATTTGTAGGATTATTAATAGCAACAGTAATAATGACTATAATATCCTATGGAATTCCATGGGTAATTCAAACAATGGCTTAAAGGATACACCTTAAGTTATAAAAAAACATATATTATCTTATAGTGATTTGGAGAAAAGACACAGGTCGAATAAGATAATATATGTTTTTGTTTTATAGTTTTTGTATCATGTTTTTTAATATTTTTGTCGAGTTTCTAACTGCTATAGGAATAAATTTTTCATAATCCATATGAGCACCATTGTTAGCATTATCAGAAATAGATCTAATAACTACGCATGGAATATTGTTTAAGTAACAAACTTGAGCTATGCTAGCACCTTCCATTTCACATGCCATAGCATTAAATTCCTTTTCAAACCATTGGATTTTATCTACACTTGAAATAAATTGATCCCCAGAAATTATTCTACCTGAGAAAGTATCAATTTCTTTAATTTCTTCACAAGCTTCTAAAGCAGTATTAACTAAAGTTTCATCACATTTGAAATCGAAAGTATCTAATCTTGGAACTTGACCATGAGGATCTCCAAAAACTGTTGTATCCATATCATGTTGAACTAAGTTAGTAGCGACCACTACATCTCCAGGATAAATATTCTTACCAATTCCTCCTGCAACTCCAACATTTATTATAGAGTTAACATTAAATTCAGATATTAATATTTGTGAACAAACTGCAGCATTAACTTTACCAATTCCACAAACAACTGCAATAATATCTTTATTTCCTAGAGTTCCTTTGTAAAATGTCATATTAGCTTTCTTAGTTTCTTCTTTAATATCCATATCTTTTAAAAGAATTTCTAATTCTTCTGTCATTGCACTTATAATTCCTAAAACCATAAATTACCCTCCTTAAAATTATGCTATGTATTAGTTAAATCTTTTAATATCTTAACATATTATATACCTTATTTAAACAAAATATCTAATTTCTATCCTTTAGATTTTAAATGTTTTAATTTGGGATAAAAATATTGTTGTTTATAATTAAATAATGTTCTAAAATAAGATATATTAAATTTAAATATTTTTGCGAGAGCAATATATGTAAAAAGGAGAGAAGTTAATGATACAACATCCATTATCTAGGACAGAGTTACTTGTAGGAAATGAAGGACTAGGGAAATTAAGAAATGCGAAAGTAATGGTATTTGGTGTTGGTGGAGTAGGAAGCTTTGCAGTGGAAGCTTTAACTAGAGCTGGGGTAGGTACTTTAATATTAGTAGATGATGATACTGTTTGTCTAACAAATTTAAATAGACAAATACATGCTACATATAACACAATAAGTAAAGTTAAAGTTGAAGTTATGAAGGAAAGGGTACTATCTATAAATAGAAAGTGCAATGTTATAACCCATCAAATATTTGTAACACCTGAAAACTTAAGTGAGTTAATTCCAGATGATGTTGACTATGTAATAGATGCTATAGATACAGTTTCAGCTAAAATTGCATTAGCGCAATATTGTTATGAAAAGGGAATTAATATAATTGCTTCAATGGGTACAGGAAATAAATTAGATCCAACACAATTTAAGGTTTCTGATATATATAATACTAAAGTTTGTCCATTAGCTAAAGTTATGAGATATGAGCTTAGAAAAAGAGGAGTTAAGAAACTTAAAGTAGTATATTCAGAAGAGAAGCCAATGAAGCCAAAAGAAGAAGACGTAGTAACTTGCAAGACTGGATGTGTTTGTACAGGTGGTACTAAAAAGTGTGCATCTAAAAGACAAATACCAGGAAGCATATCTTTTGTTCCTCCAGTAGCAGGTATGATTTTAGGTGGAGAAGTTATAAAATCTATTTTAGATATAGATAAGTAATAAAAAAAGCTGATTGATTTCAGCTTTTTTTATTACTTAGGAAATTATAAAGATGTTACCCGTTGAATAACTTTTTTATAATTTCCTTCCTTCAGCTTTGAAGTGCTTCTATTAATTTTGCGATGACTTGGAGCTTGCGACGGAATAAGCAAAATTATATAGAAGTACTTTTTTATTTATTTGAATTTTCAATTCTATAGTTTTTAGGCGTTATCCCTGACACTCTTTTAAACATTTGACTAAAGTAAGAAGAGTTAGAGAAACCAACTATAGAGGAAATATCTCTAATTGAGTAATTAGTTGTAGCAAGAAGATTTTTAGCTTCTTGAATACGTTTATTTATAACATAGTTTATTGGTGATATACCTATATGCTTAGTAAAAGTGTGAACTAAGTGAAATTTATTCATATAGGATAAATCAGATAGATAGTCTAAAGTTATATTTTGTGAATAGTGAGAGTCTATATAGTTTTTAATTTTTATACATTCTAGGTTAAGTTTTTCTTGGGATTCTTCTACGAATAGTGATGATGTTGTGCTTCGAATTATGTGTGTTATGAATAGATTTAGTATACTTTTACAAACAATTTCGTAATTAAATTCCTTGTTTTCTATTTCGTTAATTAGTTTATTAAAATAATCTAGAATCAAATCTTTATCATTGGTAAAGTTCATTATTTCATACAGCTTTATTTGAGTTTCATTATCAGTTAGGCTATAGGAGTCAGGAAAATTTAAAAGAAGATTATCTACTCCAAGTACGATATACTCTAAAGGCACATCAGATAAAGAAGATTTCTCTGTATGTAAACAATTTGGATTGATTATAATTAAATCCCATTTATTAACAGTTACTATTTTATCATCTAAATGAAAAGCTCCTTTTCCAGCGGTTATGAAAAATATTTCTGTAAAAGGATGAAAGTGAGCTGTACTATGCCAATCGTTTTCAAATTTGGATTTACTAATGTAAAGTAGATCGTAGTTAGGGTCATAGTTATTTTTATTTATTAAATATCTAGTGTTTCCCATTTTATCCCCCCATTCTAGATACATTTATTTTATTATATCACAATATATATAAATTGATAATATTGTTATTAAAGCAATATTATTACAAAACAACACAATAATATGATATTTTAAGGATATTTATATAATAAATTCAAATCATATAGGAGTATTTTTTAGTTAGGTGAATATATTAATTAAATATTCTATTAGATTTCAATCTAATAGACAAATCATTAAATTTATCTAGGGAATATGAGTAAAAATCATAATATGCTTCACAAAAATAATTTAGATTGTTATCTTGATTTTCTCTATGACGCCTACAACCGTTTCTACATATAGAGAGATATTTACAATTCTTACATTTGATATTTATATTTGTAGAATTCTTTAAGAAGTTTATAGCAGTATTATTCATATGAATATCATCAAAAGAGTCAGCTAAGATATTGCCAATTTTATAAGTTTCGTAAGTATAAAAGTCGCAGGGATAAACTGAGCCGTCACCTTCTATAATATGTTGACATGAACAAATTCCTTTCATATCACAAGCCTCATAATCTTGGCTGAAAAATAGCCCAAGAATATTATCAAACATTCTTATACTTATATAATTATTATTAACAGCATCCTTATACCAAAGATCAAAGAGTTTTATTAAGAAGTTTTTATATTCATCTTTAGTAATAGAAAATTCACTTAGAGACAAATTTATGTTTTCTAATGGTTCTAAACAAGGTATGAACTGAAGATATCTAAAATTATTTTTCTTAAAGAAGTTATAAGTACTTTCAATTTTTTTACATAAGGTAGAAGTAACAACTGTAAGGATATTAAAATTAACATTGTATTTTTGTAATAATTTTATTCCCCTCATAGCCTTGTTGAAGGTTTCTTCATTTTTGGTAGTAAGTCTATTTAAATTATGAATGTCCTTATTACCATCAATAGATACACCAATAAGAAAATTATTTTCCTTAAAAAATTTTGCCCATTCATATGTAATTAAAGTACCATTTGTTTGAAGAGAAAATGAAAATGTAGTTTCATTCCTAAATTCATTTACATACTCAATAAGTTTCTTATAAAAATTTAAACCAATAAGTAAAGGCTCTCCTCCTTGAAAGCCTATTACACAATTTCCACCATTACAATAAATAGAGGCTTTTTGAATTATTATTTTAAGTGTATCTTCTTGTAAAAAACCATAGTCCTTAATATCTCTAGCATCTGATATAGAATGATAAAAACAATACTTGCATTTTAAATTACATTTGCTAGAAGAGGGTTTTATCATTAAGCTTAAATTTCTTTTCATTTTTTATCCTTTCATTAGCTTTTTATTAGATTTTCCTATATAGATTGGATTTAAAATAATTTATAATATGTGGGATAATGTATTTACAGGTTTACAACATTCTTTAAGGCTAACCCCATCGCTATAACCTTCTTCTCTTCCATCTAATTCTTTAATTAAACAATTTCTTAAATAGTTAATACGTTCTTGATATGAAGGATTGTTGATTAAATTATACTCTTCTCTAGGATCTTCTATTAGATTGAAATATTGTTCTTCATTTTTTTCACTATACCATATAAACTTATCTGATATAGTAACAATAAAATGATTAGATAAATTAGAATGAAAACTATGCTCACCATGTAAATATTCACGATTATTCTTTTTATCACCACAAATCTCTGGAAGTAATGAGAAACCATCTACTTCATCTGGAATCTTTATTCCTGCAAAATCTAAAATAGTAGGCATTATATCTCTAAGTTCAACAAGGGTATCACTTCTAAAAGGTGCTTTATGTTTTATATTATCACCAACATGAATTATTAAAGGAATATGGGTGCTACCTTCATATGGAAATACCTTGCGATATAAATTGTTGTCGAATAAAAGTTCACCATGGTCAGATAAAAATAAAATAATGGAATCATCATAGGTTCCGTCTTCAATTAACGATGTAATAAGTCTACCTATTTGATGATCAACATGTGTTATACATGCGTAATACCCGCACATAGCTTCATGGCGAAGTTCCTTATCCCTACAACCGTAAATTGAGTCCTTTATATTTCCGTATTTTTCTGTAAGGCTTGAATCTACCCAATCACCATTTGCTGGTTCTCTTAAGGATTTATCTCTATATATATCAAAATAATTTTTAGGAGCATCATAGGGTTGATGAGGTCGAACAAAGGAGCTCATTAAGAAAAATGGTTTTGTACGATCTCTAGTTTTTAAAAATCGAATGCTTTCATCTACTACCCAATTTGTAGGATGGAGCTTTTCTTCATAAATCCAAGGGTGAGTAATCCAAGAATTACATTCAGGACCAGTTACATTAAAATCTGCATTTTGTCCTTCTCTATCTTTTAAATAATATAAATAATCATCAGTTACTTCTTGGTGCTGATAATGTGGAATATTGATACTTCTATAGTGACCTAGATACCCATCATGTAATTTTATATTATTAAAACCACAAGATAGACGGGGAGGATCTACATGCATTTTACCAATACATTGTGTTTGATATCCATTATCAGATAATTCTTGTGCAAGCATATGATCATAATTCCATGGAAGACCATCTTCATAACCAACACGACCATGACTTTTTTGACTTTTTCCAGTAAATAATGCAACTCTAGCTGGAATGCAACTAGGACAAGCTGAATAGGCATTATCAAAATTTGCACCAGTAGCTGCTAAAGTATCTAAGTAGGGTGTTTTTACATCAGGATGTCCATTAAAAGATAAACAATCACCACGAAATTGATCACACATTAAAAGTATAATATTTGGTTTATTCACATTAATTCCTTCTTTCTTTGGAAAAAACTTTTTTTAATTGTAAATATTTATATAACAGATTATAACAAAGAAAATATTGGTAAACAATTATTTGGTGTTTAAAGATTTAAAGTTAACAATATACTTAAATTATTAGAATAATTTAAGCATATGGAAGATAAATTAAAGAATAATGCTATAAATAAATTTATCGATAACAAGATATGAATAAAACAAGACAATATAACTATAGCAAAAACGTTTACCAAGTATTACAATATAAATTGTAAGAAAACTTTTTATTTTATAAAAAACAAGAAAATTATAAAAATATAAAGGGGAAGAGATTTTATGAAAAAATTATTATGTATGTCGTTAGTAGCACTTATGACTGTAACAGCACTTACTGGATGTGGCAGTAAGGATACTTCAGGAGATGTATCAACTGATGAAGGAAAAAGAACTTTAAAAGTAGCTGCATTTGAAGGCGGAAACGGAGCTGAAATATGGAATAAACTTGCAGAAGCTTTTGAGGCAGAAAATCCGGATGTAGACGTTGAATTACAAATTTCATCAAAATTAGATGAAGAATTACGTCCTCAAATGTTAGATGGAGAATATCCAGATGTAGTTTATTACAACATAGGACAAAAGAGTGGATTCACTGAGACAATGATTAAGGAAAATGCTTTATTGGATATATCAGATGTATTTACAGGAGAATTAAAAGATAAATTAGAAGATGGATTTGCAGAAAATGCAATTACTCAACCGTATGGTGATGGAAAAACTTATCTAGCTCCAATATTCTATTCGCCAACAGGTTTGTGGTATGATGCATCTCAATTTAAAGATGGAGAAGTACCAACTACATGGGATGAAATGTGGGCATATGGAGATAAATTAAAGGCTGAAGGTAAGGCATTATTTACTTATCCTCAATCAGGATATTTTGATGGAACTTTATTTGCAATGTTATATCAAGCTGGTGGTGCAGATTATTATAAAAAGGCATTAGAATATGATGCTAATACTTGGAACTCTAAAGAAGGACAACTTGTAATAGACACAGTTTCTAAATTAGCAAGTTATACTTGGGATGCAACAGTAGCAAATGCAAATAGTGATGGTGGATTCAAGAGGAATCAACAAGCAGTAATAGATGGACAAGCAGCATTTATGCCTAATGGTAACTGGGTAGTTGGAGAAATGTCAGAATCAACTCCAGAAGGTTTCGAATGGGGATTCATGCCATTGCCAGCATATGAAGAAGGTGGAGATCGTTATGCTTACACATACTTTGAACAAGTATGGGTACCAAAGGATGCTAAAAACACTGATGACGCAAAAGAGTTTATTAAATTCTTATATTCAGATAAAGCAGTTGATCTTATGCTAAATAATGAAGTTGCAAATAAAGATGGAGAAATGGTTAAAACTCCAGTTATTCAACCAGTTAAGGGAATCGTAGATAAACTTGATGGTAATTTAAAACTATTCTATGGTATATATGAACAAGAAGGTGTATTACCTGCATTAGGTAATTGGGCTACAACAGATACAATTGAAGGATTAGATTTTAAGAAAGCTGTATATGGAGCAATAGATTCATTAGTTGATGGTTCAATGACTGCTGAACAATGGAAAGATCAATTAAACGATACTTTTGAAAAATGTAAAGCAGCACTACAATAGTTTAAGAAACTAGTTAATAGTCAAACGGTGAGTTATTATAACTCACCGTTTGACTTAAAAAGGGGGGAGAGTAGATGAATAAAAAAAAGTCACAGAAGAGATTTATATTTGCTTGTATGGCACCAGCTGTAATTCTTGTAACAATATTTATGGTAATACCTACATTTAATGTATTTAGAATGTCATTATATAAGTGGGGAGGTCTTTCCAATAATAAAACATTTCAATGGTTTGAAAATTTTAAGATTTTAAGTAAAGACCAAAATTTCTTACAATCAATTCAAAATTCAATCCTAATTATCACACTTGTAACAATTATTACTCTCGTTATTGCGGTGTTTTTTGCAGCAGTATTATCTAAGGAAAATGTTAAAGGTAAAAATTTTTTTAGGGTAATATTTTATATACCTAATATTTTAAGTGTCGTAGTTATTTCAGCTATTTTTGGAGCAATTTATGATCCACAAGCGGGTTTGTTAAATAGTATACTAGGATTTTTAAATTTAGATAACTTAAAGAAGATGTGGATGGGGGATCCTAACGTAGTAATATATTCATTAATATTCGCCTTAATATGGCAAGCTATCGGATATTATATGGTTATGTATATGGCAAGTATGGCTTCAATTCCAGAGAGTTTCTATGAAGCTGCAGGTTTAGATGGAGCAGGAAAAGTGAAACAATTTTTCACAATTACATTACCTCTTATTTGGGATAATATTCGTACCACTTTAACATTCTTTGTTATTAGTACAGTTAATCTAAGTTTCTTAATGGTTCAAATTATGACAAGTGGAGGACCTAATGGCCAAACAGAAGTATTTTTAAGTTATATGTATAAACAAGCATATACGTCTTCAGCTTATGGTTATGGAATGGCAATTGGAGTAGTTGTATTCTTATTCTCATTCATTTTATCAGCAGTGATTAATAAAATTACTGAACGTGAAGTGTTAGAGTTCTAGGAGGGAAGATATGAAAGATATGAAAAATTCAAAATCAAATAGTAGTAGAAGTTTATATAAAATATTCATCTATATAGCCCTAATTATTCTAGCAGTTTCAATTATTGTACCAGTTGCTTGGGTATTTATGGCCAGCCTTAAGTCTAATGCAGAGTTTGTTGGAAAAGATGTTAATCCATTTGCATTTCCTAAAAAATTAATTTGGGAAAACTTTAGTATTGCATTTGGAAAGGCAAAAATGGGAGAGTATTTATTAAATTCTGTAATTGTTACAGCGTTAGCTCTTGTAATTTTATTATTAGTGGCATTACCAGCATCTTATTGTTTAGCTAGATTTCAATTTAAAGGTAGAAAGTTTATAAATGCAGGATTTATGGCAGGATTATTTGTTAATGTTAATTACATAGTAGTGCCAATATTTTTAATGCTAAGCTCTGCAAATAGGTTGCTTGGTGTCAAAATTTTTCTGAACAATCGTTTAGTTTTAGCAATAGTTTATGCGGCAACAAGTTTACCATTTACAATTTATTTATTAAGCGGATATTTTAAAACATTACCTAAGGCTTATGAGGAAGCAGCGTTAATAGATGGTTGTGGGTATTTTAAAACAATGATAAAAATCATGATACCAATGGCTAGACCAAGTATTATTACAGTAATATTATTTAACTTTTTATCTTTTTGGAATGAATATATCATCTCATTTACGTTAATGACAACAACAAATAAAACTTTACCAGTTGGACTACAAAACTTAATGGCAGTTGAAAAGACAGCTACAAATTATGGAGTTATGTATGCTGGATTAGTAATTGTAATGGTGCCAACATTAATTTTATATATTTTAGTTCAAAAGAAACTTACACAAGGTATGAGCCTTGGTGGATTAAAAGATTAAGGAGGATCAATAATGGCAAAGACTAGAGGTAGAGTTACATTACCGAGTGAGAGCAACTTTCTTCAGGAAACAAAGGAATTATTATCAAGATGGGGAGCGGATGCTATTCGTGATAGTGATGGTACTAAGCTTAGTGATGATATAAAAAAATTAGATGCAAAAATTTATACAACATACTTTGTTGCACGTGGACACAATGATTTTGCTGAAAAACATATGGATGAATGTCAGCAAATTTATTTAATGAGTGAATATACATTGGCAACATCTAAAGTTACAGAAATAGAATTTTTATCTTGTTATTATGATCAACAGATAAAGGCAGATTATAATCATGATCCAAAAGAATGGTGGGAAGTCATAGATAGAACAACTAATAAGATTGTTTCTACTGAAAATTGGGAATATGATAAGGAAAATAATATAGTTAAAATAGATAATTGTGAAAAATTCCATGAGTACACAGTATCTTTTCTAGCATATATATTATGGGATCCAACACAAATGTATAATCATATTACAAATAATTGGGGTGATGTACCTCATGATATCCCTTTTGATGTAAGAAAGCCTAATTCAAGAAAGTTTGCTTTTGAATATTTAAAACAATGGTTAAAGGATAATCCTGATACAGATGTGGTACGTTTTACAACATTTTTCTACCATTTTACACTAATCTTTAATAATCTAGCAAAAGAAAAATTTGTTGACTGGTGTGGGTATGGAGCTAGTGTTTCTACAGAAGCAATTTTAGCATTTGAAGAAGAATATAAATATAAATTGCGTCCAGAAGTATTTGTACAAAATGGGTATTATAATTCAACTTTTTGCGTTCCAACAAAGGAATATGAAGATTATATAAATTTCCAACAAAGGTTTGTAGCTGAAACAGCAAAAGAGTTAGTTAAATTGACTCATGAGGCAGGTAAGGAAGCTATGATGTTTCTTGGAGATAACTGGATAGGGACTGAGCCATATGGAAAGTATTTTCCTGAGATTGGGTTAGATGCTGTTGTAGGAAGTGTTGGAGGAGGATCTACTCTTCGTTTAATATCTGATATTCCTGGCGTAAAATATCATGAAGGAAGATTTTTACCATATTTCTTCCCAGATACTTTCTATGAAGGAAATGATCCAACAATAGAAGCTATTGATAATTGGCTAAGTGCAAGACGTGCTATTATGAGAAAGCCAATCGATCGTATAGGATATGGGGGATATCCAAGCTTAGCATATAAATTCCCTAAATTTGTTGATTATATAGAAAAAACTTGTGATGAGTTTAGAGAAATTTATGATAATATAAAGGGAGTAGAACCATACTGTGGATTAAAAGTAGCTATTTTAAATAGTTGGGGAAAATTAAGAAGTTGGCATCCTTACATGGTTGCTCATGCTTTATATTGTAAGCAAATTTATTCTTATAATGGAATGTTAGATTCATTGAGTGGAGCTAGTGTGGATGTAACATTTATAAGTTTTGATGATATAAAAGAAAATGGAATTCCAGAAGATGTTGATGTAATAATAAATGCTGGAGATGCTAATACTGCATTTTCTGGTGGAGATGTTTGGAAAGATCCTAACTTTGTTGCAGCAATACGTGAATGGATTTATAATGGTGGAGGTTTTGTTGGAATTGGTGAGCCGACAGCAGTTGAAAATGGTGGCCACTTCTTCCAATTAGCAGATGCTTTTGGTGTGGATAAAGAGTTAGGATTTACTTTACATACTGATAAGTATTTCCATGATGAAGTCGAAAATCATTTTATTAAAGAGGATATAGTGGAAGACTTTAATTTTGGTGAAGGAATGAAAAATATCTATGCAACAAAGGAATCAACTCAAATAATTTCATATAGCAATGGTGAAGTAAATCTTTCAAGTAATGATTATGGAAAAGGAAGATGCGTCTATATAGCAGGGCTTCCATATTCAGAACAAAATACACGTTTATTAATGAGAGCTTTATATTATTCTGCTAATAAAGAGAATGAGTTTAAGAAGTGGTATGCAGATAATTTATATTGTGAAGTACATGCATATCCAAGTATAAATAAATATGCAATATTAAATAATACAAACAAAGAGCAAGTTACTAATGTCTATGATGGTAATGGTAATATGGTCAGTGTTACTTTAGAACCTGGTGAAATTAGATGGATGGTGATGTAATAATGAATAAAACAATGAAAATAGTTATTAATATTATCGCCTTTATAGTATTCTTATCAATGATTATTGTAGGGCAAAAGAATATAGGAATACCAGGGCTATGTACAATGCTAGTTGGATTAATAGGGCTTCTTACACAGTTATTTTTATATAATAAAAAGAATAAGTAATTAAATAAATGCCTTTAAAAAATAAGAAAGAGATTCCTATAGAAATAACATAAAATATATTTTTATAGGATTTCTTTTTTTATAATAGATATTATTAAAAGGCTGTAAAATATGGGGGGATGTGTGTGCTTGAAGAATTTATATCAAATATAATTTTTTTAACAGTTAGTTTTTCAGCCTCATTAATTGGATCCATATGCGGAATTGGAGGAGGAATAATAATAAAGCCAATTTTAGATACTGTTGGGATAATGTCAGTATCATCTATAAGCTTTTTATCAGGGTGTACAGTATTAGCTATGTCTATAATTTCAGTATATAAGAATATGAAAAATAGTATAAATAGAAATTTGAATTATAAAATATCAACATTACTAGGAGTTGGAGCAGCTATAGGGGGGATACTAGGAAATAGAATATTCCAGAATTTAAAATTATTATTTAATAATGATAATAAGGTAGGAGCCATACAAGCTTTTATACTTGTTATTATTACTGTTGCAACATTAATATATGTTAAAAATACAGATAAGATAGAAACTATAGACATTAAAAACTCATATTTATGCATTTTAATTGGACTTGTTTTAGGATTAATTTCAGCGTTTTTGGGAATAGGTGGAGGGCCTATAAACTTAGTTCTTTTATCGTATTTTTTTTCAATGGAAACAAAAGTTGCTGCAGCTAATTCAATATATATAATAATGTTTTCTCAAATTACTAGCTTCTTAAGTACTTTAATAACTAGGAATGTTCCAGAATTTAATATAGACACATTAATTATTATGGTTTTAGGTGGAATTATTGGGGGATTGCTTGGTAGCAAAATAAATAGAAATATATCAACTAAGAAAGTGGATAATATATTTATGTATTTAATATTGATTATTATTTCAATAAATATATATAATTTTTTAAAATTTTCTATATGATAATATATAAGAAAAATGATGTATAAGTATTAATTTCTAATTATGCTTATACATTATTTTTCACTCTTAGAAAGTTATAAGAATACTACCCTGTAATAGCTTTTTATAATTTTATATGACAATATCCGTTTGGGTTTTTCTTTAAATATTTTTGGTGATATTCTTCAGCTTTATAATAATTGGTTAATGGAACAACTTCAGTAACTATTTTTTTATCGTAATTCTTTTGACTTTCTTCTTTACTTTTAAATATAGTTTCTAAGTCATTATCATTTAAGTAATATATTCCTGTCCTATATTGACTTCCTACATCAGGACCTTGTCTGTTTAGAACAGTGGGATCAATTATTGACCAATATTCTTTTAGTAAATTTTCCAAGGACAGAACTTTTTCATCATATTCAACTAAACAAGCTTCAGCAAAATAAGTGTTCTTATAGCACACATCTTCATATGTTGGATTCTCTGTTCGTCCATTTGCATATCCAACTTCAGTATATATAACTCCATTTATTCTAGATAGGAACTCTTCAACTCCCCAGAAACATCCTCCAGCTAAAACTATTTTCTTCATTATTATCACTCTCCTTTATATAATAGATTATTTAACTTATATTATACATCTAAAATAATCATTAAACATATTTATTTAAAGAAAAGTATATAGTAATTAACTTTGAAAATTCAACTCATGGTGGAATTATCTTATTTGTATTTTTTTATTTCATTAATTAATTTTTTTCAGTAATTATATTTATATTATCGATATTTTCATAATCTTTAGAAATATCCTTCCAATTTAAATTAATTACACATATAATAGTAATAAATAACATTGAACTTATGCATATAATTTTTATAAATTTCTTTAATTTTTTACTTTTTTTAAATAGCTTTGAAATAATCAGTATAGCTCCTTAATAATTGATAACACTAAAATATATTAGTTATTTTATAAATTAATGTAAGTTATAGATTTTTATATATTTAAATTAATTAGTGAAAGATAATATTGTGCAAATACTAGTTTTGTAGATATAATATAAAAGTGATAGTAAACATATTCATCTTAGGAGATTATATTATGAATGAAATTAAAGAAGTAACTATAGAGCTTGTTAAGGGAAGTCTTAATGACTATATAATTAAGGATAAAGATAATATCCTTATTGGAAGGTTTACTATAGTTGAATTGGATAAAAAAAATAAAAAATGTAATCTTAAACTAAAGTTCTTTAAAGATAATAAGCAAAATTTATTAAGGGAAACAGTAATAAGTATATTAAGAGCAGTTTTTAAGGACAATACTATATATAAAGCTAATATTTTGGTAGATGAAAATATTAATTATAAGGTATTTTTAGATTTAGGATTTACTTTAGAAGGTATATTCACTGAAAATATTTTCTTAAATGGAGTTTTTTTTGATGAGTTAAGCTTTGGAATAAATAGAAGCGAATTTAACAATAAGCAAAGGAACTATATTATAAAATTAAAAGGTGAGAATATAACATTAAAGAGTTTTACACCAGATTGTACAGAGGAATTATTAGATTATTATAATAGGAATAAAGAGCATTTGTGTAATTATGAGCCTACAAGAGATAATAGCTTTTACACATATGAAACTCAGAAAGACTTAATCCTTGAAAGTTATAAGAATCTTATGAGCGGGACAGGCGTTGATTTAGGTATTTATAAAGATAATTATTTAATTGGTAAGATAAAAATATCTAATGTGGTTTATGGAGTTTTTAAAAGTGGAATTGTGGGATATTCTATGGATAAAGATTATCAAGGCAAAGGTTATATGCAAGAAGCTTTAAATTTGGTGTTGAAATATGCAGAAGAGGAACTAGAACTTCATAGGTTAGAAGCTTCTGTTTTAACTGATAATGAAAGATCTAGGGCAGTTCTTTTAAAGTGTGGATTTAAAGAGATCGGATTAAACGAAAAGTATTTATTTATTAATGGTGGGTGGAAAGATCATATTACTTTTTATAGGATATTAGAAAGGAACTAATATTATTATAGAAAAAGGTAGGGAGATATTGTGGAAAAAATAATATTAAATAATAATGCTAAAGTTATAAAATCTTTTAATAATAATATTCTGCTTGTAATGGAAAATGGAAAAGAAAAGATTTTATTTAATAAGGGAATAGGTTTTGGGAAAAGACCAGGAGATATTGTAGAAAAAGGCATAGTAGTAGAAAAGATATTCGTAATAGAAGATAAGGATAATCAAAGAAACTTTAATGAAATATTAAATAGAGTTGATACAAAATTAATAGCATTAGTAGAGGAAGTTATAGCTGAAATAACAGATGAATTAGGAGAAGAATTAAATGAAAACATCCATGTAGGTTTAATAGATCATTTATTTTATGCTATAAGGAGACTAAAAGATAATGAAGAAATTCAAAATCCTTTTTTAGTAGAAATTGAGACACTTTATGGAAGGGAATTTAGTATGGCTTGTAGATTAGCTACAAGAATAAAGGATGAATTAGGAGTTGAAATTCCAGAGGGTGAAAAGGGTTTTATATCTCTACATATACATTCTGCTAGAAATAATGGAAAATTGTCTAATACAATTAAATATAGTTTTCTAAGCAATTCTATAGTAGAGCATGTAGAAGATAGACTAAAAATTGAAATAGATAGAAAGTCGTTAGATTATGCAAGGTTTTTAACACATATAAGATTTGCAATTGAAAGAATAATGACAGATGCACCTATAAAAAATGACTTAGTAGATGTAATAAAAATGAAATATAGATTATCTTATGAGATAGCTTGGGAGACTAAAAGTATAATTTGTAAAGTTCTTAATATTGAGAGTGTATCTGAAGATGAGGTAGCTTATTTAGCAATGCATATAGAAAGATTTAGAGTATCCATAGAAAATAATAAGTAAAAAAAACAGCCCTTTATGGCTGTTTTTTAGTCGAGCAATTCTATTAAACTTCAAAATTAACTACAACAGTTTTTCCTGCAACAACATCTCCACTTTCAACTGGAGTGATAGATTTAGCTGCATCAACATTAGTTATTAAAACTGGAGTTGCTAGAGATAAACCTTTATTTAATATAACATTTCTGTCTACTTTTATTAAAGGAGTACCAGCTTTTACTCTTGTTCCTTGTTCAACTAATTGTTCAAAGCCTTCTCCTTCAAGAGAAACAGTTTCTAAACCAATGTGAATAAGTAATTCTAATCCATTGTCTAGTGTCATAGCAACTGCATGCTTTGTTTTAAAAACAAGAGTTACTTCTCCATCAGCAGGAGCAACTACTGTATCTCCTTCAGCTAATATAGCCATTCCATCTCCAGCTAATTTTTCAGCAAAAACTGGATCAGGTACTTCTGATAAAGGCATTGCTTTACCTGAAATAGGAGCAAGAAGTGCATTTACATGAGAAGGTGTATTTACAGTTTCTTGACTATTTGAATCTGAATTAAATAAATTTTTTAAAAACTTAAACATAGTATTTCCTGAATAATCAGGAATCCACATCCTTTCTATTAATAATTTTTAAATATACTATTTAGATACTTATAGTATTTATTAATATAATGCAATAAATACATAAATGTAATGTGTATTCTGATTAAAAACAAAAGGCATAAGTCCTATTATTATTAATTGGACTCATGCCTGATTAAACAGTAACACGTCTAGTATGATTATATATATACTTATTAATAATTGTCAATAAATTAGTGGAAAAAAGAAGCTAAAATTACTAAATTTTAATTATAATAAAATAAGATTTTTTAAAATTTTTTCGAAAAAATGTTGAAAACAATAACATAAGATGATATAATTATGATTGTAAATTAAATACAAGTACAAATTTAGGCGTGTTATCAAATTAGTGAGCATGAGCCGAAGAGGATTTATATTATAATATCCTTTTCGGCTTTTTTATTTTTATGGAATTATATGTGTAAATGCTTAAATTTGTATAATAAATTTTAAGGAGGAATTATTATTATGATGAAGTATCTTCAAAGACTAGGAAAATCATTGATGCTTCCAGTTGCAGCCCTTCCAGTTGCAAGTATTTTAATGGGAATAGGTTATTGGATTGACCCTACAGGATGGGGAGCTAATAATATAGGGGCAGCTTTCTTAATTAAGGCTGGAGGAGCATTAATAGATAATATGGCTATCTTATTTGCCATAGGTGTAGCAGTTGGGATGTCAGATGATAATGATGGAGCATCAGGACTTGCAGGTTTAGTTTCATGGCTTATGATTACAACGTTATTAAGCCCAGCAGTTGTTGCTATGTTTAAAGGAATAGATGTTGCAGAAGTTCCAGCAGCATTTAGTAAAATTCAAACTCAATTTATTGGTATAGTTGCAGGTTTAATAGGAGCATCTTGCTATAACAAATTTAAGGGAACAAAATTACCAGATGCTTTAGGATTCTTCAGTGGTAAGAGATCAGTTGCTATAATGACAGCTTTAGCTTCATTGGTTGCAGCATTAATATTATTCTTTATATGGCCAGTAGTTTATGGAGCTTTAGTATCATTTGGTGAAGCAATTATTTCTACAGGTGCAATTGGAGCAGGTATCTATGGATTCTTTAATAGATTATTAATCCCAACAGGATTACATCATGCACTTAACTCAGTATTCTGGTTTGATGTTGCAGGTATTAACGATATAGCTAATTTCTGGGGAACTTTAGGTAACGGAGTATATGGAGAAACTGGTATGTATATGACAGGTTTCTTCCCAGTTATGATGTTTGGGTTACCAGCAGGAGCATTAGCTATGTATCATACAGCTAAAGATAATAAGAAAAAAGCTGTATATGGATTATTATTAGCAGCTGGATTATCTTCATTCTTTACAGGAGTTACAGAACCATTAGAATTTGCATTTATGTTCCTAGCACCAGGACTATATGTAGCACATGCTGCTTTAACAGGTATATCTTTAGCCGTTTGTGCAATGTTACCAGTAAGATCTGGATTTAACTTCAGTGCTGGTTTTGTTGATTGGATCTTAAGTTTTAAAGCACCAATGGCTGAAAATCCATTATGGTTAATACCAATTGGATTAGTATTTGCAGCTATCTATTATTTAGTGTTTAGATTTATTATTACTAAATTCAATTTAAAGACTCCAGGTAGAGAAGATGATGACGAAGAATTCACAGATAATACAGCAGTTTCTGGAGATATGAATGATTTAGCTAAAGCTTATATTGAAGCTTTAGGTGGAAAAGCTAATATCATAACAGTAGATAACTGTGTTACAAGATTAAGACTTAATGTTAAAGATAACTCAATTATTACAGATAAAAAATTAACAGCATTAGGAGCTAGAGGTGTTATAAGACCAGGAAAAGGTAGTGTACAAGTTATAGTTGGAACAAATGTACAATTTGTTGCAGATGCTGTAAAGGCTCAATTAAAAAAATAGTATAATATTAAAGAAGATGAAGGTGTTAATGCCTTCATCTTTTATTGTATTTAGAAAACCCCGCGTTAGACGTGGGGTTCTAAAGAGCTTAAAGCTATGGTGATAATAAAAAACTCCTTCTGATATAATAAAGATGCGGTCTGGCAACTGCACTTTAATATCAGAAGGAGGACATTCAAAATGAATGATGTACATAGTTTATCACATACAAAATGGAACTGCAAATACCATATTGTATTTGCGCCGAAATATAGAAGAAAAATATTCTATGAAGAAAAAAGACTAGAAGTAGGAGCAATACTTAGAAAATTATGTGAATGGAAAGGCGTAAATATAGTAGAAGCTGAAGTTTGCATAGATCATGTTCATATGTTGGTAGAAATACCGCCTAAAATGAGTGTATCTAGTTTTATGGGATATCTTAAGGGAAAAAGTAGTCTTATGATATTTGAAAAATGGGGTAATATGAAATATAAATATAGAAATAGAGAGTTTTGGTGTAGAGGATATTACGTTGACACCGTAGGAAAAAATACTAAAAAAATAAAAGAATATATATCTAACCAATTGCAAGAGGATAAATTATCAGAGCAACTTACAATGGAATATTTAGACCCGTTTACGGGTAGCAAATAGAAAAAATGCATGTGCCAGACTGAGTGTACGCCTTTAGGCGATGCCAGTAATAAAGGGCTAGGCCCGAAAATGCAAAACCACCAGCTGAGCTGGTGGATTTTTATTTATATGTAAGAATAAATAAGTTAACTTAGCCAGGTGTATCAATGTAAGTAAAATGTTGAAAAATAACGAAAATAGTAGTATTATAAGGCTATTTTTACTAAAATAATAAATTAATTTCAAATGATTATCAGAATAAGTGTTAAGATAAGTCTCGTTCCCAAGAGAAATAACAAATAAGGGACAACTTACTAAGAAAAAAGATTTTAAAAGTCAAATAAAAAGTGTTGACAAATAAATCTTAAAGTAGTAAACTAAAACAGTCGCTTGAGGGCGATGAAGAAAAATGGTCTTTGAAAATTGAACAGAATATAAGTTAAGTATAAAATAAACCAGCAATTCTTTTAAGTCTTAAAATTAAGACTCAAGGTAATTTGAGCAAAAGATTAAACTTTTTATTGAGAGTTT
>NZ_JBNOOE010000012.1:0-113429 GCF_050585265.1 Clostridium nigeriense | reverse complement strand
AGATTTAAACAATTTATTTTAAATATAAAAAATAGCTATCGCTAGCGGATTTTTTATACAGATAGCGATAGCTTCATATTTTTATTAGGCTGCCATAATGTTAACTAAGTGACATTGGTCCTTTGACAGCTTCTTTAATATTCAAATTATATTTTTATACTAATTAGTCAAACTTTATATTGAAATATTTTATATTAAGTTATAAAATTGTTTATATATTTAACACTTTACATAAATAGGAGGCACTTATGAATAATTTTATAACCATTTTAATATTAACAGTTGTTGGTGGTCTTATAGGATGGATAACTAACATCTTAGCCATAAAACTTTTATTTAGACCAATTAATCCAATTAAAATTCCTATTTTAAATATTGAAATATTAGGTTTAATTCCTAAAAGAAAAAATGAAATTGCTGCTAATATAGGAGAAGTTATTTCTAATGAACTACTTTCAATAGATGATATATTAGATCAAGCATTAAATAATTCAGACGGGGAAAATTTTAATTCTTATGTGATAAATAAAATAAAAAATATAATAAATGAAAAATTAAATATTATTCCTATGCCATTTAGAATGATGGCTTCTCCTTATATTGATGATATTTTAAATAAAGAAGTTCCTAGTGCAATTGATGAAATCAGTGCTGATTTATTAGTTAAAGCTAAAGAAAATGTTAATATTCAAAAAATTGTTGAAGAAAAAATTAATGAATTAGATTTAGAAAAGCTAGAAGATATAATAATTAAAGTTTCTAAAAAAGAGTTAAAGCATATTGAAATTCTAGGTCTTGTACTAGGTGCTATTATTGGAGTTCTTCAAGGTATTTTAGTTATTTTCCTTTAAAAAAGTACTTCTATATAATTTTGCCTATTCCGTTGCATTCGCTCCAAGTCATTACAAAATTAATAGAAGTACTTCTGAACTAAAGGAAGGAAAGAAATTTCACTTTCCGTGAAATTTCAACCTAAATTATTCATTTTTAATTTGTAATTGGAGCTGTCTTTGACAGCTCCTTCTAGTCTCTTTTTATTTGCCAGTAGCATCTTTTTGGTGAATAAATTTTTTCTTCCTTCTTAAGTTTATCCATTACCTTAGATACTTCTTTTTTGTCTATACCTGTTTTTTCTGCAACTGCAGTGGCATTCATTGGCTCATCATTCTTTTCAAAACATTCTAATACAACATTATAGTTTTCCATGGATTCATCTCCTTTATTATCTTTTCATAAATATTTTACATAATAACACTAATTAATTTCAACTATTAAATAAAAATTTTTATTATTTAATTCTATTATTTCTGCTTATAAAAAAATGGAGCTGTGCACTAATTAGTACAACAGCTCATTTTTATTAAATTTTAAACTTATTAACTATCTCTTTCTTCTTATAACTATTCCAACACCAGTCATTATTAATGCCATTACTCCAACAGCCATTGATGAAGTTCCCCCTGTACTTGGTAACTTATTTGAATCATTACCCTTTCCAGTACTATTATTACTAGCATTATCATTTGCATTGCCATTTCCAGCATTACCATTTCCATTGTTGTTTCCATTATTATTATTTCCGTTATTGCTGTTTCCATTATCATTTCCAGTGTTATCATTATCTTTCAATAATTCTAGATTATTTAATGCTAATTCTAATTCCTTTATTGCTTTATCTACTTCTTCTTGAGTAGCTTTTTCATTATTTAAAATATCTTTACACTCTTTTAACTTCTCATTAAATGCATCAACACTTTCCTTAGTATACTTAGTTGTGTCTATTGCTTCTGCTTTGTTTATTACTTCTTGAAGCTTAGATTTATCAACCTCAGAAGTTTCAGGCTTATTAACAAGTTTTGATATTCCCTCGTTTAAATTGCTAATAGCTTCATTTACTTGTTCTTGAGTTGCATTTTCATTGTCTAATACTACTTTTGCATTATCTAATGCATTTTTAAATATTGACCATGATTCAGGTGTATATTTATCTTCTAATTTATATTTATTTGTGTTATAAAGATTTTCAAGTTCTTCCTTATTAACTTCAACTTCTCCATTTTTAGTAAAGTGAGCTATTAATGATATATTTCCATCTACATTAAATGTATATTTATCATTTTCAGAAACCTTCTCTCCTGTAGAACGATACCATCCATCAAATATATATCCCTTATTAGGAATTGCAGTTACAGTAACTTCTTCACCTTGTTTTGCTTCTTTTCCACCACTTACTGTTCCACCTTCAGTAGCATCAACATGTACAGTAAATGTTTGTTCTGGCTTATTTGCAATATCAAACTCTGAAACTGCTACCCAACCATCATTGGATTCCTTAGCTACAAACTTAATATATTGAACTTCTTGCTCATCAAATGTAAATGTCTTTTTATTTGCATTTGCTTCAAATATTTCATTTTCAGCTACTAGCTTCCATTCATCAGATTCTTTATTTTTAACATATAAATCTGCCTTAGTAACATAACCACTAGCATTATTTACTCTAGGTGTAAATGAAAATTGATTAATTTTATATGCTTTACCTAAATTTAATTCTGCATAGAATGAATTTGTTCCATCTAATTTATCAGTTGCTCCTTGCCAATTAGAATGCCAAATTGTATTTTGCTTATTATCAAATGCATATTGTAATTTACCTTCTGTATCATCATAAATAGTTTCAGTATTAGTTTTACCAGTCCAATTTTCTTTATGGTAAATATCCTCTACTGCTTTAGACTCTGAAACTTCTACATTATCAATAACTGCTTCAATAGCATTTGCTTTAGATCCTATTCTTTCTAAAGGTAATGCAAATGTAGAATTGGTGATATTTTCTTTTTTCACTATATCATTATGAATAAATTTTCCACTAGCATCAGAAACAAACTCATCATCTACATATAATTTAGTTTTTTGTTGCTCTGAAACAATTTTAATATTTACAGTTTTACCTACTGGTAATTCATAATCAAAGTAGTAATTATATAATTCTCTTGTAAAGCCTAGCTTTCCATTTTCCATAATTCTTATGTCATGTGTTCCATATGCAGCATCTGCTTCAAATAATATATCTCCTGGTTTAGATGCTTTTTCTAAGGTAATATCAAAAGATAACTCATTACCATTTCCAAGCTTTTCTATAGGAGATGTTACATAACTTTCGTCTGTATCTAGAGTTAAAGCTCCATTTTCTACTTTAGCAGTTCCTTCAATTAAATCCCTATCATTCTTTGAAGTATCTTCTAATCCATTTTCAAAATCATAGCTTTCATATACTTCCCCTTCTTTTTCTTCTTGATAGTATGGATTTACATTTGGTCCTATACCCTTTTCATTTGCTAATGTACTTAATTCATCTGCACTTCCTTTTTCTTTACCTGTTGCTGCCCAAGTTTTTTCAGCATAGAATGGCATAGCATCGAAGAAACGCCAATATAAATCTGACTCACTTAGTCCAGAAGCAGATTTATCAATATTATCGCTCCAAATTGCAAAAGCTGCACCAAGCATTTGATCATCCCCAGAAGGAACATATTTATACCCTGATCTTGTTTTTAAACGGTTTGCTTCAAATTCATTAAATATACGATTAATATTTAATAAATCTCCATATGCGTTTGCACGTCCCATACTTCCATTAGGTACCATGTAACCAAAATCATCAATAGTATTAATTAATTTATACCCCATATTATACATTTGTAATCCATCTGCCCAATCACTAGACCATAAATTCATTTCTACATTTTCTATAGCATCTTTATCAATTTCAGTTTTCTTATCATCAATCCAAGTTAATCCTCCCCACATACGTACAGTATTAGTTTCCTTTATATAAGGTACTAACTCATTTAAGAAGTTACGGTATGCTGTATAATCTGATAAGAACTCATCTGCACCAATGTGTACTGTAGTTTGTGAATCAAATGTTGGATTATTTCCCTTTGTATAATCATCAAATATTTCTTTAATTTTTTCAACAACTTCTGGTTTAGATACATCAAAGTGGTCTATTAATGGTCTATTTGCATTTAATGAAGATACTTTGTTTGAAACCATTAATTCTGGCCAAATTTTAGTAAAAGATGTAGCATGAGCTGGAACATCTATTTCTGGAACTATATTCATTCCAACATTTCTTTCGCTAACTATAAAATCATTGAAATCTTCTTTTGAAATCCAATAATCTTTTGCTGTAGGAGATTCCCCCTCATCGTTTGTTAATCCTGATTCTAAACGGAAAGCTTCATATGCCTTAAATGCTTCATCTTCATTTTCCATTTTTCCATATTGCTCTAAGAAAATATAATTATCAGATAAATGTACTTGGAAATCATTCATCTTGTAATATCTCATAGTTCTTGCAACATCTTTTATCATTTCCATTGAAACAGGCTTACGAGCTACATCAAATAAGAAACCACGTTTTTCAAAACGAGGATAATCTCTCATTGTTCCTATATTGAATGAACTTTCATTTTGCTTATACATTTGTAGTATAGTTTGCATTCCATACATATTACCTGTAACACTTTGTGATTTTACAATAATTCTATCCCCTTGGATATCCATTGTATATCCTTCATCTCCTAATAAAGAATCTGGTGCTTCTTTTACAAAATTATATGCATTTGCTTTAGTACTACCCTTTTCCTTACTTAATTTTATTCCTGTAAACTCTTCATAATCACTAATGAATTCGTCTACAACCCCCTCTAAAGAATCGTCATTGTAAACTACTTTATCAACACTATTAATATTTAAAGTATTTGTACTATCTGAATACCACTCTGCAATTTCTGGAATAACAACAGGTTTTGAATTCATACCTTCTTTTTGTGTATTTTTACCTTTAATAATAAATTCCAAATCATCAGTTTTCTTTGTTTTATTTGTTGCTTCTTCAGTTACTTCGAAAGAAACTTTTACACTTTTATCAGTTAATGGTCTTACAATTGTTCCATCATCAGCAATAATTTGTTCAAAATCAGCACCATTTATTTTAACTGTATATCCCTCTGGCATTGAAGGCATTGGTAATTTTTCAACATCATTTTCAACAGTTTGTCCAACAATTCCAGCAACTACACTGTCTAATGACACCTCTTGACTTTTCTCATTTGAGTAAGCCTCTAACTCTGTAATACTTATATTATTATATGAAGTACTGTTTGCAACAA
This sequence comes from Clostridium nigeriense, assembly GCF_050585265.1. Taxonomy (GTDB): domain Bacteria; phylum Bacillota; class Clostridia; order Clostridiales; family Clostridiaceae; genus Clostridium; species Clostridium nigeriense_B. The sequence goes on along the minus strand of NZ_JBNOOE010000012.1, from coordinate 108,249 downwards.
ATTCACAAACTGTAATATCCTTAGCTACAATAGCTTCATCTAACAAGATAGATACATTAGTACTCCAACCCTTTCCTGAACCTAATGAGGTATTTGCAAAATCCTTTTTAATATATTTTTCCTCTCCATTTTCATCAGTGTACTTTATACTTAATTTTTCTACATTAGAATCATTAGGAGCTATATCTCTATTTAATAGATTAATATTAATTTGTTTTACTTTTGTTAACTTTGGAAACTCTGCCTTTAACCATTGTGTAGAAGGACTATCATAATTACTTGCCCAACGAGTGTCTTTTGAACCATCATTTGCTTTTGAAGCATTTAATCTTTCTAAATTTTCTTCTACACTAGAAGCTGTCATAGTTGAATTAAGAACATGATTAACATTTTCTCTTGATTCAACATCTTTCACAACATCACTATAAATCTCAACTTCATTTATTCCAACATTTTTCCAGTTTAAAGTTCCACCATTTGCATCTAAAATGGTTATTTTCACCTTAGAAGCCGTTTTCACCTCATCAAATACTATTTTTTCATTTTGTTTTGCTTTTTCTGTCTTTTTATAAACCTCAGTATATGTTCCGTTATTTTCTAACTCTATCTTGTAGCTTAAAATATTTTGATTCTCATCAGTTCTTTCAAAACTAATATTAATTTGTCTTATTTGTTTAGATTCCTCTAAATTTATTTCTACCCATTCATTAGCCGCTTTATTTTGAGCTGTTCCCCAACGTGTTGTTAAATCTCCATCTACAGCCTTTTCTGGTGATGTAGTATTAACTTCATAGCTACTAGCAGTTATTGGTTTGTTAAGAGCTAAATTCACATTTTCTACCGCTTGTACAGTTTTCGATTTAACTGTTATAAAATTTGCAACTATAGCAGCCGTTAATACAATGCTTATCAATCTTTTTCTTTTCATATATTTCCCCCCGTTAATAATTAAAATTTTCACTTAAAATTATTAGCATTACCCTATTATTCAATAATTATCCATAAATTTGACACAAATAAAAAAATTACATTTTAAAACCCACCTCTCCTCATACTTTATATTTTTAAATTTATGTATATTTAGTTCTAAAGATATATAAAAAAAAGCTCTCTTACTAAACTTGTAAGAAAGCTAATGCCCTATCGGTAACACGCATACAAATCAACTACTTGTTTTCCTGAATTTTCTAAATATATTATACAATTCAAATATGTATTTGTAAATATCTTTTTATGATTTTCACCTTTATGTTCACAGAAAAATAAATTTAAAGTTAGTTTTTAAAACAAAAAGGGAGTACATTACTACTCCCTTAATTTTATAAATTTAAAAACGCTTCGAATCTAGATCTTACTTTATCTTCACCTAATATTTGCATAATAGTATAAAGATCTGGAGTATTACTTCTATGAGATAGTGCAGCTCTTACAGCTCCAGCTACATCAGAAATCATTCCTTTATATTGATCTGGATTTGCTTTATATTCTTTTCTATTTGCACAATATCCAAGTTCTGCTCCAATAGCCTTTAAATCTTCAAACCAATTTTCTTGACTTCCTGCATTGAAATTGAATTTTTCTTTATATACCTTTATTATTTCTTTTGCATTTTCTAAAGTTAAAGTCTTTGGAAGCTCAACATTTTCTGATGTTTCTTTGTTAAATAATTCATCAAAGAAATAATCAATCTTTCCTCTTACTTCATCCCATTTTGCAAAATCTTTTCTTGGCTTTGGACCTTCTTTATCTATATTGAAGATTTCTTTAGACATTTTTTCATTTGCAGTTACTAAATCATACATTTCTTTGTCATATTCCTTAGCCCAAGCTGTATAATAATCATATACTACATCAGCTTTCATCTTACAAATAACTTCTTTGCTTACATCATTTAATTTAACTATATCAAATAATGCTCCTGACTTACTCATCTTATCTAAAGCTACTTCAAATTCATGATAATCCACTGTTGGATTTTCTGATCTCCAATCTTCGAAAGTAGAATTTATTATATTTAATAGGTATTCAATTACTGATACCATTGGATATCCTACTTCTTTATAGTATGAAACTGCAGCCTCTGCATCTTTTCTCTTTGATAGTTTTCTCTTTGAGCCATTATCATTCTTCATTATAGTTGGAATATGAGCGTAGTTTGGTCTTTCTAAACCTAATACATCAAATAATTGAACGTGTATTGGTAATGAAGATAACCATTCTTCTCCTCTTATAACATGAGTAGTTCTCATTAAAGCATCATCTATAGCATGAGCAAAGTGATAAGTTGGAAGTCCATCTCCCTTTATAATAACTATATCTTGATTATTTTCTGGAAAGCTTATATCTCCCTTTATTAAATCATGGAATTCTACTCTATTTTCTATATTTCCCGGTGACTTAAATCTAATTATGTAGGCATCTCCATTATTTATTTTTTCCATAGCTTCTTCTGGAGTTAAATTTCTATCTTTTGCATATTCTCCATAATATCCTGGAGTTATTTTAGCAGCAGTTTGTCTTTCTCTAAGTTCTGCTAACTCTTCTGGTGTATCAAAAGCTGGATAAGCTAATCCCTTCTTAATTAAATCCTTAGCAAAAGCTCTGTATATATCAGCTCTTTCACTTTGTCTATATGGACCATATTCTCCTTTTGAAGTATTGTTTCCAGTCATACCTTCATTAAAATCCATACCAAAGTTATGCATAGTTTGAATAGTATCTTCTATGGCACCTTCAACTTCTCTTTTTTGATCAGTATCTTCTATTCTTAAATAGAAAACTCCATCTGTTTGACTTGCTAATCTTTCATTAATTAATGCAGCAAAAACTCCACCAATATGTTGGAATCCAGTTGGTGATGGTGCATATCTTGTAACAACAGCACCTTCTTTTAAATTTCTTTTTGGATACATTTTAATATAATCTTCTGGTGTTTTATCTACATTAGGAAATATTAAATTTGCTAATTTTTCTAAACTCATCCTTATCTATCCTTTCTTTTAAATATAAAATTAAATAAAAAAGTACATCTATTAATTTTGCTTATTCCGTCGCATTCGCTCCAAGTCATCACAAAATTAATAGATGCACTTCAAAGCTGAATGATGGAAATTATAAAAAGTTATTCACAGGGTAACATTTTTATAATTTCCTAAAAAGTAAAAAAAGTCTTCAATCCTAAAATCTTAGGACGAAAGACATATTCCGCGTTACCACCTAAGTTGATTAATATAATAATTAATCCACTCTTTCTTTTTAAGGGAAGAATCCCATAAACCTACTTACATTTAATGCTTTTTCAGTTTATAGCTCCAGAGCTTCTTTCTATAGGTTTAATTTCTAGGATTCCACCATCCCTAGATCTCTTTAAATTAAATAACTATATACTCTTCTCTTTCAATGCTTAATTATTTACTTATTATCAGTAACATTATAACTTTACATTTCCCCTTTGTAAATATTTTATGCTGTATTCTTTATTATTTTCAATTTTCTAGCCTACATTGGAACAAAAATTTGAAATTTCTTATATTATATAATGTTTAAGCTTGGCTATAAGTGTTAATATTTATAGTAAACAGTAATTTTTTGTGGAGGTAAACATGAAAAAATTTATTTTAATTGTATTTATTATTATAACATCCCTTCTTTCTGGATTTTTACTTGGTAAGTTTATTAATAGAGATAATGATATTATCCAATCTGCAATTAATCCAGAAGAAACTATTGAAGAAAGCGTAGAAGTTAAAGATAGTATTGATGAGAATGCTAATGAAATATTAAAGACTATGTCTTTAGAAGAAAAAATTGGACAAATGTTTTTAATTAGATGCAATGAATATACCGCCATTGATGATATAAATGAATATAGCGTTAGTGGGTTTATCTTATTTGATGAAAATATAGACGGTGAAAATAAAGAAAGTCTTTCCTCTACTATAAATACTTATCAAGCAAACTCACCTATTAAACTTTTTATAGCAATAGATGAAGAAGGTGGCACTGTTAATAGGTTAAGCTGGTATTCAGAGTTTAGATCAGTTCCGTTTTACTCACCACAAGAACTATATAATGAAGGAGGATATCCCCTAATTATTACTGATACTAAGGAAAAAGCTACTCTTTTAAAATCCATTGGAATTAATATGAATTTAGCTCCAGTTGCTGATATTTCAACTGATCCTAATGATTATATTTATCCTAGGACTTTTGGAAAATCTGCAGAAGAAACTGCTGAATATATTAAAACTGTAGTTAAAACTATGAAAGAAAATAATATAGGTTCAACCTTAAAGCATTTTCCTGGATATGGCAATAATTTAGATACTCATTCAGGTATTTCTATAGATAATAGAAGCTATGAAAGTTTTTTAAATAATGATTTTATTCCTTTTAAAGCCGGTGTAGGCGCAGGAGCTGATAGCATTTTAGTTTCTCATAATATAATAAATTCTATAGATGAAAATTTACCTGCTTCTCTATCTAAAAAAGTACATGATGTTATTCGAAATGAATTAAATTTCAACGGTGTAATAATGACAGATGATTTACAGATGAGTGCTATAAAAGATTATATTGGAGAAGTTAACTCTGCAATTTTTGCTGTAAATTCAGGTAATGACTTAATTATATCTTCAGACTATGAAGTTCAAATTCCATCTATAATAGAAGCTGTAAATAATGGAGATATAAAAGAAGAAGTTGTAGATGAGGCAGTTTTAAGAGTTTTAAAACTAAAATTAAAGTTAGGTATAATATAAGTAGGCTGTCCATGTGACAGCCTACTTAAAAATCTATAATTATTTTTCCCAATAAAATACTATTTAATATTTTTATATTCGAGGTAATCTTTATAAATTTCTAGTTGTTATTAATCCAAAATCTTTGTTCAACTATCCCGTCAATTTCGATTTCATTTTCAATCACACCACCGTTATTTATTATACTCTTGGCGGAACCAATATTGTTACTATCGCAAACCATTAACACTTTATCAATTCCAAGTTTTTTACATTCATCTAATGCAAGACCTATCATTTGAGTAGCAATTCCTTTTCTTCTTTCTGAAGGTCTTACACCGTCTTCGATATGCCCTCCATTAAGCAACAAACTCTCACTTAGATAATGCCTAATATTAACAGCTCCAACAAAAATATCTCTTTCTTCATCAAGGCAAAAGAATGTTGAATCAGGTACTAAACCATATTTAGCCTCTTTAAGTTCTAAGCTATCACAATATATCTATCGAAATCATGATAATCAACCTTCCTTATTGCATAAGGTATAATTTCTTCGTCATAACTACACCACTCATCTAACATATTATTTAATTGCCTTCTATACTTTTTTTCAAGTTTTACTAGTTTTAATTTCATTGTTATACCTCCCCAAATTGAAATTTATTCAATAAAGACCTTTGCTTCTCTTAGTATTCTTTTTGAGCTATCAAAATGAAGGACTTCCATTGATTCTTCATATCTCATTAAATAAGCCCCTTCTAATTCATCTTCTTGATAGCATATCTGTTGATTATCGTACTCTGCAACAAAATATATTACTTTTTTAATTATCTCTTTCTTATTAGGAATTATATATTCATCAGTTGTCCGAAAGCTCTCAATAATTTGCGCTCTTACACCTATTTCTTCATATACTTCCCTTAATGCAGTCTCTTCTTCTGTTTCTGCTCCTTCAATATGTCCTTTTGGAAATCCATAATCTCCTTCTAAAGATTTCACAATAACGAAGTAAATATCATTTTCTTTGCGTGTAAATACTACTGCTCCACTTGATACTTCATATTGCATAACACCCCTCCTAAAATTTCTATTTAATACCCCACCCAAACTTAATACAATAGTTCATTACTTAAAATAAGCTAAGCAATAAATTCTAATTTTTCAAAGAAACATCAAATTTTCTCTTATATAATCCTATTCACTAATTACTTTATCTTCTTCCTTTAAGACTATTAAATATTAATAATTAAGACTCCAAGGCCTATAATTAATCTTACTGTAATCATCTATCTCATTTTCTTTCCCACCAATTTTAAAAATATTTATTATTTTTATGAAAAGAAAGATAAAACCCCTAAAAATATAAATATAAAACCCACTATATTTCTAATAAAAGATAAAAGTTCCTCTACTTCTAAGTGATTATGCTTTATTATAGATTCTCTATACCAGTTAGTTTTCGGTAATAATATACACAATAACCCTGCAATAATTAATATAATTCCATACAACATAATCTCCCCTTAATCAATGTAATTTAATACCAATTATATCATATTTTTCAACCAACCTAATTAATTTCTAAAATAAATTTTATGAAAATACTTACAGCTAATATTACTTGGCTATAATAGCTAAAAATAAAGTATTTTTACAATAAAGTGAACTCCTTTTGTTAGGAAATAAATATAAAAAAGGATGTAGTAGATTTGCTTTTACACAATTCTTCCTACATCCTGGGGTTAACTTCACTGTACGTTATCAACATTTTCTTTGCTCCCCCCTAAAAGTTATGTGAATAAATCTTGTTTGATTAAATTCTTTTTATATTAACTTATTCATATAATATATTAAATCTTTAAAATCCTCTAAATGTCTTTCAATTATCATCTGAACAATTTTTATTTAAATTTTCCGGATTGTCAGCATAAACTTCCTTTATTCTATTTATACATCTTTCTATAGTATCTATTTTATTTAAAATTACATCACTTCCCATAAACTGAACCTCTTTCTTTTATCTTTTCAATAATACATTTTCTCTCATCATTAAATAAAACATATTCTTTAAAAGCACGCATCTCAAAAAACATTCTTTCTTTGTCATCTGAACAATAAATAACTTTTCCATTTCCTACGATTTGAGCTTTAAATACTGTTGATGACTTTGAAATATCAATTAAATCTACTTCTCTTTTAAAAATATCAGCAAGCTCTTGTGCTTTCATAAACACAGTATATTCATCAATATCTTCCTTAGATAAAAATGCAATATCAATATCACTATCTTCTCTTAACTCATTTCTACTTGCAGATCCAAATAAATATATAATAATGGGGTTATATTCTAATAACAGTTTAATAGCTTCCCTTAACTTATCTTCAAACATTATTTCACCTCAATTAAAGTATTATCCAATTTAATGTAATTATAACACTTTCACAAAGGATTTATACTATAATTTTTCTTTTTCATAGTCAAAATAAACCACAAATACCTATTAATTATTAATTGAAAATATACACCATTTGAACTTCATCTCTATAAATACCATCTTTAAGTTTAAAGGCTCTTGGTTGAATCCCAACTTTTTTAAATCCACATTTTTCATATAAATTTATTGCTCTTAAATTATCTTCAAATACACCTAATTCAACTTGTTCAAATCCATTCCTCTTAGCCTGTTCTAATGCTATATCTAATATATATTTTCCAAGTCCTTTATTACAATATTCTTTCAAAATAGAAATTCCAAAATATGCTCTATGACGATATTTAATATGGTTCCTAATTTTAGTGACTCCTGCATCTCCTATTATTTTTCCATCTAAAAAAGCTGTAACTGTAAAATCTTTCTCATCCTTTTCAATAGTAACTAACTTTTCTTTCATTCCTTCTACATCTAAACTTATTTCCTCTGGATATCTTGCCATAAAATACGATTCAGAAGAAGTAATATAACGATGATGACAAAGTGATTCTGCATCTTTTTCTGTTGCACTTTTAAGTAATATTTTTTGTCCGTTTTTTAATATAATTTCTTTCTTATCAATAATCATAATTTCTCACCTATTCTCTTTTCCTATTTTTAATTCACACAAACTTAAGATTGTTCATTAAATTGGAATTTATCAAGAAGTTTAGATGTAAAACTAACTCCTCCTATAATACAATTGTTCTACGAATAATTACTTTTTGTCTCAAATACTCATTAAAACTTTTCTAATTAAGGTTAGAATGTTGCTATGACATTTAAAATAGATATTGCCCATCCAAAGGTATAACCTCATCTTCTGATGGACCAATTATTCCAACTCTCATTATTTCACCTCATTTTTCTTTCGTAGTATTATATTATTTATATCTATCTTCAGTAAAAACCCCAATAATGGACATTATTAAACCTATGGCTGCTATACCTAATCCTAATGCAGTAGCACCACCTGATGAACACAATATCAATGCAATTCCAAATAATATAACAGCAATACCTAACAAAATTATTTTCAATACATTCTCCCCCAACAAAATACTTCATCATATAATACATATATTCTATAAACTTAATATTAATTTAGAAATTAATTGTTCTCTACTTTTATGAAATTTTTCTGTGTCTTCTTCACTTCTTCCAATTAATGCATTTTGTGTAGCTGTATTATCTGAAACACATAAAATTGCAATTCCTTCTTTATTCATAATTTCCATGCAACGATAAAATGCTGCTGTTTCCATTTCTATTGCTTCACTCCCAAACTCTAATATCTCATTTAAATGAAAATATTCACAAAATATAGAGTCTGTGCAATATACTACTTTTTCTTTAACTTCAATTCCAATTTTATTTGCAATACTTATTAAATTTTCTTTTAACTCTACTTTAGGATATATTAGTGCTTGAAACTTATCAGTAGATATATTTTCATACAAATAAAGTGATGCTCCATCCCCTGCAATAGATTTTGATGGAGTAATAATATCTCCTAATTTCATATCATCTTTTAACGCTCCAACTGCACCTATAAATATTATTTTATTACATTTAGTATTTCCTAATGTCAAACAGCAATCTACTAAATTAGATGCTCCTGCTGAAGTTTGTATATATCCATATTTCTTACTATCTACTTGTACAATGTAACTACTATAGTATGGTCCTATTTTAATGGATTTGATTTCAGTATTAAAATTCTTGAATATCTTTTCTGGCTTCCATGATGGTGCTAAAATAATAGCTTCATAATCTTCATTTTCATCTAACCCATATATGTTATATAGGAAATCTATACCTCCACTAAAGCTCTCCATATTAAACCTAAATTTATTATATAAATCCAAATTCATCCCCCTCTTTTTAAATAAGCAATATAATACTTATTGAAGTTATAAGGATCAGATAAATATTTTTCCATTTCATCATCTAACCATTATTAATTAAACTAATAATATAATTTAAACTAATTCCCAGTACTTAAAATCACTTTATTTTGATTATTTTATCTTCTATTTCATTTATATTTAAATCATAATCTTTATCCGAAAAATGTCCTTCGTACACACCCATATTTTTTTCATAAGTAATATTAATTTCAGCTACTTCAATTTTCTTTTCCTTTAACAAATTAAAAATATCTTTTGTTATATATAGCATATCCGTATCTGGAATAACACTTATATATATTGCATCATATTTGTATTTCTCTGTTGTAGGAAATTTACTTCCTGCACTAATACTACTTATATATTTTTCAACTTCACTATTACTAAAAATTTGTGCTATTTCAAAATTATTTTTTTCTTTATTTTTTATTTCGGAATAATGCTCTGATACTTGCTTTGTATTCCATGATTTGCTTATTTTAAAAGAAATACTATCACTTATACAAAATACATCTGAATAGTAACTTCCATAAATAACATCTATCTTAGGTAAATTAACCTGAAAGATATTATTCGGATAATTTACTTTTAAATATTCCTCAAATTCTTTTTTTGCATTTATTAAGATAAATATTAATAATGATATAACTAAAATAAAACTTATAGAAATACTTAATATTATTTTCTTCATTTTATTTACCCCACCTTCTCAAATATTTTTAATTTTGTATTGGATTAATAATTATTTTATGAAAAGAAAGATAAAACACCTAAAAATATAAATACGAAGCCCACTATTTTTCTAATAAAAGATAAAAACTCCTCTGTTTCTAAGTGATTATGCTTTATTATAGATTCCCTATACCAGTTAGCCTTTGGTAGCAATAAACATAATAGCCCTCCAGCAATTAATATAATTCCATTTATCATAACATCTATCTCCTTAATTAATTTGAGGAACCTTGTTAAAAATAATATTTTCTCATAAAAACTTTAACTCTTTATTCCGTATTTATCCAATAACGTTCCATAATATCGCCATATACTTCAATATAATTTTCAAATAATCCTCCATTAGCAATTATGGTTCTTTTGCTTCCTATATTCTCCTTATTACAAGTTACAAGAATCTTATCTAATCCATAACTTTTACAATTTATAATAACTTTTTATTCGTTTTAATACCCTTATAATCTTTTAACCATTAACTACTTATATTTCTACTAATTACTCTGATTTAACTCTAATACTTTATTAATGCAATTATCATCACTAAACTCTTTAGTTCTTATAGGATTATCAATTATATAATCCGGAATAGTTTTAAACTCTTCATTACAAATACCAGATCCAGTTAAATACATATCTCCAGCCATTCTAACAATTAATCCACTATTTTTGAGTTTAAATAATATAGGATCATATCCCCCTCCATCCCCAGCAGTAGTTTCTCCAATGACAGTTGCAATACCGCTTTCTTTGCAAAATATAGAAAATGATTCAGCTGATGAATATACGACTCTATCAACTAATAAATAAATTTTCCCCTTAAAATTTATACTATCCATTGTTTCTATAAGCCTATTATTTTTAACAAAATACTTGAAATCACTATTTATCTCATTTGGTCCATTATTTATTATTTCCTTTGGTAAATACTGAATATCTTCTACATTGATATCTCTTGAATTAATATACTCATTTATTATTTCACTGTCTCTGAATAAAATATAACCTGAAGCGTTATATGACTTTGGGATAATTCTAGATATTACCTCCATCCAATAGCTATCATTTCCACCGCCATTGCCTCTTATATCAATTACTATTGACTTATGATTTTCTAAAGTTTTAATATATTTTGAAATTAAATCAATATCTTCTTCGATAGAATTTCCTCTTGGAGTCATTTCAGGTAAATATATATAACCAACTTCTCCTTCAACTATATCCTTTAAGATTAAATCTTCTTTAGAAAATGATTTATTATTGCCCTTTATTTCTTCTAATCCTTCATATCTCTTTTTTACTATATCCTCATCAAAAAAATCATACCAACCTAACTCTCCATAAGAATTATTAAAAAGCTTAAAAAGTGAATAATTATCAATTAAATGAGTATGTCCATTATTCAAATCTCCTAAAATATTATTTAACTCATTAATAAATTCATTATCATTTTTTGTATTTTTTATTTTCTCTAAATAAATATCCTTATTTTCAAGCCAATCAACATTATTTACTCTTTTATTTAACTCAAGATAAGGATAGCTTTTCTTAATTACATCATACATATATTGAAAATCTTCAATCTTTTCTTTCTTAGTAAGATTATTGTCTAAAGCATTTATACTTTTATAAATTAATAAAGATATTGCCAAAATTACTGATAATAAAATTAATAAATATTTTCTTTTAACCTTTTCTAAATTATATCTCCTCAAAATTAAATACCCCCAATTTATTCCCTTTCCAAGTTAGTTTTTATTGGTAATTATATAATATTTTTACTATTTTTACAATTTTGTATAATTTAAAAAGTGCATCTATTTAATTTTGTTTATTATTTGGAATTCTCTCCAAGTAATTTCAAAACTAATAGACGCACTTATCATCTAAAAATATATTATTTTCTTCTATAATCATAAATTTCTTTTTTTATATTTAATTTAATACCATTAATTTTTATAACTTCATCACTTATCCACTCTAATTCTGCTTTTTCGCAATGATATTGCCAATAAATATTTTTTTGTTTTTCTCATATACTCTTCACCCCTACTATCTCTACTACCTAATATGTTAATATTATTCATTTTATTTAATTAGGCTGTCCGTAGACAGCCTAGCTTTTTCATTTCAATATATTATTATTAAAATAGTTGTACTCATACCAATGATTAGTTAACACTTTTTTATTTTCCCATAAATTATAATATTCACTGCTTATTACGCCATCTTCTCTTCCTTTATCAATAGCTTCTTTTGCATCTAAAGAAAGAGTTGATATATACCATAAATCTATTTCTGCTCTCTGATTTATAAGCTTAATATTTTCTCTTGCAATAAAGTTATCTATGTTAACATAATTTAAAGCAAGATATATAATCATTCCTGTTACAGCAATTGGCTTAAATAATGTCTTTTCTCTCCAAATAAATATAAGAAGCGTTAATAATGATATACATAAAAATACTGTAAAGGCTTGAACTAAAATTCTAAGTCTTGTATATCCAAATTCTCCAATATATAAATTCATCTTATATATTGCGGCTATCCCCATATTCACAGTTAAAATAGTTATTATACTATAAAAAGTATTTAAAACATTATTCATCTTATTGCTATTTACTACTGTTTTAACCTTAATTGAAATTATCATAATAAGATTTAAGAATACTAAAAATACTAATTGGAAAAATCCCTTTCTTGCATAATCTGAAAAACTAAATCCTGCTGGTAATTCTTTATTTAAATATAGATATGAAACTTGAATCTTAGTAAACACTAGATATATTAAAATAATAGAAATAAGAACAGTTATAATTGTAGCTGGATTAAATGTCTTATTAAAGCTCTTGCTATTTACTGTAACCTTAGTAGATGCTAATCCATAATTTAATCCATAAATTAAAAACATGACTGCTACAGCTATTAAAAGTCTAACTATAAAATTAAATATATTTTCTATAACGATAAATTCCCAAATATTTGATATATAATATCTAAATACTTCATCTGCTCCAGAAAGTAGAATTAACAAGAATATAACTAAGGGTATAGATATTAGTAGTCCTTTAATTATATATTTAAAATGATCTTTTTTATTTTTACCATCAGTTTTTCCATATCTTTCTCTTAATTCTAATGGAAGCTTTGAAGTATTTTCTATTGATTGTCCTACTATTATTTCTAAAAATGCTCTTATAAATGAAGTTAATTTAAATGGTATATTATCGTAAGTTAAAAGTAAGAAACCTGAAAATAAATTTATTGGAATTACTAGTATATTCAAAGCTCTAAATAATTCATTAGTAAAAATACCATAAGTTATAGATAATGCTATACTGGAAAACACAAAAAAGAAACCTAAAATACTTTTATTTCTAATACCAACTATACTAATAAATATTATAAAAGTTAAAATTATTATAATTGGTACTGATATTCCTAAATAACTAAATACAAAAATAGAGAATAAAACTCCTAATAATAATGATAATAATACAAGATTAATAGCCTTATTGCTTTTCATCCTTCCTTTTTCAAAACTCATAAAAGGATTTCTTATTTCAAATTTATTATTCAAATTATATACTTTTGCTAAAGCTTCAACTGCTAATGAATTATAATTAATTAAGTTACACTTTCTTATAACATTTTTTAAAAAGTCCTCTTCTACTTTATTAATATTATTAATATATTTACAATCCTCAAATACTAAATCTTCATTAATTAATTTTACTTCAGAATTAGTAGCATCAATAAATATTAAAGTTATATTATAATTTTCAATTTTAAATATTTTGTCATGTCTTATTAATTTTGATATTCCTACTTCTATGTTATCCTTAGTCCATCTCTCAATACATTTCTCTGGTGTTTCGTTATCCTTAATAACTATAACCGGTAACCTATTTTTCTCTCTATTTAATAAAAGAAGCTTTTCTCCCTTCATTAAAACTAAAGATACAGCATTGACCATAATACACCTCCACTATTCATTTACATATTCTAATATATCACCTGGCTGACAATTAAGTTCCCTACAAATGGCTTCTAATGTTGAAAATCTTATTGCCTTAGCCTTATTATTCTTTAATATAGAAAGATTTGCATTAGTTATTCCTACTCTTTCAGCTAATTCATTTAAAGAAATTTTTCTCTTAGCCATCATAACATCTAAATTTACTACTATTCCCATGCTATTCTCCTTATCATATTGTTAAATCATTTTCTTCTTTAAAAGATACAGCCTTATCGAATACCTTTGCTAAAATATATATAAATGCAGATGCAAATAAAAATATAAATACCTCCATATCAGTATGAATACCCATATTATCTACATAAATAAATTTAAATTCTTTAAAATTTGAATTTATAAATAAATTAATTAAATAACATAAAGCAATTATTAAACATGATAAAGATATTTTTTTAAATGCAATAGCATTAGATCTAACAAAAGGATCACCTTTTATTAAAGTCTTTATTACTCCTTTTAGCATAAAAACAATAAAAAACAAATTACTTATTCCTACCACTAACAATACTATAATTATGCCTTTATCTACTACTATATTTTGAATTCCTCTATTTATAAAGGTGTCATAGACTAGTATCCCTGTAAGAATTATACCAAAAATAATAGCTACGTTAAGAATAATTGATAATGCCTTAGATAAAAATTTTTCGTCCTTTAACTCCATAAAATCCCTCCTAGTTGTTTATCTATATATTAACATTGTATTTAATCTTTATCAAGATATTTTTATTGTAAAACGATATTTTTTTATTGATTAGAAACTATAATTTTATATCTAGAAATAATTTTATTATGCTTATTTAGATTATTATTCATTTGTCCCTATAATATTTTTAGTATATAATTTTCTATATATAATAAATAGAATTATAGTATATTTATGATATTACAGAGAAAGGATTGATTTTATGTCAAAGGATTTTCCAGATTGTCCTGTTGAAATGACATTAAAACTTATTGGAGATAGATGGAAGGTATTAATAATAAGAGACCTTCTTACTGGTACAAAAAGATTTGGTGAACTAAAGAAATCCATTGGAGAAATATCTCAAAAAGTATTAACTTCGAATCTTAGAAGCATGGAGTCCTCAGGACTTTTAACACGTAAAGTTTATCCCGAAGTCCCTCCAAGAGTAGAATATACATTGACAGAGACAGGCTATAGCTTAAAACCTATTTTAGACTCAATGGTTATTTGGGGAGAAGATTATAAAAATAAATTTACAAAAACTGAAGTATGAAATTTATAAAAAATTATTCATAAGATAATCTTTTTATAAATTTCTGAGAAGTGAAGGAGTTGTATAATAAGTTAAATTTACTTATCATACAACTCTAATTATCTTACTATCTTTTTGACTAATGCTCCTATTCCAACTCCCATCATCAAAACACCTATTAACATTTCAATATTACTAAGCATATAAGACCTTGGTGAAGGTTGTGCTTCATTTAGTCCTACTCCTGCAAACATCCCAACGCTTAAGTTTAAAGATTCATTATAATCTTTTAATAACTGTCTTATATTAAATGCTTTGCTAATATTACTACCATAAGTAATTATTTCTTCATCAACCTTTATTCCAAAAAATAAATACAAAATTGAAAATAGAAAAATTACAATTAAAGAAAAATAAACTGCATATACTGGTCTTTCTCCATATCCACAGGTTAATAGTCCAAAGGTAGATCCAATCTTAGGTATAGGCTTAAGAACTTTTCTTTGAGTTTTTCTACACAAGTAATAATATTCTCCAAAGTTATTAGTTAAATTGTTATCCTTAAACTTATCTGCAATATTTTCGTAAACTGTATAAATACCTTCATACTCATCTCTAGTCTTTTTCTTAACTTTAATCTTATCTATAAATGTCTTTTCATCTAATTTACTTTTATATTTATCTCTAAACTCTAAATCCTCAATATATGTATTAACTATTTTAACACCTGAAAGATCAGTATCAGAAATAATAATCATATCTAAATTTGAATCAAATATCATACCATTACTCATATCACTTAATTCAAAATTAGTATTCTTTAAATTAGATTTATTGAAAATTATATACTCCAATGTGCAGTTTATAAACTTTGCATATATATTACAATGATTAAATTCGCATGAAAAATTATCATTTTTATTTAAATTTGGTTTTTCATCACTATCCTTTTTAACAAAGATACAATCTTGAAAAACAACACCTCCCCCCATAAACTCACACTCTTCAAAATAGCATCCAATAAATCTACAATTAGTAAATTTTATATTAGAAAATCTACATTTTATAAACTTTGTACAAATTATATCTGCATCTTTAATTTCTTGAAACTCATCTTCTTTCTTTGGGTGTCCACCACCTATAACCAAGTTATTATGCTCTTTAAAGCTATATCTTTCATTTGGGATATATTCTGTATAAACATCTTTACTATCTAATAAATTTTCAAATATTCTTTTATTATTCTTTATTCTTTTTTCAAACTGATCTCTAGCTACTGATACCTCTTCTTTAAAATTAATATAAGCCATAATAATACTCCTTTTAATCTATTTGCTTATATTATTATTTCCAAATATTAATTATAAATTCCATGCTTCCTTTAATAAAATAATAGCTTCCTCCATTTCTTCATTACTTAAACTTGCATATCCTAAAAAAACAGTGTTAGTCTCATTTAACTTACTTAAATAAGAATTAGATAATCCTAATATTCTTATTTCTTTTTCTTCAGCAGCTTTAATAAGGTCATTTTCAGTCATACCATTATTAACTTTAATCAATAAATGAAGCCCTGAATTAGTTCCTATAATTTCAGTGTTAGGTAAATATTTTTTTATTAAAGAAACTAAGAATTCTCTTTTTTTCCTGTATATATTTCTCATTTTATTAAGATGTCTCTCAAAATATCCTTCTTCAATAAATTTAAATAAAGCTTGTTGAGTTATTCTAGCAACTGTACATGCTAAAAAACTAAAATCTTTTTTATAAATTTGCATTAATTTATCCGGCAGTACCATATAAGCAATTCTTGTAGAAGGAGAAAATGATTTTGAGAATGTTCCTAAATATATTACTTTTCCTTTAGTATCTAAGCTTTGTAAAGCTGGAATAGGTCTCCCTTCAAATCTAAACTCACTATCATAGTCATCTTCTATAATATATCTTTTATCTTCTTCATTAGCCCAATTTAATAGTTGTATTCTTCTATTAATAGGCATAATTATTCCTGTTGGAAATTGATGAGACGGGGTAATGTGAATTACCTCTGCCTTACTATATCTTAAGCTTTCTATATTAACTCCATAATCGTCTATATGAATACCCTTTGGAGTTATTTCATTAACTTTTAATATTTTTCTAATTTTATAATACCCGGGCTCTTCAACCGCAAAAATTCTATTTCTTCCTAATATATTTATTAATATTTGGATTAGGTATTCACTACCAGATCCTATAATTATATTATCTATATTTGAGTTTACACCTCTTGAATATCTTAAATAATTAGAAATAGCTTCCCTTAAATTTCTATCACCTTGAGAATGTCCAATTTGTAATAAGTCTTTATTTTCTTCTGATATCATATCCTTATTTATTTTTTTCCATATGCCATATGGAAAACTTTCAAGATCTACTCTGCTAGAATAAAATTCATACTTATAGTATTTTTTTACCTTTAACTCATCTTTATTAACTTTTCTATTATTTCCTAAGGTTATCACCTCTTGAAGCTCTGTAACATAATATCCTCTCTTAGGAAAAGAAATTATATATCCTTCTGCTATTAACTGTTCATATGCAGCTTCTACTGTGTTTTGACTAATATCTAAATATTTTGATAATTTTCTTTTTGAAGGTAGCTTGCTATTTGCTTGTAAATTTCCTAATTGAATTTCATTTTTTATAAAATTATAAAGTTGAATATATAGTGGAATATTACTATTAACATTTAAATTTATTGTTAGTATATCCATATTTCCCTCCAATCTGATACCATCAAATTTATCAAAACTGATACTTATCAAAGATTCAGTTTATGTATATAATATTATCAATGATATGATTAAGAAGTCAATAATAGTAAGGGGTTATATTATGAATTTATTACATCCAATCTGGGCAGAAATTAATTTAAATAATTTAATTAATAATATAAATGAAATTAAAATAAAATCTAAAGAAAGTGAAATAATAGGAGTTGTTAAAGCTAATGCTTATGGTCATGGAGCTGTTGAAATTTCTAAAGTCTTACTTAATTGCGGTGTTAAAAAGCTTGCGGTTGCAAATATAGTTGAGGCAATTGAACTTAGAGAAAATGATATCTTTGCTCCAATAATGCTTCTTGGCATAAGTGAAGACTATTCCATTAATGCATTAATAAAATATAATGTAGAACCAACTGTATCTACACTTTCATTTGCAGAAAAGCTTAATGAAAAAGCTAAAGAGTTAAATAAAATTGTTAATATTCATATAGCTATAGATTCTGGAATGGGCAGAATAGGTTTTAGAGATAATCTTAAAGATATAGATGATATAGTAAATATATCAAAGTTAAGTAACCTAAATATTGAGAGCGTATTTTCACACTTTTCAACAGCAGATTCTAAAGATAAATCCTATTCTCAAAAGCAAATAGATATTTATAATTCCATATTAAATAGACTAAAAGATAAAGGTCTTACTGTAAATAAAAAGAATCTTTCTAATAGTGCTGCTATAATAGATTTACCAGAAAGCTGCTTTAATTATATAAGACCTGGAATAATTCAATATGGTTATTATCCTTCTGATGAAGTTAATAAATATAATATAAATATAAAACCTGTTTTAACTTGGAAAACTAGAATAGTCCATATTAAAGAAGTTGAAAAAAATGAATTCATAGGCTATGGCATGACTTATAAAACAACTAGAAAAACAATTGTTGCAACACTACCAGTTGGATATGCTGATGGATATTCTAGGGGTTTATCTAATAAAGGAAAGGTAATAATTAAAGGAAAACTAGCACCAATTATAGGAAATGTATGTATGGATCAATTTATGGTTGATGTAACTGATATTGAAGATTTAAAAACAGGAGATGAAGCCATACTTCTAGGCTCTGATGGTAATGTTAAGTTTGATGCAGAAGATATGGCTAAAATATTAGATACAATTAGCTACGAAGTCCTTTGCCTAATCGGAAGAAGAGCCCCAAGAGTCTATATTAAAGATAATAAAATATTAGATATAAAATACCTTATGTAAAAAAATGCAAGCATTTTTATAATGTAAAATTAAGAATTAAGAATGAATAATTTAGGAAAAAATCTTTTAGGATTTTTGAATAAAAGGTGTCTAATAGCAATTAAAATTAAGTTTTGCTGTGAAAAACCTCCTGAATTTTTCATTCTTAATTTAAAAGATTACTTTGCAATCTTTTACAAGTATTTTTTTCTTTTAAAATAAATAATTTCTAATATTATTAATCCTATTGTAAAAATAATAGAACTAATAAAACCATAAGGATTTCTTAATAATGGCATATTTTCAAAATTCATACCAAAAATTCCTGATATAATAGTAAGAGGTAATGACAATACAGTTATTATAGTAAGAAGTTCCATAGTTTGATTCATTTTATTTGATAGTTCTGAATTATATAAATCTATACATGAAAATATAGATGATTCTATATTTTCTACTAGGCTTAGGGTATTATCTAGAACAAATAAAACTTTGTTATATAAATCTAGTCCGCTGAATTCATCATCTAAATAGGTTATCATTGATTTATAATATGATGTAAATCTCTTGATCAATGAAACTGCCTTTTTTATCTCTAAGATTTTCTTATTATCTACACTTCCTGAATTTATAGCATCTTGAAACAAATCATCTACTCTATCTTCTATTTTCAATAATTCTTCATTATATAGGTATGCAAAGTACTGAAATAGAAATAAGCATATCATATATTTGTCTATTTTTTCGTGTAATGATATCTTCTCTTTTAAAAATTTTACAAGTATGTCATTTTCATAATTAACAATCACCTTGTCCTTATCTATAACTGCATTAATTATAAGTTTTTCTCCCTCTATTAAAATTGGTATTCTTAAAAATATTTTATTCTTATTTTTTATTATTATATCCTTATGTATATTATTAAACTGTATATCCCTTACCTTGTTTATATTTTTTGAAGATGATAAACATGCAACCACATTAGTCAATCCACTATCTATTTCTTTATCTTTAATCATGTTTCCATTAGATAAAATTAAAGTTGTCATACAACTCCTCCTAAAAAAGTAATTATTATTTTCATTATAAAACAATTAATGAGCTGTCGCAAAGACAGCTCATTTAAAAATTAATTATCTATATTAACTTTACATTGTAGTTTTTTAACCAATTATTTATTTGAATTAAATACGCTATCATTTGTGGTCCAGACATTAATTGTCCAAACCATGGTGTTTTATATGATTCTCCCTTAGTTTCAACTATTTCTTTAACCTTATTTTCATCAATTATATTTAATATAGGTGATGATTTATCTCTTAGTATATCACCCATCATATTACAAACTAAATCTGTATAGATTGGATTATAAGTCTTTGGATATGGACTCTTCTTTCTATATATAATATCTTCTGGTAAAATTCCTTCTAAAGCCTTTCTCAATAATCCTTTTTCTCTTCCATTTAAAAGCTTTATATTTGAAGGAATATTAAAAGCATATTCTACTATATTATAATCTGCAAATGGTACTCTAACCTCTAAGCTATTTGCCATACTCATTCTATCTTTTCTGTTTAATAAATTAACCATGAACCATCTTAAGTTTAAGTAAAATAATTCTCTCATTCTATATTCTAATTTACTTTCGCCATCTAAATGAG
This sequence comes from Clostridium nigeriense, assembly GCF_050585265.1. Lineage (GTDB taxonomy): Bacteria > Bacillota > Clostridia > Clostridiales > Clostridiaceae > Clostridium > Clostridium nigeriense_B. The sequence continues at coordinate 87,466 of NZ_JBNOOE010000012.1, read as the reverse complement.
GAACTTCCTTTAAAGTGTCATTATATGCTGTTTGTGCTAAATCCTCTATTTCTAATTTTTTTAATTCTGGACTTAATATTTTCCTTCTATCTCCAATAAATCTTGACCATGGAAAAGTATTTGCATTAATCATATCCTCGTTAGTAAACCATGGATAACCTCCAAATAATTCATCTGCACACTCTCCAGATAAGGCTACTACAAAATCTTTTTTAACTTCCCTGCAAAATAGATATAGGGAAGAATCCACATCTGCCATACCTGGTAAATCCCTACCGATTACAGCATTATCAAGGGAATTTACTAAATCCATATGATTTAATACAACTGTTCTATGCTCACTTCCTATATATTTAGCCATCATCTCTGCATAATATTGATCTGAAGTTGGTTGAAATAGTGATGATTTAAAATACTTTTCATTATCTTCATAATCTATAGAATAAGTAGTTAAAATCTTATTTTTCTTTTTAAATTCTTCTGCTGCTATAGCTGATATTGCTGAAGAATCTAATCCCCCTGATAAGAAAGTACAAAGTGGTACATCACCAACTAATTGTCTTTTTATTGCATCGACAAGAAGTTCCCTTACATGGTCAACTGCCTCTTCTTCACTTTCTTTAAACTCCTCTGCCTTAAGCTCCCAATACATATCTTTCTTTATACCACTTGCATCCACAATCAAATATTCAGCTGGTTTAACTTCTTCAATTCCCTTATATAAAGTTGTACCAGGTATAAGGGCTGGCCCTAAAGCAAATAATTCTGTTAATCCATCTTTATCTACAATTGGTTCAACATATGGATGTTTAAATAATGCCTTAATTTCTGAACCAAAAATAAAAGTATCATTTTTAAAAGTAAAGAATAATGGTTTAACCCCCATGGCATCTCGTGCTAAAACTACCCGTCTTTTATCTTCGTCATAAATAGCAAAGGCAAAAATACCATTAAACTTTGATATAGCATCTATGCCCCATCTAATATATGATAAAAGTAATACCTCGGTATCTGAATATCCTTCAAATGTATATCCATCATTTATTAATTCTTTTCTTAAATCTTCTGTATTATATAATTCACCATTGTAAACAAGAATATATTCTTTTCCATTAACACTCTTTTTCATAGGTTGACCTCCACCTTCTGGATCAACTACTACAAGCCTTCTATGGCCAAACATAATATTGCTAGATGTGTACAGACCTTCTGCATTAGGGCCTCTATCCTTCAAAGTATCAGTCATATTTTTTAGTGTTTTGTATTCTTCTTTTATATTTTTCTTGAAATTAACAAAGCCTGCTATTCCACACATATTTATCCTTCTTTCTTTATTAGCTTATATTTATAGTTATATGAGTATAATTTGACAATAGTTCTTAAAAAATACCCTTGAAAAGCAAAAAAGTTACTGCAAACACAGTAACTTCTTAAATTTATTCTTTTGGAAATTATAAAAATGTTACCCTGTGAATAACGTTTTATAAATTCCTTCCTTCAGCTTTGAAGTGCATCTATTAATTTTGCGATGACTTGGAGCTAGTCGATGGAATAAGCAAAATTATATAGTTGCACTTTTTTATTTATTTAATATGAATTTTTCTATTGCTTTTGCAACTCCATCATTTTCATTGGTATCAGTAATATAATCCGCTGCTTCTTTAACTTCATCAAATGCATTTCCCATAGCTATTCCAAGTCCTGCATATTCTATCATATGAAGGTCATTTCCAGCATCTCCTAAAGTTATTATTTCTTCTCTTTTGATTCCTAAGTGATTGGCTAACATTTCAACACCTACACCTTTATTAACTTCCTTATTCAAAAACTCTAAGAAATAAGGAGTACTTCTAACTACGGTATACTTTTCAAATACCTCTTTAGGTAACTTTTCCATGGCAGGTCCTAAAATTTCTGGCTCATCTATCATCATAATTTTTATCATAACTTCATCATTTGAAATAGTATCTATATTAATTTCATGAATTTCTATATTATTTATATCAGCCTCTACTTCTGTATACTTGCTGTTTTTAGGAGTTATTAAGCCTTTTTTTTCTGAAAAAGCATGAAGATTAACACCTAACTCATCACTTAATTTTTTTAAATAATGTAAATCAGATCCATCTAATGCTATCTTAGCTATAGCTTCCTTGCTTTTTGTTCTTTGTACTAAGGCTCCATTATAACTAAGCACATAATCCTTATCAGTATACATATCTAATTCTTCTAAATATCTAGAAACGCCTTCTATTGGTCTTCCTGTTGCTAAAACCACTGTTACATCCATTTCTCTAGCTGACTGAATAGCACTTTTAGTTCTTTCAGATATAGTTTTATCTCCTTTAAGTAAAGTACCATCCATATCAATAGCTACTAATTTATACATTAATAATCCTCCATTTAAATTGAATTTTAATATGATTATATCATACCTTTATATATAAATTAATTTAATATTTACATTATTAAGCTATTTTCCAAATTCAATATAAGCTTTTAACACATTATTAAATCCGTCTCTTTTTAGTACCTCAAAAATAGCTCCAGTTACTTCATAACTAGATGTTATCAAAGAATCTTTTCTAATATTAATTAAAGTCTTTTCAACATCAGAAACTAAGATTTTTAAATCTGATTCATTTAAAACTGCATCGCAATCATTAGCTGAATTTTCTATGCTTGTTTTAATTTTTTTAGAATTAAACTCCTCTAACCTTCCATCCTTTTTTATTATTTTCATAGTAATACCTTCTTTCTATATAATTTTGTATCAATCTCAAATATTATGTCCTAAAGTATTATATATATTTTTAATAAAATACTAATTTTACACTCGCTATCTAAATAATATACTTTATTAATCACATTTTTAATTTTCTCTTACTATTATTATATAAATAATTATCTTTTTTGTATCAAGACTTTTATAGAGTAGTAAATATAAATTTTCATTAAGTACTAAAAAAATGAAAGTTCTATTTGCAAAAATTCGCAATAAAACTTTCATTAATGATTTACTTATACCCTTCACGCATATACTATATTATCTATTAATAGACAAAGCCATTCTATGAAATGTATGTCTTTTCCCTCTTACTGATATAGATAGCTGCATAATATTTTCTGGATCTGCAGTACCTGAATATCCTCCATCTCCTATATGATGTATATCACATCCTGCACGTTTACTCGTTAATGCTAACTCCCTAATAGTTCCTATATCTGATCCTTCTTGGGTTGTCCCGATTGCTCCCATTACTAATTTCTCTTTAGAATGTACATAATTAACTAAAGAAGACATTTCTGCTTCACTTAACCCTGGAATAGTTCCAGCTACTGGAATTAAAATAATATCAGCTCCAGCATCAATAAATTTAGTGATTGTCTGTTCATCAATTACAGGTTCTGACACTCCAGCGCCATGCATCTTTCCAGCAATTATAACACCACTATATATTTTTTTAGCTAATTTAATAGACTTTTCAATTTCATTATTTGATACTCCAGTTGATGGATTTCCAGTTAGGCAAATAAAATCAAAACCCATTTCATTGGCTAATTTTAGATTTTTTTCACTAGCAATTCTTCCTTGCGAAATTGTTTTAGTTAATTCAAGAGTTTTTGCTTCTATATCAACAGGTTCAATATTTACGCCTATTGGACGTCCAGTTAACTCTTTTAATCTCTTTATACAATTCTCTGTTTTATCTATACCCTTTATTTCACAAGTTCCAAAATCAAATAAATTTAATAGAATTAAATCTGTACCAAATGCCGCTACATATTCAGCATTAGTTATTCCTTTTGTCATTGGATCCAATTGCACATCATTTTCTGCTAAAATAGTTCGCCCAGCACTTGCTGCAATACTTGATATTAAGTTTAATTTATCAAAACTAGCAAAATCGGACGCAGAACAGTTAAGTAATCTTTTAATCTTCATAAAATTAATTGCCTCCTATTAAAATTAATTTTCTTTTTCCTCATTTTCTTCAATATATGATTTTCTATCAATAATCTTGAAGAATGGATAATAGATTATAATTGAAATAATAATATTTACTATTTGTAAAATTACGCCTGAAATATGTCCACCAGTAGCCAAATATCCTCCGATGATTGGCGGCATTGACCATGGTACCAATACTACAGCTTTTGCGACAATCCCTAATGACATAGATACATAAGAGATAATATAACAAACAATAGGTGCTATTACATACGGAATCAAAATTATTGGATTCATTACAACTGGTAATCCAAACATCAAAGGTTCGTTAACTGCAAATACCGTTGGCGGAAAACCTATTTTACCCATTTCTTTCATGTATTTACTTTTACTTTTAAAGAATAATAAAATTGCTAAACCAAGAAGTACACCACTTCCCCCAATCCATACAAATGTATTCATAAATGTATAATTTATAATATGTGGAATTGCTTCTCCGCTTTGAAATGCTATACGATTTTCATCAACAAACTGTAACCATGTAGGTTGCATTACACTAAGTACTAAATCCCATCCGTGAATACCAACTGACCAGAAAACTGTAGTAAATAAGATAGCAAACAGTCCACCAATAAATCCACCTCCGATAATAGAAATCGGCTGACCTACAATTTTATAAATAAGATCATGAATATTTGTATTTCCATAAGTTTCAACTAATAAACGAATAACCCAAAACAATGTCAAACAAACAGTCGATGGAATTAGTGCTACAAAAGACCTACTAACTGCTGGTGGAACATTTTCCGGTAACTTAATAACAATATTCTTTTGTACAAAAATTCTAAAAATTTCTGTTGAAACTAATCCTACAATAATTGCAACAAACAATCCTCTACTTCCCAAATATCCTATTTGAATTCCACCTTCTTGTATTGGTGTTACTAGTACAAAAGTTGCTACAGATAAAACTCCTGCTGATATGCCACTAACTTTGTAAGAATTAGCTAAACTATAAGCAATAGTAAATGCATCTAATAATGCCATGATATTGAATGTAGCTTGTACAACAAAATCAAGCTTTGATTGCCATTCAACTCCAAAAATGGTAGCTATAAACTGGTTAAATCCAGCCCATGGAATACTTGATAGTATTACAAATATTGACCCTACTATAATTAAAGGCATAGTAGTAACCAAACCATCACGTATTGCTACTAAATGTTTTTCCCCTCCAATTTTTACCCCCCATGGAAGTAACTTTTCATCCATAAAATTCTGTACTTTTTCTTGCATTAATTTTCTCCTCCCCTTGGTATATACCATTGTATATTTTTCATTGTAAATGTTTGCTTTTTTTTTGTCAATATTAAAATTTATATTTATGAATATATTAAACAATTTTCATCTATAATCGTTTTCCATATTATAAAATAGATATAACTTTCATATTTATAATATAAATAGAATTCAGTTTTCTATTATCATTAAAATTTACTGACAAATATCAATTTAATTCATTAAATAATCACATATATTTTTTAAAATAAATATGTTGCAATATTTATAAAATATGATACTATTATTTTATAAAATGGTATATACCAAAATATAAAGGAGTGAAGAGAATGATTAATATTTTACTAGTTTGTTCAGCAGGAATGTCTACAAGCTTAATGGTAAAAAAAATGAAAGAGGTTGCTATAAAAAAAGGGATTGAAGCGAATATTTGGGCAGTTGCTAATGCTGATGTAGCTAACGATATTAGAAAAGCAGATATGATATTATTAGGACCACAAGTTCGTTTTCTAGAGAAAAAAATTGTTGAAATTGCAGAAGGAAAACCTGTTGAAGTTATCAATATGCAAGCATATGGTACAATGAATGGTGAAAAAGTATTAGATCAAGCTTTGCAATTATTAAAAAGGTAATAATTTATATATTGCAAATTGAAGTATATATAACTTCTATATTTGGAATTGATACATTATTTTAAACTTTATATAAAGTATTGAAAATTAACAATGAAGTAATAACCAATATTTAAATTTAAAACAATATAAGAGAGGGAAAAATTCCTCTCCTTATTAGTTTACTGGAGGAAATATGGAAAATTTAGAATTAATTTGTTTTGAAATTATATCAAGTGTTGGTATGGCTAGGGGAAGTTTTATTGAGGCTATTGATCTTGCCAATGAAGGAAATTTTGATGGAGCTAAAGATAAAATTTTAGAAGGAGATAATTATTTTTCTTCAGGTCACTCTGCACATATGAAATTAATCCAACAAGAAGCTGAAGGAAATAATACTGAATTTGCTTTATTACTAATACATGCTGAAGATCAATTGATGAGTGCTGAATCATTTAAAATATTAGCAGAGAAATTTATTGCATTAAATAAAAAGATAGAAAATATATAAGTAGCTTAATAATAAATATAATTAAAAATATATTATGATAATAATATAAATAATTGCATAGGTTATTTCTTAACCTATGCAATTTTTAAGAAAATAATATAGATATTTTATATTATAATATTTTTTATATTAATTCATTTGAAATGTGAGGAAAGATTTAAATGCTAAAAATAAACGAAATATTATATGTTGACGCTGAAAGTTTTTTTAACAATCTTTTAAACAATATTGCTTATGATATTAGCAATACTACTGGAAAAGAAATTCCTTTGAATAATATAAAGAAAGGATTTCATTATAAAAAAATTTTAAATAATAAATTAGGAAGAAAAGGAACAGTAAATGTGAAAATCACTGAATTTAATAAACCTACAAGCTATAGTGCTGAATTTCAGTCTAGTTCAGGAATAAACACAATTTCCTATTATATAGAAACATTAGATAAAAATAATATAAATGTAACCTATATAGAAGACTATAAAGGAAGTAAATATTTAATGGACTTTAACTATAAACTTTTAAATATATTTTTCAAAAAAGGGGCTAAAAAAAGAGTTATTCAATTCCTACATTCTATCGAAAAATCTATTCTTGAAGATAAAAAATTACTTAACTCTTAAAATTTTATGTAATTGTTTGTGTAATAAAAGGTGGTGAACACATGGCTAATCCGATTTATATAGAAATCAAAAATCGAATTATGGAAGAAATAGCAGATAAACCAGCTACTTCACCTATTTCTTCAGAAAGAGATATGGCAATAAAATATGGGGCTAGCCGTATGACAGTAAGAAAAGCAATTAATGAACTAGTTACTGAAGGGATATTATATCGTGACAAAAATAAAGGAACTTATGTTGCGGATAGAAAACTAATAAAGAAAAATACCTCTACTGAAATTTTAGGAGGTCAAGACTCAATAGATTGTGTTATTTTATATTTTAAGGTTAAGAAAGCCGAACAATGTGATAAAGAAATTGGGCATATCATGAATCTTTCTAGTGACGATCTAGTTTTACGTATAGTACGTCTTAATCAAAAAGAAGGATGTCCACTTAGCGCTGAAGAAATATATTTTAATACTGATTTTGTAAATAATGAGGACATTAATAATTTGCCTAAATTATTGGATATAAGTCATATACTTACAGAATGCAAAATAACTCAGAAGTTTATACCTATTATTGTACCCTCACAGTATTCTAATCTTTTACATGTAAAATTAACAACTCCAATAATAATGGTAGAAACTTTAATCAGCACTAGAAAAGGGCAACCTCTTATATTTATTCGTACTTTTAATAATCCTAATGAAAAAGTTATAGAAATTACATCTTAACGTAATAAGAGTAATCATCAATAATTGACGCTTACTCTTATTTTCAATTATAATACTTTTTATAGCTATCTATTTCTTTGCCTTACTTATTTTAGCTAGCTTCCCTTTAACTTTTATTTCTTTATATTTTTTTAAAATAGAATTACCTTTTCCATTTAATATATCTACAAAGGAAAACCCATCTTGCACATCAATTATGCCTATATCTTCACCACTTAATCCCTCTAAGTTACTGAAAGCTCCAAGTATATCTATATTCCTTATCTTCTTCTTTTTACCTGCACCTATATGGATTTTTGTAACCTCGGTATGTATAGTTTTTTTGTTATTTACAGTATTACCGTAATTGTTTTTTTGATCCTCAAAAAATTTCTTTCTTCCTTCTATTACTTCTTCATATGATGGAATGAAAATTTCCTCAATCTTATAACCAATATATTCTTCAATATCATCTAAAAATCTTTTTTCCCCTAAAGAAGTTAATGTAATAGCTAATCCATTCTTTTCTCCTCTTCCGCTTCTACCTATTCTATGAACATAACTTTCCTTTTCCATTGGCACTTCATAATTAAATACGTTAGTTATGTGATTAATATGAATTCCTCTTGCAGCAATATCTGTGGCTACTAATACTTTAAATTCTTTGTTTTTAAAGCTATCCATAACTTTTAATCTTTCTTTTTGTTCCATATCTCCATGCAACTCATTTACTTTAATCTTTTCTTTCCTAAGTAAAGAACTTAGATTTTTAACTGAATCTTTAGTGTTGCAGAAAATTATTGCACTTTCATCTGTATTAGTATAAAGAAGTTTTAATAAAGTTTTGAACTTATCTTCTCTACTTAATATTATATATTTTTCGCTTATCTTTTCTCTATTAAATACTTTAGATTTAACATTTAAAACTTCAGGATTATTCATATATTTTGAATAAAGTCCTTCTATTTCACTAGGTATAGTAGCTGAAAATAACGCAGTATTTTTATTACTTGGTAAAGCACTTAATACTTCAGCTATTTGATCTATAAAACCCATATTAAGCATTTTATCCGCTTCGTCTATAACTACATACTCAATATATCTAGTGTCTAAGTTTCCTCTTTTTATATGATCTATTACTCTTCCTGGAGTTCCACAAACTATATGGACTCTTTGTTTTAGCTCTCTTACTTGCTCATTAAAAGGTTGCTTACCAAAAATTGCTGCAGATCTAATTTTTCTAAGTCTTCCAATATTAGAAATATCCTCTTTAACTTGCATTGCAAGCTCTCTAGTTGGAACTAATATTAACGCCTTAACTATATTTTCTTCTTCATTAATAAGTTCACAAAGTGGAATTCCAAAGCTTGCAGTTTTACCACTACCTGTTTGAGATTTTACAACTATATCCTTTTTCTTAAGCATTTCTGGAATAACTTCTTTTTGAACCTCCGATGGATTTTCAAATCCTAAATTCTTTAGAGCTTTTAGAATCTCAGGCTTTAAACCCATATCTTCAAATTTATCTATATTCATTAAATTACCTCACTTTTATAACATTTTAAATAACTTTCTATATTTTACTCTAGTATCATGCTATATATCAAGTAAAAGGTCTATAGATATTTTTTAATTTGTTATATGTCTACTTTTAATTTTTTTAAACTATCTCTTAACTCCTTAGGGTTTTCAAGAAAAATAGCTTTAATCCCCAGCTTACTTGCACCATCTACATTTACTTGTGTATCATCTATAAAAATAGTTTCTTCTGGATTTAAATTATATCTTTTTAAAATCAACTTATATATATCTTCTTCTGGTTTAATTAATTTTTCCGCATAGGATACAACTCCACCGTCAAATAACTTAAAAAACTTATTCTTTGTAGTTACTTCTCTAAAGGCTAGCTCATGGAAATTAGATAAATAATATATATTATACCCATTTTCTTTTAAGCTTTGTAATACTTCTACAGTTTCCTCAATTGGTTTTAAAATATCACACCAATCTTTAAAAACTAAATTAATATCATCTCTGTACGTGGCATTTCTTCTAATTATGTTATTAATAGCATCTTTTTCAGTAATTGTTCCTCTATCTAGCATAACCCACTCTTCACTTTGGAATATAGCCTTATAAACATCTTCTATTTTCTCTTCTGATATTTTATTCTTTAAATACTCAATTGGATTAAAACTCAGTAATACATTTCCTAAATCAAAAATAATATTTTTATACATAACCTCTTCCCCCTAATAATTATAAAAGCAGTAGATAGACCTTTAATCTTCTATCTACTGTCACTAAACAAATATTTATTATTTTGAATTTAAATATTTAACTACTTTCAATGGTCTCATCATTTCATGATCTTCATGCTCTAAGAAGTGACAATGCCAAACAAAGTCTCCTGAATACCCCTTAAACTGCATAATTATCCTTGTAATCTTACCTGGTTCTGAATCTATAGTATCTTTAAATCCTCTCTCATACTCTTTAGGTGGTTCTTCTTCTCCTGTAAATATTATTTTTCCTGTATCTTCATAACACTCAACATCAAATGGTCTTCTCCATAAAAGCTTAAATTGAATTAAATGAATATGGACAGGATGGGCTACAGGCATAGGATTAATTAAATTCCATATTTCAACTGAATCAAGCTCTACTCTTTCTGTTACAGGATCACTCCAAGTCATTCCATCTATATGAAGCATAGGTCGTCCATATCTATCTGTCATTGCACCAAATGTTAGTCTTCTTTTTTTACTAACTGTATTCTCATTTGGTCCATGAGAATTTCTTAAAATATCAGGAATAGAGCTTTCATCCTTTCCCTTTAACTCCTTATTCACATTAAACCTCATAATCATATCAGTTCCAGGATCTTGAGAAGAAGTATCATCATTCATCAAGGTAATCTTTTCTCCCTTATACTTAGAAAAATCAATAATTAAATCAATTCGTTCTGCTGGCATAATCTTAAATTCAGATATTTTAGTTGGAGATTCTATTAAACCTCCATCTGTACCTATTTGAGTGAATACTTCATCATTATCTAACCTTAAAATATATTGCCTTCTATTAGAGGCATTTAAAATTCTAAATCTATATTTTCTAGGTTCTACATCTAAATATGGCCAAACCTTTCCATTAACTAAAATAGTATTTCCAAAAAATCCAGGTACTATTGATGGAAAAACTTCTACCGGAAAAGGAGGTTTACTTGGATAAAAAAGCTCTCCTTCTTTAGTAAAAGATTTATCTTGTATAACTAATGGAATTTCATATTCTCCCTTAGGTAGATTTAATCTTTCTTCTAATTCGTCTCTAAGAATATACATTCCTGCAAGTCCTGCATAAACATTTAATCTTGTTTGTCCCATAGCATGATCATGATACCATAATGTTGCTCCTGATTGATAGTTTTCATATTTATAAACTTTTTTCTTAAATTCTGGCCCCACAACTTTAAAATCTTTTGTGAACCATGCTTCTGGATGCCCATCACTACTACTTTGAACTTTTGCTCCATGTAGATGAACTACAGTTTTAACTTCTGGATCATCTACAGTTCCATGTAAGGTCTTGTCATAAGGTAAAAAATGTTTATTAGGTAACTGATTTTCCCATAATACATAGGTTGGAATATTCTTAAATGCTTCAATAGTCGGACCTGGATACAATCCATTATAAGTCCATACTTTTGTTGGTGGAAAATAACATGAAAAATAATGCTTAGCTTCTTTCATTATTATTTTGTATTCCTCGGACTCTTCATTTCCTTTTTTATCTATACCTTGTGTAGGCTTTGCTATAACTGGTATTGGTAGCTTATCTACAAACTTTGGTATAGTTCTTGGATCTGATGGATCTACAAGATTACATTTATTACTACGTTCTTCATTATAGTCTTCATCCTCATTTTCATATAATGACAAATCTCTATTTAAGTTCATAAACTCAACTCCTTAAGCTAGATCATAGTAACAATATATTCAATTCTATGTAAATATGTCATATATTAAATAAAAAAATATCCAAAGGCATATCCTGCATAAATAAAAGCTGCATTCCAAATTGCAATTCCAATAGTTGAGTAAATTGAAAATTTAATTATATTCATTCTAAACATTCCAGCAACAAAAGGAATTAATGTTCTAACTGCTGGAACTAATCTTATAAATAAAACTCCCTTATCCCCATAATTTTCTATATATAAGCAAACCTTATCTATAGAATTCCGTGTCTTAGGAAATCTATTATAAATCTTAGTTAATATTGGTTGACCGAACCAATATGATATTCCAAATAAAACATAACTTGCTAAGGCTCCAGCTATTACTGAAATTATAAGTGCTACAAAAAAACTTATTCCAGCCTTTGCAGCTGCCATTCCTATTGCAGGCATTATTATGGCAGCCCCAAGACCGGGGAAATTTAAATACTCTAAAAAAATAATTATAAATACAAATATTAAGCCATATCTTGCAAAATATTCAATTACGATTTGTATACTATCCATTCTATCAACTCTCCAAGTCATCTTTTTAACGACTTTTAGTTTACCCCATCTTTCTTAATATAACCTTAATATAAATTATAATTTTTCTTAAAAGTTTCTAAACTGTATTAAAAATTACATTCTTTAATACATTAAATATGCTATAAGTAATTTTATAGTATTTTCAATAGCTTCATAATGTGTTCTTTCCATTCCGTGAGATGCATGAACTCCAGGTCCTATAAGCGCTCCCCTTATATCATTTCCACCTCTTAACGCTGCTCCAACGTCTGAACCATACATTGGATATATATCTACCGCATATCTAATATTATTTTCTTTTGCTAAATTAACTAAATCAGTAACCATATTATAATCATAAGGTCCACCTGAATCCTTAGCACAAATAGACACATCATATTCAGTACAACTTAAATCATCACCAATACATCCCATATCAACAGCTATCATTTCAGTTATATCTTGAGGTATATATGAAGATCCATGACCTACTTCTTCATAAACAGAAATAAATATTTTAGTTTTATATTTAGGAGTTATTTTTTCTCTATTAAATACTTCTAATAACCCCATTAATGCTGATACACTACCTTTATCATCTATAAATCTAGACTTTATAAACCCACTTTCAGTAATAGTAGTTTTAGGATCAATAAATATAAAATCACCTGGACATATTCCTAAATCTTCAACATCTTTTTTTGATAGAACTTTTTCATCAATTCTGACTTCCATATTTTCTGGATCACGTTTTTTATCCTTACTATCTGGATAAACATGAACAGCTGGACTAGTACTTAAAAATGTTCCTGTGTATATCTTTCCATCTCTAGTTCTAATCTTACAATACTCACTATCCATAGTTGCTGGAATCGGTCCACCTAACAATGTGAACTTTAATGTACCATTACTAGTTATTGATCTAACCATTGCACCTAAAGTATCTACATGTGCAGAAAGTCCAATTACTTTTTCATTACTTTCACCTGGAATAGTAATAACCCCACAACCTTTTCTAGTTGTTTCAAATTTATACCCAAATTCTGATGCAATTTCTTCAATTACTTTCATAATATCAAAGCAAAAACCTGTTGGACTATCGAATTCAAGTATTTTTTTAGCTGTACTAAGTACATATTCCCTATTAATTTTATATTCCATCTTAATTAAAACTCCTTTCAAAATTCACGCTACTAGGTCCAAAAATTGAAACCTAAAGTCAATTATTCTTTTATTCTATTTTACTACATTTAATATTATTATTGCTACTTCTATCCATATTTTATTACTATATATTTATCAAGCAGTATATGTCTACAAGAAAACAATTGGTTTAGTAAAAAAATAAAAACATAAAAGGAGATAGCTGATTTAATAAGCTATCTCCTCTAGATAATTTTAAAAAGTTACAATTACAATAATGTAATTTAATTATTATTTTCTTTTAGAAATCCTAATATATTTATTACCTCTTTTGCTATTTCTCTTTCTTTTCCCTTATATGGATAAGAATGAATATGAATAGCCGGATTAAAGTTAAGTTCTATTATTGCATATTTAGAATTTTCATCCTTATAATCTTCTATCATCATATCAACACCACAAATATTAGCCCCTACAGCTTTTGCAGATTCTACTGCTATATCTTTAAATCTTTGTGGTATTTCATCTGTATAGTCTATACTATCTCCACCAGTGCTTATATTTGAATTTTCTCTTAAATATACTACTTCATTATTCTTAGGTATATAATCAAAATCTTTTCCTATTTGCTTTAAGAATAATCTTGCATTATCATCTAAATTTATCTTTTCTAATGGAGTTTTATATCCCTTTCCTCTAAGAGGATTCTTATTTTTTTCTTCAACTAATTCTCTTATAGAACTTTTTCCATTTCCCAAAACATTAGCAGGTACTCTATGAAGAATTCCTGGTACCTTATCTCCAATTACTAAGAATCTATATTCTTTTCCTTTTATGAATTCTTCTACTAAAACAGTATTGTCATGTTCAAAAGCTAGTTTAAATGCTTCTTTTATATCTTCTTCCTTAGGCCCTTCTTTAAATATTGAAATTCCTAGTCCAAAATTAGTTGATTTTGGCTTAACAACAATAGCTTTATTAACATATCTACAGGCATTTCTTAAAGCTTCATCTAGACTTAAAAATTCATCTCCCTTTGGAACTACTATATCATTATTCTTTAATATTTCTTTAGTTACTACCTTATTTTCCATCATTAATACAGTTATATAACTATCCTTAGAAGTTTTAGTAGCTTGCTTAACATACTCTTTATGGTTCCCCTTCTTTAAAGAAATAAAGTTTTCTGATCTATCTACAACTTCTACAGTTATACCTCTTTTAATTGCTTCTCTCATTAGTATCTGAGTTGAAAGTTCTAAATCTTCAAAGCCTTCTAATTTAAATCTATTTTTATAAGCATCTTCCTTATATTCTTTAGCTAATCTTAAATGGCTTTCTATAAATCCTTCCTCTTTAACCATTTCAGATATTCTATATGCATAAGTTAACTTAGGATCTTTAACTTTTTCTATCATATTATCAATTAAGATTTCTTTTCCTAATGATAATTTATTATTTATTTCTTTCATTTCATTTAATATATTTAAAGCCCATTTAGTTTTAGAAATGGTTTCTCCATCTTTATATAAAACTACATCCATTTGTCCATACATTGATATTATATTTTGATTATTTTGAGCTTCTTCTTGCCATTTTTCATAAGTACTTTCATCTTTTATAAGTAAGAAAATAGTAAATAAATTAATAAAGTTTAAATCTTCTAAAGATATCCCAGCTTTACTAAAAGGATTAATATCTATACTTCTAATCTCTAAATAATTAATTCCCTTTTCTAATAAGGACTCTAAAAATCTAGTATTATCCATAGCCTTTAATCTAATTTGTGTATAAAGTTCCTTATGACTATCTATTAATTTATCATCTATAAATTTATATACACTATCAACATATTCTTTTACAGAAGTATAATTGGGATATAGATCTATAGGATTCTTATAACCACATTCACTATTTCTATAAGAAATAGCACCTTCATTACTAAAACTATCCTTAGATATCCTATCCAAATCTACTACACATTTTTCTCCAAAGCTTTCATGCATAGTAGTAGTTCCACCTAAAAGATAAATTAATAACCATCTATATCTTAAATAATTTCTAACTACTTTTAAATAAATATTATCTCTAAAATTTCTATATGATTCACTATCACCTATTTTTTCATATAAATCTTTAATTAAATCTTCTCTAAAAGAAAAGTTATAATGAATTCCTGATATTAATTGTTTTTTCCCCCCATATTTTTTAAAAAGTTTTTTTCTATAATCACTAGCATCTTCACCACTTTTGCATTTTCCATAATCTGCTATAGGTATTAAATCATCTTCTGGAATACTACATGGCATTGATTGTGGCCATAAATATTCATTTTTCAGCTCTAAAGCAGTAATATCATAAAGAGAATTTGCAAAATTATAAACCTCTTCTATAGTTCTTAATGGTGGAGTTATAAGCTCTACTTGACTTTCAGAAAAATCGGTTGTTATATATGGATGGGTAATTTTACATTCAAATACCTCTGGATGCTTAGTTAAAGCTAACTTCCCGTCTTCATCTACTCTTAATGTTTCACGCTCTATTCCATAATTTCCTTTTAATAACCCTTCTTTATAATTAAGTGACTGAATCACATCTAACATCTTTATACACCTTCCATATTTTAAATTTATATATTAAATATGCTACTGTTCCTTTTAAAATACTAGATATTGAAATCCCTATCCATATTCCATTAACATCAAAAAATACTGTAAGTATCATGGCTAATGGTATTCTAAGAATTGTAAATCCAATGCTTATAAGAGCAGGTATCTTTGGTACTCCAAAGCCTGTAAATACACCATTAGATATCATTTCAATAGTAGCAAAAATTTGAGAATACCCAATTATTCTTAAATAATTACTTGCAATATATACTGTATTCTCTTCTCTAATAAATAGCCTTACTAGTACTTCTGGAGTAAATATAAATAAAATACTTATACCTAAAGCATATATAACTCCTATACTAATAGCTGTATTATAACCTTTATTTATTCTTTCATATTTTTTAGCTCCAAAATTTTGCCCAACAAAACCTGCTATAGCCCCATTTAGTCCTCCTACTACCATATATACCACGGATTCTATTTGTAAACCAATTTTTTGGGCTGCTATAGCTTCTGAGCCAAAGCTTCCAATTATTCTAGCCAATAATATATTTACTAAAGTAAATAATACTCTTTGAAAGGACATTGGCAATCCTAAAATTGTAATTTCCTTAATCTTATTATAATTTAATCCTATTTTAAAGTTAAAATTATACAAATTTCGTGATTTTTTAATAAAAAGCAAGAACATTATACCATTTGCAATTAGAGTTCCAATTGCAGCTCCAGTAACTCCAAGCTTTAAAATATAAATCATTACTGGATCTAATATCATATTAATTATTACACCTACTGCGCTTATATTTAATGCAGATTTATTAATTCCAAAGCTATTAAACAATCTAATAAACAATGTATTAAAAAAAGAAAAAAATAGCATAGGTGCACTAATTACTAAATAAATATATGCATCTCTTTCAACTATAGTGTTTCCTAAATTTAAGAACTGTATAAAGCTTTTACCAAAGATTATTAATATTAAGGAATATATTCCACCTACAATTGCATTTAAAATAATTCCATTAGATATATATTCTTCAACAGCATTATCATCTTTTTTCCCAATTGAATGAGCAACTTTTATTCCAGTTCCTATAACTACAAAAGCATTAATTGAATAACCAAGTCCAACAAAAAAGCTAGATGAACCTATACTTGCTACTGCATCACTACCTAAAGCTCCTACCCATAACATATCTATTAAATTGTAAGTAAACTGTAATAAAGAACTTCCCATTATTGGCAATGCTAGAGTTACTAAAACCTTCAATACATTTCCTTTAGTTAAATCAACCTTTCTCATTATATTACTCCAAAATATTTTTTAAGAAACTTAAAAAATCAGAACATAATTCATGATCTAAACTATAATATATCCAAGTTCCTTCTTTTCTACATTTAACAATACCAGAGTCCATTAATACTTTCATATGATGTGATAAGGTTGGTTGAGTAAACTGAAAGCTTTCTAATATTATACATGCACATTTTTCCCCTGAAGATAGCATATCTACAATCTTAAGTCTGTTTATTTCCCCTAATGCCTTAAGCACTTTAATATTCATCTCATAATCTTTACTCATTTAAATCCCAATATCTCCTATTCATTATTTGTATATAGATATATATCTATATATTCTTTATTAAATATAGATTATTATCTATATTTAGTCAATAGCAAAAAAAATGCATGCATTTTTTAATGGATAATTGATAATGCATAACGCATAATTAAGGAAAAAAATCGTAGCGAATTTTTAATAAAAAGTTCTTCGCATTAATTGAATTTGAGTTTTGCTGTGCAAAACATCCTTAATTATCCATTATCAATTACGCATTATCAATTTATATTATTTATATAAATGGTCTCTAGTCATTTCTAATGTGTTATTGTTTCCTTTTGAAAATACAATTTGATGTAAATCTATCATTCCATTATGAAAAGATGCTGCACAAGAAGCTAAATATAATTCCCACATTCTAACAAATTTTTCATCAAACATTTCTGAAATTTTATCTATATTATCTTTATAATTACTATACCAGCAGAGTAGTGTTTTTTGATAATGCCTTCTTAAGCTTTCTACATCTAATGTATAATAATTAAACTCACTACCTATATCTATGATTTCTCTCAAGCTCGGAATAACTCCACCTGGGAATATGTATTTTTTAATCCATGGATCTCCTGGATGTTCTTTTCTTCCACTAATATAGTGTAATAAAAATACTCCTTGATCCTTTAACACTGAATCTACATTTTTAAAGAAAAGATTGTAGTTATCTCTACCAACATGTTCAAGCATTCCTACACTTACAACTCTATCAAATTTTAAATTGCTTTTTTCTAAATCTCTATAATCCATTAACTCAGCTGTTAAATATTCTTCTAAATTTTCTTCTTTAATTCTTTCTTTGAATTTTAAATACTGTTGTTCACTTAAAGTGATTCCAACTCCATGAATTTTATATTTTTTAGCAGCTTCAATAAGCAAGTAACCCCAACCACATCCTATATCTAGTAAAGTCATACCTTCTTGAAGTTGTAATTTTTTTAATATGTACTCAACTTTATTTTTTTGTGCTTCATATAAAGTATCATCTTGATTTTTAAAATATGCACATGAATAACTCATAGTTTCATCTAACCAAAGACTATAAAAATCATTTCCTATATCATAATGGGAAGTTACTTCTTTCTTTTGATTTTTCTTAGATGTTGATGTAAATATTAATTTACTTAATGCACTCTCGTCAACGTCAAATTCATCTAATTTCCCTAATAAAATATCTAAAGCATCATATAAATCTCCTACTTCCATATCTAAGGTCTTATCCATATAAGCTTCGCCCAAGGCTAATGATGTACTACTAAGTAGTAACTTTTTGTCTATATTTCCATTTACATTGATTACAAATTTAGGGTCTCCCTCACCCATATCTAATACTTCTCCATCTTTAAATATGACCTTAAAAGGCGTTTGATCATTTTGTTTAAAATATTTTTTAATAATCATACTTTCTAATGACATAGTTGATAACACTTCTTTCTTTGTTATAAAGTTTTATATTCTATTTTTTACCTTTAAATCTAAAATATTCTTTAATTTTAAAACTTTGATATTATTATGTCAATTTAACTTAAAATATATTTTTTTCAAATTAGATATACTATAAATAAACATATTTTTTATGTGATCGTTTTTATAATATTTATTTTTTATTATATACATATTAATATCTTAATAATCATAATTTTTACATAGCTAACTTTTATCTCTATTTTAATTCTTAATGAACTTCCATTCGGTGAAGAAGGTTTATTGTATATTGAAGTGCAAAAAGCAGACTTGATAATTCAAATCTGCTTTTCACTTATTCTAAACTTTTTAATTTTTCTATTTCTTCTTTTTGCTCTTCTATTATTTTTAATAATTCTTCTTCTTTACTAAACCATTCTTTACTAAGATCATTAATTAAAGATGCCATTTCATCGGCACTTCCTACAATTCTGTTGAATAATAATAGATTGGATGCTAATATTTCAGGAATTTGATAATGCGAATATCTTAATAAATGGTCTATTTCTCCATATCCTTCTTCAAATATTGTTCTAACTTGAATTTCAGCAATTGTTGTGTATTCATGGGTAAAATTTAGTTCTACTAAATAGTGAACTGATCTATATCCTGATATTCTAGATCTAACCTCTATATTAAGTTCCTCAAACTTCTTGGTATTATCTCCTTCTCTAACATTTGCAGTAACTTCAATAACCTTCCAAGTCTTAGTTATAAATTCATGAATATCCTGCCACTGATCCTTAAATATATGTATAACTCTAATTCCAATTAAATCATTTATTTCATTCTTATAATTATCTAGAGCAAATTGAAAGTTGTTACCATATTTTAATTTTCTATCTTCAGTTTTTCTTATAATTTTTTCAATTAATCTATTTGGTTCCTTTATTCTTGATTTTACTGAATGAACCATTGGCTGAGAACGTAAAATATTAGCTATAAAGTCTGCTTGATTCTCATAAGAAACTTCATAATCTACAAAATCATTATATATATCCTTTAATACTTCAACATCTATATTATTATCTTTAATTATTTGCTCCACATGTGGATATTTTAATACAAAGTTATCTATATTAAAACTTTTTTTCATTTACTAGTTCTCCTTTAGTTATAGGGTTACTCCAATAAATAATCTTAATATTTTATCTTCCCCTTCTACTAGTGCTCTTACTGTTTCTTGACTTTTGTCCTTTTCCTTTAACTTCTCCATACTTAGATTTTGAACTTGGTTTTGAAGATGATTTAGTTTTAGAGCCTTGTTTTGAGTTAGATTTTCTTGATTTAGAATTTCCTCTTGCCATTGCTTCTTCTTTTTTAACCTTAGCAAGATATCTATCTGCCTTTGATTTTATAAGACACTTTGGTCCATTACCTATTAAGTCCTCTCTGCCAGCCTTGACTAAAGCATCATGAACTAGGTTATAGTTCTTAGGATTTTTAAATTGAAGAAGTGCTCTTTGCATTGCTTTTTCTTCCCTTGTTTTTGGAACATAAACTTCTTCACCTGTTAACGGATTTATTCCTGTATGGAACATAGCTGTTGATAAAGTTCCTGGTGTTGGATAAAAATCTTGAACTTGTTCTGGTTGATACTTTGTATCTCTTAAATATTCAGCTAATTCTATTGCTTCATTTAATCCACTACCTGGATGACTTGACATTAAATATGGAATTAAATACTGCTCTTTTCCTAACTGTTTATTAATTTTAAAGAATTTTTCTCTAAATCTATCGTAAGTATCTCCTGATGGTTTCCCCATATATTTTAAAGTATTAGCAGCTACATGTTCTGGAGCAACTTTTAATTGTCCACTTACATGGTGCTCAACTAATTCTCTAAAGAATGTATCATTCTTATCTGCCATTATATAATCATATCTTAATCCTGAACGAACAAAGGCCTTCTTTACTTTTGGAAGCTTTCTTATTTTTCTTAAGATTCCTAAAAATTCACTATGGTCAACTATTAGGTTTTTACATGGTTTTGGAGTTAAACATTGTTTGCTCTTACATGCACCTATTGTAAGTTGAGTTTTGCAAGCTGGTTTTCTAAAGTTTGCTGTTGGACCTCCAACATCATGTATATATCCTTTAAAATCTTTAAGATTAGTTATTTCAACTGCTTCATCTAATATTGATGATTCACTTCTACTTTGAACAGCTCTTCCTTGATGAAATGTTATTGCACAGAATGAACAGTTACCAAAACATCCTCTTGAACTTACTATACTAAATTTAACTTCTTCTAAAGCTGCTATTCCACCAAACTCATCATATATAGGATGAGACTCTTTTGTATATGGAAGTGCATAAACCTTATCTAACTCTTCTCTTGTAAGTGGCATTTCTGGAGTATTACTTACTACATATCTATCAGCATGCTTTTGAACAAGAACTTTTCCTCTTACTGGATCTTGTTCTTCATATTGAATTTTAAAGGCTTCAGCATATTTCATCTTATCCTTTGTAACCTCTTCTTTTGAAGGTAATAATTTGTAATCTCCATAAATTTCATCTAATGAATCTATAGCATATGTAGTTCCATTAACGTGTCTAATATATTTAGCTTCAAAGCCATCATTTAATGCATTTGCTACTTCTACAATCTGCCTTTCACTCATTCCATAAATTAAAAGGTCAGCACCACTATCTATTAATATAGAATTTCTTACATTATTACCCCAGTAGTCATAGTGAGCCATTCTTCTTAAGCTAGCTTCTACTCCCCCTATAACTACATTAATGTTTTTATATGCTTCTCTTATTTTATTACAATAAACTATAGTTGCTCTATCTGGTCTTGCTCCCATTTTTCCACCTGGAGTATAAAGATCCTTTTCCCTAGGTCTCTTACTTACAGTATAATGGTTAACCATGGAGTCCATGTTTCCTCCATTAACTAAGAAAGCAAGTCTTGGTCTTCCAAGCTTCATAAAATCATCTGTACTATGCCAATCTGGTTGTGGGATAATACCAACTTTATATCCGGCATCCTCTAAGACTCTAGAAATAATTGCTGTTCCAAAGCTATGGTGGTCAATATAGGCATCCCCTGTAACTATAATAAAGTCACATTGCTCCCATCCACGTTCTTTCATATCTTCTTTGCTTATTGGTAGAAATCTATTACTTGACATTTAAACACCTACTTTTTATTAATTAGATAATTTATTCTAAACTAAAAGTTAATTTTCCTACATTTAAAATTATCATATTGCTTATTGATTATAACATTATAAATGAATTAAATCATTTATTTTTTTAAATTACATAATGTTACTATAATAATTTCCAAAATAAAACCTATATACTAATAAATTTATCTCCCCTCTAGATTTTATTTTTTATAAATTAAATTTAAAAATATTTTTAATTCATAATTTTAAATAATCTTCTAATAATATAAATGACTAATATTTTTAGGAGGAAAGCATATGAAAAATCAAAATAGAAAAAAACATTCTAAAGAAAATTACTTGAAAAATGGATCAAAAACACAAAACCAATTTGCTAACAATCATTATAACTTTACTACAGAAGAGCCCGCTCTAAATGAAAGTGGAGTTGAGGCAAAGAAAAAAGGGTTTTAGAAAAAGCTGTCTTTGAATAGCTTTTTAATGAATAATTTACAATGAATAATGCATAATAAGAAAAAACTCCTTACAGAGTTTAAAAAATTGAGAGGCTGTATATTACAGCCTCAAATTATATTTCTTATATAAATTATTTAATTTGATAACTTTCAATAAAATTAATACAATCTAAAGCCTTAATTGTGTGAAAACTTATTTTATGAGTTGGATATTTAAATTTCATTAATTCAAAAAACTTTTTCTTATTCATCTGTCCAAGTTTATATGCTTCAATATAGTCATAAATAGTATCATCTGCCATAGGTCCCATAACAACATCATAATCATGTGTATTTCCACTACGACAACTTACTACAAATTCAAGCCATTCATCACTATAATCTTCAAATATCTTAATGTTTAATGAATCAATATTTTTAAATTCATAAACATTTACTATTGACGTATTAAATTTTTCTGACCATCTTTCTGCTTGTTCTTTTATTTTTGTACAATAAAATCCCCATGAAAAATCTTTCGTAAATCTATGCTTACGAATTTCAGGAAATTCTATCTTCATATAACTTCCATGATATATTAATTCCAAGTTTCTTGGCATAATCTATTCCTCCTATCCTCCAATATATAATATTACTAATTATAACATACTAAATTTATTACTTTAAAATAACTTTATCTGTTCATCTTCTATCTTTGTATAGGTAGATACTAAAACTTCCTTCTCTTCATCACCAACTATATGATTTGACTTTAATAATCTAAGTCCATTCTTCAGTTTTGAATTAACTAAATTTAATACATATATATTATCAAATCTACTATAAATTGAGTCTCCACCTAATCCAGTTAAGCATATAAGTTGAGTATTACTTCTTTTAGCAATATCAATTAAAGGTTTTAAAAGATGTGCTGCATTAGTTTGAGCAAAAGGATTATCCATAATCAATACTTTACTTTCTTCTTTCCTTGTAAAGATATCTTTCTCTTCTTTTCTCATATAGGATAATAAGCTTGATAAAATTACAAAGGCAGATAAGAATCCCTCTCCCCCTGAATTTTTAGAAACATCATCCCAACTAATTTGCTTTTGTTTATTCTCTTCTATTTTATATAATTTAATATTTATACTACTAATAACTACTACTTCATCATATAACTTAATTATATTTACTCTATTATCTATTAACTCACTAATATTTTCATTTTTCTCTAATAAATCTATACATTGATTTCTTAAGATTTCAACAAAGCCTTTTACTCTTATTTTATAAACTTCCTCATTCTCTTCAAAGTCAGGTTGAATAATATTTAGCATTTTCACCCTTTTACCATTAATATCAATAGATGAATTATTATCTAATTGACTAATATTTTTGTGAACAATAGATATATATTCCATAATATTATCTATAATATTATTTCTCTCTTTATTTATTAACTCTATGTCTTCTTTTAGTTTTTCTATAATTGTATTATAAGATTGTAATATTATATTTAGTTGAGCAATAAACTTTTCTGGATTGTTTACAAAGCTTAATAACCCAGCTATAGATTCCTTAAATAATGAATCTTCAATAAATACTTCTTCTTTACTTAATTTTTCTACAATTCTTTCTAAATTCCTATTTGCTTTATTAACATTTTCATTATTTATTCTATTATCTCTATTTAACTTACCTGTATATTCTTTTAAATTAACCTCATCTAAATTTAATTCTATAACCTCTGTTATTTCAAAATCAAATTGCTCTAAAGAACTTGCATATATTCTAAGATCATTAATAATTTTATTCTTTTCTTCCTTCTTTAAATATAATTCTTTTTCCCTTACCGATAACTTTGCTAACTCTTCATCAAAATTTTTATTAAAAATAAGATTTCTTCCTTTAAGCTCAAAAGTATTTATTAACTTATTAATTTCTTCTTTTAAGTGCTGAATATTTGTTTTTATTTCTGCACTTTCAACTTCTAATTTATTTATTTCATTTTTAATATTGTTTATTTCTTTATCGCATTTATTTATTTCATTTTCAGTTTCAATAGTTCTTGAATAATTAGGAGTAACATTAATATAATCTTCATCTACTAATTTATAATTTGAAGCAGTGTCCGTTAATTTCTTTTGAATTATTAAATACTTTTCATTAAGACTTTTCTTTTTTTCTACTAATTCATCATAAGAATTTTTTATTTCTGATACTAACGCATTATATTCGGACTTTAAATCTTCTAAATCCTTTTTTATAATATTCCCTTCTTCATAAGAAGAATAATTTTTAACGTCAAGTTTAACTTTATTTAATAAATCATTGCAATTTCTACTAGACTCTTCTTTTCTCTTTAACTCTTGTAGAGTTTCTTCCAATAACATTTCCTCACTTTTAATTGATTCTATTATTATTTTCAATTTTTCTTCATTTTCATCTTGAGCTTTCTTATTATTTTTATAATCCTCATATTCTTTACATAATTCAGCATAATCATCATTTTTATTATTAAATATTATTATTTGATGCTTTAAATTATCTATTGTATCTGAACTCTTTTTAATTTCATTTTCTACTTCACCTAATTTATTAATTAGTGATATTATTTCCTTTTTATTGGTTAGAATCTTCTCTTTAATTTTATCTATTTCATCTAGCAATTGGTCATAGATTGTTTTAGTTAAAGATGATTCTTTTATAAAAGCTTTTTTATCTAAATAGAAGTCTTTTACCTCTTCTTTTTCTGATATTTTTTTATTTAAACTATTTATATTTTCCTCATATTCTTTTATTAAGTTATTTAACTCCTTTTCATCTAAAAGTTTATTATTAAAGGAAATATAAAAATTAACTCCATTACATTCTATAATATTATAATTATCATTAATTAAGCTCTCTTCTAACTTTTCTCTATCAATAATTGCAATCGGACTTGATGTAAAAGCTTCAAGCTTCTCTTCCTTTAAAATTTCTATTTTATTTCTATCCATAATTAATGAATAAGGAATAAAAGGATTTGTTTTTACAATAGCTTCATTTTTTTCTTTTGAATATCCATTATTCTTTAGCCATTTCATCCCATAAATAATATCTATATCTCTTTTATTTAACTCTATTTCAAGCTCTTTTGGTAACTCTAAAACCTTACCTGTTTTTAGCGTATTTAATTCTTTTGCTTGTTTATCATAAATTTTATTAAATTCTCTTATATCATTATTTAATATTTGAGTTTTTTTCTCTAATTTCTCAATAATTATATCTTGATTAAAAATTATACTTTCATCTTCATCTAAGTATTTTAATATATCTTTTCTTTTTTCAAGTTCATTATCATACTCTATTAACTTTCTATTTTTATAATCTTGCTCTAACTCTAATTGACTTATTTGATTATTTTTAATTTCCTTTAAAGATTTTTTTGATTTAAGCTCTTCATTTAAATCTGAATTTCTTTTTTCTTCATCAATCTTCTTCTTATTAAGTGAATCTATCGAGTTAATAATTTCTGTAGATAATGATATTAAATCCTCATCGTTATAGTATCCTGTAATATTTCTTGATAAATTATCTCCATATTTTTTATTAAATTTATCTTCAATTTTATTATAACTATTTAACTTTTCTTTTAATGAACCAATATTCTTATTTAAATTATTTTCAAAAACTCTATTATTTTTTAGTGATATATTTAAATTTATTTGCTTATTATTTAAAGCATCTTTTTCCTCTTCTAATACTGACACTTCTTCTTCTAACTTACTTAATTCTAAGTTTAATAAATTTAAAATAGAAAATCCTAAATCATTTATCCTTGGTTCCTTATCTCCCTGTTCCTCTTTTAAAACCTTAATTTTATTTTCTACTTCTAATAACTCTTTAGATGTATTTCTATACTCTTCGTAAATTTCTGCACATCTTAATATATTTCTTTCCTTATTTAATAAATTTACTTTTTCTTCAAACTTTTCTTTTTCTCTATTATCATTATTAATTTTTTCATTAATAACATCTAATTCATCTAAAAAGTTATATATTTTCATAGAAAGCTCTTGATATTTAATTTCTCTTTTTTCATTAAGTACATTTTCTATTAATTTTTCAATATCATTTAAAATATTTTCATTAGATAAAATCTCATCATAAAAGTATTTTTTTGAATTAGCTATCTTATTTTCATGACTTTCCTTAATTAAAATCATTTCTTTAAAATTATTAGCTATTTCTAAAATTTCTATAGATCTTTCATTAAATAACTCTATTTTGTTTCTTCTATCTATATTACTTTTATTAGTTTTATATTGAATAATATATCTCGTTATTATTTCCTTATAATTTTTTATTCTATCTTCATCTTTACTTAACTTCTTTTCTATAGTTGGTAAAAACCAATTTTTTATTAATCCTTCTGAATTTTTAGCTTCCTTAAATAGCTCAGATAATCCCGATTCTTTTAAATTAATTTTTCTAATAATATTTTCCCATTCTTTATTATCAATGGCATATTCCTGAAGTTTATTAAAATATGCTTTTGATGTAGTATAATTATTCATATCATAATAATTGAAATTATAATTATTATCCTTCTTTAAATCTTCAAATAGTTTTTTTGAATTAGCAAAACTTTTTATTCTTCTATGTTTACTATCCTCTTCTATTACTGGAATTCTCTTTATATCATATTCATTTTTATTCTTATATTCATAAATAAAATTAATTATATCTAACTTATCCTTTGAATTTTCATCTGATGATGACTCTTTTTTTCTAACCATCATTCCTGTTAATAAATAACCTGCATTATCTTCTAAATTCCATTCAACTAATATGTATGTAGGAGTTTTACTAGTAAAATAACTCTCAAATGGTCTATCCCCTAAATCTCTATGTCTTCTATTAACAAATGGTGCCATCATCATTTGAACTAAAACTGATTTTCCTCCACCATTTCTTAAATTAAGCATGGTATTATCACCATCAAAATAAAATATTTCATCATCTATTTTCATAGTATTATTATTGTAATTTAAATTTACAATTCTAATATTATTTATATTACTCATATACTGCCTCTCCTAACGCCCTAAGAACTCTATTATAATTAT
Source organism: Clostridium nigeriense (assembly GCF_050585265.1). Classification (GTDB taxonomy): domain Bacteria; phylum Bacillota; class Clostridia; order Clostridiales; family Clostridiaceae; genus Clostridium; species Clostridium nigeriense_B. Next base: position 59,730 of record NZ_JBNOOE010000012.1, on the reverse strand, counting down.
TTTTATTTAATAAATGCCAATCCATAAAATTATCTAATTTTTGAGTTGTTTTTACCATATCATCATTTTGAATATAATAAATTAACCCTTGTTTGTCTAAAAAGCTTAATATAGTATGTACAAAACCTTCTTTTGTTGTTTTAGATGTACTTTTTTTATCACTAGCTTTTAAAGCTTCAAATCTTTCTAATATATTAGTATAAGCTATACCATTTTTATCTTCATCAGCTTCACCAGATCTTTCAACACCTTCTCTTAACTTGTCAGTTATAATATTTAAAAACTCTCCAACCTTAATAAACTCTCTACACTTACTGCTAAGACCTGTTGAGCCATAAAATAAAACTATTAATGTTAAAATAATAAATTGTGATAAATAATAATCTTTATCATTAGCCCCTGATTTACAAAGTTCTTTCTTTAATTCCCCTTTAGAATAGCCTAAAAAGTCATTATCTTCTTTAGGAATTAAATATATAGTAGCTCCAAACTTCTTAACTTCACACTCTACTTCTTCTCCCGCTACTTTTACAAGATCTGCTATATTTTCATTTTCAGAATAAGCTTTATATAGTTCTTTTTCATTTTCTTTTAATTCTTTATTTTTTAATAAATAATATAATATTTTATTACTTACCTTTATTTCTTCTATTGAATAATCCATTTATATAACCCCTCTTTTCTTATAAACTTCAAAAACTATATCAGAGCAAATAAAATTTTTATAATCTCCATTTTTATCTTTTACATGTTCAAGCTTAACATCTTCACCAAACTCTACTTTATTTATTCTAATTTCTAATATATTTGATAATAAATCATTTCTATCAATAATCTCTAATATACTTTTATTAAGTTGAAACTCTATTTCATTATTATCAATTGAAGTTTTTCTTTCTTCTTGTAGCTCCTTAATATTTATATCTCTAACTTTTAGCATTTCAATAATAACTTCTCTAAATATCTCTACAGTTGGTATAAGTACATCTTTTAATACTTCACTTTCCTTAATCTTATTATTAATTTCACTTAAAGTAATTTTATCTTTTTCACATGCAAACTCTAATATTAATTCAATTATCTTGTTACATTTTTCAATACGCTCTAGCTTTTTCTTATTTTCTGCTTCTATTATATCTTCCTCATTAAAAGATAAAATCTCTTCATCATCTTCATTATCCTTCTCTCTTACTGGCTGTTGAAATTGAAATGCTTTATTTAAATTATAATTTTTATCTGGATTTCTAGTAAAAAGTGCTGAAAATAATAAATGAATATTATCTAATTTATTTGGATTTTCTAATATCTTATTAAATACTTCCTTTTTAATATCGAATCTTTCAATAAGAGCCATTTTTGATATATTTTCAAGTTCTTCACCATAAATTCTTTTTAAGTCAAAATGACTTTTTAATATTCTTTGTTCTTCATCTATAGTTCTACCAAGATACTCATTTATAAATCTTAAATTCATTAAGTTTTCCATTTCTTCCTCATTTAAATCTTTAATATGAATATCTTTTTCTTCAAAAACCTGAATTTTTTCTTCAATGGCTAGCTTATGTGCTAAAAATTTCTTTTTATTCTCATTTAGAATTTCAATATTACCTTCCATCATTGATTTGTATTCACCTACAGAATAAGTAAGTGGAGATTCCTTAATTCTTCTTATGTCATCTTCCATTTTTTGAACTCTTCTTCTCATATTATTAAAAATATTTTTCATATCATCTAAAGCTTTATCATAGGAAGCTTTATCTAAATGAAGTTTAAATATTATTTCCTGAATGGTTAATTTTAAGCTTTCTTCTACTTCTAATGTTGATAAAATTAATTCATAGCCTGCATCTGTTAAAGAATAAGATACACGTCTAACTCCTTCTATATATTCCATAGAGTTTTTTAAGAAGCTTACATTTATATCATCATATTCTGCTTTTTTATAATTTAAAGCCTTAAAATACATTGCCTTTCCTTCATCACAAAGAATTACATTAACAACAAACTCTGCAAGTTCTTTACACTCCTCATAAGAAATACTTTTCTTATAATATATAGAGTTTATTTCATCTATAAATTCTCCAATATCATCAATAGTACAAATTTCTTCCTTTAATGATTGTTCCATAATATATAATAGTACCGAAAAGACTAAATTATCCTGCTCATAACCTTCTATAAAGCCATATTTATCCCAGGTTCTTTTAGAAATACTATTTCTAAATAATAACGAATATGCTCCTATTTTTTTCATCCTAATATGATGTTGATTTAAAAAATCTAATTTCATTTTTCCTCCATTTGTAAATCAATAATATTTATTATCTCTTGTGGGATATATAAATCTCTTTCCAATATTTCTTCAATCTTTTCCCTATAATTCATTGAAAACTCTTTCAAAAAGTAATCATTAATATTCCTATTTTGACCATCTTTTGTTCTAGGCAAACTATTAATATTATTAACTTTGTCAATCATCTTTTTATAACCTTCTATAAAAGGTTTTATATTATATTTATTTTTAAATTTATTGTAAAAATTTTCATATATTATAATTCCTTCATAATCAAGATCTCCAAAATAATATATCTTATTTTCTTTACTGGATAAGTAATCTTCAACAGATACTTCATAATCCTTAAAAGCTTTTAATATTCCTTTTCCTGCTCCATAAATTACTGTATCTATTTCTTTACCTAAAATAATATTATTTGAATTTATCAAATATTTTCTCATTGTGTAGTATGTATCTTTATTTTCTAATATTAAAATATTTTGTGGAACTTTTTTAGATTTTGAATAATAGGCAAGTGGCTCAGATGTGTCATAATAATTTAAGTAATCTAAATTCAAACCAAGATTTTTTAATATTAACTTCCCGTCTTCTCTTTGTAAGAATTTCTCCCTCCCCCATATTTGAAATGATCTTTCATTCATAGATAAAGGTATTTTTAACAATTCTTCATTTTCTTTAATAAATGTATTTAATTCCAAAATATACTCTCTATGCTCTTTATATTTATTTATATTTTTCTTATAATAACTAATATTGAATTTACTTAATATTTTATAATCAAGTTCCTCTATATATAATGAATTATCTTCTTCTTTTTCAACAATTTTGTATCTCTTATATAAGGCTGGTTTCTTACCATTACCACCACTACTTTTAATTGCTTCTATTTCATTATTTTCTATAAGTTTTGATACTAAATTATATAAATCATTATATGTGTTTACTTTATATGTTTTCTCTATTTCTTCTATTGTAATCTTTTTTTTATTAAACTTATCTTTTAACTTCATAATTCCTCTCTAATCACTTAAAAAATATCTTTTAGATTTACTGTAAAAGCATCTAAAACCTTAGACTTAAGTACTCCTATTTATGTTTTCATATCTAGTTGCTCATACATATTTTCATTATTTAATGTATATATAGTTACTGATTCTAACATAGGATTTATAATCCAATACTCTTTCACTCCATACTTCATATATAAATTAAGTTTTGTTATTAAATCATGAGATTGATTAGATGGAGTAAGTATTTCTATTATTAATGATGGTACCCCTATATATTTAGTTTCTGTAAATCCACTTTTATCATATATTACACTTAAATCAGGTATAACTATCTTTGTACCTTCTATTCCCTCTTTTTTAATTCTATATCATAAGGAGCAGAAAATATTTCACAAGATTTTCCTAATAAATACCTATTTTTATTTGCAATTTACTTGATATTCTTTGATGCTTTGTTGAAGGTGATGGAGACATGTAAACTAATCCATCTATATACTCTAAAACTTCATTGCTTTGTTCTCTCATTCTTAAATATTCATCTAAAGATATATGGTTATTTACTGCTAAATCCATTTTCCCTCTCCTTTATTTAGATTTATAACTTTATTATATCCTATTTTCAAGCCTTATAAAATAAAAAAGGAGATAAATATTATACTCCTTGTTTCGTCGCAAGCTCCAAGTCATCACAAAATTAATAGTTATACTTTAAAGTTGAAGGAAGGAAATCCACACTGTCTATATCGTTAATTTATTCCACATATTATTGAAGGATTCTTCGTCTATCTTAAAAGCAAAATTTAATCCTGAATAATAAATGTACCCCTCTTTAAATAATCTTATTTCTACTTTGGTCCCATCCTTCATTTTAAGAAATATAAATTTTTGTCTTTCTTCATTAGCTTCAAAATATTCTTCTCCACTAGAATAATTACTTTCTTTATTAAATAATTCATTTCTTAACTCTTCATCTTCTAGTGAATATGGTGTACCTTTATACATTGAATCTATAAAGTTATTTAATGTATCATCTATACTAACTTCCTTTTCATCTAAAGTTCCATAATTCCAATTATTAAAGGTTTCCCAAGTAGCATTTTCTATATTATTCTTTATATTCATCGTACCAAAAACATCGCTACCATCTGCTAGTATAAAGTCATTTAAACATTCCCAAAGACTAATAAATTCCCCATATTCATTTTTAGTATAGGTTATTAATCTAAAGTTTTCATCATATCCGTTTACAGTATAAACTTCATCACCTTCTCCGAAACTTGCAAAGTCCTTTAAAGTTTCTAAGTCTACATAACCTGCCGAAGTTCCGTTATCTTTAATTTCATTTATTAAATCCCATGTAACCCCTATTTTTTTATCCATTAAAGCTTTCCCTTCTTCTAAAGAAAGTTCTGTACCTCCCATAGTATAAATCCGTCCCTTATATACTAAAGTTGCTACCCTACAAGCTTGAACATTTGGATCTATTACTCCAAGTTGCTGCTTTGGTACATATATACCTTTTTTAATAGGTTCTTCTTTTATATTATCATTAGTTTTATTATATTCAGAATTACTAGATTCATTTTCTTGACTTTGATTTTCTACAATATTATTTGAGTCTTTATTGGCTAACATATTATTAAATTCTAATTTTTCTTTAGCAAAAACAAGAACTGAAACTATTAATAATGCTGCTACTATTGAAAATGCTACTTTATAATTAAATTTACTTTTTTTCCTTACCCTAGACTCATTATAACTTTTCATCTTATTGGATAAACTAAGTACTACTTCCTTCCTTGGCTTAATATTTTCATTATCTTTTTTATAGCTATCTTTAAAATTCAAAGCACTCATCTCCTCTCATTTTTTCCCTTAGCATATTTCTTGCCCTATGAAGTTGAGAACGAACTGTTGATTCCTTTATATTTAATACCTCTGCAATATTAGCAGTAGTCATATCTTCGTAATAAAATAAATGTATAACAGTTCTATACTTACTTGGTAAATCTAATACAAATTTATACACTTCACTTTCTTCATTCATTGTCACAACTAAGTCATCCTCTAATGCTGTAGTCTTTCTAAACCAAGCTGAAGTTAATAAATTCTTACTTAAATTAATAGTTACTTTTATTAACCAAGCTTTTATATGCTCTTCACTTTTAAAATTAACATCAGACTTTATAAATTTCATAAAAACATTTTGCATTATATCTTCAGCATCATGACTACTTTTTGTTCTTGAAAAAGCTAATCTATAAACCATGGTATTATATTTTTCTAAAATCATCAAAAGGAGTTCTTCCCTAGGTAAAGAAAACTCATTCATGCTACACTCATCCCCTTTCACCTTTAATACAAAATAGGCCCCTCAAATGTTGCATAATAAATAATAGTAAAAAAACTCACCTTAATGATGAGTTTTCATAATTTATTATCACACTTCCCAATTTAGGAATTTAACTTCCTTAACTCTTTAACTTTTTCAATATCTAATCCAGTCTTTTCCGAAATAGTCACATCATCCAATATATCAAGTAATTTTATGGCTACTTCTTTTATTCCTTCTTTTATTCCTTCTTTTATTCCTTCTTTTATCCCTTCCTTTATTCCTTCTGATTTACCTTCTTCTTTTGCTTTATCTCTCATTTCTTCTAGTATAAACGCATTTCTTGCAACCATAAGCTCAACCTCCATTTTATCCGCTTCCAATATCTTTATAGCTGAATCTGCCAATTCTTTAACTACAGTATTCTTAATCCAATTCTTAATTGCTTTAATTTCACTTTCCGAAAGAGAGTTAAAATATAACGCTATAACTTTTATTCTTTCCAAAAATTCTAAAGCATCTACCTTTTGATCTAATAAAAATATTGCAGATGTAACATTTTTACTTATTACAAGATTTTCTTTATTAAACTTTTCATCATTACTTATATCAAAAACATCATAAGTAAAATTTAAAATATTACTTCCAAAAAGCTCTTCATTATAAATCATTTTTCTGAATTCTCTAGGAACATCCCACTTCTCCTCTCCATTATATAAAACAATAGGAATTACAGCTGGAATTTTTATATTTTTATCATACTTTTTATGCTTTGCATTAACAGCATGCTCTCTTAATATTTCACACATATAAAATAATAGCCTAAGTGGCATTCTATAATCCACTGTTGATTGAAATTCTAATAATATATAAAAATATACTTCCGTATTATTAAGATTAGCTTTATAAACAATATCAGACTCTAACTCTTCATAATCTGCTGTTATATAAGATTTATTAACTAGTGTTAAGTTTTCTGGAATCAAATGCTTAGTCCATTCTTTATCAACTAATGACTTAAATAAATCTACTGCTATTTCCTTCTTTGAATATAAATCCTTATAGCTCTTATCATGTATATGATGAATATCCTTTTTTATATTTTTACTCATTATTTTTCTTCCTTGTTTATCTTTTGTTTAATTTATTACCTTTATTATATTAAACTATTCATATGTCATCAATAATTACAAGGTATTAACTATTCTACTTTTATAATCATCTATCATTAAAATTATCTTATTCAATATTTATAATAATCTACTCTCTTATAGTTTTATTATTAGTTATATACTCTATTAATATAAGTATATAACTAATAAACTATTATAAAGCCTAAAAAAATCAAAGATTACTAACTCGTCTATCTTAGAATGTTATTTGCGAACGTACTTTTGTTTTCTAAGGAAATATAGTACACTATAATAAATTACAAAAGATAAATGGAGAAAAACTAATGAAAGGTAGAGAACACTTAGCTATTGGAATAACAGCTACAAGCATTATGGGACTAGCTGTCTTTAATTTAGATAAGGATCAAAATTTAAATTATTTTATTCCCCTTATTAGTGGGGGCATCATAGGGTCATATTTACCAGATATAGACACTGAAAAATCTAAAGCAAGTCAAACTTTTAATAAAATCTTAGTAATAACTTTATTATTGTTTGCACTAGTCTATAAGCTGAATATAACAAATAGAGTTATGGAAATATTATCTACAATTATTGTGCAAAATAAATATAGTCTATATTTTATTATTTTAATTACCTTAGGAAAATTGTCACCACATAGAATGTTCACTCATAAATGGTTTGGGACAATGCTTTTTTTCTATACCATATATAATATTGGTAATATATATCTTACATTAGGATTTATTATGGGTTATACTCTGCATATTGTTGGAGATAGATTTTCAACTAACGGAAAACATTTAAACTTTTTTGAATTTAAATTACCCTGCATGAATTCTAAGAATAAATTTAGTATCAAATGGTAAAGTAGATATAAAAAATATAAGCTATGGATAAAGATCTAAACCTTATCCATAGCTTTATATATTAACCAAAATTTTTAGTAAATCTAATTTCAGATTTTACACTTTCAATTACATAAAAAATACTTCTCGTATTATTTATTGAATTACACAGTAATCATGCTCTGGGGTACTTGTGGGCTGCCTTTCATCCAACTTTATAACTTTCACTTATCTAATCCCCTCTACCATTAAATATCTATAACTATTTATATACTACTTACTAACTTCCCTAAAGAATCAAATGTATGATACTCATGGAAGGTTATAAAAATTAATTTATCTCTATTTTCATGAGCTATTAAATGAACTAATTCTTCTTTATATTCATTTGATAAATCAGATTTCACTTTTATATCTACAGTTCTCTCTTCATTTATATCTTCTGTAATTATAAGTAATTCTAATACTTTTACATTATTCCATTTTCATTTTGCTTTTCTCTCAACTTTTCTATCAATACTTCTTTTAAATTAATTACCTTATAATTTTCAAATTTTTCACTTCTCAAACAATTTAAATTTTATATTACCTTAAAATTTCTAAATTATATCAAATAGCATTTTTTAAATTAATATTTTTCCCTAAAAAACATACATAAATTCTTACTAAATAAATATATTTATAGAATTTCTTTTACTATATTTATATTAAAGTTCTGTATATTTTTTACTTGTACCTTTAGATTTTTCTACTGGATATTTCGCCTCATTTTTGTCCATTTTTATATTAATTATATCTTCTATATTAACATCTAGAGAATCAGCCATATGTAAACAATAAATCATCACATCTGCTAATTCTTCACACACTTCTTTTTTATCATAATTATCATCCCAAAGAAAATGTTCTAATAATTCTCCAGATTCAATGCTTATTGCCTTTGCTAAATTAGCTGGTGTGTGAAATTGAGACCACTCTCTATCATCTCTAAATTTTCTTATTCTATTTTTTATTTCTTCCATTAAATTCTCTCCCTTCTTAAGCTTAATGTACTCTTTTTAGCAATTATTAGTTTAATTAACTACAATAACTTTAAAGTAATATTTTATACTTGTAACTCTCAATATCTTTAAATTGAATAGTATAATTTATTAACTCAATTCTCTTTTTCAAATAGCTTGCTAAAGCTTTATCAACACAATAAATATAACAACCTTTTTGTCCTCTTGTCATAAGAGTTCTATAAGTATTTTTTATTATTTCATCTGCAAGCTTTAATGCTTTTTCTGGATTTTCTTTATATAATTTTTTTATACCATTTAAACTCTTATCTGTTTTTGCCCTTTTATTAAAATCAGTTATAATCTTTCCATCTTCAAATCTAATATCTTCTCCAATAATTACTCCAACATAATCAAATTCTAATCCTTGTGCTGTATGGATACACCCTACTTCATTAATGCTATTATTATCTATAGCCCACGTTTTAGTATTGCTTAAATTCCACTTCATTTTAAAATCATAATCATCAATTTTAATATCATAATTATTAATATCCTTTTTACTTATCCAATCCCAACAATACCCAGCTAACATTCTTGCTTTGTTATTTTCGCTGTTTAACTCCATTATCATATTATAGACTTCATTTGGATCATCAATTATTTTTATATCATAATCAAATTCAAATCCATCAAAATTCCCTGTATTGCTTATTTCTAGTACATCATCTATCCACGATAAATAACCGTCACTACCGTTACACCTAAATTGTGATGTTAATTTTAACTTTGTTACCTTTGTATTAAATTCTGAAGCAAACTTTTCTATCTCTGAAATACTTCCATTATCATCTATAGTAACTCTTTGATTTTCATCAATAAAAAATACAGATACTTTAGCTGAATTAATGATTTCCTTTACTTGATTTTCTCCCAAATTTTTAAATATCCCAGACTTTTTCATAAGCCTATGAGCTTCATCAACTAAAATAACATCTATTTCATTACTATTTGTATTTATAAAACATCCTGATCCTTTAAATAAATTATCTATATATTTCTTGCTATACTTAGCTCTTAATTTTTTATTATACACTTCTCTAGGTGCCGAATTTTTTGATACATAATATGTTAATAAATTTTCGGATAAAAGTTTTACTAATAAATTTATTGCTAATACAGATTTTCCTGTACCAGGTCCTCCTTCAACAATAAAAACTCTTTTTTCTCCAGATAGCATTGTCTTTTTAGTTGACTTTCTTATTTTTTCAAATATAACCTTTTGATCATCAAGCATTAAAAATTCTTCATTTCCTTCAAGCATTAATACTAAAGCATCTTGCAATGATTTTGAAGGTCTTATCTTTCCATTTTCAATTTCAAATAATCCTAATCCTTCATCACCATTTTTAACAAAGTTTGATATAAAGTTTCTTAGTTTAACTGCATCTCCCTTAGTAAATACAGGTGCTCTGTTTACATACTCTTTATAAACTTGATTTATTAATGGATCTTCACTCTCTAAAGAAATATAGTTGTGTAAATATGCACATGGATGCAAAATTATCTTTTTCTTTTCAACTGAATCATTATAATCTTCTATTAAAGATGCATATGACCATGCCTGATAAGATGGATGTGTAGTCTTAACAATATGTTTATTAATCATTGTCCTAACAACAGCATCTTCATCATCAACTTTTTCTATGCTCTCCCATTGCTTTAATTCAACAATTACTACATGTTCCTTATCTTCTTCATCTAATCCAGTAATAATAAAATCGATTCTTCTTGAAGTAGCTGGTATTCTATATTCAATTGCTATTCCACAATTATCAGGAATACTATTAGAATTTAATACCTTGTACATATATTGCATTGAATTATCCCATGACTTAAATTCTCTATAATTAGATTTTCCTATCTTTTCTTTATATTTTTTATCTATTTCTAAGCTAATTATATCATTTTCAACATGCTCCATAAATTCTAATTTTGATGCTCTATACACTATCATATCTAAATATCACCTTTTCTTTAAAATCATAATAATCTATCCAAACTATTTATCGAACATTAATATCATTGAATTTTAATGTTTATTATTATATTTTATTACTAAGTTATATTCTAGCATTATTATCACAAAACTTTTGTATAATTTTGTCGTAAATCACTTGTTTTTAATAATTCATACTAAGATAACATATTATCTGATAGCATAAATAATTTTCTACAAAGAAAAAAGAAGCTAGTTTCCTAGCCTCTAATTAACTTACATCATTAATGTAAACTTCTTTTCCTTTAAATACTATAACTAGTTTTTTAATATTAGTTATTCCTCTATTTATAAGTTCTGTTTCGTATTTTTTATCTTCTATTTGTTTTCTTGCTTCTTCTATTAGTTCTTCTATAGTTTCATCATACTCTTCGTAGTATTTTTTAAATTCTATTATTATTCCTATCTTACTTATATCTTTAGGAATAACCATTATATCATATCTTCCATAGCCTGATTCTCTATTTGATAACACTTGATGTGTTCTGCTTAAAGAAACTAAAAGTCCTAAGGTAAAGGCATGATATACTTTTTCAGGCATTTTTCCACTTACGTCAAAATAACTAAAAGACTCCCTTACATATCTTGAAAATATAAGCTTAAATACTTTAAAATCAAAGTTTACTAAAGCCTTTAGCATTTCATTATATTCTGAAGCAACATAGCTTTCACTTTGCCAGTCACGAATTATTTTTTCATACATAGATTCAACTTCTAAATTAGGAATCTTTAAACTATAGTAAAAATCTTTTCCTTCTGTTCTTCTTCCTACAACTTTTAGATATCCCGACATAAGTAAGAAGCTCCATATATTATTTTCATCTCTTTCTATATCTGCCATTACTATATTTTCATCTATACTAACTTCTATAGTATTTCCCCTAAGCAGTTCTTCAAAGGATTTTTTTAATCCTTCACTACCTTTTGCTAAAATAGTTTTTATTATTTTATTTTCTGAAGTATTTACCCAATGTGGCATAAAGCCACTATCTCTATCATCTAAATAACATAATACTGACCAGGGATTATAAATTACTGTATTTCCGAAAATATATCCGTTATACCATCTTTTAAATTCTTCCCTTTGTTCTACTACATTAAAATCATTTAATATTTTCTCTATTTCTACATCTGTAAATCCAAATTTATCACAGTAAGCATTTTTTAAAATAGTATTTAATTTTAAGTTATTAAGCCCTGAAAATATAGATTCTCTAGCTACTCTTAATATCCCTGTAAGCATTGCTTTTTCTAGATATATATTATCTTTTAATGTGTTAGATAAAAAGTTTCTCATAAATCCAATTGTTTCATCATAAATTCCTGAAAAATAACTATGTTGAATTGGTGTATCATATTCATCTATTAAAATAATAACTTTTTCTCCGTGATATTCATAAAGATATTTACATAAATTTTTCAATGCTAATTCTAATTCAGCTATGCTGTAATCACTATTAATTATTTTATTAAAGAAATCTTTATCTTGTTTATCCTTTAAAATATTATAAACTTCTTTATGTTCATTATATATCTCTGTTATAAACCATTTAATTCTTTCAATAAGGGAATTAAATTTATTATGCTTTTCATCTTTAAAAGTTAAATATATAGTTGGATATATTCCTTGTCTCTTCATTATATCTTCTTCTTTTTCTATAAGAAGGTTATTAAAAAGATATCTTCTATCTTTATCACATTTTTCAACAAAGTATCTTATCATAGATAAATTAAGTGTTTTTCCAAATCTTCTTGGTCTTGGAATTAAAATTATTTGTGATGAATCCTCTAAAAATTCCTTTATTAAAAGAGTTTTATCTACAAAATATCTATCATCTTCAATAATTGTTTTAAAATCACTATTTCCAAGTGCAATTTTCTTCATAACTTCCACCTTCTTTCTAACTTAATTTTTTTATTTATCTATCTATACTTAACTTACATCATTAACGTAAACTTCTTTTCCTTTAAATACTATAACTATTTTTTTAATATTAGTTATTCCTCTATTTAAAAGTTCTGTTTCGTATTTTTTGTCTTCTATTTGTTTTCTTGCTTCTTCTATTAGTTCTTCTATTGATTTTTTATTTGTTTTCCTTGCTCTTTTAAATTCAATTATTATTCCTGGTTTAGCTATATCTTTTGGTATTACCATTACATCATATCTTCCGTAGCCTGATTCTCTATTTGATAATACATAATGGCTTTTATTTAATGATACTAACATTCCAAGTACAAAGCTATGATATACTTTTTCTGGTTCTTCTCCTGATACATCAAAGTAACTTAGAGACTTCTCTACATAATCTACAAATATTTCTTCAAATACTTCATAATCAAAGTTTACTAAAGCTTTTAGCATTTCATTATATTCTGAAGCTATATAACCCTCACTTTGCCAATCACGAATTATTTTTTCATACATATATTTAACTTCTAAATTAGGGATCTTTAAACTATAATAGATTTCTATATCTTCTCTTCTTTTTCCTACAACTTTTAAATATCCAGCCATAAGTAAAAAACTCCATATATTATCTTCATTAGCTTCTATATCAGCCATTATTATATTTTCATCTATAACAGCTTCTATAGTATTTCCCCTAAGAAGTTCTTCAAAGGATTTTTTTAAGGCTTCACTACCTTTTGATAAAATAGTTTTTATTATTTTATTTTCTGAAGTATTTACCCAATAAGGCATAAAATCACTATTTTTATCTTTTAAATAAGATAAAACAGACCATGGATTATAAATTACTGTACTTCCAAAAATATATCCGTTATACCATTTTTTAAATTCTTCTCTTTGCTCCACTACATTAAAGTCATTTAATATTTTTTCTATTTCTATATCTGTAAACCCAAATTGTTTTGAATATCCTTCTTTAAGTACAGAATATACTTGTATATTATTAAGTCCTGAAAATATAGACTCCCTAGCCACCCTTAATATTCCTGTAAGCATTGCTTTTTCTAAATATATATTATCCTTTAAGGTGTTAGATAAAAAGTTTCTCATAAAGCCTATAGTTTCATCGTAAATTCCTGAAAAATAACTATGTTGAATTGGTGTATCATATTCATCTATTAAAATAATAACTTTTTCTCCATGATACTTATAAAGATATTTACTTAATTTTCTTAAAGATACTTCTATATCATCTTTAGTTGCTTTTCCTAATTCTACTCTCTTAAAAAACTCTTTATCTTTTTCATCATTTATATTCTTATATAAATATTTAAATTTAATAAATATATCCGATAAATGATCACTTATTCTCTTTACCAAAATATTAAAATTATCATGTTTTTCATCTTTAAAAGTTAAATATATTGTAGGATATATTCCTTGTCTTTTCATTATCTCTTCTTCTTTTTCTATAAGAAGATTATTAAAAAGATATCTTCTATCTTCATCAGATTTTTCAACGAAATATCTTATCATAGATAAATTAAGTGTTTTCCCAAACCTTCTTGGTCTTGGAATTAAAACTATTTGGGATGGATCCTCTAAAAATTCCTTTATTAAAAGAGTTTTATCTACAAAATATCTATCATCTTCAATAATTGTTTTAAAATCACTATTTCCTAATGCTATTCCTTTCAAGTCTAACACCTTCTTTCTATTTAATAATTTCTGTTTTAGTTAATTATTATTACTTATTATATCATATTTTATAATACCTATCCTGACCTTGTTTTAATTGGTCTATTTAAAGCTTCTATATATTTAATCTTATAATATTCAATAAAAAGGGACATCAAAAAAGGCTGTAGTTTACACTACAACCTTCAACACTCTAAAATTATCTTTTATAAGACTAGATTTCAATCGATTTTATTTTTTTATAATAATACAGTCCTAATGGAATTGCTGCTGCTAGCCATGCTATAGGATCTGATAAGCATATTCCTGTATATCCTATAAATCTAGGTAATGTGAAAGCAACTATTGCTCTTGCTATAAGTTCGAAAGCTCCTGCCATCATAGGAACAAAGGATTCTCCCATTCCTTGAAGTGCATTTCTATATATAAATATTACTCCTAAAGGAATGAAAAATGCTGCTGCATAATTTAAGCATTCTTGTGCATATGCTAATATTTCTGCATCTGGATTACTTATAAATAATCCAACAAAGAATTTTCCCCCAAAAACTAATACAAGTCCTGCAATTATACTTGTTATTATAGATATTTGAATGCAATTTTTTACCCCTTCTTTTATACGATTATAATTTTTAGCTCCTAGATTTTGTCCACAATATGTAGCCATAGTTACTCCAAAAGTAATTGCTGGTTGCATTACTATTTGTAATACCTTAGATGCTGCTGTATATGAAGCAATTACTGTAGATCCCAAAACATTTAATGCTCCTTGTACTATCATTATACCAAGAGCTGTTATAGAAAACTGTAATGCCATAGGAATTCCTATTTTTAAATGCTTAACATATACATTCTTTTTAACTTTAAAGTCTTCTCTTTTTAATCTTAAAATTTTATATTTTTTATATGCATAAATTATACATAGTATTCCTGAAACTCCTTGGGATATTATTGTTGCCCAAGCTGCACCAGAAACTCCCATAGAAAAGTTCACTATAAATACTATATCTAAAATTATATTTAATATGGATGCTATTATTAAAAAATATAATGGAGTTTTACTATCTCCTAAAGCCCTTAATATTCCTGATATTATATTATAGACTACTGTTGCTATAGTTCCTGCATAAATTATTACAATATAAATATATGCATCATCTATAATATTTTCTGGTGTATTCATTAAATGAAGTAATGGCTTAGCTAAGAAGACGCTAACTAATGTAATTATAATTGCTGCCACTAAAGATAAAACCAAAGCACTTGCCGTAGCTTTCTTTAATCCTTCATCATCTTTAGCTCCAAATTTTTGAGATACTAAAACAGAAAACCCGCTAGTTATCCCTACTACAAAACCATTTATCAAAAAAGACATTGAACCTGTAGAACCAACTGCAGCTAATGCCTCTACCCCTATGAATCTGCCAACTATAATAGTATCTACCATACTATAAAATTGTTGAAAAATATTTCCTATAAGTAATGGAATTGAAAATAATAATATTAATTTAACTGGATTACCAGTTGTCATATCTTTTGTTAATTCTTTCTTCACATCTTTTATCATAAATTTGTATTCTCCTATATGTAAATTCCCGATTATATAGAATATCATTTTTAATAAGAATAATAAAGTCTTTTTATCAAATATTTTATATGAAATTTATTACATTATGTTAAGCAAAATATGGCTGCCAAAAGGCAGCCATAATAATTGACAATTAGTAATTATTGAAGTAATTTGTTCTAAGATTACAAAAACAATTTAATCTTAAAAACTCCCTAAGGAGTTTTATCCTTAATTCTTCATTATTCATTTTTAATTGTTCGCCAGCACACTGGCTATCTTCTCCTTCTATGGTTTCTAGATGAACTTCTATTTTCGCTTTGGTTTGAAGTAGAGTTCATGTTGCTATTCATATTTCCATTCATTTCTCCACCATTCATTGCACTAAATAACATAGATAAAGGATCCCCTTGAGGATTGCTATTATTTCTGCTATTCATATTGTTTTGAGCACCTTGATTTCCATTCATCAACATACTCATTAACTGATTCATATCTACACTATTATTTCTATTTTGTCCTTGATTTCTTTGTTGATTTTGTTGCATTTGTGGTGGTTGCTGATTCATATTATTCATAAACATTGACATAGGATTATTCATATTGTTGTTCATAGGGTTATTCATATTTCCATTCATCCCGTTATTTTGGGTTGGCATATTCATTCCATTGCCGCCCATTAGCATGCTTAGTAATTGTCCTATGCCATTTCCTTGTGACATTCCGCCTCCCATTCCCGGCATTCCACCATTCATTCCTGGCATTCCACCACCCATTCCTGGCATTCCGCCTCCCATTCCTGACATTCCATTCATCAGCATGGATAATGGATTATTTCCTTGCCCTTGAGGAGCTTGTCCTTGTCTTTGTCCACCCATCATTGATCCTAGTAGCATATTCATAAGTGGGTTTCCGCCGCCCATTCCTGGCATTCCACCGCCCATACCCGGCATTCCACCACCCATTCCTGGCATTCCGCCTCCCATTAATCCTCTAAAAAGCATATCCATCATTTGCATATGGCTATCTCCTATTTTATTACTATTACTATATAAATATTTCTCTACCTATGAATTTGCTACATAAATAATAATTTAATTTTTTATACTCACAAATGACTTATATATATTATTTACCTTAAATCTATTTTTCTTTAAGAATTCATTATTTTCTTTATTATTATCAATACCAATTGGTAACTTCATTTTTTCTTCTATAAATCCAGTTATAAGATAAAGATTTCTTATGCTATAATCCTTATGATTTTCATTTACATCTTCTTTCATTTGATTTATTAATGAATTATATATATTTACTAAATACTGTTTCATATCCTTAATTTTATAAGGGAAAATATATTTATTTGCAAATAAAGTTAATACTCCACCTATTACAACGAATATAATTCTTTCAATTACTAATTCAGTAGTTCCACCTATTATTGCTGCTGAAGCTACTGCTGATACAGTTATGCAAACCATCTTTTGTCTATAATTTTTACTAAATGGATCTAAATATCCAGCTAAAAGAATAATTGCTGCTCTTGCAGTTTTATTTTGGATAGCTCCAAAAGCTATAAGAACAATAACTCCACCTATAAAGGTAGCTATAACTCTATCCTTTACTCTTTCATTAGAAACCTCTACATAAGGTTGGATAAGTGAAAAGATAGTAAAACACATCCATCTCCCCTCTGATAAATTAAAATATTTAGCTATAAAAGCTGTAAAAGCACCTATTATTCCAAGTCTTATTGCATATCTAACTTTAGCTGAGTCAATCTTGAAGTTTCTTTTATGAACAGATATCTTATGAAAATGATATGGAATATCATATTCCCTCTTTACACTTTTTCTTTCTTTGTCACTTAAAGCATCTATATTTTCTACTTCTCTATAAAGAATATTCATTAAATCTACAATCTCATTTATATATTCTTTATTTAGCTCTTTTATTTTTAAATAAGTTTTTATATTGTCCATATCTTTTAATTCAAAATTTCTATCTCTAATATTTGTAACTTCATTATATACGTCATCTAATAGATCTTTATAGCTGCTTTTATTATTTTCCATGCTAATTCTATCTAGTAGCATATTTATTCTTTCTAATGCCCATATAATATCAGTTATTATTAATCCATCACTAGTTAAGTAATAATCAGCTACTCTTTTATCATAGATAACTCTTTTTAAATAATTTATTAACTCTATTATTTCTAGATTTTCCTTTTCAAAGCTCTTATTTTCTTGTAATAATCTTATCTTTTCTAATAAAGTATTACTGATTTTATCTATTAATTTAATTCCTGTCTTAAACAACTTATCCTTATTAATAATAAATTGAATTAGCATTATAAAAACACTTCCAAAAATTAACCCTATAAATCTCTTAAATAAAACTTCACCTTCTGCTGGGTAAAATAGCATAAAAAAATATTGAAGCCCAAATGGCACTACTATAGATTTTTTTAAATTACCACTAAATAAATAACCTATTATAAAAAGAGCAATAAAATTTAATATAATTCCAAGCCATACATTATGAATTGCTAAAACTGAAAATACTAAGCTAAATAAATTAACACCTAATATTTTAAAGAAATTTTTAAATGGGGCTATTGTTAAATCTCTTTCCACAAGAGTTAATGCTGTAGTTATTATTGTTACCCCTACTAATGAATTTCCAGATCCAAATAAGGATTGAAATACATTAACAAAACCTATTATAAATATGAATATTATTGTATTTGTTATTATTTTCTTTTTCATCATAGTACCCCCTTTTGATACAAGAAAAAATACTATCACAATGAATACCTAATTTCAATAACGCTTATTTTTTGAATTTTTTATTAATATTATTAGCATTTATTTAATTTAAATCATTTTCTTTTTTAAATCCATTAATTATTTTTCATATTTCTTCACAAAAAAATAAGAAGCTGTTTTAGCAGCTTCTTATTTAAATTTTATTTCTATCATTTTTCTTTTTAAGTAAAGAACTAGTATCTAAAGATTTCTTTTCATTTTCTTCATTTTTAACTTTATTCTTAGACTTTTTACTTTCTTTATTTTTCTTTTCTTCAATTTTCATATCTTCTTCTAGCTTTTCTTTTATAATTTTCTTTTCTTCAACTACCACCTTAGAAGTTTTTACTTTTTCTTTATTTATTAATATATCCTTATCTCTTATTTTCTTTTCTTTCTTAGATCTATCTTTTTTCTTTTTAAATAACTTAATGAAGTCTAGATTTAATCTTCTATAAGCTATATCTATCATAAATAATAAAATACTTATTACTAGAAGAGTGTTAGTTAAATTAATTTTCTTATACTCTCTTTGAAGCTTTCCTTCAAAAACCTCTTCTGGTTTATTAATAAAGGTTCCTTTTGTTTCTTTTACTACTACATCTAATTTTTCAGCATTAGTATTAAATTTATATTCATCTGAATACTGAAGTGCAAAAGCTCCTTTGTAACTATTAGTAATTTCACCATTTTCCTCTTCTCTTATGTTAAAGTTATAAAATCCTAATGAGTTAAGAGGTACATTTGCAGAGAATTTACCTGGTTCAACTTGAGTTAAATCAAACTCTCCTTCTTCTCCATTTTCTCCATTATATATTCCCTTAACCTTTGTATCAGCAGAAATATTATCATTATAAAATTCAATTTTTGCTTCATTACCTTCTTGTGTAATATTTAAATATCCTTCTTCTCCATACTTTGGAATAGTGAAATAAACCATATTTTTTATAAGTTGTGGTCCATATTCCCAAGATAAATAATTCTTACTCCATTGTCCACTAACATCTGAAGTAAAACTAACTGTTCTTCCTATTCCATATTGCATAGCTGCTAGTATTGGTTCATCATGACTAGAGCTTAAAATTTCAACTGCATTTTCTTTTATAGAAGTACCTATATATCCAAGTAAACTAGGTATCCCATCTGAAGTTTTAACTCCTGCTAATATTTCATGATTGCTTAATATCTTAGGCGTAAATTCTTCATTAATTATATAAGTTCCTGCAGATAGCAATACTTCTTTAGCAAATATTCTAGGAATGTCAGTATATATATCAGTATAATAACTTCTTCCTCTACCTATAGATGCTAATTGACTTAATAA
The DNA here is from genome assembly GCF_050585265.1 of Clostridium nigeriense. Taxonomy (GTDB): domain Bacteria; phylum Bacillota; class Clostridia; order Clostridiales; family Clostridiaceae; genus Clostridium; species Clostridium nigeriense_B. The sequence goes on along the minus strand of NZ_JBNOOE010000012.1, from coordinate 39,743 downwards.
ATCTGAATTGGCACCTTCACCAACTGCTACTGTAGAAAGAGTAATATTATTATCATTAAATCCTTGAAGTAAGTTTACATAATTATCATATCCATATCCATCTTGTCCGTCTGTTAATAATATAGTATGTTTTATTTTTGCATTACTTTCAAGCTGAATATTATACCCTTGTTCAAGAGCAGGATAAATAGATGTTCCACCTCTTATTTGTATTCCTGAAATAAGTTCCTTTATAGCTTCCTTATCGCCAACTTTTTGAAGTGGCACAACTACATCATAAGTATCATCAAAAGCTATAACAGATATTTCATCTACTTCTCTTAAATTTTCTAAAGCCTTCATTGCAGCTTCTTTTGCTAATGTTAATTTACTTACTCCTCCACCTTCTGCACTCATACTTCCAGACTTATCTATAATTAAATTTATGCTTATAGCTGGAACTTCATTTTTTCCCCTTTTATCCATATAAACTGGTAAAACTTTTTCTAAGGCTGTATCTTTATATCCTCCAAGTGCATAAGAATCCTCACCACCAAAGGTTACTAAACCACCACCATAATCTCTAACATAGGCTTCAATATTTTCCATAAATCCATTTGTTAAGTCATCTTTATGAACGTCATTAAGTACTACTGTCTTATATTCTAATAACTCATTTAATGTGCTTGGTGATGCTCCAGGAGATATTTTCTTTATATTTGCTCCTGAATTAACTAGTATATTTTCTAATGCTGTTGAATCCCCTTTAACCCCATTTATAATAAGAATAGTTGGTCTATCCATTACATTTGTAAAAGTGCTATATTCGTTATTAACTTTATTAGTGTCTTCATCTGCTTCAATTAAAACCCTGTACCCTTTAAAGCCCCCTGAATCTTGCTTATCTTTAAACACAAAAGAATTTTTTCCTTTTTGAATTTGAACCTCTTGCTCTCCTACTTTAGTTCTACCAGAAAACAATGAAAGTTTAGCCTTAGTTGCATAGTTAGATTTTATATCTATAGAAACTGAAAACTCTTCTCCTACAGATATATTATCAGGAACTTTTACACTATCTACATAAACCTCATTTCCCTTTTCTCCAGTTATTTTATATAATTTAAAATCTATATTTTGTTCATTTATAAGTGGAATAGATTTTAATATGTCACCTTGATTTTCTTCACCATCTGTAATTAAAACTATTCTCTTTGAGCCACCTCTTTCAAATAGGCTTAAAGCACTTTCAACTGCTTCTTGAATATTAGTAGCTGTAACTATAGGATTTTCATTTATAGATTTATATTCTTTTTTTCTATTTAATACCTTATCAACCTTTGAACTATCTCCAAATAAAACTACACCCGCTTTATTACCTCTAGGCATTTTTTCTAGGGCTGTGGATATAAAATCCTTACCAGACTCTTCAAAATCTCCTACGCTTTCAGATACATCTAGTAAAAATACTGTTGAAATATTTCTTCCTTTTAAATTAACTGTTATATTTCCTAAAGCTAATATAAGTAAAGTGAATATTATAGTTCTACTTATAAATATTACCAACTCATTTTTATTCCATGGTTTATATTTCTTAAAAGTATAATACATAAAGGCAAAAAGTATTGGAACTAATATCAAAAAGTATAAATTTCCTATTTCTATCTTCATATTCTTTGCCTCCTAATTTCCTCTTTTATACATTATCCACTCAAAAGCTACTACTGCAATGGCTAAAATGATGACTAAAGGAGATAAATTTAAACCTCTCTTTAATTCTGTCTTAGCACTAGCTAAGTTTTCACTTTCGCTAATATTACTTACATTGGTATTTCCTTCTTTTTCTGAAGGGAAGTTCACTGAAAATAGTTCTTTTTCATCTTGAGATTCAAGGCTATATACTCCTATTTGACTATCTTCATTTATTTCATCTCCTGATGTAATTTCTTCAATATCTCCATTAGGATAAGTTAGTGTAATACTAGAATCTAAAGATAATCCCTTTGCAATAATCTTTTCACCAGCCTTATAGTTACTACTATATACCATTCCACTAGAAATTAAATTTTCTCCAAGTTCATACATTAAAATTGGGAATTCCTTTTTAAGTGGAAAATCACTATTATGAAGATCAAAGGATAGGGCTGCAACTTTTCTTCCATCAACTTCTCCTTTAAAGCCTATGAAATCTCCATCAATATTTAAAAATCCTTTTCCATAGTAAGGAATTTCAATAAAGTTATACTTAGAAGCTGTAAAAGTAGTATCTTCTAGGTATTTTGATACTTCTCCAATAACAGCCTTAGCCTCTCCTCCTTCCCCTCCACTAGCAACGTTAAAGAATTCATTTGATGAAGGATTAATAAATAACATACTTCCTTTAGATGGCATAATATCTGGTGTAACCCCATCAAATACGTATAAATCATAATTATCTGCACTAGTTAAATTAGATGTATTATTTGTTTTATATACTTCTGTATTTTGAATAGTACTAAAAGCTTTTTCTAAAAATAAATTTTGTTCTGTTACTATAAGAACTTTATTTACTTTTTTCTTTCCAACTACGTGATTATAGGTATTGTCCCCTGAAATCATATCTTTTCTGGATAGCTCTCCCCTTAAAGTTTCTGATTTAATCGATTGTAAATCAAAGGTTAAAGTTTTATTTTCTCCCTCTTTAAGATCTAAAGCTTCTACAGATATAAGCTCCTCTCCATCGTAAAGTGAAAAATCTCCTTGATAATCCCCGACTCCTCTATTTGTTATAGTTGCAATTACTCTTACACTATCTTCTAAAAATTTATGAGAAATATTATCTATAGAGGCATTTATACCAGAGTTTGCTAAAGAAATTACTGTTCCATTAACATCACCTAAAGAAAATTCTTTATCAGTAATTGCAATTACCTCATAATCTTCTTCAATGCCTTCTCCAATTGCTTTTAAGAAAGATAATGTTTCATTTATATCTCCTGAATTATAGCTTTGATTTATCTCAGAAATAATTTCATTAGAAACTTCCTTATCAAAATCTCCATTTTGAAGCAAGTTACTATTTCCATCAAAGGATATAATATAAGTATTTGTGTCATCCTTAGTAGAAGCTAAGAATTCTTTTGCTATTTTTTTAGCTTCATCTAATCTGGTTTCATCTCCATATTCAGCACTCATACTTGCAGTATTATCTATTACTAAAATAATATTTTTATAAGTTTTTCCTCCAAAATTTAAAAATGGTCTCATTAAACTAAAAATAACTAAAAGTAATATAATTATTTGTAAAAGTAACATTATATTTTTTCTAAGTTTTTCCCAAGGAGTATTGGCTCTTGTATTTTTATAAACTTCATTCCATAAAAGTGTTGAAGAGATTACCTCTTCTCTATACTTTCTCTTTAATATATAAAGTAGTATTAAAAGAGGAATAGTTATCAATAAAAATAAGGGCCATAAATTAGTAAATCCCATAACATCATCCTTTCAGGCACATGATAATAAATAATAGATCAAAGATGCGACGAATATTTTGTGTAAGACAAGGAAGTGAATCCGCAGATACTGGTAGTTATCTAAAGATTCACTGACGCAGTATTACGCAAAATAGGCTAGCATACTAGTCTATTATTTATTTGATCGTGCCTTAATACAGTACTCTTTTCTTGCTAAATTCACCTAATATAATTTCTTCTATTTCCATTGATGAACTTACACTTATAAATTTCCCACCATATTTTCTAGCTAAATCTTCAATAGACTTCTTATATAGCTTTAAAGTAGCTTTATATTCTTTAATTATATTTGGAGTTAAGCTCATCTTTACATTTTCATTAGTTTCTGAATCTATAAAAGTAATTTCATTATTAAAATCAGGATTTATTTCTTCATCTGATAATATTTGAACTAAAATTATATCTTGCTTTTTAAAGGCTAGATATTTTAAGGCTTCTTCTAAATCTCTCATTCCTTCATTATTAAAAAAATCAGAAACTATAACAGAAACACCTCTTGGAGTTAAAGGCCTCTTTTTTATACTTTTAGTTAAATCTGTACTCCCTTTAAACTCTAAACTTTCCAATTCTCTAAGTATTCTTTGAAAAGCCTTATTTCCTGAAGCAGATTTAATATTATCTATGCTTCCACTATCCATAGTAGATATATTTACTCTATCTAAATTATTTAAAGCAATATAACTTAAGGCTGCTACTACTTTTAATGCAGCATCTTTCTTATTTACTATTCCATAGTCCATAGACTTAGATTTATCTATAAAAAAATTAAATACTCCTTCTCTTTCTTCCATAAAAACCTTAACAAAAAATTTATCAAATCTTCCATAAGCATTCCAATCTATTCTTCTAAAATCATCACCAGGTGCATACTCTCTATAATCTGAGAACTCAACTGATACACCTTTTGCCTTAGATTTTCTTCCTCCTTGAGTGCCAGATGAAAGTTTAAAATTAATATGCATATTAATTTTATTTAACTTTTTAAAAAAGTCTTCATTAAATAATCTTTCACTCATTCCCTACACAACCTTTAAATCTTCTAATAGCTTATCTATAATGCTTTCTTCAGTTAATCCTTCTGTTATAGCATCAAAGTTTAATATTAATCTATGTCTTAGAACTGGGTATGCTAAGGATTTAATATCTTCAAAAGAAACATTTAGCCTTCCCTCCATAACTGCTCTTACCTTTGCTCCACTAATTATTCCTTGTGCTGCTCTTGGACTTGCTCCTGCCTCTACATATTTTTTAACTATTTCAGCCCCTTCTTCTATTTCGGGATGAGTAGCTAGGATTAACTTTAAAGCATATTCCTTAACAGAATCAGCAATTTTTATTTCCCTTATTGCTTCTCTTATCTTTAATATTTCATCTCCTTCAAGAACAGCATTAATTTCACTTTTCTCATTAGTTAATGTTAAATCCATTATCTCCTTTAATTCTTGTAAACTTGGAAAATCTACATTTAGTTTAAATAAAAATCTATCTAATTGAGCTTCTGGTAATGGATAAGTTCCTTCTTGCTCAATAGGGTTTTGAGTTGCAAGTACCATAAAAGGTTTTGACATTTCATAAGTTTTCTTACCTACTGTAACTGTTTTTTCTCCCATTGCCTCAAGTAAAGCCGATTGCGTTTTTGGTGTCGCTCTGTTTATTTCATCTGCTAATAAAAGATTAGTAAATACAGGTCCTTTTTCAAATTTGAATACAGTATTATCATTTTCCTTTACAACTATATTAGTTCCAACAACGTCTGCTGGCATTAAATCTGGTGTAAATTGAATTCTTGAAAACTTAAGATTTAACACTTTTCCAATTGTTTTAACTAATTGTGTTTTTCCCATTCCAGGCATACCTTCTAAAAGTACATTCCCATCTGCAAATATTGCTATTAAAACATTTCTAATTATATCTTTTTGTCCAATTATTCCTTTAGATATCTCTTCTTCACATCTTCTTATTTTTTCTGAAACTTCCATCATCTCTTTTTCATTTATTTCCATTATTTTCACCCCTTAGTTTAATCCTTCGAAATATTGCTTTATTAGATCCTTTAAACTTTCTGGTAAATTACTATTATTAGCACCTTCTAAAGCGCTATTCGTATAGTCTCCAATTACCTTGTCATAATCTATCTTATTTCCATCTAAATTAAAACCATTTTCTGATTCTATACTTTGAGAGTCTCCATTTTCATTTTTATTTCCAGTTAAGTTTCCATCATTTCCAACATCCCTTCCTGGAATATAAACCTGCTCTCCACTTTCATTATCTATATCATTTTCGCTACCTTCATCACTTCCCATGTTCCAGCCTTGACCTGTTCCACTTCCTTGTCCTTGACCATTTCCTTGTCCTTGACCATTACCTTGACCATTGCCATTTCCGTTTTCAGATCCTTGGCCACTACCATTTCCATCACCTTCTCCAACTCCTTCACCTTCACCTGATCCTTCGCCTTCTTTTTTACCATCACTATTATTCTGAGAATTTTCAATAGCTTCTTTTAAACTTTCCGCATCTAGTTTTCCATCCAAAACTGAATCAGAGGCTGCCTCTAAGGCTTCTTTTAAATTTTCATCATCTACACCTTCAGCGGCACTAGCGAGAGATTTTGACAGATTATTAAGTTCGCTTGAACTCATATTCCCTAATGATTTCTTTAAATTTCCCAAAGCCTTTTCTAAAGCCTCACTATCCTTAGATAATATAGATTCTGCTAAGTCCTTACTTTCTTTCTTCTTCATAAGCTCATTTACTAACTTATTTAAATCTTTTTTAGCACCTTCTTCTTTTTCCTTATTAAATTTATCTAATAAGTTTTTTTGCATATTTTCTATGGCTTCTTTACTTTTATCACTTTTTGCTTTATCCTTTTCATCTTCTAATTTCTTTTCCATTCTTTCTAGAGTTTTATTAACATCAAGTTTCTTTTCACTCTCTTTTAACTCTTTCTTTGCATCTTCTAATATCTTTTTTATCGCTTCTTTTTCTTCTTCTGATAAATCCTCTAATTTATCTATATTTTTCTTTTCCTCTTCAACTTTTTTAATATACTCCTGTTGATATTTATTAAATTCTCTAATATTATTTGCTTCTTTTTTTGCTGAAGTATCTATAAAAGAAGTTAATATACACAAAGCAATTAATGAAATAACTAAAAGTATTTGCTTTTTATCAACAGTTATCTTTAAATTTTCTTTTATATTGAAATTCTTTATAAACTTTAAAGTATCATTTTTTTGAGCAATAGATATACTATCTTCTTCATTTATAAATTCTAAAGAAGTTGTTACTCTTTCTTTTAAACCTTTTGAATCAACTATTAAGGCTACCTTTTTATTATCTGGTGCTTTAATAAATCCAAAAATTATAATAAATATTAGACCAATTAATAGAATTATTAAAGAAACTTCTTCTACATATGGAATAGTTATAAATAAAGATAATATTAATAAGCATAATATTAAGCATAGTAGGTATTTAAAACCTATTATGCTTAAGTTAATTATAAAGTTAGCTTTAATTCTTTTTGATGCCTTTTTTATGAAGGTTATGATTTCATTATTTAAAGAATTCATAGCGCTACTCCTTTACCTTCTTATTAGCCCTTTCTTTTTTAATTCCATTAAATAATCTTCTATTATTTAATGGATTAAGTTTTCTTGCAGCTAAAAATATAAATATAAAACTCAATACTAATTGTATTCCAATACTAATATAATCTGCATATTTAGAAATACCCATCTGATCTATAAAATAAAAAGAATTTCCACCAAATCCTACTTGATTAGATAACATTACAAAAAATCCAGTAGCAGGACTTAAATATACAATAGGCGATACTGTTGGAGTTTTTCCGTTATACCCCACTTTATACATACTAATCATTACCCAAATATAAGCTATAACTATTGTTCCCACAAATACAAATAATACCAATGCATATGTTAATGATGTTGCTGCCTTAGATGTTTTAGAATAAGTAGAAATAAATACACCAATAGATCCAACAAATATTGTGCTTATAATAAATGAGCCAACTAAAATTAAAATATTACTTAATTTTACACCACCAATTAACCCACAAATTGAGTATAAAGGAATTGTACAAAATATTAACATTATTACCTTTAGCGATGAGGCTGAAAGCTTCCCTAGAATTATTTGAAGTGGGCTCAATCGTGTTGATAATAAAATATCTAATGTTTGTTTTTCTCTTTCTGAACAAATTGAAGTTGCTGTTAGTGATGGCACTATAAACATTAATAATATCGCTTGAATTATTGCCATTGTAATATAAAGAGTAACAGCTACTTGTGGATTTATTCCTGAAACATACACATCTGAACTATAGCTATTATAAAATATTAAAGTTCCTGCTGATAAAACAACAATATATATTAATATCATTAATGAAAACCTTGGTGTTCTTACCGATAGCTTACTTTCATTTCTTAAAACTGGATTAAATTTCATCTTACTTATCCCCCCTCTATTTATCGTCCTCTGTTATTTGAATAAATACTTCTTCTAAATTACCTGCTGACTTACTATAACTTATAACTGGAATATCTCTAATTACTAAATCCTTAAGAATATTCATCGCTTCTTTATCTCCACCAACAACATTTATAGTAATTTTATTACTATCAACTGATATTTCTTTAACTTCTGTTTTTTCTTTTAATAATGCTATTGCATCCTCAACTCTATCCATAACTGTTATATTTATAGGTGCTGTACCAGATGCCATAAGCATAACTTCTTCTACAGTTCCTTCACATACTATAGTTCCATTTTTGATAATTCCAATTTTAGTGCATATTTCTCCAAGTTCAGATAGTATATGAGAAGATACTATTATAGTTTTTCCCATATCTTTTAGATTTTTTAGTATTCCCTTCATTTCAAATCTAGCTCTTGGATCCATACCTGATGCTGGTTCATCTAAAATTAATATCTCTGGGTTATGAACCAAACATCTAGCTAAACATAATCTTTGCTTCATTCCTCTAGATAATCCATCTACATTTGCATCCCATTTATCTTGAAGATTAACAAGCTCTAATAAATCCATAGCTAACTGTCTTGCCTCTTCTCCGACTATCCCATATATAGAGGCATAAAATTCTAAGTATTCAATAGCTCGTAAATTATCATAAACTCCGAAAAAGTCAGGCATATAACCTATTTTATCTTTTAATTCTTTATTATTCTTTATTGCATCTATTCCATCTACATAAACTTCTCCACTATCTGGGGAAAGAAGCCCTGATACTATTTTCATAGTAGTACTTTTTCCAGCTCCATTTGGTCCTATAAATCCGAATATTTCGCCTTTTTCTATTTCTAAGTTTAAACCATTTAATGCTTTAAAATTACCATAAGATTTTTCAAGATTCTTTATAACTAGCATTATCTTTCCCTCCCCTTAACAGTAATTATTGGTATCATAGATTGCCCCTTAGTATCATCTACCACATATTTAACTTTTGTAGTATTGTTATTTATATAGTTAGATAAATCTTTAATTTTCTCATAACCTTGCGACATTAAAATTTTGTCATAACTATCTGTATTATAGTTATAGATATATTTTTCAGCATTATCATCTCCAGAGTATCCATATCTGTCTGTTCCTCTTTTAATAATTAAATCTAAAACTTCTATATTATTATCTATTTTATAGCTAAATATCACTTCACCCTGACCATATATATAGCCATTATATTCATCTATATGAACATTAGTTGAAGATGATTCTATAACGCCCTCAAAATATCCATCTGGGAAATTATAATCGCCGTTCTTATCCTTAAAGTCTAATTCTGCATCTTGAATTATTGCTGTAGTATCAAACTTAGATATTGATTTATTTCCAAATTCAACTCCATATTCTATAGGTAAATCAGTTATTGCAACTAACTTAATATCTTTATTAATAAGAATTTCATCTGAAGCTGCCGCAATTAAATTTGAAATTCTTAGTATATTTTTAAATTCCTCTGATTTTAATTTCTCTTTATTATTCCATCTAGCATCATAATACTTTTGACTTAATGTGTCTGAATATGCTTGTAATCCGCCTGAACCTGCAACTTTTAAATTTGTTATTTCCTTTTCTTCATCTTTGCTAATGGCTCCCATATCCCAAACACTTTTTCCTGCCACAAGTAATAATCTTTTTATGTCATATCCTAAAGTATTTTTTACTTTTCCATTTAAGTTACCCTCTGATAAATTAAAAGATGTCTCAATTATAGGAATAACTTGCTCCTTGCCAACAACTTCAAAAGACTTCATATCTAAAGCATCACTATTATTGAATGTAAAATAAGAATTGTTACCACTATAGGTAGTCTTAACTCTTAATATATCACTTACTTCTTCTTCTTGATTTCCATAATAATAATTATCATTAGTAGAGTAATTCATAGTTAAATCTTCTGGCTTTTCAATAATTACATCAGACTTATATTTTGCACCTACACCCAAATATCCCTTTGTAGTTCCTTTTCCATCTTTATCTACAGATATTATATTATTTTGATTCAGTACAATATCATTAACTCTTGAAGATGAACCCATAAAATAAATTATTAATGTAAAAACTATAGAAAAAATAGGAATTACAATCCAAGTTAAATCTCTTTTATTAATTTTCTTTAAAACTATATAAGAAATAATTCCTATTATTGCTGCATATAATCCCAAAACAACTATTAAAGATTTAACACCTACTATTTCATTTATAGGAATAGTTTTAGTTAATTCACTTATTTTATAATAACCAGGTGTATATCCTCCATACATACTATTTTCAAAAAATTTACTTATAGTATCTAATATAATATTATTAAAGAATTTACCTGCATCTTCTGAGGATATTAAAGGCTCTAAACCTAAATCAAAGGTTGAAACTATTATCTCTCCCTTACCCCTTTTTATAGAATAAGCTAATGGCTCCTCATCAGTTCCATACTTTATTTTAGAATCCTTAATTTCTAAATCAGATATTATTAGATTTAAGTTATCATCTACTAATTTTGTATTTTTTTCATTAGTTCCATTTGATTTTATGCTTAAAAAATCACTATCTATATTTCTAATAGTTTTTCCTTCATTAGCTCCAGAACTGATTATTAAAGTACCACCTTTATTAACCCAAGAGTTTAAAGCTGTATATTGTTCATCCTTTAAATTAGACATATTATAATTGTTAATAAGAATAATATCTAACCCATCTATGTTTAAACTATTTTCACCAATTATCTTTTCATCTAATTGAACTTTTTCAATTGTTCCTTTATATTCAGTACTATTTGGATTATCAAATGTTATACTTCCTGTATAGCTTAAGGATGTTTGATCATCTGTTAGAACCCCCATGAATAAATTAGATTCACTTACTCTTCCATTTGATATTAAACTTTTCTTTTCAAATAAAACCTTACCCTTTTCAACAAGATTAACTGTTATCTTGCTAGAACCTTCTAATAGTTTTATTGGAATAGTTACTTTTCCAGTTTCCCCTTGGGCAACTGAAATTTCCTTACTATAGGCATCATAAGTAGAAGTATATGATCCACTTGTTCTAATTTCTACTTCTCCATTAAAATCCTTTTCATTACTTGTAAATTCAACCGTAACAGGAATGTACTTTAAAGCTCTGTACTTCCCTTCTAATCCCGAGCTAATTTTAACTTCATAAGCTTCATTTTCATTAGTATCAGCCTTTACTGTTATATTACTAAAAAATAAAGTAGTAGCTAATAAAGCCAAACACATTACTAATAAGCTCTTTTTTAAAAATGCTTTCATTATTTTCCCCCTTAAATTACAATTTTACATGTTTTAATTCTAGACTAAATAACAAAATTTTACCTTAACAAATTCTTAAAATTTCCTTATTTTCATGAAATGAAATAAATACACATGGTTTAATCACTATTATATTAATTTTACTATCATTATCTAAAATTTACCACAACTTACCAAATTTTATATTTCCGAATAATATCTTAAAAATAAATTATCTGTAATTTGTCTTTAAAACTTGAATTAAAAAGGCAGTATATAAAATTCATAATAAAAATTTATATACTGCCTAAAATTACTTTTCAATTTTTATCTCTTATTTTCTTGTAATATTTCATTTAATAATTCTGGATAATCTGTAAAAGCTCCATCTACATTATTTGAAATAAGTAGTCTCATAAAAAATGGAATATTCACAGTATATATATTTACCATTAAATTATTTTCATGAGCTTCTTTAACTAAATCATCAGATGCAAGTCTTAAGTCAGGATGAATTGCATCCACGCCTAGTGACTTTGCATATTGAATTACATCCTTTATTGGCTTTTCATATAAAATACCTGTCTTTATTTTACTTATAGCTTTTACTTTTTTAATAGACTCATGATTAAAACTAGATAATATAATTTTATCTTCTAATTTATATTCATTTATTAAATTAATCACATCTTCTTCAATATTGGGATATGGAATAATATCTGTTTTTAATTCAATATTTAATAATATATCTTTATCTTTAACTAAGTCTAAAACCTCTTCTAATGTTGGGATACGACACTCTTCATTATCTCTAAATAGTTTTTTTCTATTTTTAAAAGATTTTAATTCTGATAAAGTAAAATCCTTAACTAAGCCTCTCCCCATAAAAGTACGCTCTATATCTTCGTCATGTATTACTACTAGTTTATTGTCTTTACTTTTATGAACATCAATTTCTAATCCCTTTGCTCCCGATTTTATCCCTTCTTTTAAAGAAAGTATTGTATTTTCTGGATAATCAGAGCTTGCTCCTCTATGGGCAAAATTTATCATAATTCTCGTCTCCTTATATAAAATTTAATACTATAATTATACTATAATAATTAAGTTAAATTAGTATTAAAAAATATATATTTATAAGTTTATAAAAAATAGTAAATATGTTATATTAGTTGCTCCGTTGCAAGCTCTAAGTTTACCTAACACAGAATATTTACTTCTACGAACTAAAGGTAATAATTCCCGACTTCTTAAATTATGAATTTTTATTACATAGAATTAGCTTTAAGTCTTGACAAAATTAATAGATGACATTCAAATTTATTAAATGTTATGACAGTCCTCGTACAACCCCTCAACCTTTCCCCAATCTATTACATTCCATATGTTTTTAACATAATCTGCTCTTAAATTCTTATATTTTAAATAGTATGCATGTTCCCAAACATCAATAGTTAAAATAGGAATTAGATTATCCATAACCGGAGAGTTTTGATTTACTCTTTTAACTATTGATAATTTGCCGTCCTTATCTTTAACTAAAAAACCATAACCAGATCCAAACTGACTTATCGCTGCATTAGTTAATTCTTCTTTTAAGTTTTCTACACTTCCAAAAGTTTTATTTATTTCTTCTAACAGCCTACCTTCTGGATTTTTCTTTGGCATTGGCGAAAGTATTGAGAAGTATAAGTTATGGTTAGATACTCCCCCTCCATTATTAACAACTGCTGGTCTTATTTCTTCTGGCAAATCTTCTAAATCCTTTATTAATTTATCCAACGTTTTTCCATTTGTATATTCTTCATATCCTTCTAAAGCCTTATTTAAATTAGTTTCATAAGTTTGAAGATGCTTTCCATAATGTGTTCTTACTGTTTCCTCATCAATATATGGTTCCAATGCATTAAATTCATATGGTAATTCAATCTTGTTATACATAAATATTTCTCCCTTCAAATTAACATTCTTATCTGTTAATTTATCCTTTTTTTTAAATATTTATGCACATAATACTATTTCATTTTATTTCCACAATATGGACAATATTTATAATTACTACTAACTATTTTTCCACAGTTACTACAACCAATATTATATTCATGATATTGGTTTACTTCCTTCAAGTCCCAATATGTAATTTCTATATTTTCTCCTCTTTCTAAAGCCTTCCCCTTATCCTTAGAAATTGAAAATAAAGTATTGCATTCTTCACATATTACAAAATATTCTTCATTCCATTTGAATATTGGTAAAAAGAAAAAATGAAAAAAGCTATAAGATTTTATCAAATTTCCTCTGCTACTTCTATTACAAAACTTACAAGACAATTTATCAATAACTTTTATTTCTTTTTCCTTGCTTTCTATACCAAAAATCCCTATAAAAAACATATAATTCTCCTTTGTTAAATATTATTCTATCCTTATTTTATCATTAAAAAAGATTTGTCAAAATCATATAACTTAAAAGTCTAAATAATTTTGTAAGAATAAAATAAATAAGAAGTTAGACTATATTTATTCCTAACTTCTTATTTATAACTTACTATAAACTTTTATTTGACATTTGCTTCTATTATATACTTTCATATTAACTAATTTAACTATATCTTTTTTACTAAATTTATTTATCATTAAGATATACTCCTCTTTAATTATTTTGAAGTTAAGTATAAAATAATGATGGATTATCCTTTCTTATTATTTAAGTCATACTTAGTCTTATTCCAAATATTATAGATGTCCTTTTCAATCTTTCTTGTTAGCTGCTTTTTTTCTTCTTCACTATATGTTCTTGAATTATTAATACTTTGCTTCATATAAAATAGTTTTCTAACTGCTTTATTAAAACTACAGTGCTTACTAGCATCTACTTTTAACATCATTTTCTCTCCCCCTTTATAATTAATTCTTTATTCTATTATAAAATGAATAATTGACAAATTTGTTACATTTTATTCCACTTTAACATATTTAATCAAATCTTAATAATTTATGATAACGTTTAGATTAAGTTTGTTTATTAAGAGCCTTAGAACTATCTAATGCTCTTATATAATAATTATTTATTTTCTTCAATTAAAGCTTCAATTTTTCCTCTACATCTACCAGCTTTGCAGAAACCTGTACCTGCTCCAGTAGCTTCTTGAATCTTTTCAAATGTATCTGCGCCTTCTTTTATAGCTTTAACTATTACATCTTTTTCTACGCCTTTACATAAACAAACTAAATCCATATTCTTCACCTCAAACTCTAAGTTGTCTCTATTTTGCTATTTATAAAATAAATATTTTATTATAGCTTATTTTAATTATAGTATATTTTTTACACAAATAAAAGTTTTTAATTAAAAATTAATAATTCTAACTAATAATTCTTGCTATTATTGGTATTGTGACTATAGATAGCAAAGTAGTTATAAATACTACTATAGCTGAATACTCTTCTTCTTTATTAAAGTCTGCTGCTAATATTGATGTCATAGCAGCTGCAGGCATAGCTTGTATAATTATAATTGTATTTATTATATTAGAATTATCCTTTAAACCGACTTTAATTACTATTAATATAAGTGGTATTAAAACTAATTTAATTAATGCTCCATAGTAAATAGATATCTCTTTAAAAACATCTTTTATATTTACTTTTGATAATATGCTTCCTACTATTATCATAGAAATTGGTGCTGTCATATCTCCTACTATTTTTGTTGTATCTAATATAGCTGATGGTAATTTTATATTAAATATCATCATAGGAATTCCAACATACACTGCAATTATTGATGGATTTATTAGAACCTTTTTTATATTTTCTCTTGATATTTTATCTGAAAAAATCATTACTCCATAAGTCCATAGTACAACTGTAAATACCATATTGAATATTGATGTGTAAACTACCCCCTCTGCTCCATATAAACTGTTAATTATAGGGAATCCTATAAAGCCACAGTTAGAAAATACATTAGCAAAATGTAAAATCTTTCTCTTTTCACTTTTCATAGGTATTAATAAAATATAAGAAATAATTCCACCAATAGCCATAAAAACTATACTATATATAAATGATGATAAAACATTTCTTGCCATTCCTTCACTAAAATCAAATGTAAATGAATTGATTACTAGCAAAGGTAATGTTATTTCTAAAAGTATCCTCCTTAGTGCCCTATTTACTTCTTCATTAATTATATTCTTTCTTGTTCCATATACCCCAATCAATATTATTAAAAATAAAGAGATAATTTTATTAAATACTAACATTTTCCTCTCCCAAACAAACTATTTATATCATTATATACTATTCATTTACTCTGAGTATGTAATTCTATTGTTTAATATTATATTAAAGTGTAAATCTTCATTGTATAAGTAATTGTTATCTTTAATCTAGTAACAGATATTAAATCAACATATTTGATATACTTCTGTCTTAATCTTAAAAAACGAGACTTATACTTAGCTTTGCTACCTATAAGTCTCGTTTTATTTAACATAAGTACATCTATAAAATTATTATTTTACTGTAAATTCTTTAATTATTTCAACAGGTCTATCCTTTGAGTCATATGTTTTAATAGTTATGCGATACTCTCCTGCTGATAACTTCAATCCCATAAATTCTATACTTGCATAATTAAGCTTGTCAGAAGGGAATGATACAGACATACCAATTTTACTTGGTAAATTTACACCACTTAAAGATTGTAATTTTATATCATTTTGTCCAAAAGTATATTTTAAATCTTCGTTGAATGTTAGCTTCAAAGCAGTACCCATCCAACCATTAGATATTTCTATATTAGTAATATCTAATGAGGGCTTATCTTCGTCTCCCCCATCAGGTTCAGCTATAAATTCTGGTATCTTAAAGTGGTCTACAAATCCCTTACGGTAATTTCCATCATAATCAACAAATAACACCCATAATCTAGATTTATTTGTTAAATTATATCCTGATAAATCTATATCTAATTCATTATATCCTGAATTTAGAACTGCCTTTGTACTATTTACCTTACCACTAAGCACATCTTCAGCCATTGGTGTAGTTGAATCTCCAACAACTACTGAATTATTCGATTCGTATACACCATAATATAATGTACCATGTTCATCTGAATTAAATTCAAATTTTATTTTATTTTGTGAATAATGATCTATAGAATCACCTGTTATTGAAGGTGGATTAAAATGTGATCTAAATGATCCATTAACAACACTTCCATCAGGCATATTTACTGAAACAGTATATTTATTATCCTTATGTCCATAATTGTCTGGTACAACAATTGTATAAGTTTTTTTATCTGAGCTTACACTGAATTTTGCACCTTTAGTTGTAAGAGCAGATTCAGTAGGACATATAATGCTAAAGTCTTCTAATTTTAATTCACCATTTACTGGTTTGTTAAATGTAAATACAAATTTATTTGCTTCTTCTTCTGCTGCATAATCCAATTTATATTCAATATCTTCTTGTTTATCTTCATAAATGCCTATTTCAACAGGCCCATAAACTGGAGATGTTCTTCCATCATATGCTTCCATAACATAGTATAAATCATATTCTTTATTTTCTTCTAAATTTGATATTAATATATCATTATATTCTGTCTTTATATCTACTTTAGTTCCATTTTCTTTTATTTCATCTACACTTACATTATTTTTAGAACGTAATATGCTTTTCTCTACAAGCTTATAGTATAAATATCCACCTTCATCAACTCCATAAATATCCATAGTCGCTTCTGTTGCACTTGTTCTATCCACACTTACCTTTGATGCTGTAGGATGATTATAACTATAGTCAAATTCCTTACTTATTATATTTTTATTTGGTAATGTTATATATAATTCATATGTATTATCTTTAAAATATGCTGTGCTTAACGTATATGTTTTGTTATCTGTAGTTTCTACATTGAATACGCTCATAGTGCTTCCACCATGACAAATAACGGAGATTTCTTCTAATGTTATTGGTCTACTTGTAGCTTCATTTAAAGTAAACTTAATTACTCCTTGTTGTTTTAGAGTTATATTACTTATTTCATATTTTTCTTCTCTTCCAACAAATGTATTACTAGCACTTTCATTTATTTGAATATTATCTTCAGGTGTTTTAGTATAAACCCCTGTATTATTTCCATTAATCTCTATTGAATTTAATGTACCATTTCCCATTATCTTAGTAGAATCACCATTAATAGTAGCTTGTTCTATTATTGCGCCTTCTTTAATATATACATTACTTTTTTTACCATTTAAGTTGATTTTATCTGCCTTAGCATTAACTCCAATGCTTGTACTATTTCCATTATCGTTAATTTCGCTTACTGTTCCATTTATTGTTATATCAACATTATTTGAATTTTTATCAATATTCACAAATTCAGTAGGTGTATTAATAACTAAAGTTCCACTTTTTACATTTAAATTTAAAATTTTCCCATTACCTAAAATAGATACATTACCATTAATATCCACATTAGCTATATCTTTTACATTTTCTAAATATAAAGTTGGTCCACTTATATCATTGTTAATAATTGATAGCGAATTACGATACATTTTATTTTCTTTTTTTTCTACTTCTACATATGGTACTGTTGAATTTTTTACTTCTACTTGGTATTGTACTCCATCTTTCAATATTAACTTTTCTTCAATTTTTACATTATCTAATACAATTTTTCCATTAGATACTGATGAATCAATATAAATATTTTTATATTCCTTATTTGATATTGTTGCTACACCGTTTACTAAATCATTATTAGTTATAGTAATATCATTAATTACTATTTCTGGTTTTTCACTATCTCCCGGATTATTTGGCTTTTCTGAATCCTCAGGTTTATCTGGATTTTCATTATCTCCTGGATTCTCTTGATCATCAGGATTTTCATTATTCCCCGGTTTCTCTGGAACACTTGGTTTATCTGAATCTCCTGGATTTTCTGTGTTTCCTGGCTCTTCTGAATTTCCTGGTATTACTGGTTTTTTATTATCATCTTGACCTGTTATACTTTCTTGTCCACCATTACTTGAATTGTTATTTGTGTTTGTATTATTATTTGTATTTAAGTTTACTGAATTATTAGCATTTGTTTCATCTTTTTGTGATATTCCATCTTTATTAATAGTATCATTACTATTGCTTTCTTCCCCAGCACTTGGTTTAGTATTTTCAATATCATTTTGAACGATTGAATTTTCTTTATCTTTTATGTCACTACTTTTTTTAGATATAGTAAAGAAATAAACACTTGATGATAATGCTAAAGCCATTATAGTTCCAACAGCTACTGCAAATTTACTACTTTTTTTCATAGATTACCTCCTTTTTAATATTGGCTAATACTTTTTTCAAATAAATACTTCACTATTTTATCCAAGATTCACAATTATGTAAATACATCTAATAATAATTCTCCATAATTTTATTGATATAATTTTAATTGTTTGATATTATATTAAAGTATAAATATTCATTGTATAAGGGAGTAGTTAGCTCTAATCTAGTAAGAGTTATTAAGTCAACATATTGAACGGAGTTCTGGCTTAGTATTGAATAACGAGACTTATGCGTAGCTTTGCTACGTATAAGTCTCGTTTTATTTGTTTAATATAAGTACATCTATATAATTTTACTTATACTACCTATACTCATTGTTATGGCGAAATTAATAGATGAACTAAAAAAACTTAAGTAATAAAGATACTATCGAAGAAGATAGTTTCTTTAAATAAATTCTTAATAAAGGAGTACTTATTATGGGATTCTTATCTATTTTTATGACAGGTTTAGGCTTATCTATGGATGCTTTTGCTGTTTCTCTCGCTAAAGGCTTTTGCTTAAAAGACGATGAATTTAAATATTCTTTTAGAGTGGCAATACTATTTGGCGGATTTCAAGCCTTAATGCCTCTTTTAGGCTGGTGGGTTGGTACATACTTTGAAGGCTATATAAAATCTTTTGATCATTGGATAGCTTTTATACTACTTGGACTTATAGGTGGAAAAATGCTAGTAGAATCTATTAAGGATATTAGATCTGGTGGAGAGACTAATATTCCTAATGAATGTGAAAGAGATGAATTCAGCTATAAGAAATTAGTTGTTTTAGCAATTGCTACCAGTATAGATGCCTTAGCAGTTGGGGTTAGCTTCGCATTTTTAAGTGTAAGCATTATTCCTTCTATAATAACTATAGGAATAACTACTTTTATCCTAAGTTTTTTTGCAGTTTTTCTTGGAAAAAAACTTGGAGAATACATGCAAAGTTATGCTGAATTACTTGGAGGTATTATATTAATATTTATTGGAATTAAAATACTAATTGAACATCTTTCAGGTTTAGCCTAAAAAATAAGTAAATATGTTATATTAGTTGCTCTGTCACAATTTCAAAGTCGCCCTAACATAACATATTTACTTCTACAAACTAAATGTAATAATTTCTCACCCCTCATTTTTGTTCTTTTTCTAGGTTCCAATTAATCGCAAAATTAATAGAAGCACTTCATAACTAAATGAAGGAAATTATATTTTTTATCATTATTCTTTCACCCAGTATTCACTACAATCCCTTGATCTATCTAAAAATCCATATTGTATAAGTGCCCTTCTAATTGTAACGTAATCTTCAAATATTCGTTTTAATATCCTATTAACTTCTTTTTCTTGATACTTTTTACCTACATTAAAGTTTTTAATTATTTCTTCTAGCAATATAATCTTCTTTTTTTCTTTTGAAGGATAACTTTTCAATGCCCCATTTTCATCTATATAAGTTTCTATAACCTTTATTTTTTCATCCTTACTAATATTAAACCTATCATCTAAGGTAGTTGCTCCTTTATGAGCATCACATATAATGTCTTCTTCTAACATATTAATTTCCTTATTTATATTTTTAGTTAATAAATTCATAGTAGCTAAAAATAACTTTGACTGTTTTTCTTTTTCTCTTAGTTTGTATCTATAATTTCTTATAGTAGAATTAGCAATTCCCAGTTTTTTAGCAATTTCTTTATCTGTATACCCTAATGCTATAAGCTCAATTACAGATTTTTGAGAAGATGAGATACCAGTATAACTAGAATTCATATTTAGTAAATAAGTCAACATAGATTTATGTCTTTCCTTAATATGAAATTCTGCTGTTTTTATAGCATCATAAAACTTTCCATCTATTTCATATATTCTTCCTTTTTCAAATTTTTCTTCACAAACTAGGCACTTTATTTCTTCTTTAGTTTCTATAAAGCCTTTTTCTATTTCTTCTATGGATGCATTCCAAAAAAAATCATTTTCCATTTTTATACCTCCAATATCTTTGTAAATATATTCTAAAACAAAATTAAATTTTTGTCTATTATTTTATAAACAATTATAAATTTTGTTTATTATTTATTTTCTTGTTTAAAAATATCAAAAGAGTATAATATTAATTAATGGGATATGGTATTGCTAAAAACAAATAATTTATGGGTGGTGTAAAAAATGCATAGCAAATATAATGACCTTTTTGATACTTTAGTAAAATCTTATTACAAAGGAGACTTTGAAGAAACTCTTTCAAATATTATGGTTTGTCATGAGATTTCTCCTCAGGAAACCTTTAAAATCATTACTTCTCTTTGTGGAGTTTCATTAGAATTTGACAATAACTATATTTATAACTTAAAAAAAGCAATTACTAATTATACAGTAAACAAAAAACTAATAGAAAAACTTGATAGCTGTAGCCTTAACTGTAGAAAAGATGGAGAAGAAAAGTACAAATGCCAATTAAGCTGTCCATTCGATGCTATTATGTATGATAAGGATAATAAAGCTACTTTTATTAATTATGATCAATGCATAGGCTGTGGCTTATGTGTAGATTCCTGTAAAGAAGGAAAAATCTTAGATAAAGTTGATTTTATACCAATTGCTGATTTAATAAAAAATAACGAGGTTGTAATTGCTGCTGTTGCCCCAGCAATTATGGGACAGTTTGGTGAAAATGTATCTCTTGATCAACTAAGAGCAGCCTTAATAAAAGTTGGCTTTAGTGATATGATTGAAGTTGCTTTTACTGCTGATATGATAACAATTAAAGAAGCTGTAGAATTTAATAATCATGTAAATGGACCTGATGATTTAATGATTACATCTTGTTGTTGTCCTATGTGGGTTGGTATGTTAAAGAGAGTTTATAAAGAATTAGTTCCTGATTTATCCCCTTCTATTTCCCCAATGATTGGTGCTGGAAGGGTTATAAAGAAATTAAACCCTGATGCAAAGGTTGTATTTATAGGACCTTGTATTGCTAAAAAAGCTGAGGCAAAAGACCCAGACATCGCTGGAGATATTGACTTTGTATTAACTTTTCAAGAGCTAGATTCAATTTTTAAAGCTTTAGAGATTAATCCAAGTGAATTAAAAGGTATACCTACAAGAGATTATGCTTCAAGAGGTGGCAGATTATATGCTCGTACTGGTGGAGTTTCTATTGCTGTTGGTGAAGCTGTTGAAGAATTATATCCTAAAAAAGCAAAATTATTTAAAGCAGTTAAAGCTGAAGGGGTAAAAGAATGTAAAGATATTTTAAATAAAGCCTTAAATGGAGAAATAAAAGCAAATTTTATTGAAGGAATGGGTTGTATTGGAGGATGTGTTGGTGGTCCTAAATCACTTATTCCAAAAGAGCAAGGAAAGGTTTATGTAGATAATCTTGCCTTTAATTCTCCAATAAAAGTTGCTACACATAGCTCTACTATGGATGATGTACTAAAAAAAATCGGAATAACATCTTTAAAAGATTTTGAAGACGAAAAGAAGACAGCAATTTTCCATAGGAAATTTTAATTTATATAAAAATTGCTTATGTCTTATAAATTTACAAAGTCATAAGCAATTTTAAGTAGAATTTCCGAAGAATATATATCTTCCTATTATTAGCATAAATATATATATATTCATACCCTATAATGTAAAAAGTTTTATTGGAGGAAATTTTAATTTGAATACCTTAAGTGTTTGCATTATAGCTAAAAATGAAGAGAGAAACTTACAAAGATGCCTTGAAAGCATAAGAGGTATAGCTGATGAAGTAATATTAGTAGATACAGGATCTGTTGATAATACTATAAGTATTGCTGAAAAGTATGATGCTAAAGTTATAAAATTTCCTTGGCAAAATAATTTTAGCTTTGCAAGGAATAAAGCATTAGAAATGGCATCTAAAGATTGGATATTGTGTATAGATTGTGATGAAGTTTTAGATAGTTCTCAAATATATGAAATGAAAAGTATCCTAAATAATTCATCTATTCTAGGCTTTAGATTAAAACTTATAAATATTATCGGC
This sequence comes from Clostridium nigeriense, assembly GCF_050585265.1. Lineage (GTDB taxonomy): Bacteria > Bacillota > Clostridia > Clostridiales > Clostridiaceae > Clostridium > Clostridium nigeriense_B. Next base: position 17,083 of record NZ_JBNOOE010000012.1, on the reverse strand, counting down.
AATAAAGCTTATGAAGGAAACCATTTACTTAGAATAATCAAAAACAATTCGGGTTTTTATTATTCAGGAAAAATTAACGAAAAACTTCTTAATTCAACTTATAAAGATTCTTATTTTAATGAAATAATGAATTTAGAGCTTTTAATTTATAATTTTGGATTTGATTTTACTAAGAAAAGCTTAGTAGAAAGATGTAATAGAAATATAGATATTTACTTATCTTATAATGAAGATAAAAAAAACTACCTATATTATTATTATGTAGGTAATGAATATTATCTATTAGGTAAGTATACTTCGGCTACTGATAACTATCTTAAAGCTCTTAAGTCAAATAATAATAATATATACATTAATAGTTACATTACTTTTTTATTGATTAAATCCTATTATGATATGAAAAAATATAATGAAGCCATTTTGCTAGGTAAAGAGTTCTCTATTCGATATAACATTATTAGAGAATTATATTTATCGTTAAGTGAATGTTATGGCAAAATTGGAGATACTGATAAATCTAAAGAGTATTTTAAAACTTATTTAAGTCTCAAACCAAATGAATATTCTTATTACTTTAGATTAACTTATGAAATACAAAAAAAGCTACTTCCAGAATTTTTTGGATTTTCAATAATAACATTAGGCCTTAATGGATAAAAAAAGCAGTAAATATCTTATATTAATCGCTCCGTCCCAAGATCCAAGCTATCATAAAATTAATAGAAGCACTTCAAACTAAAGGAAGTAAATTGCAAAAAAGTCATTTACAGGGTGATATCTTTATAATTTCCTAAAGAGTAAATAAAGAGCTGTCTCACAAAAATCCCTAATTAAGAATTTAAAATTAAAAATGAATAATTATTGATGTAATTCTTACAGAATTACTAAAATTAATTTCCTTTCAAAACTCTTTCAGGAGTTTTTTCATTAATTGTTCATTATTCATTCTTAATTTTTCATTGTGCGACAGCTCTTTAAAAGTTTTTATATTAAAATTATGCCTTCAATCTAGTAGATCTATGCAAGTATTGTCTATCAATTATCATTTTTATTAAATTAAATACCGTAGATTTACTCACCCTGTTTCTTTTCTAATATTTGTTCTAAAACATTAAGTCTTGTCTTACCTAGTATTTGTTTAGGTTTCTTAGCAATTTCATTGTCTTTATAAAACTTGTTTTTATTAGCTTGTATTACCATATAGATTTTCTCTTCTAATGCCTCATCTTCTATGTTCCCTTCAAAATAATCATCTATGTAGTTTCTTAAAGCGTAGCTAAGTTCCTCTTGATTCTTATAATATAATCTAATTCCACCCTTATTCAAGAATATAATCCTCCCTAAAAATCTACTTTTAAATATATTTTATACCAAATATATCTTATATACAACCTGTATTAAATTTCTTAATTTTTATTTAAACATTATATGTATATATTTTTCACATTATTTCTTTCAAATATATTGAGTATTAAGCTAATTGATAAAAATTTTCATTTTCTTTCGAAAAACAATTGACAAATTATTAAATAAGAATTATTATTAATACATAAAGAATATTAGAAAGATTTGAGGAGGAAAAATTTATGTCATTAATAGGAAAGAAAATAGAAGATTTTAAGGTTCAAGCTTATCATAACGGAAAGTTTGTAGAAGTATCTAAAGAAGATGTTTTAGGAAAGTGGGGAATATTCTTCTTCTATCCAGCAGACTTCACATTTGTTTGCCCAACAGAATTAGGAGATTTAGCTGATCACTATGCTAGTTTCAAAGAAATAGGAGCTGAAATTTATTCAGTATCTGAAGATACACACTTTGTTCATAAAGCATGGGCTGATGCTACTGAAACAATTGGAAAGATTCAATATCCAATGTTAGGAGACCCTACTGGTAAATTAGCAAGAATGTTTGAAGTTCTTATTGAAGAAGAAGGTCTTGCATTAAGAGGAACATTTATAGTTGATCCAGAAGGAACAATTCAAGCTTACGAAGTTCACCAAAACGGAATTGGTAGAAATGCTGAAGAATTATTAAGAAAAGTTCAAGCTGCTCAATTCGTAGCTGAACATGGTGATGAAGTTTGTCCTGCTAACTGGACTCCAGGAGCTGACACTTTAACACCAAGTTTAGACTTAGTTGGAAAACTATAATCTATAACATAGAGGAGATACTCTCCTCCACTATAAAAAATTAGCGAGGAAACTCGCTATTTTTTTAATAAAGTAATCAATAATAATTATTAACTAATAATAGGATGATAAATATATATTCTATTTTATAGAGGAGGCTTATATGAACAAAAATATTTATGATTTAATTATAATCGGTGGTGGTCCTGCTGGTTTATCTGCTGGTTTATATGCTGGAAGAGCAAAACTTAAAACTTTAATTATTGAAAAAGAACATACAGGTGGTCAAATTACTACTACTGCTGAAGTAGTAAACTATCCTGGTATAGTAAAGACAAGCGGTTCAGAATTAACTTCACAAATGAGAATTCAATCTGAAAATTTTGGTATTAAATTTCAAACTGCTGATGTTATAGATGTTGATTTCAACGGAGAAGTCAAGACTATTAAGACAAACGTTGGTGATATTCAAGGAAGATCAGTTATTATAGCTACAGGTGCTTCCCCAAGAAAATTAGGATTCCCAGGAGAAATTGAATATGGTGGCAGAGGTGTCGCATACTGCTCTACTTGTGACGGTGAATTCTTTAAAGGCTTAGAAGTTCTAGTAATTGGTGCTGGTTTTGCTGCTGCTGAAGAAGCTATTTACTTAACTAGATTTGCTAAGAAAGTAATTATAATTGCAAGAGAACCTGAATTTACTTGTGCTAAATCAATAGGTGATAAAGTTAAGGCTAATAAGAATATCGAAATTAGATTTAATACTGAAGTTGTTGAAGCTGTCGGTGATGATCTATTAAGATCAGTAAAACTAATCAACAATGTAACTAATGAAACTTCTGAATACTATCCTCCAAAAGAAGATGGAACATTTGGTATCTTTGTATTTGTTGGATATCAACCACAAACTGAGGTATTTAAAAATAAAGTAGATATGGACAGATGGGGATATATATTAACTAATGAAAATATGCAAACTAATATAAAAGGTGTTTATGCAGCTGGTGACTTAAGACCTAAGATGTTAAGACAAGTGGTAACAGCAGTTGCTGATGGTGCTATAGCTGCAACAGATGCAGAAAGATATGTAGCATCTGAAAAAGAAAGACTTGGAATTGTTGATGAACATGTTGAAGAGGAAAAAGTAGAAACAAAGAAAGAAGCTCCTGTTACTACTAGTGGTAAGCCCGGCAAAAGTGCTTTATTAAATGATGCTTTAAGATCTCAATTACAAGGAGTTTTAGCTAGATTTGAAAATAATATATCATTAGTTTCAATAGTAGATGAAACTAATAAAAAATCAATAGAACTAAGAGATTTAGTTTTAGATATAGCTGACTTAAGCGATAAAGTTAATGCACTTATCTATAAAAAGGGTGAAAATCCTGAAATAGAAGACAAAATTCATGCAAATAGATTCCCAATAGTTGCTATTTTAAATAAAGATGGTGAGTATAGTGGTGTTAAGTTCCATGGAGTTCCTGGTGGCCACGAATTAAATTCATTTATATTAGCAATGTATAATATAGCTGGTCCAGGTCAAGAAATAAACAAAGATGTTTTAAAAGACATTAAATCCATTGATAAAAAATTAAATATTAAGGTTGGAGTATCTCTATCTTGTCATGTATGTCCTGATGTAGTTGTAGCTGCACAAAGAATTGCTATAGAAAACCCTAATATAGAAACAGAGATGTTAGATTTATCAAACTTCCCTGACTTAAAAGATAAGCATAAAATAATGAGCGTACCAGCAATAATAGTAAACGACAAAAAAGTTTACTTCGGTGGTAAGAAGCTTGAAGAAATAGTTAATCTATTAAAATAAAAAAAGAAGTAAAAAACCTATATGAATAGACTTGCTTTTATGCTTGTCTATCATATAGGTTTAATTTTAATCTATGCTTTTACTGCTCTAGATACTAATTTTTCTTTTTTTCTCTTTTCTGTTTCATCAACAACTACTGCTGCTACAGCTGACCCAGTTACATTAGTCATTGTTCTCATCATATCTATTATAGAATCTACTGCTATTACCATAGCCATTCCCTCTACTGGTAATCCAACAGTTGATAATACTACAGTTGTTGACATAGTAGCTGCTCCAGGAACACCAGCTATACCTATTGATGAAATAATAGTTGTAATTACTATTAAGAAGTAATGATACATAGTCAAATCTACATTAAATACATTAGCTACAAATATAGCTACTATTGCAGGATATAAACCACCACAAGCATTCATTCCTATAGTTGACCCAAGTGGAGCAACAAAGCTTGCTACATCTTCAGATACCTTAGCATTTTCAACTAAACTTTTAATAGTTACAGGTAATGTTCCATAACTACTTTGGCTAGTAAATGCAACAACTTGTGCTGGGAAAATATCTTTAAAGAATTTTAATGGATTCTTTCTTGCTACAAATCCTACTAATGGTGTATGAACTAATACTATTTGTAATATACATGCTATATATACTGCTAAAATAACAGCTATTAATGATTTTATAGTATCTAATCCATTTTTTGCTGCTGCAGTTGCAATTAATGCAAACACTCCATAAGGTATAAACTTTAATATTATTCTAGTTATACTTAATACTAACTCATAAGTTGATAATATTACGTCCTTGAAAGGCTTAACTTTTTCTGGATTTTTATTATCTTCAATAACTAAAGCTATTGCAACAAATAGTGAAAATATAACTATTGGTATAATTTGATTATTTACTATTGAAGCTACTGGATTAGATGGTAAAAAACTTAAGATTACTTCCGAAAATGCTGGTATTTCTCTTGCTGTAAAGCCTTCTACTCCAACATAATTTAGGCCATTTCCTAAATTAAATAATTTTCCCATTATAATACCTATTATTGCTGCAACCCCTGTTGTTCCAAGTAGTATTCCTAAAGTCTTAAGTCCTATTGATTTTAATGTATCTAAATTTTTAAGTCTTATTATACTTGTTATAATTGAAACCATAACTAATGGTACTACTATCATCTTAATTAATGATATATACCCCTTACCTACAACTTCTAGATATGCAAGATTTTCTTTAAATATTGCTCCTAAAGCTAGACCTATTACTAAAGCTGTTAAAGTTGCATAAGAAAATTTATTAGTCTTTGACTTTACTAAATAAATTACATAAAATGCTACTAATGATAATATTACTGCTAAAATTAAATTAAAACTAATACTGATATTCATATTCTTTCCTCCTATTTTTATATTGATTTCTTATAAATAATTTCTTAAGATAATTACTTTATATATTTTGTTCTTTTAGTTATTAATAACTTATCATATGATATAAATTCCTAAAGATTAAAAAAACCTTCTGCCTCTGTAATTACAGAGGCAGAAGGTTAACTTCCACGGTTCCACTCTGATTAGATATAAAATATCCATCTTTCTTAAGTACTTATAATACTTAGTCTCTATAATGGGAGAACCCATAATTCCCTACTTAGTTCAAGAATTAAACTCTAAGGTGCACTTCATTAATATAATTATAGGCTATTACAGCAACCTAGCCCTCTCTGAAATAATTATTACTAATTACTCTACCTCTTCTTTGTTTTTAATCATATCGGAATACTATGATTTAATTATATCATTATTTAACACCTTGTCAATATATTAATCTTATATTTTGTATAAGTATTTTACTCCTTTAAATATTCATCTACATTATCTATTGTTATCTTAGTATGAGGTAATTTTTTATATTTTCCTTTTTCTATTCCATTAATATTTTCTACCGGATCCCCATTAGATACTGCCATTGAAATTTCAAACAAAGCTTTTGCTTGACCATATGCATCGTTTATAACAGTACCATCCATCTGTCCACTTTTTATAGCTTCTAATGCTTCTTTAATTCCATCTACTCCTACTATTATAGGCTTTCTTATTAAATCACTATTAGAATTAATAGCATGAATTGTTCCCAAAGCCATAGAATCATTATTACTAAATACCACCTCTATATTATCACCAAATTCTTTTATCCATTGAGACATTTTAGTAATAGCTTGATCACTTTGCCAATTAGCACTATCATCTGCTAGCTTCTCTAGCTCAATACCTTTATCATTTAATGCCTTAATACAATATTCTGTTCTAATTAAAGAGTCTTGATGTCCTTGTTCCCCCTCTAACATAACATATTGAATTTTTCCATCTTTATTTTTATCATAAAGCTCTACATTAGATAACCACTTTTCTGCTACTATGTCTGCTTGAAGCCTTGCTGATTGTTCTGCTTGAGAACCTACATAATATATCTTGTCCCACCTATTCATATCTTCTTCTACAGGTTCTCTATTAAAGAATATTACAGGAATATCAGCTGATTTAGCTTTATCAATTATTGTAGCTGCTGCTGTTCTATCAACTAAATTAACACATATAATATCATAATCTTGATTAATAAATTTATCTACTTGATTCCCTTGATTTAATGTACTTCCCTTGGCATCTACGAACTGAAGTAATATTTTAGAATCATATTTACTTTCATTTTCTTTAACTATATCCTCTAAATTATTTGAAATGTTTGATATAAAAACATCATCTTGCCTATATAAGGTTATACCAATTTTTATTTCATCCTTAGATTTAAAATCCCCCTGATTATTACACCCCACCATAAAAGTAGATACTAGCATTAAACTAAGTATATTGAAAAACTTCTTATTTATTTTCACAATACCCTCCCATAAAGCAAATATTATTTATCTAACTATCGGAAATAATATCTTTTGATTCTCTTCAGAATACATGTTTCTACTATTTATTAATGTTGATGTGATATTAATTTTACTATCATTTTTTTTATTTTCTAATTTATTGATAGCAGTTTTTACACTTAAATATCCAACATTAAATTCATTTTGTATAGCTATAGCATTTATCATTTTTTCTTCAATTAAAGAAATTATAGTACTAGTTCTTCCAGTACCATAGACCTCAATATTTGATGGTACATTCAAGTTATTTATTATATATTTCTTTGCCTTTCCTATAGATTCTAAAGTATTAGCTTCAAAAGCTACTATTACATCTACCTTATTATCTTCCATTAAACTTCTAATATTATTATATAAATTTGATTCATCACTAGGAAATTCAACTATTTCATAAGTATTTTTACTTTTACTTATTTCATCTATAAATCCTGCATATCTTTCCTGAATACTGCTATAAGTTAAGCTACTTTCTACTATAACAATATTGTTCCTTGTATTCCCATTCTGAACTACTTCTTCTGCTAATTGTTGACCTAACTTATAATTATCACAAGAAATATATGATATATCTTGCTTAGTATCTATATTGGATTCAAATAAAACTATTGGTATCTTTTTATTAATATTTTCTATAAGCTTGGACATTTCTTTATAGTCTGCTGGTGAAATTAATATAGCATCAGTCCCAGTGCTCATTTCTCTTTCTAGAATTTCTATTTGTTCTTCAACACTATTTTCTTCAAGTAATGTAATAAATCTAAGATTTACATTCATTTCAGATGAAGCTTGATCCATTCCAGCTTTCATTATGCTCCATTCTTCACTATTTTTTCCTCTTATTATTACAGCTACATCATATATAGTTACATTTTTTTTACTCCCTTCTTTTATTAATAATAGGGAGGATGCTAAAACCATAATAAATAAAATTAAAAATATATATTTTCTTCTTATCTTCATTATTTTTCCTCCCTAATACTATTAAATTCTATACACGGCATATGAATTCTAATAGTTGTTCCTTCATCAGGCTCACTATAAATTTCTAATCCATATTTTTCACCAAAATATAACTTAATTCTTTCATGCACATTTCTTAGACCTATACCCGATCCCCTTCTATTTTGATTAGTTATTTTTGATGTTAAAAGCTTATCTAAAACTTCTTCTGGCATACCTAAACCATTGTCAATTATATCTATATATAAATCATCTTCATTTCTATAAGATTTTACTAATATGTCTCCATCGCCACTCATATATTCCATTCCATGATAAATAGCATTTTCTATAAGAGGTTGAATAATTAATTTTATACTAGTTAAACTTAATGTATCTTCTTCTGCATCTATATTATAAGTAAATTTATTTTTATACCTTATACTTTGTATAGTTAAATAATTCCTAGCATGTTCTAATTCATCTCTTACAGTAATAACATTTTTACCTTTGCTTAAACTAATTCTAAAAAATCTTGCTAGCGATGTTACCATTATAATAGCGCCATCATAATTTTCATTTTCTATCATCCATATTATAGAGTCTAATGTATTGTATAAAAAATGAGGATTAATTTGAGCTTGAAGTGCATTTAATTCACTTTTTCTCTTTGCCTCCTGCTCTTTCATAACATTTTCCATAAGTAAATTCATCTGATTTACCATAGATTTGATTGCCTTTGCTAAATGTTGTACTTCATAGGAACCATTTTCAGGTATATTTAAATTAACTACACCATCTTCAAAATCATTAACTGCATTTTCTAAAGCCTTTATTGGATTTGCAATTTTTGATGAGACAAACATATTAATTGATATTAAAACAAATATTGCAAAGAACATAATAAATATTGCAAAAACTCTAAACTCATGATAATCAGCAGTAATATCAGAGATTGGCGATATGGCTACTAACTTCCATCCTGTATATCCTACAGTTTTTACTGTTACTAATCTTTTGTTGCCCTGAAAATCTTCCATATGATTTCCATCTTCATATTTAGCTGCTTCATAATTATTTTCCTTAACTAAATTAGAGTAAATAAGTTGTTGTCTTGGATGATATATTATTTCTCCATCTCTATCTATAAGATAAACGTATCCATTTTTACTCATCTCAACATTTTTACATATTTGCTCTATACCACTAAAATTCATGTCTACTAATAGTACTCCACTACTCATTTTGCCATTTTTATTTATTTCTACAGCCCTACTAAGTGATACTACCCAAGTATATTTATAATTTGGATCATAAAATAAGTTTTGCACATGAGGTGTAGAAAAATGTAAGTTTTCTTTTCTATTTTTCGCATTTTGGAACCATTCATTTTCTCTTGGATCTATATTACTCTTTAATTGTTCTAAGGGATATGAAGCTATTATTTCTCCGTATTCTGAAAATAAAGTAATACTTATTAAATTATCTTTATTTGCTTCATAGATTAAATCCATTTCCATATCAATATTTTCAATAGCCATATCTGCTTTTTTAATAGCCCTATAATAAATAGTATCTGAAATTTTCATCATATTTCTTAAATAGCTATCTAAATTTATATTAACTTGCTCAATTATAGTTTCATTATTTTTAGAAACCATTTCCTCTGTTGAATTAAAAAATCTTAAGTAAAGCGTTCCCCCAACAACTATCATTCCAACAACTGCTACTATAGTAAAAGAAATTGATATTATATATTGAATACTAGCCTTCTTATAATAGTTTGTTATTCTATTTTTAATAAAATTTAGCATACTATTTCTCTCAATTCTTTCTGTATCTAGATGGTGATATTCCAAACTTCTTTTTAAATACATAACTAAAATAATTAGCTTCTTGATATCCCACTTTAGTTGCTATAATATATGTTTTGTCATCGGTAGTATTTAATAACTTTAAAGCTTCTTCTAACCTTACATTAGTCAAATAATTTACAAAACTCATATCTGTTTCTTTTTTAAATATAGTTGAAAAATAAGTTGGACTAACATGCAAATTTGAACATAACTTTTCAACTGATATTTCAAAATCTTTATAATTGTTCTTAATATACTCCTTAGCTTTTTCTACTAATATCTTAGATGAGTTTACTCTTTCCTTCTTAATAATTTCATTTAAGGATAAAGATTTTTCTATAAACCAGCCTTTAATTTCTCCTATGGAATTAAATTGTTCTAAGTAAGTATAGAAGTTAAAGTTTTCTCCAAATATACTTTTTATATCTATATTATGACTTTGCGTTAGTTTAAGCATAGCTGTTAGAACTTCCATTAAGTAAATTCTATATCTTTCTAATGCCACAAAAGAGTCTTCGATCTTTATAAATATATCTTCTACTGCTTCTTTTATATCTTCTTCATTAGAAAGCTTAATAGAATTTAAAAATTTAATTTCATCTTGTTCATCAAATTGAAGTTGAATAGAATTATCTGGTTCTACATCATCTATATATATAGTTTTTCCATTTCCTAAAATAGGCCTATAACTTAAAGCACTTTGTGCTGTATTATAAGATAACCTTATAGCAGAAATATCGTTGGAAACTCTTCCAAGACCTATAGAAATTGTGCTTCCAAAAACACATTCGAATACTTTACATATTTCATCTAATCCCTTTATAACCTTAATAATGTTATCCTTTTCAAAAAAAGATGAAAGTACTACTATTTTATCTATATAGGGAAAGCTTATAAAATCACAATAGTTTCCCATAGTTTCATCAACCATATTTTTAATAGATATTGAAACTAAACCACTATCTTGCTCTATTGGAAGTCCGTCAATATTTATCACAGCTACGCATATGTAGTTACTGATAAAATCTAAGCCCAACTTCTTCTCATCCTCTTCCCATTGCTCCTTAGTTATTCTTCCTTCTAATGCTCCTATTAAGAACTGCTCTCGTATTACTGGTATACTTTCTAAAAAGTGTTTTTTGAGTATTTCCATATTTCTCTTATCATCATACTCCTTGTCCAACTTTTCCCTAAGTCTTTTTAATACCTCTACAAGTTCAATAGAGTTAATTGGTTTTAATACATACTCAATAACATTTATTTTAATAGCTTGATGTGCATATTCTAAATCATCTGAACCTGAAAAAATAATAATTTTAGTTGATGGCATTAAATCAACAATTTTTTTTCCAAGTTCTAATCCATCCATAAAAGGCATTTTAATATCAGTCATTATAACATCTGGATGAAGCTTTTCTGCCATTTCTAAAGCTTCTTTTCCATTTTCAGCATCCCCAACTACTACAAAACCATGCTCTTCCCAATTTATTTTCTTTATTACTCCAAGTCTTATTTCTTCTTCATCATCTACAATCATTATTTTGTATAACCCCATAATACCCTCCTATAATAATTTCAAAATCAACTTTATAAATACTATCATATGTAATTTTCTAAATCTTCAAAATTAATTATATCATATTTTTTTAAACATTTTCATAATTATTTAAATGCATCAAAAATAGGGTGGGTTATAATTAACCCCACCCTATTATATGAGCAAAATATTTCTTTTATACTTATACTAATATTCCCATTATTAATGATAAAGCTAGTAGAATAAATAATACTATTAATACTCTATCCATTGTTTTGACTGATACATTTAAGTTTCCATAAAGTGTATCTCTCATAGATTTCTTTGGAGCTTCTTCTACTTTTTCTTTAATAGTCTCATTTTCCATTCTCATCATTTCCTTTATTATTTTTTAGCTATATATTTTCTTACGTCTAATGAAACTGCAACTATAATAATTAAACCTCTAATTATATATTGCCAATATGCATTTACTCCTATAAAGTTTAAACCATAGTTTATAACTTGAAGTAATACTGTACCAATTAATACTCCTGGAATTGTTCCAATACCACCAGTAAAGGATACACCACCAACTACGCATGCTGAGATTGCATCTAGTTCATAGTTAAATCCAGTACTAGTTGTAGTTGATCCTGCTCTTGCAGCTTCTAAGAAACCTGCAAGTCCATAAAGCACACCTGAAATTATAAATATAAACATTATATTCTTTACTAAGTTAACACCTGAAACTGCAGCAGCTTCTGGATTACCACCAATAGCAAACATATTTTTACCAAGCTTTGTTTTATTCCATACAAACCACATTATCGCTGCAACAATAGCAAGATAAAATACTAAGTAAGGTATTTCTACGCTACCTAATTTTAAATAACCATTAACAAAAGAAGTATATCTTTCATCTAAGTTAGCAACTGGTTGAGCTCCTAGTGGTGGTCTATCAATATATAGACATGAAGCACCATAAGCAATAAGTTGAGTACCAAGGGTAATAATAAACGCATGCACTTTCAGTTTTGCAACTCCAAATCCATTAATAGCTCCAAATATTCCTCCTATTACTATAGCAATAAACATTGGTAATATTAATGGTAATTCAGCTAAATCAGGATACATCCTAGCAGCATATGTTGTTGATTGTAATAATGATGCTGATACTATAGCAGTAAATCCTAATATACGTCCAGCAGAAAGGTCAGTACCTTGAAGTACTATTAATCCTGCAACTCCAAGTGCAAGAATACCACGTGTTGATGCTTGACTCAAAATATTAGTAAAATTCTTTAAGGAAAGGAATCCTGGCTCCTTTACTACAAAGAACACTATCATTATGAATAGAACTATATATAGTGCATAATTAAGTAAGAAATTTTGTAAAGACTCTTTATTAAATTTAACTTTATTCATAGGTTCCACCTCTACTCTAAATATATTTAGCAGCCATAGTCATAATATGTTCTTGTGATAACTTATCTGCATCACCTATTCCAGCCACTTTTCCGTTTGACATTACAAGTATTCTATCGCAAATTCCTAACAACTCTGGCATTTCTGAGGATACAACTATAACCCCTTTGCCCTTATTTGCTAAATCTATAATAAGTTGATAAATTTCATATTTAGCTCCAACATCTATACCTCTTGTTGGTTCATCTAATAACAATATTTCAGGATTAGTTAAAAGCCATCTACCAATAATTACTTTTTGTTGATTTCCTCCTGATAATGTTCTAATTAATGTTTTTTGACTTGGTGTCTTAACCTTCATACTCTCTATTGTCCATTTAGTATCTTCAGTCATTTTTTTATTATCTAATACTCCGAACTTACTATATCCATCTATGTTAGCAATCATAGTATTAAACTTAATATCAAGTTGTCCAAATATACCATTGGCTCTACGCTCTTCAGTTAATAAAGCAAAGCCATTTTTTATCGCCTTACGTGAATCAGTATTTTCTACCTTCTTTCCATGAAGAAGTATTTCTCCCTCACTGTGTTTAGCTATTCCAAATATTGTTTCCAATAATTCAGTTCTTTTTGAACCAACTAATCCTGCAACCCCAAGTATTTCACCTTTTTTTAGTTCAAAGGATACATCTCTAATTGAAGGTTGATAAGTACCCGTTAAGTTTTTAACTTCTAATATTACATCTTCTGGTTTATTTGTCTTTGGTGGGAATCTATTGGTTAAATCACGCCCAACCATTAATTTTATTATCTTATCTGTTGTAAGATCCTTAGCTGGAATAGTGTCTATCCACTTTCCATCACGCATTATTGTTACATCATCAGAAATCTGAAGAATTTCTTCCATTTTATGAGAAATATATATAATACCGCAACCCTTATCTCTTAATTTATTTATAATTTTAAATAAATGATTAACTTCCTCATTTGTTAAAGATGAGGTAGGCTCATCCAAAACTAATATTTTTGCATTATATGAAACTGCTTTTGCAATTTCAACCATTTGCCTTTGCGAAACAGATAGTTTAGCCATTTTTAATCTTGGATCAACTTCTATCTCTAATTCATCTAATATTTTCTTAGTTTCTTCATACATAACTTTTTCATTAACTACTCCAGCACTTCCTGGATATCTACCAAGCCAAATATTATCCATAACATTTCTTTGTAAAACTTGGTTTAATTCTTGATGAACCATAGCAACTCCATTATCCATAGCTTGCTTTGGATTTGAGAATTTACTTTTTTCACCATCTATAAAAATTTCTCCACTATCTTCAATATAAACACCAAATAAGCATTTCATTAAAGTAGATTTTCCTGCTCCATTTTCTCCCATCAAAGCATGTACAGTTCCTGGCCTTACTTTTAATTGAACCTTATCTAATGCTTTAACCCCTGGAAATTCTTTGCAAATATCTATCATTTCAAGAATATATTTTGTATCTGCCATAACTCATCCACCACTTTTCTATTATTTATTAAACTGCATAGTGGATGTTCACTATGCAGTTTATAGTAATATTATTTTATTTCTTATTTAGTGTATTCTTGATATGGAATACGTACTGCAACTCCAGTATCATCAAATTTATATGAAGTTCCATCTATAGCATCCTTACCAGCTGCTAAATTCATTCCAGTTTCATATAAAGCATTAGCCATTCCTTCAGCATCTTGAAGAACTGATCCTAACATAAAGCCTTTACCTATTAAATCTTGAGCTGCTGCTGTAGCATCAACACCTACTACTGGTATAGTCTTTGCAGTATCACCATTGTTATATCCTTGAGCTTGTAATGCAGCTATAGCACCTTGAGCCATACCGTCATTATTAGCTATAACAGCTTCAATCTTATCTCCGAATCTTGATAACCATGCTTCAGTTGCATTTTGAGCTAAAGCTTGGTCCCAGTTACAAACTTGAAGAGCTAATTCTTCAGTTTTGATTCCTTTATCATTTAAAGTTGAAACTGAATACTCAGTTCTTGCAACTGCCTCTGGATTATCAGGTTCACCCTTTAACATAACATATTGTAATATGCCATCTCCATTTTTATCTACAGCCTTTTGATCTTTGTTCCAGTAATCTGAAATTATCTTACCTTGCATAACTCCAGCTTCTTTAGCATTAGTTCCAACGAATATAGCTTTTTCATATTCCTTTATTGAATCTGTTGATGGTTCTCTATTAAATAGAACTACTGGTTTATCAGCAGATTTAATCTTACTTATTACAGTTGGTGCAGCTCCTGTATCAACTAGATTTACTAATAATAAATCTACATCCTTTTGTAATAATGTATCTATACTATCATTTTGTGTAGCTTGGTCACCTTTTCCATCATAGAAAGTAAATTCAACTTTATCTGGATTTTCACTTTGAATCTTTTCTAAGCTTTGACGAACTGTTGAAATATAGGTATCATCAAATTTGTATAAACATACTCCAACCTTTATCTTATCTCCTGTTGAAGCATCCCCAGTTGTAGCTTTTGAGCCACATCCAACTAATGAAGCTGTTACCATAATAGTAGCCATTGCCATTGTAAGTAATTTTTTAACCTTTTTCATATTAACCCTCCATCTACCATAAATCATTATTATTAATATTGTTTTCGTTTACATTTACTATTATAAAGATGTTTGTTATTAACTTCCATATAAAAAACTTCACAAATATATCAAATTTCTTAACTAAAAAGGGATTTAATTTATATTACTAAAGTTTAATAACACAATATAATTCTACATATAATAATATATAATGAAAGGAGTGTATTTTTTATGAAAAATGGTGTGAAAGTATTAATAGGTGTGATTATAGTAATTGTTATAATTGCATTTCCTATAATATCTGGCTATAACAATTTAGTAGACTTAGAGCAACAAGTTAATAAGTCAGCTTCTGATATAGATACCCAACTTCAAAGAAGATCTGATTTAATACCTAATTTAGTAAATACAGTTAAAGGCTATGCTACTCAAGAAAAAGATATTTTTACTGAAATAGCTAATGCAAGAAGTAAATTATCTGGTGCTACTAATATAACTGATCAAGCTAATGCAGATAATGAACTATCCAGTGCATTATCTAGATTATTAGTTATAGTTGAGAGATATCCTGATTTAAAATCTAATGAAAATTTTAAAGATTTAAGTGTTCAATTAGAAGGAACTGAAAATAGAATAGCTGTTGCAAGACAAGATTATAATACTGCTACAACTAATTATAATACTAAAAGGAGAAGATTCCCTACAAACATTATTGCTTCAATTTTTGGGTTCGAAGAAAAGCCACTTTATAAAGCAAGTGATAGTGCTAGTGAAGTGCCTTCAGTAGATTTTACTAGGTAATTATGAAAATAGTATCTAAAATAAAATTTGTTTTATTATCTTCTCTTTTATTTTTGTTAAGTTTTTCAATAATAGCTTCAGCTGATGTAAACTATCCTTCTCCAACAAATTATAAGTATATAAATGATTATGTAAATATATTAAGTGAAGATGAAAAAGAAAAAATAATCTCAATTGGAAAAGAGCTTGAAGACAAAACAACTGCTCAATCTATAGTGGTTATAATTGATAGCACAGACAATATAGCAATTGAAGACTATGCTTTAAATCTTTTTCGTACTTGGGGAATTGGGCAAAAAAATAAAGATAATGGATTATTAATTTTAATTGCAATAGAAGATAGAACTTGGCGAGTTGAAGTTGGGCGTGGCTTAGAAGGTGCTATTCCCGATGTTTTAAGCAATAGAGTAATGGACACATTAGCAAAAAATAATTTTAAAAATGAAGATTATGGATTAGGAATAGTCAATAGTTATAGCGCCTTTAGTGATTTAATTGCAGAGGAATATGGAGTTACATTAGATAAATCATTAGATATAACTCTTCCAACTAAAGAAAATATATCTACATTAAGTATAATTGGAATAATTGGGGTATTGTTTTTACTTGATTTATTTTTTAATGGCGGAAGTATAACACTTTTATTATTTAAAATATTATTCTTTACTGGTGGAAGAAGAGGAGGCAGAAATGGTCCAGGTGGTTTCGGTGGATTTGGAGGCGGTTCTTCTGGTGGTGGAGGCTTCGGTGGTTTTGGTGGAGGTTCCTCCTCGGGTGGTGGATCTTCTGGTAGATGGTAGAAGTTTGCTTCGCACAATGAAGAATTAGAAATTAAAAATGTAAAATTAATGAAGAAACTCCTTATGGAGTTTCTAAAATAATTATATTTTTAGTAATTTGTTTCAAATTACTTCAATAATTCTTCATTTTACATTCTACATTAAAAGGAGCTGTGTAACAGCCAATGTCATTAAGTTAAGAAATTGGTTTTAAAAAAATCTACTAAGAGCAAGATATAAATTAATATCTTGCTCT
>NZ_JBNOOE010000011.1:17379-119961 GCF_050585265.1 Clostridium nigeriense | reverse complement strand
GGATGTTATATTAAACTCTCCAACCTATAAAATAAAACTAAATTTTCTAAAGTTTACACAAAAATATTGACAGACTCGCTTTAACTATAAAATTTTCAAATTCAGTTAATAACTTTTCATAATTACCATATAACAAAGTGAATTTTTCCGTGCTTCCATCTTTATAAAATTCTAAATATCTTGATTTACCATATTTATCTACTAAAAATTTTGTAAATGCACCTGCCAAAGGATAAGTATAGAAGCAGCTATCTTTATCTACTTCTTGATAGAATCTTTCTGAATTAAATAATACATCATTTATATAAAATTCTTTATTTGATTCAAAATATAACTTTGCCCATTCATAATGAGATTTACGAACAAGTTCTCCATCAATAATATTTGCCCAATAGTCTTCTGTAAATTCTGCAAATCCTTCTCTTATAAATGTTGAGTAAGGTTTTCCCATATATAGATAAGACAATATATGAGCAAGCTCATGGTTTCCAGTACATTTAATTTTTTCATTGTAGACAAAATGTAGTTCGTTAGGTTCTCTAGCGAAACCGTTGCAGGGTTCATTGTCTCCATAAGCAACTCCTACATCCTCTGGTTTTTCATATACAAATAATTTTAATTCGAAATCAATTTTTCTATGAAAAAAATCCTCAAAAAACTTATAAGATTTTTTATATTCTATAATAATGTCTTTTAAATTTGTATCTGATAATCCATCATAATACCAGATATCAAAAAAACCTTCTTTAATATTCTTCATATATATCCCCATTCATCCTTTTAATAAAATTAATTACGTATATTAAATAAACTACTATCTATTTCTGTAATATTAGCATTCTTAGTTTTAAACTTAAGCATCTCATTAAATGGAGTATTAGTCACATAACATTGTAAACACATTATTACAGCACTATGACTTACAATTACAACATCATCAGTATTTTCATTTATAATTTTATCTATAGATTTTAAAACTCTTTCAAGCATATCTTCATAGGATTCTCCATCAGGAGTTTTAGTATACCTTCTATTTAAATACCATTTTTTATACTCAGCTGTATATTTTTCTTCTACCTCTTTCCATGATAGTCCTTCCCATTTACCCATATTCATTTCTTGTAAATCTTTCATTAAGACATAGTCTACATTGCTTGATTTACTTAAAATTTCAGCAGTCTTAAGCGCCCTTTTTTGTGGACTTGAGTAAATTTTTGAAAATTTATAATTGAGGCTTAATAATTTTTCACTTAACTTCATCGCTTGATTTATTCCTGTAGAATTAAGTTCACTATCATAGCTTCCTTGTATTTTACCTTGCACATTCCAATCTGTTTGTCCATGTCTTATAAAAATTAATTTCATATAATACCTCTCAAAGAATATAATCAATAATTGTTTATAATACAATTATAAGTTATATATACATAAAATTCCATATTATATTAGTTATAAATAGAAAAACCCAGCAATTATTGCTGGGTAAAACTCTAAATTTTATTAAATGTCTAATAAATTCTTAGTGTAATCAGAATAAAGATCTCTTAGTTTTTTCATGCTATCTTCTAATTCAAGAAGAAGATTAGATGCTAAAGAATAGTCTTCAACTGCAATGGCGTTCTTAATACGTGTGAATAAGCTCTTGTCAGTATAAGTATCCTTCATTATATAATGTCTTAAATTATTTATTGTCATCCAGTTAGATATATCTAAATCTAATGCGTTATGAGAATGTAACTTTTTAAAGCTTCTAACTTCATTTGCGTGATTTACAATAGTTCTATGGATAATATCAGTTGTCCATCTTTGGATTATTGCAAGTTTAAAGCTATTTATTAGCTTATCACCAAGAACATCATTTCTCTTTAACACGTTTAACTTATCAGTATATTTATCTAATTGAATTAAGTTTTCATAAACTGTCGCAGGAGCTTTTCCAAAGTATGCATCTCTCTCTTCATCAGTGTAGTATTCAAATACATCTTCTTCACTTCTATAAGCTCTTTCTTTTTCTAAGTAAGCTGCATCTTCTCCTGGCTTTTTAGAAAGTTCTGCTAGAAGTTCTTCTTCAGTTTTATTATTTTCAAGAGCATAAAGAATTCCATCAAGCATAGACATATAAGAAACTGCAAGAGTTAGATATATATTACTATGTGGGTTTGGCGATCTAAGCTCAAATCTAGTTGCAAGAGGATTTGCTAAATCTCTTATTAATCCTATTAGTATAGTTCTGTTTCTAGATGGATTATCAGGAGATATACCTAATGAAGTAACAACACATATTGGTGCTTCAAATCCTGGTTTTAATCTCTTGAAGGCTCCGTTAGTTGAAGAAATAAATGGATTCATTACTTCATAGTTCTTTAAGACACCCATTATAGCTCCATAACCTATAGTACTTAGGAAATCTTCTTTTGTAGCATGGAATAAGTTTATTCTCTTCTTATCTTTTAATTTTAAGCTAACACCTAAATGAACGTGCATTCCTGACCCAGCAACATCATCGATAGGTTTTGCTTTAAAGGTAACATCTAAACCATGTCTTCTAAAAGTTTCTTGAGTTAGAATTTTTACAAAAATTTCGTTATCAGCAGCTTGAACTGCATCTGAATATTTCCAGTCAATTTCAAGTTGTTCCATAATGTGATTAAATTGACCATTACTATCTAACTTAGATTTAACTCCTCCAACTTCTTTGTGACCCATTTCTGGTTCAAAGCCGTACTCTTCCATAAGTAATAGAGTTTCTTCAAGAGCAGTTCTTACAGCGCCTTTAGTTCTTGTCCAATATTGTTCTTGTAGAACTTGTGAAGTAGATAGTTCTTCAATATGAGCTTGTTCATTTGGAGTTTTAACCCAAAACTCTAATTCTGTTGCAGATGTAATAATTATTTCATCAATATCATTAAATGAAATGCCGAAAGGCTTTAATGTTTCAGGCTTATTTTTGAATATATCTAAAAGATTTGATTTAAAGGTATTTATTGCTGAATTTAAAATATTTCTTGAACAAACAGGCTTATTATTATGGATTAAAAATGAAGGGATTCTAAGAGTACCAACAGGCTTGTCAGTAGAATAGTCAATATGATCGTAATTATAGTCAACAAACCAATTCGCATTAATGTCTGCTACCATATCTACTTTTGCATCATTTAAAGTGGCGATTCCAGGAAGTACAACCGAAGAACCATCTGTTTGGATAGCAACTCCGTTTAAAAATGAATCTATATCATTTAAGAAAAGCTTAGCTGGTATTTTCTCATCAGTATCATTACCAGATAAATCTATTCCAACGATAGATACGAACTTTATTTCAGGATGTTCTTTAAAGATTTTAAATAGGTCTTCTTTATTATGTTTTGATTTGGGAATTGTGTAAATTAAATCTTTCATAAAATTTTTCCTTGCCGAAAAATAACAAGGAAAAGTCACTTCCTTTCTGTATTTATTCGAATGATTAGGTGGTATAGACATCATAACATTCGTAAAATTAAATAATTTATAAAGAAATTCTATTATATAGAAGTTATACTGTCAATAATAAAATTTATTAATTGGAAAATAATAATAACTATTTTTCAATATGTTTTTGTGAGTTTATTATTATTTCTTTAGGATAGCCTAAAAAGTTTAATAGTTTTAATGCATTTCCTGTATTACATATTCCTGGTTTTAATTTGAAATCAAAGGTTAAGCCTTCATTTTCATCTATATCTTCACAGAAATAAAATCTTAAATATTTATCGTCACAGCTTTCGGCTAATTCTAAGTCATGAGTTGCAACAATTGAAATAGCATTTTTATTCATAATATATTTTAATATTTCCTTAGATGCCGCTATTCTTTCTATTGGATTAGTTCCTTTAAATATTTCATCTATTATACAAAAAGCAGGAATTTCATCATCTAGAGAATTTAATATTCTAAGAACAGAATTACATTCTTCTAAATAATAGCTAGTACCAGATAAAACATCATCAGATAAACTTAATGAAGATATAATTCTAAAGAAGGAAGCAGAATATTCATCACAAAGGCTCATAGAAATTGATTGAGATAATAATATATTAGTAGCTAATGTTCTCATGAAAGTAGATTTACCAGCCATATTTGATCCAGTTAATATTACACCTTTATTATTTAAAGTAATGCTATTAGGAACCCCATCTTCTAATAATGGATGAACAGCATTTTTAACTATTAATGTTTTATCCTTATTATTTAAAAATTTAGGAATACAATAATTAGATACTCTACATCTATAGGAAGCAACTGATATATAAGCTTCTAGTTTTCCTACTAATGCATATAATTCAATTAGGTTTTGCTTATTGTTTTTAACAATATTTATAATTGAATAATAAGAACGAATTTTTGTTAAGAAGAATCCATTTAGGGTTTCTGTAAATATATCTAATTCACTAGAAGAATAAATATATTTAGTTTTATTATCTATTTTAGAAACAGGTGTAACTCTTTTATTTATTTCTTCAATATATTCTTTCAATGCATCATCTTCAATTTTAGATATTTCTTTAGCTGTTCTTATAAGTTTACCTAAATAGTTAAGTGAAGAAAGTTCATTTTCCACTTCTGCTGAAGCTCTCATTGAAATAAACATATAAATAACAAAAATTCCTATAAATCTTAGAAAATAATTAGCTCCAATAAATAAGAAGAAAATTAACAGTATTAATGAAGAAATAGCTATAAGATTAAATAGTATTACCTTCCACTTCTTGATAACTGTATTTGTATTAAATAAGTCAAAAACTTCACCTTTTCTTTGTCTTCCCAGATTAGATAGGCTTTGTTGGATATTTCCCCTTAACTCTTTATCTTCAAGTAATTTTTCTATTATTTTATTTCTTTTCTCTATGTCATTTGCATTTAATTTAGGAGTTCTCAAAAGATAATATAGCATTTGCTCTCCAGGAGTAGATGAACATATACTTATTTCATTTAATAAATCGTCTATATTTATATCATAAGCAGTTTGATCATCTATATTATAAAAATCTTTTTCTTTTAGTGAGCTAGGCCCATATTCTTTGTAAAATTTATGAATTTTATCAAAGTCAAATTTATTATCATAAGCTTCTGGCCAAGATTTAATTAAGTATTGAACTTCTTCAAATTTTTTAGTTTTATCAAAAAAGTTAGAGGATATTATAACAAATAAGATAAATAATGCAATTCCTATTTGATAGGCTCTACCGCCTATAGAAGGCCCTATTTTAAATGTTAAGTAAAGTATTATCCCAGATGTAATTATAGATGCATATGTTGTTAATTTATAAAAGAGTAATTTATTTTTCATAAAAACCTCCATTAGAATTTATTGGGTAAAATTACATATTTAATTATATCATGTAAATCAGAACTTATACTACTGATAATAAAGCTATGGATTTATGATTAATAAAGGTATAAAATAATAGATAGAATTAAAGAAAATGGAGTGATACGATTGGACAATAAGAATAGGCCAATAGGTTTTTTTGATTCAGGAGTAGGTGGATTAAGCGTATTAAAAGAAGCAATAAAGATAATGCCAAATGAGGATTATATATACTTTGGTGACTCTAAAAATGCACCATATGGAATGAAGAGTGTGGAAGAGGTAAGAGAATTAACATTTAAGGCAGTAGAATTTCTATTAAGTAAGGGAGTTAAG
Source organism: Clostridium nigeriense (assembly GCF_050585265.1). GTDB lineage: Bacteria > Bacillota > Clostridia > Clostridiales > Clostridiaceae > Clostridium > Clostridium nigeriense_B. Next base: position 114,281 of record NZ_JBNOOE010000011.1, on the reverse strand, counting down.
GGAATAGCTATAGCTTGTAACACTGCAACTAGTGCAGCTGTTGCAGATTTAAGAAAGGTATATCCAAACTTGCCATTAGTAGGAATAGAGCCAGCTTTAAAACCGGCAGTAGAACTTAATAATAAGGGTGATATATTAATTATGGCTACTGCTATGACATTAAAGGAAGCAAAATTCAAAAGATTAATGGAAAAGTATAAGGATAGAGCCTCAATAATTCCAGTTCCATGTCCAGGACTTATGGAGTTTATAGAAGCAGGAAAATTTGAAGGTAAAGAGGTAGAGGAATATCTTTTAGATAAAATAAATACATACAAAAAAGGTGAGATAGCATCTATAGTTTTAGGGTGTACACATTATCCGTTTATAAAGGAAACTTTAGTTAATATTGTTGGAAAAGATGTAGAAATTATAGATGGTGGCTTAGGAACAGCTAAGGAACTTAGAAGAAGATTAAATGAAAAGAATCTACTAACAGATTCAACTAATGAAGGAAAGATTAATGTAATTAATTCATCTAATAAAGATGAAATTATAGAATTAAGTTATAGATTATTAAAAGGATAGAATAAAAGCTTATAAGATTGAAAAAAAATTTTATAAGCTTTAAAAAATATTTGTTAAAATGTTGACAAAATGAGGAGAAGTTGATATATTATAGTAAAGAGAATATTCAGAAAATTTAAATAAATTCTAGGGGGAGATTTTATGGAAATTAAGGTAAGAGATATATTAGGCGAAGATATAACTATAGAGGATGCTATATTATTAAGAGAAATGATTAGAAATAATTTAAATGTTGGGGTATCCTTAGATTTTGAAGGATTTAACAGGATTCCAACAACATTTTTAAATGTTTTATTAAGTGATTTAATAAATAGTTTTGGAAGAAACCTGATTTTTAAACAAGTTAATGTTAAAAATTTATCAAATTATACTGATTATTCAAGAGTGGTACTAGGAACTACATTTAAATAATGACAAGATTATATTGATAGGAAATACTGGGAATGTTTGATTTGGGCTGTCTGTACGATAGCCCTTTTTTATATAAAGTAAAGCATAAAAATTCATAAAATTAATAATTATTTATTGATTTAATTATTCAGCACTTAAGTAAAACTATTAATTTTATATGTATTAGATTTGTAACTGTAATTATCTGTTGTTTTTGTTACCAAATAATATATAATTACTATAAGAGATAAATAACTTTCTTAGTTAAAGGATTTGATTTATAGGGATTTATAATTAAAAACTTGTTAATAATAAGAAAGAATTTAGATTGGAAGGAGATTTAATATGAAAAACCCAATAGTAACTATAAATATGGAAAATGGAGGAGTTATTAAGGCTGAATTATATCCAGAAGTAGCTCCAAATACAGTTAAGAATTTTGTAAGTTTAATTAATAAAGGATTTTATGATGGAGTTATATTCCATAGAGTAATACCTGGTTTTATGATTCAAGGGGGATGCCCAGATGGAAATGGAATGGGTGGCCCAGGATATAGCATAAAAGGGGAGTTCTCTAGAAATGGTTTTAAAAATGATTTAAAACATACAAGAGGAGTTCTTTCTATGGCTAGAACTATGGTTCATGATTCAGCAGGAAGCCAATTCTTTGTAATGGTAGAAGATGCACCACATTTAGATAATCAATATGCTGCTTTTGGTAAAGTTATTGAAGGAATGGAAGTAGCTGATGCAATAGTAAAATCTAAGAGAGATTATAATGATAAACCATTTGAAGATCAAAAAATGGTTAAAGTTACTGTGGATACTTTTGGTGAAACATACGATGAACCTGAAAAAGTAGGAAGATAGTAGATAGGGGGAAGAGAGAGGTTTATGCTTAGTAATAATAAATGTATATTAGCATATTGTTTGCCAGAAGAAGAGCTTAATTCTTTAAAAGAAGATGGGTTTAAGGTAATAGAGATTTCGGCAGAAATGGCAGAAATGACTATTTCAAATATATTAGATGGATTAAGATTCGAAACTTTTAATGCTAATTTGCCAAATGAAACAGTTATTTTATTTAATGATTTTTCAGATGAAGAAATTAAAGATGCTGTAAGGAGTATTAGACAAAGGTTTAAGGATGGAATTTTTGCAGCAGTTACACCAAATTCAATTAATTGGAAGGTTAGTTATTTAGTAGAACATTTAATTGAAGAGAGGGAATGGTATTTAAAAAGTCAGAAGGGAAGAGCTTAAGTGAGTAGAGTTGGCGAAAAGATAAAGGAAGCTAGGCTTCAAAGTGGAATGAGCCAAAAGGCTTTAGCAAAGAAATTAGGAGTTGCAGAAAAGTTCATTAATGAAGTTGAGCTGGGAAGAAGAATAGCTCAGGAGTCTTTTATAGATAAGGTATCAAAAATATTAAAGTCTGATTTTAATGATGTTAGCATGGTAGTAACAGATGAGGCTTTATTAGAGGAGAAAAAATCTATTAAAGAGGCTAAAGGCAATTTTAATAAAAATAATAAAGGGAATCAAGAGGAAGTTTGGACTAGTGCCTTTTCATCAGTATTAAAAAATGTTCCAATATTTGATTATACTTTGAAAAATAATAAAGGCTTTAAAGAACTACCTATTCATTCAAATAAGGTAGAAGGATTTGCTCAAGATAAGGTTTTATATTTAGAAATTCAAGATGATGAAATGTCTGGATTCAGAATGTTAAAAGGTGATTTAGCCTTTGCAAGTTTAGCAAAAGAACCAAGTAATAATGGAATTTTCTTGGTTGATTATAAAGGAAAAAGAGCAATAAGGCAAATAAAGTTATTAGAAAACTCGAAGGCTTTATTAGTAAGTAATGGTGGAAGTCTTTTAACTGAAACTATGAACTTAAATGAAATTTCTGTAGTAGCTAAATTAGAAAGATTAGAAATAAGATTATAAGATTATAAGAGATATATTATTTTAACAAATAGTATGTCTCTTATTTTTTTGGAGAAATATCTCACTTTATTTTTAAATAACATATATTGGTATAAATGAATTGAAAGAGGTGATATATATAGAAAATTTTAGTTCAAGCAAGATAAATTCAACATTAGGTTTAATACAAAATATGCCTAAGGGATTATTAAGTAAGCTAGGTGTTAATTTTGCAGTTAATAATGAACTTGGAAATACAATAGAAGTAACAATTATATCAGCAGATACACCAGAAAATGTAAGAAGGTTAGTAGAAAGCCTTGATGGAAAATATGAAGACCTAGGGTATGGCTTTGGAATAGTTACAATTTCTGTTGAAAATATAGTAAACCTTGCTAATAGTTCATCTATACAATATATAGAATTACCTAAGCAATTATTTACTACTGATTCTACAAGTAATAGGGCAGCTTGTGTAAATACAGCTAGAGATACTTATGGAATACAAGGAGAAGGAATTTTAGTTGGTTTTATAGATACTGGAATAGATTATACTCATCCAGCATTTAGAAAAGAAGATGGAACTACAAGGATAGATTATATATATGATTTAAGCACTGGAGGTAATATATACAATAGAAGTGATATAGATAATGCACTAAAAAATTCTGACCCATATTCTATAGTGCCATCTTATGATACTGTTGAGCATGGAACTCATGTAGTAGGAATAGCTTGTGCTGGAGGTCCAATAAACCCAAAGTATTATGGTGTTGCACCTAAAAGTTCAATTGCTATGGTTAAATCTACTAGGGGTAATTTTGCATTGAGTAGCAATATTATGAAAGGCTTAAAGTTCTTGATAGATGCAGGAAAAGAATTAAATAAACCTTTAGTAGTTAATATTAGTATGAGTACTAATGATGGAGCGCACAATGGAACTAGCCTTCTAGAACAATATATATCAACAATATCAACTTTAGAGAGAATTACCATAGTAATTGCAGCAGGCAATGAAGGGGATGCAGCGCATCATATTGGTGGAAGTTTAGAGAGAGAAAATAGGATAGCTATAAATGTAGCTGGAGATGAGCCTGGAATTTTATTTAATTTATATAAACCAGTATTATCGGATATTTCTATTACAATTAAAAGTCCTACAGCAGCTATTAGTGGAGAGGTAATTGTAAGGGAAGGATATTATGAAGGAATAATAGGGTTAGATAGGTACCAAATTTATTATTCAGGACCAAAACCCTTTGATATAATAGGAGAAATAACTATTGCTATATTAACAAACAGACAATACATTTCATCAGGTCAATGGGAAATAACAATAAAATTATTAAATAATTACAGTGGAGTATATGATATGTGGTTGCCTATATCTGAAGGACTTAATATCAATACCAAATTTTTACAGCCAACAGTTTTAAATACTTTAGGGATACCAGCAACAGTTACTAATGTTATTGCAGTTGGAAGCTATAATTATTTAACTAATACTATATCTTCTTTTAGTGGAAGAGGAAGGAAAACTATATATCAACCTATTCGTCCAGATTTAGTGGCACCAGGTGAAAGAATAATGTCAACTATTCCTAATAGAAGTTTTGATTCTAAAAGTGGTACATCTATGGCGACACCTCATGTAACTGGGATAGCGGCTTTAATGATGGAGTGGGGAATATTAAGGACAAATGATCCCTATCTTTTTGGGGAAAGACTTAAATATTATTTGGTAGTTTCTGCAAGGAGAAGTAGAACAGATATAACATATCCAGATCCAAGCTGGGGATATGGGGAGGTTTGTCTATACTCTGCTATTGGAAGAATAATTGAGAATATAGGTGTTACTGCGAGCTCTAGGAAGGGTGAATATGAAATGATAAAAGACTTTAAAAGTTATAATGCATTAAGAAATAAATTTCAGCAATATAAAATAAATAGTAAGAAACCTAACTTTGATAATTTTATTAATAGAACTAGGCAAGATAGTAATGGAGATGTTATAGGACTTTTTGTTGAGTATAATTCCTTAGAGGAGTTAATGAAAATAAATGATATTCCTGGGGCTTCAGTTTTTGTAATAGATAAGAATTATGCGGTTGTATATATACCTTTTAATAGGATTTCTGAAATAGAACCATATATAAAGGATATAGCTTCTATAGAAGTTCCATCGATTTATACCTTGGAACAATCATCTCCAGTTGAGGCTAGTGGAGCCACTTTATTTCATAACAACCCATTACTTCAACTAAATGGAAGAGGAGTTATTATAGGTATTATAGATACAGGAATAGATTATTTAAATAAAGAATTTATGAATGAGGATGATACTACAAGAATTTTGAGAATATGGGATCAAAATTTACAAGATAATCAGGATATATATGGTATGAAATTTGGTGTAGAGTATAAGGAAGAAGATATAAATAGGGCTATTCAGGCAAGTAAAAGTGGAGGAGATCCATATTCAATAGTAAATAGCAAAGATGATATAGGGCATGGAACTTCTGTTGCAAGCTTAGCAGGAGCTAGAGGATATAATCCTGATGTTATAGGAGCAGCTCCTAATTGCGATTTTGCTATTGTAAAATTAAAAGAGGCATCAGAGGTAGTGCAAAAGCAAGCTGGAATTACTACTGTGGGAATAGGTAGATATACAAGCGTAGAGATTATATTGGCAATTATATATTTATCAAGGTTAGCAAGTGATATTAAAAGGCCAATAGTGATTTGTATTCCACTAGGAACTAATACTGGAGCGCATGATGGTACAAATGAGGTTGAAACTTCTATTGATACTATAAGTAATCAAGTTGGAGTCGTTTGTGTAACTGGAACAGGAAATGAAGGAGATAGTGATACTCATACAGAAGGTAAATTTACAAATGCTGGAGAAATTAGAGAGTTAGAAGTTAGGGTAGGAAAATTTCAAAAGGATTTAAATTTTCAAATATATGTACAAGAGCCAGATAGGGTATCTATTGGAATAGTATCTCCATCAGGAGAAATTGTAGAAAAAATACCGGCAAAATTAAATAGAGTAGAAAATGTAAGTTTTATTTACGAAGGAACTAAGATGAAAATTTCCTATATATATCCAGATCCTGTTACAGGTTCAGAGGTAATAAGCATTGAAGCAAGAGGATTAAGAGAAGGTATTTGGCAGTTTAGATTATATGGGGATTATATAGTTGATGGAAGGTATTGGAGTTGGTTACCACAAAGAAGTCTTCTAGATGCAGATACTAAGTTTTTAAGTCCTAGTCCATATATTACATTAACTATGCCTGGGACATCAAAAAGAGCTGTTGTGGCAGCTTTTTATGACCAGAATAATAATGCAACTGTTGGGCAATCAGGAAGAGGATTTACTAGAGATGGTAGAATAAAGCCTGATTTAGCAGCAGGTGGTATCAATGCTATGGTAACTACTCCAGGAGGTGGAACTAAAACTATAAGTGGTTCTTCTGTAGCAACAGCAGTTACAGCAGGATGTTGTGCACTTTTATTTCAGTGGGGAATTATAGATGGAAATGATGCTAATTTATATGCTACAGAAGTTAGAAGCTATTTTATAAGAGGAACAACTATGAGAGCTGGGGATATTTATCCTAATGAACAATGGGGATATGGAATTTTAAATATTAAGGGAGTATTTGATGCGTTAAGAGAAAATCTATTAGGGGGAGTTGAGAAGACTAGAGGGTACAATGAATATAGGGTAGGAGGACTATTCATAAGAAGACCTAAAGATATATAACAAAAATAAAAGAACAAAATAATAGATGACACATATATTAATTAGAAGAGAAATAATTAAGGAGTAATATATGGCTCAAGGCAGATTAAAGGTTCAATGTTTTGTTAATGAAACTTATATACCTGTTGATAATACAAAAATAACTATAAGGCCGTCAACGGGTGGTCCAGATACACAGGTAATAACATTATCTACTAATTCTATGGGAGAATCTCAAATTATTGATTTAGAAGCACCACCATTAGAATATTCAGAGCAGCCTACAGGACAAGTCCCCTATAGTATGTATGATATAAGAGTTGAAAGAGAGGGATTTCAAAGTATTCTAATAAATAGGTGCCAAGTTTTTCCGGATGAATTAGCGATACAACAGTGTAATCTTATAGAATCTTCAGGAATATTAACTAGAATGGAAAATATAAATATACCTCCAAATGTATCAGAAAATCAACAAGGTGGGAATGTAGATGAAATAATAAACATTGGTCCTAATACATTAAATGGAAATTATCCCGAGAAAATTCCTGAAGAAGAAGAAAAGCCATTACCTCCACCAACAAGTGGAGTAGTTTTACCAAAGCCTGTAGTTCCTGAATTTATAGTTGTACATGCAGGTGGACCTAATAATACATCAGCACCCAATTATAAGGTGCTTTATAAAGACTATATAAAAAATGTTGCATCTTGTGAAATTTATTCAACTTGGTCAGAAAATACTATAAGATCAAATGTATATGCTATAATTTCATTTACCTTAAATAGAATATATACAGAATGGTATAGAGGAAAGGGAAAAAATTTTGATATAACTAATTCAACTGCTTATGATCATGCATTTACTTATGGAAGAAACATATTTGAAAGTATAAGTGAAGTAGTAGATGATATATTTTCAACTTATATAAGGAGAATAGGAAGAAAACAACCATTATTGACACAGTATTGTGATGGTAAAAATGTAACTTGTCCAGGATGGATGACTCAATGGGGAAGCAAGTATTTAGGAGATCAAGGCAAGACTCCTTATGAAATATTAACTAGTTTTTATGGTAATGATATAGAATTAGTAACTGCAGAACAAGTTAAGGGTATTCCTAAATCATTTCCAGGATATGATTTAATAGTAGGTTCTACTGGGCCGGAAGTTCAATCAATACAGGAATATCTAAATAGAATATCACAGAACTATCCATTAATTCCAAAGGTATCTCAAGATGGGGTATTTGGATCTAATACAGCTGAAGCAGTTAAGGTATTTCAACAAGTATTTAATTTGCCACAAACAGGGATAGTAAATTATGCTACTTGGTATAAAATATCAGATGTTTATGTTGGGGTAACTAGAATTGCTGAACTTAGAGGAAGTGTACGATCTGTAGAAAGGATATTTATACCTCCAAGATCTTTTGATAATTATTATGATAAGACAGTACCAAGATTTAATTATTTCGATGATATGGCATAAAATTTTTTATATTAGATTATCATATAGCTGAATTTAGAAACTCAAAAACTAAAGCTTTGAGTTTCTAAATAAAAGCCAAGTGAGGGCATAAAAATTCATAATTCCGAAGAATGAGGAATTATTACCTTAATTTGTATAAGTAAATATGTTATGTTAGGGCGACTTGGAGCTTGTGACGGAGCAACTAATATAACATATTTACTGTAAATCTTTTCTATGTTTAAAATAAAAATATACTGTCTGGCTTATAAATGCTAAACTAAGTAATCCAAACAATGGATATAAGGCGCCTATAAGATTTGAAAATCCTATTCTAGATATGGGTAATGCAATTAAAATAACTATAAATATTCCCTTTTTAAAGTCTATATGAAAGGTATTATCTAAGGTTTTGCTTATTGAATATACGTCTGAAACTTCAGTAGAGAACATTTCAAGCCAGATTACAACTAATAATAGAGCTTGAATTATATTACCAAAAGGTTGAGCTATTAATAGTAATGGTATTTCATATTTATGTATATATGGTTGGTTTATCATTAGTAAGAAATTAATAGCAAATATTAAAATAACTAATCCTATTGATCCAACAACAATACCATAGAACATAGTTTTAGGTTTTCTTATTTGATTACTTAAAGGAACTAAAACTCCTAAAGAGCAAAGTGTATTATATCCAGCATATAGAATTGTAGATAATGCTATTCCAGTTTTTTGAGGTTGAAATTTAGTCATTTGTTCAAAAGAAACTAAGTCTTTACAAAACATAAAATATAAAACGGTAATGGTTGTTATAGTTACAACTAGAGTTGGAACTATAAAGGAATTTACTTCTATTAACCCATCTGTATCTCTTAGTAAAAAGAAGATAGCTAGCCCTACCATAATCAAAGACCCTGCAATTTTAGGTATTCCAAAAAATTGATTAATTAAAGCTCCACTACCAGCTAAAATTATAGAAGCACTTGAAATTAAATAAAGTGTAGTTATGACTCCTGTAATTTTTCCAAGAAGATTTGGGCTAACAACATTTATAACGTCTCCATAGGAGTTTAGCTTATACTTAATACTTATTTTGGAAACTATTGTTCCTAAGGCAATATAGAAGATTCCACAAACTATAATTCCTAAAAAGCTAACTATACCATATGATGTAAAAAATTCTTTAATTTCTTGTCCGGAAGCTAGTCCTGCACCTACTATAGTTCCTATAAAAACTACAGCTATTTGAAAAATCTTTGAAAGTTCATCCTTCATTTTAAAATCCCCCTAATTTATCTCTACTAACAATATATATAAGTTATTAGTGTTTTATTCTTAAAAATGAATAAGCTATCTAATCTTAGGAAAAATAACCTTAAGGAAGCTTTAAGGAGGAATGAAATTGAAGAAAAGGATTTTATCATTAACTTCACTACTATTATTTATTCTAATGCTATTTTCATCATGCACTAAGTCAATGGATAAGTCGGAAAATATAGAAATATTTAATCCTAAAAAATCCTATGAAGTTGCAGATAAATATTTAGAATTGATTAAAAATAATAATATTGAAGAAGCAAATAATTTATGTACAGAAAATTTAATAAGTAATAACAAAGAAATATCAACAGGAACCTCAAGAATTATAGCCTATGCTCCTGATAATTTAATAGAATCTTCGAAGTCAGCATTTATAACTTTTAATGTTATAAGAAATTCATCATCAGAACCTAAGTGTGATTTAGATAACTATGCAATTAAGGTTATAAAAGAAGGTGATGAATATAAAATAGATGAAATAAAAGCAACAAATTTAAAACAAGTTTTTGTTAGAAATAAATCTTTAAGGATGATTAATGAGGATGGAGGAAAAAGTGATTTAATTATTTCTTTAAATAATATACCAAAGGATGTTTATTTAAAGGAAAATGAACTTATGTTATATAAGGAAAAGGTACCAGCTGAAACTTTTGGACCAGTTTCTTTAGGGTATAAGGGTAAAAAAATAGCCATATCAACTATTAGCGGGAATAAAGCATTTATATCTATTGCATTTATAGAGGAAAGTAAAGAGACTCAAGGAGAAGGTAGCAGTAATACTCAACAACAAGAAGGAAATGTTGAAACTGGATTAGAAGAATTAACTGATAAACCAATAGCAAAGAAAATTATTCCTTTAGATATGCTTAATGAAGTTAAATTAGATAATTTAGTTTTTACTCAAGAAGAAAGATATTTAATTGTTGAATATATGAATTCAAGTGATGTTAAAAGAATGAAGGTTTATAATGGTGCAACTGGTGACCTAGTAGCTTTAAATTTTGATGAAATATTTTCTGATAATAAATATAATATAGAATTACTTGAGTTTAAAAAGGATGAATTTAAGATTAATGTTTCAGCTAAAGATGGAATGAAGGAAATAGATAATGAAATTATTGGAGAGTATAACATAGATGTAGAAAAAGAGGAGATTAAAAAAATATAGAAAACTCTTAACATATAAAATTATTGTAGTAGAATAAAAGTACAACTTAAATAAAAGAAAGTGGTACTTTTATTTTTTGGAGGAATTTATGAAAAGATGGAATGATAAAAGATATCATAGTTTAAATTATTATCTTAGAAATAAGTTTAATGAAAAGGTGTATAAAATATCTTTAGATGGAGGATTTACTTGTCCAAATAGGGATGGAAAGGTCGCTAAGGGAGGCTGCACCTTTTGTAGTGCAAGAGGATCAGGGGACTTTGCAGGTAGTAGAATCTTATCAATAACTAAGCAATTCGAAGATAGAAAAGATATGATGGAGAAAAAGTGGAAGAATGGAAAGCTAATTGCTTATTTTCAAGCTTATACAAATACTTACGCTCCAGTAGAGGAGCTTAGAAGCAAATATGAAGAAGCATTAAAACAAGAAAATGTAGTTGCCATATCTATAGCAACAAGACCAGATTGCATAGATGATGATGTTTTAGATTTCTTAACTGAATTAAATGAAAAGACATATTTAATAGTGGAACTTGGATTACAAACCATAAATGATGAAACTGCAAGAAATTTTAATAGGGGATATGATTTTAAAGTTTTTGATAATACATTAAAAAGACTATTAGAAAGAAACATTGAGGTAGTTGCTCACACTATCTTTGGATTACCAGGAGAAACTGAAGAAGATATGTTGAAGACTGTTGATTACATAGCCCATTCAGGTGCTAAGGGGATTAAGTTCCATTTGCTTCATTTAATGGAGGGAACAAAGATGGTAGAACAATATGAAAGTGGAGAACTAAAATTATTAACTCAGGAACAATATATAGATTTGGTATGTAAGGGAGTAGCTAGAATACCAGAAGATATGGTAGTTCATAGGCTTACAGGAGATGCCCCTAGAGACTTATTAATAGGTCCAATGTGGAGTTTGAAGAAGTGGGAAGTATTAAATGCCATAGACAAAGCATTAGAAGATAATGATATATGGCAAGGAAAAGATTTTAAATAGATATAAATTTATAACATTGGGGGAATTTATATGAAATTAGATGTAATTATATCTGCTGATAACATAAAAGAAGAGTATTTAGAAGATAAGGTAGTAGTTGTTATAGATATGTTAAGAGCTACATCTGTAATAATAACTGCAATAGCAAATAAGGCAAAAGAAGTATTTCCTATACTTACTGTAGAAGAAGCCTTTAATAAGAAGGAAGAATTATTAAGAGATGAGAAAGAAGTTTTACTTGGTGGAGAAAGACAGGCCGTAAAAATAGAAGGCTTTGATTTTTCAAATTCACCTTTAGAATATACCTCAGAAAAGGTTAAAGGAAAAACTATAATTTTAAGTACCACAAATGGAACAAGAGCGATTAATTTAAGTTTAAAAGCAAAGGAAATACTAATAGGAGCTATAATAAATGCTAAAGCAGTTACAGAAGAGTTAAAGAGGCTTAATAAGGATGTAGTTTTTATTAATGCAGGAACAAATGGAGAATTTTCTATGGATGACTTCATTTGTTCAGGTTACATGATAAGTCTTTTATGTGAAAAAGATAATATTGAGCTTTCTGATATAGCGAAGACAGCAAAATATATTTATGAAAATAATACAAACTTAATTGACTATATAAAAGATGCTAGACATTTTAGTATTTTAAAAAGCTTGAATTTAATGAATGATTTAGAATACTGTTGTGAAAAAGATATTATAGATATAGTACCTAAGGTAGAAAGGAGTACAAAAAGTATTAAATATATATAGTTGATAATTAATTTCAATTATTTGAAATTTTTTGTTGACAATGAAATGGAAAAGATATATTATAATAATAGATTGATAATCAATATCAATTAAGTAACTAAATATATTATTAAAAGCTCCACACTTCTAATAATATACTATATAAATATATATAATTAAACTCCTATATTATAGAATTTATTTCAGAAAAAGATGGCTAATAGATATTTTAGCCATTTTTTTCTTTTTATATAAATATAAGAATTAATATATAAGATATATGTATTTAAAAAGAAAGTTAGAATTTTATAATAGAACAATAAAATATATCAGAAAATATTTGGTAGTATTACCATGGTAAAAATATAAAATGTTTGAATATATTATGTAAAATAAGATGATTTTATTATTTAAAATAAAACCATCTTATTTTAATAATGGTGCTAATTAGGAGTAAATTTTAATTTATAAAGATTTTATCAAAAAAATAATATTGATTTTTATTGAAAAAAATGGGTAAAAACATAATAAATAACTATAGTTAGAATATTTTCAATAATTAGAAACTAACTCATATTTGGGACATGCAGTTCTTATGTTACTATAAGTGGGACACGAAAACATTAAATCTGAAGGGGGATTTACAAATGATTAAATCAAAATTAATTATGGTAATATCATCGATAGGATTGGTGGCTACATTAGGTGCGGGAGGTGTTTTTCTAAGTTCTAATGGAGAAATTCCTAAGGATAATATAGTAAAGACTGAAAATAAAGAAGTAGCATCAAATGAAGCAGGCATAGTAGAAGGCAATGATGCCAACACTGATAATGACGTAATCAATAAGGAAGTTGATTCAAGTAAAGAAGTTGCAAATAATGAATCTGTAAGTAATGATGATAATATAAGTTTAAATAATGATAATGTTGTTAGTTCAAATAGTGAATCAGATAATTCTGCTGAAGAAGTAGAAAGCGGAGTTGAAGGAGTATCAAAATATAGACCGTCAAATAGGCCGTCATACAATAAGCCTTCATGCAATAGGCCGTCATACAATAAGCCTTCAACTGATAATAATACTCCTAGTGATACACCATCACAAGATACAAATACACCATCTGAAACTCCAAGTGATACACCTACAGTTTCAGATAGTAATTATATAGCAGAAATTGAACAAGCTATATTCCAAAGAGTTAATCAAGAAAGAACAGCAGCAGGGCTTCCAGCTTTAAGTTACAACACCACTATGGAGAACTATGCTAGGATTAAGTCTAAGGATATGGGAGACAATGGATATTTTTCACATGAAGACCAACAAGGAAACTTAATAACAGTTCAAATGAAGGCTGATGGGGTTTCCTATAGAGCGTGGGGAGAAAATATTGCATATATTCAAGGAATGAATGATAATAGTGCCTTAGCAACTAAATTTATGGATAATTGGATGAACTCATCAGGACATAGAGCAAACATATTATCAACAAACTTTAGTAGTATAGGAATAGGTGTGTACAAGATAGGAAATACCTATTATGCAACACAAGAATTCTATAGATAATAAAATTTAAACTTTTGATTGAAATCCAGTCTTTTGGCTGGATTTCTTTTTATATACAATTATTTACAATAGGCTAACTTAGTGATAACATATTGAAAAGTGGTTTAAGTAGTTATAGGGATATATGAGAAAAATTTAAATGTGTAATTTATGGGGGTAGGTATATGGACAATAGGAAGATAGTAATAAAACAAGATATATTAGATGCCTTAGAAAAAATAGGCATTAAAAATGGACAGAGTATAATTGTGCATACTTCAATGAAGAATTTTGGATTTGTTTGCGGTGGACCTCAGATTATAATTGAAGCATTAATAGAGTCTGTAGGAGAGGATGGAACAATTATGATGCCAACACAGACATGGAAGAATCTAGATCCGTCTTATGGAGTTCATTGGGAAGAGCCGAAAGAATGGTGGGATATTATTAGAAGTAACTGGCCAGCCTATGATAAAGATATTACTCCAACGAATTCAATGGGAGCTGTAGCAGAAATGTTTAGAAGATGGCCAGGGACTATAAGAAGTGATCATCCAGTAAGATCCTTTGCCTCATGGGGAAAAAATGCAAATTATTTAGTAAATAACCATAATTTAAGTGATATTTTTGGTGAAACTTCTCCAGTTGCAAAGCTATATGATCTGGATGGATATGTATTATTATTAGGAACTGGATATGATAAAAACACTTCTATACATCTTGCAGATGCAAGAGCAAATTATCCATCAAAGCAGATAGAAGAAAATAGTTGTGCAATATTAAAAGATGGAAAGCGAGAGTGGATTACTTATTCAACATTATATGTTGATGGTGAAGATTTTATAGATATAGGTAATGAATTTGAAAAAAATTATGAGGTTAAAAAGATAAAAATCGGAAATGCAAATGTAAGATTTATGAGACAACACGATATTGTAGATTTTGCTGTTAAATGGATTGAAAAGAATAGAAAATAATTAAAATTGGGGTGTAATATATGAAAAATTTAGGAACTAAAACAATAGAAACTGAAAGATTAATATTAAGGAAGTTTAAGATAGAAGATGCTGAAGCTATGTATAAAAATTGGGTATCTGATGAAGAGGTTACAAAATTTTTAACATGGCCTCCACATAGTAGTGTTGAAGTAACGAAAACAATTTTAAAAGATTGGGTTGATAATTATAAAGAAGATGATTTTTATCAATGGGCTATTATATTAAAAGAAAATGGTGATGAACCGATAGGAAGTATTAGTGTTGTAGATAAAAATGAAAAAGCTAATATGGTTCATATAGGATACTGTATAGGGAGAAAGTGGTGGAACACAGGAGTAACATCTGAAGCCTTAAAGGCATTAATTAATTACCTTATTAAGGAAGTTGGCGTAAATAGAGTAGAAGCAAGGCACGATCCAAATAATCCAAACTCAGGAAAAGTAATGATGAAATGTGGAATGAAATATGAAGGAACTATGAGACAGGCTGATACAAATAACCAAGGAATATGTGATTACTCTATGTACGGAATCCTTGCTAAAGAATATTTAGAATAAATATAGATTACTAACATTAATGATGATGTGGATATATATAAGTTTATTATGACTTGAAGCAAAGATATGTAATAAGAAAAAAAGGAATTAAGCTTTGCTTAATTCCAACCATTTTTTAAACAACTTGGAATATAAAGAATTTTAAGTAGTAAGATTCATCAGAGTTCCATAAGATTGGATGGTCAGCACTTTGAGTTCTTATTTCTACTTGCCTTAAAGTCCTTCTAGCATCATGAGCTGCTTCCTGAACTGTTCTTTTTAATTGTTCTTCACTCATATAGTGAGAGCAAGAGCAGGTTGCAAAGTAACCACCTGGCTTAACCATTTTTAAACCTCTAAGATTGATTTCTTTATATCCTCTAATGGCAGATTTTATTGTATTTTTTGATTTAGTAAATGCAGGTGGATCTAGAATTACGACGTCAAATTGTTTTCCTTCTCTGGACCAATCTCCAAGAACATCAAAGGCGTTATGACATTCAAATTTAACTGTGTCTTGTAGGTTATTAAGTTCTGCATTTCTTTTAGCGCAATCGATAGCATGTTGAGATACATCAATACCTAAAACAGATTTTGCTCCTGCAATTCCTGCATTTAAAGCAAAGGATCCTGTATGAGTAAAGCAATCTAATACATCTTTATCTTTACAAATTCTATGCATTGCGGCTCTATTTTCTTTTTGGTCTAAGAAGAATCCTGTTTTTTGACCATTTTCTAAATCAACTATGTACTTAACTCCATTTTCAATTATTTCTATATTAGTATCAAAAGGTTCAGTTAAGAATCCTTTAGTTTGTTCAAGACCTTCAATTTCTCTAGTCTTAATATCACTTCTTTCATAAACACCCTTAGCATCAAATTCATTAACTAATACTTTAACTATTATATCTCTATATTTATCCATTCCTAAGGTTGATATTTGAATTACATAATAATCTTCAAATTTATCAACTGTAAGGCCAGGTAGAAAGTCAGCTTCACCGAAAATAAGTCTACATGATGAAGTATCAATAACTGTTTTTCTATATTCATAAGCTGCTTCAAATCTTCTTTTAAAGAAATTATAATCAATTTTTTCATCTATATCCCTGGTCATAATTCTAATAGTTATTTTACTTCTATCATTTATATATCCTTTTCCTAGAAAGTAATTTTTATGATTATAGACTTCAACTATATCACCATTTTCATATTCTCCATCATATTCATTTATTTCATCAATATATATCCAAGGTCTACCTTGTTCTGCTTTTTTATTTTTACCTTTATGTAAATAAAATTTACTTGTCATGCTTTATCTCCTTCCAAAACTAATCTTATAAAATTATATCATACCTATAAGAAAATCAATATTAAAGTTAATCAATATAAAATAATAAGTATATAAATTATATGTCATATATAAAAATAAAAAATAAAATATAAAATTTAAATAAATTGTTAAAAAATAACCTATAAATAAATTGACTTTAATAAAATAAGTGATATAATGTTATCAATAAAGCAAATGTAATAAAATGTAATGATGTATATATTTAACCATTTATGCTATTAGATTATATTAGAGTATATATATGTTTTGGGAAAATAAGGGGTGAATATATTAGCTACATTATTGTTACGAATAATAAAAAGGGGGAAAATTATGAAAAAGAAATTTATATCGTTACTAGCAATGGGCTTAAGTTGCATGATGCTACTTGTAGGTTGCGGAAGTAAGGGAAATGAAGATTCTGGCAATGGAGGATCTAGCACTGTAGAAATGGATAGTGAGCAAGTATTAAACACTATTTATTTTAATGTAGCTACTTTAGATGCAAATGATACTACAGATAACCAAAGTTCTACTATTCTTAATGCAGTAGAAGAAGGATTAGTAAGAATTGAAAATGATGGAAGTGGTGATGAGATAGTACCAGCTGGTGCAGAAAGTTGGGAAACATCAGATGATGGATTAACATGGACATTCCATTTAAGAAAAATGAATTGGTCAGATGGGGAGCCAGTAGTGGCACAAAATTATGTTGATTCATTTATGAGAATATTAAATCCAGAAAATGGATTTGCATATTCTTTCTTGGCTTATGATATTGCAGGTGCAGAAGAATACAACACAGGTTCAGGTTCTGCTGATGCTGTAGGAGTAAAAGCTACTGACGATTATACTTTAGAATTTACATTAAAGAATCCAGTACCTTACTTCGTGTCAAAAGTATCTTATACAGTATTCCACCCAATTAGATTAGATATTGTAAAAAAATTAGGTGATCAATACGCTAGTAATATTACAGATAGAGTATATAATGGACCATTTAAGATAGAAAGTTGGGACAATGGTAACTCAATGGTATTAGTAAAAAATGATACTTATTGGGATGCAGATAATGTTCACCTTCAAACAATTAATATGACAAATATTAAAGAGTTCGCAACTCAAGCTCAATTATTTGAATCTCAAGAATTAGATATATCAGGAGCTCAAACAGATTATCTTGAAAAATGGACAGAACAAGCAAAAGCTGGTGAATTCCAAGAACTTACAGGTGAAGATCCAGGAGTATTCTATTTATACTTTAATCAAGATAGTGAAACATCAAATGGAATATTAAAGAATGCTAAAATAAGAAAAGCAATTGGTTTAGCACTAGATAGAGATGTTTATACAAAGGATTTAGTTGGTAGATATGAATCAGCTTATGGATTAATACCAACTGCTATAAATTCAGGGGATGAAAAATATAGAGATAAAGTAGAAGGACCATTAGCAGCTGATGCTAAAACTTATGTAAATAATAAAGAAAAACTTCAAGAATTATTTAAAGAAGGTTTAAATGAATTAGGACTTCAAACAGATGACTTAAGTCAATATGAATTAACATATTTAGCTCAAGGAGATTCAGAGTTAGCAAAACAAAGAGCAGAATGGTTAGCTCAACAAATCAATGGAAACTTAGGAATAAAAATTAATGTTGAAACCCAAGGTGACTGGGGGGTTTATTTAAATCTAATGGACAAGCAAGAATATGACTTTACAATGACTGGTTGGTCAGCAGATTATAATGATCCAATGACTTTCTTAGATATATGGACATCAAATGGTGGAAATAACCATACTGGATATGCTAGTTCTGAATATGATGCATTATTAGCATCTGTAGCAAAAGAAACAGATGAAGATAAGGTAACAGAAATTTATAAAGAATTAGAAAATAAATTATTAGAAGAAGATGCTGTTATTTCACCAATTTATTATACTGATAAATACTCATTCTATCAAAACTATGTTAAAGATATGCAATTCCCTTCATTTGGTTCAGTTTATGAATTTAAACATGCATATATACAAGGGAAAAATTAATTAAGCTAATTATTTGTATTTTAATGCACATCGACTAATGTTGATGTGCATTAATTAAATATAAAGGAGAGAAGTATATGGCAAAGTACATTGTGAGAAGATTTGTTGAAATGATTATTACACTTTATTTAATTGGAACAGCAACATTTTTTCTTTTAGCTGCAATTCCAGGAACTGCGATTGATAAAAAAATTCAAAAGCTTCCAGAACAAACAAAACAAATTGTTATAGCTAAATATGGTTATGATAAGCCTGTTGTTGAAAGATATTTTATTACTTTAAAGAATTATATTATAAAGGGTGAATTTGGTGAGTCTTTAGTACATGCAGGGGATACAGTCTCAAGTATAGTTAAAAATAAGATGCCAGTATCATCAAGACTTGGAATACAACAAATAGTAGTAGGTGTATCATTAGGTATTATTTTAGGTATTGTTGCCGCAATGAATAGAGGAAAGACTATTGATTATGTGATTCTGGTGGGAGTAATGCTACTTGCTTCAGTTCCATCTTTAGTATTATCCCTATTACTACAAAAATATTTAGCAAAGGGAGCCATATTAAATCTTCCTATAATAGGCTGGCCAAAGGGAGCTGATCTTTGGTTTGGTGGATGGAAGTATACCATTCTACCAACAATAGCAGGAGCAGGTGCATATTTATCATATTATGCAAGATTAATGAAAACTAGTATGTTGGATAGTATAAATCAAGATTATACACTTACAGCAAGATCAAAGGGATTATCAGAATCAGCTATAGTTAGAAAACATGTTCTTAGGAATTCATTTATTCCAATAATTACAGTATTACCAGTAGCAATATCAGGGGTAATTTCTGGTTCTTTCTTTATAGAGAGAGTTTTTGCTATTCCAGGAGCAGGACAATATTTTATTCAAGCAGCAAACGATAGAGATATTCCAATACTTATGGGATTAACATTACTGTATGCATTAATTTATCTTATAGCAATATTTATAACAGACATACTTTATACAGTTGTAGATCCGCGTATAAGATTAGTTAAGTAGTTAGAGGTGGACTTTATGAAAAATTTAAAGGTAAAAGATAAAAGATTTGAATTTGTAGATTCATCTACATTAGAGAGTGATTTAGTAGTTAGGCCTAATATTAGTTATTGGCAAGATGCTTGGAGAAGACTTAAAAAGAATCCTGTTGCTATGGGAGCATTATTTGTATTAATTGCACTTATACTTATGGCAATATTTGCACCGATTATTAGAAATATGGATTATGAAACAGTTGTAACAACAAAGAAAAATCTATCGCCAAATAGTGAATTTTGGTGGGGAACTGACGCTATGGGAAGAGACTTATTTACTAGAGTTTGGATAGGGACAAGAATATCAATAAGCATAGCACTTATTGCAACTGTAATAGATATAGTGGTTGGCTGTTTATACGGTGGTATAGCTGCTTATATGGGCGGAATAGTAGATGAAGTTATGATGAGAATTGTTGAAGTATTAAATAGTATTCCATATTTAATAATAACTTTATTAATTTTAGTTGTTTTAGGAAACGGATATTTTCAATTAATGTTAGCTTTATGTTTAACTGCATGGACAGGTACAGCAAGAATGATAAGAGGACAAATTCTTCAATTAAGAGAAAGTGAATATGTCTTAGCAGCTGAAGCTCTAGGGGCATCTCCAATGAGAATAATAGTGAAGCATTTATTACCAAATACAATTGGATTAATAATATTAGATGTTGCATCAACAATTCCAAGTGTAATAGTTTCAGAAACAACATTATCATTTTTAGGATTAGGATTAAATATTCCAGCATTTAGTTTAGGATCATTATTATCAGCTGGACAACAAGCTATGGCATTTTATCCTTATCAATTATTATTCCCTACTATAATTTTATGTTTATTAATATTATCATTCAACATTTTAGGTGATGGCTTAAGAGATGCTCTAGATCCAAAATTAAGACAATAGGAGGTATATAAGGTATGGAGAAGTTAGTAAATAAAAATGAATCAATTCTAGATGTAAAAGATCTGAAAGTATCTTATCATACTTATGCAGGGGAAGTTCAATCTGTTAGAGGAGTATCTTTTGATGTTGATAGAGGCGAAGTACTAGCTATAGTTGGAGAATCAGGATGCGGAAAAAGTGTTACAGCTAGAGCCATCATGGCATTAATACAAGCACCACAAGGCGAGATTAAAAAGGAAAGTAAGATACTTTATAACGGAGAAGATATATTATCTTATGATAAGAAGCGAATTAGAGAATTTAGAGGTGGGGAATGTGCAATGATATTCCAAGATGCATTAACATCTCTTAATCCAACTATGAAGGTAGGTAATCAAATAGTTGAGAATTTAGTCGCTCATAGAAATATGGATAAAAAGTCTGCAAGGGAAGAAGCTATAAAAATATTAGAATCTGTAGGAATTCCAAATGCTGAAAAGAGAGTAGATCAATATCCACATGAATTTTCAGGTGGGATGAGACAAAGAGCTATGATTGCTATAGCAGTTGCTTGTGATCCTAAAATTTTAATTGCGGATGAGCCTACTACAGCACTTGATGTTACAATTCAAGCACAGATACTTGAGCTTATCAATGAATTAAAGGATAGGTTGAATACAGCAGTAATATTAATTACGCACGATTTTGGAGTAGTTGCAGGGATGGCAGATAAAATTGCAGTAATGTATGCAGGACAAATTATAGAAAAAGGTGAAAAGAGAGAAATATTCTATGACCCTAAACATCCATATACTTGGGCACTTTTAAATTCTGTTCCTAGGTTAGGATGGAAGGGAAAGCAATTACTAGATACAATAAAAGGAACACCTCCAGATTTAATTGCTCCACCAAAAGGATGTGCATTTGCAGCTCGTTGTAAATATTGTATGAATATATGTTTAGAAGAGGAACCAAAGGAATATTCATTCGGAGATATACATAAGGCTAAGTGTTGGTTATATAGTGAAGAGCTTCCTGAGGAAATCTTAGCTAATATTAAGGAGGAAAGAAAAAATGGCTAATGAAGAAAATATAATTTTAGAAGTAAAAAACTTGAAAAAGTATTTTAAAATTGGAAATAAAGATATTCTAAAAGCAGTAGATGATGTTTCGTTTGCCATAAAAGAAGGAGAGACCTTAGGATTAGTTGGAGAATCAGGATGTGGTAAGACAACATGTGGAAGAACTGTTATTGGAATGTATGATAAAACAGATGGGGAAATTTATTATAAAGGCAAATCAATACATGGAATTAAGGGAAAAGAAAAAAAGCAATTTAATAAAGAGGTACAAATAATATTTCAAGACCCTTATGCATCATTAAATCCTAGAATGACTGTTGCTGATATAATTTCAGAAGGAATAGAGATTCATGGATTAGCTAAATCAAAAGAGGACAAGAATAAAAGAATTTATGAGTTATTAGATCAAGTAGGATTAAACAAGGAGCATGCAAATAGATTTGTTCATGAATTTTCAGGTGGACAAAGACAGAGAATAGGTATAGCTAGAGCTTTAGCTGTTGAACCAAAATTCATTTTATGTGATGAGCCTATTTCTGCATTAGATGTATCAATTCAAGCACAAATAGCTAATTTATTAATTAAGTTACAAAAGGAATTAGGATTAACATATTTATTTATCGCACATGATTTATCTATGGTTAAGCATATTTCAGATAGAGTTGCAGTTATGTATTTAGGAAGTATGGCTGAATTAGCTGAATCAGATGAATTATTCAATAATCCTAAACATCCATATACAGAAGCATTGATGTCAGCTATTCCAATAGCAGATCCTGATGTAGAAGAAAGTAGACAAAGGATTATGTTAGAGGGGGATGTTCCAAGCCCAATTAATACACCTAATGGATGTAAATTCCAAGGTAGATGCAGTAAATGTATGGATATATGTAAAAAAGAAATTCCAGAGTTTAAAGAAATTAAAAAGGGGCATTTTGTCGCTTGTCATTTATATTAATTAGATCTTGGGAGATAAACATATGAAGAAATTAATTGGAGCATTGAAAGATTTTATTAAGTGCATTATTATTGGAAGCCTTATATCATTAATAATTATTTTAGTGGTTGGGATAATTTCATTATTAGTATCAAAGTTTAATTGGCAACAAGAATTACAAGTTGTAAGAAGCGCATTGCTTATAATTGGACCACTAGGAATGATTTTAGGGGCTCTTTTAATACTAAAGAAAAGAGATGAAAAAGAATTATTATTTATTGATCAATGGAAAAAAAAGTACAATGTATTTTCGTATAAAATTGTTTTGATAGTAGTTAGTTTAATTATTGTTTTATATGGAGGAGCTATAGATTGGTTTATAATTAGTTTTAAATAATAAACTAATTAATTTTATATTGAGGTTTGACTATAAATCCCATTCTTTAAGAGTTTGGGATTTTATTTATTTTCAGGGAATATAAAATATAAATAACAATAAAATTATAGTATAAAGCAATTAATTTGGAGGATATTATATGATATTTAATGCTATTGTTATACCAACTCCACGAAGAATTAGAAAGTTTGTGGAAGATAAAATAGACGAATTAGCTTGCAAAAGTATAACTAAAGAAATTAATGAGGATAAAGAAATAGAACATATTAATGCTACAAAAGATTCTTTTAAAAACTTTGGATTATCAATTAGAATATTTTAATAAAAAAGTACTTCTATATAATTTTGCTTATTCCGTCGTAAGCTCTAAGTCATCGCAAAATTAATAGAAGTACTTCAAAGCTAAAGAAAGGAAATTATAAAAAAGTTATTCGCAGGGTAACATCTTTATAATTTCTTAAAGAGTAAAAAACCACCTGTTTTTATTACAGGTGGTTTTAGGGGAGATATAATCTATATGCTAATATAGTTTGGGGGAACTATATTAGTTATTTTCCAGATGTTTATCAATCAAATTTTGGATTGTAGGGGTACATCTGTAGCCTCTGCACCCACCTGTACAAGCTCCTGTTGCCTTAGAAACTTCTTCTACAGTATGAGCTCCGGCTTTGATTGCATCTTTAATTTTGGATCTTGGTATTGCCTTGCAAGTACAAACTTTAGTAATCTTATCAAGGACTTGTTCGTTTAAGTTATTTTCCATTTATCTTTCCTCCTAATATAAAGAAATAGATTAAGGAAAATAAAGGGGATAAAAAATAAATTTTTAATATTTATTCTTTATGCTTATATTATATAGTTGCTAAAAAAGAAAGTCAATACTAATTGATAAAAATTATTAATTAATTTCCAGTATTGGTTTTATTCAATTTATTAAGTATATTACTATTTTTCTTAAAATTATTAAAATATTCTCAAATAGAGACTTTTATATTATATTAGTTTGTAGTAAAATAATTATATAATTTATAAAATTAAAAACTAAGATTAGGAAAAGTACTTAATTGGATACTTTAAGAGAGTAGCTGGTTGGTGTAAAGCTATAGAGAAAATTAAGGAAAATCACCTAGGAGTTTGAGGCTGAAAGGTTATTTAGCTTATTAAGTTTTTCACGTTAGCCTGCGTTAAGGGATAGAGTATGTTTGTACTCGAAAATAGTAGTTTTCTATAATTTATAGAAAACTTATAACCTTAGGTGGTATAGCGAATATCTTCGTCCTATTGGGCGGAGTTTTTTTTGTTTTATAATGCTTTAGTGTATTTCTGAATAATTAGTTATTTATAGCTAATAATTTAAGATATATTTAGTATTATTTAAGTCAAAGTCGGTATAACCTTAAAGCAAACAGCTCGTAAATATAAATTAATATACGGAAGGGAGTTTAGATATGTACAAAAAGGTTGAATTACCAAAAGGTTTTGTGGGTATGGAAAAAGAAGTAGCAGACCTTTGGAAGGAAAATAACGTAATTAAAAAGAATTTTGATATGAACCAAGATGGTGAGTATTTTACATTCTACGATGGACCTCCAACAGCAAATGGAAGACCGCATGTAGGACACGTATTAACTAGAGTTATGAAGGATATTATCCCAAGATATAAGGTTATGAAGGGATATAAAGTAATAAGAAAAGCTGGTTGGGATACTCACGGACTTCCAGTTGAACTTGAAATAGAAAAGAAACTTGGCATTTCAGGTAAAGAGCAAATTGAAGATTATGGTGTAGAAAAGTTTGTTAAAGAGTGTAAGGAATCAGTATTTACTTATGTAAACATGTGGGAAAAAATGACTAATCAAATAGGTTATTGGGTAGATATGGAGGAGCCT
The DNA here is from genome assembly GCF_050585265.1 of Clostridium nigeriense. Taxonomy (GTDB): domain Bacteria; phylum Bacillota; class Clostridia; order Clostridiales; family Clostridiaceae; genus Clostridium; species Clostridium nigeriense_B. Next base: position 89,236 of record NZ_JBNOOE010000011.1, on the reverse strand, counting down.
TATGTTACATATCATAACTCATATATAGAATCTGTTTGGTGGGCATTAAATCAAATGTGGGAAAAGGGACTTTTATACAAAGGTCACAAAGTTATGCCATATTGCCCAAGATGTGGAACAGGACTTTCTTCTCATGAAGTTTCACAAGGTTATAAAGATGTTAAAGATTTAACTGCTATAGCTAAGTTCAAGATTCAAGGAGAAGAAAATAAATATATATTAGCATGGACGACAACTCCTTGGACATTGCCATCAAACTTAGCTTTATGTGTAAACAAAGCTTATGATTATATTGAAGCTAAAGTTGGAGATGAAATATTAATACTTGCTAAAGATTTAGCACCAAAGGTATTAGGAGAAGATTACGAAGTAGTTAAAGAATTTAAGGGAACAGAATTACTAGGAACTAAGTATGAAAGATTACTTCCATTCGGTAAAGTTGATGGAAAAGCTTTTGAAGTTATACATGGTGACTATGTAACATTATCAGATGGTACTGGTATAGTTCATATAGCCCCTGCATATGGAGAAGACGATAATTTAGTTGCTAAGCAAAATGGAATAGGATTTATAAATCTAGTTGATGCTAGTGGTAATTTCGTTGAAGAAGTAACTCCATGGGCTGGAAAATTCGTTAAGAAGTGTGATGAAAGTATAGTTAAATATTTAGAGGAAGAAAATAAACTATTTAAGGCTGAAAAACACACTCACTCATATCCACATTGTTGGAGATGTGATACACCGCTTCTTTATTATCCAAGAGAAAGCTGGTTTGTTGCAATGACTAAGCTTAGAGATAAGCTATTAGAAAATAATAATAAAATTAATTGGTATCCAGATAACATAAGAACAGGAAGATTTGGTAAGTTCTTAGAAAATGTTATTGACTGGGGTATATCAAGAGATAGATATTGGGGTACTCCACTTCCTATTTGGGAATGTGAATGTGGCCATAAAGAATGTGTTGGAAGCATAGCTGAATTAAAGGATAAAGGAATTGATGTTCCAGAAGATATAGAACTTCACAAGCCATATATAGATGGAGTTAAGTTAAGATGTTCTAAGTGCGGAAAGGAAATGACTAGAACTGCTGAAGTTATTGACTGTTGGTTCGATTCAGGATCAATGCCTTTTGCTCAGCTACACTATCCATTTGAAAATAAAGAGCTATTTGAAAAGAACTTCCCAGCTCAATTTATTTCAGAAGCAGTTGACCAAACAAGAGGATGGTTCTATACATTACTAGCTATTTCAACAGCTATATTTGATACAAATCCATTTGAAAACTGTATAGTTTTAGGTCACGTTTTAGATAAAAAAGGTTTAAAAATGTCAAAATCAAAGGGAAATGTTGTAGATCCATTTGATGTGTTAGATTCACAAGGTGCTGATGCTACAAGATGGCATTTCTATACTGCAAGTGCACCATGGCTTCCAACAAGATTCTCTATTGATGATGTTCAAGAAGCACAAAGAAAGTTCTTAAGCACTTTGTGGAACGTGTACTCATTCTATGTGTTATATGCAGAATTAGATAATTTCAATCCATTAGACTATAAAGATTTTAAATCAGAAAATGTAATGGATAAATGGATAATGTCTAAGCTTAATACTTTAATAAAAGAAGTAGATGAAAACTTGGCTTCATATCAAATAACTCAAGCTGCATTAAGTATTGAAGACTTTACAGATGAGTTATCTAACTGGTATGTAAGAAGAAATAGAGCAAGATATTGGTCTGAGGAATTAACAGAAGATAAGATAGGCGCTTATGTTACATTATATAGAGTATTAACTACTTTAGTTAAGGTAGCAGCTCCATTTGTACCTTTTGTAACAGAAGAAATTTATCAAAACCTAGTAATAGGATTAGATAAAACTGCAGAAGAAAGTGTTCATTTATGTAAATGGCCATTAGTAGATGAAAGTGCTATAGATGAAAAATTAGAAAAAGAAATGGATTTAGCTTATACAATAGTTAAGCTTGGAAGAAGTGCAAGAAATGCTGCTAACATTAAGAATAGACAGCCGCTTTCAAAGATGTTATTATCAACAGATGCTATTCCAGCTTACTATGGAGATATTATAAAAGATGAGCTTAATATTAAGTCAGTAGAATTTGGTGCTGATTTATCAGAACATGTTAATTTTGAAATTAAGCCTAATCTACCTGTACTTGGAAGACAATACGGTAAGTTAATTCCAGGAATAAGAAAAGAAATAGCTTCAAGAAACCAAATGGAATTAGCTCAAAAGCTACAAGGTGGTGGAACTGAAACTATTACTGTAGATGGAATTGAAATATTATTAAATAGTGAAAGTGTACTTATAACTATGCAAGGGTTAGAAGGATATGCTTTTGCCGGTGAAGGTGAAATTGGAGTTGTTCTTGATACTACTATTACAGAAGAATTAAAAGAAGAAGGACAATTAAGAGAAGTAATTTCAAAAATTCAAAACATGAGAAAAGAAAAAGGATTTGAAGTTGCTGATAAGATAGAATTATTCGTTTCAGGTAACGATACTTTAATTAAAGTTATTAATAAGTATTCAGATGTAATAAAGAGAGAAACATTAACTCAAGAAATTGCTGTAAATGAAGAAGCTGATTATACTGAAACTGTTATTAATGGTGAAAAATTAAATATGACAGTTAGAGTAGTAAAGTAGAGAAATCTTAAAGTAAAAAGTTAGAAGTTTCTATGAAATTTCTAACTTTTTACTTATTTTATAGTGAGTTCTTATAAAGAATAATCTTGAATATTGTATAAACTATTTGCAAATAGTATAATTATTGTTAAAATGAGATAAAAGTATAAATTTAAAAATGGAGTGATGTGTTATATGGCTACTTCTATAAAAGATGTTGCTAGAGAAGCTGGGGTATCAATTGCAACTGTTTCTAGGGTTTTGAATGACATAGATGTTGTAAACGAGGACACGAAAAAGAAGGTTTTAGATGCTATTAGTAAGTTAGGATATAGACCTAATATTGTAGCGAGAAGTCTAAAAACTCAAAGAACAAAGACAGTAGGAATTTTAGTTCCAGATATATCAAGTGGATTTTATCCTGAGATAGTTAGAGGAGCTGAAGATGTTGCTAATATTTATGATTATAACGTTATATTATGTAATTCAGACTTTGACAGTGAAAAAGAGAAAGAATACTTAAGAGTATTAAAAGAAAAGATGGTTGATGGAGTTATTTATATGAGTTCATCACTACAAGAAGAAACTTTAGATATAATAAATGAATTAAATCTAACGACTGTATTAGTTGAAACCAAAGATAAAGAAGAAAGTCTACCTAGCGTAACAATTGATAATACAAAGGCTACGAAGGAAGTTACAAGCTACCTAATAGGCAAAGGATTATCTAAAATAGCTTTTGCAGGTGCAAGAAGAGACAGTATGAATGCTTGGGGAGATAGATACATAGGTTATGAAGAGGCATTAAAAGATAAAGGGCTAAAAGTAGAGGAAGGCTTAGTATATGCTGGGGGCTTAAAAGTTAAAAGTGGATATGAGGCTGTAGAATACTTTGAAAATAGTAATAAAGAATATGATGCAGTAGTTTGTGCATCTGATGAAATTGCTATGGGAGTTATAAATGCTTTAAGAGAAAAGGGTAAAAAAGTTCCAGAAGATGTAAGCGTTGTAGGATTCAACGATAATATAATGGCATCTGTATTCTATCCTAAAATAACAACAATAAAACAACCGAGTTATGATATGGGATCAGTAGCAATGAGAATGCTTATTAAGCTTTTAAGTAAGAGAGAATTAGATGAATCTCAATTCGTTCTTAACTATGAGTTAATAGAAAGAGACAGTTGTAAATAAGAATTATATTAGGAGTGTAAAATATCTTTGCACTCCTTTTAATTATATATACAAATAATAATTTAAAATATACAAATTTTTTGAAATTATATATTGTTAAAAAATAAAAAATATGGTATTATTACATTAATAAATTATTAAACGTTTTCAAATTCGACTGTGTGTTGTATGTTGATTAGAATGGGTAGCTAATCATTGAGAAAAAATGTGAGTTAAGGTCAAAAAAAAACAACTTCTATATGAAGTTGTTTTTTTTATGTATAGTTATATAATACCTTCAAGTTTTAATATGTTTTCTAGCTCTTGAACCTTTTCAGTTAAGGTAAGAAATTTTTCTTTTAAAACATCTTTAGAAAGATCAACATCATCAATGAATTTCACCATATCTTCTACTGTTTTTAGTGCCTCATCTATATCTTTTTGAGCTATTTTTAAGTTTGCTTCCTTCATAAACTATCTCCTTTATGCATTTAAACATAATTAATATTATATATATTCATCCTATCACTAATAAATCTTAGATTCAAGTCATATATTTATATAAGTAATTTTAAGAGGTGAGAGTTTGATAAATTATATTTGGTTTGTAATGATATTTTTAGGAATATTATTTGGATTATTTACTGGAAATGGAGAGGCTATTTCTAAGGCTATAATTAATTCAGCAGATTCAACAGTTACAATGATAATAGGATTAGTGGGACTTATGTGTTTTTGGTGTGGAGTTATGAAAGTAGCTGAAAAGAGTGGATTTACAAATAAGCTTGCTAAGCTATTAAGGCCAATTTTGAAAATTATTTTTAAAGAGGCAGCTAAAGATGAGAAAGCTTTAGGTGCTATTGTTATGAATATAACTGCTAATATGATGGGACTCGGAAATGCAGCTACTCCTTTTGGAATAAAAGCTATGCAAGAAATGGATAGGCTTAATAAGGAAAAGGGAGTTGCATCTAATGATATGTCATTATTTTTGGTTTTAAATGCTGCTTGTATCCAGTTAGTACCTTCAACAGTTATTTCTATAAGAGCAGCTGTAGGATCAAATAATCCTGGAGCAATAATTTTACCTGCTGTATTAGCAAGTACAGTTGCAGCTATTACAGGGGTAATTCTTTGTAAGATTTTACAAAGATATTTTTAGGAGGAAGAGTATATGTTTCAATATATAACAAAAAGTATAATCCCTATAATAGTAGTTATTATAATAACTTATGGAATGATAAAGGGTAAAAAGGTTTATGAATGGTTTATAGAGGGGGCCAAGGAAGGATTAAAAGTATGTCTTAATATTTTCCCGTATCTTTTAGCTATGATAATTGCAGTAAACATATTTAGGGAAGCAAAACTTTTAGATATGTTAAATAATATAATATCACCTGTGAGTAGCCTTATTGGGCTTCCTAAAGAAATAGTTCCTTTAGTATTAGTAAAACCTTTATCAGGAAGTGGGGCTCTAGGTATATTAACAGACATAGTAAAGACTTATGGACCAGATAGCTACATAGGGTTAATAGCTTCGGTAATTATGGGGACTACAGAAACTATTTTTTATACTGTAACAGTATATTTTGGAGCTGTTCAAATAAAGAAAATAAGACATACGGTATGGGCAGCTATGTTGGCAGATTTAACAGCTATTATAGTATCAATTTTATTAGTTTCAAAACTTCTAATATAAAATATTCAAATTAATGTAAAAAATAATATTTTTTAATCAATACGTAATAATTTTGTAACTAGTTTATTATAGAAATAATATATAATAAAGATATAAATAAAAGAGGGAAGTGATTGAGATATGAAATGGCTTGATAGCTTATTTTTAAGTGAGGATGAAATTAAGAGATTGGCTATATTCTTAGCATATGGAGTTGGCTTAGGAATATTAGTAGGTTTATTTTTTAATAATGTTGAGATGGGATTTGCATTAGGTGGAGTTATTTCTATTGTTGTTTCGCTTTTTAAGAGTTATATAGAAAGAACTAAAAAGTCTAATAGAATTAATATAAATAAACTTTAGGAATAATATGTATTTTACAGTTAATAAGCTATATAATATTAAATTATATAGCTTTTTTATTTTATTAAGGGTGGTGATGGGATGGCTTCAGAAAAATATTACATAGTAAGTAGTAAGGTTATACCAGAAATTTTTAAAAAGGTATTAGAAGTAAAAGAGAATCTTTTAACAGGAAAGGCAAAAGATATAAGTGAAGCTGTAAAACAAGCAGGAATAAGTAGGAGTACTTTTTATAAATATAAAGATTATGTTTTTCCTATGTCTGAGGGATTAAATACTAAAAAGATAACCTTAATTGTACTATTATCACATGAAACAGGAACATTATCTAAGGTACTAGACTGCATTGCATTTAATAAGGGAAACATATTAACAATTAATCAGGATATACCTATAAATATGGCTGCTAATGTAACTATAACCTTAGATATATCAAATTTGAAGAAAGATTTGAAGCATTTAGTTAATACATTGAGAAGTTTATCAAACGTTGTAAGCGTCAAGGTATTAGCTATGGAATAAGGAGGGTTTTAATAATGAAAAGAGAATTTTATAAAAATAATAGAGAAAAGGTATTAAATAAGATTAAGGATAATTCTTTATTAATATTATTTGCTGGAAAGGCTCCTAAGAAAACAGCAGATGAAAATTATCCTTTTACACCTAATAGAAATTTTTATTATTTAACAGGAATAGATGAAGAAGACCATATACTAGTTTTATCTAAGCTAAACGGTATAGCTAAGGAATACCTGTTTATAAAAGAGGTTGATCCTATTATGGAAAAGTGGGAAGGAAAGACTATTAGAAAAGATGAAGTCTTTGATATTTGTGGAGTTGAAGATGTGAAATACCTAGGAGATTTTAATTCTTTTACAGATAAAATTATTCTTAATAAAGAGGATATAAATATTTATCTAGACTTAGAAAAGGGAAATACATCTTATGATTTTTTAAATGAAATTAAGAATAAATATTATAATATAAATATTAAGAATGTATTTAATTTAATTGGATCATTAAGGCTTATAAAAACTGAAGAGGAAGTAAATAGAATAAGAAAAGCAATAGCTATAACTATAGATGGAGTAAATGAACTTATGAAAAACTCTAAACCAGGAATTAAGGAATATGAACTTGAAGCTTATTTTGACTTTGTATGTAAGAAAAATGGCACTAAGGATTTAGCATTTAAAACTATTGCTGCAGCAGGGAAAAATGCAACAGTTTTACATTACGTAACTAATGACTCTGAATTAATGGATGGAGATTTAATCTTATTTGACTTAGGAGCTCAATATAAATATTATAATGGTGATATTTCAAGAACATTTCCTATAAACGGTAGGTTTACTGATAGACAAAAAGAAGTTTATAATGCAGTTTTAAGAGTGAATGAAAAAGTAATAGAAGAAATGAAACCAGGAGTAAGCTTTTTAGAGCTAAATAAAAAGGCTAAAGAATGGATAGCAGAAGAATGTATTTCATTAGGACTTATAACTAGTAAGGAAGAGGTATCTAAATATTATTACCATAGTATAGGTCATAGTTTGGGAATGGATACTCATGATATAGAGCTTGAAAATAGAGATGTTATTTTTGAGTCAGGTATGATTTACACAGTTGAACCAGGTATTTATATAGAAGAAGAGGGAATAGGCATAAGAATTGAAGATGATGTATTAATAACAGATAATGGTTATGAAATTTTAACAAAAGAAATGATTAAAACTGTAGAAGAAATTGAAGAATTTATGTCTAATAATAAGGAAAATTAAATTAAGCTAATACTTTTATATGTATATTTAAGTCTTGGATGAAGAGGTAGAATTATAAGTATAGAGAACTGTATTTTTTGATAAACATTCAGAAAATAATGTAAATTGAAAATTGGTATACTATGGATTATGGTAATTTATATAGGTATAATAGTAATTAGAAATTTAACATAGGGGGCAAAAGTTATGAATAATTTAGAAAAACTTAGAGAAGTTATGAAAAAAGAAAATATAGATTATTATATTATTCCAAGTAGCGATTCTCATCAAAGTGAATATGTAGCAGAATATTTTAAGGGAAGAGAGTTTATATCTGGTTTTACAGGTTCTGCAGGGACTCTTTTAGTTGGATTAAAAGAAGCTTATCTTTGGACAGATGGAAGATATTTCATTCAAGCTGATAAGCAACTTGAGGGAAGTGGAATTTCTCTTATGAAAATGAGAACTCCAGGTTATCCAACTATAGAAGAATGGATAAATGATAACTTAAAATCAGGTGATATCTTAGGTTTTGATGGAAGATTATTTTCAGTAAATCAATATGAAGGATATTTAAATATAGCTAAGGAAAAAAACTTTAGTATCAACATGGAAAAAGATTTATTAGAAGATATATGGAATACAAGAAGTGAATTACCTAAGAATAAGATTTTTTTACATGATGAAAAGTATGCAGGAAAATCAGCTAGTGAAAAGCTAAATGAAGTTAGAAAAAATATGACTAAAAAATCTGCTGATTACTTCATATTATCTTCTTTAGATGACATAGCATGGTTATGCAATACAAGGGGTAATGATATTGAGTTTAATCCAGTAGTTCTTTCTTATGTGATAGTTGGAAATAACTATTCAACTCTTTATATAGATAGCGATAAAGTTGATGATATAACTGAATTTAAGCTAAAAGCTGAAGGATTTACACTTAAAGGGTATGATGATATTGAAGATGATGTAAAAGTATTAACTGGAACAGTAATACTTGATCCAAATAAATTAAATTCGAAGATCTTTACTGCTTTAAATAAAGAAGTAAAGATAATAAGAGAAGTTAATGTAACTACTAATTTAAAGGCTATAAAAAATGATGTAGAGATAGCTAACTGGGAAGTGTCTCAAGTGAGAGATGGAGTTGCTATGGTTAAATTCATAAAATGGCTTAAAGAAAGTATAGGAAAGCAAGAAATAACTGAAATATCAGCTAGTGATAAATTAACAGCTTTTAGGGCTATGGGAGAAAACTATAAAGGTGATAGCTTTGGAACTATAGCAGGTTATAAAGATCATGCTGCTATGATGCACTATTCTGCAACAGAAGATAGTGAATATAAGTTAAAGCCAGAAGGAATGTTCCTAGTAGATTCAGGTGCACAATATTTAGATGGAACTACTGACATAACAAGAACATTTATCTTAGGGGCTATAAAAGAAGAAGAAAAAAGAGATTATACTTTAGTTTTAAAGGGACATATTGCATTGGCATCAGCTAAATTTTTAAGAGGAGCTACTGGAGTTAATTTAGATATACTTGCAAGAAGACCTCTTTGGAATTATGGAATAGATTATAAATGTGGAACAGGTCATGGGGTAGGATTTTTCTTAAATGTTCATGAAGGACCACAAGGAATAAGGCCAGAAGGAAATTCTGTAGTTTTAGAGCCTGGAATGATTTTAACTAATGAACCGGGCGTTTACAAGGAAGGTAAGCATGGTATAAGAACAGAAAATACTCTTATAGTAGAAAAGGACGTTATATCTGAAGAGTTTGGCGAATTCTATAAGTTTAGAACAATTTCTTATTGTCCAATAGACTTAGAGGGTGTTAATGTAGAGATGTTATCATCTGAAGAAAAGGATTGGCTAAATAATTATCACAAGATGGTATTTGAAAAGCTTAGTCCATATTTAAATGAAGAAGAAAAAGAATTCTTAAAGCATGAAACAAGAACAATATAGGGAATGAAGAGTGGAAAATGTAAAATTAAAAATTGTGAAAAGAAATTCAGATTTTGCTGAATTTCTTTTCACAATAATTTTTCATTCTTCATTCTTAATTTTTAATTTGACTTTGGTGGTGCAATAAATTTATTAACTAATAGAGCTATGAAGATTCCAAAAAGAGTTTCTATAGTTCTATTAATTGCATAGTAAATTGGGTGTCCAAATGCATGAACTGTAGTAACAGCCAGAAAAGCTATGCAAGATATATTTATAGCACCGGTTTTTTTTATTAAATTACATATATAAATAACTACAATTACTCCTAATGCAATAGTTATATAAACTAATAGTTTTCTAATAATATAAATGTGAATATTATATGTAAAGAATCTACATACTATTAGAAATAAAAGACCAATTGTAGCACCTAGAATTGTGCCTAAGCCCCTATTTATTGCCATATTGATAGAATTAGAAACTGTATCTTGAACACAAAAAACAGCAGTCAAACAAGCGAAAAAGGGCTCACTTGGAAAAAATAACAAACATAAAAATACTGCAAGAGCAGTTTTCATGGTTCTTAGACCAATTTTCGGAAAAGTAAAATTCATGTTATAACTCCTTATCTTTAGTTAGCTTAATCGATAGTATTTTTCTCTTTTGGTGGATGTATATACTTATTAATTAATATTGCAACAATTACTCCAAAAGCAGTTTCAATAATTCTTCGTATAGAATACATTAGAGGGTTATTATAGCTTTGAGATACTAAAATACTAATTAATGTAATAGATGAAATTGAACAAGCTGAGGGTTTTTTTATTATATTGCATATATATATAATTAATAAAACTCCAATAGAAACAATTAATGGTAGGAAATTTTGTAAATTAAGTCCCTTAGAAATATATAAAAATACTATTCCTAATATACCTCCAAGAAGTGTTCCTATAAGCCTGTTTATTCCAATAACAAGGGAATTTTCCACGGTGCCTTGCACACAGATTACAGCTGCAATTGCTGCAAAAAGAGAATTTGGCCAAAATACAAGACAGACTAAAACAGATAGAGCTGTTTTAATATTTCTAGATCCCATATGAGGCAATTCGAAAGTTTTCACAGTATCAACCCCAATCTTTTTGATACAATTATACCATATAAAGTATAAATTTTTTATTATAAAAATAATTTGAATCTTATTGCAGCATTATGAATCAGTAGTATAAAATTATAATAATATTAGGATGTAATTAGGTTTTAGAAGGAAGGTTAATATGGAATTTTGGATTTATTTATTAATTGTAGAGATAATACCCATAGGATTATTTGTATTAGGAGGATTATATGAAACTAATTCAACTAAATTTAGTGAAATGAAGTTTGGATTTAAGAATCAATTTTCTATAAAGGATAAGTATTCTTGGGAGTATTCAAATAAAGTTGCTGCAAAAATCTTTGGCGCAATAGGGACTTTTCTGTTTATAATTAATGCTATAATATTATTTATATTAGGGGAAGGTACTTTTACTTTCATATTATTATTTAATTTGTTCATGGTGATTTTTTCTAGAATGATGATAGATAATCTTATAAAAAAGAAATTTAATAACAAATAATAATTTTAAATAATTGACAGCAAATTTAATATGGAATATCATAAGATTAATAATAAATAAAATGCTAAGAAAAGAAGAGTAGTAAAGAAGGAGTGTCTAAAGAGAGCTAGGGTAGGTGAAAGCTAGCGGCATAAAGCTTTATGAAGATGGTCTTGGAGCATATTCTCTGAGCGAGTTTAGTTAGGGGAATACGGTAGCAACCGTTATATTGCAAGGTGATGGAATGTCACCTATTAAGATATTTATTGCGAAATAAATATAAATTAGAGTGGTAACACGTATAATACGTCTCTATGTAGGTTTTAATATACCTATATAGAGGCTTTTTATTTTTAGAAAAAAGAACAATTATAGGGAGGAAAATGGTATGTGTAAGAAGACATATTATATTACGACACCAATTTATTATCCATCAACTAAACTTCATATTGGTAATACCTATACTACTGTAGCAGCTGATGCTTTAGCTAGGTATAAAAGATTAACTGGATATGATGTAATGTTTCTAACAGGAACAGATGAGCATGGACAAAAAATACAAAGAATTGCTGAAGAAAAAGGAATAACACCTAAGGCTCATGTAGATGAAATAGTAGCAGGAATTAAGGATTTATGGAAGATGATGAATATCAGCTATGATAAATTCATAAGAACTACTGATGATTATCATATTAAAGCTGTTCAAGATATATTTAAGAAACTTTATGATAATGGAGATATTTATAAATCTTCTTATGAAGGTTTATATTGTACTCCGTGTGAATCTTTCTGGACAGAAACTCAATTAGTTAATGGAAATTGTCCAGACTGTGGCAGACCAGTAGAGAAATCAAAGGAAGAAGCTTATTTCTTTAAAATGAGTAAGTATGCTGATAAGTTAATGAAGTATATTGAAGACAATCCTCATTTTATTCAACCAGAATCAAGAAAAAATGAAATGGTTAATAACTTCTTAAAACCAGGATTACAAGATCTTTGTGTTTCAAGAACAAGCTTTAACTGGGGTGTTCCAGTTACTTTTGATGAAGGACACGTTGTTTATGTTTGGGTAGATGCCCTTTCAAACTATATAACAGCTTTAGGATATGGAAGTGACAATAAAGAGCTTTATGAAAAATACTGGCCAGCAGATGTACATTTAATTGGTAAGGATATATTAAGGTTCCATACTATTTATTGGCCAATTATGTTAATGGCTTTAGATTTACCATTACCAAAGCAAGTATTCGGACATGGATGGTTACTTGTTGATGGAGGAAAAATGTCTAAATCTAAGGGAAATGTAGTTGATCCAGTAACATTAGTTGAAAACTTTGGAGTAGATGCAGTTAGATACTATCTATTAAGAGAAATTCCATTTGGAGCAGATGGATTATTTAATAATGAAATATTTATAAAGAAGATAAATTCAGATCTTTGTAATGACTTAGGAAACTTATTATCTAGAACTGTAGCTATGATAGAGAAATATTTTGATGGAGTAATTCCAAATAATAATGTTAAAGAAGCTATAGACGATGAATTAATAAATCTAGCTTTAGAAACTCCAAAAAAGGTAAATGATGCAATAGATCATCTAAGAATACCTGAGGCTCTAGAATGTATATTTGATTTAATAGGAAGAGCTAATAAGTATATAGATGAAACTACACCATGGATATTAGCTAAAGATGAAGAAAAGAAAGAAAGACTTGGAACAGTTCTATATAACTTAGTTGAAAGTTTAAGATTTGCTTCAGTATTATTATCTGCTTTCTTACCAGATACAAGTAAGAAGATAAATGAGCAAATAAATTCAAGTAATATTACATTTGAATCATTAAATAGCTTTGATGGAACAGTAGTTGGAACTAAGGTTCAAAAGGGAGAAGCATTATTCCCAAGAATAGATGTAGATAAGAGATTAGCAGAATTAGAAGCTTTAAGAGAGGCTCAATTGGCTGCTAATAAAAAAGAAGAAAAGAGAGAAATAACTCCAATTAAAGAAGAAATAACTATAGAAGATTTCGAAAAAATAGATTTAAGAGTAGTAAAAGTATTAGCATGCGAACCTATAAAGAAAGCTAAGAAATTATTAAAGTTAAAAGTAGATTTAAATGGAGAAGAAAGACAAGTGGTTTCAGGTATAGCACAATACTATAAACCAGAAGAATTAGTTGGAAAATACGTAGTATTAGTAGCAAACTTAAAACCAGTTACTCTAAGAGGCGAATTATCACAAGGTATGATATTAGCAGCAGCTACAGATGACGATAGTTTATTAAAACTAGTAAATCCAGGAGATCTACCAACAGGAAGCGTTGTTAGATAAGTTAAAAATTAATAATGAAGAATGAAAAATTAAGGAAATAATTTAGCTATAGCTAAATTAAAAAAATATAAAACTCAGCTTAAGCTGAGTTTTCTCCTTAATTCTACATTTTTAATTTCACATTATTAATTAAAAAAAGGGGGTTTTTTATGAATATAATAGTTGGAAATGCATGGCCTTATGCAAATGGACCGTTACATTTAGGAAGAATAGCGGTATTACTTCCAGGTGATATAATTGCAAGGTATCATAGACTTATGGGGGATAAAGTTATATTTTTATCGGGAACTGACTGCCATGGTACTCCTGTAACTATGAAGGCTAAAGAGGAGGGAATAACTCCACTAGAAGCGGCAGTTAAATATCATGATGAGTTTAAGAAGTGTTTTGATAGCCTTGGTTTTTCTTTTGATATATTTGAAAAGACACATTCAGAATATCATGAATCTAAGGTAAAAGAGTTTATCCTAAGTTTATATAACAAAGGTTATATATATGAAAAAGAAATTGAGCAAACTTATTGTGAAACTTGTAATGAGTTTTTATCCGATAGGTATGTAGAAGGTAAATGTCCACATTGTGGTGAAATAGTTAATGAGGAACAATGTGAAAATTGCTCTGAAATAGTAGAGTATGAGGAGCTTCTAGATAAAAGATGTAAGATTTGTGGTAAAGAAACTGTTGTAAAAGAAACTAAACATCTATTTTTTGCTCTTTCGAATTTTGAAAATGATGTCAGAAGGCTTTTAATAAGACAAAAGGGCTGGAGAGAAAATGCAAAAAAAATAGTAAAAAGATACCTAGATGAGGGATTAAGGGATAAGGCTGTTACTAGAGACTTTAATTGGGGAGTAGATGTTCCATTAAATGGATATGAGGATAAGAAGATATATGTTTGGATAGAAGCTGTGATGGGATATTTGACAGATACTATGAAGACATTAGAAGAAAGTGATGAGGACTGGAAAGAGTATTGGCAAGGAGAAGATTCAAGAGTTTATTTTGTTCATGGAAAAGATAATATTCCTTTCCATACAGTTATATTTCCAGCTATTTTGGCAGGACTTGGAATAAAAAATCCTAATTTACGAGTTATATCTAGTGAATATTTAAAACTAGAAGGAAAGAACTTTTCGTCTGTAAAGAATTGGGCAATATGGGCAGATTATATTGTTGAAAATTATAATGTAGATGGGTTTAGATATTATTTATCTTTAAATTCTCCAGAAACTAAAGATACAGATTTTACTTGGAGAGATTTTATAAATGTAGTAAATAGAGATTTAGCTAATAATTTTGGGAGTTTTGTAAATAAGGTTTTTAATAATATAAAAGATAAGCATAATTCTAATGTTCCAAAGGGAGTTGTATCTAAAGAGTTAAAAAGTGAAATTTTAAATTTATATTTTGATGTAGGAGATTATATTGAAGAAGGAAAATTTAAAAATGCTCTTTTAGATATTATGGGATTTGTTAAAAAAGCGCATAAGGAATATGAAAATGGAGAAGTAGATATTTACGAGTCACTACAAATTGTAATAAATCTATCTAATTTATTAGAGCCCTTTATTCCAAAAACTTGTGAAAAAATCAGATTTGCTTTAGATTTGGATGAACCTATATGGAGCTATATAGAAAAAAAATCAGGAAGAATTTCAGATTTAGAAATCTTATTTGATAAGATAGATAGAAAAAGAGCCTCAGAAGAAGTGAAAAGATTAAAAGAAGAAAAAAATTAATATAAAAAGGGAAAAACCCTAGATTAAATCACTTTGGGGAATAATTTAATCTAGGGACCATTAGATGGTTTTAGGGGTAAATAATAATGCTTTAACTACTTTACAAGTATTATAATACAGAATTAATATGACAGTATTGTGACAAAAAAATAAAGAAAAAATGAACATAAAATTTATTAATATGTAGTAAATATAAAAATGATATTTACAAGTTAAGGTAAACGTTGTATATTAAGCTTGTTAACTAAAGGTTAATACTATATGAATAATAAAATTATGAAGGAGAATAATTGATGGATAGCTTTTCTATTTTAACGGGCCTTATTGGTGGTCTAGGTATGTTTTTATACGGCATGAAGTTAATGGGAGATGGATTAGAAAATGCCGCAGGAGAAAAACTAAAATCAATACTTGAAAAATTAACAAGTAATAAATACATAGCAGTATTAGTTGGAGCAGCTGTTACGGCAATAATTCAAAGCTCAAGTGCTACAACAGTTATGGTAGTAAGCTTTGTAAATGCTGGATTAATGTCATTAGTTCAAGCAGTTGGAGTAATAATGGGAGCAAATATTGGAACTACAATAACTGCACAAATGGTATCTTTTGATTTAGATGCAATTGCACCTATATTTGTAGGTGTGGGTGCCATAATATTACTTATGGCAAAAAAGAAAAAGGTCAGAGATTTAGCAAACATAATATTGGGATTCGGTATTTTATTTTTAGGAATGAGTGCTATGTCAACAGCTATGAAACCTATTGCAGAAGCAAGTTGGTTTAAAGAATTTGTAGTTATAGTTGCAGATAAGAGTATATTAGGTTTACTTGCAGGCCTTGGTATGACAGCTATTGTACAAAGTTCATCAGCAACAACAGGTATTTTAGTAGCGCTAGCAACAACAGGTGCAATAGATATGCGTTTAGCCTTTCCAGTAATATTAGGATGTAATATTGGTACGTGTGTAACAGCAATTTTAGCATCGTTAGGAACTAATAGAACTGCAAAAAAGGCTGCCTTATTACATTTATTTTTCAATACAATTGGAGCAGTTATATTCTTCCCATTTATAGGACCTTTTATAAGATTTATAGAATCTACTGATCCTAATGTGGCTAGACAAGTTGCTAATGCTCATACTATTTTTAATATCACTGTAACAGTTATATTATTACCACTATCAACATATATGGTTAAATTGGTAAATAAAATACTTCCAGGTGATTCTGAAATAGAAAAGGAAGGCGCAATATATTTAGATAATAGTCTTCTTGATACACCGATAGTTGCAAATGGACAAGTTTTAAAGGAAACCTTAAGAATGGCTAATAAGGCTAAAGAAAATGTTCTTTTAGCAATGAAGGCTTTTAATGAAGATAATGAGGAAGCTGCAGAGAAGGTTTATAAAAATGAAAAGATTATAAATGCTTTAGAAAAAGATATTACAGATTATTTAGTTGAATTATCTCAATTAGAATTACCAGAAGCTGATATAAAACTATTTAGTTCTACTTATCATGTTATAAATGATATAGAAAGAATAGGAGATCATGCAGAAAATATAGCAGATTTAGCACTTGAAAAGATTAATAAGGGTTTGAATCTTGGAGAGAATGCAAATATGGAATTAAATGAAATGTTTGATAAAACCATTAGGGCGATAGAAGTTGCTATAGAAAGTTATAGTAACAAGAGTTTAACTGTTCCTAAGGAAATAGAAGTTATAGAAGAAGAAATAGATAATTTGGAGAAAAAACTTAGAGAAAATAATATAAAGAGATTAAATGAAAGAGCTTGTGCAGCAGCCTCAAGTGTAATATTCCTAGATCTAATAAGTAATTTAGAAAGAATAGGAGACCATGCAAATAACATTGGGCATGCTGGTAAAAAAGCTTAAACATTGATATTATAAAGGTGAAAAGATTATTATTACTTAATTTGGAGTAGATAAGCTTTTCACCTATTTTATTTAGATATAAAGCTAATTTCTTTTTAATATGTTTAATATTTAGATTTTTGTACTATAATGATAAATATAAATAAAAAAGTGATTTTGGAGGAATAAAAAATGGAAAATAAGTATATAATATTTGATACACATGCCCATTATGATGATGAAGCTTTTGATGAAGATAGAGAATCACTTCTAAATGAGCTTAAAGAAAATAATGTTATAGGTATATTAAATTGTGCATCAAGTTATGAAAGTATAGATAAAACAAATAAATTAACAATAAATAATGATTTTATATATGGCGCTTTAGGAATACATCCTGAAAATGCAAATGAATTTAATGGTGATGTAGAAAGCGAAATTAAGGAGTTAATTAAAAAAAATGAGAAAATAATAGCCATAGGAGAAATTGGATTAGATTATTACTGGGAAGAAAATCCATCGAAAGAGGTTCAAAAAAAGGTTTTTAGAGAACAAATGAAACTAGCAGAGGACTTAAATCTTCCAGTTGTAATCCATGATAGGGATGCCCATAGAGATACTTTAGAAATAATGAAGCAATTTCCAAATGTTAAAGGGATTGTTCATTGCTTTTCAGGTAGTACAGAATTTGCAATTGAATGTATAAAACTTGGCTACTATATAGGCATTGGAGGGGTTGTAACATTTAAGAATGCTAAGAAGGTAGTAGAAGTAGTAAAGCAAATTCCATTAGAAAATATATTAGTTGAAACAGATGCTCCATATATGGCACCTACACCAAATAGAGGAAAAAGGAATAAATCAGATTATATAGCTTATATAATAGAACAAATTGCTCAAATTAAAGATTTGAACCCAAAAGAAGTTAATTTGGCAGTAAATGATAATTTTAAGAGGTTGATAGGAAAAGCTATATAAAGTAAAATTAATAGGTACCCATATTGGGAAAATTTAACATAGTTTAAACGAAGGACTAAGTAAGAAAAAACAATCTACTTTCAATAATAACTGTAAAAACTGCTATTATATTTATAATTTATATTTTAATATGCATAGGTTTGCATTTTATCTACAGTTTTTAAATGCAGGAGGTCAGATTTGACAAAAGCGATCAATTCAATTATAATGCAAAAGACGCTCTTGCCAAAGGGAGGAAGTAGAGATGGTAGAAAATTTTAAAAAATACCTGAAAAATAACTTTTCTAACGGTCCGAAGGCAAAAATACTGATAGGAGTTATAATGCTAGCAATTATACTATCAGTGACGTTGGTAAACATGAGAAAGACATTAATAATAAACATAGACGGAAAAGAAGAAACATTTGTCACATATAAGAGGACTGTTAAAGATGTGTTGGATATTCAAGGAGTTACACTTAACTCTAAGGATAAAGTTCAACCAGCTTTAAATAGTAATGTATCTGAAGGTGATACAATATCTATTAAAAGAGCTGTTTCAGTAGAGTTGGTTGTAGGTGAAAATAAGATAAGCCTAGAAACAGCTGAAGATACTATTGGAGACATGCTAGAAGTAGAAAAAGAAGAACTAAAGGAGCAAGGCATTGAGTATACTGATGGAGTAGATGAAATATCTCCTGCATTAGATACCGAGATTGAAGACAACCTACAAATCAATTTAGTTAAAGTTGAAGTAAAAAGTGAATTAGCTAAAGAAGCTATTAACTTTGATGTAGTGTTAGAAGAAGATTCAGATCTTGAAAGTGGTCTTGAAGAAACGAGGCAAGAAGGAGCAGCAGGGGAAAAGGAAGTCGTTTACGAAGTAGTTTATAAAAACGGCGTAGAAGTTTCTAAAACTGTTAAAAGCTCAAAAGTAGTAGCAGAGCCAGTAAATAAAATAGTTGCTCAAGGCACTAGAAGAACTTTTGCCAGCAGAGATGGGCAGTTATTAGATTATAAGAGCGTTTTATACTGTGAATCTACTGCATATAGTGGTGGCGGGGTTACAGCAACAGGAACTGTACCTGTAAGGGATCCAAATGGTATTAGTACTATAGCGGTAGATCCAAGAGTTATCCCACTAGGATCATTAGTTTACGTTGAGGGATATGGTAAAGCAGTAGCATCAGATACTGGTGGAGCTATAAAAGGTAATATCATTGATGTATATGTGAATTCTGAGGAAGAAGCATATAATAGCTGGGGAAGAAAATATAATGTTCCTGTTTATATTTTAGCTTATCCTGGAGAATGGTAAAATGGGAGGATGCTCTAATGAGCATCCTTTTATTTTTTCCTAAATAAAGATACATATTATAAAATTAAGTATAAAATTTTTTTGGAGATTTGACATAATAAATATATAAGGATAAATTATTATTTAGGTATATTTGAGAAAGGAAGTTAATATTTTGATAAGGGAAGTTATTGTAGTTGAGGGAAGAGATGATATAACAGCGGTTAAACAAGCAGTTGATGCTGAGGTTATTGCTGTTGGTGGTTTTGGAATAAATGCTAAAGTCATTGAAAGAATAAAAGAAGCTCAAAAGAGGAAAGGTGTAATAGTATTAACAGATCCAGATTTTGCGGGAGAAAAAATTAGAAGTATTATATCTAAAAGAGTTAAAGGGATTAAACATGCTTACATTGCTCAAGAGGATGGAATCAAGGGAGATGACATAGGAGTTGAAAATGCATCACCAGAGGTTATAATTGAAGCATTAAATAGAGCAAAGGTATCTGAAGAAATAATTGAAGAAATATATAATTCAGAAGATATGTTTTATTTTAAACTTACAGGGGATATTAATTCAAAGAAGAGAAGAATGATGTTAGGTAAGGAGCTTGGAATTGGATATGGAAATGCAAATCAAATGTTAATTAGATTAAATAAATATTCCATAACTAGGGAAGAATTCATTACTGCAATAGAAAAAATAGAGAAAAAACTAGGGGTGAATATTGGTGGAAATTAAAGATGTAAAAACTGCTGAATTAGTTAAGAAATATAATTTTAAATTCTCAAAAAGCTTAGGTCAAAATTTCTTAGTAGATGATTCAGTTCCTAAGGATATAGTATTAGGAGCAGAAGTGGATGAAAATGATTTAGTTATAGAAATCGGTCCTGGAGTTGGAACCTTAACAGCTCAACTTTTAAATAAGGCTAAAAAAGTAGTAGCTATAGAGTTAGATAATGATTTAATTCCTATTTTAACAGAAGAGATTGGAAGTAATCCTAAGTTCACTTTAATACATAATGATGCTTTAAAAGTTAATTTTAATGAAATAATTGGTGAAGAAAAAAGTGTAAAACTAGTAGCTAACCTACCTTATTATGTAACGACTCCAATTATAGTTAAGTTATTAAAAGAAAAATATAAATTTAAATCATTAACTATAATGATTCAAAAAGAAGTTGCAGAAAGAATGGATGCAGAGCCAGGAAATAAAGATTATGGATCACTTTCATTATTAGTACAATATTATTGTAATACAAGGATTATAAGAAAGGTACCACCTCAATGCTTTATTCCAAGACCTAAGGTTGACTCTATAGTAATTAGATTAGATAGATTAGATGAACCTAAGGTTAAAGTTGAGAATGAAAAATTATTTTTTGAAATAATAAGAAGTTCTTTTAATATGAGAAGAAAAACTCTTTGGAATGGAGTTAAAAATATAGGATTACCTAAAGAAGAATTAGAATTAGCTTTTGAAGAGGCTGGTATAGATCCAAAGAGAAGAGGAGAAACATTAACTATAGAAGAATTTGCTATTCTATCTGATAAAATAAATAAATATTTAAAGAAAAACTAATTAATAAACTCGTGAGAATTTTGAATTAAAATACAAAAATCTTACGAGTTTTATTTTTAACATATTTAGATATGGTTAGCATATAATGTATTGAATTAATGTAAAATGGAGGTTTTAAAGGTTTGTCACAATTAAATAAGTTGTATAGAAATTTTATTATTTTACAAGAAGATGAAAGAGGCTATTCTAACTCTAGCGACAAAACCTTATCAGGATATTCAAAGGTAGAAGCGAAAGGGAATGTATGTAAAATTTCCTTCTATGCTCAAAATCTAAGAAATGATGAAGAAGAGTATTGTATCTTAGCTATATGCAACAAAAAAGATACTAAGAAAATCATAAACTTAGGTAAGATACATGTATCTGATGGTGGTAAGGCGGAAGCAACTAAAGAATATCCTTTAGATAATATAGCTGGATTAGGAATATCTTATGATAAAATATCTGGAGCGGCTATAGGAAAGATGAAAAATAGTATTCCAATAATAGTTATGTGTGGTTTCGTTAATGGAGAACAACCAAGCGATAATTGGAAAAATTATAAGGTCGTTAAGTCTGCTCATGATAAAGTTAAGGATAAAATGGGATATGTTAAGAAAGAAGATAAGAAAAAGAAAGATAAACATAGGTCTGAAGAGATAAAAGAGGTAGAATTAGCAGAAGAAGAAATTAATGAAGTAGTAGAAAGAGAAATAGAAGAAAAGGGTAATGAAGAAGAGTCAAGAGTAGAAGAAGAAGTTGATGAAAAAATAGATGATGGAAACTCAGAAAGAGAAATAGAGGTTAACGATGAAGAGATTAGAGGGGATGAATCAGAAGTATTAGATGAATCAGAAGTATTAGATGAATCTGAAGATTTGGAAGAGGTTAATAGAGAAGATATAGAGATTAATGAAGACGAAACTAGAAATGAATATGAAGAAGAAGTAGAAGAAGAAGTAGTTGATGAAAATAATCCATTTATAATTAATGATTATAAAAACAATCCATTTAGCTCTAATATAAATGATAACCTATATGGCGTGGAAGAATTAAACAGAGGATATATAAAAAATAAATTTGATGAATATGAAGAAAAGTTAGAAGAAAAGACAAGCGAATTTAAGATTAGGGGAAGTGTAGGAGAGTATTTTGAAGGATTAGTTAATGGGTTTGAACACTGTAGGAATAAATATGATGAAATAAAATTCTGTAAGTGGTATAAGATACCTGTAAATGACCTACATGAAATGTGTAACATGTCTAATTATAATCGATATGCAGTAGCATATTATCCAATGCTTAACTATTATCCATATATACGAAAGCATAAAAACTTCATGTTAGGGTATAAGTGTGATAAGGATGGAAATTTAAGATATATAGTATATGGAATTCCAGGTATGAAAGATAAAGATGATCAACCTTACGAAGGAAAAACTGGTTTTGTAACTTGGGTTAGTGATGAGTCTAGGGATGGAATGGGATGTTGGTTAATGTTCTATGATTTTAAAAATTCAACTGTTGTTGTACCTATGCAATAATAGGTATGATAATAAAATGTACTTATAAATCCTAATGAGTATATTAAATGAATAAGAAAATCTATACCATCACCTTACTGGTAATCCTTATGTTTTCTATAACCTTAATGAGAAATATATTTATAAAAGATATTAAAGAAGTAGCATTATCTAATAATAATACTGAAAAATTTAATGAACATGTATTGAGAGAGGGAAAGTATAGTTTTTCATTACCAGAAGGATGGGATATAGATAGTGAAAGTGAATTAAATAGTGATATTAACATTAGCTTTAGTAATAAAAATAATATTTATGGAAATATATCTATTGTAGATGGAGATTTAAATAATCTGACTAAAAATATCGCTAAGGACAATGATAATACTAAAGTCACAGATGGAGATTATAAATGGAATGTAATAACTCTAAGCGAGAATAATGAGACTAATAAGTATTATCTTAGAAATTACTCAGATGGGAAGGTTCTTATATTAAAGTTTTCTTACAATAAAGGTAAGGAGAAAAACAGCATTAAAGTTGTTTTTGATTATATAGCAATGAGTTTTAAGTAATTCTTTAATAAGATTTGCTATTAAAGAATTAAAGTATTATAATTTATTTATAATTAGGAGAAGTTATTACTTCTCCTAATTAACTATTAAGAATTGTAGGGATAACCTTTTTTAGAGGGGAAGGATATTATTGAAAAAAACAACAAGGTATTTAATTGCTGTATTATTGATGATATTATCTGTTAATTTAACATCTTGTGGTGTTATAGATAGTATAAAAAATAAGTTTAGAAGTAATAATGAATATTTTGACTACGTAGGAAGTAATCAAGTAGACCAAATAAGTATTCAAAGTGTAAGAGATGAGTCTTTTAAGTTCTTAGTAACTGATGAAAAAGCAATTTTAAATATGTATGAACTTTTAGCAAAGGCAAAGGTTAGTGAAACTAAATCAGATTTACAACCAGATTATAAAGTTGAAATTACTATGGGGAATGAAGTTGAACAATTTAATTATGTTGTAGGTGAATATGAAGGAAACTTTTATAATGATGAAATGAGTTTCACTGTATCTAAAAGACTTGATGAAGGAATTCTTCAAAATCTATCTATAATAAGTAAGCCTAGAGACTTTGAGTACATATACTATGAACCTATTTTAGAGATAATAAACAATTTAAGTAGTACTTTAGGTTATGAAAATAGAAAAGTAGGTGTAGATATTAAAGGAGATGTAGATTGTTTAAAATATATATTTTCTACAGATTTGGAAAGCTTTTTAAAGAAAGCACGAAAAATTACGCCTAATATAGATATAATAGATAATAACGAAAGTGATTTTGATATTATAATAAGGATTAAAAATAGAGGGTATAGTACAACTAAATATAAAAGTAATATAACAGTTGAGGATAAGCAAGAAAAAAATCAATATTACTATTATATAGTTGGGGAAAATGAATATAATGAATGGGATACTAACATTTATACGAAGGATAATCTTCCAAAAGATGTTGAGAGAAACTGGTAGGAGGTGTTTTTTATGTCAAATAGTTCAATGAATCAAAATCAGAAAAAGACTGGAAAAGTTTTAAATTTTGGCCAAAGTGGGAATGGAAAAATAAAACCTAAATATGGTGCAATAAAGAATGTTATAGGTATAATAAGTGGTAAAGGTGGAGTTGGTAAATCTACTGTTACTGGAATATTAGCTAGTACATTAAGGAAAAAAGGATACAAGGTTGGGGTCTTAGATGCAGATATTACAGGACCATCAATGCCTAGGTTTTTTGGTATAAATGATAAGAGAGCCAAAATAGAGCCTATTGATGAAAATAATTTTAAGTATTATCCTGTATTATCAAAAGGAGGGGTTAAGGTTCTTTCAATGAACTTATTAATTCCAAAAGAAGATGATCCAGTAGTATGGAGAGGACCTATAGTAACTAGTGTATTAACTCAATTATTTACTGATACGGTTTGGGAGGATTTAGATTACTTATTAATAGATATGCCACCTGGAACTTCGGATATAACTCTAACTGTTATGCAAAGTTTTCCTATTACTGAACTTATCATAGTATCAACTCCACAAGATATGGTGTCTATGATAGTTAAGAAAGTTATAGCAATGGCTAATAAGATGCCATTACCTATAAGAGGAGTAGTGGAAAATATGTCTTATATCACTTGCCCAGGATGTGATACTAAGATAAAAGTATTTAGTAAAAAATCAGCAGAAGAGCATGCAGAATATTTAGGAATACCACTAATTGGTGAATTGCCTATTAATGTTGATTTAACAGAGGCCTTAGAAGAAGGAAAGGCAGAAGAATATGTAGTTAATAATGATTTATATTCATTAATTTTTGAAGGGCTGTATTAATATAGCACATAAAAATTAATCTTGCGGGAACAATATAATTGAATTAATTATGAAGGGAAGCGAATATTATGGAAGCTCATGTAGATAAAGATATATGTATTGGATGTGGTTTATGTCCATCTATTTGTGAGGTAGTATTTGAAATGGATGATGATGGCAAGGCCATTGCAAAAACCCCTGAAGTTCCTAGCGAGCATGAAGATGAAGCTAAGGATGCAGAAGCAAGTTGCCCAGTAAGTGCAATTAGCGTATCATAATAAAAAAGATGCTTGATTCAAGCATCTTTTTTTATACTTAGGAATTAATATTTAGATTAATCTATAATTTTTAAAAGAAATCAACTATTTTATCTTGAGTAATCTTAGGTTTGTTGCTTGGGTTGCAACTAACATTAGTTGAATCTATATTAATAGTATCTCCTAAATTTAGATATCCTGGTATTTGGCTTAAAGGCATTTTCATTATAGTATCATCTTCTAATGCAACAAACGCTTCAAAAAAATTATAATCAATTATTTTTCCTTTCAAAATAACACCACCTATAAGTTGTTAATGTTATTCTGCTCATAAATTAAAATTTTAATACAAATAATGATTATTTATATAAATCTCTATAAATAATTTTAAAAACCTTTAGAGATTCTTCTATTTTAGGCTTTAGGAGATTTTTCCTAGATTCATACTCCTTAATGCCTTTAGGAGTTAGAGAATAGACTTTTTGAAACTTTTTCTTAGGATCATCCCATTCACCAAATATATACTCATCTTTTTCAAGTTTCTTTAATAATGGATATATTCCTCCGGTGCTTGGTAACCAAAGCCCAGCTGTCTTTTCACCTATTTTATTGGCAATATCATTACCGTTTGAAGGACTAATACTAAGTATATGGAGAACATATATGGGCAATAAACCTTTAGTGAAAACTTGCCCCACAGATTCCTTTTCTTTTTGAATCTTTTTTAGTTCAGCAAGTTTTTCTTTATATTCCTGATGAAGTCTTTTCTCTTCTTCTTTTATATCTTCTATACTACTTAAGTGAAGGTTTAAGTCATCCATACTAATCTACCTTTTGAATTGCAAGACCAAGTAAACCAGGACCTCCATGAACTCCTAAAGCAGGGCTTATTTGAGAAATATCAAGGCTTACTATATTAGTTAATCCTTTTAGAGATTCTAAAAATCTTTTAGCTTCATCTAAAGCACCACCGTGAAGAACCCAAACCTTACAAGGACTTTTAGAAAGGGATTCTTCTAAAAGATCAGTAAGTCTAAGAATAGATTGCTTTCTACCTCTAGCCTTACAAACTGTATAGTAAATTCCATCATCATCAACAGTAACAATTGGTTTTAAGTTTAGCATTTCTCCTATTGTTCCAGCAATCTTGCCAATTCTTCCACCTTTTTTTAGGTATTCTAAAGTATTAACAGTAAAATATCCTGTGATATTTCCCCTTATATTTGGTAAATTATCTACTATATATTCAAAGCTTTTACCTGCTTCAATTAGTTTTGCTACTTCAAAAGCTACTATTCCTTCAGGCATAGCTAAAATCTTTGTATCAAAAACATGAGATAGTAACTTAGGATGATCCTCTAATGCTAATCTTATAGAGTTAAATGTACCAGATAAGCCACTAGAAATAGTAACAGCAATAACATGAGTATATCCTTCGTTTTCTAATGAACATAATATTTCTTCTAAATCTTCTGCACTAGGAAGAGAAGTCTTTGGAATTTCTTTTTCTAAATTGCTATAAATTTCATCTGCAGATATATCTAACATATCTTTATATTCTCCATGAGAATAAGATATTCTAAGTGGAAGTAGTTTTATATTGTTTTCTCTTATTGTTTCAAGAGATAGGTCACATGCGCTATCAACTAATAATGCTATTTTTTGCATAAAATCCTCCTAATAAACATTCCATAATTATAAATTAATTATATCATAACTAAAAACTATATCAATAGTGATAATATTAAATCTTATCACTATTGATATAGTTTTAAATAATATAAGAAAAGAATTGTCAAATTTAAATAATAATAAAAAGGACGTAATTATAAATTTATAATAGTTTATAATGTAAATACTAGAAAATACTAGATTTTTCTAAATTGAAAAGAATAATTTAAAGTAATATAATGAATACTAATGTTATACAATATATAGTATTTGGGAGGTTGATTATATGCTATATGTAGTGAAAAGGGATGGAAGAGAAGTTCCTTTTGATTCAGTTAAAATAGCAAATGCAATTAAAAAATCTGGAGAGGAAATTGGGGAAAAACTAAGAGAAAGTGAAGTATTAAGAGTAGTGCAAAAAGCTACAAGCTATATTGAGGAAGAAAAGAAAAGTAAAATAACTGTTGAGGAAATTCAAAATATAGTAGAAAAATCTTTAATTCATGAAGGATATAAAAATGTTAAAGTTGTTTATTCTAATTATAGAAGAGAAAGAACTAAAGTTAGAGAAATAAAATCAGATTTGATGAAAGCTATTGAAAAAATAGGGGTAGAAACTGATAGGGATAATGCAAATGTAGGAAATAATTTCAGCTCAAAGCTATTAAGAATAGCATCAGAGTCCAACAAGTGGCACAACTTAGCCATTATGCCTAAAAGATTAGCAAGAGCTCATGAAATTGGAGATTTATATTTTCATGATTTAGATAGTTATAATTTAACTATAAATTGTCTTCATATACCAACAAGAGAGATGCTTGAAAAAGGGTTTAATACAGGTTATGGAACTATTAAATGCCCAAAAAGAATAGAAACAGCTGCTGAGCTTTCATGCATATTACTTCAATCATCGCAAAACGATATGTTTGGCGGACAATCACATCCAGATTTTGATAATGATTTATCTATATTTGTTGAGCCTACTAGGCAAGAAATAATAGATGAACTTGAGGAGTTAGGTGTTGATAATGATAAAATTGAAGTTTTAGCTGAAAAAAGATTAAAAAAAAGAGTACATCAGGCTATGCAAGGCATTGTATATAATTTAAATACAATGCATTCAAGAGCTGGTTCTCAGGTACCATTTAGTTCAATTAATTTAGGAATACCTAATTCTGATGATGCTGCATTAATTTGTGAAATATTTTTAAAAGAATATGAAAAGGGATTAGGAAAAGGAGAGCAGCCTATTTTTCCTAACATAATATTTAGAGTTAAAGAGGGAATAAATAGAGAGCCAGAAGATAAATATTATTATTTGTATAAATTAGCTTGTGAAGTTGCAGCCAAAAGAATGAATCCTACATTTATGAATATAGATGCAGATTTTAATAAGGAATATTATGATAAAGGATATATGCCAGCAACTATGGGATGTAGAACTTATTTAATGAAAAATATTAATGGTGAACCTGGATGTAAAGGTAGGGGGAATATTGCTCCTGTAACAATTAATTTACCTAGAATCGGAATGCAAGCTAAAGGTGATTTAGAAGAGTTTTTTAACATATTAGATACAAGACTGGAACTGGCAAAAGAAGCTTTGTTAAATAGATATGATGTTTTAAAGAAGCTAAGAGTTAAAGATTTACCTTTTGTAGCTGGTCAAGGATTAATAAAAGGGTCTGAAGGTTTATCAGAAGAAGATTCTATTGAGCCAATATTAAAGCAAGGTACATGGGGAATAGGATTTATAGGACTTGCAGAAACATTAGTATCTTTAGTAGGACATCATCATGGTGAAAATAAAGAGTCAAGAGAGTTAGGAATTAAAATAATTAGTTACATTAGAAAATTTGTAGACAGAATAACTGAGGAAACTAAATTAAATTGGAGTTGTTATGCTACTCCAGCAGAGGGGTTATCCGGTAAATTTATAAAACAAGATAAGAAAATTTTTGGAATAATCAAAGGTATTACAGATAAAGATTACTATACAAATAGCTTTCATATACCTGTAAATTATCCTATATCAATAAAAGATAAAATAGATATTGAAGCACCTTATCACAAACTTTGTAATGCAGGACATATTAGTTATATAGAGGTAGATGATAGACCTTCTGGAGAAATTATAATGGATATATTGAATTATGCATATAAGAGTACCAATATAAGCTATTTAGGAGTTAATTTTCATATAAGATATTGTAAAAATTGTGGAGGGTTCTTAGATAGTAGTGAAAGAAAGTGTAATAAATGTGGAAGCGAAGATATTCAAGGAGTATCTAGAGTAACTGGATATTTAAGTTTAGATGAAAGGTTTGGCCCTGGAAAATATGAAGAAAGGGCAGATAGAATTTCTCATTCTGGAAATAAAAAAAATTATAGTGTAATTTAATGTATTAATATAAAAGGCAAGATGATCTAATTTTAAAGATAAGCTTGCCTTATTACTTTTTTTAGATGCAAGAAATTATATTTTCATTGCAGAAATTTGTAAAAAAACCACCTATAAAATTATTTTACAAAGGAAAAGTGAAATAATTTTATAAAAACTTGCAATTTTCATATAAGTCAAAGGCGATTTTGCTTGTTTGAATTAACTATATATGGTAAAATTATTATTAATAATTTTTGGAAATTATGTATTTTTTAGTTGGGGTAATTTATTTAGTAGTAATTAATAAATAATTTAAAGGGGGAAGTTTATGTCAGTAAAGAATGTGAAAGATGGCAAAGAAATTTTTATTGTAGATACTACATTAAGAGATGGAGAACAAACAGCTGGCGTTGTTTTTGCTAATGAAGAAAAGATAGCAATAGCTAGTATGTTAAGTGACCTTGGAGTAGATCAACTTGAAGTAGGAATTCCTACTATGGGTGGAGATGAAAAAGAAGCCATAAAAAGAATTGCAAAGAGAAATTTAAAATCTAGTATTATGGCTTGGAATAGAGCTGTAATAAAAGATATTGAAGAATCAATAGATTGTGGAGTAGATGCTGTGGCAATTTCTATATCAGTTTCTGATATTCATATACAACACAAACTTAGAACATCCAGAGAATGGGTATTAGAAAATATGGTTAAATCGGTAGAATTTGCGAAGAAAAATGGATTATACGTTTCAGTAAATGGTGAAGATGCTTCAAGAGCGGATAGGGAGTTTTTAATTGAATTTATTGAAACTGCTAAACAAGCTGGTGCTGATAGATTTAGATATTGTGATACTGTTGGAATAATGGAACCATTTAAAATTTGTGATAATATAAAATATCTTTACTCAAAGACTAATTTTGATATAGAAATGCATACTCATAATGACTTTGGTATGGCAACAGCAAATGCTATAGCAGGTATTATAGGGGGAGCTTCTCATGTTGGGGTTACAGTTAACGGACTTGGGGAAAGAGCTGGTAATGCTGCTTTGGAGGAAGTTTTAATGGGACTAATGTTTGTATATAACTATGAGGGAAATATGGATACAACTATGTTTAGGGAAGTTTCTGAATATGTATCAAGAGCATCAGGGAGAATACTTCCAGCTTGGAAGGCAATAGTTGGGGATAATATGTTTGCACATGAATCGGGTATTCATGCAGATGGAGCTATAAAAAATCCAAAGAATTATGAAGCTTTTGATCCTGATATTGTTGGACTTGAAAGACAAATAGTTATAGGAAAGCATTCTGGAAAAGCTGGAATTATAAATAAGTTTAAGGAGTATGGAGTAGATTTAGACGATATTTCAGCTCAAGGAGTTCTTCAAATGGTGAGAGCAACTTCTGTAAGACTTAAGAGAAGTTTATTTGATAAGGAATTAGTTCAAATATATAAGGAGTACTTAAGAATAAAAGAAAAAAATATTAATTAACTTAAAGGAGGCAATAAATAATGGGGGACAATTTAGTTTATAAGATCCTAAAAAGTCATTTAGTTGAAGGGAAAATTAAAATAGGTAAGGAAATAGGAATCAAAATAGATAGAACTTTAACTCAAGATTCAACGGGTACTATGGCATATTTACAATTAGAGGCTATGGGAATAGATAAGGTTAAGACTAAAAAATCAGTAGCATTTATTGATCATAATATGTTACAGCAAGGCTTTGAAAATGCTGATGATCATAAGTTTATACAAACTGTAGCATCAAAATATGGAGTCTATTTCTCTAAGCCTGGTAATGGAATTTGTCACCAGGTATTCTTAGAAAGATTTTCAGTTCCTGGAGATACTCTTATAGGATCAGATAGTCACACTCCAACTTCAGGAGGTGTTGGTATGCTTGCTATGGGGGCAGGTGGACTTGATGTTGCATTAGCAATGGGGGGAGGAGCCTATTATATAACTACTCCAAAGGTTTGTAAAATTAATTTAATTGGTAAATTACAACCCATGGTAGCAGCAAAAGATATTATTCTTGAAGTTTTAAGAAGATTAACAGTTAAGGGTGGTGTTTCAAGGGTATTTGAGTATTCAGGAGAAGGTGTTAAGACTCTTTCAGTTCCACAAAGAGCCACAATTACTAATATGGGAGCAGAGCTTGGCGCAACTACATCAATATTTCCAAGTGATGAAAAAACATTAGAATATTTTAAGGCTCAAGGAAGAGAGAAAGATTGGATAGAATTTAAACCTGATGAAGATGCAGTTTATGATGAAGAAATAACTATTGATTTAAATGACCTTAGACCTTTAGCAGCTAAACCGCATAGTCCAGATAATGTTGAAGAAGTAGTAAGTATAGGTAAAATAAAAGTTGATCAAGTTGCTATAGGAAGTTGTACAAACTCTTCTTATGAAGATTTAATGAAGGTTGCAAAAATATTAAAAGGAAATAAGGTTCATAAGGATGTTAGTTTAGTAATAGCACCTGGATCTAGACAAGTTATGGAGATGATTGCAAGAAATGGAGCCTTAGGCGATATTATTAGTGCAGGAGCAAGAATATTAGAAAATTCTTGTGGACCATGCATTGGGATGGGTCAGGCTCCTGGAACAGATGGTATATCTTTAAGAACATTTAATAGAAATTTTTATGGAAGAAGTGGTACATTAACAGCTAAGGTCTATTTAGTAAGTCCAGAGACAGCAGCTGTTTCAGCTATAAATGGAGTATTAACAGATCCAAGAGAATGTGATGTAGATATAAATATAGAAATGCCAGAAAGATTCTTAATAGATGATTCTATGATAATAACTCCAGCTGAAAATGGAAAAGATGTAGAAGTTCTTAGAGGACCTAATATAAAACCATTCCCAGTGAATAAACCATTGGGGGAAGATTTATCTGGAAAAGTGTTAATAAAAGTTGAGGATAATATTACTACTGACCATATTATGCCTTCAAATTCTAAATTATTGCCATTTAGATCTAATATACCGTATTTAGCTGAATATTGCTTTAACACAGTTGATGAAGACTTCCCTAAACGTGCAAAAGAAAATAATGGTGGTATAATAGTAGCAGGGAATAATTATGGACAAGGTTCTAGTAGAGAGCATGCAGCTCTTGTTCCCTTATATTTAGGTGTTAAAGCTGTAATAGCCAAGTCTTTTGCAAGAATTCATAAAGCGAATCTTATTAATAATGGTATAATACCAATGGAATTTGAAGCAGAGGTAGATTATGATAATGTGGGGCTTTTAGATGAGCTTGTAATAACTGATATTAAGTCTGCTTTAGTTAATGGTAAGACTATAATTAAGAATGTTACTAAAGGAAGCTTATTTAACGTATATATTAATTTGACAGAAAAAGAAATTGAAGTTATTAAGACTGGCGGAAGGCTTAATTATGTTAAGATAAAAGGGTAAATTTTATATAAACAGCATACAAAGCAATATTGTTCTGTATGCTGTTTTTATTTTATTAATTGGTATATAATTGAAACTGAACAATATTATAAGGAGGAATTATGAAGAAAAGAGTATTTATTTTATTATTTGTTTTTGCTTTGTTTTTGGTAGGATTATTTTATATTCCAAAAATGAAAACATTATCAAATAAGATGAGTGAAGAAAATTCCATAGAAAGTGTTGGGGAAATAATTAGTGAAGCAGAAGAAGAAAAAGATAGTATAAATACAATAGAAATAGCTGCTACTGGAGATATACTAATACATAAGGAAATACTAGAAACTCAATATGACTCAGAAAGCGATAGCTATGACTTTAAAAATACCCTTCAATATGTAAAAGAATATCTAAGCAATGCTGACTTAACTATATCAAACTTAGAAGGGACTTTATCTGGCATAGAAAATTACGGATTTTCAGGATATCCAAGCTTTAATGCTCCAGATGAATTGGCAGATGCAATGAAGTGGGCAGGAATAGATGTAGTTAATAATATGAATAATCATTCATTAGATAGGGATATTAGAGGGTTTCACAGAACTAGAGAAGTTTTACAAAATAGTGGATTTGACATAATAGGAACTAGGTCAAGTGAAGATAATGATAGATATATAATAAAAGATGTTAAAGGGATAAAAGTTGGAATAATATCTTATAGTTATACTATGACAGCTGAAGGAGGAGTCAGGGGATTAAATGGGATCCCTATATCAAGTGAAATTTATCCATTAATGAATACATTTAGAGAAGATTCTTTAGAAGAGGATTTTCAGAATATGAAGGAAGAAATAAATAAAATGAAGTCTAATGGAGCTGAGGTTATAATATTTTATATGCATTGGGGAGATGAATATGAATTAGAGCCAAATGAAACTCAAATAGAAATAGCTCAATTTTTAGCAAATAACGGAGTGGATGTTATTTTTGCAACTCATCCTCATTCATTACAACCAATAGATGTTATTAAGTCGGATGATGGACTTCATGAAACCTCAGTTATTTATTCTATGGGAAACTTTTTATCTAGTCAAAGAACTGAGAGGATAGAAAATCCTTATACAGAAGATGGAGTTATAGTTTTTGTTAAAATAAATAAAAATGAAGATACTGGAGAAATAAAAGTAGAATATCCAACATATATACCAACTTGGGTAAATTGGTATGGTAAGGACAATAAGTTATTTTATGAGGTTGTACCAGCAACTATAAATGATGCTTCATATTTAATTGATTCAAGAAAAAGCAGGGTGGTAGAGTCTTTTAATAGGAGTAAAGGTATAATTGAAGCATATAGTGATAAAATAAAAATAAAAGATTAAATTATATCAAAGGGGATGTAATCATTGAAGAATACTATTAGACTATCAGGAATTGCTTATGAAAGCTTAGTAAATGGTCCGGGTATTAGACGAGTATTCTTTTCTCAAGGATGCAATCACAATTGTAAAGGGTGTTTTAATCCAGAAACACATGACTTTTCAGGGGGAGAAGAGAAAGATATTAAAGAACTTATAGACGATGTATATAAAAATCCAATGATTAAGGGTATTACATTTAGTGGTGGAGATCCATTTGAAAGGGCAGAAGAGTTTTCATATATGGCAAGAGCTTTTAAAGAAAAAAATTTAAACATCTGGAGTTATACAGGATATAAATTTGAGTATATACTTAATAATTTAGATAATAGAAAAGGATGGAAAGCTTTAATTAATAATTTAGATGTATTAGTTGATGGAAAATTTGAACAAGATAAAGCTGTTGAAGGGTTAAGGTTTAGAGGTTCAACTAATCAAAGAATTATAGACGTGAAAGAGAGTCTTAGAACTGGTAATATAGTTACTTTAAATTATTAAACTTGCTTTATTTAATTTAAAATATTATAATTATCAAAAAAAAGAACATTATAGTATTCGTATATGCTTGAAAATATGGTTCAAGTGTTTCTACTAGGAAACCGTAAATATCCTAACTACGAAAAAAAATATTGCCATAAAAATTTCTTGGCTTTATTACTGAAGATATAAAGAGGACAGGCTTCTAGAATACTATATTATTAAGTAGTAAAGGGGAAAAATACATGGAATTATTAAAAGAAATGATAATGAACAAAGGAAAAGTAAGAGAGGGAAATATATTAAAAGTTGATTCTTTCTTAAACCACCAAATGGATATAAAGTTTTTAAATGAAGTTGGTAAAGAATTCAAAAAGAGGTTTGAAGGAGAAAAAATAGATAAGATACTAACAATAGAGGCTTCAGGTATTGGAATAGCTGCTATTGTTTCTCAATATTTTGATTATGTACCAGTTCTATTTGCTAAAAAGACAGAAAGTTTAAATTTAGATAAAGAAGTATATGAATCAGAAGTTCATTCTTTTACTAAAAATAAGACATATAAAGTTAGAGTTGGAAAACAATTTTTAAATGAAGGCGAAAACATATTAATAATAGATGATTTTTTAGCTAAAGGATGTGCAACTAAAGGGCTAATTGATTTAGTAACTCAAGCGAAATCAAACTTAGTTGGAATTGGAATAGTAATAGAAAAAGGTTTCCAAGAAGGTAGAAGTGTGCTTGAAGAAATGGGTGTTAGAGTTGAGTCTTTAGCAATTATAGAAAAGTTTGAAGACGGAAAAGTTGTAATAAAGTAAGTTTTTTTATAAAAAATTAAGAATTAAAAATTTAGTTTGGAATTCAGCATATAGCTGAATTCCTTTTTATTATTTATTTAGATAATAGTCCATAACGTTTCTTACTTTAGGGATAGTAACGTGGCTACCTCCTCTTCCTTTCACATCTTCAATTATCATAGCAATTGATATTTTAGATGAATCAGGATCTACAGAAACAAACCATCCATTCTCAGTTCCATTAGTGTCATCTTGAGATTCTTTTATCTCAGCAGAACCGGATTTACCAGCAACTCTGTGTCCTGGAACAGCTCCATCTGCAAGGGTTGCTCCTGAATCATTAATTAATGCTGTAAATGTATCTACTAAAGTTTTTAAGTTATCTTTTGAAATTAATCCTTCTTTCCAAACTTTTGATTCAGAATTTTGACTTATAACTAATCTAGGCTGCATAATATTACCTTCATTTGCTAAAGTGCTATAAAATAAAGCCATATGAAGTGGAGTAACCATGATTTCACCTTGTCCATATCCTGTATCTGCAAGAAGTATATCTCTACTTAATTCTCCATCATTTGATATTTGAGTTGTTTCCATTGGATACTCAAATGTTAATTCTTCACCTACGCCAAAGTTCTTAAGTCCATTAATAAATTTTTCACTTCCAAGTTCTAAGGCTACTTGGGCATAATAAATATTATCTGAGTAATTGGCAGCATCTTTTAAGTTTACTGATTTTCCTGGGTCTATTACCCTTGTTATTTTGTAATCACCCCAAGAACTATCTTCTTGCCAAGTTAAACCTTCTATATCTTTTTCTTCATTAGGATCTATAACACCATTTTCTAAACCAATAACTGATGTTAAAAATTTCATAGTAGAGCCAGGTGAATAAGTTTTATTAAATCTGTTTATTTCATCTGTATGGTCATTTTCTTCCCATTTAGCTTCTTGTGTTTTACTTATATAGGTAGTAAATGTGTTTGAGTCATAGGAAGGAGCACTTACCATTGCAAGGACTTCGCCAGTTTTAGGGTCAACAGCAGTAGCAGCCCCCTTTTCTCCAGTCATTTCACTATAAATTTTATTTTGTAAATCAGTATCTATAGATAATTTAATATCATTTCCATCCTTTACTTCTGTGCTAGCAATAGTTATCCTATCCATGCCACGTTCTATATAAATTTCAGCAGCATCATTGCCTCTTAAGGTATCTTCATAAACTTGTTCTAATCCTGCTTTCCCAATAAGGCTTGTATCACTATATCCTTTTTCAATATTTGACTCTAGTTCTTCTGCAGTAATACTTCCAATATATCCAATTAATCTTCCAAAGGATTCTCCACCATAATAAACTCTACCAACTTTTTCATTTAAAAGAATTCCCTCTTCATCCCTATTTTTAAGAGTAGATAGTTTTGAGTCATTTGGTAATACATCTACTAAAGGAATAAAATGTTCAGGATTAGTATTTGCATTTAGCTTAGAAGTAATATTATCTTCACTTATATCCAATGCATTTGCAATTTCAGTAATTTTAGCTTCTACATTTGATTTATTAAAGTTTGATGGGTAAATACCTACTGTAACTAAGGTTCCATCTTCTGCAAGGACAGTACCATTTCTATCAAGTATACTGCCTCTTTTAGCTTGTGTAGTAGAAACTCTTACTTTATCGTCTTTAACCATATTAGGGAATATTAAACTTTCATTCCATTTTATCTTGTAATCTTTATCTTCTTTAACTAAAGTTAATTTATAGTCAGTAAGACTAAGATCACCAGTTAAAGTATTCATAGTTAATTTAAATGGAATAGTAATTATTCCATCTTCTTTTATTTTTTCACCATCAATTTCAAAAGTTAAATTATTAGCATTTATGGCAGAAAAAATATTAGTGTATCTTGAAATAAAATCATCTTCTGATATATATTCTTTAGATTCATTAGTTAACATTTCATACATAGATGAATAATCAGCTGTAGCCCATTTTTCAGTAAAGTTGTTATAAGCCTGTTCAGCTTTACTTAATCCTGTACAACTGGTAGATATTAGCATGTATGCTATGAGAAACGTAGATAATACAGTTAATTTTAAATATGTTTTTAATTTCATGAATTTATCTATCTCCTTAAAATATAATTTATATTCTAAATTATACCATTAAAGTGATAGCTCTACATAATAAAAAAGGAAAGGTTATCTTGAATTTTTGTAAAATAAAAAAGCGCCGAAGCGCTTTATAAATAAATGGGGGATGGGACCTGTATAAACAGGTTTTGTATCTACATTAGTAGTATTGACCATATATAAATTTTTATACAATAAAAATTAAAAAAATTTAAATAATAATGATTATCCATTGAATAGATTTCCTAATAGTGGTATTATGAGTAAAAGAAAGTTAAAACGAGGTGATTAAATGAGTATAAATTATAGAAATTTAACTTGTTCAACAGCGGATGCTTTAGTTATATATTTATTAGAAGGTAATTTACAAGTATCAAATGAAGAGTTAAATAAAAATATAAAATTTGCAGAAGCAAAAGAATTATTCAATGGAAAGAATGGAGAAGTTTATACTTTCACAAGACAACTTAATGATACTATTCAAACAGTAATTTTAGTTGGTTTAGGAAAGGAAGAAAATTTAAATCTAGATAAGGTTAGAGAAGCAACAGGAAAGGGAATTAAGAAACTTAAGTCTTTAGGACTTACAAACATATTCTTAAGAGTGCCTCATACTGAAACTATAAAACTTGAAGAATTGATAAAAGCTATGGCAACTTCAGCAAAATTATCAAGTTATACATTTAATAAATATAAAACTGATGTTAAAGAAGAAAGTGAATTAAATGTTTCAATTTCTAGATGTGGAATAAAAGAAGCTACTAAGGAAATAGAAGATGCAATTAACGAAGGTGTTGAAGTAGCTAATGGAATAATAATTGCGAGAAATTTAGTTAATGAACCATCAAATGTTATTTATCCTGAAACTTTAGCAGAAGAAGCAGTTAAGGTTGGTAAAGAGAGTGGATTTGAAGTAGAAGTTAATGGAGTGGATAAAATAAAAGCTTTAAAGATGGAAGCTTTCTATAATGTAGCAAAGGGATCTGCAAAGGAACCTAAACTTATAGTTATGAGATATTTTGGAGATAAGGATAATAAAGAAAATGTTCTTGGATTAGTAGGTAAGGGTTTAACTTACGATTCAGGTGGATATTCAATAAAGCCAACTAGTGGCATGGTAGATATGAAATCAGATATGGGTGGAGCAGCTTCAGTTATAGGTGCAATGTCTATAATTGCTAAGAGAAAATTAAAGCTTAATGTAATTGCAGTTGTAGCATCTTGTGAAAACTTAATTTCTGGTGAAGCTTATAAGCCGGGTGAAGTAATCGGATCTATGGCTGGAAAGACTATAGAAGTTGTTAATACAGATGCTGAAGGTAGATTAACTTTAGTAGATGCTGTTCATTATATTATTACTGAAGAAAAGGTTAATGAAGTTATAGATTTAGCAACATTAACAGGAGCAGCTTTAGTTGCATTAGGAGAAACTACTACAGCAGTAGTTACAAATAATGATGAATTCTATAATGAATTAAAATTAGCTTCAGAATATACTGGAGATAAAATGTGGCAACTACCTGCTTTTGATGATTATAAAGAATTAATTAAATCTGATATAGCAGACTTAAAGAATAGTGGAGGAAGATTTGCAGGAACAATAACTGCAGGATTATTCATAGAAGCATTTGTTCAAGATAAACCATGGTTACACTTAGATATAGCTGGAACAGCTTGGACTTCAAGTAATAGCGACTTAGGGGTTAAAGGTGGTACTGGAGCTCCAGTTCATACATTATATGAATTAGCTAAGAGAAGAAGTAAATAAAACTAATGAAGAAGCTCAGTATACGCTGAGCTTCTTTTAAATTATAATATATAAGAAGTTAATGGATAAGAGGAGATTATTAATTTAAAGAATATACTATATTATATCTGGAAATTCATTTAAAAAATCATAAACACAACGAGTTACGCCTCCAAATAAATTTGATTTACCATCTAATTTATTTTGTAGTAGGGTAACATCCTTAGAAAAAGTGGATTTAATTTTATGATTAATTAAATTCAAGTATTCAGGTATATAGTCTATTAATTCACTATGTATAAATATATTATCTGGGGCAAAATAGTTGAATATATTTGTAATTCCTATGGCCATAAGCTCTATGTTATTTGAAATAGTCTCAACAGCCTCTTTATTATTAGAATTATATAAATCACAAAGAGCTTTCACTGTTTGAATTTTTAAGTTTGATTTCTCATTAAAATCTTCTAATAAAGCTGGAATAGAGCAGTATTGCTCAAAACATCCATTATTTCCGCATGGACATTTTTTCCCATTTGGAATAAGAATCATATGTCCTACTTCACCTGCACGTCCTTCAAATCCTGTATAAAGCTTTTCATTAATTATAATTCCAGCACCAATACCAGAATGAACATTTATAATAATTGAGTTTTTTAGTTGATCTATAGAGTTTTCAAATTCTCCAATAGCTGCTAAATTAGATTCATTTTCTAAGTGGAAGCTAATGCTTGGAATAATATTAGACAACTCTTCTTTTAGATTTATCTTATCTAGGTCATAATATGGAGTAAATTTGATATTATCATTGAACACTCTACCATGAATTGCAAGGCTAACACCAATTAAGCCATAAATATATCCATCTATATAATTATCTAAAGACCTAATAATATCAATAATAATATTAACAACATTATTTTTATTAACTGTTTTTTCAAATCTATTATAAGCCAATATATTTTTATTTAGGTCAGTTAGTAAAAAACTTACGTAATCTATTCCTAAGTCTATTCCTAAGCTTAAACCAGCCTTATCATTTAATTTGAGAAGAATAGGTTTTCTTCCACCGCTAGAACTACCATTACCTGTTCCAATTTCTGAAACTATTTCTTTTTCTATTAATAAGCTAATAATTTCCGAAACGCTAGCTTTATTTAGATTTATAAGCTTTGAAATCTCAATTCTAGATATATTTGGTTTATTATAAAGTAAATTTAATATTTCAACTATATTGGACTTCCGAATGTTAAATTTGTTTTCCATAGTATACCATCCTTATTGAGTGTTTATAAATAATATAGCATAGCAAATTAAAAAGTTCAAAATCAATAGTTGGATAAAAATTGAAAAAACCTCTATGTAAACATTGACATTGAAAAAGAAAGGGTGTACCATTA
This sequence comes from Clostridium nigeriense, assembly GCF_050585265.1. GTDB lineage: Bacteria > Bacillota > Clostridia > Clostridiales > Clostridiaceae > Clostridium > Clostridium nigeriense_B. The sequence continues at coordinate 48,705 of NZ_JBNOOE010000011.1, read as the reverse complement.
GGTTAGATAGGAAAACTAACTAATTAAAATTTATGGGGTGATTATATGGAATTCTTTAATAATATTGAAAAAATTAAATATGAAGGACCAAAAACAGATAACATATTTGCATTTCATCACTACAATCCAGAAGAGGTAGTTTTAGGAAAGCCAATGAAAGAGCATTTAAAATTTGCAGTTGCTTACTGGCATACATTTAATCAAGATGGATCAGATCCATTTGGAAAGGCTACTAATATAAGAAATTGGAATACAAAAGATCTAATGGAAACAGCAAAGAATAAGGTTGATGCTGCTTTTGAATTCTTTGAAAAGTTGGGAGTCGAATATTTTTGCTTCCATGATATGGACGTAGCTCCTTTTGGAAATAACTTAGAGGAATTCTTCAATAACTTAGATGCTATCACAGACTATATGAAAGAAAAGATGGACAAGACTGGAATTAAACTTTTGTGGAATACAGCAGATAGACACTCTAATCCAATATACGTTAATGGGGCTGCTTCAAGTCCTAATGTAGATGTTTATGCGATTTCAGCAGCTCAAGTTAAAAAGGGAATTGATATAAGTAAAAAATTAGGTGGTAAAAACTTTGTATTCTGGGGTGGAAGAGAAGGATATGAATGTTTCTTAAATACAGATATTAAGTTTGAAGAAGAAAATATAGCAAGATTATATAAAATGGCAGTAGCGTATACAAAGAAAATTAATCATAAATTAACTTTCTTAATTGAGCCAAAACCAAAGGAACCAATGGCACATCAATATGATTTTGATGCTGCAACTACATTAGCCTTCCTTCAAAGATATGATTTAATGGAAGACTTTAAACTAAATATTGAAGCAAACCATGCAATGCTTGCAGGTCATACTTTTGAGCATGAATTAAATATAGCTAGAAATTATAATGCTTTAGGTTCAATTGATGCTAACCAAGGCGATTCATTATTAGGATGGGATACAGATGAATTCCCAACAAATATATATGATACTACTTTAGTAATGATAGAGATCTTAAAAAATGGTGGATTACATGATGGTGGTATAAACTTTGATGCTAAGGTTAGAAGAAGTTCCTTTGAACAAGAAGATTTGTTCTTAGCACATATAGCTGGAATGGACACTTATGCAAGAGGCTTAAAGGCAGCAGCAAGAATAATAGAAAGTGGATATTTAGATAATCTTAAAAAGGATAGATATTCATCTTATGAAAATGAAGTAGGCAAGAAATTATTGAATGGTGAAACTAATTTAGAAGATTTAACTGAATATGCACTATCAGTAAAAGAAGTTAAGAATAAATCGTCACATATAGAATATGTAAAATCTAAATTAAATGATCTAATATATTAATATAGAAGTAAATGGGGGAGGCAAGAGTCTCCCTCATTTATTAAAATAAGGGGGATGTTTTATGGAATATGTTATAGGTTTAGATTTAGGAACAGGATCTATTAAGGGAATAGCTTTAAGTAGAGAAGGAGAAGTTATATTAAAGTATTCAGAAAGCTATTCTTTATATAACAGTAGGGAAGGGTACTCAGAGCAGGAGCCAGAGGATTGGTATAATGCTTCAGTTAAAGTTTTAGAGAAAATAACTAGAAATTTAGAGGGACATGATTTAAGAGCTATAAGTATATCTGGGCAAATGCATAGCTTAGTATTATTAGATAATGAAAATAAACCTATAAGAAGAAGTATTCTATGGAATGATACAAGAACTACTAAGCAATGCCAATATATCATGGATAATTTTTCAGACAAAATAATTGAAATTACAGGGAATAAAAGTCTAGAAGGATTCACACTTCCAAAGGTATTATGGGTAAAGGAAAATGAACCTGAAAATTGGGACAAAACTAAAAAATTCTGTTTACCTAAAGATTACTTAGTATTTAAATACACAGGGAATATATGTACAGATATCTCTGATGCAGCAGGAACTCAAATGTTAGATGTAAAAGAGGGAAAGTGGTCAGAAGAAATAGCAAATTTTTTGAATTTAGATTTAGAGAAGTATCCTAAGATATATAATTCAATTGAATGTGTAGGAGAATTGAATGATGAGTTAAAGAAAAAATTAAATGTTAAAGGAAGTGTAAAAATATTCCCAGCTGGTTCTGATAACCCATGTTCAGCTTTAGGGTCAGGAATAATAAATAAAAATAGAGATTTATTGAGTATAGGTACATCAGGAGTATATTTAAAATATGAAGAAGGATATAAGAATTATGGTGGAAAACTTCATATGTTTAATAATGTGATACCAAATAGCTATTATTCTATGGGGGTAACTCTTTCTGCTGGAGATTCACTAACTTGGTTTAGGGATACATTTGCAAAGGATAAAAGCTTCGAGGAATTATTAAGTGGTATTTCTAATGTTAAAGAAGGATCTAATGGATTATTATTTGCTCCATATATAGTAGGTGAAAGAACTCCATATACAGATAGTAAAATTAGAGGAACATTTATAGGAATAGATAAAAGTCATGATTTAAATCATTTTGCAAGAGCAGTTATTGAAGGAATAACATTCTCATTAAAAGATTGCTTTAGTATTTATGAAGATGATAGTGATAGAGATATAATTTCAGTAGGGGGAGGGGCTAAGTCTAAGGATTGGCTTCAAATACAAGCAAATATATTTAATAAAAAGATAATATCTTTAAAAATAGAAGAGGGTCCATCCCTTGGAGCATCAATTATTGCAGCTGTTTCTTTAAAGTGGTTTGATTCATTTGAGAAAGCTGTAAAGGTAATAGTAAAGGAAAAGGAATGTTATTATCCAAATAAAGAGTCAGTACAAGCATATAAAGAAGTTTATACTCATTATAAAAGAGTATATGAAAATATAAAAAATATATAAAAAGCTGAGGAAACTCAGCTTTTTTTGAAATAAAATAATATTGTTTATCAATAAAAATATATTGATAAATATAAAAACAGATGATATTATTTCATTAAGGGGTGATAATTATGAAAAATAATAAAATGAAATTAATTTTAGCAATTTATGATTTGTTTTTAGCATTAGGAGCAATTTATTGTGGTATTATAATGATATCAGGAAGGTTTGGTGAATACCCACAAGAATGGTTATCTAGGGTTCCTTTTACAAATTGGATTATTCCAGGAATTATTGCAATAGCTTTTTATGGATTAGGTAATTTAATAGCAGGAATTTTTAATTTATCTAAAGAGAATATGGGGATAATAATTTCATTTATTATGGGATTAATATTTCTTGTAAGCTTACTAATATCAATAAGAGTATTAGGAGATATATATTTAGCAACAGGTGAATTTATTATTCTTAGCATTGTCCAAATATTATTATCAATAATAGCATTTATAATTTATATGAGTAAAAAAAATAGTTTAGTATAGAAATTTTAAATAAGTATTTGGATGTATGATAATTATATAGATAGATTGATTTTTATAAATTTTAGTATTATAATATTTAAGTAAAATACGAATAATTATTGGGAATGAAGTTCTCCCATGAGAAATCTAAACCGTCAAGTAAGACTAATGACTTCTATGATTTTAATCGTAGAGCCATAGTCTTTTTTTATTTTTTAGAATTAATTATTAGAAAGGTGACATAAGATGAGAAGTTTTAAACTAGCTATTTGTACTATTATAGTTTCAATTATAATGGGGGTTATATCAGCAATATTTTTAAAATCATTAGAATTAGTTACAACACTAAGAGGAAGTTTTCCTTATTTAATTTTTTTAATTCCAGTAATAGGAGTACTAACAGCATATACATATTCAAAGTATGGAAAAGGCTCTAATAGAGGGAATAATTTAATTATTGAAAGTGTTCAAAAGGATGTAAAAGTTCCTTTCAGAATGGCAATTTTAACATTTATATTTACTGTGTTAACTCACTTAGCTGGTGGATCAGCAGGAAGAGAAGGTACAGCAGTTCAAATAGGAGGAACTTTAACTAATAAGATAGCTAATACTTTTAAAATGGAGCATAAGGCAAAAAGAGTTTTAATTATGTCTGGAATAAGCGCTGCCTTTGGTTCAGTATTTGGGACTCCACTTGCAGGAACATTTTTTGGTATGGAGGTATGCTTTATAGGAAAGCTAAGTTATGAAGCAATGATATATTGTTTTATTGGGTCTTATACAGCTAATTTTGTTACAGAATCATTAGGTATAAATCATTCAGGACATATAATAAAAGCAGTTCCTAATATTTCTTTATATACATTATTAATAGTAATAGTATCTTCAATTTTATTTGGAGTTTTTGGAAGACTATTTGCCAAAGGAATTCATTTAGTTAAAGGCTTTTATAGTAAAAATATAAAAAATAATATATCTAGAGCAATAATATCATCAACAGTAGTTTTATTAGTAATTATAATATTTAGGTTATATAAGTTTGAGGGATTAAGTACTTGGCTTATTGATAGCGGTTTTTCAGGAGATGTAACTATTTTAGATCCAATAAAGAAACTAATATTAACTATACTAACTTTAGGAGCTGGATTCCAAGGGGGAGAAGTTACTCCATTATTTGATATAGGTGCTTCATTAGGTGGTGCTATAGGTAACTTAACTAATCTAGAACCTTCATTACTAGCAGCTATTGGAATGATTTGTGTTTTTGGAAGTGCCACTAATACTCCAATTACTACTATTATGTTGGGAATTAATTTATTTGGATCAGAAGCTGTTCCGTATTATATAATTGGGGCATTTATTAGTTACCATATAATAGGTCATAATGGAATTTATGGAGCGCAAGTTATTAAGACACCTAAGCTAAAAAGATTTGAAAAACATAAAGGGATATCTTTAGAAAATGCAGAAAAGGAAGTGAAATAATCACTTCCTTTTGTATTAGAATTCAGATTGTCCTGTAGTTCTTGGGAATGGGATTACGTCTCTGATATTTGACATACCTGTAATGTACATGATAAGTCTTTCAAAACCTAATCCAAATCCAGCATGCTTAGTTTCGCCGTATTTTCTAAGCTCTAAATACCACCAGTAATCCTCTTCTTTAAGACCAAGTTCAGCCATTCTCTTAGTTAAGATATCGATTCTTTCTTCTCTTTGGCTTCCACCTATAAGCTCTCCGATTCCTGGAACTAGTAGATCAGTTGCAGCAACTGTCTTTCCATCATCATTTAATCTCATATAGAAAGCTTTTATATCTTTTGGATAATCAGTTACAAACACTGGTTTCTTAAAGTGTTCTTCAGTAAGATATCTTTCATGTTCTGTTTGAAGATCGATACCCCATTCAACTGGATACTCAAACTTCTTATCAGCTTTCTTTAATATTTCAACTGCTTCAGTATAAGTTACCTTTCCAAAGTCAGATGATACTACATGGTTTAATCTATCTAAGATTCCTTTATCAACAAATTGATTAAAGAATGCCATTTCCTCTGGACATTCAGCTAAAACATATTCTAAAACATATTTAAGCATATCTTCAGCTAATTCCATATCATCTTGTAGATCAGCAAAAGCAATTTCAGGTTCTATCATCCAGAATTCAGCTGCATGTCTTGCCGTGTTTGAGTTTTCAGCTCTAAAAGTAGGTCCAAAAGTATAAACATTTCTAAATGCTAAAGCATAACATTCAGCGTTTAATTGTCCAGATACTGTAAGGTTACTTTCTTTTCCAAAGAAATCTTCTTTGAAGTCAATTTCTCCACCTTCAGTCTTTGGAACATTGTGTAGATCTAAAGTAGTTACTCTAAACATTTCTCCAGCACCCTCAGCATCACTTCCAGTTATTAATGGAGTATGAGTGTAAACAAATCCTCTTTCTTGGAAGAATTTGTGTATAGCATATGCAGCTACTGAACGAACTCTAAATACTGCTGAAAATGCATTACTCCTTGGTCTTAAGTGAGCTATAGTTCTTAAATATTCAAAAGTGTGTCTCTTCTTTTGAAGTGGATAATCGGAACTAGACATTCCTTCTATTATAACTTCCTTAGCTTGAATTTCAAAAGGTTGCTTAGCTTCTGGAGTAGCTACTAAAGTACCTATAACAGTAATTGATGAGCTAATAGGTAATTTTGAAACTTCTTTAAAGTTTTCAATTTTGTTATCAAAAACAACTTGCACATTCTTAAAGAAAGTACCATCATTTACTTCAATAAATCCAAAAGCATTAGATGCTCTTAATGTTCTTATCCAACCAGAAATTGTAATTTCTTTAGATAAATATTCTTCTTGATTTCTATAAAGTGATTTTACATAAACAACTTTACTCATTTCATTTCCTCCTAGTTAAATTTGTATAATAAAAAAACCTTTCATCCCAAAACAAGGGACGAAAGGATAATTTCGCGGTACCACCCAGGTTGCTATAAATAGCCACTCATCTGACACTAAATAATGTCATTCAAGATATAACGGTTTGAATCCGTCTAAGTCTACTTAAATAAAAATTATTTTATAAATATAATAATTTTTTACTTGTTCGGTTAGAAACTCAGAGATGTTCTTCACTAAAGGCTTCGTATAAGGCTTTCACCATTCCTTACTCGCTAAGACTACTTCCATATAGCTACTCTTCTCGTCATAGTAATAATAGTATATACAGTTTATTAAGATTTTACATCAATTTACTAACATTTGCAACTTTAAATCATAAGATAATTTTAGGAAATAAATTAGGGGGAGTTAAATGAGTGATAAAGATTATTTAGAGGAAAAATTTATCGAATTAAATAAGCTAAAAAGCATGTTAATAACATATCCAGAAGAGTATAAAAATAGTTTAATGGAAGTTATGGAGAGAGTATGTAATCAAATAGATGCATATCTTAGAGATAATGGAAAGCAAAAAAGAGATAAATATTTTATGTGGAGGCACTAGGTTAGTTTAAAGAGATGAAGTAGATAAAGCTTCATATGATTTATATTATAATGATAACTTTATTGAAAGTATTTTTTGTATAGAAAAGTATGATGAAAAAATAAAAAATTCAGCTAAGCTGAATTTTATCCTTTAGTATAGTAGTAGATAGATATTATATTCTGGCGACTTGGAGCGAATGCGACGGAGCAAGGAATATAATATCTATCTACTTTTTTACTCTTTTCCGCTTTCATAAGATGCTATTAATTGTGCAGGAAAGCTAAGCATTTGAGCATCTTTAACTATTCTTTTATATTCATATTCTAATTCTCTAAACTTAACAGCAACAGTTTTATCTTCTTTTATTTCTATTAAAACATAAGTAGCATTTGGACGACCAATCTTAGGTTTGCCGACACTTCCTGTATTTATAAATACTTTATCACCAAATTTCTTATAAGAAGGAATATGAGTGTGAGCGCAAACTAAAACATCTTCCTCTAATGATTCCATAATTTTATTAGTATTTTCCCCAGCTTCAAATAAATATTCATTTATTTTATTTGGGCTACCGTGGGTAAACTTAATTTTTACTCCATTAATATCATAATTTAATTCAGTAGGAAGTTGAGATAAATAGAATTTATTTGAGGCTCTAACTTCTTCAGCGGCCCAAGGGAGTGCAAAGGAGTTAATTGAAGTATCTCTTATAAATGTAAAAGCTCCATCTACTACAGAGGCATCGTAATTTCCTTTTATGCAAGGCATTTCTCTTCTTTTTATTAAAGATACAACTTCGTTTGGATGAGGACCATATCCTACTAAGTCACCAAGGCAAACTACCAAATCTACTTTTTGTTCATCTATATCCTCTAAAACCTTCATTAGTGAATATATATTTCCGTGTATATCTGAAATTGCAGCTATTTTCATAATCAATCCTCCTAAATAAATATATTTAATTATATCACTATAAATTATTGATATAAATAGATATTATTTTGTTCATGAGTTATATTATAGGTATAGATATAAATAGAGGTGAATTAATTATGAAGACAAATAGAGTAAATAATGTATTAAGAGAGATGTCAAATCAAGGCTTAAATCAAATGCTAGTATCATCACCACCTGCTATATTTTATTTAACAGGAAAGTGGTTTTCCCCAGGAGAAAGAATGGTGGCTTTATATTTAAATACTAACGGAAATCATAAACTTATTGTTAATAAGTTATTCCCGGTTTATGAGGATTTGGGTGTTGATTTAATTTGGTATACAGATATTGAAGATCCAATACAAATATTATGCACAGTTGTGGATAAGGAAAGCGTATTAGCTGTGGATAAAAATTGGCCAGCACATTTTTTAATTAAATTAATGAACAATAATGGAGCAAAGGCTTTTGTTAATGGGTCTTCGATTATAGATAGATTAAGAATGATAAAGGATGCTGAAGAAATAGATCTAATGAAAAAATCCTCAGAAATAAATGATAAGGTTATGCTTGAACTTTGGGATAACTTAAAGGAAGGAAAAACTGAAAAGTACTATGCTAGTCTTTTAGCTGATATATATGAAAAACATGAAGTTAACGAATTTTCCTTTTCACCTATAGTTGCAGTTAGTCCTAATGGGGCAGATCCTCATCATCATTCAGATAATACCACTATAAAGAAAGGGCATAGCATAGTTATAGATATTGGAGGAGTTTATAATTCTTATTGTTCTGATATGACTAGAACTATCTTCCTTGGTGAAGAGCCAAGTGAAAGACATGCAGAAATATATAATATAGTTAAAGAAGCTAATTTAAGCGCTATAAGAAAGGTTAAAGAAGGAGTTAAGTTCTCAGAAATAGATAAAGCTGCAAGAGATTATATTGAAAATGCAGGATATGGAGAGTATTTTACTCATAGAACAGGACATAGCATAGGAATAGAAGATCATGATTTTGGAGATGTAAGTTCAACTAATCATGAAGAAGTTAAAGAGGGAATGATATTTTCTATTGAACCTGGTATATATTTAAAAGATGATATTGGAGTTAGAATAGAGGATTTAGTTTTAGTTACTAAAGATGGATGTGAAGTTTTAAATTCAGTAACTAAAGATATAACAATAATTAAATGATAAAAAGGAGCTGTAAAAAGCTCCTTTTTAAAAATGTAAAATGATGAATTACTAGAAATATATCTACTTTAGAAACGTCGTAAGGAAGTTTCTTCTTTAATTTTACATTATTCATTCTACATTGTGTGAAAGCACATTTCTATATTTCTTCTATTATTTTATTCATAAGCTTAGTAAATGTTTCTTTTACTTTAGCTGAAGTTTCCATAACTTCTTCATGGTTTAGAGGTTGATCTAAGATACCTGCAGCCATGTTAGTTAAGCATGATATTCCAAGAACTTTCATACCAGAATGTGCGGCAACAATTACTTCTGGAACAGTTGACATACCAACTGCATCTGCCCCTATAACTCTAGCCATTCTTATTTCAGCAGGAGTTTCATAAGTAGGACCACTAAACATCATGTAAACACCTTTCTTAGTATCTATTTTTAATCCACTAGCAATTTCTTCTGCCTTTTTTATTAATTCTGGAGTATATGCACTAGACATATCAGGGAATCTTGGTCCAAATTCCTTAAGATTAGCACCTATTAATGGATTAGCTCCAGAGAAATTAATTTGGTCTGTTATAATCATTAAGTCTCCAGGTCTATAGTTTGTGTTTACTGAACCAGCTGCATTAGTAACGATAAGTTTTTCAACACCTAGAAGTTTCATAACTCTAACAGGAAAAGTGACTTCACTTAACTCATATCCTTCATAGTAGTGGAATCTTCCTTGCATAGCTACAACACATTTTCCGTTTAACATACCTATAACTAATCTTCCTGCATGGCCTTCAACTGTTGATATAGGGAAATGAGGAAGTTCTTCATAAGGATAAAATTCTGGATTTTCGATTGAGTCAGCTAATGAACCAAGACCAGAGCCAAGTATCAACCCAATTTCAGGCTTATACTTAGATTTTTTTATAATAAAATCTGCAGCATTTTTAATCTTCATTGATAAGTTCATAAAATCACCTCTATAAATAAATTTATTTTTATCAAATTAGTATTGTATTGTAAATTATAAATTAAAATTAGATAAAAAGAAACACATAAAGCAAACAATATCAATATTATTAGTAGAGTAGTAAAAAGATATCCAGAACTCTATAAAAAAATTAACAGCTAATTATTAAGATTAACTAGCTGTTAGTAAAAAATAATATTATTTTTTTAGTATAATATCTGCTACCTTAACAACATCCCCTGCACCTATAGTTAAAATTAGGTCATTGTCTGAAGCTTTAGTTTTTAAGTATTTAGCAGCTTCTTCATGACTGTGAACATTAGTACAGTTTATACCTTTAGCTCTTAATGCATCACCAAGTTGATTTGATGATACAAGCCCGGTATCTTTTTCTCTTGCTGCATAGATATCCATCAGTAAAAGTTCATCTACATCATCAAAACAAGTAGTGAATTCATTGAACAAAGTTTTAGTTCTAGTATAAGTATGTGGTTGGAATACTGCATATATATTTTTATGAGGAATTATCTCAGCAGTATCTAATGTAGCTTTTATTTCAACTGGATGATGAGCATAATCGTCTATTATAGTTGCTCCATTAAACTCGCCTTTATATTCAAATCTCTTATGAGCACCCTTACATTCCTTTAAACCTTCTACAATTACATTATAAGGAATATCAAATATTAAGCTTACACAAATAGTTGATAAAGCATTTAAAATATTATGCTTTCCAGTAGTACTTAAAGTTACATCAAATAATTCTTTTTCATCCTTACAAACAGTGAAAGTTGCACATCCCTTATTATTAAAGGAGATGTTAGTAGCTCTTACATCACCAGCATTTATTCCGTAGCTAATTGTATTACATTTAGCTTTCTTTAATATTTCATTTACATTTTCATCTTCACAATATCCAATTAAGTAACCATCTTCAGGAATTATATTAGAGAATTTCTCAAAGGTTTCCTTTATATGATTTAGATCTCTATAATAATCTAAGTGGTCAGCATCTATATTTAAAATAATTCCTATATAAGGGTAGAACTTTAAGAATGATTCTTTATATTCACAAGCTTCTGTTACAAAGTATTCACTATCACCAATCTTAAAATTACCATCTATAACATCTAATTCTCCCCCAACTAATATTGTAGGATCTAAATTAGCTTTTAGAGTTACGTGAGATAGCATTGATGTAGAAGTAGTTTTTCCGTGAGTACCAGCTACGGCAACATTATATTTATGACCTTTCATAATGAATCCTAAGAATTCAGCTCTATCTAAAAGTTCTATATTTTGATTTTTAGCTTCTATTATTTCAGGGTTGTCTGATGGTATCGCAGCTGTGTAAACTACTAAGTCAACATTTTTTATATTATCTTTATTATGACCTATGTAAATTTCTGCACCTTCATCTTTTAATTTATTTGTAATTTCGGACTCTTTTGAGTCAGATCCAGATACTTTATAGCCTTTAGTTAATAAAAGGGCAGCAAGACCGCTCATACTAATTCCGCCAATGCCTATAAAATGTATTTTTTTATTTATATCTTTATTTAGATCGAATGACAAAATACCAACTCCTTTTATATTAAGAAAAATTTACAAATTTAATCTTAAATAGTTTTCACCTTATAATTATATACAAATTTAAGAAAATGAACACATAAAAAAGTTATATATTATATAAATTGGTGAATTTTTATTAAAAATTTTATAATTATAAGTATTTTACAGTATTAGTGATTAAAATCTATTGATATTGAGAAAAATATAGAATAAAATATGAATATTAGATGCTTGAAACTAACAAATAATTCGGAAAATAATAAAAATGTAGGTGATATATTTTGGAAAAATTAAGCAGAAATAGTAGAGTAGTTGCTATTACGAAAATTTTAACTGAAAATCCTAATAAGGTTATAGGACTTAATAAATTTTCGGATTTATTAAATGCAGCTAAATCAACTATTAGTGAAGATATAGTTATAGTGAGAGAAATATTAGAAAAACTTGAAATGGGAAAAGTTGAAACTATTTCTGGGGCAGCTGGGGGAATAAAGTATATTCCAGGAATAGAAAATGAAAGTATGAAGAAATTTGCGGAAAATCTTTGTGAAATGTTAAAAGATAAAAGTAGAATAGTTCCGGGAAATTTTATTTATGTGACAGATTTAATGTACAATCCACAAATTGTTAGTAAAGCTGGGGTTATATTATCATCAGTATTTTATGATAATAATGTAGATTATGTAGTGACAGTTGAAACTAAGGGTATTCCTCTGGCATATGAAGTTGCTAGGAATCTTGGTATCCCTTTGGTTATTATTAGAAGAGATAATAAGGTTACAGAAGGTTCAACAGTTACAATTAATTATGTATCAGGAACTAGTGGCAGAATTCAACAAATGTCATTATCAAAGAGATCTATGAAACCAAAAAGCAAATGTATATTTATAGATGATTTCTTAAGAGGTGGCGGAACAGCTCAGGGAATAAAGGATCTTTTAAATGAATTTGAAAGTGAATTAATAGGAATTGGAGTATTAATTGATAATATAGGAGTTACTCAAAAAAGAGTAGATGAATATATTTCTATAGTTGAACTTAAAAATTTAGAAGATGAACAAGGGTTAGAAGTTAGACCTTCGAGCTTAATATCAGATTAAAATAAAGCTACAAGAAGTTGCTAAAATTTTAAATTTTTAAAAAATTTAAAAAAATTCAAAATAAAAAGAGGATTTTTACAATTTTTATAGAATTTTATATCTATATCATAGCGACGGAGGTGTAGTGCAATGACAATAACTGATGTAAGAATTAGAAAAATAGCTTCTGATGGAAAAATGAAGGCTATAGTTTCAGTTACATTTGACAATGAATTTGTAGTTCATGACATTAAGGTAATAGAAGGACAAAATGGATTATTTATAGCCATGCCAAGTAGAAAGACTCCAGATGGAGAGTTTAAGGATATAGCACATCCAATAAACACTGACACTAGAGAAAAAATTCAGGCATCAATCTTAGAAGCTTATGAAAAAGCTAAATTAGAGGATGAATCAGAAGTAGTGGTTGGCTAATATGAACTAATCAAAAATAAAAGGGATATCCCTTTTATTTTTTTGCCCTACTTTAGAATATATATGTTATAGACTTAAAAAGTGATTAATATAGCCTTATATAAGGTTGAAATAGTACCATCAATACAATATAATAGAATGAGATGTTTACGAACGTTTTTTGAGAAAATGATAAATTTGTCCTTAAATTTTTATAGTGAGGTGGATTATATGTATAAATGTGCATTAATTTTAGCAGCTGGTCAAGGAACTAGAATTAAATCTGATTTACCAAAAGTTTTACATAAAGTTTGTGGTAAAGAAATGGTTAATCATGTTATAGACACTATGAGAAAAGCTAAAATAGATGATATAGATGTGATAATAGGAAAGGGAGCAGATTTAGTTAAAGAAAAAACTGCTTCAAGAAATATTATTTATTCATTGCAAGAAGAACAATTAGGTACTGGTCATGCAGTAAAATGTGCTATTGATTTCTTGAAAAATAAAACAGGTGTAGTAGGGGTATTTGCGGGAGATGCGCCTTTAATTAAGCCTGAAACTATAGAAAATTTATTTGAAACTCATATAAAAAACAAAAACTCTGCTACTTTATTATCTTCAATTGTCGAAGATCCAACTGGATATGGAAGAATAGTTAGGGATGGAGATGAAGTATTAAAGATAGTTGAACATAAGGATTGTAATGAAGAAGAATTAAAAATAAATGAAATGAATGCCGCAATATATTGCTTTGATATTGAAAGTTTATTAAACTCACTAGAAAAGTTATCTAATGATAACAAACAAGGAGAGTATTACTTAACAGATGTTATAGGAATACTAAAGGCTGAAGGAAAGAAAGTTGGAGCATTATCAATAGATTATGAAGAAACTATTGGAGTAAATTCAAGAGTTCAACTTGCTGAAGCTGAAGAGATATTAAGAAGAAGAATAAATAGAAAGCATATGGAAAATGGAGTTACATTAATTGATCCTAATTCTACTTATATAGGTGATGATGTAGAAATTGGTAGAGATACTGTAATATATCCAGGAAATGTGATAGAAGGAAATACTAAAATTGGTGAAGGAGTATTACTTTATCCAAATTCAAGAATTTCAAATAGTATAATTTTTAATAATGTAGAAATTCAATCTTCTGTTATTATTGATAGCCAAGTTGGTGAAGGAACTACTGTTGGTCCATTTGCATATATAAGACCAGAATCAGTAATTGGAAGTCATGCTAGAATAGGGGATTTTGTTGAAATTAAAAAATCAAATATAGGAAATAATACAAAGGTATCTCATTTAACATATATAGGAGATGCTAAAGTAGGGGAAAACTGTAATTTTGGATGTGGAACAGTAGTAGTAAACTACGATGGTAAGAAAAAGAATACAACTATAATAGGAAATAATAGCTTTATAGGATGTAATACAAATTTAGTATCACCAGTTACAGTGGAAGACAACACTTATATAGCAGCAGGTTCAACTATAGTTAATGATGTTAAAGAAGGTGAACTTGCAGTTGCTAGAGCTAAACAAAGGAATATTGAAGGTTGGGTAGCTAGAAGTGGGCTTACTAACAAATAGTTATTTAGATAAACAAAAGTGCCAAAAAATTTAAGGAGGTCTTCATATAATGATAACCCATGGAAAAAATATAAAAATATTTACTGGAAATTCACATCCAGAACTAGCAAAAGAAATTGCAGACATTTTAGGATTACCACTTGGTAAATCAAAGGTATCAACATTTAGTGATGGAGAAATATCAGTTGATATAGGAGAAACTGTAAGAGGAGCTGATGTTTTCTTAGTTCAATCAACTAGTTCACCAGTTAATAATAACCTAATGGAACTTTTAATTATGATAGATGCATTTAAAAGAGCTTCAGCTGGTAGAATAACAGTTGTTATGCCTTATTATGGATATGCTAGACAAGATAGAAAAGCAAAATCAAGAGATCCAATTACAGCAAAATTAGTTGCAGATCTTTTAACTGCTGCTGGAGCACACAGAGTATTAACTATGGATTTACATGCAGCTCAAATCCAAGGATATTTCAATATACCAGTTGATCATTTATTAGGATCACCAATATTAGCTAAATATTTTATTGAAAAGGGATTTGATGATCAAGAGGATGTAGTAGTTGTATCACCAGACTTAGGAAGTGTTACAAGAGCTAGAAAGTTTGCTGATAAATTGCATGCACCAATAGCAATAATTGATAAAAGAAGACCAAAGGCAAACGTATCAGAAATTATGAATATTATAGGTGATATAAAAGGTAAGAGATGTATCCTTATAGACGATATGATTGATACAGCAGGAACTATAGCAAATGCTGCTAATGCATTAAAGGATTTAGGAGCTAAGAATGTATATGCTTGCTGTACTCATGGAGTTTTATCAGGACCAGCTTTTGAAAGAATAAATAATTCTGCAATAGAAGAATTAGTTATGTTAAATACTATAAAGCTACCAGAAAAAGATGATTTAATTAAATTTAAAGCTTTATCAGTAGCACCTTTATTTGCAGAAGCAATAAAGAGAATTTATGATGATGAGCCAATAAGCAAATTATTCGAATCTTAATACATAGTAGGATAAAAAGCCTCTAAGAAGCAAAAACTTTTTAGAGGCTTTTTATTTTTATCACAATAAAATTTAATTAATAATTTGTTACAATTATTAATTATGTTTTATAATTGCTATAAAAGTAATCAAAGGGTATTTAAATCAATTATAATAATATTAAGGATGGTGTTATTTTTATGGATAATAGATTAGGAAGAGTATTAATTGTTGATGATGATGAAAATATATGTGAAGTTATAAATATGTACTTACTAAGTGCTGGATATGAGACTAGACGATGTCATAATGGAAAAGAAGCATGCAACTTATTTACAGATTTTAAACCGGATATAGTCCTTTTAGATATTATGCTTCCAGGGATAGATGGAATAGAAGTGCTAAAGTGGATTAGAAAAAATAATGAAATTCCAGTTATAATGTTAACTGCAAAGGGAGATACATTTGATAAGGTGCTAGCATTAGAGTTAGGTGCTGATGATTATGTTGTTAAGCCTTTTGAGCCAAAGGAATTATTAGCAAGAGTTAAGGCTGTTATGAGAAGATACAATTATGATGAAACAAGCACAGAAATTATAAATTATTCTGATTTAGTTGTAGATGCAAATTCATATAATGTTTTATATAGGGGTATAGAGATAAAGATGCCACCTAAGGAATTTGAATTACTTTATTATTTAGCTAGTAATAAAAATAAAGTGTTCACAAGAGAACAATTGCTTTGTGAGGTATGGGGATATGATTATCCTGGAGATTCAAGAACCGTAGATGTTCATATTAAGAGGTTAAGAGAAAAAATAAATGGTGGAGAAAATTGGCAAATAGAAACTGTTTGGGGAGTTGGATATAAATTTGAGGTGAAATAAATGAGAAAGAAAAGTGTAATATATAAACTTTTAATTACCTTTTCGTCTATTACCTCAGCAGTCTTAATATTAGTGGGAATGTTTTTAACAACCATGATATATAGAGAGTATTCAAATCAAGAGTATGAACGTGCAAGCAAATATATAGAAATAATAGAAGAAGCTACAACTGAATTTTTAAATGAAAATAATGAATTGGGTTATGAAGAATTAAAAAATGCTATGAAGATAATTAAGGTTTCAGTAGATATGGATTCAATAATATTAGATACTCAAGGTTATGTATATGTAGTTTCTGACGATAGCTTATCTTATTTAAAATACACAAAAATAGATATCTCTAGCTCTGAGATGGATTTATTAAAATCAGGTAATGTGATAGAAAAGGATTTTGTTACTAAGTCAAATAAAAAGCTTAAATCTTATTATAGGCCTTTAATAGATAACAATAATTTTAATGGAATTACTATTTTAATAGAAAATTCAAAGGAATCTGGGGCATCAAAGTTATTCACTATAATTTGGTTGGCTGTATTAAGTGCTGTAGTATTATCTAGTATAATTGCTTATTATTTTGCTGAAAAAATATTATTGAAACCTTTATCTGAAATTAATAATGCAGCTAAGAAATTAGCAAAGGGTGAAGTAGAAAAAAGAGTACATATAGATTCTGAAGATGAAATTGGTGAACTTGCAGACTCTTTTAATATAATGGCAGAATCTTTAGAAAAAGTTGATACTGTAAGAAGAGAGTTTATTTCAAATGTTTCTCATGAATTGAGATCACCTATAACGTCAATAAAGGGATTTATAACAGGTATTATAGATGGAGTAATTCCAAGGGATAAAGAAAATTACTATTTAAATATAGTTAATGATGAAGTAGGAAGACTTTCAAGATTGGTAGCAGATCTTCTTGATATATCATCTATGGAATCAGGAAAGTTTAAACTAAGCATTTTGAGGATTGATATTAATGAAATAATAACTCTGTGTATATTAAATTTACAGGGCAAAATAAAAGAAAAAAATATAAATGTAGAAGTTATTTTTAGTAATAACCATGAGTATTGTCTTGGAGATAGAGATAGAATAATACAAGTTGTTACTAATCTTATGGAAAATGCTATTAAATATGGAGAAGAAGATGGAAGAATACAGATAGAGACCTATGCTAAGGGAGAACTTGTTTATGTAAGTATATTTAATAGTGGACCAACTATATCTAAGGAAGATATAAATAAGATTTGGGAAAGATTCTACAAAGTAGATAAGTCTAGAACAAATAAAGTTAGTACAGGATTGGGATTATCAATAGTTAGATTAATATTAACACAACATGACCAAGATATTTGGGTTAATAATATTCCTGAAAAAGGAGTAAAATTTACATTTACATTAAAAAGACAGAGTAAGTAAATTTCGTATTGAAGGAGTGTAAAATATGAATGGAAGAAAAGAGAAGTTGAATAAAAAAGATGAGTTTCAAGACATTAATCTTCCTTCAATACAGTTTAAGCAAAAGAAGATAAGGTCTATTCTTAAGAGTTTTATAAGATACATGATTCTTCTCTCTATTGCTATTATAATTGGAACATTAGTGTCTAGCATAATTATGAATATTAAATATAAGAAATTAGCAGATAAGATTAATAATAAGACAAATAGTGGAGATTTAAGCATACAGTATTCTAATTTAATTGATAAGGTTAGAGAGTCTATTGTAACTATAGGTGATAGTGAAGAGGCATTGAATCAAGAGAAATATATAGATGGAAATGTTACAGGTATAATTATTGAAAGTGATGGTAAGATATTAACTAGCTATTCAAAAATTAAAAATATGAAGGATATTTATGTTAAATTACCAATTATAGATTCAGAGACAATAAAGGGAGAGATTGTAGCTTTTAATGATGATATAGATATGGCCATAATTCAAATAATGTATGAAGAAGAGTTGATACCGATAAAGTTTGCTCAAGACTCTGAAAAAAAAGAAGGAGAGAGTATAGTACTTATTAGTAATTCAACAGGAGATGATTATATAGATAATATAATACCAGGAATTATAACATCTACAAATAGACAGCTCAATGTTGAAGGGAAAAATTATGATTTAATAGAGGTTAATACTCCTATTAATACAATTAATACAGGAGGCATAATAAGTAACTTAAATGGTGAACTTATTGGGGTTGCTAGTAAAAAAGTAACTGATGATATAGGAAATAACGGGGTTTATTATGCAGTGAATTTTAGCTCTTTAGAAAAAGTGGTGAATTCTACAAATGAAATAAAAGATATTCTAGGAGTGCTAGAGGGTGGATTTATAAGAGGTGAAAATACAGCAAATGTAGTTGGATTATATGTTTCTAGAATAAATCAAAATGGAAGTGCTTATAGATCTGGATTAAGGCCAACAGATATAATATTTGAAATTGATGGGCAAAAAATAAATGACATTAGTGAAATTCTTGAAATGCTTAAAAATAAGAAAAATGGAGATACTATTACTTGTAAGGTTATGAGGGATGGTGAAGTAAAAGAAATTCAAATAAAATTAGATAGTACTAAAAAATAGCAACCTTATATGAAGGGGCTATTTTTTTTAAAACCCTTTTCTTATTGTAAAAAACTAGTATAATAATAAATATGCAAACATTCATTAGGAGGGCGAGAAACTATGTTTTTAGTTGTAGGTCTAGGTAATCCGGGAAAAGAATATGATGGAACTAGACATAATATAGGATTTGAAGCTATAGACTGTATTTCGAAAAAGTATAATATAGATGTAAATAGGGCAAAATTTAAAGGTGTATTTGGGGAAGGTTTTATAAATGGATGTAAAGTTGTATTGTTAAAGCCTACTACTTATATGAATTTAAGTGGGGAAAGTATTAGAGAAGCCATTAATTTTTATAAATTAGAAAAAGAAGAAGTTATAGTAATATATGATGATATAAGTCTAGAAGTTGGAAAGCTTAGAATTAGAGAAAAAGGAAGTGCTGGTGGACATAATGGTATTAAAAGCATAATAGCTAATATGAGCACGGATGTTTTTCCAAGGATTAAAATTGGGGTAGGACAACCTAAAGGAGATTTAGTATCTCATGTTTTGGGTAAATTTAGCAAAGAAGAGGTACAAGATTTAAATGAAGTTATAGATGCTTCTGCTAAAGCTGTAGAAATAATAATAAAAGATGGAACAAAAGAGGCTATGAATGAATTAAATGGATTTAAGCTATCCAGAATTGAATAATAATAAGGACGGTGTATTTTAATGAGATTAAAGGGGGTATTGCAGCCCTTAAGGGATAACTCTACTTTTAATGAAATAATAGCTAGCATCAATAGTGATAAATATCCAATTAATATAAATGGATTATCAGACTCTGGTAAAAGTTACGGTATATTTGGAATTTATGAGAATTTAAATTCTCCTATGATTATAGTTACTTATAGCGATATGGAAGCTAAGAATATATATGAAGACTTAAGCTTTTATACTAATGATATTCACTACTTTCCAGCAAAGGAAGTAGTTTTTTATAACATAGATGCTATTTCAGGAGATTTGAGATGGGCAAGGTTAAAGGTAATAAGGGAGATTTTAAGTAATAATAATAAAATTATAGTTACTTCAATGGATTCTTTAACTTCAATTTATACTCCTAAAGAGCTATTTATGAAATATAACATAACATTAAGCGTTGATGATGAAGTAGATTTTAAAGACTTATCTAAAATGTTATTAGAGTGTGGATATGAGAGGGTTGAGTCAGTTGAAGGAAAAGGTGAATTCTCATTAAGAGGAGGAATATTAGATGTATTTCCACCTATATCAACGTATCCATATAGAATAGAACTTTTTGGAGATAGTATAGATTCTATAAGAACCTTTAATACTGAGTCACAAAGAAGTATTGAAAAGGTTGACAGCGTGGAGATATTCCCTGCTAAGGAAGTTATCTTAGATGAAGAGGCATTAAATAGAGGAAAAGAGAATATTTTAAAGGAACTTGAAGAAGTTAAAGCTAAGGGAAAATCTGATGAAGAAAGAATAGAAAAATTAGAGGCGATAGTAAAATCTAATATTGAATCTCTAACAGAAACTTCAACATTTGAAACAGTAGATAGTTATTTGTCTTACTTTTATGAAAAGCCAGATAGCTTTTTTGACTATGTAAAAAATTATATTTATATAGTTGATGATGTTAAGAAGTGCGAAGGTAAGCTTGAAAGTTGCTATTTTGAATTTGGTGAGAATTATGAATCTTTTCTACAAAGAGGTGGAATTCTACCATCACAAAGTAAACTTTTATTAGAAAAAGAAGACTTAATAGAAAAGTTGGAAATTCAGAAGGTTATTACTTTAGATGTATTTGCTACAAATAGTAAAATATTAAATCCACTAAATAAGTTTTCATTAAACGCAATTACTTTAAATAGTTATCAAGGGCAGTTGGATCTTTTGATAGAAGATATTCAAGAAAAGAAGTCCAAAGGATATAAGACTATAATTTTATCAGGTACAAGACCTAGAGGTGAAAGATTAGTTAATACTTTAAGAGATAGAGGAATTGAAAGTACTTATAGAGATGATATAAGTTCTATAGAATTTGGAGAAGTTGTAATTACTTTTGGTAACTTACTAAAGGGATTTGAATATCCAGATTTGAAGATTTGTGTAATTTCAGATAAAGATGTTTTTGGTGAGGCTAAGAGAAAAATATCTAAGAGAAAAACAAATAAAAAGGGTATAGGAAAAATAAAGAGCTTTGCAGAGCTTAAACTTGGAGATTATGTAGTTCATGCTAATCATGGAGTTGGTGTATATAAAGGAATAAAGCAAATTGAAGTAGGTGGACATAAAAGGGATTACCTAGATATAGTTTATGATAAAGGTGATAAGTTATATGTTCCTGTTGATCAATTGGATTTAGTACAAAAATATATCGGCTCTGAAGGGAAAACTCCTAAAGTAAATAAATTAGGAAGCAATGAATGGAATAAGGCTAAGGCTAAAGTTAAGAAATCAATAAATGAAATTGCAGAAGATCTAGTTAAACTTTATGCAACTAGAGCTACTTTAAAGGGATATAGATTTAATAAAGATACTGAGTGGCAAATGCAATTTGAAGATGAATTTCCATTTGAGGAAACACCTGACCAATTAACATCTCTTGAAGAAATAAAAAGTGATATGGAGTCGGATAAACCTATGGACAGACTTCTGTGTGGAGATGTCGGTTATGGAAAAACAGAAGTAGCAATTAGAGCAGCTTTTAAAGCAGTTATGGATGGAAAGCAAGTAGCTTTCTTAGTACCAACTACTATACTTGCAGAGCAGCATTATAAAAATATGCTTAAAAGATTTTCAGATTTTCCAGTGAAAATAGACATGATTAGTAGATTTAGAAGTGCTAAAGAGCAAAAAGCAACATTACAAGCAGTTAAAGAAGGAAATGTAGATATATTAATAGGGACTCATAGATTAGTTTCTAAAGATATAGTGTTTAAAGATTTAGGCTTATTAATTATAGATGAAGAGCAAAGATTTGGAGTTGCCCAAAAGGAAAAAATTAAAAATTTAAAGAAGAATGTTGATGTATTAACGTTAAGTGCTACTCCGATACCTAGAACTCTTCATATGTCCTTAACAGGAGCTAGAGACATTTCTGTAATAGAAACTCCACCGGAAGAAAGGTATCCTATTCAAACTTATGTAGTTGAGCAAAATGATCAATTGGTCAGAGACTCTATATTAAGGGAAGTAAATAGAGGTGGTCAGGTTTACTACGTATATAACAGAGTAGAAAGTATAGAGGCTATGGCAAAATACTTAGCTGATTTAGTTCCGGAATGTAAGGTTGGAATTATTCATGGACAAATGACTGAAAGACAATTAGAAAAAGAAATGGTAAGTTTCATGAATAAGGAATTTGATATTCTAGTATGTACTACCATAATAGAAACTGGAATAGATATTCCTAATGTTAATACAATGATTATTCATGATTCAGATAAAATGGGATTATCTCAGCTTTATCAATTAAGAGGTAGAGTTGGTAGATCTAATAGAATTGCTTATGCATATTTTATGTATACTAAAGATAAAGTTTTAACCGAGGTAGCAGAAAAGAGATTAAAGGCTTTAAAAGACTTCACAGAACTTGGATCAGGATTCAAGATAGCTATGAGGGATTTAGAAATTAGGGGAGCAGGGAATATGATGGGGTCAGCTCAACATGGACATATGGCTGCAATAGGATATGATCTGTACTGTAGAATGCTTGAAGATACAATTAAGATAATTAAAGGTGAAATAGAGAATGAACCTATAGAAACTACAGTAGACATCAAGGTAGATGCATATATCTCAGGTACGTATATAGAAGATGAAATTCAAAAGATTGAAGTTTATAAAAAAATTGCTGCAATAGAAAACTTAGATGACTATATGGATATTAAGGCTGAACTTGAAGATAGATATTCAGAAATTCCAGAACCTGTATACAATTTGATGGACATAGCTTATATTAAAAGTAGAGCTAAGATGATTTCAATTGAAGAAATTAAGGAAACTCCAAAGGAAATTAAGTTCATATTTGCGGATGGAGTTAAAAATTTAAATCATATTTACAAGTATCTATTAGAAAACTATAAAGATAAGGTATTCTTAATGTTTGGAGAGAAGCCATATTTTGCTGTTAGGCTTTCTGAAATTAAAAAAGAAGGAATTTTAGAGTTGTTTAAGGAAATTATGGATAAATTAGCAAAAAATATTAAAAGTTAATTTAAAAAATTGAATAACTGACACAATATTGATATACTATTTGTGTATAATTAAATGGGTTTAACAAATTAAATAGAAATGAGGGAACATCATTGGTTAAAATTAAAAGATTAATAGCTGCAAGTGCCTTAAGTATTTTTGCTCTTTCAGCAGTTGGATGTGAAATGATACAAAAGACACCAGAAGCTATAAAGAACACAGTTCTAGCAAAGGTAGGGGATGTTAAGATTACAAGAGGAGATGTAGATGAAATAGCAGATCCGTATTTGCAATCATATTATGGTGAGGATTATGATACAAATGAAGATGTAGCAGATCAAGTAAAAGAATTAAGAACTCAGGCTATCGACGTATTAGTAGAAGAAAAGGTTATGTATAAGAAAGCAGAGGAGCTTGGAGTACTTCCAACAGATGAAGAAGTACAGTCTGCAACACAAGAGTATATAGATAACTTGAAAGAAAGTTTAGGTGGAGAAGATGCCTTCAACACAGCTTTAGAAAATGCAAATTTAACTTTAGAAGATTATACTACACAATTAACTGAGAGTATGAGAAGTAATTTAATTAGTACTAATGTTACTAATGAAATATTTAAGGATGTAAGTGTTTCTGATGATGAAATACAAGCATATTATGATGAAAATATAGATAATTATAAGTCAGCAACAGTTTCTCATATTTTAATTAGTGATGAGGATACTGCTAAAGAAATAAGAGAAAGAGCTGCAAATGGAGAAGATTTTGCTGAATTAGCAAAGGAATATTCAGAAGATACTGGAACTAAGGAAAATGGTGGTAGTTTAGGAACAGTTACTTATAATACTACTCAATACGTTCAAGAATTTACAGATGCATTTAAGCAATTAAAGGATGGAGAAATATCAGAGCCTGTAAAGAGTGATTATGGATATCACATAATAAAAGTTACTGATTATAAAGAACAGACTTTAGATGAAGTAAAAGATACAATAAAGACTACATTAGAAAATGAAAAGAAAAATGAAATTTATACATCTTCTATAGAACAATGGAAGACTGATTATAATGTTAAAACATACGAAAATAGACTTTAGTCAAAAGTTAAGATAAAATATTATTAAAGAAATTCAGATAGTTCTGGATTTCTTTTTTTTACAATTTTATCTTAGTAAATGAGTTATTAGATTTTGAATTAAAAAAGTTATTAGTGTAATTTGTTATAAAATTTGGTTATATGGGTATAAAATTTCTAAGAAGTCAAATAATAATATTGCAACTAATTATTAATAAAGGAGGTAGCTCATAATAATGAAAGCAACAGGAATTGTTAGACGCATTGATGACTTAGGAAGAGTTGTAATACCAAAAGAAATAAGAAGAACTTTAAGGATTAGAGAAGGGGATCCATTAGAGATTTTCACTGATAGAGAAGGAGGAGTTATTTTAAAGAAATACTCCCCAATTGGAGAATTAACTGATTTTTCAAAGGAATATGCTGAAAGTTTACAACAAGCAATTGGACATATTATTTTGATAGCAGATAAAGATGCTTTTATATCAGTAAGTGGTGGACCTAAAAAGGATTATATCGAAAGAAAGGTTAGCCAAGAGTTGGAGAGAATAATGGAAGAAAGAAAAGCAGTATTAATAACTGATCAAAGTAAAACTATTCCATTACATAATGACGAGGAAGCAGGAAAATATGCTAGTCAAGTAATATCTCCAATTATTGCTGAAGGAGATGCCATAGGAGCAGTTATAATCTTATCTAAAGAATCAGGAGAAAAATTAGGAGAACTAGAATTAAAGTTATCTGAAACAGCTTCAGCTTTCTTAGGTAAACAAATGGAACAATAAAAAGAAATAATTAAATAAATATAAAGTTATCAATAAAAAGTAATAATACCTCTAAACTAAAAATAAAAATTATTAAAAGCAATTTAAAGTTTGGAGGTATTTTATGAAGAAACAGTCACTAATAAAAGCAAGCTTGATACTTGGAATAGCGGGAATAGTAGCAAGATTTTTAGGGTTATTCTTTAGATGGCCATTGATTATGCTTATAGGAGATGAAGGAGTAGGATATTATCAAATGTCATATCCTTTATATATGTTTTTCGTTGCCATGGCTTCAGGAGTTCCTGTAGCTATTTCAAAGATGATTTCAGAGAAGAAGGCAAAGGGTGATATAGAAGGCATATTTGTTATACTAAAGGAATCTACAATATTAATGATGTTTTTAGGAGTCGGTACAAGCATTATATTATTTATATTTGCAAAGCCTATAATACAGTTTGTTCAATGGGATATGAAATCTTATTATGCCTTATTGGGTATATCCTTTGCGCCTTTTATAATATCTATTATGACTATATATAGAGGATTCTTCCAAGGACTTCAGAATATGACTCCTTCAGGAATTTCGCAGATTTTAGAACAAATAGGAAGAGTGATAATAGGAGTTGGACTTGCTATATTGCTATTGCCAAAGGGTATAGAGTATGCAGCAGGAGGAGCGGCCTTTGGAGCAGCAGCGGGAGGTGTAATAGGAGCAAGTTACTTACATGAAAAATATAAAAAAGTTAAAAAGGAAATGTGGAATAAGAAAGTAAAAAGTAATCCAGAAGTATTATCGGCCATATTAAAAATTGCCTTACCAATTTCCTTAGGAACGACAGTAGGAACTATAATGAGTTTAATAGATTCTATATTAGTGCCACAAAAGTTATTGCAAGCTGGTTTATCCTCAGAAGGTGCAACTATTTTGTATGCTCAATTAACAGGAAAGGCAAATGTAATTACAAATATACCATTAACTTTGTCTATGGCTCTTTGCACCTCTTTAATACCAATAATAGCAGAAAATTATATTATGAGAAAAAGAGGAGAACTTGAGTCAAAAGTTCAGTTATCTATGAAAATGTCCATGCTTATAGCTATGCCTTGCACATTAGGACTATATTTTCTTGCAGGGCCTATAATGAAAGTAATATTTCCCGGGAAATATGAAGGAATATTAATTTTAAAATATTTATCAATATCTATTCCTTTTATTATAATAACTCAAACAACAACATCAATTATGCAAGGAATTGGTCACTACATAAGGCCAATTATTAATTTATTTATAGGTTGCATAGTAAAGATTATATTAACTTTTATTCTGGTACCAATGCCTGATATCAATATTTATGGTGCAGTTATAGCTAGTATTTCAGCTTATTTAGTTGCAACTATATTAAACTTAATTTCCTTAAAAAGTAAGCTTAATTTAAAATTAAATGTATATAAATCTTTTATCAAACCTAGTATTGCAGCAATAATTATGATTATTGGTGTATTAATTTCTTATATTTTCGTATTTAATAATACAGGTAGCAACACTTCTTCTTGCTTAATAGCTATATTTTTGGGTATTATTATATATGTAATGTTAATATTAATACTTAGAATATTCAGTATAGATGAAATTAAAAATAAAATAGTGAAAAATTAATAAGTGAGGAGAGAACCTAATGATAAAAATAATAGGTTTAGGACCAGGGGCTCCAGAATCTTTAACTATTGGAGCTGTTAGGGCTTTAGAAGAAGGTAAAAATATATATTTTAGAACTGAAAAGCACCCTACTGTAGATTATTTAAGAGAAAAAATAAAAGAGTTTAAAACATATGATCATTATTACGAGGTTTCTGAAAATTTTGATGAAGTTTATGATAGCATAGCTAGAGATGTAGTAAGTAGTTATAAAACTTGTAATGAAATAGTATATGCAGTTCCAGGACATCCTTTGGTGGCGGAAAAATCAGTATTTAATCTTATTAATTTATGCGATAATGAGGGAATTAAATATGAAATAGTTCCAGCTGTAAGCTTTATAGATGCTATGATGGATGTACTAAAGATAGATCCTATTGAAGGATTGAAGGTTATAGATGCATTTGATATAAATAATCAAGTTTTAGATAAGAGAATAGGAACTATAATAACTCAAGTATATAATCCATTAATAGCTTCGGAAGTTAAGCTTAGATTACTTGATTATTATAATGATGATACTGAAATATATTTTGTAAGAGCTGCTGGTATAGCAGGGGAAGAATCGATTAGAAAAATACCTATATATGAACTTGACATGCAAGAAGATATAGATTATCTAACCTCTATTTATATTCCTAAAGACATGAATAATAAAAAAGACTTTAATGATTTAGTTGAGATAATAGATAGGCTAAGAGGGGAAGATGGATGTCCTTGGGATATGGAGCAAAGTCATGAAAGTATAAAAAATCAACTTTTAGAAGAGGCTTATGAGGTAGTTGATAGCATAAATAATGATGATATAGACGGAATGATTGAAGAACTTGGAGATGTATTATTACATATAATATTTCATGCATCAATAGGTAAAGATGATGGATACTTTAATATCTATGATGTAATAGGTTCTATATGCAATAAAATGATTTATAGACATCCACATGTGTTTGGAAATATAGATGTTTCAAATAGTGATGAAGTTATTGATAACTGGGAAGAACTTAAAAAGAAAGAAAAACACTTTGAAACTATAACAGATGAAATGAATGCTGTAGCAAAGGCTTTACCAGCATTAATTAGGGCTCATAAGGTTCAAAAGAAGGCGGCTAAAGTTGGATTTGATTGGGATAAGGTAGAAGAAGCTGCTTTAAAGGTGGAAGAAGAATTAAAAGAGGTATTAGATGTATATAAATCCAATAATAAGGAAAAAATAAAAGATGAAGTAGGTGACTTAATCTTTGCTTGTGTCAATGTAGCAAGGCTGTTAGGTATAGATGAAGAAGAGGCGTTAAATTCTACTATCAAAAAATTTATAAATAGGTTCTCTTTTATCGAAGAAGAGGCTATAAAAAATAATAAGAATTTAACTGAAATGACATTAGAAGAGATGGATGAAATATGGGATAAAGCAAAAAATAAAGAATTTGATAAAAACAAGAAGGATTTATAAATTTTTTGAAGAATAATATATATTGGTTTATACTATACTATAAATACTTATTGTAATAAATAGCGTTTATAACAAAAAATTCATAATGTTGTAGACTAGTAGAAAAAGACGATATATAATAAGAGAATGTAGTTATAGTACATATTAACAGAAATAGTTAACTACTAAAATATATACGGGTTATTTAAGGAGGATGTAATTGTGAATAAAGCAGAATTAATCACTAGCATGTCAGAAAAAAGTAAATTAACTAAGAAGGATGCTGAATTAGCATTAAAAGCATTCATTGAAAGCGTTGAAGAAGCTTTAGAAAAAGGTGAAAAAGTTCAATTAGTTGGATTCGGTACTTTCGAGACTAGAGAAAGAGCTGCAAGAGAAGGAAGAAATCCAAGAACTAAAGAAACAATAAACATTCCAGCTTCAACTGTTCCAGTATTCAAGGCAGGAAAAGAATTTAAAGAAAAAGTTAATAAGTAGCATATTAAGAACCCGAGTTTACTCGGGTTCTTTTAATAAAAATTAGTTTTAAGGAGAGTAAAGATGAGGTTAGACAAATATCTTAAGGTTTCTAGAATTATTAAGAGAAGGACAGTAGCTAAAGAGGTTTGTGAGGGACAAAGGGTTTCTATAAATGGAAAAGTAGCTAAGCCTTCAACTGTTATAAAAGAAGGAGACATAATTGAAATTCAATTTGCAAACAGATCTTTAAAAGCTAGAATTATAAATATAGCTGAACATGTTAAAAAAGAAAATGCAAAAGAAATGTATGAGATACTAGAAGGAGAAGAAGATAAAGAATAAATATAATTTCTCTTTCATATATTTTTATAAAGAATATGTGGAGGAGATAAGATGGAAAAGAAAATTGAGAATAGGCTCGAAGAGCCGAGGGGTAATATAATTTTAGAAAATAGAAAAAAACTAATTCTTACTGGGGTAGAAGAAGTTATAAGTTTTGATGATGAGAAAATTTTATTAAATACAAAGTTAGGATTTTTGACTATTAAGGGTTCAGAATTAAAAATGAATAAGCTAGACGTTCAAAATGGTGACGTTATAATAGTCGGAAACATATCTTCAATAATATATAGTAGTAAAGAAGTGAAAAAAGAAAAAGAAAGTATAATTTCTAAGTTATTTAAGTAGGTTTATATGCCATTATCTTTAGATGTTCAATTTGACATAGTAATATATTCTATTCTTTCAGGGATATTAGCGGGTATATTATTTGACCTATATAACATAATGAGGGGAGTAAAAATACCTAAAATAATAATTATTCTAGAGGATATATTATTTTGGATTCTTACTGCCATTATAGTATTTACTTTTTTACTATATATGAACTACGCTTTTTTGGGCCCCTATGTATATATTTTTATGATATTAACTCTAATTCTTTATTTAAAGCTTATAAGCCCTACGGTTTTGAAAATAGAGACATATATAATTAGCAAATTAGGAAAGTTTATTAGGATATTAATAAAGAATTTAATTTATCCTATAAGAATAATATATTACGGTATTTCTGGTAAAAAATGATGTAAAAATTAGGAACATAAAAAAATATCTTGAATAAAATATATATAGTGTTTAAAATATATTATATAGTATATTTAAAGAGGGTGAGAGCAATTAAAAAGCAATTAACTCTTAAAAGATTGATTATAGTTTTTATTTTTGCGGTTTTTGTTGTTAATTATATTAAACAGGAAATTACAATTAGAAGAATTCAAGAAGATATTGTTAATAGTCAAGAAGAATTACAAGAGCTTAAGGATAAAAATGGTGAATTAGAATCTGACCTTAAAAAGGCAACAGAATCTAATGAATATCTTGAGAAACTTGCAAGAGAAAGACTAGGTATGATAAAAGACGGAGAGAAAGTTGTAAATTCCCAAGAGCAAAATTAAAGAATATGTTTTAAAACTATTTAAAAGAGGTTATTATTATAATAACATATATTATTTAATTTTTAAGGAGGAATCTTTGTAACATGACCTTGATGGCAGGAAACATATTAGAAGGTACAGTAGTTAATATAACTAGTTTTGGAGCTTTCGTAGAAATAGAAGGAAAGACAGGACTGGTTCACATTTCAGAAGTGGCAGATTCATTTGTTAAGGATATTAGACAACATCTTAATGAGCAAGATAAGGTTAAGGTGAAGGTAATATCAATTGACGATAATGGAAAAATAAGCTTGTCAATAAAGCAAGCAAATGTACAAAAAAAATCAGTTAAACCAGTAGAAATAGATTGGACTTCAGAAAGTAAGAAAACTGGTATGAATACAGGAAATTTCGAAGATATAATGTCAAGGTTCTTAAAAGATAGTGAAGAAAGAATGCAAGATGTTAAAAAGAAACAAGATTTTAAATCTAAGGGCTCCAGAAGAAACTATTAATAAGTAATAATCGACATCATATAAATTTAATATATAAATCTATATAAAAGGCTAATTTCACCTATGAAGTTAGCCTTTTATAATTTAACTTTAAAAGATTTATTTTCATAATTGAATATTGTTAAATAAAAAAATATAAAAAATATGTTGACACTAAATAAAACATAATATATAATTAATTTTGTCGCTGAGGGGCGACAGAAAATATGCTGAAGTGGCGGAACAGGCAGACGCACAGGACTTAAAATCCTGCGGTAGCGATACCGTACCGGTTCGATTCCGGTCTTCAGCACCAAGCTAAATTCAACTTAATTATCGCGGGGTGGAGCAGTTGGCAGCTCGTCGGGCTCATAACCCGAAGGTCGTAGGTTCAAGTCCTGCCCCCGCAACCAAAAATGGCGGAATAGCTCAGCTGGCTAGAGCACTCGGTTCATACCCGAGGTGTCGTAGGTTCAAGTCCTATTTCCGCTACCATATACGCTGAAGTGGCGGAACAGGCAGACGCACAGGACTTAAAATCCTGCGGTAGCGATACCGTACCGGTTCGATTCCGGTCTTCAGCACCAAGTTGAATTTAGCTTATAATATCGCGGGGTGGAGCAGTTGGCAGCTCGTCGGGCTCATAACCCGAAGGTCGTAGGTTCAAGTCCTGCCCCCGCAACCAAAAA